>NZ_CP039291.1:2606244-3909366 GCF_004798685.1 Cellulomonas shaoxiangyii | reverse complement strand
CGTCGCCCGTGCCCGCCGGCTGCCCGACCGGCGGCTCGACCCGGACGGACGCGGTGCCTGCACGGGGAGCGACGTGCCTCGATGCTAACCGTGCGGCGTGGAGCGCAGAAGAGCCCGTTGGGGTGGGCCGCGCGAGTGCCGCTCCGGCTCGCACATGCCGGGCCTGGCGCATTTGACCGGCTCGGGCCGGGGAGCGTAGCGTGGCCCAGCCTTTTGACGGCTCCATCCGGCGCGCCCTGACGCCACTCACACGGCTCCCCGTGTGCTCCTGAGGAGCGGTCGAGCACCGGCACCTGGACCTGGACGCGTACCCGTGCGCGTCCGCCCCGAGAACGTGGAGATCGTCGTGACCAAGCGCACCTTCCAGCCGAACAACCGGCGCCGGGCCAAGACGCACGGCTTCCGCCTGCGCATGCGCACCCGCGCCGGCCGCGCCATCCTCGCCGCGCGCCGCCGCAAGGGGCGCGACGAGCTCTCGGCCTGACCCGCACGCCGGTGCTCCCCGCAGCGCACCGGATGCGCCGCTCTGCCGACTTCCAGCAGACGGTGCGTCGCGGTGCGCGTGGGGGGCGACCGACGCTCGTCGTGCACCTCACGACCACGACCGACCCCGGCCCGCCGGTGGTCGGTCTCGTCGTGTCTCGGGCCGTCGGCAACGCCGTCGTGCGCAACGTGGTGCGTCGGCGCCTGCGGGAGCTGGTGCGAGCGCGGCTCGACCGGCTCCCCGCCGGCGCGCGGGTCGTGGTCCGGGCGCAGCCCGCTTCCGCGTCGGCGACGTTCACGGCACTGGGGTCGGACCTCGACGCCGCCCTGCGACGCGCCCTCGGTCGCGCGCCGGCTGGTCGGCCGGTCGTCCCATGACTCCTGCTGCCCTCGGTCGGGCGCTCGTGCGGCTCCCCGCACGCGCGCTGCTCGGACTGCTCTGGCTCTACCAGCACGTGGTGTCCCCGTTGACCCCGCAGACGTGCCGCTTCTACCCGTCGTGCTCGCAGTACGCCGTGCTCGCCGTACGGCGCCACGGGGCTCTGCGCGGCTCGTGGCTCGCCGCGCGCCGGCTGCTGCGGTGCCACCCGTGGAACCCGGGTGGCGTCGACGACGTTCCCCCCGTGCGCGATGCGCACCACCCTCTCGACGCGGCAGCGACCGCGCACTGAGCTCTCGAGGAGCCCTGACCGATGGACTGGATGGACGGCCTGCTCTTCCCGATCATGGTCGCGGTGGCCTGGATCATGGTCCAGTTCCACGACCTGCTGACCGCGGTCGGGCTCGACCCTGCGAGCGGTGCCGCCTGGGCGCTGTCCATCGTCGGCCTCGTGATCGTGATCCGGATCCTGCTGATCCCGCTCTTCTTCAAGCAGATCAAGGCGTCCCGCGGGATGCAGCTGGTCCAGCCGGAGATGCAGGCGCTGCAGAAGAAGTACAAGGGGCGCACCGACCCCGCGTCCCGTGAGGCGCAGAGCCGCGAGATGATGGAGCTGTACCGACGGCACGGGACGAACCCGTTCGCCTCGTGCCTCCCGCTGCTGCTGCAGTCGCCGATCTTCTTCGCGCTGTTCCGCGTGCTGTACGAGCTGCCTCGGCTCGCGCAGGGGGAGTACCCGCGGGCCGACTCGATCGGGCCGATGACGCGCGAGCTCGCCGGGCAGGCGGAGGCCGCGACGATCTGGGGCGCCCCGCTGTCCGGCACGTTCATGCAGGCGGACGGCAACGTCAACATCATGATCGTGACGGTGCTGCTGATCGTCGCGATGTCGGTCACGACGTTCACGACCCAGCGCCAGCTCACGATGAAGAACATGCCGCCGGCCGCGCTGCAGGGGCCCATGGCGCAGCAGCAGAAGATCCTGCTCTACGTGCTGCCGCTCGTCTTCGCCTTCTCCGGCGTGAACTTCCCGATCGGCGTGCTGCTCTACTGGACCACGACCAACCTGTGGTCGATGGGCCAGCAGTTCTACACGATCCGCCGGATGCCGGCGCCCGGGTCGCAGGCCGAGGCCGCCCTGAAGGAGCGCAAGGCCCGCAAGGCGGCGCGCAGGGGTGCGTCGATCGAGGAGGACCGCGGGGGGCCCGTCGGGGTCATCGAGGAGAAGCCCCGCACCGGTCAGCGTCAGCAGCCCAAGCGCAAGGACCGCGCCAAGAGCAAGCCGGTCGGCGGTGCACCCGCGGCCCCGACCACGGCAGCGACTCCCACGGCCCCCGACGCCCCGACCCGGGACGTCACGGACCCGGCTCCGGGCGGGAGCACCCGCCCCGCGGGCGGCAAGGGGGCGGGCACGGGCGCGGCTCCCGGCAAGGCGCGTCCCAAGGGCAGCAAGGGCGGCGGCGCACGGCCCGGCGGCGCGACGCGCGCTCCCGGCAGCAGCTCGGGCAGCGGGGCCACCGACGGCTCCGACGCCTCCTGACGGCAGCACCACGGACGTGGCCGCGAGCACGCGGCGTGTGATCGGAGGAGACATGAGCACCGAGCCGGAGACGACCGTCGACGTGGACGTCGTGCGACGCCTCGAGGAGGAGGGCGAGATCGCCGCCGACTACCTCGAGGAGCTGCTCGACATCACGGACCTGGACGGCGACATCGAGATCGACGTGGACCACGGACGTGCAGCCGTCGAGATCGTCGCGGAGGACGCCACCGACGCCTCGCTCCGCCGCCTCATCGGCCCAGAGGGGGAGGTCCTCGACGCGCTGCAGGAGCTGACCCGCCTGGCCGTGCAGACGCGCACCGGGGAGCGCAGCCGGCTCATGCTCGACGTGGCGGGCCACCGTGCCGCACGGCGTGCCGAGCTGGTGGCGGTGGCGCAGGGTGCGATCGACCAGGTCACGGCGTCGGGGGAGGCGGTCCGGCTGGACCCGATGAACCCGTTCGAGCGGAAGGTCGTCCACGACGCCGTGGCAGAGGCCGGGCTCGTGAGCGACTCCGAGGGTGTCGAGCCGCAGCGCCGCGTGGTGGTGCGCCCCGCCTGACCTGCAGTGCGGTGCGGAGGGCGGGTGACCGGTGGTCCGGTCACCCGCCCTCAGTCGTTCCCGGGACGGGGTGGTCCGGCCGGCCTCGGGGGTGCCCGGGCGAGGGGGAGGAGCGGGCGGTCTGCGGCGGTGGCGGGGGCGTGCGCGTCGCCCGGGCCTCGCGCATCGGTGACCGGCGGTCGACGGGGTTCGCGTGCGTGGACGGTGCAGGCGGGTTACGTGTTTAGGCCTGCCGCGGGGAACTGTGGGCGGTCCTCTCGGGCGACCGGGAGGACGGACGCCCGCGGCTCGTGGCGGGTGCGGCTACCCGGCAAGCAGCCTGTGCACGCCGTTGACCAGGGACACGGTCGCGGTCGCGCCGTAGGCGGCAGCCCCGATGAAGTAGCCGCTCGACTTCCACACCGAGCTCTGCTTGTGCTCACCGACACCGCGGCACACGAGGCCTCCGGCGCCGAGGACGATGACGAACACGACACCGAGCGCGAGCGCCGCGTCCCTCGTGCCGGCCGTCGTGAGCAGCAACGGCACCGCGACCGCCAGGAGCAGCAGCAGTGACAGCAGGATCAGGGCGGCGCGGACGCGATGGGCCGTGCGCAGCCCCAGGTCGTCCCGGATCGCCTGGTCCAGGAGACGCACGAGCCAGAAGTCGCGCGCGCGAGGCTCGGCCGCTGAGGTGCTCACGCCTCGACGCTAGCGCTCCTCCCCGCCGCGGGCCCGTTGCCCGGCGACGAGCGACCGTACGCCCACGATTGCGGCTCTTGTGCGGCCCTCGATGGGGGTGTCGGGTACGCCGGTTCCCGACGCGTGAGGCGGTGACTGGCGGCGGAGCTTGCGGCCCCCTGGGCCGGGAATCCGTGTCGCCGTGCGCCGCACCGCGGTCGGCGTGTTCGGGACGAGCAGCACTGTCCCCTGCACGGTGCGCGAGCGTGCCGCGCCCTCCCGGGCGGTGCCGGCTGGCTGGGCCGGCGGGCTCGGTCCGGTTTCACGTGGAACGGCTTCGTGCCGGACGGCCGCGTCCGGTGTGTCCGCTCCGTGCAGCCGCCCATCCATGGATAGCGGCTCATTCAGAGGCGTTTCACGTGGAACGGCTCCGTGGCCGGACGCCCGGGTCCAGTGCATCAGTCCCGTGCAGCCGCCCATCCATGAGGTAGCGGCTCATTCAGCGCGTTTCACGTGGAACGGCTCCGTGGCCGGATGGCCGCGTCCGGTGCGTCCGCTCCGTGCAGCCGCCCGCCCGTCGGTGGCGGCCCATTCAGCGGCGTTTCACGTCGCACGGCTCGGTGGCCGGTTGGCAGCGTCCGGTGCAGCAGTCCTGTGCAGCGGCCCCCCATGGGTAGCGGCTCACTCAACGCCGTTTCACGTGGAACGCGTGCCCTGGTGACGACGCGTGGCGCCGACAGACTGCACATCGTGATCGAGCCTCGGCGCGGTCAGGGCGTCTCGGCGCCTCTCTGGGCCGGCCGCGGGGGAGTCGCACCGACGGGACGTGAACGGGTACCCGAGCCCATGGTCCTGCGAGGAGCGCGCACGGACGCCACGAGATGGCGCGCCGGGCCACCTCGGATATCGGCATGTGCCATGCGTGATCGCGGCGCGTGGGGCCGAGCCATCCGTCGGGTCCGACCGGCCGCTCCCCGGCGATCGTGGGCGCGTCTCGTCGCGATCGGGGACGTGCGGTGCGCGGATCTCCCGGCCCGCGGACTGGGCACACACGGGTGCCGTGCCATGCACCGAGGTCATTTGGCGAGGGAACGTCGCGGGCGTCATCGACACCTGTTGGCTCGGAATAGCGGAGACCCGCCGCGCTGATGCCGGATCCTCCGCCTGCTTGGCGCCGTGGGGACAGGGCGGCCTGGCGGCGGCCGCTGCGCGTACAGGGGCGGGCGAGTCGCGGCAGCGGGAGGCGGGGTGTCGGCCTCGCGTCCCGCCAGCGGAGCGCGCGACGAGCGACGGACGGCGGACGACCGGCGACGGGGTGATGGGCGACAGGTGATAGGCATGGGCCGAAGGGCAACACGACGGGGGCGACGTGGCCGCACGCCGCGGTGGCCGCGCGGTCGATCGTGCCCCGCGGCCGGGGTAGACCCGAGACGAATAGTCGCGAGACGGTGCCGGCGGGCCACGGAGGGGGTTGCCACCGGGACCGGCAGGAGGGGGCGCCGTCGCCGCCCCATCTTCTGCCGCCGCACGCGCCGGCTCCACGCCGCCGCTCGCGACCTCGACCGGCGGTGAGAAACGGGGTGGTGTCGCTGGCCGTGGTCCTCGGGTGGCTCACTGTGTCAGTGCGGTCGCACCGTCTGCATGCACGGGCGTGCGTGCCCGCGCTTCGAAGGGCACCTCCAGGGCGGTCCGCGCACGGGGCGCGGGATCGTTGAGTAACTCCGAGGTGGTTCAGCCGGTCGGAAATGGCCGTGTGACGGCGGCGGTCCAGCTCCTGGACCACTTCGCCGTGGTGGCGGGCTGGGAGCGGATCAGCGTCGTCGTCGAGCAGCCATGCCGAGGACGGGGCCAGAGTGCTGGCAACGCCAGCGCGGCCGGGGACCGGAACCGTCTTGTCGGTGTGCGGGGGGAGGGCCTGGAGGGCGGGTATCTGGCCCGCCGGCTTAGGCCCCTCTGACCCTCCGTGAGCGCCCGCGGGTGCGCCTCCGCGGCGTTGGATTGAGCGGGAGCCCAGGGGCGCGGGAGCCCGGCGGCGCCTGGCGGTAAGAGACCTGAGGGCGCACCACGCGGCCGTGGGATGGACGTCCTCCCTCGGTTCCACGTGAAACGGGGGGACGGGCCGGCGGGGTGTGCGTTGTGGGGGGGACGGGCATCGGCAGGCGGCCCTGGTGCGCGAGCTCCGGCTTCGTGCGGGACCCGAGCCTTCAGGACTGGCCGGGGGCGAGGGGTACCTGCCGGGCTGGTGGCGCACGGCTGTTGTCCGCGCGGGGCGGCGAGTAGAAGCGACTAGGGCGTGCATCCCAGCCTTCGCTGTAGCGGGCGGGGATACTCTTCCGCGATCGCCCGCAGGTGGTGGAGCGCTTCGTTCACCGGGTATCGAACCGAGGTCGCCTGGAGGGTTCTACCGGCGGAGATCGGGCCGTGGCAGACGGCCCGGAACCCTCACGCCCGGTTCTCGAAGGACGGGACCTGCGATGACGTCCTGACCCGACCGGTCGCCCAGGCCGATGCTGCCGTCGAGATCGACTGGGCGATGTCGCTCGACTACACGATCAACCGGACCCATCAGCACGGCTGCGACCCTGCCGCGCACCGCGAGGGCGCGCGCGAAGCACAGGAATCAGCTAGCGGAGCGGGCTGATCACGGCATCGGTCGATCCGGGCGGGCTGTCGACGAAGATCCACCACGCCGTGGACGGCCGAGGCAGGCTGTTGGCCGTCCGGGTCGGACCGGGGCAAGGCGGGGAGGCGCCGATGTGTCGGCCGGTGCTGGACGCGATTCGGGTTTCCGTGCCGGGACACGGGACACCCGCGCACCCGCCCGGACGCGAGGCTGGCCGACGAGGCGTTCTCCTCGCGCGCGATCCGCTTCGAGCTGGGCCGCCGCGGGATCCGCGCGGTCATCCCAGAGCCACGTGACCAGCAAGGGCACCGCAGGGACGTGGCTCGCGTGGCGGCCGACCCGTCATCCACAACGCGGTCGCCTACAAGGGTCGCAACGTCGTCGAGCGGTCCTTCATCGCCCTCAAGCACTGGCGCGGGCTGGCCACGCGATACGACAAGCTCGCCCTGACGTACCGCGGGGGGCGCCGTCCTTGCCGCAACGCTGTCCTGGCTCCGCACACCAAAGGCAGACACGTCCTCAGGTGTACGGCCACTAGTCGCGCAGGTGCCTGCGCCGCTGGTCATCTCGTGGTGAAGGGAGCGTAGGAGCCGGCAGCGACGCGCGGACGTCGTGGAACGTGGCGATGAAGCGTTGCAGTTCCGTCTCGTACTGCGCTCGGTCGAAGATCAGGGGACCCGCGAACACGGTGTCGTCTTCCTCATCTTCGTCGGTCTCGTAGTTCACGTCCCGACCGAAGTGGCGCCAGACCACCGTGTCGGCGGTCCACTCGACCGCTGCGGTGATCGCCCCGCACCCCAGGTCGCCGCACGCGTCGCAGACGAAGATCGGGACCCGCTCGCCAGCTCTGGCGGGCGCCGTCCCAGAAGGACGAGGACGTCGTCGGTCATCCCGATCGGCCAGTTGTGCACCAGCACCGGAACGTTGTCGAGGACCCCCGTTCCGCGGGGGAGTAGCCCCGTCAGGGATCTGACGCAGCGGTCGGCCATCGACGATGGGCTCCCGGAAGTAGAGACCGTGGGCGGAGGACTCTCCGGTCGCGAAGGAGAGCCGGTTCACCATCTGCCGACCATGCACGACGCACTCACCGCCGCGATGCCGCCCTGCGTCTGATCGCCTACACACTCAGCAGACGCGCCCTAACTGACCGCCTTTTGGCCGTCCGGCCTCCTAGGCCGGCGCAGTGGTGATGTTCCACGTGAAACGCGGGAGGCGGCGGCAGGCGGCTTCCGGTACAGGCAGCCAGCGGTGCGTCGTCGGCGGCGTGAGGAGGTCGGGTCCAGCCCGTCGTCCGCATTGGGGAAGTGCGATCCATACCGACCGCGAACTAGCGTGAGAACCAGTGCCACTTGAGCGCGCACCGCGCAGAGAGTGCTCGAGAGCAGCGTGCAGAGTGCTGTCCGCGTGCGGGTGGCGGTCAGCCTCTGCCTGGGCGGCCCGGCTGCCGCCCTTCCCCGGCGGAAGAAGTAGTGAGGCAGGACTCCCCGCGCCGCGCGTAGCAAGTGACGTGCGACTCCCTTTCGGCTGCTCCCGTGCCGTTGCTCGACGCCCCTGGATCCAGCGGCGGGTTGCACAGCGAGGCGGGGGTTCCCGCGGGTCGGGCGCGACTCGCCGGTCGGAGTACGTGGACGGGTGGGACGGCGCGACCGGTGATGGCGTCCGGGGGTGACGCCAGAGCCCGCCCGGTCGGCGCGTGCACCCCTCGTCGGCTGAGGCGGCTAGTACCGTAGGGGCCGCGGTCCGGGTGACGGGTCGACACCGTCAGTGAGCGCCGCACCGCGGCCCGACGTCGAAGCGGGGGACGCGAGTGGTGGACGAGACCGGTCGCGCACCAGCCACAGCCGACGACGGCTCCTCTGATCCACTCGAGGGCGATCCCCGGCTCCAGGTCTTCTTCGGCGAAGCGTGGCCCCAGGTTGAGCGGTTCCACCGCATGCTCGTCGAGCAGGGCGAGCTCCGTGGCCTCATCGGCCCTCGCGAGGTCGCGAGGCTGTGGGAGCGGCACCTTCTGAACTCTGCCGCAGTGGTGCCCTTCCTTCCCGACGCCGGCGTGATCGTGGACGTGGGGTCGGGTGCGGGCCTGCCGGGCATCGTCGCGGCGGCGATGCGCCCGGCGGCGGACGTGGTTCTCGTCGAACCGATGGAGCGGCGCACGGCGTGGCTCGAGGACGTCGTCGCCGAGACCGGCCTCACCAACGTGACCGTCCGGCGCGCCCGAGCGCAGGAGCTGGACGGCGCGATCGAGGCCGACGCAGTCACCGCCCGTGCGGTAGCCGCACTCGACAAGCTCTTTCGTCTGACGGTGCCCCTGGTGCGTCCCGGCGGTCTGGTCGTCGCACTGAAGGGATCGCGAGCGCGCGATGAGCTCGCGTCGGCGGCAGCGGTCATGCGCAGGCTGCGTCTCACCGACGGCGCCGTCCACGAGGCGCCAACCCTGGCGGGCCTCGAGCCCACCTACGTCGTCACGGCGGTACGCGGAGGGAGTGGTGGCGGTGTTCGGTAGGAAGAAGCGGCGCGAGGAGAAGGCACGGGCGCTGGCAGCGCTCGAGGCCGCGCAGACCGCCGGTCCAGCCCTCACGGCGCCGCACGACGGGCACAGCGAGCAGGCCGGGTCGCCGGAGGGCACCAGCTGGCGACCGGCGAGCGCGTCGTCCACGCCGCCCGACGAGGCCACCTCCGGGGGCACGGACGGCGGGACCGGCACGGACGGCGGGACCGGCACGGACGGCGGGACCGGCACGGACGGCGGGACCGGCACGGACGGCGGGACCGGCACGGACGGCGGGACCGGCACGGACGGCGGGACCGGCAAAGACCACACCGACGAGGCGTCGCGCGCGGTTCAAGGGAGCGGTGAGGACGTCCGCACCCACGGCGGTGCGGCGCCGGACGCCGATGCGCCGGCCGATACCCGCGCGAACGTGGGCGTGGCGGTGGCGTCCACCGACGTCCGGGGTGGCGACCGCGTTCCACGTGAAACAAGCGCATGGGGACCGACGGCCGGACTCCGTGACGGCGATGTAGCGCACGCCGGGGCCGTCCACGCACCGGGTGGCGCCGAACGCGCCCCCGAGGGGCTCGCGTCGACCGGGACGGCGCCGCTGGTGAGCGACCGCGAGGTCGACACTCCTGCGCCGCCCAGCGCGGCCCTCGCTGGCGCGGCACCCGGTGTCGGCGCTGCGCCGCCCGGCGTCACGGAACGCCGGGCCCCGCTGGTGCGGGTCGCGGCGGCGGACATCACAGCGGTGCAGGAGCAGACGGCGGCGCACGAGGCCGCACTCGTCGCGGCGCGCCGCGCACCCGCGGCGAGCGCACCGGCAGCACCCCATATCAGCACTGAGGAGATCACCGTTCCACGTGAAACAGCCCGCGCCCGCGAAGTAACGGACGAGGGCGCCGATGACCTTGACCCGATCACGGGCGCGACGATCGCCGCAGACACCGACGCGATGTCGGCGAAGGACGCCGGCGACGGCGCCGTTTCACGTGGAACAGGGGCGCTGCGCGGCCCGGGAGCGGCATCGGAGCAGGCGCCCACCCCGACTGACGCCGGAGGCGCCGTCGAAGGCGAGGCTCCGGGCGCGCGCAGTCGACGACCGGCCCGTCCCCAGCCTCTGTCCGTCGCCGACATGGGCCCGGTGTACTCGTGGGAGACTGGACCGTCGACCACATCTGGCGTGAGCGGCGGGCGCGACGCGGTCGAGGGCACCAGCGACGACGCCTCCGGTCACAGGGCGTTGCCCGCGCGGGGGACGACGGAGCCGTCCACCGGCGGTCCGTCGGACGTGCACCAACAGACCCGGGGTGGCGACAGCCATGACGACCGGGAGGAGAGTGCCGTGACGGGCACGGTAGGGGAGCGGGCGGCTGCGACGGCGGACGCACCGGTCGACGCAGCAGCGGGCAACGACGCCGACGAGGTCCGTCGAGCTGCGCTCGTGGAGAGCCTCCCTCGTCCGTCCGTCGACACCCCGCTCATGGCGGAGCTGCAGCTGGACGCCCGCCGTCGCATCGAGCTGCGCGGCCGCAAGTTCCCCGCGCCTCCGCGCACCCGCGTGATCACCGTCGCGAACCAGAAGGGTGGCGTCGGCAAGACCACCACCACGGTGAACCTCGCCGCGGCGCTCGCACAGGCGGGGCTCAAGGTGCTCGTCCTCGACAACGACCCGCAGGGCAACGCGTCGACCGCACTCGGGATCGACCACCGCGCCGGCACCCCGTCGATCTACGAGGTCCTGGTCGACGGCGCTCCCATGCACGAGGCCGTGCAGGAGAGCCCGGACGTGCCGGGGCTGTGGTGCCTGCCCGCCACCATCGACCTCTCGGGCGCGGAGATCGAGCTGGTCTCGATGGTCGCGCGTGAGACGCGGCTGCGCACGGCCCTCGACCAGTACCTGCAGTGGCGGATCGACCAGGGCATGGAGCGGATCGACTACGTCCTCGTCGACTGCCCGCCGAGCCTGGGGCTGCTCACGATCAACGCGTTCGTCGTGGCGCGCGAGGTGCTGATCCCCATCCAGTGCGAGTACTACGCGCTGGAGGGCCTCTCGCAGCTGCTGAAGACGATCGACCTGATTCAGGCCCACCTGAACCCGACGCTCCGCGTCTCCACCATCCTGCTGACCATGTACGACGCGCGGACGAACCTTGCGCAGCAGGTCGCGGAGGAGGTCCGCACCCACTTCCCGGAGCGCACGCTGCGCACCACGGTGCCCCGGTCGGTCCGGATCTCCGAGGCGCCGAGCTACGGGCAGACCGTCATGACGTACGACGGCGGCTCCTCGGGTGCGTTGGCGTACCTCGAGGCCGCCCGCGAGCTGGCGGAGCGTGCCGTGACCGACACGTCCGCCGCCACCAGCACGACGCCGGCGAGCGGTACGCCCGCGGCGCAGGCACCCGTACAGGAGGACCAGTGAGCGAGAAGCGGCGCGGCCTTGGGCGTGGACTCGGCGCCCTCATCCCGACGGGGCTCGACCAGCCGCGATCGACGGCAGAGCGTCCCGTCGACGTGTTCTTCCCGGACACGCGTAAGAACGCCGCGGCCGCCGACGATGCCGCAGCGGGTACGTCGCCGCAGGTAGCGGACGCGGATGCGGGCGCCACGCGCCCGGACGCGTCCGGGACGGACGGCACCCCCACCAGCGCCGCCGTCGCGAACGGCGACGGCGACGCGGTCCCCGGGCCGGCTGCCGCGGAGGGTGACGGTGCGTCGGCGGGCTCCGGAGCGCCGGACGCCGCGACCACCTCGCCGGACGCCCGTACCGGTGCGGACGACGGTCTCGTCCCGGTCCCCGGAGCACGGTTCGCCGAGCTGCCGGTCGACGCCATCCGGCCCAACCCCCGCCAGCCGCGTTCGGTGTTCGACGAGGATGCCCTCGCCGAGCTCGTGGGGTCGATCCAGGAGGTCGGCGTCCTGCAGCCCGTGGTGGTGCGGCAGGTCGGCGACGCCTTCGAGCTCATCATGGGGGAGCGGCGCTGGCGCGCGACCCAGGAGGCAGGGCTCGCGACGATCCCGGCGATCGTCCGCGACACGGACGACAGCGACCTCCTCCGCGACGCCCTGCTCGAGAACCTGCACCGAGCACAGCTCAACCCGCTCGAGGAGGCGGCCGCGTACCAGCAGCTCCTCGACGACTTCGGTTGTACGCACGAGGAGCTGGCCACGCGGATCCACCGCTCGCGACCGCAGATCTCCAACACCCTGCGCCTCCTGCGGCTGCCGCCGCTCGTGCAGCGGAGGCTGGCGGCGGGCGTGATCTCCGCCGGGCACGCCCGCGCTCTTCTCGGCCTGGCGGACGGTGCCGCCATTGAGCGCCTCGCACAGCGGATCGTCTCCGAAGGGCTCTCCGTCCGGGCGGTCGAGGAGATCGTCGCGCTCGGTGGCGACGAGGCCGCGCCCACCCGCCGGCCGCGCCCGCGGGCCGGGGTGCGGAACGAGGCGCTGGACGACCTGGCGTCGCGGCTGTCGGACCGGTTCGAGACCCGCGTCAAGGTCGACCTGGGCAAGACGCGGGGCAAGCTGACCGTGGAGTTCGCCTCCGTCCAGGACCTCAACCGCATCCTGTCGTCGCTGGCACCGGACGACCCGGGCCTGCTGCGGCGCTGATGCAGGCCGGCGCCGGCACGCCGGACAGTACGAGGGGTCCCTCGCGGTGCTCGGCGGTGCACTACCGACGCGGCCGACGGGGCGACGTGTAGGCCCTCAGCCCGTCTGGGGCCGACTCTGTACGCGTAAAGTGCGTCCTGCCGTGTCCGTCGGTGCAGTGCCGGCGCGGCCCATCAGGGCATCCTGTGACGCTCTCAGGCGGTCTGGGACAAACTCTGTACGCGTAAAGTTCATGCGGGGTGAGCAAGAGTTCGCCCAGAAGCGTTCTGCTGGATCCCGGCGGGACTGCGGACAGACGCTCGACACCACGTCCTGCGCGCTGAGGCGGCGTAGTGGTCGCCAGCCCGCGTTGCCCATGGTTCGGGCCGGCCGTTCACTGCGACGCTGCGCGGCGGCCCGGGGGAGGACGCCCAGCCAGGCGTCGGCGCCAGCACCGCATCCGCCGGATCTCGGCGGCGCGGGTCGCGCGCACCGACGTCGAGCGCGCCCGACCCTGGAGGAGGGGAGCCCGCGTGCGGGTGCGGAGTCGGCGACGCGGGGTCGGGGCGATGCCGAGCCGGCCCGCGATCGAGCGGAAGGCTGAGCCGGACGGGGAGCGGGCGGACGGGCGAGCCGAACGGACGGCCCAGCGGACCGCTGGCGAAGCGAAGCCGCGGGCGAAGCCGAACCGACGCGAAGCCCAACTCGTCGGCCGACCCGAGCCGTCGCCGAAGCCGAAACCCGCCGCGCTGGCATCGCACACCGAGCGCGGACCCGCCGGGTGCAGCCCGCCGTGGTCGGGCGCCTCGAGCGCTGTCAGCCCTGCAGGTGCAGGACCTCCTCGACCGCTTCCTTGAGGATCGCCTTCGGCTTGGCGCCGACGAGCGACTTCTCGAGCTCGCCACCGGCGAAGAACGCGATGAACGGGATCGACTGCACCTGGTAGTCGCGGCTGAGCCGCGGGTTCTCCTCGGTGTTGACCTTGACGACCTTCACACGCCCGGCGTAGTCGTTCGACAGCTCCTCGAGGACGGGGGAGACCATGCGGCAGGGTCCGCACCACGGTGCCCAGAAGTCGACGACGACGGGGACGTCGCTGCGCAGGACCTCCGCCTCGAAGGTGTCATCGGTGACGTCGATGGTGCTCATCCCTGCACCTCCGGCACGGGAGCCGACGCGTCGGACGGCACGATCGGGTCCTCGACGTCGGAGGTGTACGCGAGGCCGGCGAGGTAGTGCTGGGCGTCGAGCGCCGCGGAGCAGCCGGAGCCGGCGGCGGTGATGGCCTGGCGGTACGTGTGGTCGACGACGTCGCCGCACGCGAAGACGCCGGGCAGGTTGGTCGCGGTGGTACGCCCGGCGACCTGCACGTAGCCGTTCTCGTCGAGCTCCACCTGACCGACGAGCAGGTCGGAGCGCGGCACGTGGCCGATGGCGACGAACAGGCCGCCCGCCTCGAGCTCGCGCGTCTCGCCGGTCTGCGTGTCGCGCAGGACGACGCCGGTCACCTTCTGCTCACCCTGGATCCCGACCACCTCGGAGTTCCACGCGAACTCGATCTTCGGGTTCGAGAAGGCCCGGTCGGCCATGATCTTCGACGCCCGCAGCTCGCCGCGCCGGTGGACCATCGTCACCTTGGACCCGAAGCGGGTGAGGAACGTCGCCTCCTCGACCGCGGAGTCGCCGCCGCCGACGACGACGATCGGCTGGTCCCGGAAGAAGAACCCGTCGCAGGTGGCGCACCACGACACGCCGCGCCCGGACAGGCGCTTCTCGTCCGGCAGGCCCAGCTCTCGGTACGCCGAGCCGGTGGACAGGATGACGGTGCGCGCGCGGTAGACCTCGCCGCTGCCCGTCGTGACGATCTTGACCTGGCCCGTCAGGTCGAGCTCCGTCGCGTCGTCCCACAGGACGGTCGCGCCGAACTTCTCGGCCTGCTTCTGCATGCTGTCCATGAGCTCGGGGCCCTGGACGCCGTCGGGGAACCCGGGGAAGTTCTCGACCTCGGTGGTGTTCATCAGTGCGCCGCCGGCGGTCACCGAACCGGCGACCACGACCGGTGCGAGGCCGGCCCGAGCGGCGTAGATGGCGGCGGTGTACCCCGCGGGGCCGGAGCCCACGACGACGACGTCGTGGACGTCGTCGGGCGTGGTCGCGCCGGGCTGCGGGGCGGGGTTCTGAGCGGTCACATGTGCCTCACTGTGTCGATCGGCTGCGTCGCGTGGGCGACTCGCCGCGGTGGCGGCGTGGTCTGCCCGGTCAAACCGATGGTAGGGCCCATCTGTTCCCGCGCGCGGGCCGGTCCGCGCCCCGGTTCGGCGACCACGTGGGGGGGTGGCTCAGCCGAGCGTCAGGTCGGTGAGCTCGATGCGGAAGCGGCCGTCGGGCATGGTCGGGAGCTCCGTGAACCAGACGGTGAGGACGTCGGTCTCGACGGGCGCCGCGAACGTCAACGCCGTCTGCGCGCCCATCGGGGCGGACGCCAGGACGTCGCCCTGCGTCGGCGCGTCGCCGCTGGTCGCGCGGACCTCCACGTTCCCGCCGGACCCGTTGACGGCCAGCGTGACGGCGCTGACGGCCGCGGGCGCCGCCAGCCGCACCTCGAGCCCCACGCCGTCCTTGAGCCCGGCGAAGTCGGGGCGGTTGTAGGTCTGCGAGAACCAGTACGTCCCCGGGTCGCCGTCGATCGCCCTGGTGACGGCCTCCTCGTGCTCGCCGTCCGCGTCGGACGCGTCGAGCGAGCGGATGCCGATGACGACGGGTGGACCGGCGGCCGGCGGCTCCGCGGGGGGCGGCGGGGCCGCGCTCTCCGCCGGTGGCGCCTCAGTCTCCGCGGGGGCGGCAGGCTGCTCGGCCTGCGTCGCGGCCGGGTCCGTCCCGCCGGGGACCGTGAACAGCGCCCGAGCGGCGAAGACGAGCCCGATCAGGACGACGATCCCGACCACGACGAGCACGACGGCCGTGGGGTCGAACCGCCGGCGGCCGTCCTCCTCGTCGTCCTGGTCGAACGGGAACGGGTCGCCGTCGTCGCCGCCCCACGCCGCGTTGCCCCACGCGTCGTCCTCGGTGCCGTAGGGCTCGGTGCCGTAGGGCTCGGGGGAGACGGCCGCGGGCGGCCCGCCGGCGTGGTCCGCGGGCTCGAGGGGAGGCAGGCTGGCGGGCAGGGTCGGCGCCGCGGCAGCCGATGTCGCGCCGGCGGCAGCCGTCGCGGCGGCGCCGGCCGCCGGCAGCGCGCTCGTACGATCCACGCGCGACGCGGACCTGGGCAGGTTGCTGACCCGGGTCGGGGCGGCGGGCGGGGGCGTGCCGGGGCGTACGACCCCGGGAGGCGCCTCGTCGAAGACGGTCCGCACGGACTGGCGCGGGACGCGCACGGGCGCGGTCGCCGCCTCGATCTCGGCCTCGGTCGGCACGGACGGCGCCGCGGTGAGCGCCCCCCGGCCGTCGGTGCGGTCGGCGAGCTCGTCGGCCGAGCGGCCCACGCGGATCTCACCCCAGGGCTCGAGCTCGTGCACGAGGTCACCGGGGCCGTGCGGGCCGTCCTCGTAGCTGCCGAGGGTGACGGCGCACAGCGTGTCGAGGTCGTTCGGGACGCCCGGCGCGAGCTCCGCGGGCGGGACCGGGGCGCCGTCGAGGACCGGTGCTGCGCCGACCCCCGGTGTCGGCAGGGCGTGCCCGTCGCGGTGGGCGGGCCACCGGCCGGTGAGCCCCGTGTAGAGCAGGCGGACGAGGTCCACGGCGTCGGTGCGGCTCGTGGCGCCGGCGTCGCCGTGCGGCACACCGAGCAGGGCGGCGTCCAGCGCGAGGCCGGAGATGAGGACGCGGCCGTCGGCGGAGACGTGCACGACGGACGGGCGCAGCGCGAGGTGGTGGACGCCTCGCCGGCGGGCGACCTCGAGGGCCGCCGCTGCCTCGCCGACGACGGCGCGGGCCTGGTCGGCCGTCAGTGGACCGTGCTCGACGAGCTGCGCGAGCGACGCCCCGACAATCTGCTCGGAGACGACGTAACCGACGCCCTCGTGCGTGCCGACGTCGAGCACCCGCACCAGGCGGGCATCCGTGACGAGCGCGGCGCGGCGCGCGGCGTCGAGGGCAGGCCCGACGTCACCCGACTGGAGCACGCGCACGCGCACGGGCCGGTCCAGGATCTGGTCGATCGCCTTCCAGACGGACACGCCGTCGAGGTCCGACGGCAGTGCTTCGAGCACGCGGTAGCGCCCCGCCAGCACCGTTCCCCGGCCGACCTCCGCCACGTCCGCACCTCCGCCGTCCGACTGCTCGTCCGTACCGTTCCCGACCCGTCCGTGCGGGCCGGGGTGCTGCGTGCGCCCGTCGGCACGCCCGTCCCGGCGCGCGTCCGCGCGCGCCGGCCGCGCACCCTGGGGGCCATGCTAGACGGGTCGGTCGGACCCCCGCCTTCCGCGGAGCCTGCGCAGCAGCGGCCCGAGCAGCAGGTCGAGCTCGCGGACGCGCATGAGGCGCAGCCCGCCGAGGTACGTCAGGCCCATCGCGCCGCCCACCGCGACGCACTGCAGGACGGCGCCGGGGAGGCCGTCGGGCCCCCACCGCTCCATGAGAAGCAGCGCCCCGACGCCGACCGCCGCCGCGGCCAGGCCCGCGAGGGTCGCCCGGGCGTGGGTGCGCACGACGGCGCGCGCGTCCACGTCACCCAGCCGGCGGCGCAGCGAGACCATGGCCGCGACCGCACCGAGCACGTACGACACGCTCATCGACACCCCGGCGCCGGCCACCCAGGCGGAGCTCGGCAGCACCGCCTGGCTCAGCAGCGCGCCACCGGCGACGACAACGGCCATCGCGACCTGGATGGGCACCATGGCGCGGGCGTCCTCGTACGCGTAGTAGACGCGCTGGCACATCGACCACGCGCCGAACGCCGGCAGGCCGACCGCCATGGCGACGACGACGCCGGCGACGGCGTCGACCGACCCCTGGGGCTGGCTGGGCAGCACCAGGCGGGTCACGGGCTGCGCGAGGACCACGAGACCCGCCGCGGCGATGATCGTGAACAGGCCGACGACCCGCAGCCCCGACGACAACGTGGACCGCACGCCGGCGGTGTCGACGTCGTGCGCCTGCGCCGACAGGCGCGTGAACAGCGCGGTCGCGAGCGACACCGTGACGAGCGAGTGGGGGAGCATGAACAGGGTGAACGCGTAGTCGTACGCGGCGTTGCCGGCGATGTGCGCCTGGGCCTCGTCCGCGGCGCCGGGTGCGGCCGACGCGACGCGGCTCACGACGACGTATCCCAGCTGGCCGATCGCGAGGCCGATGAACGTCCACGTCGCGACCGTGCCCGCGCGGCTCAGCCCCGACCCGCGCAGGCCCCAGCGCCACCGGTAGGACACGCCGGCCCGCCGCAGGAACGGGACGAGCACGAGCGCCTGTGCGACGACGCCGGCGGTGGCGGTGCCGGCCAGCAGCGCGATGCGGCCCGCGTCCCAGTCCGCCGCGGCGGTCACGCCGCCGCCGAACACGGCGATGAACGCGCCGAACCCGACGATGGACACGACGTTGTTGACCACCGGCGCCCACATGTACGGGCCGAACGACTGCCGGGCGTTCAGCACCTGACCGAGCAGCGCGTACGCGCCGTAGAAGAAGAGCTGGGGGACGCACCAGTAGGCGAAGGTCGTCGCGAGCGTGATCTGGGCGTCGCTCGCGGGGTCGGCGTACACGCGCACGAGCAGCGGCGCGGCGAGCGTCAGCACGAGGCTCAGGCCCGCGAGCAGCGCGAAGCCGAACGACAGCAGCCGGTCCACGTACTCCTGGCCGGCGTTGCGCTTGTACGCACGGACGACCTGCGGGACGAGGATCGCGTTGAGCACGCCGCCGGCGAGCAGCATGTAGAGCACGTTCGGCAGCTTGTTGGCCACGGAGAACGCGTCCGCCGCCTGCCCGGTCGCGCCGACCGCCGCCGCGAGCGCCATCGCCCGCAGGAAGCCCAGCAGCCGCGACACGGCGGTACCGGACGCCATCACGGCGGCCCCGCGGCGCACGGCACCGTCCGAGGAGCCGGCCCCGCCCGTCGGCTGGGCCTCGCCCGGGACCCCGACCCCGCCCGTCGACCCGACCCCGCTCACGCGTCTCCCTCCGGTGTGCCGCCCAGCACGGGCAGGGGCCGCGTGCCCTCCTCCTCGCGCACGCGCCGCGCACCGCGCCGCGCGCTCTGGCCGCGGCGGACCGTGCGGACGATGCCGAGCACGAGCCCGACCGCGAGCAGGACGCCGACGACGCCCGTGCCGACGGACTCGATGGTCGGCGTCACGCGGGCGAGGAACGTGACGGGCGCGGACAGCGGTGTGCCGTCGGCGCTGGTCAGCACGGCCTCGACCTCGACCTCGCAGTTCGCCGTGGCGTGGACCGGCACCGGGACGGCGGCCTCGCCGCCCGCGGGCACGACCACCGTCGCGCTCTCCCCGGCCCGCAGGCACGCCTTGCGGGGCGTGGTGCGGACCTGGACGGTCGCGTCGGCGGGGAGGCCGTTGCGCACGGAGAACCGCACCTCACCGCTCGCGCTGATGATGTTCTGGGTGCTCGTCTGCGCGAGCTCGAGGCCGGTGCGGCGTGCGTCCACCTCGGTGACGACGGCGTCGACGACCTCGGCGCGCGCCGGCGGGTCGACGCGCCACGCCGTCGCGAGCGGCGTCAGCACGGCCTCGTCGACGCCGGCGACGATCGCATCGGGGTCGGTCGTGACGGACGCGAACGTCTGCGTGCCCGCGCGGGCCTCCGCGAGCCGGCGCACCTGCTCGGCGGGGAGCGCGGCGGCCACCTCCGTCAGCGCGGGCAGTGGCTCGCGCGCCGTGGTGTCGGACGGGGCGCCGAGCAGCGAGGACAGCGAGGACAGCCGCGACCAGGGCGCGCTCTGGACGGCCGCCAGGGTCGCGTCGACGACCTCGCGGTCGGGGGTCCACCCGCGCGGCGGTGCGACGAGCAGGTGCTGCGGGCCGGTGCCGGACGCGCGCGCGACGACGGACAGCTCGGCGAGCACGCGCTGCACGACGGTCGCGGGCGTGGCGTCCGGGTCGAGCGAGACGGGGTCGACGAGGAGCTCGGTCAGCACCTCGTCGGGGACGAGCCCGACGAGCCCGTCGCCCGCGTCGTCGGTGCGCGCGCCGCTCGGCTCGCCGGTCCGGGTGGGCAGGTCCCCGGGAGCCAGCACGAGCACCTCGGCACCGGCCTCGGCGGCGAGGTCGGCGGTCGCCTGGTCGGTGGTGGGGCCGGGCGCCCACAGGACGTCGGTGCGTCCGGCGAGTGCGGCGTCCTGCGTCGTGCCGCCCACGGTCGCGGCGCGGGACCGCTCGACGGCGGCCTGCAGCAGGTCCGGCGTGCCGGCGTGGGCGAGCGCCGTCAGGTCCGGGTCGCCCCACGGCAGGACCATGACGTCACGGCCGGCCGCCACGGTCAGCAGGTCCTGCGACCACGTGCCGGCCGCGCCGTCGGCGGCACGCGCCGAGGCGACGAGCGCGGGGTCCACGGCGAGCGAGACGTCGGGGTGCGCCCGGGCGACGTCGAGCACCTCGGCGAGGCGCCCGCCGGGGCCGGCGAGCGTCTCGAGGTCGTCACCCGGCACGGTGGCCTCACCCTCGAGCGCCGCGGGCACGGTCGGCGGCCCGACCACGGGCGCGAGCACCGAGACGCGCGCCTGTGGGATCGCCCCCTCGGGGGCCCAGAGCACGAACGTGCGCTCGAGCCCGACGCGGCGGGTGCCGTCCACGGCCTCGACGGCCAGCCCGCGGGCGCCCCACACGTCCGGGCGGTCGAGCAGGCCGACCTCCCCGGCCGGCACGGTGAGCGTGAGGTCGACGGCGGCGCCGGACGGCAGGGGGGCGTCCGCCGCCACGGTCGCGGCGCGGGTGCCGACGCGCCCGCCGGATCCGGTCGCCGCAGGCTCGGCGAGCCACGTCTCGAGGTCCGCGCGGGTGCCGGGTCGGATGCGCTCGATCCGCACGTACGCGCGCGGCGCCGTCACCTCGTCCTCGCCCGTGTTGGTCAGCCGCACGCGGACCGTGAGGTCCTCGCCGGGGCGCAGCACGACCGGCGCGATCTCCAGCACCTGCACCCGCACGCCGAGCTCGTCCTCGTCGTCCGGCCTCGCCGTCGCGTCGTCCGGCGGACGCGTCGGCAGCGCCGACGGGCCGGTGCGTGCCGCGGAGGAGGCGGCCGGCTCGCCCGTGGGCGCCGCGTCGCCGGCGGCGAGCGCCGCCGGCGTGGCGGGGGCGAGCAGGCCCAGCAGGCACGTCAGCAGCAGCAGCGCGAGCAGTGCCGGGCGCGTGCGGCGGCGGTCGCGTGCGCTCATGCGTCGTCGGTGAGGACGACGAGCGCGGTCCCCGCGAGCCGGCGCTCGTTCGGGTACGCGAGGCGGGCGGAGAGGTCGGCGACCCGCACCCACTCGACCTGCTCCGCCTCGCCGTCGGGGTCGTTCTCGACCGTCAGGTCGCCGTGCACGGCGCCGAGCAGGAAGTGGTGCACCACCTTGTGCACCCGTCGGTCGTCGCCGGAGAACCAGTAGTCGATGACGCCGAGGCGGCGCAGCACGCGGCCGGTGATGCCGGTCTCCTCGGCGATCTCACGGACGGCGGCCTCCTCGGGCGTCTCGTCACCCTCGAGGTGGCCCTTGGGCAGGCACCACTCGAGCCGTCCGGCACGGTTGCGCCGCGCGATCACGGCCGCCTCGTACTCGCCGTCGCGCTGCGTGACGACGAGGCCCCCGGCCGAGGTCTCGTCGACCACGGGCACGGCCACCGGCTGCGCACGCGGGGCCAGCCGGGCGGGGTCGATGCGCAGGGCATGGCCGCCGGGAGGCGCCGGCACGCGCCCGGGGACGGGCGGGTGGGGGGCGGCGGACATGCCGACACTGTAACGAGTCCTCCCCTGGTGTCCGCTGTCATCCGGACGAGCGACGTCATGTCCTCGTCATCACGCGGTCATGCGGGGGTCGACGGGTGCTCACGTGGTGGTCACCTCCGCAGCGGGCCGCGCGGGACGAGCCGGGACCTCTGGCACCCTGGTGCGGTGCCGCGCGAGACCGACGACCGTCCTCCCCTGCCCTCCCTGACCCAGCTCCAGCGCCGCGCGATCGACGTGCTCACCCGCATGGCGCCGGACGCGGTCCCGCTCGGGGAGGCGTTCCGCGCGGCCGGTCACGAGCTGGCGCTCGTCGGCGGGCCCGTCCGCGACGCGTTCCTCGGCCGCGTGAGCAACGACCTCGACTTCGCGACCTCGGCGACACCGGACGAGGCCGAGCCGCTGCTGGCCGCGTGGGGGGACGCGCACTGGGACGTCGGCCGCGAGTTCGGGACGGTCGGGGCGCGCCGGTTCGCGGGTCGCCGCGGAGCCGGGTCGGCCGACGTCGTCGTCGAGGTGACGACCTATCGCACCGACGAGTACGACGCGTCCTCGCGCAAGCCGGTCGTGGCGTTCGGCGACACGCTCGAGGGTGACCTGTCGCGCCGCGACTTCACCGTCAACGCCATGGCGGTGCGCGTGCCGGACCTCGTCTTCGTCGACCCGTTCGGTGGGCTCGCGGACCTCGCCGCGCGGGTGCTGCGCACGCCCGTCGACCCGCGGCAGTCCTTCGACGACGACCCGCTGCGCATGATGCGCGCCGCGCGCTTCGTCGCCCAGCTCGGCTTCGACCTCGACGACGCGGCCCGCGCGGCGGTCGTCGACATGGCCGAGCGCATCACGATCGTCTCCGCGGAGCGCGTCCGCGACGAGCTCGTCAAGCTGCTGCTGGCACCGCACGCCCGAGCCGGCCTCGAGCTCCTCGTCGACACGGGCCTGGCCGACCACGTGCTGCCCGAGCTGCCGGCGCTGCGCCTCGAGATCGACGAGCACCACCGCCACAAGGACGTCTACGAGCACTCGCTCATGGTCCTGCAGAAGGCGATCGCGCTCGAGACCGGGCCCGACGGCGCCGTCCCCGGGCCCGACCTCGTGCTGCGCCTCGCCGCGCTGCTGCACGACATCGGCAAGCCGCGCACGCGCCGGTTCGAGCCCGGCGGCGGCGTGAGCTTCCACCACCACGAGGTCGTCGGCGCGAAGCTCGTCGCGAAGCGGCTCAAGGCCCTGCGCTTCGACAAGCAGACCGTGCAGGACGTCTCCCGCCTCACCGAGCTGCACCTGCGGTTCCACGGCTACGGCGAGGGCGAGTGGACCGACTCGGCCGTGCGCCGCTACGTCACCGACGCGGGCCCGCTGCTGGAGCGGCTGCACCGGCTGACGCGCTCGGACTCGACGACGCGGAACACGCGCAAGGCCGCCCGGCTGTCCGCCGCGTACGACGACCTCGAGGCGCGCATCGCGGCGCTGCGGGAGCAGGAGGAGCTGGCGGCGATCCGCCCGGACCTCGACGGCACGCAGATCATGGCCGCGCTCGGGCTGCCGCCCGGCCGGGAGGTGGGGGAGGCGTACCGCTTCCTGCTCGAGCTGCGGATGGAGCGCGGGCCGCTCGGGGAGGACGCCGCGCGCGAGGAGCTGCTGCGCTGGTGGGAGACCCGCACGGGCTGACCCCCGCGCCCCCGGGCGGGGCGGGCCCGCGTCAGGCGTCGCGGACGACGAGGAGGCAGACGTCGTCCTCCTGGTGCCGGCCCACGAGCCCGGCGACGAGCGCGTCGCGCACCTGCTCGGCCGACGCGCCCGCGGGGGTCGCGGCGAGTGCCTCCCGCAGGCGGCCGATGCCGTCGCGCAGCGTGCGGTCGCGGCGCTCGACCAGCCCGTCGCTGTAGAGCACGAGGGTCGCGCCGCGCGGGAAGGTCGCCGACGCCTGCGACCCGCGGCCCGGCCCGGCGAGCCCGACCGGCGTGGTGCTGCCGCCGGTGAGCTCGACGACCTGCCCGTCGGGCAGCCGGACGAGCCCCGGCGGGTGCCCCGCGGTGGCCCAGGTCAGGCGCGCGCCGTCGTCGGTCCGCTCCCAGCGCACCTGCACGCACGTCGCCAGGTCCGCGAGCTCGAGGCCGCGGACGAGCTCGTCGAGCCCGGCGAGCGCCGTCCCCGGCTCGTCGCCGCGCCACACGGCGGCGCGCAGCAGCGAGCGGAGCTGGCCCATCGACGCGGCGGCCCGCAGGTCGTGGCCGACGACGTCGCCGACGGCGAGGCTCACCGCGCCGTCCGGCAGCGCGAACGCGTCGAACCAGTCGCCACCCACCTGGGCGCGCCGGCCGGACGGCAGGTAGGACGCCGCCACGTCGAGTCCCGCGACGTCGCCCAGCACCGGCAGCAGGCTGTGCTGCAGCGTGAGCGCCGCGTCCCGCTCGGCGAGGTAGAGGCGCACGTTCTCCAGCACGATGCCGGCGCGGCTGCTCAGGTGCGCGGCCGTGACGACGGCCTCGCGGTCGAACCAGTCGGGCCGCTCGTGCACGAGGCACAGGACGCCGATCACGCCCGCACGCGCACGCAGCGGCACGACGAGCGCGGACCCGAGCCGCAGCGTGCGCAGCAGCGCGAGCTGGCGGGACGTCGTGCGGGCGGGCAGGGAGTCCACGTCGACGGGCAGCGCGTCGGCGACGTGCTCCGGCCCGGACCGCAGCGCCGCCTGGACGCGCGGCGAGTGGAGCAGCCACTCCGGGCTCTCGTGCTCGAGCGCGGCGGCCGCGTCGGCGGCGGCCGGGTCGGTCGTCACCACGTGCACGTGCTCGAAACGGCCGCGCTCGTTCGTCACGGCGACGAAGCCCCACGTCGCCATGCGCGGCACGACGACCTCCGGGAGGGCGTCGACGGCGTCCTCGTACTCGAGGTGCCGCGTGAGCTCGTCCGTGACGGCCGCGAGCAGCGCGAGCCGCTCACCCGTGCGGCGGGCGAGGGAGAGCTCGACGTCGCGGGCCGCCTCGCCGGCGGCGCGTGCCGTCACGTCGACCTGCACGCCGAGCCGGTGGGTGACGCGGCCGTCGTCGTCGCGCAGGTGCGTCACGACGAGCTGGTTCCAGAACTCCGAGCCGTCCTTGCGCGCGTTGAGCAGCAGCTCGACGTGGTCCTCGCCGGCGGCGAGGGCGGCACGCAGCCCCGCGACGGCGGCCGGGTCGGTGTGCGGCGACTGCAGGAACCGGCAGTTGCGGCCCCGCACCTCGTGCGCCCCGTACCCCGTCAGCTCCGTGAACGCCGCGTTCGACCAGACCACCGGCTCGTCCGGCTGCGTCGGGTCCGTGAGGATCATCGCGAGCGTGTGGTCGACGAGCACCCGCCGCGCGAGGTCGCCCGTGAGCACGTCCTCCAGCGCGGCCAGCGGGGGGAGGTGCGCGTCCTGCGTCGTCACGCCGGGGCCACCTGCCGCGACGTGCGGCCGACGGGGGCAGGGGCGTGCGGCGCGGCCGCGTACGCGACGGCCCCGAGGGCGTAGACGACGGCGAGGGCGACGAACACCGGCCGGGACCAGCCCGTGTCGGGCAGGGTCACGGCGGCGAGCGCGGCCGCACCGACGAAGGCGGCGTTGTAGAGGACGTCGTAGAGCGAGAACGCCCGCCCGCGGTACGCGTCGACGGTGTCCCGCTGGACGATCGTGTCGACCGCGATCTTCGCCCCCTGCGCCGCGAGGCCGAGCGCCAGCGCGCACGCGAGCACCGCCCACCGCGCCACGGTGACCGCCAGCAGCAGCTGGCTCACGACCGCGAGCCCGAGGCACAGGACGACCCAGCGGTGCGGGCCGGTGCGCGGGCTCAGCACGGGGGTGAGGACGACGGCCAGCGCGAAGCCCACCGCGCTGGCGCCGAGCACGAGGCCGAACGTCTTCAGGCCGGCGTCGGCGTCCGCCGGGTCGGACAGGAGGTTGCGGGAGATGAGGATGCTCGCGATGAACACCGCGCCGTAGCAGAAGCGGTGCAGCGCCATGATCCCGAGCGCCTGCGCCGGGGTGCGCCGCGCGACGAGCCACCGGGCGCCCGCGACCAGCCCACGCGCGAGCTCGGCGAGCGCCGCGCGGACGTCGGCACGCTCGGCGCGCTCGTCGGGGCCGAGCTGCTCGGGACCCAGCCGGGTCGCGAGCGCCGACGCGCAGGCCATGACGGCCGCGGCGAGCAGCAGGGAGATCGCGTCCCGGACGCGGCCGGTCGGCAGGACGAGGCCCAGCAGGAACCCGATCGCGCCGCCCGCGCCTGCCGCCGCCGCACCCAGCGTCGGCGTCAGCGAGTTCGCGGTGAGGAGCAACGGCCCGTCGACGACCTTCGGCAGGGACGCCGAGAGCGCCGACAGCAGGAACCGGTTGACCGACAGCGTGATCAGCGCCAGCACGTACACCGCCGGCGTGACGCCGACCGTCAGCATGATCACCGCGATCGTCAGCGTCAGGGCGACGCGCACGAGGTTGCCCCACAGCAGCACCTGGCGGCGCCGCCACCGGTCCAGCAGCACCCCGGCCCACGGCCCGACGATCGTGAACGGCAGCAGCAGCACCGCGAAGGCCGCCGCGACCCCGGTCGCCGTGCTCGCGTTCTCGGGCGAGAAGAAGAACAGGGTGGCCAGCCCGACCTGGAACATGCCGTCCGACGACTGGCTGACCAGTCGTACGGCGAAGAGGCGCCGGAAGCCGCTCAGCGGCCAGAGCGCCCGGAGGTCGGAGAGCACCTGCACGCAGACCAGGCTATGCGGTCGGGTCCCCGGGACGGCGGCCCTGACCTGGTGACGTCCGCCTCCGTCCGCCTCGGTGCAGGCGCGTTCCGGCGCGTTCCGGCGACGTGCCCGGACCCGTGCCGCACGCCGCCGGCCTTCAGGTCGGGGCCGCGCGCGCCGACCCAACCTCGGGCGGCCCGTGGGCGTTGTACTGCTCGACGGTGATGAGGAGGACCGGTGTCCGGACGGTGGGTGGCGTGAGCGGTCGGTGGCAGCCGGCGCTCGACGCGTTGGTGCAGGACAGGTACGGGGCCCTGGTGGCGCGCGCGACGCTCGTCTCGGGGTCGCGGGCGGACGCGGTCGACCTGGTGCACGACGCGCTGGTGTCGACGTTCGCGGCGCGCGCGACGTTCGGCTCGGTGCAGCAGGCCGAGCAGTACGTGTGCCGGGCGATCGTGTCCCGGTTCGTCGACGGCACGCGTCGGCGGGGTCGTGAGCGACTGACGGTGGCGCGCCTGGCGGTGATGACGGACCACGCCGTCGTGGATCCCGCCCCCGACGTGCTCGGCGCCGACGTGGTCGCCGCGCTCGCGGAGCTGGCGCCGCGGGAGCGTGCGTGCGTGCTGCTGCGGCACCTGGACGACCTGTCGGTCAAGGAGACCGCACAGCTGCTCGGCCTGAGCGAGGGCGCGGTCAAGCGGTACGTCTCCGACGGCATCGCGACCCTCAACGCCCGTCTGGGCACCACCGCCGCGCCCGTCGCCGACGTCGCGCCCGTGCACCTGGTCGGCCGGGAGGAGAACCGCCGTGACCGATGACCTGACCGCGCGCCTGACGGGAGCCCTCGACGCCCTCGAGGACCGGGAGCGCGCCACCCGCGCCGACGCGACCGAGCTGGCCGCGCTGCACCGCGACGTCCGCCGCCGCCGGGTGACGCGCACCGCGCAGCACGCGTCCGTCGCCGCCGTCACGGTGGTGGCCGTCGCAACCGCCGGCTGGTTCGGGCTCCAGCGCACGCACGTCGAGCCCGTCGTGACCCCGTCCCCGTCGCGGACGACCACGACGACGCCCACGCCCCCGCCGACGCCGAGCCCCACGCCGACCCCGTCGGCGACGCCGGTGACCGCGCCGACGCCCGTCACGGTGCCCGGCATGCCGCCGATGTTCGCCCTCGACGACGCGGTGCTGGCGTCCGTGGGCCCCGGCTGGGCCGTCGGGCTGTACACGAACGGGTACGGCGACCCGTTCGTGGTGGACGGCCGGCTGCTGCCGACCGCGCTCGTGGTCGCCGCCCCCACGGGCGAGCTGTACCTCGGCCGGGTGCGGGAGGACGGCGCGTGGCTGGAGCCCGTGCGCTGGGACGGGTCGTCCTCGGTGGTCGTGGAGCACCTTTCCGCGCAGGACACGGCCCGCTACGTCGTCGACCTGCGCACCGGTGACCTCACGCCGGACGGGCGGGGCCTGCCCGCCGACGCGTGGTTCCTCGCCGAGGCGCCCGACGGCGGCGAGGTGTGGAGCCTGTCCGACTCGGCGTCCGCCACGTCCGACTGGTGGGTCGTGCCACCGACCGGCGCCGCGCGGCAGGTCGCCACCGGCAGCACCGGGTTCGTCCACGAGGCGAGGCTCAGCCCCGACGGCGCGCGGCTGGCCCTGGGGGAGCGGGGCGGCGCAGGCGGTGCCGTGGTCGTCGAGCTGGCGTCCGGGCGCACCGTCCCCGGCGGGCCCGTACCGGACGGGCAGGCGTGCCGGCCGGCCGGCTGGGCCGACGCGACGCACGTGCTGCTGCTGTGCGCCGACGACGGCGCCGCACTGGACCCGCCGCGCCCGGACCAGCGCCCGCGGCTGGTCCGGCAGGACGTCACCGGCCGGTCCGCGACCGTCGTCGTGCGCGAGCTCGCCGGCGACACGGCCGCACCCTCCCACGTGCACCCCGTGGGCGACGGCCGCCTGGTGGCCGCGCTCGCGCCGGTGACCGCGGACGGCGAGCGGTGCGCGGACGACGACGTGGTCGAGCTCCGTGCCGACGGCTCCACGACCCCGCTCGACCGCCGCCGGGTCGCGCCCGACGCACCCGTCGGCATCGGACACGTGCTGACCGGCTACGTCCAGGTCACGGAGGGTGTCAGCTGTGGTGGGGACGAGGCGCCGGCGGCGCTCGTCGTCGTCGACCTGGTCGGCGGCGGCAGCTGGGCGCTGCCCGCGGGCGACGGGCCGGAAGCCCGGTACCCCGTCGCGTCCGCGGTCGTGCCGCGACGCTGAGGCCGCACCACGATCGGGTCCGGCCGTGAAGCGTTGTGGACGCCTGCTGTCCACGACGCTTCACGGCTGCTCCGTGCGGTGGTGGCCGCGCGTCAACGCGTCGGGTGTGCGGGGCGGTCGCGTGTCGCGGCGGCCGGGCAGCGTGGGCAGCGGCGCAGGGTCACCGGGTGGCCGCGGGTCGTCAGCGCGGCGGCCACCTGGTGCGCCACCCGGCAGGGCGTCGCCACGACGTGCCGCCACCGGTACCGCAGCGTGATGTCGGCGCTCGCGAGCAGCACCGCGTTGTCGCGCCACACGTCGGCGTCCGTCGCGGCGAACGGGTGCGCCAGCTGGCCGTCCAGCTCGACGCGGACGCCGGGGTAGGCGCGGTCCGACCGGATCCACCGCCCGCCGACCCGCTGCCGCACCTGCCCGGCCGACCGCGGCAGCCCGTGGCGCCGCTCGACGTCCCGCACGTACCGGTGCTCCAGGGGTGACTCGACCCCGAGGGACGGGTCGCCCAGCACGGCACGCACGAGCGCGCGGTGGCGCAGGACGGCGCGTTCGCCGGCCACGACGAGAACGACATCGGGCCGGACGCCCGCACGAACGGCGTCGCACGCGAGCGCTACCGCCGCGTCCTCGTCCGGCGCCTCGTGCACGAGGTCCAGCAGCGTGTCCTCCGGCCCGACGCACCGCAGCCGCCCCCAGGCGCGCGGCACCCGGCCACGGCGACGCACCTGCACGCCGCGCTGCGGCCGGACGGCCCGCTCCGCCGGCACGCTCACGACCACCGAAGGGCCCGGCGCGGCCACGAAGCCGTGCAGGTACGCCGCCGAGGCGTGCGACAGCGCCGCGCCGGCGCCCGCCGCGAGCAGGGCCGCGTGCGCCCGCTGCCGCCACCGGAGCGGCCCCGACTGGAGCACGACGACCCCCCGGTGCACGCGCTGCCACCGCCCCGACCGCACCCGACGCGCGACGGTGCGCGCCGGCACGCCGCCCGCACCGAGCTGCGCGGTAGTCGCGGCGCCCTCCTGGCGGACGACGAGCGAGCGCACGGGCTCCGCGAGGGCGACCACGTCGGGCCAGGTCGCGACGTCCGTCCGCAGCAGCGCCTCCCGCCTCACGCCGCCATGGTGGCGCGAGACGCACCCGTAGTGACCGCCCGACGACCCCCTGTGGACGACGCCCCCGGCCCGACGCCCCGGTCCTGCAGCGTTGTGGTCACCAGGCGTCCGTAACGCTGCAGCACCCGTCCTGCACGCTCGACGAGTACCGGTGGGACGGGTGAGGGCCCGACGAGACGTGCTCGTCGGGCCCTCAGGCCGTGCCGGGGGAGGTCAGCGCGGGGTCAGCGCTCGTTCTCGCCGCGGATGAAGGCCTCGAGCTCTGCGCGGCCCTTCTGGTCCTCCATCTGGACCGGCGGGGACTTCATGAAGTACGTCGACGCCGAGATGATCGGGCCACCGACGCCGCGGTCCTTCGCGATCTTCGCCGCACGCAGCGCGTCGATGATGACGCCGGCCGAGTTCGGGGAGTCCCAGACCTCGAGCTTGTACTCGAGGTTCAGCGGGACGTCGCCGAACGCGCGACCCTCGAGGCGCACGTACGCCCACTTGCGGTCGTCCAGCCAGGCGACGTAGTCCGACGGGCCGATGTGGACGTTGCGGTCGTCCTTCTTGCCGGCCAGCGGGCCGTCGTCGAGGTTCGACGTGACGGCCTGCGTCTTCGAGACCTTCTTGGACTCCAGGCGCTCGCGCTCGAGCATGTTCTTGAAGTCCATGTTGCCGCCGACGTTCAGCTGGTACGTGCGGTCCAGGATCACGCCGCGGTCCTCGAACAGGCGGGCGAGCACCCGGTGCGTGATGGTCGCGCCGACCTGCGACTTGATGTCGTCGCCGACGATCGGCACACCGGCGGCCTCGAACTTCGCGGCCCACTCGGGGTCGGACGCGATGAACACGGGCAGCGCGTTGACGAACGCGACGTTCGCGTCGATGGCGGCCTGCGCGTAGAACTTCGCGGCAGCCTCCGACCCGACGGGCAGGTAGCAGATCAGGACGTCGACCTGGGCCTCGCGCAGTGCGGCGACGACGTCGACCGGCTCCGCGTCCGACTCCTCGATGGTCTCGGAGTAGTACTTGCCCAGGCCGTCGAGCGTGTGGCCGCGCTGCACCGGGACGCCCAGCGGGGGGACGTCCGAGATCTTGATGGTGTTGTTCTCGGAGCTGAAGATCGCCTCCGAGAGGTCGAAGCCGACCTTCTTCGCGTCGACGTCGAAGGCCGCGACGAACTCGATGTCGCGGACGTGGTAGTCGCCGAACTGCACGTGCATCAGGCCCGGGACCTTCGCCTGCGGGTCGGCGTCGCGGTAGTAGTGCACGCCCTGGACCAGCGATGCGGCGCAGTTGCCGACGCCGACGATGGCGACGCGGATGGAAGTCATCCTCGCTCCTTCTCGGTTCTCGCCTCGGTGGATCCCTCGGCGTCGTCTGTGGCGGTGGCCGGACGGCCGCCGCTCGCGGTGCGAGAGCGGCTGACGCCGCGCTCGTTGTCGATGAGGCCGTCGAGCCAGCGCACTTCGCGCTCCACCTGCTCGAGGCCGTGGCGCTGGAGCTCGAGGGTGTACTCGTCCATGCGCTCGCGGGTGCGGTTGACCGACTGGCGGATCGTCTCCAGCCGCTCGGTCAGGCGCGTGCGGCGGCCCTCGAGGATGCGCAGGCGCGTCTCGGCGTCGGTCTGGCCGAAGAACGCGAACCGGACGTCGAAGTTCTCGTCCTCCCACGCCGACGGGCCGGAGGTGCGCAGGACCTGCTGCAGGTGCTCCTTGCCGTCCGCCGTGAGCTGGTAGACGATGCGCGCGCGCTTCGTCACGACCGCCCGGTCGGCGGGGGCCTCGGTGCCGACGATCCAGCCACGGGCCGCGAGCGACTTCAGCGCGGGGTACAGCGAGCCGTACGAGAGCGCGCGGAACGAGCCGAGCACCAGGTTGAGCCGCTTGCGCAGCTCGTACCCGTGCATGGGCGACTCGGCGAGCAGCCCGAGGATGGCCGGGTCGAGCACGTCGGACCGTCCGCGCACGTCACCCTCCTCCGCCTGCTGCTCGCGCCGGGACCGGCTGGTCCAGCTCTCGATGTATCAACTCGATACATCGAGGAGAGTAGGTCTCGACGTGGCACGGGCACAACCGCGCGTGCAGATCCGGGTGTGCAGATCCGAGCCCTCCCCGTGCCGATGATGTGAAAGGTCGCTGAGGATCGGACGTCCCGGGCCGGGACGAGGCGAGTGGCGCAGGTCGTTCGTCCATACTGGGCCCCGCGCCGCCCTGCCACCCCGACCGGGTGGACGGCGACGCAGCACCAGTCGTCGGACGAGAGGCCATCCGTGGCAGGCACCAACCGCCGATCGGCGCCCTCGCGCGCCCGGCGCGCGACGCGACGCCCCACGTCGGAGGGCGGCAAGCGCCGCTTCTGGGACTACCCCCGCTCGGGCTACACCGGCCTGCACCGGTGGCTCCCGTCGTGGCGCGTGCTCCTCGGCACCTTCATCGGCGGCGTCTTCCTGGTGCTCGGCGCCGGGGTCGCCGCGTTCGCGCTCGTGCAGCCGCCGGACGAGCTCGACGAGGTGGCGTTCGAGACGACGACCGTCTACTTCGCCGGCCCCACGCCCGGCACGCCCGGCCCCGTGATGGGGGAGTTCGCGAAGCAGAAGCGCGACATCGTCGACTACGCGACGCTCCCGGACCACATCGGCAAGGCCGTCGCCGCCGGTGAGGACAAGACCTTCTTCTCCAACCGCGGCATCTCGATCACGGGTATGGCCCGCGCCTTCCTCAACAACATCCAGGGGAAGCCGACGCAGGGCGGGTCCACGCTCACGCAGCAGTACGTCGAGCGGTACTACCAGAACACCACCACGGACTACCTGGGCAAGGCGAAGGAAGCGATCCTCGCCGTCAAGATCAGCCAGCGGGAGTCCAAGGAACAGATCATGGGCCGCTACCTGAACACGATCTACTTCGGTCGTGACGCGTACGGCATCCAGGCGGCCTCCCAGGCCTACTTCGGCAAGAACGCGGCGGACCTGAGCGTGTCCGAGGCGGCGCTGCTCGCCGGCGTGATCCCGTCGCCCAACAACTGGGACCCCGCGAACAGCCCGGAGAAGGCCCAGCAGCGCTGGGGCATCGTGCTCGACTCGATGGTCGACTCCGGCTGGCTCAGCGCCGCGGACCGCGCGGCCCAGGTCTTCCCGACGACCGTGGAGTACGCGCGCGGCGAGACGTTCCGCGGGCCCAACGGCCACCTGCTGAAGATGGTCGAGGACGAGCTCGTCGCCACCAAGCTGTGGCGCGAGGACGAGCTGCGCACGCGCGGCCTGGACATCATCACGACCATCGACCCCGCGCTGCAGCAGGCGGCGGTCGCGTCCGTCGACGCGCTGCGCACCGGGGCGCTGTCCGAGGGCGAGCTGCCCAACGAGCGCCTGCGCATGTCCGTCGTGTCGGTCGACCCCGCCACGGGCGGCATCGTCGCGCTGTACGGCGGACCCGACTACCTCGCGGACGCGCGGAACACGGCGACGTTCGACCCGGTCCAGGCCGGGTCGACGTTCAAGCCGTTCACCCTCGTCGCGGCGCTCGAGCAGGGCATCGGCCTGAGCACGCGCTACGACGGCCGCTCGCCGCAGGAGTTCGACATCGGCGAGAGCGAGCCCTGGAAGGTGCAGAACTTCGGCAACCAGTCGCAGGGGACCGTCGACCTGGTGAAGGCGACGGCCAACTCCGTGAACACCGTCTACGCCGAGCTCAACCTCGAGGTGGGGCCCGAGAAGACGGCGGACGTCGCGAAGCGGGCCGGCATCACGACCGAGCCGACCGTCGTCCCGTCCAACGTGCTGGGCGCGGACGACGTGCGCCCGCTCGACATGGCGGGCGCCTACGCGACGTTCGCCGCGCAGGGCGTCCGGCACACGCCGCACATCATCGCCAGCGTGACGAACACCGACGGGTCGCTCGCGTACGAGCCCACGACGGGCGGCGAGCAGGTCTTCTCGCCCGAGGTCATGGCCGACGCGACGTACGCGATGACGCGCGTGGTCGAGGAGGGCTCCGCCGAGGGTTGGGTCTCGCCGCTCGACCGGCCCATCGCCGGCAAGACCGGGACGTCGCAGGACAACAAGTCCGCGTGGTTCGTCGGCTACGTGCCGCAGCTCGCGACGGCCGTCTCCTTCTCGCAGGAGGCCGCGGACGGCAAGTCGAAGGACTCCATCTCGAAGTTCGGGTTCTCGGCGGGCGGCGGCCGGCTGAGCGAGATCACCGGCGGCACGTACCCGGCGGCGGTCTGGGCGCACTACATGGAGCAGGTCTTCGCACAGCCGGCGTACGCCGAGGTGGTGGAGTTCCCGGCACGCGCCAACGTGGGCCGCACGCCGACGGCCAAGGCCACGACCGCGCCGCCGCGGGAGACGGTCGCGCCCGAGCCGACCGAGGCCCCGCCGGCCGAGGTGTCCGTGCCCGGCGGGCTCGGCGGCCGGACCGAGGCCGACGCTTCGGGCGCGGTCCTCGCCGCGGGGCTCGTGCCGAGCATCGTGTCGGAGGAGTCGACCAGCGTGCCGGCCGGCCGCGTCGTGCGCACCGACCCGGGTGGCGGCGCGACCGTCGCCACGGGCTCGGTCGTGACGATCGTGGTCTCCAGCGGCCCGCCGCCGCAGCCGACGCAGACACCCGTCCCGCAGCCCACGCCCACGCAACCCGCCGACGGTGGCGGGGCCGGCGGTGGGCAGGGCGGCGGGCAGGGCGGCGGACAAGGTGGCGGACAGGGCGGCGGCGGCGCCGTCGGCCCGGTTCCCAACCCGTGAGCGGCCCCGTGCCGCACGACGTCGCCCCACGACTGTTCGGCGTCGGCCTCCCGACCCGGTAGGCTGGGCCGCTGCCGTCCCTCGTGGGTGGCTCCGTGTGCCCTCTCCCCGACCCGGGGCGGGGGTGCGCAGACGCACGAGAACCCTCCTGTCACGGACCGACCGTGACCGCGAAGACCAGAGGAGGTGGGTATGAGCCTGCGTCAGTACGAGATCATGATCATCCTCGACCCCGAGATCGAGGAGCGCACCGTCGCCCCGTCGCTCGACAAGTACCTGACGGTCGTCAAGACCGAGGGTGGCACCGTCGACAAGGTGGACGTCTGGGGCCGTCGTCGCCTCGCGTACGACATCCAGAAGAAGTCCGAGGGCATCTACGCCGTCGTGGACTTCACCGCGTCGCCCGCGACCGCCAAGGAGCTCGACCGCCAGCTCGGCCTCAACGAGGTCGTCCTGCGCACCAAGGTCCTGCGCCGCGAGGTCTGAGCCCCGCGTGTGGGTGCCCGGCGCTAGCGTCCGGGCAGCACCCCAACCGCGCGGCACAGCCGCAGTCGATCCGTCGGAACGAGCGAGGAGGCCGCCATGGCCGGTGAGACCACCATCACGGTGATCGGGAACCTGACCGGGGACCCGGAGCTGCGCTTCACCCCGTCCGGGGCGGCGGTCGCGAACTTCACCGTCGCGTCCACGCCTCGCACGTTCGACCGCCAGAGCAACGAGTGGAAGGACGGCGAGACGCTGTTCCTCCGCTGCTCGATCTGGCGCGAGGCGGCCGAGTCCGTCGCCGAGTCCCTCACCAAGGGCACCCGCGTCATCGCGACCGGACGGCTCACGCAGCGCTCCTACGAGACCCGCGAGGGCGAGAAGCGCACCGTGTACGAGCTGCAGGTCGACGAGGTCGGCCCGTCGCTGCGCTACGCCACGGCCAAGGTCACCCGGACCCAGCGGTCCGGTGGTGGCGGCGGCTTCGGTGGCGGTGGCGGCGGTGGGTTCGGCGGTGGCGGTGGCGGCGGTTACGGGGGCGGCCAGTCGTCGTCGTCATCCTCCGCGGGCCAGGCCGACGACCCGTGGGCCACGCCCGCGGGTGGGTCGTCCGGCGGCGGCGGCTACTCCGACGAGCCCCCGTTCTGATCGGTCCTCGCACCACCTGAAGACTCACATCCCCGAGCACGGCAACGCTCGGGGCTCCACAGACAAGGAGCTCCACGATGGCCAAGCCCGTCGTCCGCAAGCCCAAGAAGAAGCAGAACCCCCTGAAGGCCGCCAAGATCGACACGGTGGACTACAAGGACACGGTCCTGCTCCGCAAGTTCATCTCCGACCGCGGCAAGATCCGTGCCCGTCGCGTCACCGGCGTGTCGGTCCAGGAGCAGCGCGCGATCGCGCGTGCCGTCAAGAACGCCCGCGAGATGGCTCTCCTGCCGTACTCGTCGTCGGCTCGCTGAGGAAGGGGAGACTCATGGCGAAGATCATCCTGACCCACGAGGTCACCGGTCTCGGTGCCCCCGGCGACATCGTCGAGGTGAAGGACGGGTACGCCCGTAACTACCTCATCCCGCGCAGCCTGGCCACGCCGTGGACCAAGGGTGCCGAGAAGGACGTCGCCGCGATCCGCAAGGCCCGCAAGGCCCGCGAGATCGCGTCGCTCGACGACGCCAAGGCCGTCCGCGACTCGCTCCAGGCGAACGCGGTCACGGTGACGGCGAAGTCCGGCGAGTCCGGCCGCCTCTTCGGCGCCGTCACGACCGCGGAGATCGCCGAGGCCATCAAGGCCGCCGGCGCCCCCTCCGTCGACAAGCGCAAGATCGAGGTCTCGCAGGCGATCAAGTCGCTCGGCGAGTACAAGGTCCAGGTCCGCCTGCACCCGGAGGTCGCCGCGACGGTGACCGTGCGGGTCGTCGGCGCCTGACACCGGCTCGAACGAGAACGGCCCCGTCCCGGCACGTCCGGGGCGGGGCCGTTCTGCGTGCCTGGACGTGCCGCGAGGGCGCGGGGGAGCCCGGACACACCCGCGAACGGCGTGCGTGCGCTGCGGCGCAGGTCCGCGGCACGTGGCTACGATCCCCGCAACGACGAGGGGTGTGCGGATGAGTGAGCAGGACCCAGCGGGGCAGGCCGAGGGCCGGTCGGACGCCGAGGCGCAGAAGAACACGGGGCAGTGGGCGGCGTTCCTGCCGATCGGCATCGTGTTCTTCGTCCTGGGCGTCACGCAGCTCGGCGAGGGCACGGGTGCGGCGTTCCTCGCGGTCGGGATCGTCTTCCTCGTGCTCTCGCTCGGCGGGATGGCACAGTCGCAGTCCGCCGGGGGCCGCGGTCGGGACGCGCGTCGCCGGGACGCGGGCGGCACGGGCGACGGCGGCAGCGCCGGGTACGGGGGCGACGGGCACCGCGGCGACACGCACGGGGACGGTGGGTCGGACGGCGGCGGGGGCGACGGCGGAGGTGGTGGCGGCGGCGACTGAGCACCCGGCGGCCCGCCGGGCACCGGTCGGCCCGACCGACGGTCAGGCGCCCGTGACCATCCAGGCCGTGCCGCGTGCGCGCCATCCCGTCGTGAGGGCGCGAGCGGCCATGAAGAGGACGGCGAACGCTCCCCAGAGCCACGCGAGCCCGGCGGCGCCCGGCGGCGCCCACGCGTGCACGGCCAGCGCCGCGGGGACGTAGGCGACCAGCGTCGCGACGCCCGCCCACGCGAGGAAGGGCCCGTCCCCGGCGCCGATCAGCACGCCGTCGAGGACGAAGACCCAGCCCGCCATGGGCAACGCGACCGCCGCGACGACGAGCCCGGTGACAGCCGCGCGGCGCACGTCCGGGTCGGCGGTGAACAGGCGCACGTACAGCGGCGCGAGAGCGCCGACGAGGACGCCCATCACGACCCCCGCGGCGACGCCCCACTGCAGCGTGCGGCGCAGGAGTGCGCGGGTGCGCGGCACGTCGCCCGCGCCGAGGGCGTGCCCGACCAGCGCCTGCGCCGCGATCGCGAGGGCGTCCAGGGCGAACGCCGTCAGGCCCCACACGGCGTTGACCACCTGGTGCCCGGCGAGGGCGGAGGCGCCGAGGCCGGTCGCCACCCACACGGTCAGCAGGATCGCGAGGCGCAGGCTCGCCGTGCGCACGAGCAGCGGGACGCCCGCGCGGGCGTTGGCGAGGATGCCGCCGGCGGCCGGGCGCAGGTCCGCCCCGGCTCGGCGCGCGCCCCGCACGACGACGACCACGAGCGCGACGGCCATGCCGAGCTGGGCGACGGCGGTGCCGAGACCCGAGCCGGCGATGCCCATGCCCGCGCCGTACACGAGCACGGCGTTGAGGAGCCCGTTCGCGACGGCACCCGAGGCGGCGACGACCAGCGGGGTGCGGGTGTCCTGGAGCCCGCGCAGCGCACCCGTGGCGGCGAGGACCAGGAGCATGCCGGGCAGGCCGGGCGTCGACCAGCGCAGGTACGCGACCGCCTGCTCGGCGACGCCCCCGCTCGCGCCGAGCACGCCGAGCAGCGTGGGCGCAGCGAGCCACGCGGCGCCGGCGAGCACGACGCCCAGCCCCAGGCCGAGCCACATGCCGTCCACACCGGTCTGCAGGGCACCGCGCGTGTCGCCCGCACCGACCCGGCGGGCGACGGCCGCGGTCGTGGCGTAGGCGAGGAAGACGCAGAGGCCGACGAGGGTGACGAGCACCGTGGACGCGAGGGCGAGGCCCGCGAGGGCGTCGGTGCCCAGGTGCCCGACGATCGCCGAGTCCACGAGGACGAACAGCGGCTCCGCGACGAGGGCGCCGAGGGCGGGGACGGCCAGGGCGACGATCTGACGGTCCACGCCGGCCGGGCGCGCGCCGGGCAGGTGGTCGCCCGACGCGCCGTCGGAGGCGGGGTACGGAGTGGGACGACCGTCCACGTGCCGGTTCACACGTCCGCCAGGTGACATTCGGGTGAACGGATGTCGTTCCACAGCACGTGCACAGCGTATGCGCCGGTGGGAGGGGGTGCGCGGGCCGCCGCGTGACCTTCTCCACAGGTTCGTCCACAACCTGTGCACACAGGCCTGAGGGGGCCGTCCACAGGCTGTCCACCGGTGTGTGCACACGCCCGTTTGGGTCCGGGGACGGCGGCACCTAACCTCGCGAGGACAGGTGGGCACCCGCGTGCCGGCGCAGCGTCGCGGCGGCGGCCCGGCCCCTGTCAGCGGCTCCGTGTAGAACTGGCGTTCGACCGGGTGGGACGAGCGAAGAGTGGGTGACAGGTGACCATCGAGGACCTCGAGTTCGGCGCACCGCCGGCGGAGCGCAGCAGCAGGGGCGGTGGCTTCGACCGCACCCCGCCGCAGGACCTCGACGCCGAGCGCTCCGTGCTCGGCGGCATGATGATCAGCAAGGACGCCATCGCCGACGTCATCGAGCAGATCCGGGGCACCGACTTCTACCGCCCCGCGCACGAGGTCATCTACGACGCGATCATCGACCTCTACGGCCGTGGCGAGCCCGCCGACGCCATCACCGTCTCGGACGAGCTGACCAAGCGCGGCGAGATCGCCCGCATCGGCGGCGCGCCCTACCTGCACACGCTCATCGCCGGGGTCCCGACCGCGGCGAACGCGGGGTTCTACGCGCGGATCGTCCGGGAGCGGTCGATCCTGCGCAAGCTCGTCGAGGCGGGCACGCGCATCGTCCAGCTCGGCTACGCGACCGACGGCGGCGACGTCGACGAGCTCGTCAACAACGCCCAGGCCGAGGTCTACGCCGTCACCGAGCGGCGCGCGTCCGAGGACTACCTGCCGCTGTCGGAGATCATCGGCGGCACGGTCGACGAGATCGAGGCGGCCGGTCACCGCGGCGAGGGCATGATCGGCGTGCCGACCGGCTTCGCGGACTTCGACCGGCTGACGAACGGCCTGCACCCGGGCCAGATGATCGTCATCGCGGCGCGGCCGGCCATCGGCAAGTCGACGGTGGGTATCGACATCGTCCGATCTGCGGCGATCAAGCACAACATGGCCGCTGTTGTCTTCTCCCTCGAGATGAGCCGCAACGAGATCACGATGCGTCTGCTCTCCGCCGAGGCGCGCGTGCACCTGCAGAAGCTGCGCACGGGCGCGATGGGCGAGGAGGACTGGGCGAAGATCGCCGCGACCATGGGCCGTATCTCCGAGGCCCCGCTGTTCATCGACGACTCGCCGAACATGTCGCTCATGGAGATCCGCGCCAAGTGCCGGCGCCTGAAGCAGCGGCACGACCTCAAGCTCGTCGTCATCGACTACCTCCAGCTGATGACGTCCGGCAAGCGCGTCGAGTCCCGCCAGCAGGAGGTCTCCGAGTTCTCGCGTGCGCTCAAGCTGCTGGCCAAGGAGCTCGAGGTCCCGGTCATCGCGATCTCGCAGCTGAACCGTGGCCCGGAGCAGAGAACCGACAAGAAGCCGCAGATGAGCGACCTTCGTGAGTCGGGCTGCCTCACCGAGGACACCCGCGTGCTCCGCGCCGACACGGGTGCCGAGACCAGCCTGGGCGAGATGTTCGCCCTCGGGCACAAGGACGTCCCGATCTGGGCGCTCGACGACCGGCTGCAGTACGTGCGCCGCCACCTCACGCACGTCTTCCCCACGGGTGTGAAGCCGGTGTATCGGTTGCGGCTCGCGTCGGGCAAGGAGGTCACGGCGACCGCCAACCACCCGTTCCTCACCTACGAGGGCTGGACGGCACTGGGCGAGCTGGAGGTCGGGTCCCGGGTCGGCGTGCCGAGGCACGTGCCCGGGCCCGAGCGCAGCCAGGCGTGGGACGACCGCAAGGTCGTGATGCTGGCGCACCTGCTCGGTGACGGGTCGTTCGTGAAGCGTCAGCCCGTGCGGTACGCGTCGGTCGACGAGGCGAACCTCACCGCCGTGTCGGACGCCGCGACCGCCTTCGGCATCACGCCGATCCGGGACGACTACGCGGCTGCGCGCGTGACCACGCTGCGGCTGCCGGCCCCGTTCCGCCTCGCCCGGGGCAAGCGGAACCCCGTCGCGGAGTGGCTCGACCAGTTCGGGCTCTTCGGCGCGCGCAGCCACGAGAAGTTCGTGCCGACCGCCGTCTTCCACCTGCCCAAGGCGCAGATCTCGCTATTCGTCCGCCACATCTGGGCCACGGACGGATCGGTCACGGTCAACGCGAACGGCCGGTCCGGGCGCATCTACTACGCGTCCACCTCGCGCCGCCTGGTCGACGACCTGTCGCGGCTCCTGCTGCGGTTCGGGATCTCCACCCGCATCCGGCGGACGCAGAAGACCGGCTACCGCGACGGGTGGACGCTGGACATCTCGGGCGTCGACGACCAGCGCCGTTTCCTGCAGGAGATCGGTGTGCACGGCGCTCGCGGTGCACAGGCGGACCGCCTGCTGGAGATCATCCGAGACACCCGCGCCAACACGAACGTCGACACGGTGCCCCGTCAGGTCTGGGAGGACGTGCGCGACCTGCTCGCCGAGCGGGGCATGACGCACCGGGAGTTCGCCGCCGCCCTCGGCACGCAGTTCTGCGGCTCGACCATGTGGAAGCACGCCCCGTCGCGGCAGCGGCTCGGCCGCATCGCGGAGGTCCTCGACTCCCAGGAGCTCGAGATCATGGCGGTCAACGACCTGCTCTGGGACGAGGTGGTGGCGATCGAGGCGCTGGGGGAGCAGCAGGTCTTCGACGCCACCGTGGTGGGGACCCACAACTTCATTGCGAACGGCATCGCCGTCCACAACAGCATCGAGCAGGACGCCGACATGGTGATCCTGCTGCACCGCGAGGACGCGTACGAGAAGGAATCGCCGCGCGCGGGCGAGGCCGACCTCATCGTGGCCAAGCACCGAAACGGCCCGACCGACACCATCACCGTGGCATTCCAGGGGCACTACTCGCGATTCGTCGACATGCAGATGTGATTCGCGCTGCGCGGGTTGCCTCTTGTCGAGATCCCTCCTACTTGAAAGAGCGCGACCACTTTATTAGGTACAGCGCGTGAACTAGCAGGCGTCCCCTGGTGCGATGGCCGGCCGGGTGGGCTTCCGTGACGCCTGTCTGCCTGTCACAAGGCTGCTACAAGCGTGTCTACTGACGGGCAAACAGGGCGCACCGGTGAAGCAGCGTGGTGCCGAGCCGTGCCCACAACGGAGCGCTGCACGCGAGACCGACCGACATGCCCGCCGCTGTCAGTGGCCCATGCCATCCTCCTCCTGTGCGCGGAAGTGACGCAGTCCAGATCGCCGCTGACCTCCTGCCTAGACGCTGGCGGGAGGTGACAGGCCTCGTCGTCTTCGGTGTGCTCCTGCTTACCGGCACCTTCGACGATGTCGTCTTGTGGTTCATCCATGGCGTCTCCGCCGGAATCACTGAGGCCCTGGTGGTCCCGATCACCAGCCATCTGGAGCAGGCATTCCCCGTGACCCGGCCATGAGCCTCATCTGATCACGGAGAGGAATAGAGAACGCACGTGGACGTCGCCGCGCTCATCATCTCCGCCGTTGCCCTTCTCGTGGCAGCCCTGAGCACTCTGTATACGCGCAGGCAGGCACGAGCTGCGGACGAGACTGCGGCCATCGAGCGGGCGCGTAGATACGACGAGCGGACCCCCGAGCTGGACATCGAGATCGAGCCGCTGAGCCGCGATCGCCTGCGCCGGCACCAGCGGCTCGTGGTGCGGTTGGCATCGTCAGAAGCGCTCACGGGTGTCGACGTCGAGATCCACGATGCTCCCGGACTGTCACTGAGTCCTGATCAGGATGGCGTCATCGCCGGTGCCCCTGGTCCGATCGTCAAGGGGAGCCGACGCGCGCGGCCTGGCGAGGTACTGGTGAGTCCTGGCCAGGCTGTGACATGGCAGACGGAGGTCACCTCAGCAGGAAGCGGGCGGCCCGGGAGGGCCCGACTGGTCGTCAGCGCTGTGCGGGGTGATGAGGTGTGGGTCATCCACCGCGAGGTCCGCGTCCCGCCGCTACCTCCGCGAATCACCACGTCGGCCCGTCAGCGCTAGCAGCAGCGGCCGGACTGCACCGCCCGGGCCACCTGGGTGTCGGCGGAACTCCACCGCCGGCCCGCCATCAACGTGTTGCCACCCAAGCGAGGAAGGCGCTGACCTTCCGGCGGTACATGGCGACTGTGGCCTCCGAACGGCCGTCGCTCCGCGGCTCTGCCTCCCACACGCGAAGCCGCGTCCAGAGCTCGGCGGCCGACAACCGCTGGCCTTCTCGGTCCGCACTCATGGGGCTCGGTAGGTCTGCACTGGACGGCTGCACGTCGAGCCCGTCAGTGGGCACGTCGGGTGCGGCGGCGACGGCTCGCGCTGACGACCGGTCGCGGGCAGTCGTCTCAGGGCTTCGAGCGAAGCGGTGGAGGAGCTAGCGTGCTTGTCTCTCGGCAGCGGCCACGCGCCGCATGTCGTCTCGGTGTCGCCGGAGGAGGCCGCCGTCTAGGCCGCCGTCATCTCGTTCGTGCCGCTGACGAGGTCACCACGCGTTTCCTTTCACTCGCCCCGAGTGACAGGACTGTCACGCGCATCGCACGACTCACGGGCGCCTCCCGGGTGGCGGTGAGGTCAGCCACCGTGGCGTCCATGGGGGACGTCGTCGTCGTTCTGATGAGGCTCGACGCAGAGAACCGTCACTCGTCCCGTGCGGTGGCAACACGTGGTTGGCCGCCGTACCACGGGACGCAGCTGTGCCCGCGGTGCCTGAGCGAGGGCGGCAGGTGGCAGGTCCGGTGGAGGCTGCCGATCGTGTCGGCGTGCGCCAGGCACGGGGTGTTCCTGGCCGGGAGGTGTCCGGGCTGTGGGCGCTCGTTCCGCCATCATCGGCACTCCGTGCTGCGCCCGGTCGGGGCGTCGACTACGTGCGGTAACCCCCTCGGCGCCGGACCAGTCCGGCAGTGCCCGCAGGATCTGGTCCGCCTGCCTGCAGTTCGTGCGGAGTTGGCATGCGTCGCGATGCAGCGACGCGTCGACACCGCGCTCGACGGTGGACCGGTGCGAGTCTGGGGCGAGGTGGTGCCCGGCCCTGACTACCTTGCCGACCTTCGACACCTGACCTGCCTTCTCCTGCACCTGGCGTGCCAACCCGGCGCCCAACGGGTGGCCCCTTGGGCGGAGACCCTCGCGGTCGAGGCCGCCGGGCGGACCGCCGTTCGCGGGCCGCGGTGGGGGATGCGTCCTCCGGACGACGGCGCCCTCCGCGGCCGCGCGCTGACGAGTGCGGATCAGCTCCTGAGTGCCAGCGATCGGCAGGGCGCTGCTGATGAGCTGGCCGTCTGGACCTGCCTGGTGCCCAAGACCTCCGACGGTCCGCTGGGTTGGCTGGCCGACCGGACCGTCATGACAGCGCGCATCACGGCACTCGTCATGGCGGCGCTGGCCCCGCATCGTCGCCTGTCCCACCGCCTCGACAACCCCGACGGAGCACCAATGCGTCTAGTCGTCCGAGCCATCCCGCAGGTCATTCCGCACGGGTTGTACGTCAAGCACCTGGCCACGGCGGTGGACAGCACCGAGCAGACGGTTCGGGTATTCGCGGCGCTGTGCCTGGCGCGCATGGATCCCGCGGTCAGGTCCTGGGCTGCGGCCGCTGAGGCGCTCGAGATGCCACCTGCTCTGGGAACGCGCACCGCGAGGGCCAGCTCGGCACGGGTGCTCGTGAACCACGACGAGTGGACGCCGCGACTTCAGGGTGTGGTGCGCGACTTGGCCCGCGTTGACTACCGCGCTGTCGAGCAGAAGGTGCGCCACCGCACCAGCATGTCGCGTTGGTTCGACGAGTGGGCGCGCCGGTGTCGGCCAGAGAGCCACTGGGAGGCGCGCACGTACGCGCTGATCTGGCAGTGGGAGCACATCGCGCACGGGCACATCGACCTGGCCCCGGCGTGGCGAGGGCGCCGTCCCGTGGCGAAGGACAGAGCGCTGTACCGGCAGTTCGAGGCCTCCCTGTCGGAATACCAGAAGTCCGAGCTTCGGTACGCGCTCTACAAGAGAGCTTGGGGTGTCCTCTCGCATGCAAGGGCGGCCGAAACTTGAGGTGTCAACGCCTCCTTGAGGCGGCTGCTCCACCCGCGACGGTGCACGCCGCGTTGGCCGGAGAGCGCCTGCTGACTGTCCTGGGTGATGGTGGTGGATTCGGGCGCGACGCAGGAAGCCGATCTTCAGGGAAATCCCGCGCCTCGACCGGGGCGTCACGCTGGAGGTCGTCCGTCGGTAGCCTTTACGGGACCAGTCAATCCGAGCCGCATCTCGGCGTCGGGATAGCAACCTCTCGGGTCGCTTGAGAGGTTCTGATGAACCCGTGGCGATGACCGGTGTCCGATCGAAGTGCCTTAAGGCGCCCGTATCGGCCCGCCGACGGGATCTATCGGCGGCGGCGCTTACTGCGCTTTCGGCGCGCTGGCTGTGCACCTGGTTTCGCGTGTGGCGGCACCGCCCGCGGCGTGCGGTCGGGCGGAACGAGCTTCATCTCACGCGCAAGCTGGTCAAGTGCGGAATCGGGTAAAGGTGGGTCCGGCATCCAAACGGTTAGGCGCGGCTTGCCGTCGCGCCGCAGGAAGAACGCCATGGCGCGGTCGGCTCGCTCCTGATGCTTCTTGGCACGCAGGTACAGGCTCAGGTGCTCTCGATTCTCGGCGGTGTCTGGCCCGCTCGCAAAGATGAAGAGCCACCGCCCAGAGTCATCTGTTCCTCCAGTGGCGTAGGTGTGAAACTGTCCGTCACGCGCGGACATGCTGAGCATCCCTAGAACGTACTTGGAGAGATCTTCCTGTGCGTGCGCCGAGTACCCATCCAGGTCTGCACCGGAGCGCCACCAACCGGGAGCGCCCTGTTCCGTCATCTGGTCGATGATGGTTCGCACAAACTCGTTGCCGTCTCTCATCGGGCGGCCAACAAGTGCGGACGAACTGCCCTCCCGGTAGTAGAACCACGCGTCGAGCGGGTCGGTGAAGGTGCCTACGACCGTGCGGCCCTGATTGGCGTAGGTGCGCCGGTCCTTCGCCGTGGGCGGGCGGCCGCCGGGGTGGTCACGGTGGAGTCGGTCCGGATCGGGTTCGAAGTAGAACCCGCCCGCGACGAACCACATCACGATGTCGAGCTCATCGACGGCCGTCACCCACAGGGCGGCGTCCCGACTAGTCCGCCGGCGGAGGTACGTGAGGAACTGCTCGGGGCGGTCGAACAGCTCCGCGATCACGAGAACGTCGTGCACGGAGACGATCCACGGCAGAGTCGCTTGTGTGATGACACCGCTCCGCGCGAGCGCCTCGGTGTCGAGCGAGGCCGGCCCAAGATCATCCAGGGTGACGACGACGCTATAGACCTCATGGATGTCGGGAAGGTCGAGCCACGTGCCGTCCTCAAGCCAGAGCCCGTGGTGGGTCGTGATGAGTGCTCGAAGCCGATCTGCTTGACCTGCAGCCTTCTGCACGGTCTCTTTGAGATCGCGGCGCAGGTGCGTGGAGCGGCCCTGGCGTGACGGCTTTCGAATTGACCCCGCCTTCACCTCAATGCACAGCGCGACCCCGTCGAGAACGAGCAGTGCGTCAGCTTCCGCGCTCTCGGCCTGACGGGCGTCTGTCGAGGACGCTGACAGGTCGACGGCCAGACCGGCAGGTGGCGTTCCGCGGTAACGAACCTGCCGGTGAATGCGACCGCGACCGTGGACGAGCTCCTCGAACGCGTCGGAGACGAGGACCTCTGCGGCAGCGTCACGACCCTTCCCATACTTCACCCACGCCGGGTCCTTCGCGATCAGCGTCTCGGCTGCTCGACGGATCTCGTCCAAGGCGACGGCGCCAGGCAAGACCAAGTAGCCATGGCCGGGTGCCTTGATGACTCCCTTGCCAGCCATCGGATTGCGACCGGCGACAAACTCCTCGACGAGATCAAGCGGTGTCCTTCCGTCAGGCCCCAGGCTGTACACGTCAAGGACGCGTGTCGCGACCTCGGGGTCGAGTCCAGCATGCGTCGCCACCTGTTCAGCCGTGACCAGGTAGAGCGCTGACGGCGTCACGAGGAGGGAATGCATAGCCTCGAGGACGTCAGCGTTCGGCGCCCCTCCCGCCGCAGCAGTGTCGGCGACGCAGTCCCGGGCAACCTGCTGCTTCGCGCCGAGGACGTCGACGAGCGACTCCCGTACGGCCAGGACGTCTGTGTACGTGAAGCCCAGCACGCGACGCCAAACGGCGTCCGCGTTGGGTCGCCGCAGAGTGGCTTCGTTGATGCGTTCCGCGCTCGAGACGTACTGTCGGCCGCGAACGGCCGTTTCGTACGTGCGAAGTCGCCACGCGATGTCGCTGACTGCCGCCTCAGAGGCAGACTGCTTGACTCCCTCCGCCCGGCTTTCCATTGATGCCAATGCGGCCAGGTACAGCACACGCGCTGCGCCATGGACGAGATCGGGGATGATCGCGGACGTGCGGATCGGTGGGTTCGAGCGCCTCGGCAACCCACGGCCGAGCACCACTAGAGCCACAACCTCCGCGCAGGCCCAGGAGTCCGAGGTCTGGGAGCCGCCTTCGGACCAGAGGGCGAGATCAGGCGGAACAAGGTATTGCCGGAGCATCGACAGGACGTCCAATGAGTCGTGGCCGGCTAACAGCTCCGACAGGACCGTCACGGCACGTCGGATCTCCGCGGAGAGCCCAGTCGTTTCGGGCGTCCCCTCACCCTGGTGCTCCGTCGCTCCTGCCGCATCGAGGTAGGCAGCCAGCGGCCGGATCGCAGCCTCCAGCGCTGCCGAGCTTCCGGCAACCATGTGGACACGCCGCCCATCCGGGCCGACGTAGATCGCCCCGTGCGAAGCCATCGCGTCGTCACGGTCGACCTCAAGTTGCCAGGAGGGCAGCGCCGCACGTCTGACGCCCGAGCCTTCGGATGGAGTGCTCATCACCAGAGCGTGTCAGTTGGCGCCGACACAGCTGAGCTACCGCTGGAGTTTTCGTTGTCGGGAGGGGCATCAAGATGTGGCGCTGAGCGCGGGTCAGCGGCCCCGCCTCTTGACAGCAGTTCGACGACTAGAGGCCGTCGGTGGTCTGACTACCCGAGGCGACGTGCCGCTCGCGTACCTCGACCCAGTCATACGACAGGAAGGTCGCGACGACTGTGCTGCCCGCCAGCACGCGGAGGGAACCGTCGTCGTCTGTGCTGTAGGACAGCTGCGTGGGAACGCCGCTCAGCGACAGCGTGTACGTCGGGACGAAGTGATGCATGGCGTCGTCGGCGCTGACAGAGATCCCCTGAAGTGCACCACGGTGGAACGCCTCGTCGTAGTAGCTGCGCTTGCAGGTTCTCGCCTCGCCGCCGACCTCGACGTCGTACCAGTGGTCAACGGGGCCGCTTTGCATAGGGTTCATGGTGACGACCGTAGCGAGCCGCAGGTCGCGGCCAGGAGACACGTCTCAGTGGATACGTGGACCGGCGGCGCTCGGTAGGGTCCGCGCATGTCGCCTCCCGAGGACGCGGAGTTTCGCGCCATCGCTCGTGAACTCATCGACCTGTGGCATACAGGCGTTGCGGAAGGCGTGCGCGTGAACCAGCGCGAGTCGCCGTTGATCGGTCTGGTCGTCTACGCGCTGCACGCGCACGCCGTGAACCTCGCCGAGTCGGTCCTGACGTTGTACGAACGGGACCTCGGCCACGCGTCCGTGGCCCTGATACGGCAGTTAGTGGAGTGCGCGTTCACCGCGGTGTGGATCGAGCGGTTCGGTCAGCGCGCGGCCGGTGCACTGCTTCACGAGGAGGCACGCAGTCGTCGGTGGTCGATCCAGACCTTCCTCGACCTGGGCGTCGTCGACGACGCCCGCGCCCTCGACGACGCCATCGCGGCGCTGGACGAGCTCGAGTCGGCCGCGAGTCCGCCGGGACGCACGTTCCAGGGCCGCTGCGAGGACTTCGAGAACGGCCTGAGCGTCTACGCGATCTACCGGGCACTGAGCCAGTTCTCCCACGCGGGGACCGCGACGACGCAGTGGTACGTGCACGACGACGGCACCGGGGCGCGCGACGTGGCCCCGTGGGGTCTTGCGGTGTCGCGTACACCCACGTTGGTGGACGTCGACGACTGGTTTCGGATCGTGCCGGTCATGCTGGTCCACAGCGGTCTGGCGTGGGACCGCCTCGACGGCCACCATCACGCTCGGACGCGGCTCAAGCAGCTCGCGCAGCATTTCAGGATCACGGTGAAGAACCAGCCCTCGGCCAGGGGCCTGCAGAACGAGCGCGACCGGGAGAAGAAGGCCAAGGCGGCCCGGAAGTCCCGCCGCACGCCCGGCGCTTAGCAGCTCAGCCGCGGAGATCGTCCGGAGATGTGCACGGCTTGCCAGTCAGCAGACACGCCTGCTGCAGCCCTGTGAAGCGAGAGGGTCTCGGTCGAGCCGGTGAGGCGGACGTGCGCGATGCCATCGACGGCAGACGGCGTGGTGGTCCGGTCGAGCATCCGAGGGTGGCCCACTGCGCGCCGTGGGTGAGACCGGAGAGGATGCGCCACTGGAGCTCGAGGAAGTCGGGCTCGACGTCTGCCGCCGGTGCTGCGGCACGCACGATCCCGCGGTAGCCGAGTGAGGCGCCGACCTCTGCTCTGCGCTCTGCCGGCGCTAGCGCCTTCACCTCGTCAAGCCGCTCCTTGTGTGTCCGACCAGACGCTGGCTCCGTCCTGTGCAGCTTGGCGGCGTCCTTGGAGTCGTTAATGTCCTTCGCGGCGAGCCGAAGCAGGCGGAAGCGCCGCTCCTCGGGTTCGTCTGGCGTCACGAGCCACACTGCGGTGCACGCGGTTTCGAGCGCCGCCCGCATCAGCGTGTACTCGGCCCAGACGTGCGTCCTCTGGGCGTCTTCCATCAGCCCACGATGCGCGTCCAGATGGTCCAGCGACTGGACCATGCTCGCTCGGATCAACCCCGAAAGCAGGTAGGGCGCGAGAGCCCGGTCATCCAGGCTTAGCTCACTGCCTTCCGCCGCTCCTGGCGGGACCGAGTCCTCGAGGCGCTCGTGCCGGTCGCGGATTAGCTGGTGCACGGCGTCAGGCCGTACCCGTGGGGGCGGCTTCTGCGCCGTGTGGCGTGCTGCGCCTACCGGGGGAAGGTGATGCCAGGAGGGGGGGCACGCCGCTGGAGGTCACCCGACGATCTTGCCGCGGTCGTGCGAGTCACGCGGCGTTCTCCGCGTGTAGATGCCTGGGTTGAGCGAGGTCAGCCCCGCGGCTCCGTACTTTGACCGGCTACCGGTCTCGACCGGTCACCGGTCAATGTGTGCAGTCTGCTCAGTGGGTGCCCGGCTCGGCGATGGTCGCGCGGGTGTGCGAGCCCATGCGATGGGCTCCGGTGATCTGGTCTGTCTCGACCCGCCGTTCTCGCTGCGCCCTGTCGGGATCGAGGCCCGGTGGCGCTCCGACATGCGCCCGGAGACCCGTGGCCACGTGGCCGCCCTCGTGGGACTGGCCCGGCGGAACACGCTCCGGGCAGCTGCCATCGAGCGACCCGCCTGAGTCCTTCGAGCCCTCGGAGCCCTTCTCCCACTAGCGGTCGTCGTGACCGTGGGCCATGATCCGGGTGCTATCGAATCGCCCGAAATGTCCGACCCTCCGGCAGGCTCGCCGGACCCCTTCCCTTGGAGTGCTCATGCTTGCGCTCGTCGCTGCCGTGATCTTCGCCCTCGCCCTGCTCCTCGACCTCGTCGAGGCGAACGTCGGGGACGCTCTGACCCCACAGACGCTGATGTTTGCCGGTCTGCTCTTCCTCGCGCTGCACCTGGGAGGAGTCGGCGGCGCGTCGCCGGTGAACGGCGGCTGGCGGGGACGTGGGGGGAGCTCCCGCCGGCGGTAGGGGCTCGTACCACCCGCTCCCGTCATCACGCCGGAATGCACCAAGAGGTCACGACGCGCTCCGCGCGTTCGTGGCCTCTTGGTGCCCCCGGGAGGAGCCGCACGGGCAGCTCACTCCTGCCTCCTGACCTGCGCGTGCCGTCGATCTGCAGGTAGCCGAGCTGCACTCGGAGCACATGCACGTGAGACGTCAGCGGCCCTCGGACGGGTCCGGGATCAGGCCGCCCGCCGCGGTCAGCGCCCCGAGCACGAGACCCGTGCGGGTGTGCGCCAACCGCACCCCCGCGGCGGCACGCGCCTCACCGCGGCGGAACACCCACCGCTCGAACGCGACCGTGACGGCCACCGAGCCGGCGACCGCCACGGCGACGACGACGGCCCCGCGCACGACCGTGCGCGCGGTCGCTGAGCGCGCGGGGCCGTCCCCGGCGTTGTCGAGCACGCTCTGCGCGAGGTTCTCGGTCGCGACGGGGATGCCGTCGAGGGCCGTGCGGCGCCGCCGCGCCTGCAGCTCGGTCCATGCCTGGCGCGCGTCCGGCAGGGCGACCGCCGCACCGGCGGCGACGCAGGCGGCCTTGAGCCATCCTCGCGCGGCGCGCGTGCGGGCCACGTCCGGCACGGCGTAGTACGCGGCCGTCGTCAGGCCGGTCAGCAGGGCGGTGGTCGTGCGAGCACGGGCAGTCGTCACAGGTGGCCTCCAGGTCGTCGGGTGGCCACGCTAACCATGCTCGTCGTACGACGAGCGCGTCTGGCCGGGGGACACGGTCGTGCGCGTGCACCGGCGCGGCGACCGGTGGTCCGTGTGGCGGTGGCACGACGGCGAGCGGTGGACGCCCCGCTGGTACGGCAACCTCGAGTCGCCGGGGCGCCGGACCACGGTCGGCTTCGACACGCATGACTGGGCGCTCGACGTGGTCGCCGCCGGGAGCCCCCTCGATGGCCCGTGGACGGTGGGCTTCAAGGACGAGGACGAGCTCGCGTGGATGGTCCACCAGCGCTTCGTCACCGACGAGCAGGCCTTCCACGTCCGCATGGTCGGCACTCGGCTGCTGCAGCACACGCGGGACGCGGGCTGGCCGTTCGACGCCGGCTGGGACGCGTGGCTGCCCGACGCGCGATGGGCAGCCGTTCCCGTGCCGGACGGCTGGGAACGCCTGCCCGGGGAGGACTAGGCCAGCGGAGGCTCGTCGCTGGTCGCCACCAGCGCCGGAAGCGAGGACAGAGCTCGGCCACCACCGACCCGGTGCCAGGCGGCCCTCGCGCACGAGGTCGCGTCGCGCAGCTCGTGCCACCGACGAGGCGGCGGACACGCGGCATCTGGAGCCCTCGACGCCCAGCGCAGCCCCGCCGTGCCGCGCGGGTCGCCGCTCACCGTGGGCGACGTACTGTGGATCGATGAGCGTCGCGGCATCGATCATCACCCTGGGTGACCGCTTCGCGCGGGAGCTGCCCGAGATGGCCCTCCCCTGGCAGGCGGAGACGGTGCCCGCCCCGCAGCTGCTCGTGCTCGGTGAGTCGCTGGCCGCCGAGCTGGGCCTGGACCCGGCGTGGCTGCGGAGCGAGGACGGCGTGGCCTTCCTCGTGGGCGCCCAGGTGCCGGACGGCGCACGGCCCGTCGCGCAGGCCTACTCCGGGCACCAGTTCGGCGGCTTCTCCCCGCGCCTCGGTGACGGGCGCGCGCTGCTGCTCGGTGAGCTCGTCGACATCGGCGGTGACGTGCGCGACCTGCACCTCAAGGGATCGGGCCGGACGCCCTTCGCCCGTGGCGGTGACGGGTTCGCCGCCGTGGGGCCCATGGTGCGTGAGCACGTCCTCAGCGAGGCGATGCACGCGCTCGGCATCCCGACGACGCGCTCCCTCGCCGTGGTGGCGACCGGCCGTCCGGTGCGCCGCGAGACCATGCTGCCCGGCGCGCTGCTCGCCCGGGTGGCGAGCAGCCACCTGCGCGTGGGGAGCTTCCAGTACGCCCGGGCCACCGGGGACGTCGACCTCCTGCGCCGCCTCGCCGACCATGCCGTCGCCCGCCACCACCCGGCCGCTGCGGAGGCCGAGAACCCGGCTCTCGCCCTCCTGGAGGCGGTCGTCGCCGTGCAGGCGTCCCTCGTCGCCCGGTGGATGCTGGTGGGCTTCGTCCACGGCGTCATGAACACGGACAACATGACGATCTCCGGCGAGACCATCGACTACGGGCCGTGCGCCTTCATGGACGCCTTCGACGTCGCGGCCGTCTACAGCTCCATCGACGCCGAGGGCCGCTACGCCTACGGCAACCAGCCGGTCATCGCCGAGTGGAACCTGGCTCGCCTGGCCGAGGCCCTCCTGCCGCTGCTCCACGAGGACGCCGAGGCGGCCGTCGAGCTGGCGATGGCGGCGCTGGGCACCTTCCCGGTGCGGTACAGCGCGGCGTGGTCCGCCGGGATGCATGCCAAGCTCGGCCTGCCGGAGGGTTCCGACGATGCGGCGACGGGGATGCTGGTGGACGACCTGCTCGCGCTCCTGCAGGAGGAGCGCGTCGACCACACGTCGTTCTTCCGCCGGCTCGCCTCGGCCGCTCGCGGCCACGCGGACCCGGTGCGCAGCCTGGTCCGGGACACCGCGGCGCTCGACGGGTGGCTCGCGCGGTGGCTCGCCCTGCGTCCCGACGCGCCGTCGATGGACCGGGTCAACCCGGTCTACATCCCCCGCAACCACCTCGTCGAGGAGGCCCTGGACGCCGCGGTCGCGGGCGACCTCGATCCGCTCCACCGGCTGCTCGCCGCCGTGTCGGGTCCCTTCGAGGAGCGAGCCGGCCTCGAGCGCTACGCCGCCCCCGCCCCCGAGGACTTCGGCGCCTACCGGACCTTCTGCGGTACCTGACGGCGCTACTCGTCCACGAGCACGTCGACGGAGTCGGACGAGCTGCGTGAGGCCCACCGGCGGATCCGGTCGCTGGAGCAGGAGAACGAGGTGCTGCGCCGTGCGGCGGCGCACCTGTCCCAGCCGCATCGCGCTCGCCGTCTGAGACCTGCTGTCACCTACTAGTGCATCAGCCCCCAGCTCTCGGGCAGGCCTTCTACGGTGTACCGCCCGGGACGAGGGGTTGTCATCCGCGCGCTCGTCGATTCGAGTAGTCCACTGCTGCTGGTGCTCCCGCGCTTGCACGGCTCGAACGCCGCGCTCCCAGGAGCTCGCGAACGGCATCGAACGGGACCCGGCGGGGATCAGCCCGGCGCGCGCCCGAGGTAGACGGTGTTCGTGGCGTCCCGGCCCTGCAAGGGGTTCGGGAAGGTGACCACGTCCGCCCGGACGTCGACCAGCAGGGTGCGCAGGAGCTCCAGGTACGCCTCGTCCGGCGGGTCGTTCGACCACAGCGCGAACACGCCGCCGGGCTTCAGCTGCTCGCGCAGCCGCTGCAGGCCGGCCAGCGTGTAGAAGCTCGCGTGGCTGGGGTTGAGCAGGTGGCGGGGCGAGTGGTCGATGTCGACCAGGACGGCGTCCCACCGGCGGCCGGGCATGGCGGGGTCCAGGCCGTCGTCCGACGCGAGGGCGGCGAAGAAGTCGGCGTGCACGGGCCGGCACCGCGGGTCGGCGGTGAGGACCGCGCCGGCCGGGATCAGGCCGGCGCGGTGCCACTCGATCACCTCGGCGAGCGCGTCGACGACGACCAGCGAGCCGACCCGCGCGTCCTCGAGCGCGGTGAGCGCGGTGTACCCGAGCCCGAGGCCGCCGACGACGACGTCGAGCGGAGCCGCACCACCGTCGGCGGACGCCCCGGTCATGGCCAGTCCGAGCCGCGCGAGCTCCTCCTCGGCCACCGTGAACAGGCTCGACATGAGGAACTCGTCGCCCAGCTTGACCTCGAGCACGTCGGCTCCGGTCACCGGGTCCTGGCGCCGGCGCAGGCTGATGTCGCCCATCGGCGTCGGCTTCCAGGCGAGCTCCTCCACGCGCGGACGTCGTACTGGTTGCTCGGGCATCCGGTCAGCCTAGGCCGGGGCGGTGGACGCACGGACGCAGGAATCGCAGGTCGCCCGCCGGCGCAGTAAGCGGGTCCGGCTCTCAGCCGGCGGGATCGATGAAGAAGTTGTCCCGGAACAGGCCGGTGGGGTCCCACTGCCGCTTCAGTGCGCGCAACCTCTCGAGGTGCGCCGGCGGGAACGCGCGCGCGACGACGTCCGGCCCGGTGTCGGTCTCGAAGCTGAGGTACATGCCGTCCAGCAGGGGCGTCAGCCGCGACCAGCGGCGGTCGAGGTCAGGTCCGCCGCCGAGGGTGGCGACGAAGAAGTTCGCGTCGCGCCAGGCGTAGGCCGTGGCGTCCGCCGGGGTGCCCGCGACGGCTCCGCCCGCCGACCGCACCGTGAGGATGACCTGGCTGTCGGACGACAGCAGGGCGGCGAGGCCGTCGGCGACGTCGGCGGAGAGGTGCCGCACGAGGCCGGAGTGGGCGTGCGGGTCGCCGCGGCCGTGCTGCCCCGGCTCCGGCGGGAGCAGCGCGGAGTACGGGGTGAGCTGTACCGACTGCTCCACGATCGGCGCGAGCCCGGCGAACGGCTGGAGCCGCTCGATGACCGCGCCGGGGGAGTCCGAGTCGACGAGGATGAGCGCCTGCACGGTCGACGGCGCCCCCGGCGGGCTCGTCCCGAGCATGAGCGTCCCGGTCACGCTCGGGTGGGCCGCCTCGATCGCGGCGCCCCAGGCCGGCAGGAACGCGGCGACGTCGGCCACGACGAACACCAGCATCGCGAAGCCGACCTGACCACCGACGGGGTGCGCCTCGAGCTCGAACGACACGGCAACGCCGAAGTTCGCGCCGGCGCCGCGCATCGCCCAGAACAGGTCGGGGTTCTCCTCGTCGCTCGCACGGACCAGCCGGCCGTCCGCCGTCACGACGTCGACCGATCGCAGGTGGTCGATCGTCAGGCCGTGCTCACGGACGAACCAGCCGATCCCGCCCGCCGTCGCCAGCCCGCCCACGCCGACGCCCCCGTTGTCACCGGCGGTGACGCCGAGCCCGTGGGGCGCGAGGGCCCGCGCCACGTCGCCCCACCGGGCCCCGGGGCCCAGCCTGACCCGGTTGTCGTCCAGCACCGTGATCTCGTCGAGTGCGTCGAGCGCGATCACGGTGCCGCCGTCGTTGAGGGACCGGCCCGAGATGCCGTGGCCCCCGCTGAGGATGCCGAGCGGGACCTCGCGGTGACCGTCGGCGTACCGGACGGCGTCCTGCACCTCGGCGGCACACCGAGGCCGCAGCACCACGCCGGGCCGCGCACCGCGGAAGTAGCCCGAGGTGTACCGCCCGTACCCGTCGTCGCCCGGGGCGAGCGCCCGGTCGGCGAGCGAGGCCGGCACCGCGGCGCGGTCGGTCCCGGCGCTCACGGGAGTGACCGGCCGCTCGCCGTCGCGCCCGCGCGGGAGTCGCCGACGCGCTCGCGGACCTCGGTGGCCGTCTGTGTGGCGAGCTCGCGGAGCAGCTCGGGCTCGTCGGTGGCGAGGATGAACGTGCTCACGCCGTGGTCCACCGCCGCCCGGACGAGGACCTCCGTCGGGGTGCCCGGCGGGATGTTCAGCATCCGACGGATCTCGCCCGGAGCGCGCCCCGCACCGACGGCGGCCTCGTCGATGATCCGGTTCCCCTCCGCGAGACCGCCGGGCTGCAGCCACGGCAGGCTGGGCAGCCATGCGTCGCCCTGGCGCCCGGTGAGCGCCACCATGCGGGGCCGGTACGCGCCGATCGCGATCGGGATCGGCGCAGGCAGCCGGGGTCCGCGCCGTGCGCCGTCGATCCGGTAGTGCTCACCGAGCACCCGCAGCGGCGTGGGGTCACCCGCGTCCCACAGCCCGCGGATGACGTCGATGGCCTCGTCCAGGGCCACCAACGACTGACCGACCGTCCGGCGCGGGGCGCCGAAGGCGACGACCGCGTCCGTGAAACCACCGGCACCGATGGCGAGCTCGACCCGGCCACCGCTCAGCAGGCTGAGGCTGGCCACCGCGCGGGAGAGCACCGCCGGTGGTCGGAGCGTCACGTTGAGGACGTTCCCCGAGACGGCGATCCGCGTGGTACGCGCCGCCACCCACGAGAGCAGCGTCCAGGTGTCCAGGAACGACGGCTCGTAGGGGTGGTCCTGGAACGTGACCAGGTCCAGGCCCAGGTCCTCGCTGAGCACGGCGAGGTCCACCGCGTGCTGCGGGCGGGCGGAGGTGGGTGTGATGAAGCTGCCGAAGCGCAGCGGGTGACCGTAGTCGGGCATGGGCTCATCGTTCGGTGCCCTCGCCACCCGTGCAAGCATGAGGTAACTGAGTTACCGTTCGTAAGTGACCAGGTCCGCACCCGACCAGCCCCCGTCGACGCGATGGCAGGACACCGACGAGGCGGACTGCCGGTACGCCAGCCGAGCGCTGGAGGTCGTCGGCCAGCGCTGGACGCCGAGCATCCTGCTGACCCTCGCACGGGGCGTCGAGCGCTTCACCGACATCACCGCCGCCGTGCCTGGTCTCTCGGCACGCATGCTGACCGTGCGCCTCAAGCAGCTCGAGGACGGGGGGATCGTCGACCGCATCGTCATCCCCACCACGCCCGTCTCCGTCCGCTACCGGCTGACGCCGCGCGGTGTGGACCTCCTCGAGGCGGTCCACCCCATCGCGGGGTACATCCGCCGCTGGGAGGCCGCACCCGACCGGGCCGCCGCGCGCGCCTGAGATCACGGGTCCGCAGGGCGTCGGACGCCGCGTGGTGGTGGACACGGCTGCGGTCGCGAGCGCGGCGGCGGCTCACCGCCACCGGCCGAGGCTGTCGACGACCGTCGCGATGACGCCCTCGTCGGTGGTGCCCCGCTCGATGGTGGCCCGGTAGTAGAGGGGTCCGATCGCCAGGGCAGCCGCGTCGCGGGGCGCGGTGTGCAGGTCGACCTCCCCGCGCGACCGGGCGGCCTCGAGTGCACCGGCCAGCCGGCCGGCGAGCAGGTCGGCGAAGCGGGCGCGGCGGGCGTCCATGTCGTCCTCCCACAGGGCGCTGCCGGCCAGGGTGGTCGCGATCACGCGGACGTCGTGGTGGTCGAGCTGCCGGGCGAGGGCGGTCAGCTCCCGGACGAGCCACTCGCGGGTGGGGGCGTCGGGTGCCTCGAAGAACGGCATCGGCACGGTGGCCATCGCCTCGGCCAGGAGCTGGTCGGTGCGCGGCCAGTGGCGGTAGACGGTGGCGCGTGCGATCCCCGCCTGCTCGGCGACCCGCGCGTGGGTGACGGCGCCGGGACCGTGGGCCAGCAGCACCTCACGGGCGGCGGTGAGGATCGCCTCCCGGCTGCGCAGGAACCGGGGGTCGTCCTGGGTGGCCACCATTCGACGATCCTATGAGACATCTTGACTCAGAACGGGGCGAGCGCCACCCTGAGCCTATGAGACAAACTGTCGCACACAAGCGGGTCGTCGTCCTGGGCGCGACCGGGGCCACCGGACGCCTGGTGGTCTCGACGGCGCTCCGGCACGGCCACCACGTCACCGCCCTGGCGTGCCGGCCGGGGTCCTTCGCGCCCGCGCCCGGCCTCCGCGAGGTGGAGTGGCGGGACGTCCGCGACGCCGCCACGCTGTCCACGGCCCTGACCGGCGCCGATGCGGTGATCAGCGCCCTGGGCGGAGCGGCGCGGGGCCCGACCTCCGTCTGCACCGACGCCATGGCCGTCGCCGTCCCCGCGATGCGGTCCGCGGGAACGGCGCGACTCGTCGTCGTCAGCGCGCACGGCGTCGCCGAGAGCCGGGACCGGTCGCCGTTCTCGCTCGCGGTGTGGGCCGCGGTCGGGGAGCGGATGCGCGACAAGGAGGCGATGGAGTCCCGCGTCACCTCCGCACCCCTGCGCTGGACCGTCGTGCGTCCGCCGCGGCTCACGGACGCCTCCGCGACCGGGACCTACCGCACCGCCGTCGACCTGCCGGTGCACCTGTGGACGTCCGTCCCACGCGCCGACCTCGCCGACTTCCTCGTCCGCGAGGTGGAGGACCCCCACCACGTGCACGCCTTCCCTCGGATCGCCCGGTGAACGCCGGGGGCTCCCGCGCCGCGGGCCCGGTCGGCGGCGCGGACCTGACGGGGCGGGTGGCGGTCGTCACCGGGGCCGGCGGGGGGATGGGGAGGGTGCTGGTCGGGGAGCTGGCCCGCGCCGGTGCGCACGTGGTCGCCGTGGCCCGGGACGCACTGCGCACCGAGGGCCTGCTGCGGGAGGCCATGGGCGACCACGGCGGGTTCGAGGTCGTGCAGGCCGACCTGTCCCTGCGCCGGGGCGTGATCGACGCCGCCGCGGCGATCAGCCGACGCCACCCGCGGGTGCACGTGCTGGTCAACAACGCCGGCGCGCACTTCCCCGAGCGACGCCTGACGCCCGACGGGGTGGAGATGCACGTCGCGGTGGACTACCTGGCGGCCTTCGGGCTCACCCACCTGCTGCGGGAGAGCCTCGTCGCCGCCGGCGGGCGCGTCGTCCACGTCGCGTCCGACAGCCTCAACGACACCCGGCAGGTCAGGCTCGTCGGACGCGCCCGTCCCGCCGGCCTCGACCCCGCGCACCTCGAGGACCTCACCCGCCTCAACCCGGCGGGCGGCTTCGTCGCCTTCGAGGCGTACGCCCGCGCCAAGCTCCTCACCGTCACCAGCGGCTACGACGTCGCGCGCCTCCTGCGGCCCCACGGGGTCACGATCAACTCGGTGCACCCGGGCATCGTCGCCACCGGCATCGTCGACGACCTCGTCCCCGCGGCGCTGCGTCCTGTGGGTGGGCTCATCCGCAGGGCCATGCGGACGCCCCGCGACGGCGCATCCGCCGCGCTGCGGCTGGCCACGGACCCCGCGCTGGCCGGGGTCACCGGTCGCTACTACCGCCGTGAACGGGAGGCGACGACGCCCGCCGTCTCGCACGACGCGGCGGTGCAGCAGCGGCTGCACGACGTGAGCAGCAGGTGGTTCGACCGCTGATCCGCGCGCACGCGCCGGGAACCTCGCACGAGGGCCGCACGTCCGCGTGGACGTGCGGCCCTCGGCCGTCAGTGCGCGACGCTCAGGACGCCGTGCAGCTCGCGGTCAGGTTGCCCGGGCTGCCGCTCCCGAGGAACCCGGCGGAGGTCGACGCCCCGGCGGCGAGCTTCCCGTTCCACGACGTCGACGTGATCGTGCTGCCCGAGAAGGTGCCGTTCCAGCCCTGGGTGACGGTCGCGCCGTTGACGGTCGCCCGCCAGCCGTTGATCGCGCTCGACCCGGCCGTGACCGTCACGGTCGCCTGGTAGCCGCCCTGCCACGCGCTCGCCACCGACACGGTCGCGGTGCAGGCACCCGCGGGCGTCGTCGGGTTCGGGCCGGGCGTCGTCGGGTTCGGTGCGGGCGTGGTCGGGTTGGGGGCCGGCGTGGTCGGGTTCGGCGCGGGCGTCGTCGGGTTCGGTGCCGGCGTCGTCGGGTTCGGCGTCGGGTTGCCGCCGCCGAAGCTCACGTCGCTGCACTGGTAGTACGGCTGGTCGAGGTGGCTCGCCTGCCAGATCGTGAAGACGACGTGGTGGCCGCGACGGTCGCTCGGCACGCTGACGTCGGTGACGTACGGGCTCGAGCTGGGGTAGCTGCCCGTCGTCTTGAGGAGCTCCAGGTCGGACCACGCGAGCGGCTTCGTCCGGGCGTCGTACCCCTGCTTGGTGACGTAGATCCGCAGGTAGTCCGCGCCGTGGTTCGACGGGTCGTGCACGGTGAGGCGGAAGTTGTGGGGCAGGGAGGTCGTCCGCCACGCGCCGGGGGTGTCCGCGGCCGCGTAGGTGGGGTTGTTGGCGGAGCACAGCTTGCCGTTCGGGATCACCTGCTCGTGCCGGCCGCCGACGTTCTCCTGGAACATGCCGTTCCAGTTCCACATGGCGTTGGGGTTGCTCTGCCACGCGTTCGCGCACATGGGGTCCTGCGTCTGCATCGCCGGGTCGGTCCAGGCGGCGCTCCAGCGGTCGTAGCACCCGTAGATGCGCGAGGGCGGGTCGGACACGGCGCCGTGCGCCGATGCCGGTGCGGCGAGGACGGCCGAGCCTGCGACCATCGCGGCGCCGAGCGCGAGCGTGCCGGCCGCCGCGGCCAGGCGGCGGAGTACTGGTGACCGTGACATGGGTGCCCCTCCGGGACGAGGACGGTGGAGAACGTACGAGAGCACCCTTCGGCGGGGGAGCGGGCGCGGCAACGGTCCGAAACGCTTGGGGCGTCGAACCGGCTGCTCGAAAACGCCTTGCGGGCCGCGCAGCGGCTCCCTAGCGTGCGAATGCGCTCGTCGCGACCCTCGGCAACGCTGCCCCACACCGGGCGTGCCCCGCGGCCGTCTACCGCGTCGTCGACGCGGACCCGGAACGGACGTACCGAGGGGGGCCGAGTCCCGTGGTGACATCGCACGACGACTACCGAGAGTTCAGCATCAGAGGGCTGACCGCGCTGGCGCGGCGGATCAACGACGACCCGAGCCTGGTCGAGACGGACTGGCGCGAGGCCTTCCACGACCACTTCGAGCTGACCAGAAGTCAGCGCATCGCCCTGTCCGACATCTCGGACGAGCGCAACGGCGAGGTCCAGGCGGCCTTCGCCGCCGCCAGCCAACGGGTGCGTCAGGGGGAGCGGATCCGCCTCCGCGTCCACGCCGACGTCGAGACCGGCCGTCGGATGCTGATGCTGCAGGTGGCCGGGCCGGACGGCCGCCTGGCCATGGACGGCGGCGAGATCGGTGCCATCCTGTGCTGCTGCGCCGACTGCAGCTGCTGGCACTGGTGCTGGGAGGCCAACCCGTGCTTGCCGCCCGTCACCGTGCCCGCGCAGCCCGAGTAGACGACGCCAGAACGCTGAGCCGAGCAGCGCACGTCATGACGACCGGCGCCATGACGACCGCGCCCCCGACCCCGCCTCCGTCCCGGCCTCGCCCAACCCGGGGTCGGGTGTTCAGCGCCGGGTCTCGTACCTGGTCAGCAGCACGCCGCCGGGAAACGTCCGGGTCTCCACCAGGCTCAGGTTCACCCAGGTGTCCAGGGCCGCGAAGAACGGCGTGCCGGCGCCCACCGTGCTCGGCGAACCGGAGGTCGGTGTGGTCTCTCCCCAGGCGCTCAGCGAGGCCGATCGGCGCACGGTCGCGGGGTGGGCAGCCGACTGCGCGGAGCGTGTCCTGCCGCTGTTCGAGGCCGAGGCGCCGGACGACGGTCGCCCGCGCGACGCGATCGCACGCGCCCGGGCGTTCGGTCGCGGCGAGCTGCGTGCCGCCGACGAGATCCGCCGGCGCTTCGTGGCCGGCCGCGCGGCGAACGTCGTCAGCTCGCCCGCGGCTGTCGCCGCAGCGAGGGCGGCGGCGCAGGCCTCCGGCGTCGCCCACATGGGTGCGCACGCTCTGGGGGCGGCCGCCTACGCCGCGAAGGCTGCCGGCCTCGGGGTCCCCGATCGCGCGGACGCCGTCGAGGACGAGGTCCGCCGGCAGCTGCACGGCATGACAGCGGCCACCCGGGCAGCGCTGCGGCGGCTGCCCCTGCTCGGTGAGGACCCGGCGGGCCCGCTCGGGTCGGGGCTGCTGGCGTCCGGCGTCCTTGCGACCGTCATCCGAGAGATCCAGGCGGACCTGGCTGCGTCCTGACGACCGCGGCCGTGGCCGGGGCCGCGCCGTCAGATGGCCTTGATCGACGGGCCGGTCGGGTACGCGGGGTGGGCGGCGCTCGGCGTCCGGCTGGCCGCGGCCGAGCCGCGCATCGCGGCCGCCGGTCTCTTCGCCGGGGGTTACGTCCCTCGCGCCCAGCACGAGGAGGCCCGGCACGTCACCGCCCCGCTGCTCCTCCTGCTGCAGTGGGACGACGCAGGCCACCCTCGGCAGCGGGCCCTGGACCTGTTCGACGCGTTCGGCAGCACGGAGAAGACGCTGCACGCCAACAGGGGAGGGCACCTCGACACCCCGAGGTTCGAGCTGGAGGACACCTGCCGGTTCTTCGACCGGCACCTGAGGTGAGGGGCCGCGGGGTCCTCGGGTCAGGTGCCGTCGTACTCCCGTCCGCTTGGGCGTGGCGGTGCACGCGGCGAGCGAGGGAGAACGCCAGCGCGAGCCCCAGGAGGCCGTTGTGCCTCCCCACGGTCATGGTGCGCCTGTGGGGCCGATCGGTCGCGCGGGGACGCCCGCCACGATCGTGTTCGCGGGCACGTCCTTGGTGACGACGGCGCCGGCGCCGACGATCGCGCCGTCACCGATGGTGACACCGGGGACGACGGTGACGCGGGCGCCGAGCCAGACCTGGCGACCGATGACGACGGGTGCGGGGAGCATGTCGGACCGACGGGCGGGGTCGACCGCGTGGTCGAGGGTGACCACGGTGCTGCCGTGGCCGATGAGGGTGCCGTCCCCGATGGTGATGCCTCCGGCGTCCTGGAACGTGCAGCCCATGTTGATGAACACGTCCTCGCCGAGCGTGAGGTTCCTGCCGAACTCGCAGTAGAACGGTGGGAAGAGCGTCACCGACTCGGGCACCGCCCGCCCCGTCAGCTGCGAGAGCAGGCGCCTGACGTCGTCCGGGGTGCGATAGCCGCTGTTGAGCTCGGCGGTGGTGCGCAGCGCGTGCTGGGCCGTCTCGACGATGAAGGCGTGCTGCGCCGAGCCGGCCTCGATGACCGTCCTGGCCTGCACGTGGTCGAGGAAGTCCTGGAGGTTCATCTGCGGGTCCCGTCGTCGTGGACGCGCGGTACGCGCCGGTTGGTCCCGCCGATCACGCCGGCGGTGTCGGGGGTGACCTCCGCGCGCCGCGACATGAGGAGCTCGCGTACGTCTGCCCGGTCGTCCATGCCCATGCTCGCGACGGTAGGCCCGGCGTGCCCGCCGAGGGAGTCCGTGTGAGCGGTGTACCGGCGGCACACCCCTCGACAAGGGCTCCCCGGCGCGCGCACGCTGGGGTTCGCCGGCGGGTACACCGACAGAGAGGCGCCACCACCATGCGCGCAGTCGTCATGTACGCCCCGGGCGACGTCCGGGTCGACGAGACCGAGCGGCCGACGATCGTCGAGCCGACCGACGCGATCGTCAAGCTCGCCGCCACCTGCATCTGCGGGTCGGACCTGTGGCCCTACCGCGGCGCCGACGACGTCGACCACCAGCCGATGGGCCACGAGTACGTCGGCGTGGTCGAGGAGATCGGCTCGGACGTCACCAGCATCGCGCTCGGCGACTTCGTGGTGGGCTCGTTCTTCTCCTCCGACAACACCTGCGAGATCTGCCGGGCCGGCTACCAGACCCACTGCGTGCACCGCGGGCCCGGCGCGGTCCCCGGCGCGCAGGCGGAGTACGCGCGGATCCCTCTCGCCGACGGCACGCTCGTCGCCACCCCCGCCATGCCCGACGAGGACCTGATCCCGTCGCTGCTGGCGGCGTCGGACGTGCTCGGCACCGGTTGGTTCGCCGCGGTCGCTGCCGAGGCCGGCCCCGGCAAGACGGTTGCCGTGGTGGGCGACGGCGCGGTCGGCCTGCTGGGCGTGCTCGCGGCCGAGCAGCTCGGCGCCGAGCGGATCATCGCCATGTCGCGGCACCCCGACCGGCAGGCGCTCGCCCGCGACTTCGGCGCCACGGACGTCGTCGAGGAGCGCGGCGCCGCCGGCGTCCAGCGGGTCAAGGAGCTCACCGGCGGGCTCGGCGCGCACAGCACGATCGAGGCCGTCGGCACGCAGGAGTCGATGACGCAGGCCATCCGCGCCACCCGCGCCGGGGGGCACGTCGGGTACGTCGGGGTCTCCCACGACGTCTCGCTGCCCGGCGAGGAGCTGTTCTTCTCCGGGGTCCACCTGCACGGTGGACCCGCGCCCGTGCGCCGGTTCCTGCCCGAGCTCGTCCGGCTCGTCTGGGACCGCGAGATCGACCCGGGCAAGGTCTTCGACCTCACGCTGCCCCTCGAGCGGGCCGCCGAGGGCTACCAGGCCATGGACGAGCGCCGCGCGACCAAGGTGCTGCTCACCTTCTGACCCACCCGCGCGACCGAGACGGACGCGCGCCGGCCCCGTGCCTGCCGCGCTGCAGGACCTCACGGCGTACGCCGGTGCGCGTCAGTCAGCCGACGGTCAGGACGCGACGCACGTCACCGTCGCACCCGCTCCGTTCCCGGTGCCCTGGAAGCCGAACGTCGTGCTGCGGCCGGCCTCGACCCGCCCGTTCCAGGAGGCGTTGGTCACGGTGAGCGGGGCGCCTGCGGTGGACTGCCCGTTCCACACCTGCGTCGCGCTGGCACCGGAGGGCAGCGTCACGGTGACGCGCCAGCCGTTGATCGCCCTGCTGCCTGCCGTGACCGTCACGTCCGAGACGAAGCCGTTCGGCCAGCTGTTCGCCAGCCGGTAGGTCGCCGTGCACCCGGCACCCGTGCCCTGGGTGGGCGTCGGGGTGGGGGTGGGCGTCGGGGTCACGGAGGGCGTGGGGGTGACGGACGGCGTGGGCGTCACCGAGGGAGTCGGGGTGACCGAGGGCGTCGGGGTGACCGAGGGGGTCGGCCCCGGGCCCGCGTCCGCCCACGCGTCCTTGAGGAACGCGGCGATCGTGTCCCAGCTGGGGTTCGGCGTGCCCTGCGTGACCGTCTCCCGGCAGCCCTCGACGGTGCGGACCGTCTGCTGGCCGTAGCGCGACGAGCTCGTGACGTCGGCGTGGCTGTGACCGGCACCGGGCACGGAGAAGAACTGGGTGTCGACGCACGCGGCCTTGAGCGCGTCGTAGAAGATCTCGGTCTGCGCGTGCGGGACGACGTTGTCGGCCCGCCCGTGCAGCAGGAGCATCGGCGGGTCCTGGGCGTCGACGTACGCCAGGGGGTTGGCCTGCCGCACCTTGTCCGGGCAGGTCGGGGTCGCGCAGCCGAGGAGCTGGCCCTCGGGGGCGTTGATGCTGTCATGGTCGATGAATCCGCCGGGGTTCTGCTCCTTCAGGCGGGAGAAGTCGGTGGGCCCGAAGAAGTCGACGCCCGCCTGCACGGCGCTCGACACGCCCGTGGTGCCGACCCGCCCCTCGAGGTACGCGTCGCCGCCCGAGACGGCAGCCATCGCGGCGACCCATCCGCCCGAGGAGTCGCCCATGCTGGCGAAGCGCTGCGGGTCGAGCCGGTACTGCGTCGCGTTGCTGCGCAGGAAGCGGATCGCCGCCTTGACGTCGTGCACCTGCGCGGGGAACTTCGCCTGCGAGCTGGACCGGACGCTGACGCCGGCGACGGCGATACCGCGCGGGTTGAGCTGCTGGGCGATCGCGCTCGCCCCGGACTTGCCGTCGTCCGACGTCCACGCGGACCCCGTGGACCAGACGACGAGCGGCCACGGGCCGGCGCCGTCGGGGACGTACAGGTCCAGCAGGTGGCCGCGGCTGCCCGCGGGTTCCGCCGGGGCGTACGCGACGTTCGTGGTGGTCTGCACGGCCTGCGCGGGGGTGCTCACCGCCGTGATCGCACCCACCGCGACGAGCGCGACCGCCCCCAGCAGAGCCCCTGCCGTCGTCCTGCGCGTCCTCGACATGACCGTCCCTCCCGTGGCGTTGTATCGATCCAGCACACTGTCGCGGCGCGGGACCGTGGGTGGCCATGCCCGAATCCATTCGCATCGCCGGTGCGCGACGACCTGGGCCACCGGTGGTCCGGTCCTCGGCGCGACGACCTCGTCCTCGCGCTCGGTTCACCACGTCGGCTCGTGCGCCGGGCAGGTCCACCGCACGCACCCGTCGGTGCCGTCCGGGTCGACCCTGCGCAGCACGACCTGCGCGTCCGCCGGGCCCCACGCCCGCACCACCGTGCTGTTCTGCCACGCGCTCAGCACCTGCGGGGACTGCTGCCAGCTGATGGCGTCGGTCCCGAGGAGCGACCCCATGCCGCGGCCGGCGAGGACGTAGTCGACGTCGCGCCACCCGTCGGGCAGGTGGGCCGCGGCGTCCGGGTCCCGGTCGAGCTTGTAGTGCCAGAGGGGTCCCTCCCACCCGTCGCCGCTCCAGCCGAGGCGGACCAGGTCGTTCCAGGTGGTGTCGTCGGTGAGCACGACGGTGTCGCGCGGCACGCGCGTGGCGACGAACGCCAGTGCCTGCCGGTAGGGGGCGTTGTGGTCCTGGGTCAGGGCCGCACGGGCACCCCTCGCCCACGGCGGGGCGACCACGACCACGGCGGCCGCCACCAGGGCCACCAGCACCGCGGGGGCGGCCCGGGCGGCGGTCGCGGCCGGCCGGGGGAGCGGAGCGGGTGCGTGCCCGCGGTCCCGCACGGTCCGCCACGCCCGCCACGCGGTGTGCACGACGACCAGGGCCAGGAAGGGCAGCACGAGGATCGCGTGCATGGCCGGCAGGTACCCCCCGGGCCGCAGCCCCGCTGCCACCAGGACGAGGGGGATCAGCGCGATGCCCCGGCCGGTCCGCGAGAGGAGCGCGAGCGGCGCGACGGCGGTCCCGACCAGGAGGAGGTACGGGTCGTGGGCGAGCCACGAGGCGAGCACCCCGTGGGCCACCGAGCCGGCGTCCAGGACGGACCCCGAGCCCTCCCGGCCGCCGAGCTGCCACGCGACCGCGCCGAGCAGGGCCGGCGCGTCGCCGGCGAGCGCGGTGACCAGGAGGTAGCACCCGGGCACGAGCCCCGCGGCCGCGAGCCAGTCGGTGACGGCCCGCCGTCGTGGCCGGCCGCCCCCGACGGTGCACAGGGCCACCAGGATGCCCGGCCCGGCGAGGAGGGCGGTCTCCTTGCTGAGGACGGCGATGCCGAAGCACAGCCCGGACAGCACGTGCCGACGCCGGTCGCCGGGGCCCGTCGCCGCCGCGACGGAGGCGAGCAGCCACGCGAGCGCGACGGAGTCGAGCAGGACCTGCCGCCCGAGGAACACCGTCAGCGGGGACAGGCACCAGACCAGGACCACGACGAGTCGCGCAGCCCGGGGCAGGCCCAGGTTGCCCGCGACGCGGTGCAGCAGAGCCGCGGAGACGACCATCACCGCGGCCATGACGGCCCGCCCGCCGACCAGCACGGGTGCGTCGCCCGACAGCCGTCGCCCCAGCGGCAGCCCCGCGGCCAGCTGGATCCATCCCAGCGGCGGGTGGTCGTACCAGTAGGAGTAGTGGGTCAGCCGGCCCTGCGTGAGCACGGCCCACGCCTGCGCGTAGTACGTCCCCTCGTCGTCGTTGACGAAGGCCGGGTAGCCGCCCAGGTTCGTGCCGTACAGCACCGCGACCGCGAGCAGGACCGCCGTCAGGGGCAGCGACCGCAGGACCCACGGGACGACCCGTCCCCGGCGCCCGTGCAGCGGTTCGTGCCGCCGCTCGTCCACCGAGACGCTCACGCCGGCGTCGCCTCCCGTGCCTCGACGGCCAGCGGCCGGCGGTCCGGGCCTCGTGGTCGCCCTGGTCGCCGGCCGCCCGGCAGCACGGCGAGCACGGTGTACGCCAGCCCCACCACCCACCCGACGACGACCGCCCAGATGAGGCCGTCGAGCCCGTACCGGTCGCTCCAGACGGCCGACAGCGGCAGCCGGACGACGGCGAACGACAGCACCGTGCAGACCAGCGGCACCGCCGTCCGCCCCAGCCCCGTGAGGTACCCGTGGACGACGACCATCAGCAGGTAGCAGGTGAAGAACGGGTACGTGATCGCGACGTACCGGCTGATCACCTCCGCCACCGCCGGGTCCGCGACGAACAGCGTGGCCACGAGGTCACGGCAGAGGACCAGCACGGCGGAGACGACGACGCCGAGACCGGCGGTCAACCGGACGCACCCGGTCAGCGCCGTCCGGATGCGGTCCGGTTGACCGGCGCCGGCGTTCTGGGCCACCGTCGCCGACAGCCCGGACGCGAGGGCGATGAACGCCAGGGCGGCGAACGTCTCCAGCCGGACCACGACCGTCACCCCGGCCAGCACCGCGGTCCCCGAGGTGGTGACGATCCCGAGCAGCAGCGTGGCGCCCAGCGCGATCACCAGGTGCTGCGCCGTGATCGGTGCGCCGAGGCTCAGGCCGGCCCGCAGCTCCGCCCGCACGCCCCCGACGTCCGCTCGCGCGTCGGGGCGACCCCGCGTGCGGGTCAGCCCGCGCAGGCCGACGACCGCGGCGAGCCCGCTGGCCGCGATCGTCGCCAGGGCGGCTCCCTCCAGCCCGAGGCCGAGCGGTCCGACGAACAGCCAGACGAGGGCCGCGTTGAGGACGTTGCTCGACGCGAGCAGCAGCATCGCGGTGCGGGAGTCACCACGTCCGGCGTGGACGGCGGTGACCGAGCCGAGCGCGAAGACGGCGACCAGGCCGCAGCCGAGCGTGGTCAGGAACCTGCGGGCGTCGTCCGCGAGCTGCCCCTCGGCGCCCATGGCGGCCAGCGCCGGCCCGGCCAGGCCGAGCGTCAGGACCAGGCAGACCAGCGCCCAGGCGACCGTGCTCAGGGCGAGCGCGCGCAGGGTCGCGCGGGTGTCCCGCCCGGCCCCCTTGAGCTGCCCGAGGCGGATCGCGAACGCGCCGCCGATGCCGAACGACCCCGCCGACAGCACGTACACCAGCCCCTGGCTGACCCCCACCGCCGCCATCCCCGGGCGCCCCAGGAGGTGCCCGACGACCGCGGTGTCGACCAGCAGGTACGTCTGCTGCAGGAGGTTGGTCACGGCCACCGGCAGCGCGTAGGCGAGGGTCCGGCGCAGCACCGGCCCGCGGGTCAGGTCCGTGCGGTCGACCGGGCCCGTGCGCTCCGGCGGCTCGGGCGCCGCACGGTCCGGCGGCTCCGGCGCCCTCGCCGCCCGGGTCACGAGGACCCGGCGCCCGGCAGGGTGCGGTCCAGGCCCAGGTCGTGGTGGACCAGCTCGGGCCACAGCTCGGGCCACGGCCGGAGCGGTCCCGCGCACAGCAGCACCGGCAGGCCCTGCGTGCTGTTGGTCAGTCCCAGGCCGTTGTCGGTCACCGCCGCCGGGCGGCAGCCCCGGAAGGCACCGGACACCGCGGCCGGGCTCTCGAACCCGACGAGGATGACGGGACCGTCACCGGTCGGCGGCCCCCACGCGCCGTAGCCGTTGTGCCCGCTGAACGCCCGGGGCAGCCCGAGGTCGGGGCCGTAGACGTCGACCGCCCCGGCGCTGGCGTAGCTGGTGGTGAGGACGACGGTCTCGTCGCGCTGCGCGGTGGGGACGCTGCGGTGGACCTCCGCGACGGTCTCGGCGACGCGGCGCCAGCCGACCTCGTCGATCAGCATCGGGTTCAGCCGGCCCACGCCGCTGGCCTCGAGCCGGGCGGCGGGGATCACCGGGAGGGAGAACACCACGCCGACGGCGAGGGCGACGCCGAGGGTGGCCGCCACGGCGGCGCGGCGCACGCGCGTGGAGCGCCCCGCGCGCCCGCGCCGCAGCCACGCCTCGCCTGCCAGGCCGCCCAGGGCGGCCAGCACCGGGCCCACGCCGTTGGTGTAGTAGCCCCGCCCGTGCAGCACCAGCACGGAGACGAGCAGCAGCAGGTAGCCGACGGCGAAGAACCGGAACGGGCGCAGCCGCTCGGTCCGGAACAGGTGCACCACGCCGCCGACCCACAGCGCCACGGCAGGGACCGAGAGCATCGTGAGCTGGGCCAGCAGCTGACCCGGTGGCCGGGTCTCGGCCAGCGTCGAGATCGAGGCGGCGACGCTGCTCTGCGGCCAGCCGTGCGTCGCCTGGAAGTACACGTAGGGCGCGGCCGCGAGGACGGCGGGCACCGCCCCGATCACGGTCCAGCGGGAACGCAGCACCCAGCGCGGGCCGACGAGCAGCAGCGCGAGCGCCAGGCACCCCGCCAGGGCGCCGACGAGCATCTTGTTGGTCAGCCCGAACCCCAGGGCCAGCCCCGCCACGGCGACCCAGCGGGGGTCCCGGGTGGCGATGGCCCGGACCAGGCACCAGCACATCGCCGCGCTCGCGAGCAGGTCGAACGTGCCGGTGACGAACACGTGGCCGTTGACCAGGGCGCTGCCGGTGCCCGCCCACAGGCCCGCGGCGGTCGCGCGGCCGGCGGCCCCCGCGCCCATCGACCCCGCCATCGACCCCACGAGGACGACGCAGGCGCAGCTCGCCAGCGCCGCCACCGCCCGCACCGCGACGAGGTGGCCACCGGTCAGGTCGTGCAGCAGGCTGAGGAGGACCGGGTTGAGGAACGGCTGGTCCGCGTACGCCCAGGCCGGCTCCTGACCTGCGCGGATGAAGTACAGCTCGTCGTTGAACCACCCGTACCTGCCGGCGGTCGCGAGCAGCACCACGAACAGGCCCGCGGCCACCAGGAGCTCGGGCCGCCGCAGGAGCAGCGCGGGCACGCCGGCCACGACCCGGGACGGCTCGGCTGCGGGGGTGCCCGCTGCGCGCGTGGGTGCCGGGTCGGCACGGCCCGGAGCGGCGGTGAGGCCGGCTCCGGTCATCCCAGGAGCCCCTGGTCCGCGAACTCGAACCGGCGGCTCTCGACCACGGCGGCGATCTCCTCGACGGACGCCGCGCCCAGCAGGTCCACCGGGTCCAGGTCGACGCCGAGAGCGCTGCTGAGGTTGCTGGTCACGGTCACGACCGCGAGCGAGTCGATCCCCAGGTCCCGCAGGTCGGCGTCCACCGGGACCGTGCGTGACCCGGTCGCGTAGGCGAGGCACCGGGCCACCGACAGCTCGACGTCCGAGTACCCGCCGCCGGGCCGGCCCACCAGGTCGACCTCGACCGCGTCGATCGCGGCCCGGGCACGCGCGGCGATCTGCTCCATCCGGTCCGCCGAGGCGGCGACCGCCTCGTCGATCCGGGTGGCGATCCCCGGGGAGAGGGCCATGCGGTGCGTGGGCAGGATCGCGGTCAGCTCGTTGCTGTAGTCGATCCGCCCGGCCAGGAACCGGCGGCGGTCCGAGCGCAGCCCGTCGAAGAGCAGGTCCAGCGCCTCGGGGGTGCGCAGGGCCCGGAAGACCCCGTCCTCGTTCGCCCCGGTCGCCACGGCCATGCCCGTGTCGCGCCAGGCCACCCAGTCGATGGCCAGCACCCGCCCCGCGCCCTCCGGCGCCGACATCGCCAGCGTGTCCAGGTAGTAGTTGGCCGCCGCGTAGTCGCCCTGCCCCATCGAGGGGAAGACCGCCGCCGCCGAGGACATGTGGACGACGAAGTCCGGCGGGTCGTCCCGGGTGAGCTCGTGCAGGAGGAAGGCGCCGCGCATCTTCGGCCGGATCACCCGGCGGAAGTCCGCCACGGCCCGGAACATGATCAGGTTCTCGCCCGGGACCCCGGCCGCGTGCACCACGCCGTCGAGCCGCCCGTGCTCCGCCCGGATCCGGCCGACCAGGTCGGTGAGGTGGCCCGCGTCCCCGGCGTCACCGGACTCCACCCGGACGTCCGCGCCCAGCTCGACGAGCTCCAGCAGCGCGCGCGCCCGCTCGGCGACGGGGTCGCCGCTGCGCGCGGACGGGGAGTACGCGAGGTGCTCCCAGTCCTCGGGCGGGGGCGGGGCGGACCGGCCGGTCAGGTACAGGTGCGCACCGGGGGCCTGCACCGCCAGGCGGCGCGCGATGGCCAGGCCCAGACCGCCGGTGCCGCCGGTGATCAGGTAGGCACCCCCCGGCCGTCCCTGGACGGGCTCGAGGGCGTCGGCACCGTCGGGGGGTGCCAGCTCGGCGACCTCGCTGAACTGCTCGGCGTACACCACGCCCTCGCGCAGCGCGACGACGCCGGCGACGCCGCGGCACAGCTCCCGGCCGAGGACGTGCCCGGCGGTGGCGTCGTCCACGTCCACCATGCGCACGTTCAGGGCGGGGTACTCCTGGCCCAGCGTCTTGGCCAGCCCCGCCAGCGCGGCGTTCTCGGCCACGGCGTCGCCCCGGCCGGGGTGCACCGCCAGCGCGCGCCGGGTGAGCACGACCAGGCTGAGCCGGCTGGTCCGCTCCATCAGCGCCTTGGCGAGCAGGAAGAGGCCCACCAGGTTCTTCTCCACCCGGTGGTCGAGCTCGGCCACGTCGGCGGCCCGGGCCGGCTCGAACCCGAGGGCGAACACCAGGTGGGTGTGGTCACCGGCGACGACCTGGTCGACGACCGCCGCCATCCGGTCGGCGGCGTCGGCGTCCGTCCCGGACAGCTCGAGCAGGTGGACGCCGGGGAGGGCCGCCGCGAGCCGGGCACCCGCGCCGTGCGCGGCGTCCGCGTCGACGAGGGCGACCACCGACGCGGACGGCGGGACCGCTCCGTCGGCGTCCACGGCATCGGCATCGGTGGGCACGAACTCGACCGCGTAGGCGCCCGACTGGGCGGCCGCGCCGGCGTCCCCGAGGCCCCGGGCGTGCCAGTCGGAGGGGAAGGTGACCCAGGCCCGCGTCTCGTCGAACACGTAGGGCACCAGGCTCACGGTGCGCGGCCCCGGCCCGGGGTGGTCCTCGAACTGGTCCAGGAGGTCGACGTCCGCCCCCTCGACCCACGCCGCGCGGAGCCGGTCCAGCCGCACCTCCCGCTCGCCGGGGACGGCGGGCCCCGGTGCCGGTTCCCCGGCCAGGGCGGCGGCGAGGGCGGCACGCAGCTCGCCGACGTCCCGCACCACGAACCCGGCCCTGCGGCCGTGGTGGGAGCGCGAGACGTTCGAGGTGTAGCAGACGTCCGCCGTGCGACCGTCGAGGTCGCCGCGGGCCAGCCGCTCGTGCAGCGCGCGCAGCACGAGGCGCAGCGACCGGTCGGTCCGGGCGCTGACCGTGAAGAGGTAGCCGGTCCCGCCGGGCCCCGCCGGGACCTCCGCGTCGCCGACCCACTCCTCGAGCACCACGTGGGCGTTCGTGCCGCCGAGCCCGAACGCGCTCACCGCGCCGCGGCGGACGCCGTCACGCAGCGGCCACGGCTCGAGCTCGGTCGGCAACCGGACCGGGGAGTCCTCGAACGCGATCGCCGGGTTCGGCTCGCGCAGGTACGACAGCGGGGCGATCTGCCGGTTCCGCAGCCCCTGGACGGCCTTGATCATCCCGAGCACGCCGGAGCCCTCGAAGAGGTGCCCGATCGTGGTCTTGACCGTGCCGACCGCGCAGAACCCGCGCTCGTCCGTCACCGTGCGGAACGCCCGGGTGAGCCCGTCGACCTCGACGGGGTCGCCGACGCGGGTCGCGGTCCCGTGCACCTCGACGTACCCGAGGGTGCGCGGGTCGACCCCCGAGCGCTGCCACGTCGACGTGAGCAGCCGGGCCTGGGACGCCGCGTCCGGCCCGGTCATCGACTGCGACGCGCCGTCGTGGTTGACGCCGCTGCCCTTGATCACCGCGAGGACCTGGTCGCGGTCCGCGAGGGCCCGGTCGAGCCGCTTGAGCACGAGGGCGCCCGACCCCTCGCCCATCCCGGTGCCGTCCGCGGACGCGTCGAAGGTGCGGGTCTCCCCGTCGGAGGACTCGATCCCGATCCGGGTGGACGCGCGCTGCACCGGCAGCAGCATGATGCGCGCACCCGCGACCACGGCCTGGTCGCAGTCGTCGGCCAGCAGCGCCGTCCGGGCCAGGTGCACGGCGACCAGCGACGCGGAGCAGGCGCTGTCGACCACCATGCTCGGGCCCTGCAGGTCGAGCAGGAAGGAGATGCGGTTGGCCAGCATGGTCGGGATGCTCCCGGTGATGCCGAGCTGGTTCAGCGAGGGGTCGACGGTGCTCCAGTAGTGCGCGTAGTCCTGCCCGGGGTTGGCCGCGAAGCCGACGAAGACGCCGGTGCGGGACCCGCGGACCCGCGGGCCCACGTACCCCGCGTCCTCGAGGGCCCGGTACGTCGTGCGCAGGACCAGCCGCTGGTGCGGGTCCGCGACCGCTGCCTGGGCCGGGGTCATCCCGAAGAACTCGTGGTCGAGGAGGTCGATCCGGTCCAGGTAGCCCGCCCGGTGGTACTCGGGGGCGCCCGCGTCCGGCTCCTGCCCCAGCGACGCGCGGTCGCGGTAGCGGACGAACTCGTCGACGTCCTGGCGGCGCTGGGCGGGGAACGGCCGGCTCGTGCTGCCGCCGGCCGTCACGAGGTCCCACAGGGCCTGCGGGTCGCCTGCGCCCGGGACGTCGACGGCGAGTCCGATGATGGCGATGTCCATGCGGGGAGCCCTTCTCTCAGTGCGGCTGGGGAGGCGTCGGTCGGTCACGTTCGGCGGGGAGGGCGACCGACACGGGGCCGGCAGCCAGCTCGTCCTTCAGGCGGCGCAGGCCCGTGACCTCGGCCGTGCGCAGGGTCCGCAGGTCGCGTCGCCACGAACCGAGGTCGGCGGGCCCGTCGCCCGCGACGTAGCCCATGGCGCGGCCGAGCAGCCGGGACAGGCTCACCCCCAGGGCCCGGTAGGTGGCCACCGCGGGCCCGCTGTGCGACGTGTTCCGCACGAACTGGCTGAACAGGCCCCGCGACCCGGCGAGCATCCGCAGCAGGTCGGTGCTCGCGACCTGCTGGTCGAGGTCCGGGCGCCGGGCCCGGTCGGCCGCGAGCAGCTGGGGCAGCGCCTCGTACGCCTCGAACCCGTCCTGCAGGCCGGTGACCATCTCGCGGTAGCGGTCCGCGAACACGTCGGGCTGCGCGGGAGCAGCCCGACGCAGGCTCAGGGCGTCCACGAACCAGCCCTCGGGGTCGGCGGCGGCGGCCACCCTGAGCCCCGCCACGGAGAGGAGCTCGGTGCGGAACTCGGGCCCCTCGTCGGTCGTGTCCGGGGTCACCAGCCACTCGCCGTCCAGCGAGACGCCGCAGACCAGGACGCCGTGCGCGCCGCGCCCGCCGCCGTCGGGGCGTCCACGGCGGCGCAGCAGGTCGGCCCAGTAGCCGACGTCCTCGGCCGGCGCGTAGAACGTGACCGGCTGACCGGCCTGCACCAGCTCGCGCAGCCGCGGCAGGAGGCCGAGGTCGGCGTGGCCGAGCAGCTGGACCTCGTACCCGAGCGCCGCGAGGTCCTCGGGCCCGCACAGGTCCTGCGACATGGTCCAGCGCGGCTGCTGCTGGATCGCGCAGTGCCGGTGGAACTCGGCGGTGCTGCCCAGTGCCCGGTACTTGAGCAGGTCGGCGGAGGCGGTCACCGCGCGCAGGTACGACAGGGCCTGCCGCTGGCGGCACTCGAGGTACATGGCCGGGTCGGCGTTCGCGATCCGGTCCGTCGCGGCCAGCCGCAGGACGGGCCCGACGCGGGTCGGCACCACCTCGGCGACGTCGCCCACCACGGCCGGGGGCGCGGCCGTCGCGGGCGTCGTCGTCCCGGGCGCGGTCACCGGACCGCCCGCATCATCGTCGTGAGCGTCGTGCTGCCCAGCTCGTCGACCTCGGTGACGCCGAGCCGGCGCATCCGACGGACCACCTCGACCCACTGCACCGGTGCCACGATCTGCCGCGTGAGCAGCGCGGGCGCGGAGTCCGGGTCCACCTCCGCACCGGTGACGCCGGAGACGACGACCCCGTGCCCGCGGGTGAACGTGACGCCCTCGAGGGCCCGGGCGAACCGCGCCTGCGCCGGCGCCATCAGCGGGGTGTGGAACGCGCCGCCGACGCGCAGCGGGAGCACCTGCCGGGCGCCCGCGGAGCGCAGCAGCCGGGACGCCAGGCCGAGCTGGGTGCTCTCGCCGCCGAGGGTCACCTGCTGGTCGCTGTTGCGGTTGGCCAGGAAGACCTGCGTCAGGCCGCTGCCCCGGACCACCTGCTCGACGCGGTCGGCGCCGAGCCCGGTCACCGCCACCATGCCACCGCCGGTGACCGCCGCCATCGCCAGGCCGCGCTCCCGCACCAGGCGCAGCCCGGTGACCAGGTCCAGCATCCCGGCGGCGACCAGCGCGTTGAGCTCACCGAGGCTGTGGCCGGCGTACACGGGGTAGTCGCCGCCGCCCTCGTCGGCCCGCGCGAGGGCGTGCAGCGCGTTGACCATGAAGATGGCCGGCTGGGCGTAGCGGGTGTCCGTCAGGCGGCCGGTGTCACCCGTCTCGCAGAGCTCGCGCAGGGACCAGCCGAGGACGCTGTCCGCCTCGGCGACGAGGGCGTCGTAGCGCTCGAACAGGCCGGCGCCCATCCCCTTGCGCTGGATCCCCTGCCCGGCGAATACCAGGGCACGCATGTGTGAGCCTCTCGTTCGATCGGATGTGACCCGCCGGCCCTGCGGTGGCGCCGGTGGCAGGACGAGCGTCAGCGCGCCGGGGGCGAGCGGACCGAGACGTACTCCAGGGCGTGGCCCCGCTGCTCCAGGTACTTGCGGGTGAACATCCGCACGGCCACCCCGGGCCCGAAGTCGTAGACCCGGGAGGGCCGGTGCTCGGCCATCACCGAGCGCAGCGTCGCCGTCCAGTCCAACGGCCGGCAGATGACCTGGGAGAGGCAGTCGGTGTAGAGGTCGGTGACCTGCTGCAGGTTCCGGGGCTCGTCCGTGGCGTAGACGGGCGCCGCCAGCCGTTCACCGGAGATCGACGCCTTCGCCCACTCGCGGTCGGCGGCCAGGTGGTCGAGGACCGGCGCCAGCCGGCTGTTGTGGAAGGGCACGGAGCTGTTCAGGAACGCCCAGCTCGCGCCCGCGCCGGCCAGGGTGCCCTGCTGCCGCGACCAGAGCTCGAGCAGCCCGGTGGGGCTCCCGCAGAGCACGGCGTCCCGGGGGCCGTTCACGAGCCCGACCTCGACGGGCTGCCCACCGCCGGCGTGGTGCTCGGCCACCAGGTCGCGGACCGTCGCCACGTCCACCCCCGACACGGCGGCCATGGGGCCGGGACGGTCGCGTCCACCACCGAGCTCGCCGTAACGGCGTGCGAGGGCCGGGTCCGGTCGCTGGTCACCGGCCGCCTCCTGGCAGCGCAGCAGCGTGAGCACGGTCATCGTCATGGACTCGTGGGCGTCGCGGAGGAACTGCTGCCCACCCTCGCGGCGGAGCCCCGCGACGACCGCCGAGATGAGCCCGAGGCTGTGACCGAGGCCGACGACCGGCCCGGTGGCCGGCCCGACCGTGGGCGCCGCGCGGTGCGCCGCAGCGGCAGCCCCCTCGTCCGGCTGCAGGAGGCACAGGTGGCTCAGGTGCGTCAGCACGCCCTCGACGGCGGACAGGCGCAGGGCAGCCGCCGGGGGCGGGGTCGCTGCGCGCAGCCACGCCCGCAGCGGGATGCCCCCGGGCAGCAGGTGCTGGACGCCCGGCTCGCCGAACCGGTGGACCGCCCGGTCGACGGCGTCCGAGGCCGCCTCCAGCAGCGGCCGGTAGGACGGCCGGCGGTAGAGCTCCTGGAGCTGACGGACGTGGCCGGGACCGGAGGCCCCGAACCCGGAGAACAGCAGGACCGACGGGCTCGCCGCGTCCCCGGTGTCCGCACCGTGTGCGGCCGGCAGGGCGTGCCGGGGTGCGGTCGGGCGCATGGTGTGTCCCCCAGGGGATGTCGACGTCTCGGCCAGGTGCTGCTGCGGGCTGCGGTGTCGACGTCGGCGTCGACCGGCGTCCCGGGAGGCCCCGGGCGCGTGCGGCACGGGCAGAGCCCGAGAGGTGACTGCTCCGTCGGGGCCGGGGTCCGGTCCTGCGACCACCCGTCCCGTCGTGCAGCCGCTGGTCCACGACCGCCGGCCGGCCCAGTCCAGCATCGGTGGCGGTGCACGGACAGGCAGATGAACCGGCAGGAACCGGGGCGGAACTGCCGGAACCGGCGAAAGCGGGGCGCTCCGGTCAGGGGGCGGTCGAGCCCCTCGACGCGCGCTCGCGCAGCAGCCGCCCCTGCTCTCCCTCGATCTGCGCGGCCAGCTCCGAGGCGCGCTCCCAGGTCGCGAGCGCGCGGTCCCGGCGGCCGACCCGCTCGTACAGGTCGGCCGCGACGAGCAGGGACTCGGCCTCGAACCGGGTCGCCGCCAGCTGCGCGAACAGGTCGGCGGCCACGTCGAGGCGGCGGATCGCCCCCCGGAGGTCGCCCTGCTGCGCGTCCGCCTCGGCCGCCGCCAGCAGCGCGCGCGCCAGGCCCCGCGGGTTGCGCTGCTCGCGGAACCCGTCGGCCGCCTCCTGCGCCTTGCGCAGCGCCGGCTGCGGGCTGTCGAGGCGCAGGAGGTTGCGCGCCCGCCACAGACGGACGAACCCGAGGCCGTCGGCCGCCTGGACGTCCGCCCCGTCGGCCACGAGCTGCGCCAGGTGCCCGTCCTCGGCCTCGCGCAGCTCGTCCTCCGCCTCCGCGAACCGCCCCGCCTCGTGCAGGACGACGCCGAGGTAGAACCGCGCGTGCGCGGTGCCCTGCACGTGGCGGGCGCCGGCCATCAGGCGCACCGCGTCACGGCACCGTGCGATCGCCTCGTCCGGCTCCTCGCGCACCTGGAGCCAGCTCAGGTACATCAGCGCCCACGCCTCCTCCTTCCGGTCGCCCGCCTCGCGCGCGATCGCCCGCGCCGACTCGTGCTCCGCGACGGCCGCGGTGCGCCGGCCCGCGCAGATGTGCAGCGCCCACCCCAGGTAGTTGCGCTGCTGCGCCTCGTGCGCGCGCAGTCCGCCGGCCCGGGCCGCCTGCACGCCGAGCGTGAACACCTGCGGCCAGACCTCGGCGGCGTGGTGGCGGTCCGAGTACCAGTGCATCGCCTCGCAGACGTCCACCACCAGGGCGTACCGGCCCTCGTGCGCGGCGCGGTGCAGCGACGCGAGCCACTGCGCCGACTCCAGCGCCAGCCAGCGCGCCGCCTCGTCCCTGCTCCCCGGCGTCCACCCGCCGTCCCACCGCCGCAGCCGGGTCTGCACGGTCTCGTCAGCGTCGAAGTGCGCCCCGGCGCGGATCGTCGTGACCAGCACGAAGTCGTCGAGCCGGAGCCGGGCGGCGTCGCGCTCGGACGCGGGGTCGGCCGTGAGCTTGCAGGCGGCGAAGATCCGGGTGAGGTCGTGCAGCCGGTACCGGTCCGGGCCGGTCGACTCGATCAGGCTCGCCTCCACCAGCTCGTCCAGCGGGCCGTCCGCCGCGCACCGGCCGGTGCCGAGCAGGGGTGCGCTGAGGCCGCCGTCGAACTCGCCGGTCGCGAGCAGGGCCAGCCGCCGGAACAGGGTCGCCGCGCGCCCGCTCAGCTGCCCGTACGACATCTCGAACGGTCCCCGCACGCTCAGGTCGCCGGCCTTCAGCTCGCTCAGCCGCCTGCGCTCGTCGGCGAGCCGGTCGACGAGCTGGCGGAGCGTCCAGTGCGGCCGGCTCGCCAGCCGGTTGGCCGCGACCCTCAGGGCCAGGGGGAGCCGCCCGCAGGCCGCGGTGAGCAGGCCCACGGCCTCCGGCTCGGCGTCGCAGCGCTGCGACCCGACGATGGACTCCACCATGCGGCCGGCGCCCGCCTCGTCGAGCACGTCCAGGAAGACCCGGTCGGTGACGTGCAGCCCGGCCAGCCGGCGCCGCGCGGTCACCAGGGCGAGCGAGCCGCCGACCGGCAGCAGCTGCCGCACCTGCGCCTCGGACGCCGCGTCGTCCAGGACCAGCAGGACGCGGCGCCGGTGCAGCTGCGCCCGGTACAGCGCCGTGCGCTCCTCCAGCCTGGTCGGCAGGCCCGGCCCGGCGCCGAGGGCCACGAGCACCTGCCCGAGGGCGTCCGCGGGCGACAGCGGGGCGGCATCGGCACCGTGCAGCGAGACGAACAGCTGCCCGTCGGGGAACCGGTCCGCCAGCGCGTAACCCGCCGCGACCGCCACGGCCGTCTTGCCGACACCGGGCTGCCCGCTGATGAGGACCACGCCGCCCGGGCGTCCGTCGTCGTGGGCGGAGACGCCGGCGACCAGCGCGGCGAGCTCGGCCTGCCGGCCGGCCAGGACCGGCGGGGGCGGCAGGGAGCAGAAGCCGTCCGACGTGGTCCCGGGATCGGCCGCCACCCCGGCGGCCGCCAGGAACTCCCGCGCGCGGGCACCGGCCAGCCCCAGCCCGGCAGCCAGCAGCTGCGCCGACTGACGTCGGGGTCGGCCGACCCGGCCGCGCTCCAGGTCACGGATCGCCCGGACGCTCACCCCCGAGCGTTCGGCCAGCGACTCCTGGGACATGCCCCGGTGCTCCCGGGCGGCGATCAGGAGGCGCGCGAACTCCTGATCCTCGGGGCGGGTCGGCGGCTGCACCGGTTCAGCATGCCCAAGATGTCCGGTATGGGGCCGGGCCGTCCACCCCGCCGACACGGCCTCTGCCGGGGTCCCCATCGCGGCTCGCGCCACGCGTCGCGTGTGGCCTTGACAGTGCCTCGCGCCTCCGGCGACGCTGGCAACGCCACGTGCAACGTTGGCAATGTTGCCACCACCCTCCCCGCGCAACGGTGCGCCGGGCATCACTGGAGGTCCCATGTCGGATCCGCGACGAGAACTCACGGCGAGCGGACGGGGGCGCCCCTCGCGGCACCCCCGCCGGGGGCGCAGGGTGATGCGGCCGGTCGTGGCCGGCCTGGTCGCCGGCCTGATGACGCTCACCGCGCTGGGGACCGGGCACGCGGCCGTCGCGCCCCCCGAGCCGGAGCTCCCGCCCCCCGGGCAGACCTTCGAGCACTACCCGCCGATGAAGGAGGTCTACGCGGACTACTTCTCCTTCGGCATCTTCGGCCGCGGCGAGATGAACGGCCTCATCCACAACTACGCGTCCTACACGCCGGGCAACGAGATGAAGCCCGAGAGCACCCAGCGGGACAAGGGCGTCTTCACGTTCGACGCGGCGGAGGCGGCCTTCGCCGAGCACGCGGCGCGCAACCCCGACCTGGCGTTCTACGGCCACACCCTCGCCTGGCACTCCCAGACGCCGACGTGGATGTGGGACGCGCCCCCGGCCCGGTTCGACCAGCCGGGCACGTTCGACCGCGCGGTGGCGCTGGAGAACCTGAACACGCACATCGAGACGGTGCTCGGGCACTTCGGCGAGCGCCTGGTCGCGATCGACGTGGTCAACGAGGCCGTCGGCACCGCGAACCCCGCCGACTGGCGGGCCTCGCTGGCCAAGGGCGAGGGCTGGTACCAGGCGCTGGGCGCCGAGTGGGTCGAGCTCGCCTTCCTCAAGGCGGCCGAGGTGGTCGACGCCAACGGCTGGGACGTGAAGCTCACGTACAACGACTTCGGCCTGGACTCCCCGGCCAAGGCCCGCGTCGTCTACGAGATGGTCAAGGACATCAACGCCCGCCACGCCGGCGTCCGGCCCGACGGCAAGCCGCTGATCGAGGTCATCGGCATGCAGGGCCACTACGGCCTGGCCACCGACGTCGCGGACGTCGAGGAGAACATCCGGCTCTTCGCGACGCTGGGGAACGTCGAGGTCAACGTCACGGAGATGGACATCGCCCTGCCGCCCGGCGAGCTGACGCCCGAGAACGAGAACAACCAGGGCATGAAGTACGCCGAGCTGTTCCGCATCTACCGCGACTACGCGGCCGGCCCGGCCAACACGACCGGCAACCCCAAGGTCGTCACCGCCGTGAAGCTCGCGGGCGTCCGCGACGTGGTGACCGGCTGGAAGGGCGGCGAGTTCGCCATGCCGTACGACTACGACGGCAACGCCAAGCTCGCGCTCCTGGGCATCCTCTACCCGGACGAGTTCCTCGCCACGCACGAGTACATCGACACCACGGGCGGCCAGGAGCCCGCTCCCGTCCCCGGCGTGCACGTCTTCGACACCTCGGCCGGCGACCCCTGGAGCGGGGCGAACATCGTCCTCGGCGACGACGCGTCGGCGTGGCCGTGGTCCACGACGGACGACGGCGAGGTGGCGTTCCGGCCCGAGCCGGGCGCGACCTACCGCGTCACGGTGAACTACACCGCCAAGGGCACGACGGCGATCCGGGTCCGCTGGGTCAGGGACAACACCAACGGCGGCTACACGAGCGCCGACGGCGCGCTCGTCAACGCCCACCCGTACGCCGCGAACCAGGTCGCCACGCAGCTGCCCGCGTACTTCAACAGCGGCATGGTGAACATGGGCAGCTACGACCTCGTCAGCGAGATCACGATGGACGGGTCGCAGCCGGCCGACGGGCTGATCGGCAACATCGGCGTCCGCGGGGGCGGGGGCGGCAACGCCTTCTCGATCAACCGGATCACGGTGGAGCGGGTGTCCCCGGCCGGCGACGAGGTCCTCGTGACGTGGCCGGGCGCGGTCGCCCCGCCGGCCACCCCGCCGGCGGCGCCCACCGACGTGCGGGCCACCGCCGGGGACGGAGCCGCGACGGTGTCGTGGACGCCGCCGGCCGAGGACGGCGGCAGCCCGGTCACCGCGACGACCGTCACCGCGTCGCCCGGTGGTGCGACGTGCACGACCGACGCGACGTCGTGCGAGGTCACCGGCCTGACGAACGGCCGCGCGTACACGTTCACGGTCGTCGCGACGAACGCCGCGGGCGACTCCGCGCCGTCGGCACCGTCCGCGTCGGTGACGCCGTCGGCGCTGCCCGGCACGCCGCGCGCGGTGGCGCTCACCGTGTCGGGGCAGGCGCAGTGCGTCGACGGGCGGCCGCGGGTCACCGTGCACGTGCGCAACGCCGAGCGGGTCCCCGTGGTCGTCGCCGCGACGACCCCGTGGTGGACGGTCGCGGGGACGGTCCTGTGGCCGGGGGCGTCCTTCGAGCACACGTGGACCGCGCCGGGGACGAGCGTCGCCGCAGGCCACGTCAACGTCACGGGCGTCAAGGTCGCCGGGTGGCAGGGCGCCCTGACGACGTACCAGGCCGGGCACGCGGGCGCCGTCTGCGGCTGAGCCGGACCGGCGTCGGGCGGAGCACCGGTCCCCGCGGGGGCCGGTGCTCCGCGTCGGCGTGCCCGCACCCGCGCCCGCACCCGTCCGGCGGCGCCGAGGGCGCCCCGGCCGGCGCGCGCGGGCCCGGCGCCGTCGCCCTTGACGCCCCCGGGGGGCCTACCTAGCGTGTCACCCACACGGCCTACTGACCGGTGTGCGTCGACGACGACGCCTCCACCGGTGAAGGCGTGATCGCGCTGTGCCCGGGGTGGCTGTCGACGACGTCAGCGAGGGGTCCCGGGACTCGTGCGCAGGGACGTGCCAGACGTCGGCGCGACGGCAGATCTCCGCCGCGGCACCGGCTCCGAGCGGGACAGCGAGAGGAACCTCAGATGACTGGGCTTGCCACACGACGGCGTGCGGGTGCACCAGGGGCGGGGCCACGGGACGGCCGGCGCCGGGCGGCGCGGTGGACGGGAGCCGCCACGGCGCTCGTGCTCGCGGCCGTCGGCCTCGCCGCGCCGGCCCAGGCCGCCGCCCCGGACGACACGTTCGAGGTCGACATCCGCGTCTCCGGGCGCGGGACGGTGACGGGGGAGGGCAGCTACGAGGCCGGTGAGACCGTCGTGCTGACGGCGGACCCGGGCAGGTCCCACGTGTGGGGCGGCTGGACGTCGCCCGAGCTCGGGTGGATCGGGGCGCGCGTCGACTCGTTCACGATGCCCGCGGAGGACGTCGTGCTCGAGACGACGTTCCGGCGCGAGATGGCTCCGCTGAAGCACGTCTACCGGGACCACTTCGACGTGGGCAACATCTACTCGGGCCCGCAGACCTACGCGGCGGGGTCGCCGAACTCGGCGACGGTCGAGCGGCACTACAACGTCATGACGGCCGAGAACAACATGAAGCCGGACCAGCTGCTGCCGAACGACAACATCGACCCGGAGACCGGTGAGTTCACGTTCGACTTCGCCGCCGCGGACGCCTTCGTCGACCAGACCCTCGCGCGCGGCATGAAGGTCCACGGGCACGTGCTCGTCTGGCACGGCCAGTCGCCGGCCCGCATCAACAGCGGCACCACGGGCGGCACCCGCGCGCAGGCACGGGCGAACATGGAGCGCTACATCCAGGAGGTGCTCACCCACTTCCGTGGCCGCGCCGTCTCCTGGGACGTGGTCAACGAGGCGTTCGTCGACGGGCTCGCGGAGTTCGACCCCGAGACCGAGGACTGGCGCGACTACCTGCGCGGCGGCCCGAACGGCGGCTGGTCCAACTGGTACGCGGCCTACGCCAACGGCGCGGACACGGCGGCCGGGGAGAGCCCGGCGGACTTCCTGTACGACGCGTTCGTCCTGGCCCGCACGTACGGGCCGGAGACGCGGCTCGTGTACAACGACTTCAACGTCTTCCAGTCCGAGGGCAAGGCCCAGGCGATCGTCGCGATGGCCACGGACCTGAACGAGCGGTACGCCGCCGAGCACCCCGAGGACCCGCGGCTGCTCGTGGAGACGATCGGCCTCCAGTCGCACAACTACATCAACCAGACGCCGGCCTTCGCCTGTTCGGACCACACGCGCCTGCCCCGGCTGTCCGACGACGCCGCCGCCGAGTGGCAGCCCGGGGCGTGCTCCGACGCCGCCTCGGTGGAGCGGTCCCTGCAGATGATCATCGAGGCCGGCATGACGGCCGACATCAGCGAGCTGGACCTGCAGGTGTGGGAGGCGTGGAACGGTCAGCCGGAGGGTGACGACCGGGCGGCGTACCGCGACCTGACCGACCCGTCGGTCAAGGACCGGATCTCCCGCGGCGAGTTCGACTACTGGGTCGGCAAGATCAGCAACCGCGCGGAGCTGGAGCGCATCCAGGCGCAGCGGTTCGCGGAGTACTTCGCGGTCTACAAGAAGTACTCGCAGGACATCAACCGGGTGACCTTCTGGGGCCTGACGGACCAGCTCAGCTGGCGGTCCACCCACAACCCGCTGCTGCTCAACAGCGACTTCTCCGAGAAGCTCGCTGCGGCCGCCGTCGCCGACCCGGAGCGCTGGCTCGGCGTCCGCAGGCCCATCACCGACACCTCGACGCTCGAGGAGACCGTCGCCGAGGCCTCGGCGCTCGACCTTCGCGGTCACACCTACACCGGCAAGACCGTCGCCGCGGTGAAGAAGGCGTTGGGCCGCGCGAACGCCGTCCTGGCCAGGGGCGGCACCCAGGCCCAGGTCAACGAGGCGACCGCCGCGCTCGCGGACGCCGTCGCCCGGCTCGAGCCGAAGGGACCCACGCGCCCGAGGTCATGACGGAAGGCCGCCACGTCGGGGTCCCCGCGGCGCAGGAGCGGACGACGCTCCTGCGCCCGCGGGGACCCCGACCGCGTCGGTGCTACCGCCGCGACCAGACCTGGTTGGCGGAGCCGCTGCAGTGCCACAGCAGCACGGCGGTGTTGTTCGCCGTGAGGTTGCGGTCGACGTCGAGGCACAGCCCCGACCGGGCGCCACGGACGGTCCCGTCGGCCTGCAGCGTCCACTGCTGGTTGTTGCCGCCGTTGCAGTCCCACAGCTGCACGGGCGTCCCCGCGGTGGCGTCGAGCGGGGCGTCGAGGCACTTGCCCAGCGAGCGCAGGGTCCCGTCGGTCTGGCTCCACACCTGGTTGGCACCGGTGCCGCAGTCCCAGATCACGAGCCTCGTGCCGTTCGTGGTGACGCTCGCCGGGACGTCCAGGCACCGCCCCGACGCGGCGCTGACCAGCCTGTTCCCGGTCGGCGGCGGCGGCGGCGTCACGTCACCCCCGGGCGTGACCCGGTAGAGCGCGGCTCCGTGCGCGGGGACCTGGGCCGCCAGCGACCCGGTGGTCGACCCCGTCGCACCGGTCCACAGCTCGCGGTAGGAGTGCGACCCGGCGCCGAGCCCGACCTGGGCGAGCGTGGTCGAGATCGCTCGCGTGCCGCCGCCGCGGTTCAGCAGCGCGACCGCCACCGAGCCGTCCGAGAGCGGCTTGGCCCACACCTCGGCGTCGCCGTCGTCGCGCACGCGGTCGGCCTGCCGCACGAGCGCGTCCTGGTCGATCGCGATCACGTCGCGGTTGGTGAGGATCGCGCGCACGTCCGCGGTCATGGAGCGGATGTCGTTGCCCGCGATGAGCGGTGCGCTGAGCATCGCCCACATGGTCATGTGGGCGCGGTTCTCGGTCGGCGTCAGGCTGCCGCGCACCCCGACCATGAGCATGTCCGGGTCGTTGTACTGCCCCGGCCTCGTCCACTCACGCATCGGCTCGATGATGTCGAGCGCCTCGGTGATGCCGACGAAGCAGTCGGCGCTCGGGGCGCACCCCGTCGACCAGGCGTCGTCCAGGTCCTCGGACGTCCGCCACATGTCCGCGAAGCCACCCCAGCCCGAGTACGTCGGAGCCGTGTTCGCGTGCGCGCTGTTGGGGTTGATGGAGTAGACGATCGGGCGGCCGGTCGCCTTCAGGGCCGCGCCGAACCTCGCGAACAGCGTGGCCTGCTCGGTGACCGAGCCGCGCGGGTCGCACCAGTCGTGCTTGACGTAGTCGACGCCCCAGGACGCGAAGAGGTTCGCGTCCCTGGTCTCGTTGCCGTTGGACGACGTGCCGGGCCGGTTCCCGAAGTACTGGTCGCAGGTCTTCTCCCGCGGCGCGTGGTAGATGCCGAACTTCAGCCCCTTGCCGTGGATGTAGTCGCCCAGCGCCCTCATCCCCGAGGGGAACCGGTCGGCGCGGGCCTGGAGGTTGCCCGCGGCGTCACGCGTGTCGCGCATCCAGCAGTCGTCGACGACGACGTACTGGTAGCCGGCGGCGGCCATCCCCGAGCTCACCATGGCGTCCGCCGTCTGGCGCACCATCTGCTCGTTGATGTTGCAGTAGAACGTGTTCCAGCTGTTCCACCCCATCGGTGGCAGCGGCGCGGGCTCCTGGACCGTGGGCGGCGGGGCGGCCGCGGCGGGGCCGACGCCCCCTGTGAGGCCGGCACTCGCGAGGGAGAGAAGCGCCAGGCAGGCGACGGCCCAGCGACGAGCGACTGCATTCGACACGGTGCACTCCTTTGTGCGGGCACGCCCGGCGGGCGTGCTGTGAGCGTTAACAATCACGACCGCCGTGTCCCCGTGCGCCGCCCGCGAGGGAGGGCCCCGTCAAGAGGCGCGGGGGAGCGGCGGGGGGCGCCGGCTCATCCCGGGCTGCCCACCACCGACGTGCCGGACCTGGTGATCTCGTAGGTGACCTGCGCCCCGCTCCAGAAGTGGAACGTCAGCGTGACCCGCCCGTCCCGGACCTCGGCGAAGAAGTCCTGCGTGAGCAGGATGGTCCCGGCGTCGGCGTCGGGCCGGAAGGTGCTCCAGAACTCCTTGTAGGACGTCCAGGACGCGGGCCCGGCGTTCGAGCCGTCGTCGTACCGGGCCTCCATGGTGGCGAGCGTGTCCCCGCGGAACTGCGTGGGGATGACGAACGAGGCGGTGCTGCCGGTCGCGGCGCCCAGGGTCGGCGTGTCGGCGGTGATGATGCTGATCCGCCACGGCACGCCCTGGGAGAACCGGGCCTCGACGGTCGCGTTCACCCCGTACCGGCGGTCGCCGGCCAGCCGGGACAGGGCCGAGGCGGTCAACGTCAGCCGGTCGCCGTCGACCGTGTAGTCGCTCCCGCGGACCAGGTCCGCGCCGTCGTGCCGCAGCCCCTGGAACGTGGTCCCGTTGAGGTTCAGGGTGAGCGAGCGGGCGGTGACGGCGCCGCTGCCCGGCAGGTACACCTGGTCCGACGACGCGGTGCCGGAACGCTCCGTCCAGCTCGCCCGCATCATGGCGTGCACGCCCGCGTCCCGCCACGCGAGCGCGTTGCGGTCGAGGAACTGGCCGGCGTCCCAGACCATCGTCGTCAGGCCGCGGGTGCGCGCGTGGTACCCGACGGCCTCGAGGTACTTGAGGAACTCCCCGCGCTGGATGATGCCCGGGCGGGTGTGGTCCCACGCGAGCAGGGCCCACTCGCCGATGATGACGGGGATGTCGCGCTCGACGAACGTGCTGGTCACGCGGTCGAACGAGCTGACGAGGTCCTGCTCGACGTCGCTGCTGTACCGCGTGCCGCCGGCGATGTTGACGCTGAAGGGCCACCATCCGTAGAAGTGCACGGTCGCGGCGAGGTTCGGGTCGTCGAGCTCGTCGATCGTCGCGGCGAGCGCGTCCAGGCGGGGCTGCTCGCTGCTGGTGTGCAGGGTCGGCAGGACGAGCAGCCGGGTGGCGTTGCCCCCGCCGGAGCCGCGGACCCGCTCGACGAAGTCGGTGTTGAGCTCCTGCACGAGCACGTCGCCCTGCTCGTCGGCGGTGTCGGTGAACTGGGGCTCGTTGATGCTCTCGAACACGAGCCGCGACGAGTGGTCGCGGAACCTGGTCGCGAGCTGGTCCCACAGGGCCTGGTACCGCTCGAGGACGGCGGCCTTGTCGGTCGGGTACGAGTCGGCCCACTCCCAGGAGTCGTGGTGCAGGTTGAGCATCACGTAGAAGCCCTCGTCCAGGGACCAGTCGACGATCTGCTCGACCCTGGCGAGCCACGCCGGGTCGATCGTGTGGTCGGGCGCCGGGCCGAGGTGACCGTTCCAGGTCACGGGGATGCGGATGCTGTTGTAGCCCTCCGACCGGACGTGGTGCAGCAGCTCCCGGGTCGTCAGCGGGTTGCCCCACGCGGTCTCGTCCGGGATCGCGTCGAGCGTGTTGCCCAGGTTCCAGCCCGGCTGCATCGCGGCGACCGTCGCCATGGCGTCGGCCGGTTGCGGTGACGTGGTCGGCCGCGGCGACGTGGTCGGCGTCGGCGTGGGCGACGCGGTGGCCGTGGGCGACGCGGTGGCCGTCGGTGACACGGTGGCCGTCGGCGACGCGGTCGCCGTCGGTGACGGTGATGCGGTCGGCGACGGCGACCCGCCCACCTGCCCGGTGCACGCGACGCCGTTGAGGGTGAACGCCGCCGGCGCGGCGTTGCTGCCGGTCCACGTGCCGTTGAAGCCGAACGAGACCGTGGCGCCCCTCGGCACGGCGGCGTTGTAGCCCGCGTCCGCCGCGACGACCCGGCTGCCCGACGCCGTGGTCGTCGCGTTCCACGCGTGCGTGACGCGCTGCCCCGACGGGAAGGTCCACGCCAGCCGCCAGCCGCGCAGGGGGTCACCGAGGTTGGTGACCTTCACGTCGGCGGTGAAGCCGCCCGGCCACTGCGACGGCACCGTGTAGTCCACCCGGCAGCCGGCGGCGGCGGCGCTGACCGCCGTCACGCCGCCCCCGAGCAGCAGCGCGGCCAGGGCGCCGACCATCAGGATGAGGCGCATGCGGACCCGTCCGCCGTGCCGCGCAGTGATCACGAGATCCTCCTTGCTGCTCCAGCGGTCCCGGGTCCGGGCTCGCGCCCCGTCAGGGTGTGGTCAGGTCGAAGCTGCGGACCGTCACGGCGCCGCCGAGCGCCTGGGTGGCGTAGTTGAAGATCCCGAACCGGTAGCCCATGAAGAACTCCCACTGGTTGTTCAGGACGAACGCGGGGCCGAGCGGCACGAAGGTGGAGCCGTCGGTGCTGTAGGAGAAGGTCGCCGTCCGGCCCGAGCCGGGACGGATGTCCGCCCGCGCGCGCAACCAGACCCGGCCGCCGGACACGTCGGCCGAGGCACGCTCGACCCCTGTGCCGGTGGTCGCCCACGAGCTGTTCATCGTCAGCCCGTCGGTCATCACCACGCGCGTGGTGCCGTTCCGCCTGACCACCCCGATCCAGGCCGACGACTGCCGCAGCATCGCGAGCCCCGACCGGTCGCCCTCCGCCATCGCGGAGTGGTCGAGCTCGATCGTCGCCGTCGACGTCGGGCCCTGGATGCGGTGCGTGAGGGTGTTGCGGGCGCTGTACAGGTCGTTCGTCACGGTCGCGGTCTGCAGGCGGAGCCCGTTGCCGACGCTGAACCGGCCGGTGTCGGGGTTGTGGTTCCACTCCCACCGCGGGCCGAGCCTCGTACCCGTGAAGGTGTCCTTCCCGATCATCGAGCTGACGGTCCTGGTCGTCGTGATGTTCGGGCGGGCGTACGTGGTGCCCCAGCGTCCGTTGACGGTCTGCAGGACCGGCCAGCCGTCGGAGCTCCAGCTGATCGGGGCCAGCGTCGGCACCCGTCCGCCGGGGTACGCGTCCGTGAAGGCCATGTACCACCAGTCGCCGGCCTGCGTCTGGACGAGACCGCCCTGGTGCGGCACACCGCCGCCGGAGATCGGGCCCGGCAGGTCGAGCAGCACCTGTCGCATCTCGTACGGGCCGAACGGGGAGCGCGACCGGAGCACGTACTGGCCGTTCGCCGGCCGGGTGAGCCAGATGTAGTAGTAGCCGTCGCGCTTGTAGAACCGGGCGCCCTCGAGGGTGCCGACGTTCGACGGCGTCTGGAACACCTGCTGCGCGCGCACCTGCGCGGTGCCGTCGGCGTTGAGCTGCGCCACGCTGATGGTGCCGTTGCCGTACGCGACGTACATCGTGTCGTCGTCGTCGACGAGCAGCCCGGCGTCGTAGTAGCAGTTGTTGATGCGGGCCTTCTTCGTCCACGTGCCGTCCACCGCCGACGCGGTGTAGACGTACGTGCGGTTGAACTCCGTGCAGCCGAGCCAGTAGTACGTGCTGTTGCTGCGGCGGTACCCCAGCGTGGACGCCCAGATGCCCTTGACGTACTTGCGGCCGCCGGTGAGGTCGTACCCGCTGTCGTCGAAGTCGAGCCTGGGCACCGAGTGGCCGGCGTACTCCCAGTCGACGAGGTTGTACGAGCGCAGGATCGGCGCACCGGGCGAGTAGTGCATGGTCGACGCGGAGTAGTAGTACGCGTCGCCGACGCGGATGATGTCGCCGTCGGCGAAGTCCTGCCAGACGACGGGGTTGGTGAAGGTCCCCGTGGAGGGCGGGGTGGGCGTGGTGGGCGTGGTGGGGGTTCCGCCGTCGACGCGGACGAGCCGCCACTGCTGGTTGGCGCCGCCCCAGCTGCTGTATTGCACGATGTTCCCGCCGTCTGCCGTGGAGGCGTTCTGGACCTCGAGCGCCTTGCCGCTGTTGCGGTTGACCAGCATGACGTACCCGTCGGTGGTGTCCTGGAGGCGCCACTGCTGGTTGGCGCCGTTGGTGTCCGACCACTGCACCACCGGGGCCCCGTCGGCGCCGGACCATCCCGAGACGTCGAGGACCTTGCCCGAGTGCTTCGACCTCAGCCGGTGGTACCCGTCGCCCGAGCTGACGAACTGCCACTGCTGGTGGGCGCCGTCCCCACGGGTCCACTGGGTGATCCGGGCGCCGTCGGACGTGGCGAGGTTGTAGACGTCCAGCACCTTGCCGCTGTTGCGGTTGACCAGCACGTACGCCGCTGCCGGGTCGACGGTGGCCGCCGTCGCCGCCGGGGCTGCGACGACCGCGACCCCGCCGAGCACGGTCATGGTCAGCACGAGGCAGAGGGCTGCCCAGCGCCGCCGTGCGCGCGCTCGGGGGAGGGGGCGGACCCTCGCTGGACGTCGTCGTCGTCGCGCATCACGGTCTCCTGCTGCCGGGGAGGCTCGTGCCCCGGGGGGCTGTGAGCGCTCACAATGGAAGACCCGCTCACTGTGGCACGCGTCACGCCCGGTGTGACCCGTGCAAACGATTAGGCAACGTCGCGAACGGCCGGCGTCAGGTCGCGGACGCCTCGGCCGGCGGGACGTTCTGGTTCAGCCGGAAGACGTTGTCCGGGTCCCAGGCCGACTTGACCTGCTGGAGCCGCGCGTAGGTGGCGGCCCCGTACGCGCGCTGCACGCGCGCGGCGCCCTCGGCCCCGAGCGCGTTGACGTACACGCCCACGCTCCACGGCTCGATCGACGCGGCGAGCCGCCGGCACGTCGCGGCACGGCGCTCGTCGTCGGCCGGGTCGTCCCACGCGGCGCCGACGCCGTACTCGAACCACGCGTCGCGGTGCGCGAACGCCGTCGCGTCCGGGGCGACGTCCGCGATCGCGCCGCCGTAGGCGACGAGGTCCGCCCCTCCCACGTCCGCCTCCGCGTGGGCGAGGAACGCCTCCAGCGCGGCGTCGGGCAGCTCGCGGACGTAGTGGCTCTTCGCGTAGCGCCGGGAGCCGTGGGCCGTGGCGGCGTCGGACCGGCGCTGCAGGTCGAGGTAGCTCATCGGCGTGACGCGCCGGGCCAGGGGCGTGCCGAGCGCGTCGAGCCGCGCGACGAGCGGCCCGGCCTCGTCGGGTGCTCCGACCCAGACGAACCCGAGCGTGAGCGGTCCGCCGGCGCGCACGTCCGCGACGACGGTCGCGCGCCGCGGTGCGTCCTGCGCGAGGGCAAGCCATGTCCGCAGCGCGTCGAGCCCGCCGGCCGGGTCGAGGTCGACCTCGGCCGTGAGCGCCTGCGTGCCGACGTCGTGCAGGGCGAGGTCGAACCGCGTGACGACGCCGAAGTTGCCCCCGCCGCCGCGCAGCCCCCAGAACAGGTCGGGGTTCTCGGCGGCCGTCGCGCGGACCAGCCCGCCCTCGGCGGTGACGACCTCGTAGCCGAGCACGTTGTCACAGGTCAGGCCGAGCTGCCGGGCGAGCCAGCCGACGCCCCCGCCGAGCGCCAGCCCGCCGATGCCGGTGTGCGACACGATCCCGGCGGTCGTCCCGAGCCCGTACGGCTGCGTGGCCGCGTCGAGCGACCCCAGCAGCGCCCCGCCCTGCACCTGCGCGGTGCGCGCCCCCGGGTCGACGACGACCCCACGCATCCGGGACAGGTCGATCATGAGCCCACCGTCGGGCACCGCCCACCCCGCCGCGCTGTGGCCGCCGCACAGGACGCCGAGCGGCAGCCCGAGCTCGCGCGCGACCCGGACCGCGGTGCGCACGTCGTCGGTGCCGGCGCACCGGACGACGTACGCGGGGCGGCGGTCGACGGCGCCGTTCCAGACGGCGCGCGCGGCGTCGTACCCGGGGGAGTCCGGGAGGAGGACGTCGCCCTCGAACGTGGCGGGCAGCGGTGCGCGCGTGGGCATGTCACCACTCTGGCGGCTGCCCGCGGGCGCGCCAAGGTCAGGGTGGGGGCGATCTGCGCGAGCGCGGGGCCCGCTCCGCATCCCTGGGTGCGCCGTCCTCCGCCGGCAGCGGCAGCGACCGCACGCTGCGGAAGCGCCGGCGCCGCCCGTCGACCGGGTCGGTGAACGCGACCTCGGCGGCCAGGAGCTGCAGCGGGTCGCGGAAGTCGTCCACGGCGACGTCCCGCACCACCGGGTACAGCGGGTCGCCGACGATCGGGATGCCGAGGCCGTCCAGGTGGACCCGCAGCTGGTGGGTGCGCCCGGTGCGCGGCGTCAGCCGGTACACCCCGCGGCCGTCGGCCTCCCGCTCCAGCTCGACGCGCGTCTCCGCGTTGACGGGTGCACCGGGCACCACCTCGGCACGTGGGGTGCCGCGCTCCTTGTGGATGTGGTCGCGCACGACCGTCGGCAGGGCGAGGTCGGCGCGCAGCGGCGCGAGCGCCCGGTACGTCTTGTCCACCGCCCGGCGCTCGAACGCCGTCTGGTAGGCGCCGCGCCAGCGCTGCTCGGTCGCGAGCAGGAGCAGCCCCGACGTCACGCGGTCGAGCCGGTGCAGCGGCGAGAGCTCCGGCAGGTCCAGCTCGGCGCGCAGGCGGACCACGACGCTCTGCACCACGTGCCGACCCCGGGGGATCGTCGACAGGAACGGGGGCTTGTCGACGACGACGAGGCGCTCGTCGCGGTGCACCACGTGGATCTCGCCCGGCACCACCGGCTCGTCGCGCAGGTCGCGGTGGAACCACACGTGCCGGGCGGGCGCGTACGGGTCGTCGTCGCGCAGCGCGCGGCCGTCCTCGTCGACGAAGCGGCCCTGCGCGAGCATCCCCGCCACGTCGACGCCGTCCCGGAGGCGGCCGCGCAGCCACGCGCCCATCGTCGGCCACGGGTCGGGGGTCGCGCGGACGCGGGGCGGGGTGCACAGGTGGGCGGCCGCGAGCCCGTGGCGTGCCGGGAGCGGGGAGCGCGGTGGCACCGGTCGATCGTACGAGGCGTCGGCCGGCGCGTTCCGGGCGGCCCACCGGTAGCCGTCCCCGGGCAGACGTGACGACGGCGCCGCACCCGGTCGGTGCGGCGCCGTCGTCGTGGCCGGCGGGGAGCCGGTCAGGTGGAGCAGGTCAGCTGCAGCTCAGCGCTCCCGCGGCGGGTGCGCTGCCGTTGCCGATGAACCCGAAGGACGTCGACTGGCCGGCTCCGACGGAGCCGTTGTACGGCGCGTTCGTCACGACGCTGCCGGCGAGGACGCCGTTCCACAGGTTCGACGTCGTGACGCCGCCGGGCAGGGTGACCCGCCATCCGTTGAGAGCGGACGAACCGGCCCGCACCGTGACGGTGGCCTGGTAGCCGCCGCCCCAGCTGTTCGCGATCGTCAGTGCCGCGGAGCAGGTGCCGCTGGGCGGCGGGGTGACCGGCGGCGGGGTCGTGGGCGGGGGCGTCGTCGGCGGCGGGGTGACCGGCGGCGGGGTCGTCGGCGGGGGGCTGGTGGGCGGAGGCGTCGTCGGGTTGGTCCCGGGTCCGCTGTTCAGCGTGTCGAGGACCGCGGTGTACGCCGCCTTCTTGTTGCCCTGGCCGTCGAAGAGCAGCGGCGTGCCCGAGGCGCGCCACGAGTCGGTGTCCCGCACGCCCCACACCGTGATGCCGGTGCAGCGGGAGACGTTGAGGCACGCCTGGACGACGCGCCGGTAGCTCTCCGCCTGCGCGGAGCCCGAGCCCTCGATGTCGAGCTCGGTGATCTGCACGTCCACGCCGAGCGCGGCGAAGCTCGACAGGGTCGTCTGGTAGTTGCTCGGCACCGGGCTCTGCGCGTTGAAGTGCGACTGCAGGCCGACGCAGTCGATCGGGACGCCGCGCGCCTTGAAGTCGCGGACCATGTTGTACACGGCCTGCGTCTTCGCGTGCGTCCAGTCGTCGGTGTTGTAGTCGTTGTAGCAGAGCTTCGCGCCGGGGTCGGCGGCCCGGGCGGCGCGGAAGGCCGCCTCGATCCAGTCGTTGCCGGTGCGCTGCAGGTTGGAGTCGCGGCGGGCGCCGGACGAGCCGTCGGCGAAGGCCTCGTTCACGACGTCCCAGGCGTAGATCTTGCCGCGGTAGTGCGTGGCGACCTGCGTGACGTGGTTGAGCATGGCGTTGCGCAGCGCCGTGCCGGACATGTTCTGCATCCAGCCCGGCTGCTGCGAGTGCCACGCCAGCGCGTGCCCGCGGACCTGCTTGCCGTTCTGGAGCGCCCAGTTCACGATGCGGTCGCCGTTGGTGTAGTTGAACTGGTTCTGCGACGGCTCCGTCGCATCCATCTTCATCTCGTTCTCGGCCGTGATCATGTCGAACTCACGGTTCGCGATGGTCGAGTAGGTCGAGTCGCTGAGGCGGTTCGCGGCGATCGCCGTGCCGAAGTAGCGGCCGCGGTCGTTGGCCGCGTCCTGCAGCGTCGAGCCGGCGGCCTGAGCCGGGATGGCGGCCGCGGCGGTCGCCGCGAGGGTCAGGGCGGCGAGGACGGCTGCGCCTCGAGCGCCGGGGCCGCGCCTGCTCCCTCGTCGGAGCATGGGTAGGGACATCGTTCCTCCTTGGTCGGCCGACCGCCGGGTCCACGCTGAGCCGGTCGGCGGAGGCACCCACCCTCCGACGCCGGGATGTATCGGTCAAGGCACGTAATCGGTACAGTTTCCGCAGATTTCGGGCGTCCCGGCGCGTCGGGGGCGTCCAGACCGGCCGCGCAGTCCCCGCGACGGTGCCGCGCCACCCCCGTAGGCGGTCGGCGCGCCCGCTGCCGAATCCGCCCATACCGTGTGCAGGTGTTCCCCGTCGACGGCCCAGCCGCGATCTTCCTCGCCGTCGGCGTGGCCACCCTCGCCGCGGCCGTGCTGCCGCGTCTGCTGCGCCGGGCGCCGGTGTCGATGCCGGCCGTGTTCCTGGCGATGGGGGCGCTGGGGTTCTGGCTGCTCCCGCAGCTGCCGGACCCCAGCCCGACGGAGCACCCGGACATCGCGCTCCACCTCACCGAGGTGTGCGTGATCGTCTCGCTGATGGGCGCCGGTCTCGCGATCAACCGTCCGTTCTCGTGGCGGTCGTGGGGCACGACCTGGCGCCTGCTCGCCATCACCATGCCGCTGTCGATGGTCGCCGTCGGAGTGCTCGGGTGGGCGGTCCTCGGCCTCGGTGTCGCGAGCGCCATGCTGCTGGCGGCGGCGCTGGCGCCGACGGACCCGGTGCTGGCGACGGAGGTCCAGGTCACCGAGCCGGTGGACGAGCCCGGGACGCAGGACGACGAGGCACGCTTCGCGCTGACCTCGGAGGCCGGCCTCAACGACGGGCTCGCGTTCCCCTTCACCTACGCCGCGATCGCGGTCAGCCTGTCGGGGCTCGCCCCGGGCGGCTGGCTCGGCCGCTGGGTCCTGCTCGACGTCGTGTGGCGGCTGAGCGTGGGGGTCGCCCTCGGCTTCCTCGTGGGCTGGCTGCTCGGTCGCCTGTTCTTCTCCTCGTTCGCCGAGCGGCTGCGGATCACCGAGCACACGCAGGGCTTCGTCGCGCTCGCGGCGATCTTCCTCGCGTACGGCGGGGCGGAGATGGCCGAGGGGTACGGGTTCGTCGCGGTGTTCGTGTGCGCGGTCGCGCTGCGCGGCACGGAGCGCGAGCACGAGTACCACAAGGTGCTGCACGCCTTCGTCGAGCAGATCGAGCGGCTGCTCACGGTGGCGGTGATCGTGCTGCTGGGCGGGGCGCTCGTGCGGGGGGTGTTCTCCGGGCTCGGCTGGGCAGAGCTCGGCGTCGCCCTGGTCTTCCTGCTGGTGGTTCGGCCCCTCACGGGGTGGGTGGCGCTGCGGGGCGGTCGCACCGGGCCGCGCGAGCGTGCGGTGGTCGCGTTCTTCGGCGTGCGGGGGGTCGGGTCGCTGTTCTACGTGGCGTACGCCGTGCAGGAGGGCGAGTTCGCGGACGCCGATCGGCTGTGGGGCGTCGCGGCCCTCGTGGTGGTCGCGTCGGTGCTGATCCACGGGGCGGCCGCCACCCCGGTGATGCGCGCGCTGGACCGCCGGCGCGAGCGCCACGCCCGCGTGGCGGGGGAGGACCCCGCGACCACGCCGGTCTGAGGTCCGCCCGCGCGCAGGGCTGGCCGCCGGGGCCGTCGCACGGCTACGGTCTCGCCGTCACCGAGGACGAGGAGAGCCCCGTGCACGACCCGCGCGTGCTCGCGATGACGGGCCCGACGGCCGAGCCGGGGTGGGTGCGCCCGGCGCATGTCCCGGGAACCCCGGGACTGAACGCGGTCGACGTCCGTGCGAGCGGGAGGGCCGCACCCGCCGGGCGCCGGCGCGCGGACCTCAGGGTGCGGTGATCCGGTAGAGGACGTGGCGGCGCAGGGGGTGGCCCTCGGGGATCGTGGGGTGGTCGAAGTCCGCGGCCGGGTCCCGCGTCATGCCGAGCCGGCGCATGACCGCCTGGGAGCGCTCGTTCGACACGGTGGTGACCGAGACGACCTCCGTCAGGCCGAGCTCGCCGAAGCCGACGGCCAGCGCCTCGCGCGCCGCCTCCGTCGCGTAGCCCCTGCCCCACGCCCACCGCGGCAGCCGCCAGCCGACCTCCACGAGGGACGGCGCCCAGCCCGGCCGGGCCAGCCCGGTGAACCCGGCGAAGCGGCCGTCGGCCTCCAGCGCCCACAGACCCCAGTCGTGCTCGTCGAGGTGCGCCCGGACGCGGGCGACCATCGCGTCGCTCGCCTCCCGCGTGAGCGTGGCCGGGAAGTACTCCATCACCTCGGGGTCGGCGTTCATCCGGGCGAACGGCTCGAGATCGGCCTCGGTCCACTGGCGCAGCACCAGGCGCGCGGTGCGTCGTTCCCGGGTCATCCGGGCACCGTACGCCGGTGCCGCCCCCCGCGTGGGTGCGATCCGGCCGGCGGCCGGGACGGCTACCTGCGGTACGCCGGTCGCCCGAGCGGACGGGGCTCCGGGTTGCGCAGCACCCACGCCACCGCGAGCTCGGCCAGGCGGTCCGTGTCGCCGGAGGCCGACAGCCCGAGCTCGTCGACGATCGCGCCGACCCGCACGAGGTCCGGCGCGTCCAGCGGCACTCCCGTGCCGACGTGCTCCGCGAGCGCGCGTGCCATGGCGCGGAAGTCCGCGTCCCAGTTGGCGCCGCCGTTGTCCGTCAGCTCGTGGGAGATCCGGCCCGTGATCCGCACGACCTCCCCCTGGACGGTCGTGGCCGCGCCCTCGGCCGGCACCAGCAGCTCCCACAGCTCGGCGTGCTGCTCGTGCCAGCGCGTCGACGTCACCGCGATCGGCGACGTGCCGTCGTGCCGGCGGTGACGCGGGACGGGCGCCACGGCGAATCGGCGGTAGAGCGACGTCAGCGCGGCGTCGGCCGGGGCGAGGTGCCCCGGCGCGATCCGGTCACGGAAGCGCTCGAGCTGCCTGCCGATCTCCTCGACCGAGGCGGTGGCCGCGGGCGTCGGCCGGGCCCCGGCGTCGAGGAGCACCTCGGCGAGGGCCGCCGCCGGCACGAGCGCGACGTTCGGGCAGTCGTGCAGCGCCACCTCGAGCGGCGTGCGGCCGTGGGCGTCCACCGCGTCGACCGCGGCGCCGTGCGCGAGGAGCAGGCGGGCGTGCTCGACGTTCCGGCCGGCCGCCGCGGCGTGCAGGGGAGTGCCGAGCCGGCCGGCGTCGTGGTGCACGTCCGCGCCCAGCTCGAGCAGCACGCCGATCCGCCCGCGCCGGCTGCGTGCGCGGGTGTGCAGGGGCGTGCTGCCCCACCGGTCCGGCGCCTGCAGGTCCGCACCGCGCGCCACGAGCCACCGGGCGAGCTCGTCCGGGCAGTCGTCGAAGGCGAGGGCGGTCTGCTGCGCGTACCCACCGCGCGCGTCGGGCGGGCACGTGTCGAGGACGGCCGTGAGCCGCGCCAGGTCGCCCGCCGCCAGCAGGGTCTCGACGTCCTTCGGCAGCTGCGCCGCGCGCTGGTCGGTCATGCGCTCCTCGCCTCGTCGGTGGGGCGGGCGCCGTGCGCCGGGGCGCAAGGGGACCCGTCGTGTCGTGCGTTGGCCCGAACGGGTGGAGAATATCGGGCGTCCGACGTCGTCCATCCCGGGAGCACACGTGAGCGAGCTGTCAACGGCAACGGTGCCGGGGCGCGATGTCGCCTTCGACGAGCAGGCGCGTCTGCGGTGCCCCGAGTGCGGATCCATCGACCTCACCGTCACCGACGTCGACCGCCTGCCCGACGTCGCCTGGGTGAACCACACGGCGAGCTGCGGGCAGTGCGGCACCGCGTCGACGCTGGCGCTGGTGTCGGTGTTCGGGCACGTCGTCCTGCGGTGGCTGCCGGACGCCCGCTGACGCCACCGAGCGCCGACGGTGCACCGTCGGGGTGAACCTCCGGCTCGCTGACCAGGGGCGTTGTTAGGGTCCGTGGATGACCCCGGACGCCCCCCGGACGAGCGTCCTGCGCCAGGCCGCCCTCCGCCTCGCCACCTGGCTCGTGACCGTCGTCTACCGCGTGTACCGGCTGCACCCGGCGCTGTGGCGGTTCACGGCGCGGAACTACCACCCGGCGATGGAGCGGTTCGCGCGCCTGAACGCGTGGATGATCTGCCAGCACGCGTACCTGGACGTGCCGGCGTACCGGCGGTACGTCGAGGAGGACGGCTTCCGGTTCCGCTGGTGGGACCTGACCAACTACCGGCCGACGTCCAAGCACGGCTACGTCGACCGCTACGCCGAGGCGGAGCGCTGCTGGGGCGGCCTGATCGAGACCGTCGGCACGGTCGTCGACGAGTCCAGCGGCTCGTCGGGCACGCCGTACAACTGGATGCGGTCGAAGCGCGAGCTGGCGACCGTGCACAAGAACGTGTCCGGGTACGTGACGCTGCTGTTCGGCACCCGCCGGCTGTTCGCGGTCAACGCGTTCTCGATGGGCGCGTGGGCGACGGGCACGAACACGGGCATCGCCATGTCGCGGATCGCGATGGTGAAGAACACCGGGCCGGAGCTCGACAAGATCGTCGACACGCTGCGCCACTTCGGCCCCGGCTACACGTACCTGGTGTGCGCCTACCCGCCGTTCCTCAAGCACCTGCGTGACCGGCTCGACGCCGAGGGCTTCGACTGGGACGCCTACGACCTCAACGGGTTCGTGGGCGGTGAGGCCCTGACCGAGGGCCTGCGCGACTACCTCGAGGACCGGTTCGGGCGCGTGTACTCCGGCTACGGCGCGTCCGACCTGACGATCGGCATGGCGGGGGAGAGCGACCTGTCGGTGTGGGTGCGCCGCACGCTGGCCGGCGGCGGTGCGCTGCGCCAGGCCCTGCTGGGACCCGACGAGGCCCGGACGCCGATGATCTTCCAGTACAACCCGCTCGAGACGTACCTCGAGACGACCGCCGACGGGCGCCTGCTCGTCACGCTGAACTCGGCCGACATCATGAGCCCGAAGCTGCGCTACGACATCGGCGACGAGGCGATGATCGTGACGTTCGACGAGATGAAGGACGTCATCGCCGCCCTGCCCGAGCCCGCGCGCGACCGCCTGGCGTTCGGCTTCGAGCGGGCGTTCGCGATCCAGCGGATGCGCCTGCCGTTCCTGCTGCTGTACGGGCGCAAGGACTCGACCGTCTCCTACATGGGCGCCAACCTGTACCCGCTCGACGTCGAGAACGGCCTGTACCTCGACAACCCGCACGCCGCGGCGATCGAGTCGTTCAAGCTTGCGCTCGTCGACGTCGGGGACCACGAGCAGCGCCCGGCGATCCACGTGCAGCTGCGTGCCGACGCCCGCCTGGACGACGCCGCGCGGGCGGACCTGGCCGAGCGGGCCGTCGCCGGCGTGCTGCGCCACCTCGCCGCGGTGTCGCGCGACTTCGCGCAGTCGCTCGAGGAGGACCCGACGGCGTCCGAGCTGGTCGTGCACGTGCACGACCACGGGACGGGGCCCTTCACGGGCGGGAGCACGAAGATCAAGAACGTCTACGTCGTCGACCCCGACGACCGGGACGCGTCGACGTCGCACCCGTCGGCGTCGCCCTCGTCCGGCGGGCCTGCTGCCGCCGACCCCGTGGCGGCCGCCGGCGGCGCCGGCTGATGCGGACCCGCGACTTCTCGCGCGCGCCGGTGGAGTCCCGCGCCGAGGCGCTCGTCGTGCTCGAGCGGACCGGAGCCGGACCCGCGTGGGCGTGGCGCGCGCACCGGGCGGTGCGTGCGGCGGACGGGTACGTGTGGAGCGCGGGGGTGCGCGCGCGCGACGCCGCCGGCGCGCCCGTGCGCGGGCTCGTCGTGTGCGTCGCGACGCCGGCGCAGGGGCGTGCGCTCGCGGACGGTGCCGGCCTCGGGCACGAGCGCGCGCGCGTGTTCGTCGCCGACCCGCAGGGCTACTCCAACGGCGTCTGGCGCGCCGAGGGCGACGAGATGGCGCACATCGAGCGGTTCACCGCGCTGACCAGCGAGAGCGCGCGTGGGCGGACGCCGCCGCCCGTGGCCCCGGCGCCGCCGCGGCGCACCACGGAGCGGACGGCGGCGGACGGTGCGCGCGACCCGGACCCGTCGTCCCGCCCCGCCCGGACGCCCGCGCAGGCCGGGGCGATGTTCCTGGGCGCGACGCGGTACCGCGGGCCGCACTCGTGGGCCCTGCTCTCGCGCGAGTGGTACCCGATGGTCGCGGCCATGCGGCGGATGACGGGGTACGTGTGGCACCGGGTCTACTGGGCGCCGCCGTTCACCCTGGGCACGATCGCGTTCTTCACCGACCGGGACGCCCTCATGCTGTTCGCGCGGCTGCCCGCGCACCGGCGGCTCATGGAGTGGATCACGCGCGACCGGCGGCACGGCACCGGCGGGTACATCCGCGTGCACGTCGCGCCGGGGCCGGGCGGGGCGCCGTGACCCGCCTGGCCGTGACGCCGGTGCGCTCGCGCGCGGACCTGCGCGACTTCGTCGACCTGCCGCTGCGCCTGCACCCGCGGGACCTCGCGGTGCCGCTGCTCGCGTCCACCGTCACGTCCTGGTGGCGGGGCACCTCGCCGCACCCGGGACCGGTCGAGCTGCTGCTGGTGCGCGACGCCGCGGGGCGCGCGGTGGGGCGGACCACCGTGCACACCGACGCCCGCCTCGACGCGCGGCTCGGCACCCCGTCGCTGCTGTTCGGGGCGACCGAGTTCGCCGACGCCGACGCGGCGGCCGCGCTCGTCGGCGCGCTGGAGGCCCGCGCGGACGGTCGCGCCCAGCTGTTCGGCCCCGTGTCGCTGCTGCCGAACCAGTCGGGCGGGGTGATCACGTCCGGCTTCGACGAGCGCGGGTTCGTCGACTCGCCGTGGAACCCGGCGTGGGTGCCGGCCGCGTACGAGGCCCTCGGCTTCGAGCGGTGGGGCGAGTCCGACACGTGGGTCGTCGACGTCGATCCGTCGTCCGCGGCGGGCGCGCCGACCGACGCGGAGTGGCGCGCCGCCGGGCTGCGGCTCGAGCGGGGACGCCGCTCCGAGGTGGGCCGGCTGGTGCCCGAGGTGCTCGCGGTCCTCAACCGCGCGTTCGCGGCCCTGCCGTACTACACGACCATCACGGACGCGGAGATGGCGGCCGCCACCGACGGGCTGGGCTTCCTCGTGGACGAGGACCTGCTGCTCCTGGCGCGCGACGACGCCAGCGGCGCGCTCGTGGCGTTCGTGCTGGTGGTGCCGGACATCACGGCCTTCGTGCAGCGCGTCGGCGGGCGGCTCGGGCCGCTGCAGCAGCTGCGGCTCCTCGCGACCCGGGGCCGCTACCGGCGGGAGGCGGTGCTGATCATCCAGGGCACCGAACCGGACCGGCAGGGGCGCGGCGTGCTCACGCTGCTGTCCCGCACGCTGCACGCCAACCTCGCCGCGGGCGGGTACGCGCGGCTGCGCTCGACGTTCGTCGGGCGCGACAACCCCGCCTCGGCCCGGCAGTTCCAGCGTGCCGGCGGGCGTCCGCTGCACGGCGTCACGTTCTACCGCAGGCCGGTCGGCACCGGCACGACGGCCGCCGGCACGGCGGCGGAGGAGGTCGCATGACGGCGACGCACGACGGGACGGCCGCCACCGACGACGACCTGCGCCGGTGGGTGCGCGTCGCCGGGAGGGCGCCGTCGGCCCACAACACGCAGCCCTGGGCCGTGCGGGTCACCGACGGGCGGATCGAGGTCGCGGTCGTCCCGGACCGGGTGCTGTGCGCGGGGGACCCGTCCTTCCGTGACCTGCTGCTCTCGCTGGGCGCCTGGGTGGAGTCGGCGGCCGTCGCCGCGGCCGCCGACGGCCGGGGGCTCGCGGTCGAGCCGACCCCCGCCCTCGACCGGCTCGAGGACCTGCCGGTGCGCGGCGCGGCCGACCCGACGCTGCCGGTCCTCGTGCTGCGGCCGGTCGCCGAGCCGTACGCGACGCCCTTCACGCCGCAGGACGTGCGGGACCGGCGCGTGCACCGCGGCGAGCTCGCGCCGGCCCCGGACCTGCGGGTGGACGCGCCGGCCCTGCCCGCAGGGCTCCGGCTGCTCCAGGTGGACGACGCCGCGATGTCCCGGCTGGTCCGGCTGGGGACGGCATGGACCGCGTCCCGGCGCGCCGTCGCCGCCGAGCTCGTCCGCTGGCTCCGCCTGTCCCCGGCGCACCCGCGCTACGCGCGCGACGGCATGACCGACCGGATGCTGCTCATGCCGTCCTGGGCCGCGCGCCTCGCCGCACCGGTCACCCGGCGGCCCGCGCTGCACGACGCCGCCCTGCGCCTCGCCGTCCTGGTCGGCCGGTGGGTCGAGGCCGTCGACCGCGCCCGCCCACTCCCACCGCCGCCCGCTCCCGGCGCCCCGGTGCGCGGGCCGCAGCACCTCGTGCTCGTCGCCCGCACGCCCACGGTGCACAGCGCGACGGAGACCCTCGACGCCCGGCTGGGCCTGGCGCCGGCGGACGTCGTCGAGGCCGGGCGCGCGCTGCAGCGCACGTGGCTGCACGCCCACCGCGCCGGGCTCGCGGTCGCGCCCCACTCCGAGGTGGTCGACTCCCCGCACGCCGTCGGCGCGCTGCGGCGCCGGCTCGGGCTGCGCCGGTCGCAGGTCGCGCTCGCGGTGTTCAGCGTGGGGCGGCCGACGACGCCGTCGCCGCGGTCGCCGCGCCTGACGGACGGTGTCACGAAGGGCTGACCGGCGACGGCGGTGGACGAACCCCGCGCCGGTTGTGCCGCTTGCGCGGGTTTGGGCGGGTTCGTGCTACTCGCCAACCGGCCACCCGACGAGGTACGAAGGAGCACCCGACGCCGCTGGCGAGGCGGCCCGCCCGCTCACCCTCCGCGTCCCGGCCCCGCCGAAGAAGCCGGCCAGCCGGAGGAGGTTGGAGGCACCGATGCGCAAGCTGATCACGGCCGTCGTGACGGCGGGGGCCCTCGCCGTGGGCGGAGCAGCCGTGCCGGCGCTGGCCGGCGTCCCCGCGGTGCCCGTGCCCGTGGCCGGCGCCGCCCCCATGGCGCCGCCGAACGTCGCCCTCCCCAAGGTCAGCCCTCCGGCGGGCTGGGACACGCCGGCCTTCGCCGCCAACTACAGCCAGATCGGCGAGAAGTTCTCCACGGCAGCGGTCGGCGACCTCGACAACAACGGCGTGCTCGACATCGTCGCCGGGTACCCGGACGGGCACCTCTACGCCTGGCGGACCGACAACGGCGTGCGGTGGTTCGACTTCTTCACCGGTCCGGGCGCGATCCAGGCGTCGCCCCTGCTCGTCGACTTCGACCGGGACGGCCGGCTGGACATCGTGTACGCGAACACGCACGGCGACGTCGGCGTGGTGGAGGCCGACTACCACCGCCTCGTGACGGTGAAGTTCGGACCGGACCACCCGTGGACGGGAGCCTTCGGCACGCCCGCCGTCGCCGACATCGACAACAACGGCAACTACGAGATCATCGCGTCGAGCTTCGACCAGCGCATGTGGGTGTGGATGGAGAACGGCCACCTGTTCCCCGGGTGGCCGGTGTTCGTGGGCGACACGAGCTGGTCCAGCCCGGCGGTCGGCGACATCGACGGGGACGGCGAGGTCGAGATCGTCGCCGGGTACGACTGCGACGGCGCCCCCGGCCAGTCGTGCTCGCCCGACTACGGCGGCTACGTGGGCGCGTGGAACCCGGACGGCAGCCGCGTCGCCGGGTGGCCCCGGTTCGTCAGCAAGCAGGTCGTGTGGTCGAGCCCGGCGCTCGCCGATCTGGACGGCGACAGCCGCCTCGACGTCGTCGTCGGCACGGGCAACATGCCCGCGACCATGTGGGACGGCGGGCGCCAACCCATGAACGGCGAGTACGTCTACGCCTTCCGCGGCGACGGGTCGAACGTGCCGGGGTGGCCCGTGCGGATCGGCCGCAACGTCACGTCGTCGCCGGCGGTCGGCGACATCGACGGAGACGGGCGCCCTGACGTTGCGTTCGTCGCGGAGGACGGGCTGCTCTACGCGTACAGCGGGACGGGCCAGCGGCTGTGGACGCGGTGCGCGGGCAACAACCCGTTCGCCCCGCCGAACACGGGCGTCGCGACCGCGACGACGTGCCCCGGCCTGCACGCGTCACCGACCATCGCCGACGTCGACAACGACGGCCGGCAGAACGTCGTCATCGGTGGCGAGCAGTGGTTGCGCGCCTACGACGGCAACGGCGACCTGCGCTACAGCGGCGAGACGTCGGCAGGCACGGACCCCATGACGGCGGCGCCGACGGTCGTGCAGGTCAACGGCCGCACGTGGATCGTCGAGGCGACCGCGAACGGGAACCGCGGCAAGGTCTTCGCCTGGACGACCAACACGGCGCTCGGGCGCGCCGACTGGCCGACGTTCAAGCACAACATGACACGCAGCGGCTCCAACTCCTCCCGTGCGTCCTTCCCCGTCTACAAGAACGCGTACAGCCCGACGCTGTACCGGTTGGTGAACGGGGTGGCGACCCCCGTGAGCTACGCCGAGTGGCAGGCCGCGGGCTTCCCGTCGCCGCGCCCCACCAACACGGACTACGTCAAGTACCCCTGGGCGCCGACGCTGTACGCGGTGACCTTCTGGCCCGCTCGGTGGCAGTGGGACCTCCTCACGTACGAGCTGTGGCAGCGTGCCGGGTTCCCGGCGCCGCGCACCGCCACGTGGATCGAGGGCTCGGACGTCTACAAGCGGGCGAACGAGCCGTACATCTACGTGAGGGACCCCGCGGGGCTGGTCCACCAGCTCACGTACGACGAGTGGGCGTTCATGAACTTCCGTCAGCCGCGCATCGTCCCGTGACCGGTGCATGGCCCGGGGGCCGGGCGCGGACGACCGCGTCCTCCCGCCGACGAGCGCCGGGGCGCCCTGGACGAGCGCGAGGTCCGTGCCCGCGGCACGCACGAACGACACCCCGACGGGCCGCCCGAGGTGCCCGTCGCCGAGCTCGAGGGCAGGCGCGCTGGCCGCCGGCAGACCGGCCGCGGCCGCGAAATGTGCTCAGCCGCACGGCTGCGACCCGCACCCGGTCGAGGTCCACGCCTGGCAGGGCGCGGCTCGGTGCCGGCCCCGGTGCGGTCGGCAGGACGAGCGTCCATGCTGCCAGCCTCTCGAGCATCGTGGTGCGTGCAGCGGCCACGGCGCGGCGCGCAGCCTGCTCCTCGGCCGCGGTGACGGCTGCCGCGGCACGGAACCGGGCCGCTACGTCGCCGTCGAGCGTGCCGCCGTGCGCGGTCACCCAGGCGCCGTGCGCCCGCCAGGCCTCCGCCGCCTGCACGACGCGGAACGCCTCCTGCCGCGCGGGGCAGGTCGCCGAGCGCCTCCTCGCGGATCCGCACGCCGAGGGAACGCTCCAGCGCCGCCGTCCACGCCGTGCACGCCGCCCGGGTGGCCGGCCGAGCTCGCGGACCGTTCACCCGGACGGGGCTCGTTGCCGCCTCGCGTGTCCGATCGCCCTCCCCTCGCGCGTACACCCGAGCGGGTGAAGTCGCTACCTATGCACCGATCCGTCACAGCGTGTCGCCGGCGTGTCCTGCGAAGTCATCCAGCGAATGCACCCCTGTGACGCTGCCCCGCCACTACGGTGACGCTCATTCGGGCGGGGGTGCGTCCGTGTGACTCGGAGGGCAGCGCGATGGGGCAGCGTGACCACGGCTTCCGCACGGACGTCGACGGACCGGGTCCGCAGCAGGCACGCGCATGAGCGCGCGACGGCATTCGCCGCGAGGCCGCGACGCAGCTCCCCGCGCCCGCCGGAGCGTTCCGGGCGCCCTGCCCCGCGCCGTCGGTGGTCTGGTGGCCGTCGCGCTGCTCGTGACGCTGGGCGCGACGGGCCCCGCCGTGGCGGGGGACGAGGGACGCGCGGGCCCCCCTCGGCCCGCCGCCGAGCTGCATGCCTACGCGGAGCAGATCGCGCCCGAGCGTGAGGACGCGACCGACCCCGTGCCGGCGAAGGACGTGCCCGCCGCGCGCTCCCTTCCGCGCCGCACGATGCCGGTCACGCTGCCTGTGCGCCCGCGGTTCCCGGAGGCGTGGAAGGGCGTCGAGCCCGTCGCGCCCGACGGCGCCGAAGCGGCGCCGCGCACGGGCGCCGGTGCCGGTTCCCCCTTCGTCCGCGTGGGACGCGCCGGCACCGAGGCAGCACGCGTCGCCGGCACCGGGGCGACGGAGGTCCCCGTCGAGGTGATCGACCAGCGCGCGGCGGTCGCCGCGGGCGTCCCGGGTCTGCTGCTGCGGGTCGGCGTGCCCGTCCAGGAGGACGCCCAGGACGCCGCCGGGGACGCGGGGCAGGGCAGGGCCGCGGCGGTCGCGCCCACCGTCGCCCACGGTGTGGCGGCGGTGAGCAACGCGTCGACGTCGAGTCCGCAGGACGTGCCGAGCACGACCCCGACGACTGCGACGCCCGTCCCGACGGCGCCGACGCCCGTCCCGACGGCCGCGACGCCCGTCCCGACGGCGCCGACACCCGTCCCGACGGCGCCGACACCCGTCCCGACGGCCCGCGTCGCCGAACCGGCGCAGGCTCCGGAGGAGTCGGCGGTCCCCGCCGCCCCCGAGTTCCTGGCGCCGGTGGACGCCCCGCTCGAGGTCGCCGTCGACTACTCGTCGTTCGACCAGGCGTACGGCGGCGGCTGGGGCTCCCGCCTGCGCCTCGTCCAGCTGCCCGACTGCGCCTTGACGACGCCCGAGCGTGCCGAGTGCCGCGAGCAGACGGTGCTGGAGTCGACCAACGACGTGCGCCGCTCGACCCTGAGCGCCACGGTGCCGGCCGCGGCGACGCGCCTGATGGCGGTGACTGCCGGCACGTCGGGGTCGTCGGGCAGCTTCGGCGCCACGTCGCTCTCCCCGTCCTCCTCCTGGCAGGTCTCCGGGCAGACCGGCAGCTTCAGCTGGTCCTACCCGCTGCGGGTCCCGCCCAGCGTGGGCGGCCCCGAGCCGGAGCTCGCGCTGTCCTACTCGTCGCAGGCGGTCGACGGCAAGGTCGCCAACACGAACAACCAGTCGTCCTGGATCGGCGACGGCTGGGACATGCCTGTCGGGTTCGTCGAGCGCAAGTACGTCTCCTGCTCGCAGGACCGTCAGGGGGCGGTGAACAACGCGGCCCGCGTCACGGGCGACCTGTGCTGGCAGTCCGACAACGCGACGTTGGCGCTCGCGGGCCACTCCAGCGAGCTGGTGAAGGACGCCGTCACCGGCGGGTGGCGGCTCAAGGAGGACGACGGCACGCGCGTCGAGCGCCTGACCGGCGGGTGGAACGACGACAACGACGGCGAGTACTGGAAGGTCACGACGACCGACGGGACCCAGTACGTGTTCGGCCGGGGCCAGCGTTCCGCGACGGACACGACGAAGACGAACTCCGCCTGGTCGGTGCCCGTCTACGGCAACCACCCGGGCGACCCCTGCTACGCGGCGTCGTTCGCGGCGTCACAGTGCATGCAGACGTGGCGGTGGAACCTCGAGTACATCGTGGACACGTCGGGTAACACCCTGACGACGTTCTACGCCAAGGAGACGAACAGCTACGGCAGGAACAACAACGAGGCGGTGTCCACGTACGTGCGTGGCGGGCACCCGACCGCCATCGAGTACGGCCAGCGGGCCGGTTCCGAGGCCTCGGGCCAGGCGCCGATGCGAGTCGACTTCGCCGTGGCGGAGCGGTGCATCCCCGCGACGGGTGTCTCCTGCGACCCGGCGGCCCTGACGACGACCGCCGCGTCGTGGCCGGACGTCCCGGGCGACCTCATCTGCACGTCGACCACCTCCTGCCCGGCCGTGACGTCGCCGGCGTTCTTCACGCGCAAGCGCCTGGTAGGTGTAACCACGAAGGTGCTGTCGGGCGCGTCGTACCAGTCGGTCGACGCCTGGTCGTTCACGCACACCTTCCCCGACCCGGGCGACTCGACCAGCAAGGCGCTGTGGCTGGACCGGATCGGTCACAAGGGTCTCGTCGGGTCGGCCGTCGAGCTGCCGGACGTGCGCTTCTACGGCACCCAGATGGCGAACCGCGTGGACACCGTCGGCGACGCCGGGCCGCCGATGAACCGGTTCCGCCTCAACGCGCTCGACACCGAGACCGGCGCGCGCGTCAGCGTCAACTACACCCCGAAGGACTGCACGCCCACGAGCCTGCCCGCGTCGGCCGACTCGAACACACGCCGCTGCTTCCCGGTGCGCTGGCAGCCCGTGGGCGCCGTGCCGGCGATCACCGAGTACTTCCACAAGTACCTGGTGACGTCGGTCGTCGAGAACCCGAACGACGACGGCAGCCTGTCGGTCCAGACGGAGTACCGGTACCACGGCGACGCCGCGTGGCGGTACGACGACAACCCGCTGGTCCCCGCCGCCGAGCGCACGTGGAACGAGTTCCGCGGGTACGCACAGGTGGACGTCGTCACGGGTGCGCCGACCGCGCCGCAGCGGTCCATGACGCGCACCCGGTACTTCCGCGGCATGCACGGCGACAAGGTCGCGGCCGGCGGCACGCGGTCCGTGCTCGTCGACGGCATCGCCGACGAGGACCGGCTCAACGGGTTCGTCCGTGAGGAGATCACCTACGACGGCGTCGGTGGCGCCGAGGTCAGCGGCACGCTGAGCTCGCCATGGATCTCGCCGCCGACCGCCACCGGTGCCGACGGCAGCCGCGCGACCCTCATCGGTATCGCGGCCGTCGAGGAGCGTACGGCCGCGCCGGCGCTTCCCGGTGGGCGCCGGACCACCCGCATCGCCACGACGTACGACCCCACGTACGGCATGACGACGCAGATCGACGACCAGGGCGACGTCGCGACGCCCGCGGACGACCGCTGCACGCGCGTCGAGTACGCGCGGAACACGACGGCGCACGTCGTCGCGACGACGTCACGCACCGAGGTCGTCGGCGTCGGCTGCGGTGTGGCGCCGGCCCGTCCCGGGGACGTCATCAGCGACTCACGGGTCGCGTACGACGGCCTCGCCGTCGGCGCTGCACCGACGCGGGGCCTGGTGACGACGTCGCAGAGCCTCAAGGACTACGCCGCCGGAGCGCCGACGTACGTCACTGACGCGACGACGACGTACGACGCGCACGGCCGCCCGCTGAGCTCGACCGACGCGCTCGGGCGCAAGTCGACCACGGCGTACACGCCGGCGACGGGCGGACCGCTCACGGCCACGTCGCAGACGACGCCCGACCCGGACGGCAGCGGCCCGCGCACGGCGCTCACGTCCAGCACCACCGTCAACCCCGCGTGGGGCACGCCCGTCCGCCAGAGCGACCCGAACGGGAAGGTCACGTCGGCGACGTTCGACGGCCTGGGCCGGACCACCGCCGTGTGGCTGCCCGGCCGCCTGCAGGCGTCGGACACGCCGAGCATGAAGTTCGCCTACACCGTCTCGGCCTCCGGCCCGAACACGGTGACGACGCAGTCGCTGACCGCGCTCGGGGACTACCAGGCGACGGTCGAGCTCTACGACGGCATGCTGCGTCCGCGGCAGACCCAGTCCATCTCGGCCGCGCGCGACAACCAGGGCCGCATCGTCTCGGAGACGATGTACGACAGCCGCGGCCTGGTCGACCGTGAGCTCGGGCCGTGGTTCACCACCGGGCCGCCGGCGGCGACGCTCGTGCGGGCGTCGGCGGCGGTGCCGGCGCGTACGCGGTACGTCTACGACGGCGCCGGGCGCACGACGGCCGAGATCTTCGACGTCGACGAGCAGGAGCGTTGGCGCACGACGACGACCCACGGCGGCGACCGCGTGACGGTCGACCCGCCGGACGGCACGATCCCCGAGACGTCGATCACCGACGCGCGCGGGCAGGTCGTCGAGCTGCGCCAGTACACGGGCACAGCGCCCACGGGTGCCTACCAGGCGACGACGTACGCATACGACCGTGCCGGCAGGCGCGCGGCCGTCACCGACACGGCCGGCAACCGGTGGACGTACGGATACGACCTGCGCGGGCGCCAGGTCTCCGCGACCGACCCCGACAAGGGCACCACGACGACGACGTACGACGACGCCGGCCAGGTCGTCTCGACGACCGACGCGCGAAACCGCACGCAGGTCGTCGTGCGCGACGCACTGGGCCGGCCCGTCGAGCAGCGCACCAGCACCGCGACCGGACCGCTGCAGGCGTCGTGGGTGTACGACACCCTCGCGAAGGGCCAGACGACGTCGTCGACGCGGCACGTCGCGGGGGCGGCGTACACCACCGCCGTCACCGCCTACGACGACGCCTACCAGCCGCTCGGCCAGTCGGTGACGATCCCCGCGGCGGAGGGTGCCCTGGCCGGGACGTACACGACGTCGTACCGGTACGCGCCGGACGGGCAGCGCGAGGAGGTGACGCTGCCGGCTGCGGGTGGCCTCCCCGAGGAGACGGTCGTGACGTTCTTCGACCAGATGTCCGTGCCGGAGTGGATGGCCGGCGGCCTGGGTAACGGCGTCTACGTGTCCGGGTCGCTGTACGACGTGTACGGCGAGCTCCTTCGCTACAGCCTGGGGAACACGTACGTCGACTTCGTCAACTACTCCTACGAGACGGGCACGCGTCGGCTGGCGAAGACGTGGACGCAGCGACAGGGCGTCTCCGGGTACGACGCCGACATCACGTACACGTACGACGCCGCGGGCAACCCGACGTCGATCGTCGACCGTCCGACCGGCAAGCCCACCGACGCCCAGTGCTTCACGTACGACGGTCTGCAGCGCCTGGCCCGGGCCTGGACACCGGCGAACGCGAACTGCGCGACGGCACCGAGCGTCGCCGCCATGGGCGGTCCGGCACCGTACTGGACGGACTGGGCCTTCGACGCGGTCGGCAACCGCGCGACCGAGGTGCACCACAAGTCCGGCGGCGACACGACCCGCACGTACACCTACCCCGCTGCCGGCCAGGCACGCCCGCACGCCGTCCAGAAGGTGACGACGACGACGGGGGCGGCGACGACGACCGACAGCTACACGTACGACGCGTCGGGCAACACCGCGACGCGCAACCGTGCGGGCAAGCCGGCGCAGACGCTGACGTGGAACGACGACGGCCGCCTGGCGTCGGTCGTCGACGCAGGCGTCGGCAGCGCCGGTGAGTACGTGTACACGCCCGAGGGCGACCGTCTCGTCCGTCGGCAGGGCGGCGTCACGACCGTCTACCTGCCCGGCGGCCAGGAGCTGAACCTCACGGTCGGCACGGGGGCGGTGAAGGCGGTCCGCTACTACGGGTTCGGTGGCAACACCGTCGCCGTGCGCACGGGCTCGGCGATGAAGGACGTCACCAGCCTCGTCAACGACCCCCACCAGACGGCGAGCATGGGGATCAACAACGAGACCCACACCGTCACCTACCGGCGGACCGACCCGTACGGCAACGCCCGCGGCGGCACCCCGGCATGGCCCGGTGACCACGGCTTCCTCAACAAGCCGGTCGACAGCAGCGGCCTGGTGCAGATGGGTGCCCGGTACTACGACCCGACCATCGGCCGGTTCCTCTCCGTGGACCCGGTGATGGACCTGGGCAAGCCCCAGCAGTGGGCCGCGTACTCGTACGCCGACAACAACCCGATCACCTTCTGGGACCCCACCGGAATGCTGTCGTGGGGCAGCGCGTGGAAGTCGATCAAGAACGCCGGGCGGAGCGCCGCCAGGTTCGTCAAGCGCCATCAGGCCGACATCGCCGGCTTCGTCGCCGGCGGCCTGGTGACCGCTGGGTGCCTGGCGGCCACCGGCGGCGCGGGCAGCGTCGGCTGCCTCGCCCTCGGCGGCGCCGCCGGTGCCGCAGCCACGAACCTGTGGAAGACGAAGGTCCAGAGGACGCAGAAGTTCTCCTGGAGCGGCCTGGCGCGCGACACGGCGATCGGCGGACTGCTCGGGGCGGTCGGCGGGCAGGCGGGGCGCCTGGCCATGCGGGTGCCCGGGGTTCAGCGGGCGGCGTCGGCCGCGGGGAACGCCGCGAGGTCGGCGGTGAACCGGGCGGCGACGGCGGTGAGCGCGCGAGCGAGTACGGCGAGCCGGGGGGTGCCGGCGAGTGCGAAGCCGCCGACCGCGGCTCCGGCGGCGAAGCCGAACACGAACGCGGCGGCGAAGGGAGACGCGCCGAGCTCGAGCCAGCCGACGGCGGCCCGGGCGTGCTCCTTCGCCGGGTCGGTGCTCGTGCTCATGGCGGACGGGTCGAAGAAGCCGATCCGGACAGTCAAGGTCGGCGACAAGGTGATCGCCACCGATCCGGAGACGGGTGAGCAGGGCTCGCGGGCCGTTCAGGAGACCTTCGTCCACGACGACGACCTGGTGGATCTCCGCGTAGGCGGCGAGACGATCCGGACCACCGAGGACCACCCGTTCTGGTCGGTGACGGACCAGGAGTTCGAGCGGGCCGACGAGCTGGCTGACGGCGAGCTGGTGCTTGGTGCCGACTGGAACGTGTTGCCTGTCGGGTCCGTCGTTCCGGCGAATCGAGGAAAGGCGTACAACCTCGGCATCGCCGAGGTGCACACGTATCACGTGGGCCAGAGCGCAGTTCTGGTGCACAACGAGAGCACGTGCCCTGTGACGTTGTCCGACGCGCGACTCGGGCACATCGAGACCCGTCACGGCCCGGGAGCGCAGGATCGCGCAAGAGCCAACGGCGACGCAGACACACCCGGTGAGTTCGACGAGCAGTTCTTCTGGGACGGCGACACGCCGGCCGTCTCCCAGCGCCTGCGCGCGGCGGTATGCGGGTCCACGTCGTGCCCGAACCCGCGGGGCGAGGGCGTTCTCCATCGGTACGACTTCGGTACGAACATCGGCGTGAACGGCAAGGGTGACAAGACGAGCGTGGTGGAGATCGTCGTGCGAGGCAGTGAGATCTGGACGGCGTACCCGAAGTGACCGCGCCCGCCCGTGCAACACACCGGAGCGATTTCGACTTCTCTTGGGTCCGTGTGGAAGCTGGTTCCATCACGTTCCGCGTGGAGAGGGGCGGTGTCGCTAAGAACTTCAACGTCGCCGATTCCAGCGACGTGCCGACGGTAGTGCTCGGCGCCGTCACGGCATTGCTCGAGGGCGCATCCGAGCAATCTCTGTCGCTGGACCAAGAGCCCGGCGAATATCGCTGGAAGATCGTCAGGAGGCACGATTCGGTCGGGATGTCCATCCATTTCTTCGATTCGTGGGCTCAGGAGACGCCACCGGAGCTGCGCTGGCAGGGCGATGACATCGGCCTCGAACGCTTCGCGTCCCGTGTGGTCGAGTCCACCGCAGCGTTCTTGACGGATCCAGCGACGAGGTTCGAGAAGGAGTGGTTTGCGTATCCGCCGCCCGTCACGGCCCTGGCGCGGTGCGTTGCCGCGCTCGAGAGGTACCGGCGCAACCACCGACCGACGTGTCCGCCCGGCGCCTAGGGCGCTCGAAGCGGAACGGCGGAGGGTCGATCAGCGAGTAGGCAGCAGGCACGAGGACGACGCGCCATGCGGGCCGTCGCACGCGGTGGGAAGGTGAGGGCGGCTGTGAACGGATGGATTGGCACGATGATCGCGGGGGCGATTGTCACCTCGTGCGTCCTGGCCACGACCGGTGGAGCGGTCGCGGCGGCGGTGCCCAGCGTCGCGCTGCCAGCACGCTCGTTACCGGCCGAGCCCGCGTGTGGAGAGGTCGTCGCTGACGCGGTAGCGGCGTGGGCGTTGGCGGTGCGATGTGACGTCGCGGTGGAAGTCGCAGGCGCGCGGACGGAGTTCGCGTCCACCTTCGCGCTGCCGGACGGGTCGATGCGTCTCGACGTGTCGACGGGTGCGGTGCGCACGGAGGTGTCGGGGGAGTGGGCGCCGGTGGACGCGGCGCTCGTGGACACGGGTGGCGCGGTGGAGGTCGCGTCGCCGGTGACGCCGATGCGGTTCTCGGACGGGTCGGGTGACGAGCCGTTCGCGACGATCGAGCGCGACGGGCACACCCTCACGTTCGAGATGCCGTTCGACCTGCCGGCGCCGGACGTGGAGGGGTCGCAGCTGACGTACGCCGACGTCCTGCCCGGGGTCGACCTCGTGGTGACGGTGAACGGGGACGCCACCGGGTTCTCCGAGGTGCTGCGGGTCGAGTCGCCCGAGGCGGCGGCGCAGGCCGAACTGCAGGACCTGACGTTCCCGGTGGTCACCTCCGACGGCATCGAGCTGGCGGCACGGGACGGTGGGTTCGTTGCCGCGGACGAGTCCGGTGATCCGGTGTTCGTGAGCCCGACCCCCGTCATGTGGGACTCCTCGAGCGACGTGGCCGAGGGCGCGACCGACGCCGCGCTCGGGACGGTCGAGGACGCCGACCCGACGGTGGCCCCGGTGGGTGACGAGGTCGTCACGGCGATCCCCGCCGAGGTCGCCGGCGACGCGGTGACGATCACGCCGGACGCGGGCATCCTGGCGGACCCGGCCACCGAGTGGCCGGTGTACATCGACCCCGGCGTGAGCGGCTCGCTGAACCAGCGCTCCGCGGTGCGCACTGTGATCGGCAACGCGTACAACTTCGCCGGCGACGAGGGTGTGGGGCTGTGCTCGCGCGCGACGTCGACGACCTGCTCGCACACGTTCCAGAGCCGGGTGCTGTACCAGTTCGGCGGTCTCCAGGCCGTGGGCGGGATCGAGCCGGGTGAGGTCCTGAGCGCGACGTTCGCCGTGACGGGAACCCACTCCTACGACTGCACCCCGCGCCCCGTGACGCTGCACGCGGTCGCGGACTTCACCGCCGCGACGCCGTACCCCGGCGGCTCGTACTGGAAGCCGCTGCAGACGCACACGATCGCGCACCGCGACGGGTGCACCAACGGCCAGGTCCCGCGGCGCATCGAGTTCGACGCCACGCAGATGGCGCGGGACGTCGCCGCGGCGAACACGGCCAACGCGTCCTTCGGCATCGCCGTCGACGAGAGCTCCATGGCCTCCTGGAAGCGCTACGGCTGGGACGCGACGTTCTCCGTCGACTACAACCGTGCGCCGCAGGCGCCCGCGTCGGCGCGCACCACCGACCCCGACGCGGCCTGCGTGTGGGGCGGGCCGCGGCCCGTGATCCGGAGCGCTACGCCGACGCTCCGCGGCGTCCTGCACGACCCCGACGGAGGCGCCGTCCGGCCGATGTTCGCGATCGACGACGTGGGCTCCGGCGCACGTGTGTGGCTGGCGCAGGACAGCCCCGCGCAGGGCTCCGGTGCGGAGCACTCCATCACGGTTCCCTCGGGGGTCCTCCGTGATGGCGGCACCTACCGCTGGAGCATGGCGGGCGTCGACGACCGCGGCGCCTGGGGCTCGCCCGTCGGGTGCGAGCTCGTCGTCGACCTGACGCCGCCGGCGACGCCCGGCGTGACACCCGTCGCCGGCATGCCCGCCGTCTACGCCGAGGGGCCGGCCCCGGCGGGCGGCATCGGCGTCGAGGGCCGCTTCACGTTCGGCAACGGCGGCTCGGCCGACGTGGCGTGGTACCAGTACCAGGTCGCGGGCGGGCCCGTGCGCACCGTCCCCGCGTCGTCGCCCACGATCTCGGTGCTGCCGGCGGTGGCCGGGCCGCAGACGCTCGAGGTCTGGTCCCTCGACGCGGCGGGCTGGCCGAGCCCGAGGCGCACGCACCGCTTCACCGTCGGCTTCGCCGGCGTGAGCGACGCCTGGCAGCTCGACGAGGCGAGCGGCGCAACCGCCGCGAACACCGTGACGCCGGGCACCCGTGACCTCGTCGTCGCGTCCGGCACGACCCGCGCCGACGGGTTGGGGCGCGAGGTGGGCGGCCACACCGGTGACCTCGCGCTGCGGTTCGACGCACCCGCGGACGGCGCCAACACCTCCGCACCGGTCGTCCGGACCGACGGGACCTACTCCGTCATGGCGTTCGCGAAGCTGGACGCGGTCACGTCGACGGCCACGGTCGTGAGCCAGGACGGCACGCACGTCAGCGGGTTCGAGCTCGGCCACCGCGTCGACCCGGCGTGCCCTGCCGGGACGGAGGGGCACTGCTGGGCGTTCTCCGTGCCGACGAGCGACGCGGCCGGGGCATCACGGGTCGTGGCGATGTCGACCGTGCCCGCGCGCGCCGGCTCCTGGGTGCAGCTCGTCGGCGTCCGCGACGCGGGCACCGGCACCGTGCGCGTCGGGGTGTGCGACCTGGGATCTGCAGGCGCGCCCAAGCGCGGCAACGCCGTCCTCAGTGCAGGCGTGGCCGCGTCCGCCAGGGTGGGGACGTACGGCGGCCTGCAGGTCGGACGCGGTCGCGTGAACGGCGCGGCGGCGCACCCGTGGCCCGGCTCGGTGAGCCAGGTCCGCACGTACACCGGTGTCGTCGCGATCGAGCAGCTGCGGGTCTCGTGCCTCAACCCGTGGTCGGTGCTGCCGGCGCTCGACCCACCGGCCGGAGACCCCGCCGCGCCGCCGCCCCCGCCGCTGCCGGCGCCCGCACCCGGTACGCCGGCGTTCCTTCCGGCGTACGTGTCGAGCGTTCACCGCGACCTGCTGCGGCGCGACCCGTGGTTCGACGAGCTCGTCGGGCGCACGGCCCGCCTCGAGGCGGGCCACCCGCTCGACGTGATCCCCCGGGACCTCGTGGGCTCGCGCGAGTGGAAGATCCAGTTCGTCGGCGACACCTACCGCACCTACCTCGGGCGGCCGTACGACGACGGCGCCTTCGTGTGGGTGGACGCCATGGAACGCGGCATGGACACGTTCACGGTCGAGATCGGCGTGCTCGGCTCCGCGGAGTACTACCAGCGCGCCGGGTCGACCGACGTCGAGTTCGTCCGTGCGCTCTACCGCGACCTGCTGGGACGGGCGGCCGGCCAGGGCGACGTGGACACCTGGGTTCCGCACGTCGGCTCGGCGGGCCGCGACGCCGTCGCCCGAGGCGTCCTGCTGTCGACGGAGCACCTCAACCGGGTCGTCGACGGCGCCTACCGCTCGGTGCTCGGACGCCCGGCCGACCCCGCCGGGCTGAGCGGCTCGGTGGACGCCCTGCGTGCCGGCGGGTCGGTGCCGGACCTGCTGGTGCGCCTCGCGGCCAGTCACGAGTACCAGGTCGCGCGCGTCCGCGTGTCCTGAGCACCGCCCCTCTGGGGGCGGCTGAGAGATGAGGTCACAGATGAGCGGTCGGGTGAGGGGCAGGCTCGCGTGGGCGGCGGTCACGGCGGTGGCCGTCGTCGGCAGCGGAGGGGCGGTGGCGCTGGCGGGACCGCGGGTCGAGGCGGCGCCGCGGGCGGCCGCGCCGGCCTGCGCGGAGGTCGCGTCGGACGTGGCTGCGGCCGCGGCGTTGGCAGTGCGGTGCGACACCGAGGTGGAGGTGGTCGACGCGCGGACGGAGTGGGCGACGACGTTCGCCCTGTCGGACGGCTCGATGCGCCTGGACATCTCGACCGGTGCGGTCCGCACCGACGTGTCGGGGGAGTGGGCGGCGGTCAGCGCGACGCTCGAGGACACGGGCGCGGCCGTCACGGTGGCCTCCCCGGTGACGCCGATGCGGTTCTCGGACGGGTCGGGTGACGAGCCGTTCGCGACGATCGAGCGCGACGGGCACACCCTGACGTTCGAGATGCCCTTCGAGCTACCGGCACCGGACGTCGACGGCTCGCAGCTGATCTACGCGGACGTGCTGCCGGGTGTGGACCTGGTCGTGACGGTCAACGAGGACGCCACCGGCTTCTCGGAGGTGCTGCGGGTCGAGTCGCCCGAGGCGGCCGCGCACCCCGATCTTGCGGACCTCACCTTCCCGGTCACCACCTCCGACAGCATCGAGGTCCAGGCGCAGGACGGTGGCTTCGTCGCCGCCGAGGCCGACGGTGCGCCGGTCTTCACCAGCCCTGTCCCGGTCATGTGGGACTCCTCGAGCGACGTGGCCGAGGGCACGACGGACCGTGCCCTGGGCACGCTCGAGGACGCCGACCCCACGGTGGCGCCTGTCGGGGACGAGACCGTCGCCGAGATCCCCGCCGAGGTGGCGCCCGACGCCGTGACCGTCACGCCGGACGCCGGGATGCTCGCAGACCCGGGCACCGAGTGGCCGGTGTACATCGACCCGGGTGTCAGCGGCTCGCTGAACCAGCGTTCCGCGGTGCGCACGGTGGTCGGCAACGCGTACAACTTCGCCGGCGACGAGGGTGTGGGGCTGTGCTCGCGCGCGACGTCGACGACCTGTTCGCACACGTTCTACAGCCGGGTGCTGTACCAGTTCGTGGGGCTCGACGCGGTCGGCGCGGTGGAGCCCGGGGACGTGCGCGGTGCGACGTTCTCGGTGGCCGGCACGCACTCCTATGACTGCACGCCGCGGCCGGTGACGCTGCACGCGGTGGCGGACTTCACGTCGGGCACGCCGTACCCGGGTGGGTCGTACTGGAAGCCGCTGCAGACGCACACGATCGCGCACCGCAACGGCTGCACCAACGGTCAGGTGCCGCGCCGTATCGAGTTCGACGCGACGGTCGCGGCGCAGGACATCGCGGCGGCCAACCAGGGGCACGGCTCGTTCGGCATCGCCGTCGACGAGAGCTCGATGGCGTACTGGAAGCGCTATGGCTGGGACGCCGGCCTGTCGGTGACGTACAACCGCGCACCATCGGCGCCGAGCGCAATGGGCCTGGTCGGCGCGGACGGCTGCGTCGTGGGCGCGGACCGACCGGTGACACGTGATCGTCGGCCGGTGCTCAAGGCCGTCTTCAGCGACCCGGACGGCGGCAACGTGCACGGCAACGTCGCGCTCGTCAGCGCGGTGAACCCAGCCGTCGTCGTGTGGGACCCGGCGCCCAACCCGGCGCAGGGGTCGGGTGCGCTGCAGTCGGTGCAGGTGCCCATGGACCTCAACGACGGCGGCCTGTACCGCTGGATCGCCCACGGCATCGACGGCGATGGCCGCGTCGGTCCCGACGGCGTCTGCGAGTTCGCGGTCGACTACACGCCGCCGGCGATGCCGGTCGTGACCGCGATCGCCGGGCGCGACGTCGTCTACGCCGAGGACGCGACGGCCGGCGGGCTGGGACAGGGCGGGCTGTTCCGCGTCTCCAGCGGCGGGTCGACGGACGACCTCCAGTACCGCTACGCCTTCAACAGCACGGACCTGAACGGCAGCGTGCCGGCCACGACGCCGGTCATCACGTTCACGCCGACGCAGGTCGGGCCTCAGGTGCTCAACGTCGTGGCGCAGGACCGGGCCGGCAACCTCGGGCCGATGCGCACGTACCGGTTCACCGTCGAGCTGGCGGCCCTCGGCAGCGCCTGGCGCCTCGACGAGACGACGGCCGGCACTGCGAAGGACGTCGCCACGGGCAGCGCGAACAACCTCACGGTCTCCCCGTCGACCACCGTGGTGAACGGCTTGCTCGCGGAGCGCGGGATCGAGCTCACGGACCGTGCGCTGCGGTTCGACTCGCCGCTGGACACGGCGACCTCGGCGCGCCCTGTCGTCGCCGGGGGCGGCGCGTTCTCCGTGTCCGCGCTCGTGCGGCTCGACGCCATCACGGGCTCGGCGACGGTCGTCAGCCAGGACGGCACCCGCGTGAGCGGGTTCGAGCTCGGGCACCGCACCGACCCGGCGTGCCCCCCGGCGACGGGAGGCCACTGCTGGACGTTCGCGATGCGCGGCGCGGACGCGGACTCGGCGGCCCCGGTCGTGGTGCGGTCCGCACAGCCGCTCACGGCGGGCGCGTGGGCGCAGATCACCGGCGTACGCGGCGGTGACGGGCAGCTCCGGCTCTACGTCTGTGACCTCAGCACCCCGGACGTCACGCGCTCGCTCGTCGTGCGCGAGGCGACACCGACGGCCGCACCGAGGCCGTGGCTGGCGGCCGGGCCGCTCCAGCTCGGTCATGGCCGTGAGGCCGGCGCTGCGGCGCGGCACCTGACGGGTGCGATCGGCGACGTGCGCACGTACACCGGCGAGGTCTCGCTCGCCCAGCTGCGGGCCTCGTGCCAGAGCCCTGGCACCATGCCCGCCGGCCCGACCAACCCGCCGTCGCCGACTCGCCGCAACGCCGGCGGCAACGACTTCGACGGTGACGGCCGGGCCGACGTGTTCTGGTCGAGCATGCAGGACGGCTGGTGGCGCGTGTCGTACGGCGGGGTCGCGCCGTGGGCAGCGGTGAACTACGCCGGCGCGATCCCGACGTCGAGCTACCAGTTCGGCGACCTGGACGGTGACGGCCGCGACGACGTGTTCCTCGTCTGGAACAACAGCTGGCTCATGTCCTCGGGTGGGACGACCGGCTGGCAGCGCCTGGGGGGCGACCCGAACGCCGGCACCAACATCACGCTCGGCGACTTCGACGGCGACGGCAAGGACGACGTCTTCTGGGCGTGGGCGCACGACGGCAACTGGCGCATCTCCTACGACCGCGGCGCCACCGACTGGAAGATCGTCAACAACGCCGGGCCCTACGGCACGGAGCAGTTCCGGATCGCCGACTTCAACGGCGACGGCAAGGACGACGTCTTCATGGTCGACCCGCACAACGGGGCCTGGATGGTCTCGGACAGCGGAACGACCGCGTGGCGCGCGATCAACGCCGGCGGCGGCGTCCCGATCGCGCAGCTGAAGCTCGGCGACCTTAACGGAGACGGCAAGGCGGACGTCTTCTACGCCGACCCCGCGGACGGCCACGGGCGCGTCTCGTACGGCGGCACCACCAGCTGGCAGATCTTCGACAACGGCGGCGCCCTGCGCACCGACGCCTTCCAGCTCGCCGACATGGACGGCGACGGCAAGGACGACGTGTTCCTGTCGCACCCGAACGGCGAGTGGTGGGTCTCGTCGGGCAGCACGACGGGCTGGAAGCGGATCAACAGCGCCGGTGAGGCGACCGGGCAGGTGCGGGTGCGCTGACCACCTGCGCGAGACGGGGCGGCGGGTGCCACGAGCACCCGCCGCCCCGTGCCGTCCGCCCCGACGCGCGACCTGCCGGGTCGCGGATCGCGACCCGGCCGCGACCGCCACGTAATCTGCCGGTGGCGCGGCGGGCGTCCGGAGCCCGCCCCTCGTGCGAAGGAGCACCATGCCCGTCCCCCTGACGGCCGTTATCGACCTCGACCTGCCCGGCCCCACCATCAGCCGGCACGTCTACGGCCACTTCGCCGAGCACCTCGGCCGCTGCATCTACGGCGGGTTCTGGGTCGGCGAGGACTCGGACGTCCCGAACGAGCGCGGCATCCGCACCGACGTCGTCGAGGCGCTGCGGGCCCTCAAGATCCCCAACCTGCGCTGGCCGGGCGGCTGCTTCGCCGACGACTACCACTGGCGCGACGGCATCGGCCCGCGCGACCAGCGGCCGCGGATGGTCAACTCGCACTGGGGCGACGTCGTCGAGGACAACTCGTTCGGCACGCACGAGTTCATGGACCTGTGCGAGATGCTCGGCGCCGACGCGTACGTCAGCGGCAACATCGGCTCGGGCTCCGTCGCCGAGATGAGCGAGTGGATCGAGTACCTCACGCGCGCCGACGACTCGCCCATGGCGGCGCTGCGCCGGGAGAACGGCCGCGACGAGCCGTGGAAGGTCCCGTTCTGGGGCCTCGGCAACGAGGCGTGGGGGTGCGGCGGCCACCTGCGCGCCGAGCAGTTCGCGTCCCTGGCCCGCCAGTACGCGACGTACGTGCGCTCGCACGCCGGCAACGACGTCTACCGGATCGCCGCCGGCGCCTCCGACCACGACGTGCACTGGACCGAGACGCTCATGCGGTCCTTCGACCCGCTCGAGAAGGGCGACGGCCCCGCCGCGCCGTTCCAGGCGCTGTCGCTGCACTACTACACGATGACCGGGCCGTGGGCGGACAAGGGCGACGCCACCGAGTTCACGACCGACGAGTGGTACCTCGCGCTCGCCCGCGCCGCGGTCATGGAGCAGCTCCTCGACCGGCACGGCGCGGTCATGGACCGGTACGACCCCAAGAAGCGCATCGGCCTCGTCGTGGACGAGTGGGGCACCTGGTGGAACGTCGAGAAGGGCACCAACCCCGGGTTCCTGTACCAGCAGAACACCCTGCGCGACGCGCTCGTCGCGAGCCGCCACTTCGACGCGTTCCACCGGCACGCCGACCGCGTCGTCATGGCGAACATCGCGCAGACCGTCAACGTCCTGCAGGCGATGCTGCTGACCGACCCCGAGACGGGCGCGCTCGTCCGCACGCCCAGCTACCACGTGTTCGAGATGAACACGCCCCACCACGACGCGTCCGCGCTCACGGTGCACCTCAAGGGCGACGTCCCGACGCGCGAGGTCGACGGCGGCACCCTGGCGCTGCTGTCGGCGTCGGCGTCGACCACGGGGGAGACGGCGCTCGTCTCGCTCTCGAACCTCGACGCCGACCAGCCGGTCACCCTCGTGCTCGACCTGCGCGGCCGGGACGTCACCGGGCACTCCGCCCGCGTCCTCACCGCGCCCCGGCTCGACGCCCACAACACCCCGGACGCGCCCGACGCGGTCGCGCCGACGGCGTTCGACGGCGTGCGCCCGCACGCCCGCGGGCTCGAGGTCGAGCTGCCGGCGCACTCCTACGTGACGGTGTCGCTCACGCTGGGCTGAGCGCACCGGCCCCGCCGCCGCCCCGCCCCGCCGCCCTCCGCCCCGCCGCGCGCACCGCCCCTGCCCGAGCGGGTACCCCCGCCGGGTCCGGCACCGCCGTCCGCGCGGTGGATCCCGGGCGGGAGGCGGGGCGGGAGGGTGCGGGAGGGGGTGCGCACCCCCGGTCCCGTGATGCGCCGGAGGTGCCCGTGCCCGCCCGTCCCCGCCCGACCGCCGGCCGGCTCGCGACCGCGCAGCCCTCGACCGCGCAGCCCTCGACCGCCGACCCGCGGCCGACCGGTGCGGGGGCGCGGCCGTGACGGGCGTCGTCGCCGTCGTCGCCCTGGCCGCGCTCGCGGGCGCGGTCGCGCGCCGACTCCGGCAGCCGCCGGTGCTGGGCGTCATGGTCGCCTGCCTCCTGCTCGGGCCGGTGGGGCTCGGCAGCTGGGCGCCACACGTCACGGCCACCCTGTGGCCCGACGACTCGGCAGGCCTGCGGGACGGTGCCGCGCGCGTCGGCGTCGCGGTGCTGGTGGTCCTGCTCGGGCTGCACCTCGACACGCGCGCCTCGGCGGCGGTGTCCCGTGCGACGGGCGTGCTCGCGGGCACGGGGCTGGGTGTCGCGCTGGTGCTCGGCGCCGGGCTCGCGGGCGTCCTCGTGGCCACGGGGCACGGCACGCCGGTGGTGCCCCTGGCGATCGTGTGCGGCTGCGCGCTCGGGGCGACGGCGCTGCCGGTGCTGGGCGAGATCGTGCGCTCCCGCGGCCTGGCCGGGCGTCGGGAGGCGGACACCGCCCTGGCGACGGCGGCGGTGCAGGACGGCCTCGTGTGGTTGCTGCTGGGCCTCGCCGCGGTGCTCGCACCCGGCGGGGACGGCACGCGCCCGGCGGCGGTCCCGGCGCTGGTCGGGCTCGTCGTCGCGACACTCGCGCTCGCCCGGCTCGCACCCCGGCTGCTCGCTGCGGTCCCGCCGGGCGCCGCGGGGTCGGTCCTCATGCTCGTCCTGCTGGGGGCGGCGACGGTCGGCTTCGTGCGGCTCGGCGAGGTCGCGGGCGTGCACGGCGTCGTCGGGGCCTTCCTGCTGGGGGCGGTCGTGCCCCTCGACGCACTGCCGGCGGGGACGCGCCGGGTGCTCGACGGGCCGGTGCGGTGGGTCGCCACGCACGTCCTGCTACCGGTGTTCTTCCTCGTCGCGGGCCTGGCCGCGGCGCCACTGAGCCTCGCGGGCGCGGGGCTCCTCCTGCCCGTCGTGGTCCTGGTGCTGGGCGTGGGCGGCAAGCTCCTCGGCGTGCGGCTGGCGGTCCGCAGGGGTGCCGTGCCAGCGGCGGACGCCCCGATGCTGAGCGCCCTGCTCAACACCCGCGGGCTGACCGAGGTGCTGGTCGTGCAGACGGGCGTCGAGGCGGGGCTGCTCGACCCGCCGCTCGCCACGGCCTTCCTCGTCATGGCCGTGGTGACGACCCTCGCGACCGGCCCGTGGACGGCGCGCATCGAGCGCGCCCGCATGCGCGGGGCGCAGCCCGTGGCCGGCCCGGTGGTCGCCACGGAACGCTGATCGGCCGGGTGCCGCCGCGCCGATCTGGACGTGCGCATACCGTGTGCATGAGGTAGAGACAGATCGTCTCGATCTGTGCTTTGATACCCACGGTCCGGTGGCGGCGCGCAGGCGGTACGGGATCCAGCGATCCCTCCCACACGCGCCCTTTGCCGGTTCTCGCTCGGGTCGTGGCACAAGGGGGAGCACATGATCGAGAACGCCGGCACACCAGGGGCGACCGTGGAGGGCGACGGGTTGGTTCTGGTCCACACCGGGGTGGAGCTCGTCCGGCACGGCCTGACCGCCATGCTCGACGCGATCGGCGCCGGCACCGTGCGGACCCCCCGATGTCCCAGTGAGCTCCGTGCCCTCGTCGCCTCGGCCGCCGAGGTGACGGTCATCCTGGGCCTCGAGGACGGCGACTGCGCCGCGGTCGGCGCCCTCGCCTCCGAGTGCCGGGACCGCGGCGCGGCGGTGCTCGTGCTCGTCGGGTCGGCGGACGAGGAGGTCCTCGAGGACGTCACGTCGATCCCGTCGGACGGCTACCTGCTCCAGCGGGAGCTGACGACGGCGGACCTCGCGACGGCCGTCGACTGCGTGTCGCGCCGGCAGGTGTACCTGCCCGCCACCCTCGCCGGGCGCCTGCTCGCCAGCGCCCGCGAGGGTCAGGTGGGCCGGCGGCCGGCGTACGGCCAGCTCACGCCGCGTGAGCGGGAGGTCGTGGCGCTCTTGGTGGACGGCATGAGCAACAAGCAGATCGCCAAGGCCCTGCGCATCTCGCAGCACGGCGTCAAGCGGCTCGTCGCCAACGTCCTCGCCAAGCTCAACTGCTCCAACCGCACGTCGGCGGTGTCCGTGGCCCTGCGCGAGAACCTCGTGGAGCCGCGCCCGGGTGCCGAGGAGCCCGCGGGTGCGCCGCGCCGTGCCGAGCACGTGACCGGGGCGCAGCGTCGCGTCCCCGCGACGGGGGCGCTCGCGCTCGCCCACCGCTGACCGGGGACGGCCCGCGCGCACCGTCGCGCGGCCGTCGTCCGCCGGCCCGGCCGGTCCTCCCGGCGGGCGCCCTGCCGACCTCTCGCGAGCGCGTCAGACGGTCGCGTCGGGCTGCGCGGCGATGCCCCGCGCGACCAGCTGCCACACGGCCTCGACGGCCTCGGCGCTCGTCATGACGCCTCGGAACAGCTCGTCGTGCAGGCTGACGACGAGCTTGAGGACGAGCGGCCCGTGCACGGCCGGGTCGAGCCCGGCGCGGATGCTGCCGTCGCGCAGACCGTCCGCGAAGACGCCGACGACCGGCTCGACGAGCGCAGCCATGTGCGCGGTCACCACGCTGTTCGCGGTCGTGCTCAGCTCGGCGCGGTCGAGGCTCGCCCAGCTCATGCGGTGGCCGCTGCTGGCGAAGTAGTCGGCGACCGCGGTGATGCTGCCGTGCAGCCGCTCGAGACCGGTGGAGCCGGGCAGGGCGGCGGCGCGGGCCAGCACCTCGGCGCAGCGGTCGATCTCCCGCCGGACGTGCGCCAGCAGCGCCTGCTCCACGTCGGGGAAGTACTTGTAGAGCGTCGCGCGACCGATGCCGGCGTGCTGCGCGAGCCGCGCCATGGTGATGCGCGCAGCCCCCTCCGACGCGGCGAGCTCGACCGCGGCGTCCATGATCCGGTCGCGGTAGCGGGCCTTGTGGGCCTCGATCGCGTCCTGCCACCCGGTGGCGACCGGTGCGCCCGACTCGATCACGATGACTGACCCCGAGACATCATGTCTTGACCTTCTCCCCACTGTATCGGCACCCTGTGAGGGTAACCCTGCCCCCGGCGGAACGAAGGCCCGAACATGACGACGTCTGCGACCCTCGCGCCCGTGCGGCGCCCGCCCGGCGACGGGACGCCGTGCTCCGTCCTCGTGGAGGACCTGCACCGGACCCTCGGGGGCCGCGACGTCCTCGCCGGGGTGGACCTCGCCGTCCGTGACGGGGAGGTCTACGGCTTCCTCGGTCCCAACGGCGCCGGGAAGACGACCCTCGTGCGCACGTTGTGCACGCTGCTGGCCCCCACGTCCGGACGCGCCGTCGTCGCCGGCTTCGACGTCGCGACGCGCCCCGGCGAGGTGCGGTTGCGGATCGGCGCCGCCCTGCAGGCCACCGCGCTCGACCTCAAGCAGACCGGCCGCGAGCTGCTGCGGCTGCAGGGGCGGCTCTACGGCATGCGCGCCGCGCAGATCGACCGGCGGCTGCGCGAGCTCGGCGACCTCGTCGCCCTCGGGTCGGCGCTCGACCGGCCCGCCGGCAGCTACTCGGGCGGCATGCGCCGCCGGCTGGACGTCGCGATGGCGCTCGTGCACAGCCCGGGCGTCGTCTTCCTCGACGAGCCGACGACCGGCCTCGACCCGGAGAGCCGCGAGGCGCTGTGGGCCGAGGTGCAGCACCTCAACGCCGAGCTGGGCGTCACCGTCTTCCTCACCACGCAGTACCTCGAGGAGGCCGACGTGCTCGCGCACCGGGTCGGCATCATCAGCGCCGGCCGGGTCGTCGCCGAGGGCACGCCCGACGAGCTCAAGCGGACCATCGGCACCGACGTCGTCGTCGCCGAGGTCGACGAGCAGGCCGGCGACGCGGCCGACGCGCTGCGCCGGCTCGACGTCGTCGAGGGCGTCGAGGTCCGCGGTGACCAGGTGACCGCGTCCGTGCTCGACGGCACGCGCGCGCTCGGGCCCGTCGCCGTCGCGCTCGCCACCGCCGGGGTCCGCACCCGCAGCCTCGCGCTGCGCCGGCCGACGCTCGACGACGTGTTCCTGTCCCTCACCGGCCGCCACTTCGCCACGGACGACGGCGCGCCCCACCCCGACGAGGCCCGGGAGGCCACGCGATGACCGTGCCCACGGCGGCCCTGCCCACCGCGACGACGGCGCGCTCCGTCGAACCGCGCCCGCCCGCGCTCGCCCGGCCCGCCGGCTTCTGGCGCGACGTCGTGTCCGTCGCCGGGCGCTCCCTGCGCCAGGCGCGGCGCGAGCCGGCCGAGTTCGTCGCGCCGCTGTTCATCCCCGTCTTCTTCTTCGCCGTGTTCGTCGGCTCACTCGAGGACATGCTCGGCGGGGCGGGGGTGGAGGACTTCCGGGCGTTCCAGCTGCCCGTCTCGATCGTGGTCGCGACGACCGGCCTGACGCGCGCCACGGCGCTCGTGCACGACATCACGACGGGGTACTTCGACCGGATGCTCATGGCGCCGGTCAACCGGCTGGCCCTGCTCCTCGGCTTCATGGTCACCGACCTGGTGATGGTGCTCCTCATGAGCCTGCCCGTGCTCGCGCTCGGCTTCGCCGTCGGCGTCGAGTTCACGACCGGGGTGCTGGGGATGCTGGCGTTCGTCGGCGTCGCGGCCGCCTGGGCGCTCGGGTACGTCGGGTGGCTCTACGCGGTTGCGCTGCGCACCGGCAACCCGACCGTCACGGCCCAGGCGTTCTTGCTGTTCTTCCCGTTCGTGTTCCTCACCACGACGATCGTGCCCCAGGAGCGCATGACCGACTGGCTCGCCGCGGTGGCCGACGTGAACCCCCTGACGCACGTGTTCGCGGCACTGCGCTCGCTGGTCACCGACGGCTGGGACGGCACCCTCCTGCTCCGCGCGTTCGTCGCCATCGGCATCGTCGCGGTCATCACCCACACCATGGCGCTGCTCGCCCTCCGCGGGCGCGTCGCACGCGGCCGGGCCTAGGGCCCGGGCGTCACGGCGCGGCCCGGGAGGGGGGCCGCGCCGTTGGCGTGCGCGCTGCTCGGCGCCCGGCCGGACGCCCGCCGGGCAGGGCCGGGGTAGCCGGACGACCAGGCGTCCGCGGTACCCGTGCGGGCCACCCACTCGACCATTCCTCGCCTCCACCCCCCCGTGATCGTCTGTGCCGCGAGCGGCGGAGCGGCACGAGGCGGAGGACGTCATGCGGGTGGCGGAGAGCACGGGGACGACGGTCGGGGGCGTTGACGTCACAGCCCGCGGCGAGGGGGCCGACAGGTGTACGACGGTCGTCGACACCATCATGCGGCGGGCGGACGAGGCGCCCGGCGCGCCGGCCGTCACGCTCGTCGGCCGGGACGGCGCGGATCGCGCGCACCTGACGCGCGCCGAGCTCGCGCACCGCGTCCGGGCGACGGCGGCCGGGCTGCAGCAGGTCGCCGCGCCGGGGGACCGCGCGGTGGTCGTGCAGGCGGCGGGCGTCGACTACGTCGTCTCGTTCCTGGCGAGCGTCGCGGCCGGGCTCGTCCCCGTGACGAGCCACCCGCGGGCGCTCGCGCACGGCGGCGAGCTGCTCGGGGCGGTCGTCGCCGACGCCACACCCGCGGTGGTGCTCACCGCGGGGGAGGCGACCGCGTCGGCCGCGGCACTGCGGGCCGCGGGCCGCCTCGGCGACGTGCGGTGGATCGACGTCGCCGACTGCACGGCAGACACGACCGAGTGGCGCCGTCCCGAGCACCGGCCCGACGACGTCGCGTTCCTGCAGTACACGTCCGGTACCACGCGGCGACCGCGCGGCGTGATGGTCGGCCAGGGCGCCCTCGCGCACAACGTGGCGGTGCTCGCGCGGCGCCTCGGGCACGACGACCCGGCGGAGGCGGCGCGCGGCGTGTCCGTCAGCTGGCTGCCTCCGTTCCACGACATGGGGCTCGTCGCCGGGATCCTCGAGCCGCTGGCGTCCGGTTGTCACGCGGTGCTCCTCGCCCCCGCGACGTTCGCGGCGGACCCGTACCGGTGGCTCGAGGCGATCACCCGGCACGGCGGCACGTACGCGTACGCCCCCACCTTCGCGCTCGACCTGTGCACCGAGCGGGTCACCGCGCAGGAGCGTGCCACCCTCGACCTGTCGACCGTGCGCAGCCTCGTGGTCGGCGCCGAGCCGTTGCGGGCGCCGACCTTCGAGCGGTTCGTGAAGACCTTCGGCCCCTGCGGCATGCGGGCGGCCTCCGTGCACGGCGGGTACGGGCTCGCCGAGTCCACGCTCGCGGTGGCGGTCGGCGCGCTGGGCCGGCCCGCCGCGACCGTCCGCGTCGACGCCGCCGCGCTGGCGGACGGCGAGGTCCGCCGGGTCGACGACGACGCCGCACCCGGCACCGTGGCCCGCACCCTCGTCGTCTCGGGGCAGGACGTGGACCCGCGGCAGGACCTGCGGATCGTCGACCCCGCGACCGGCGAGGAGCTGCCCCCGGGACGTACCGGCGAGATCTGGGTCGCCGGGCCCAGCGTGGCGCTCGGCTACTGGGGTCGGCCCGAGCTCAGCGGCGGGACGTTCGGCGCCCGCACCGCCACGGGGGACGGGCCCTTCCTGCGCACCGGCGACCTCGGCTTCGTGGTACCGGACCCCGACGGCGGTCCCGTGGGCGTCGTCGTGTGCGGGCGGCGCAAGGACCTCATCATCGTGCGCGGGCGCAACGTGCACCCGCAGGACGTCGAGCACGCGGCCGCCGAGGCGCACCCGGCCGTGCGGCAGCACCTGTGCGCGGCCTCGTCCCTCGACGTCGACGGGGAGGAGCGCGTCCTGGTCGCGGCCGAGGTGGCGCGCGACACCGCGGCCGACGACCTCGCCGAGGTCGTCGAGGCCGTGTGCGCGGCGGTGCTCGCGGACCTCGAGGTCGAGCCCGGCGCGGTCGTCCTGCTGCGCCCCGGCGGTCTGCCGCGCACCACGAGCGGCAAGGTGCAGCGCGGCGCGTGCGCCGAGCGGTTCACGGCCGGCACGCTCGCGGAGCTGCACCGGTGGGTCGCGCCCGCCCGGCCCGCGACCGTGCCGGCCGGACCCGTCGGCGGCCCCGCGATGCGCGACCTGCTGCGGGGCCTGCCCGCCACGCTCCGGCACGAGGTCGCGCTGGCGGACGTGCTGCGCCGGGTCACCGGCGGTGGCGCCGACCGGGACCGGCCCCTCGTCGCGCTCGGCGTCGACTCGCTGCGGGCGATGGCGCTGCAGCGCGCGCTGGTGGACGACCACGGCACCGAGGTGCCGCTCGCGGACCTGCTGGCGGCGACGCCGGCGCGGCTCGCCGAGCGGCTGGTGGCCGCGTGCGACGCACCGACCGCGGGACCCGCGGCGGCGGACGCACCCCCGAGCACGGACGCACCTCCGATCGCCGACGCCGACCGTGCCGACGCCGACCGTGCCGACGCCGACCGTGCCGGCGCCGACCGTGCCGGCAGCGACCGGGCCGGCGTGCGCCCGGCCGCCGCCGACCCGGGTGGGCCGGACGGCGAGTTCGCCCTCACCCCCGTCCAGCAGGCGTACCTGGTCGGGCGCAGCCCGGCGCACCGCCTCGGCGGCGTCGCGGCGCACTGGTACGTGGAGGTCGACGCCGACGGCGTGGACACCGACCGGCTCGTGCGGGCGTTCGACGCGCTGGTCGGGCGGCACGAGATGCTCCGTGCGGTCGTCACGCCCGGCTCCGGCCAGCGCGTGCTCCCCGTGGTGCCGTCCGTGCCCGTGCGCCACCACGACCTCGCGGACGCCGACGCCCCGGCCCGCGAGGCGCACCTGGCGCAGGTGCGCGAGCGGCTGTCGCACGCGGTGCGCGATCCCGCGGTGTGGCCGCTGGTGGACCTCGAGACGACCGACCTCGGCAGCGGGCGCCGGCGTGTGCACCTCGGGGTCGACCTCCTGGTCGCGGACGCGGCGAGCCTGCGCGTCCTGCTCGACGAGTGGCGGCAGCTCTACGCGTCCGACGCCGACGCGCGGGTGCTGCCCGCGCTGCGCACCTCGTTCCGCGACGGGGTGCGCGCCCTCGACGCGCGCGCCGCCGGACCCGCGGGCGACCGCGCCGAGCGCTACTGGCGGGATCGGCTGGAGACTCTGCCGGCGGGGCCGGACCTGCCGTGGGCGCCCGACCTCGACACGGCCGGGCCGCCGCGGTTCACCCGGCTCCGGCACCGGCTCGACCCCGCGGCGTGGGGACGGCTGCGCGAGCGCGCGGCGGCCCGCGGGCTGACGCCGGCGACCGTGCTGGCGACCGCCTGGGCGGCGGCCGTCGGCACGTGGAGCCGCACCGGGCGCTTCCACGTGACCCTCACGGTGGCCGACCGGCCGGGGCTGCCGGGCATCGAGGGCGTCGTCGGCGACTTCACCGGGGTGGAGGTCCTCGAGGTCGACCTGACCGGCGACCCGACGGTCGCGGACCTTGCGGCGGCACTGCAGGCGCGCCTGGCCGCTGACCTGGAGCACCGCGCGGTGCCGGGCGTCGAGGTGCTGCGCCTCCTGGTGCGCCGCGACGGGCGGCGAGCGCCCGCACCGGGCGTCGTGCTGACGTGCGCGCTCGGGCAGGGCGGCGGCGGGGACGACCTGCCGACGCGCTGGCTCGGCGAGGAGGTCTTCGCGGTGTCCCAGACGCCGCAGGTCGCCCTCGACCACCAGGCAGTCGAGGCGGGTGGCGCGCTGCTGCTGTCGTGGGACGTCGTCGAAGCGGCCCTGCCCGACGGCGTCGCGCGGCGCCTCGTGGCGGCGTGCGCGGACCTGCTCGACCGGCTCGCCGCCGACGACGGCGCCTGGTCGCAGGCCGCGCGCACGCCCGACCACGAGCACCTCGCCGAGGTTGCCGCCGCGAACGCGACGCAGGGGCCCGCGCCCCGCGGTGCCCTGCACGGCCCCCTCGTCGAGCGGGTGCGGGAGGACCCGGACGCGCCCGCCGTGCTCACCGCGGACCGTGCGGTGCGCCGCGGCGAGCTGCTCGCGGCGGCCGGGCGGGCGGCGGCCGGGCTGCGCGCAGCCGGCGCGGGCCCCGGCACCACGGTCGCCGTGCTGGCGGCGACGAGCCCCGAGCAGGTCGCGGGCGTGCTCGCCGCCCTGCTCACCGGTGCCGCCTACCTGCCGGTCGACCCGGCGCTGCCGCGCGAGCGGCAGGACCACCTGGTGCGCCACGGCGGGGCGGTCGCCGTCGTCGTCGGGCCCGCCGGCGACCCGGCGGTGGCCGCGGCGGCGGGGGTGCCCGCAGTGCCGGCGGACCTCGGCGCCGGTCCCGACGTCGGCGCGGACGCGGCCGCGGACGCCGGCGCCGACCCCGGCCTCGACCTCGACACCGCGCTCGCACTCGCGGACGTCCCGGTCGACCCGGACGCGCCCGCGTACGTCATCTACACCTCCGGCTCCACGGGTGTGCCCAAGGGTGTGACGGTCACGCACGCCGCCGCCCTGAACACGTGCGTCGACCTGGTCGAGCGGTACGACGTCGGCGCGGGCGACCGCGTGCTCGGCCTGTCGTCCATGAGCTTCGACCTGTCGGTGTGGGACGTCTTCGGGGTGCTGGGCGCGGGCGGTGCGCTCGTCCTGCCCGACCCCGCCGACCGACGCGACCCGGCCCGCTGGGTGGACCTCATGGCCGCGCACGGCGTGACGCTGTGGAACACGGTGCCCGCGCTCATGGGCATGCTCCTCGAGCACCTCGACGGTGCGGCCGCACCGGCGCCCCCGCTGCGGCTGGTCCTGCTCAGCGGCGACTGGATCCCGGTGGACCTGCCCGCGCGGCTCGCGCGGGTCGTCCCCGGGGCGCGGCTGGTCGCTCTCGGCGGCGCGACCGAGGCGGCCATCTGGTCCATCGCGCACGAGCCGGGCGTCCGCACGCCGGCCGGGTGGGACTCGGTGCCGTACGGGCATGCGCTGCGCAACCAGCGCGTGCACGTGCTCGACGACCGCGGCCACGAGTGCCCCGCGTGGGTCACGGGCGAGATCCACCTCGCCGGCGTCGGGCTGGCGCTCGGCTACCGCGGCGACGCGGAGCGCACCGCGCGGTCGTTCGTCACCCACCCGGCGACGGGGGAGCGGCTGTACCGCACGGGCGACCTCGGGCGCTGGCGGCCCGGCGGGCTCGTCGAGTTCCTCGGCCGCGAGGACGGGCAGGTGAAGATCGGCGGCCACCGCGTCGAGCTCGGCGAGGTGGAGGCGGCCCTCGCGCGGCACCCGCGGGTGCGTGCGGCGGTCGCGTCGGCCGTGGGGCCGCGGCACCGGCGGCGGCTCGTCGCGCACGTCGTCCCGGAGGACGGCGCGGGGTGCGGTGCCGCGGACGCCCGCGCCCTCGCGGACGACGTGCGCGCGCACGCCGCGACGGTGCTCGCTGCGGCGCTCGTGCCGTCCGCGGTCCTCGTCCGCCCGGACCTGCCCCTCACGGCCAACGGCAAGGTCGACCGGGCGGCGCTCGCGCAGGCGGCCGCCGCGGCGGCGTCCGCGGCACCCGTGGTCGGCGGGGTACCGCCCGGCCCGGGGTCCGCGGCCGGCGCGACCGCCGAGCTGCTGCGCCGCCTCACTGCGGCGGAGGTCGGCGGCGACGTCGGCATCGACACCCACCTGTTCGAGCTCGGCGTGGACAGCGTCGGCCTCGTCCGCCTGCACCGCCGCCTGCTCGAGGCGACGGGCCGGCCCGTGCCGCTGACCGCCTTCTTCGAGCACCCGACGGTGCGGGCGCTCGCCGACCACCTCGACGGCCGGGAGGAGGCGCCGACGGGGGCGCGTGCACCGCGCCGGGCCGCGCGCCGCTCCCCGGCACCCGCCGCCGTCCTCGCCGACACCGTCCGACCCGACGCCCTGGAGCTGTTGTGACCGAGCACGTGAGCACCACCGACATCGCCGTCATCGGACTCGCCGGCCGGTTCCCCGGCGCGCGGGACGTGGACGCGCTGTGGCGCAACCTGCGTGACGGCGTCGACGCCGTCACCCGCTTCGACGACGACGACCTGCGGGCCGCGGGCGTCGCCGACGCCACGCGCGACGACCCGCGCTACGTGCCGGTGTGGGGCCGGCTCGACGACGCGGACCTGTTCGACGCCGCGCACTTCGGCTACAGCGCGCGGGAGGCGACGCTGCTGGACCCTCAGCAGCGCGTGCTCCTCGAGGTGGCGTGGCACGCGCTGGAGGACGCCGGCCACGCGCCGGGCGCGTTCCACGGGCGCGTCGGCGTCTACGCCGGCGCCAGCGTGTCGACGTACCTGCTGGGCACGCTGCTGCGCGGCCGCGGCCTGCCGCCGGGCGCGGACGGCCTCGAGCTCCTGGTGGCGAACGACAAGGACTACCTGGCCAGCCGGATCAGCTACAAGCTCGGCCTGACCGGCCCGGCAGTGTGCGTGCAGAGCGCCTGCTCGACGTCGCTGCTGGCGGTGCACCTCGCGTGCCAGGCGCTGCTCGACGACGAGTGCGACATGGCGCTCGCGGGCGGGGTGACGGTGCGCTTCCCGCAGGACGCGGGGTACCTGCACCAGGAGGGCATGATCCTGTCGCCCGACGGCCGGTGCCGGCCGTTCGACGCGCGCGCTGCGGGGACGGTCGCCGGCAACGGCGCCGGGCTCGTGGTGCTGCGCCGGCTGGCCGACGCGCTGGCCGACGGCGACCGCGTCGACGCGGTGATCCGGGGGTCGGCGGCCAACAACGACGGCGCGACGAAGGTCGGGTACACGGCGCCCAGCGTCGCAGGCCAGGCGTCGGTCGTCGCGGCCGCGCTCGCGGCGGCCGGGCTGCGCCCGCGGGACGTCACGGCGGTCGAGGCGCACGGCACGGGCACGCAGCTGGGTGACCCCGTGGAGGTCGCCGCGCTGACGAAGGTGTGGGCGCAGGACGGCGACGTGGCGCCCGGGTCGGTGACGATCGGCTCGGTCAAGTCCAACGTCGGGCACCTCGACTGTGCCGCGGGCGTCACGTCGCTGGTCAAGGCGGTGCTGCAGGTACGGCACGGCGAGCTGGTGCCGAGCGTGCACTTCGAGGAGCCGAACCCGGGTGCGGGTCTGGAGGGCTCGCCGTTCCGGGTGGCGACGGCGACGACGCCGTGGGAGCCCGACGGCCCGCGCCGCATCGGCGTGAGCGCCTTCGGGTTCGGGGGCACCAACGTGCACGTGGTGCTCGAGCAGGCGCCACCGCGGCCGGCACCCCCCGCGCCCGCGGCCGCCGACGCGCCCCCCGTGCTGCTGCCGGTCTCCGCGCGCGACGCCGAGGGGCTGACCGCGCTGCGCGCCGACCTCTCGAGGGCGCTGCCCGGGCAGGCGTCCCTCGGCGTCGTGGCTCGCACGCTGCAGACGGGCCGGCGCCACGAGCGCCGGCGCGACGCGGTCGTCGCGGCCGACCTCGACGAGGCGGCCCGCACCCTGGCGGACCCCGGCCGGGCCGTGGGCCCGCCCGTGCCGACGGGCGGGACCGGCGCCGTGTGGCTGCTGCCCGGGCAGGGCAGCCAGCACCCCGGCATGGCGGCCGGCCTGCACGCCTCCGACCCGGGTGTCGCCGCGGACGTCGACGCGTGCCTCGAGCTGTTCGCCCCGGAGGTGGACGCCGACCTGCGCGGCCTGCTGCTCGACCGGCCCGCGACGCCAGAGGACGCGTCGCGCGCCGCGGCGGAGCTCGCTCGCACCGCCGTCACGCAGCCCGCGCTGTTCGTCGTCGAGATCGCGGTCGCTCGGCTGCTGCTGCGCTGGGGCCTGCGCCCCGCGGCGATGCTCGGGCACAGCGTCGGCGAGCTCGCGGCGGCGTGCCTGGCGGGCGTGCTCGACCTGCCCGGCGCGGTGCGGGTCGTGGCCGCGCGGGGCCGGCTGCTCGACGCGCTGCCGACCGGCGCGATGCTCTCGGTCGCGGAGGCGGCGTCCGTGGTGGCGCCGCTCCTGCCGCCGGAGGTCGAGGTCGCGGCGGACAACGGACCGCACCTGTGCGTCGTCTCCGGCCCTCACGCCGCCGTGGACGCCGCGCGCGCCGTCCTCGACGACGCGGGCGTCGCGTCGCGCCGGCTGCACACGTCGCACGCGTACCACTCCGCGATGGTCGAGCCCGCGCTCGCGGCGTTCCGCGACGTCGTCGCCGGGGTCCCGCTGCACGCGCCACGCCTGCCGTACCTGACCGGGGTCACGGGTGACTGGGTCACGGCGGAGCAGGCGACGGACCCGGAGCACTACGTGCGCCACCTGCGCCGCACCGTCCTGTTCGGCCCGGCGCTGCGCCGGGCCGTCGCCGAGGGCGTCGGTGCCGTCGTCGAGGTCGGTCCGGGCACCGCCCTGTCCACCCTCGCCCGCACCGAGCCCGCCGTGCGCGGCCGCACCGTGGTGGCGACGATGGCGGCCGCCGGGGCCGCCGGCGCGCAGGAGTCGCACGCCGACCTGCGCACCGCGCTCACGGCGGTCGGGCGGCTGTGGACCGCCGGCGTCGACGTCGACTGGGACGCGCTCGCGCCCGCCGCCGACACGCCCGTGCGCCGCACCGGGCTGCCCGGCACGCCGTTCCGCCGGCGCCGGTACTGGGCGGACGCCCACGCCGTGCCGGCGACCGCCTTCGCCGCGGAGCTCGTCGTCGCGGTCCCGGGCGCCGCCGACCCGGCCGTGCACGACCCCGCCGCGGCCGACCCGGCCACGCCCGGCACCGACCTCGCCGCACCTCGGGCCGCGGACCCGCGGCCCGACCTCTCGACGGCCTGGGTCGCGCCCGCGACGCCGCTGCAGCGGTGCGTGGCCGCGGTGTGGGAGGACCTGCTGGGCGTCGCCCCCGTCGGCCTGCACGACGCGTTCGTCGAGCTCGGCGGGCACTCCCTGCTCGCGACGAAGGTGGTCAGCCGGCTGCGTCGCGAGACCGGTGTCGAGCTGCCGCTGCGGCGCCTCGTCGACGCGGCGACCGTCGAGGCCGTCGCGGCGCTCGTCGAGGAGCTCGGGGGACGCGCCCCGGGCGACGCGGCCGCGGGCGCCGACGAGGACGCGGACGACCTGCCGCGCGCCGTGCCCGACCCCGAGCACCTGCACGAGGCGTTCCCGCTCAGCGAGATCCAGCAGGTGCAGTGGCTCGGCCGGATGAGCACGTTCGCCCTCGGCGAGGTCGGCGCGCACATGTACTGGGAGGTCGACGGCACGACGCTCGACCTGCCGCGGCTCGAGGCGGCGCTGCACCGGCTGGTCGACCGGCACGCGATGCTGCGCGCGGTGATCCGGGAGGACGGCCTGCAGCAGGTGCTGCCGCACGTCGAGCCGTACCGCATCGGCGTCACCGACCTGCGTGACGTGCCCGCCGCCGAGCGCGAGCAGCACCTCGCGGACATGCGCACCGCCCTGTCGCACGAGATGCGCCCGCTCGACCGGTGGCCGCTGTTCGACGTGCGCGCGGTGCAGCTGCCCGGCGGGGTGACGCGCCTCTTCCTCGGCTTCGAGCTCGTCATGGCCGACATGGGCAGCGTCCGCATCCTGCTGCGCGACTGGCGCGCGATGTACGAGGACCCGGCGCGCGAGCTGCCGGCCCTCGGCCTGTCCTTCCGCGACTACCAGCTCGCGTCGGCGCGCATGAAGGAGACCGAGCGGTACCGGCGCAGCCTGGCGTACTGGCGCGAGCGCGTCGCGCAGCTGCCGCCGGCGCCCGACCTGCCGCTGGCCGTGGCGCCCGAGGAGGTGCGCACGCCGCGGTTCAGCCCGCGCACCGCGCGCATCCAGCGGGAGGTCTGGGACCGCGTCACCGCGCGCGCCGCGCGGCACGGGCTGACGCCCTCGACGGTGCTGCTCGCGTCGTACGCGCTGGTGCTCGGGCGGTGGAGCCGCACGGCGGCGTTCACGCTCAACGTGACGAGCAACGTGCGCCTGCCCGTGCACGAGGACGTCGAGCAGATCGCCGGCGGGTTCGCGTCGTTCGGGCTGCTGCCCGTGGACCTGGCCGACCGTCCGACCGTCCTGCAGGTCGCGCGCGCCCTGCAGGAGCAGAGCTGGCAGGACCTCGAGCACCGCTGGGTCAACGGCGTGGAGGTGCTCCGCGAGCTCGCGCGGGTCCGCGGCGACGGGTCCGGCGCGCTCATGCCCGTCGTCTTCACCAGCACGCTCGTCAACAGCGTCGGCGAGGACCGCACGTCGATGGTCGACTGGCTCGGCGACCTGGCGCACGAGATCATCCAGACTCCGCAGGTGTGGCTCGACGCCGCGGCGCTCGAGGTCGAGGCGGGCCTCGTCGTCGGGTTCCCGGCGGTCGACGGCCTGTTCCGCGAGGGCGTCGTCGACGCGATGTTCGCGGCGTACCGCGCCTTGCTGGAGGCGCTCGGCGACCCGGACGGCGGCGCGTGGGACGCGGCGCCGGACCTGCTGCCGGCGGGGGACCGGGAGGTCGTCGAGGCCGCCAACGCGACGGCCGGGACCGTGCCGGACGGGCTGCTGCACACCCGCCTGATCGACCACGCCGTCCGCACGCCGGAGGCCGTCGCGGTCGTCGACGCCGCCGGTCCCGTGACGTACCGCGACCTGCACGAGCGCGCGTGCGGCCTCGCCTGGCAGCTGCGCGACCTGGGGGTCGGGCCGGGGCAGCGGGTCGCCGTGACGGTGGACAAGTCCGCCGAGCAGGTGGTCGCCGCGCTCGCGGTGCTGCTCACCGGCGCCGCGTACCTGCCGGTCGACGCGAGCGCACCGGCCGCACGCCAGGACCAGGTGGTCGGCCTGGGCGGCTGCCGCGTCGTCGTCGTCGCGCAGGACGACGACCGTGCGCGGCCCGCCGGTGTGACGGCCGTGCCCGTGCTCGCAGGCGCCGGGGCCCCCCGGCGCCACGACGCGCCCCGTGCGCTGGTGGAGCCGGGCGACACGGCGTACGTCATCTACACGTCCGGCTCCACGGGCCTGCCGAAGGGCGTCGTGGTCTCGCACCGCGCGGCGGTCAACACGTGCGTCGACGTGGACGAGCGCTTCGGCGTCGGCCCGGGCGACGCGGTGCTGGGCCTGTCGTCCCTCGGGTTCGACCTGTCGGTGTGGGACGTGTTCGGCGTGCTCGGTGCCGGCGGCACGCTCGTGCTGCCGGAGCCGGCGGCGCGCCGGGACCCGGCCCGCTGGCTCGAGCTGGTGCGCACGCACGGCGTGACGCTGTGGAACTCGGTGCCCGCGCTCATGCAGATGCTCGTGGAGCACGTGGAGGGCGGTGCCGACGCCGGCCTCGGGGGCCTGCGGCTGTCGCTGCTCAGCGGCGACTGGATCCCCGTGGACCTGCCGGACCGGCTCCGCGCGGTCGCGCCGGCGTGCCGCGTGGTGAGCCTGGGCGGGGCGACGGAGGCAGGCATCTGGTCGGTCCTGCACGAGGTCGACGAGGTCGACCCCGCGTGGGACTCGATCCCGTACGGCCGGCCGCTGCGCAACCAGACCCTGCATGTGCTCGACGACCGGATGCAGGAGTGCCCGGTCGAGGTGACCGGCGACCTGTACATCGGCGGCACCGGCCTCGCCGACGGGTACTGGGACGACCCGGAGCGCACCGCCGCAGCGTTCGTCACGCACCCGGTGACGGGCCGGCGGCTGTACCGCACGGGCGACCTGGCGCGACGCGGGCCGGACGGCACGCTGGAGTTCCTCGGCCGCGTCGACCTCCAGGTCAAGGTCGGCGGGTACCGCATCGAGCTCGGCGAGATCGAGGCCGTGCTGCAGCGGCACCCCGCGGTGCTGGGCGCGGTCGCGGCCGCCGTCGGCGAGCGGCACCACCGGCGCCTGGTCGCCGGCGTCGTCCTCGCCCCGGACGCCGGCGGACCGGACGCCGACCCGCCGGCGGTCGCGGCCGGCGTGCTCGCGCACGTCGCGACCGTGCTGCCGCACTACATGGTGCCCGGCGCGCTCGAGGTCCTCGACGCCCTGCCGCTCAGCGCGAACGGCAAGGTCGACCGCAGCCGCCTGGCGGCGCTCGTCGCGGGCGGGGGTGCGCCGGCGGCGCCGGCCGTGCGGCCCGACCTGACGCCCGCCGCGCTCCGGATCGCCGAGCTGGCGCGGGAGGTGCTGGGCGCGGCCGAGGTCGACCCGTACGCGAGCTTCTTCGACCTCGGCGGGGACTCCATCGCGGGCGTCCGGGTGGTCAACCGGGCGAGCCGCGAGGGCGTGCCGGTCGTGCTGCACGACCTGTTCGAGGCGACGTCGATCGCCGAGCTCGGCGTGCTCGTCGAGGAGCGGGCCCGGCACGGTGCGGCCGCCTGCGGCGGCGGCACGGTGGCGCTCACGCCGCTGCAGGACGCCGTCCTGGCGGGCGCGTCCGGCGGGACGGCGCCCGGGGCGTTCCGGGTGGAGCTGCCGGTGTCGGCCGACGTCTGCCCCGACGTCGCCCGCGCGGCGTTCCGCCACCTGCTCGACGCGCACGACGCGCTGCGCCTGCGCGTGGTGGCCGACGGGGACGGAGCCCGGCAGGCGGTCGCACCCGCGGCCGACGAGGACGACTACGTGGCGCTCGTCGAGCTCGGCGTCCTCGACCCGCAGGCTCGCCCCGCAGCGGCCGAGGAGGTCGTCGCGCAGCTGCACGACGAGCTGGACACCGTGCACGGCCCCGCCACGAAGCTCGTGCTGCTCGACCGCGGGTCGCAGGGCCGGTCGCTGGTGTGGGTGCTCAGCGAGCTGGTGGTCGACGCGCCGTCGTGCCGCCTGTTGGCCGACGCGCTCGCGCGGACCGTCGTGACGCTGGTCCGCGGCGAGCAGGTCGTCCCGGCGCTGCCCGAGGACGCGTTCACGTCCTGGGCGGGCGCGCTGCCGGACGTGCCGCGGCACCCGCTGCCCGTCGGCGCGGACGCGACAGCCGTGGCGAGCGTCGGGTGGGAGGCCGACGCGAGCGCCGCCCTCCTCGACGGCGCGTGGGCGGCGCACCGCGCGGAGCCCACGCACGTCCTTCTCGCGGCGGTCGACCGACTGGGTGCGGGCCTCCGCGTCGACCTCGTGGTCGACGGGCGCGACGCGGTGCCGGCCGGCGCGTTGCACCGCACCGCGGGGCCGTTCGGCTGGACGGCGGCCGTGCCTGCCGGCGGCGACCCGGGTGCGGGCGACGGCCCCGACGTCGCAGGGTGGCTCGCCGCGGCCAAGCACCGCGCACGGGCGGCCGTCGCGGCGGCCGGCGCGGCCGGGGACCCGCCCGGCGACGTGCTGCTGCGGGTCGTGGACGGGCGCGGGCTGACGGGCGCAGGCGCGCCCGGCTCAGCCGCCCCGGATGCCTCGGACGCCACCGCGGGACCGGTGCTCGACGTGCTGCCCGGCGCGGTCCGCACCCACCCGGTGGTGGTGACGGCGGTGCTGACGGGCCACGGCCTGCGGCTCTCGGTGGCCGCCGCCGACGTCGACGCGGCCGGCGCCGCCGCGTCCGCGCTGGCCGCGGCGCTGACCGACCTCGCGGCGGGCTGCACGGCGGCGGACGGGACGGCGGGCGTCACGGCCGGCGACTTCCCGATGTCGGGCCTCGACGACGACGAGCTCACCGGCCTGCTGGCCGCGCTCACGCAGGACGGTGCGCGGTGAGCGCGCCGGTCGTCACCGTCGTCGCCGGGCCCACGCGGGCCGCGGCACCCGCACCCGCGGCTCCGCTGGCGTCGCTCAGCGTGCTGCCGCCCGGACGGGATGCCTGGCGGACGCACGTGCGCACGTTCGCCCGCACGCACGTGGCGCCGCGCTCGGCCGCCATGGACGCGCAGGCGCGCATCGACCCCGACCTGCTGCCGGAGCTGGTCCGGGCGGGCCTCCTGGCGGTCGAGGTGCCGCGCGTGTACGGCGGGCACGGGGGCGACCTCCTCGACGTGGTCGTGGCCATCGAGGAGATCAGCCGCGTCGACCCGGCCGTCGGGGTCTTCGTCGACGTGCAGAACGCGCTCGTCGCGGCGGCGCTGCTGCGGCACGGGACGGGCGACCAGCGGCGGCGGTACCTGCCGCGGCTGGCGACCGGCACGGTGGGCGCGTACGCGCTGTCCGAGCCGGGGTCCGGCAGCGACGCGTTCGCGCTGACCACCGTCGCGGTCCCGGACGGCGACGGCTACCGGCTGACGGGACGCAAGGCGTGGACGACGAGCGCGCGGGAGGCCGGGGTCCTGGTGGTGTTCGCCGCGGTCCTGGACGGGCCCGACGCGGCCGACGGGGGCGGCGCCCGGCGCACCACGGCGTTCCTCGTGGACCGCGACCGGCCGGGCGTGTCGGTGCAGCCGCCGGTGCGCACGCTCGGCATCCGCGCGAGCTCGACGTGCGACGTCGTGCTCGATGACGTGCGCGTGGGCCGCGAGCAGGTGCTCGGCGGCGTGGGCGACGGCGAGCACGTGACCGTCGAGACGCTCAACATCGGCAAGCTCGGCATCGCTGCCCAGCTGCTCGGGCTCGCCGAGGGCGCGCTCGCCGCGGCGGTCGCCTACGCGCAGGAGCGCCGCCAGTTCGGCGTGCCCGTCGGCACGTTCCAGGGCGTGCAGTTCCCGCTCGCCCAGCTGGCCGCCGAGGTGCGCGCGGTGCGCCTGCTCGTGCACGACGGCGTCGCGCTCATGGAGCACCCCGATCCCGCGGAGCGCATGGCGGCAGCCGCGACGGCCAAGCTGCTCGCCTCGCAGGTGGCGGAGCGGGCCGCGTCGCAGGCGGTCGAGACGCTGGGCGGCGCGGGCTTCACCGACGCCCACCCCGTCGAGCGGCTCTACCGCGACGCGAAGGTCGGCACCATCTACGAGGGGACGACGAACATGCAGCTGCGCACGCTCGCGTCGGTGCTGCTGGGCGGTGCGCGGTGACCCCCCTGCGCCTGTACTGCCTCCCCTACGCGGGAGGGTCGGGCCGGGTGTTCGCGGACTGGGGGCCCGACCTGGCACCCCGCGTCGACGTCGTCCCGCTCGAGCTGCCGGGCCGTGGTTCCCGCCTGCGCGAGGAGCCCCTCGACCGCCTGGAGCCGGTGGTGCGCGACGTCGTGGGCTCCGTGCTGCGGGACCGCGTCGCGCACGGGCCCGCGCCCTTCGCGGTGCTCGGCTACAGCTACGGCGCGGTGCTGGCGTTCGAGCTGGCCCGGGCGCTCGAGCACGCGCACGGGCTGCGGCCGGAGCACCTCGTCGTCGCCGCGATGCGGGGGCCGCGCTGGCCCGGGCCGGTCGTGCAGGTGGCGCAGCTGTCGCCCGAGCGGTTCCGCCACCGGCTCGCGCGCCTCAACGGCACGCCCCGCGAGCTGCTCGACGACCTGGGGTTCATGGCGCTCATGGAGCCCGTCCTCCGCGCGGACTTCGCTGTCGCCGACTCCTACCTGTGGCGCGACGGCCCGGGCGTCGGCTGCCCGGTCACGGCCCTGGGCGGCACCGCCGACCGCAGCGTCACCGCCGCCGCGCTCGACGCGTGGGCCGCGGCCACCACCGGGCCCTTCCGGCGCCACCTGCTCCCGGGGGACCACTTCTTCCTGCGGCCCTCCCGCGAGGGCCTGCTCCGCACGCTCGCCGACGCCCTGCGCGTCGGTGGGCCCGTCGCCGAGGTGAGCGCATGATCGACGTCGAGGACATCTACGAGCTCGCACCGGTGCCGCGCGGGATGCTGGTGCACGGCCTGCGCGCGCCGCAGGACGGCGCCTACGTCGAGCAGACGCTCCTGCGCCTGGCCGGCCCGTTGGACGGCGCGGCGTTCTGGGACGCGTGGCAGCTCGTCGTCGACCGCCACCCGTCGCTGCGCACGGGTGTGCACTGGCGCGACGTGCGCGTGCCCGTCCAGGTCGTCCGCCGGGGCGTGGTGCTCCCGCACGAGGAGCTCGACTGGCGCGGCGCGCCGCCCGCGGAGGTCGAGCGGCGGCTGCGTGACCTGCTCGACACGGAGCGCCGGGCGGGCCTCGACCTCGAGCGGCCGCCGCTGCTGCGCGTCGCGCTCGTGCACCACGGCGACGACGCGCACGTCGTCGCGCTGCGCATGTCGCACCTCGTCGTCGACGGCTGGTCGGTCGGCGTGCTGTGCGGCGAGTTCGTCGCGGCGTACCGCGCGCTCGCGGCCGGCCGCGTGCCGGTGCTGCCGCCCGCGCCGCCGCTGCGCCCCTACGTCGAGCGGTGGGCGCGGCGGGCCGGCGACCCGGACGAGCTCGCGTTCTGGCGCGCCGAGACGGCCGGCTGGGTGCCACCGCCGCCCGTGCGGAGCGCCGACGCGGGCGAGGCCGCGGGCGACCTGCCGCACGGCCTCGTCGAGGTCGACGCCGGCGCGGTGGCCGAGCGCCTCGACCGGGCGGCGCGGCGCGCGCGCGTCAGCCGGCACAGCGTGGTGCAGGCGTCGTGGTCGCTGGTCCTGGCGGCGGCGACCGGACGGGACGACGTCGCTGCGGGCACCACGTTCGCGCACCGCCCCGCCGACGTCTCCGGTGTCGAGGGCGTCGTGGGCTGCCTGCTCGCGACCGTCCCCGTGCGCGTGCACGTGAGCGACGACGCGCCGGTCGACGACTGGCTGGCGGGCGTCCAGGCGACGGTGCAGCGCGTGCGGGACCACCTCGACGTGCCGCTCGCCGACGTGCAGCGCGTGGCGGGCACGCCCGCCGGCGCCGAGCTGGTCGAGACCCTCGTCGAGCACATGAACGTCCCGCTGCCCGCCGTCGACCTGGGCGCGCACGGGCCGCGGCTCGTCGGCGTCGCGATGGACAGCCGCCCCCACGTGCCCCTGAGCCTGGTGGTCCCGCCGGGCGACCTGCCGCTCCGCCTCGTGCACGACACGCGCCGGGTGGGTGCGGGCGCCGCGCGGGCCCTGCTCGAGGCGACCGTGCGGGTCGTGGACGCGCTGGCGGACGCGGGCGCGCACGACGGGCGGGTCACGGTCGCGGCGCTGCGAGGGCTGCTCGGCGACGTGCCCGACCTGACGGTGCCGGACCCCGCCGCAGGGTCGTCTGCGGACGCCGTCGACGGCCCGCCGGAGGCCGCCCCGCGCGCCGGGACGGAGACGGAGGTCGCGGCGGTCCTCGCCGAGCTCCTCGACCAGCCCGCACTCGGCCGCGGGCAGGACCTGCTCGAGCTCGGTCTGCACTCGCTGCTCGGCACGCGTGTCGTCAACCGCCTGGCCCGGCGGTTGGGCGTCGACGTGCCGCTGCGGGTGCTGTTCGAGCGGCCGACGGTCGCCGGGCTGGCGCGCACGGTCGACGCGCTGCTGGCCGCGGCCGCGGCGCCCGCCGACGCCCCGGCCGGCGCGGCGGGCGGGTCCGGCACCGCGCCGGCGCGCACGTCCGGCCACCGGGCCGACCGGGCTCCCGACCAGCCGCACGGCCCCGCGTCCGACCTGACGGCGCACGTCCGCCTCGACGACGACGTGCGGCGCGCCGCGGCCGGCGCGGCCGACCCGCGCCCGGGGTTCCGGGGCGGGGTGCTCCTCACCGGCGCCACGGGCACGGTCGGTGCGGCACTGCTCGCGGCGCTGCTGCGCGGCACGCCCGCGCACGTCGTCTGCCTCGTGCGCGGGCGTGCCGACGCGGGCCGCGAGCGGGTGCTGGCCGCGCTCGCGGCGTCCGGCGGCGACGAGGACGCGGCGGACCGCGTCGAGGTGGTGAGCGGCAACCTCGCGCGCCCGCTGCTCGGCCTCGACGAGGAGACGTTCCGCACGCTCGCGCGGCGCGTCGACGACGTGCTGCACGCGGGCGCGTCGGTCAACTTCCTCCCGCCGTACCGCCGGCTCGCCCCGACCAACGTGCAGGGGGTGGTCGAGGTGCTGCGCCTCGCGGCGCTCGGGGGCGCCCGGGTGCACCACGTGTCGTCCACGGCGGTGCACGGCGGGTGGCAGCCGGGCGGCGCGGACCATCCGGAGGGCCGGCTCGGGCCGGTCCCGCCGGGGCTGGAGAACGGGTATGAGCAGTCCAAGTGGGTCGCCGAGCAGGTGGTGGGCCTCGCGCACGACCGAGGGCTGCCCGTGACCGTGCACCGGCTGGGCCGCATGGCGGGCGACAGCGTGACGGGCCGCTGGAAGCTGGGCGACGTGCTGAGCCAGGTGCTGCGCGCGTGCGTCGCGCTGGGCGAGGTCCCCGACACGGAGGCCGAGATCGACCTCATGCCCGTGGACGTCGCGGCCCGCGCGGTCGTCGCCGCCGGTGCGTCGGCGGCGTCCACCGGCCGGTGGCTCACCGTCGCGAGCCGGTCCCGCTTCACCTTCCCCGTCCTGGCCGAGGCGCTGGGCGACCTCGGCGTGCCGGCCCGTACGGTGCCGCTGGACCCGTGGGCGGGCGGCCTGCGCCGGCTCGCCGCGGACGACCCGGGCTCGACGTGGGCGATGGTGCTGGCCGTGCTCGAGCCGTGGCTCGCGGACCTGCACGCGGGGCGGCGCGAGGGGCGGTACGCCACCGACGAGGCGGTTCGCCTGGCCGGGCCCGACGCGGCCGGCGTCCCCGTCGACGCCGAACTCGTGGGCCGCTACCTGCGCCACCTCGCCGACGCGGGGTTCGTGACCCCGGCCCCGGCGGGTGCGCGGTGACGGGGTCGGCCGACCGCGTCGACGCACGGTTCGCCGCGGTCGTGGCGCGCCGCCCCGACGCGGTCGCGCTGGTCGACGGGACGCGCTGGCTCACCTACGCCGAGCTCGCGGCCGACGCGGCCGACGTCACCGCCGGTCTCGCCGCCGCGGGCGTGGCGCCGGGATCGCTCGTCGGCGTGCGCATGCCCCGGGGTGCGGGCCTCGTGGCCGCGCTGCTGGGCGTGCTCGGCCACGGGTGCGCCTACGTGCCGGTCGACCCGACGTACCCGCCGGCGCGCCGCGAGCTCGTGGAGCAGGACGCGCGCCTGGCCGTCGTGGTGGTCCCGGACGCCGCGGGCCGTCCGCGGGTGCACCCGTGCGCGTCGGCGGACGCGGGACCGCCGCACCGCGTGCCGGACGACACCTGCTACGTCATCCACACGTCGGGCTCGACGGGCCGGCCGAAGGGCGTCCTCGTCGGCCACGCCCACGTGCTGGCGCTCCTCGACGCGTGCGCCGGGCGGCTCGACACCGGCGAGGACGACGTCTGGACGCTCTTCCACTCCGCGTCCTTCGACTTCTCGGTGTGGGAGATGTTCGGGTCGCTCCTGTCCGGCGGCCAGGCCGTCGTCGTGCCGCGCGCGCTCACGCGGGACCTGGGCGCGCTGGCTGACCTGCTCGTGGCCGAGCAGGTCAGCGTCCTCAACCTCGTGCCGACGGTGTTCGGGCACCTGGTCGGCGCGCTCGTCGACGCCCCGCGCCCGCTGCCCGACCTGCGCCACGTCGTGCTCGGCGGGGAGGCCGTCGACCTCGACGCGGTGGCGCGCTGGCGGCGCCTGGGTGCCGCTCCCGCGGCGCGGGTGTCGAACATGTACGGGATCACCGAGACCACGGTGCACGTCACGCACCGCTACCTGACGGGCGGCGAGCGGGCCGTCGTGCCGGGCGCCACGCCGGCCGGCCGGCCGCTGGACCACCTCGACGTCACGGTCGTCGACGAGCACCTGACGCCCGTGCCACCCGGCACCCCGGGCGAGCTGCTCGTCGCGGGCGCGTCGGTGGCGCACGGCTACCTCGACCGCCCCGAGCTGGACCGCGAGCGGTTCGTCGACGGTCCGCGCGGCCGCGCCTACCGCAGCGGCGACTGGGGCCTGCTCGACGCGGACGGCGAGCTGCACGTGCTCGGCCGCCGCGACCGCCAGGTGCAGCTGCGTGGGTTCCGGGTCGAGCTGGGCGAGCCGGAGGCCGTGCTGCGGGCGCACCCCGACGTGCTGCAGGCCGTCGTGCACGTGGTCGCGGCGCCCGACGGCACGGCCCTGCTCGCCGCCGACTACGCGACCGTGCCCGGCGCCGCGCTGGCGCCCGGCGACGTGGTCCGTCACCTGGCCGCCGCGGTGCCGCGCCACCTCGTCCCGGACCGGGTCGTGCGGCACGACCGGCTGCCCGTCACGGACCACGGAAAGGTAGACGTGCAGGCGCTCGCAAATGCGCGCGCGTGTTCCAGCACAATGGTGGATGCCGCGGTCGGGACGCGCTCGTAGCGTCGTTCTCGCCGGAGCACGAGGCGCCGGCGGAACCGACCCCGTGGAGGAAAACATGAACAGCATCGAGAATGCCGCGCAGCGTCTCGTCCCGGCGGAGGGCGAGGCGGTGATCGCGCCGCTCGAGCCGGTGGCCGTGGCCGCTCCCGTGCTGACCCCCGTGGCCGTCGCGTGGGCGGCGGGGATGGCGGCCGGCGCCGCGTACCACTGCTACAAGAACGGCTGCACGTCGGTGGAGGCGGCCTTCGTCACCATGGTCGAGGACAACGGTGCCGACCTGTCGGCCGACGAGCTGCTGCACGGCCGCGCGGAGCTGCTGCGCGGCTGACCGGATCGCCGTCGGTCCGTACGGCGCCTCTGACCTACCACGACGTGGGTCGCACGGGAACGTCCCGTGCGGCCCACGTCGTGCTGCGTCCGGTCGGGAGCGCCGCGCGCCGGCCCCGCGTGGCACCGGGCGTGCGCGCCGGCGCCGGCGTGCGGGCCCTCGCACCACGGGTCCCGGCCGTGCGTCGGGGTACCGAGGTCGGGCGGTGCGCGGCCCCCTGCCCGATCGGCTACGGCGGCCGTAGCCGGGCAAGCCGCCGCAGGGGCATTGGTGGTAATTCCCGGGAACGCGCACGATGGTCGCGGCCGCCGGTGACCGCCGGCGTCACGACGAGCGGGGGGCTCATGGCAGCCAATTCCGTCGCGCCTTTCGAGCGTGCGCTGAAACAGGTCGAGACGATCACCTCCGTGGGAATCGCGCTGACCGCGCTGGAATATCTCGCGCGTCCCGGCCAGCTGGGCGACAAAGGGCTGCTCAGCTGGGACGTGGAGCGCACGCGCATGAAGGCGGCGTCCCGCCGGCGCGCCGACGCACTGAACGTGCTGGCGAAGCCGCCCGGCATCCACGTGATCTTCGCGCTGCGCCTGCTGGCCGCCCTCGTGCTGCTCAACCCCGCGTCCCCGGCGCGGGCCCGCACGATCGCGGTCGGGTACCTGTCCGCGACCACGTACGCGCTGCACTACCGGATCCGGTACGGCACCGACGGCACGGACCACATGACGCTGCTGACGTACGCGTCGCTGTTCGTCGCGCGGGTGCTGCCCGCCGACGAGCGCGTGCGTCAGGCGGTCGCCTGGTTCCTCGCGGGGCAGACGACGCTGTCGTACCTCGCGGCGGGCCTCGCGAAGGCCGCGGGTCCGTCCTGGCGCACGGGGCTCGCGATGCCCGGCATCTTCCGCACCAAGGTCTACGGCGACCGCCGCGTGTACGAGCTGCTCAAGGACCGCCGCGCACTGTCGACCGTCGCGGGCTGGGCGGTCATCGCCGGCGAGGTCGTCCTGCCGCTCGTGCTCGTCGCGCCGAAGGCGTCGGGCTGGGGGCTGCTCGGCCTCGGGGCGTCGTTCCACCTCGGCAACGCCGCGTTCATGGGGCTCAACCGCTTCGTCTGGGCGTTCGTCGGCACGTACCCGGCCGTGGTCGCGTGCGCGCGGCACCTGTCGCCGGACGACCCGCGGGACCTCGCGCTGCGGGTGGGTGGCGCGCTGCGCCGCCTGCGGGAGCGGTGACCGCCGTGGCCGGCGCGGGTGCCGCCCGCGCCGACGTCCCGGCCGGCGCCGCCCGGGCGCCCGGAACCCCGCCCGCCCCGCCTGCGCCCGGGACTCCTCCGCCCGCGCCGCCCGGAGGTGCCCAGGCCGGCCCGGGCGCGCTCGTGCTGGCGCTGCTGCGGCCGCGCCTGCGCGCGCTCCTGGGCGCCGTCGCGATCGGCGTCCTCGCGGCGGCCGCATCGCTCAGCCAGCCGGTGCTCATCGGCCGGGTGGTCGGCGAGGTGCAGGAGGGCGGAGCGCGCACCGCCACGGCCGCCACACTGGTCGGCGTCTTCCTGCTCGAGGCCGTGCTGCTCGGCGTGCAGGCGTACGTGCTCGGCGTCTCCGGCAGCCGGGTCGTCCTCGACCTGCGCCGCGGACTGGCCCTCGCGCTGCTGCGCGCCCCCATGGCCGAGCACGCGCGCCGCCGGCTGGGGGACACGCTCAGCCGGCTGGTGTCCGACACCTCGGCGCTGCGCACGTCCCTCACGCAGGCGCTCGCGGTGCTCGTGCTGTCCGTCGTCACGGTGCTCGGCGCCGTGGGTCTCATGGTGGCGGTCGACCCCGTGCTCACCGGCGTGCTCGTGCTGTGCATCTCGCTCACCGCCGGGGCCGCCCTGCTCGTCTCGCGGCGCATCCGCGAAGCGACGCAGGACATGCTCGAGCGGGTCGGCGACCTGTCCGCTGCCCTGCAGCGCGCGCTCGGTGGGGTGGCGACGCTCAAGCTCAGCCGGGCGGAGGACCGCGAGGCCGAGCGGATCGGCCGGCACGCGGAGGCCGCGCACCGCAGCGGCGTGCGCTCGCTGCGCCTGGCGGCGCTCATGACGCCCGTCGCGAACGGCGGCGTGCAGGCCACCTTCGCGCTCGTGTTCACCCTGGGCGCCGTCCGGATGGCGGCCGGGACGCTCACGCTCGGGGACCTCGCGTCGTTCCTGCTGCTGCTCTTCTACCTCATCTCGCCGCTGGTGGCGCTGTTCGGGGCGCTCGCGCAGCTGCAGCAGGGCATGGCCGCCGCGGCCCGCGTCGCGGACGTGCTGGCGCTCCCCGACGAGGCGGCGGCCGCCGGCGCGCCGGTGCCGCCGGCGCCCCCGGCCGACGCCGGCGCGGACGCGGTGCTGCGGGTGCGGGGGCTGACGTTCGGCTACGAGCCGGACCGGCCGGTGCTGGACGGCCTCGACCTCGACGTGCCGGCGCGCGGCGTCACCGCCCTCGTGGGGGCGTCCGGGTCGGGCAAGTCCACGCTGCTCGCGCTGCTGACGCGGCTCTGGGAGGCCGACGCCGGGCGCATCCTGCTCGACGGCCGCGACGTGCGCGAGCTGCCGCTGGGCACGCTGCGCCGCCGCGTCGCGCTGGTCGAGCAGGACGCTGCCGTCCTCGACGCGTCCATCCGGGAGAACGTCCTGCTGGCCGCGCCGGACGCGGACGACGACGCGATCGCCGAGGCGCTGGCGCGGGCCGACCTCACCGACTGGGTCCGGTCGCTGCCGGAGGGTGACCGCACCGAGGTGGGGGAGCGCGGCGCCGCGCTGTCCGGCGGGCAGCGTCAGCGCGTCGCGGTCGCGCGGATGCTGCTGCTGCGGCCGGACGTGCTGCTGCTCGACGAGGCCACGGCGCACCTCGACGCCGACAGCGAGGCGGCACTGCGCCGCGCGGTGCACGAGGTCGCTCGGGAGCGGGCCGTCGTCGTGGTCGCGCACCGGCTCTCGACCGTCGTCGAGGCCGACCGGATCCACGTGCTGGACGGCGGGCGGGTGCGCGCGAGCGGCACCCATGCGGAGCTGCTCGCGGACGACACGTACCGCCGCCTGGTGCGGCACCAGCTGATCGACGCCGGCTGCGACCCCGCGGCCGGCGAGGACGCCGTCACGGAGGGGGTCCGATGAGGGAGACGCAGTTCTGGGGAGGCCTGGCGGCCGTGGCCGTCGCGACGGGCGCGCTCGCCGCCGCCGGGGCCGCGGCCGAGGCCGTCGGCACACGGCGGGACCGTCGCCGGTACCCGCCGCCGGGGCGGTTCGTGGACGCGGACGGCGTGCGCCTGCACGTCGAGGAGCGGGGTGCGGGGCTGCCGGGCCCCACCGTGGTCCTGGAGAACGGCATGGCGTGCCCGCTGGAGATCTGGTCGTGGGTGCAGGACGCCGTGGGCGCGGACGCGCCCGTGGTGGCCTACGACCGTGCCGGGCTCGGGAGGTCGTCGCCCAGCCCCCGGCCGCGCACGGCCGCGAGCAGCGTGGCCGAGCTGCGGGCCGCCCTGGCCGCCGCCGGGCACGCGCCGCCGTACGTGCTGGTCGCGCACTCCTACGGGGGCCTGCTGGCGCGGCACTTCGCCTCCGCGCACCCCGACGAGGTGGCGGGCCTCGTGCTCGCCGACGTGTCGCACCCCGACCAGCTCACGCGCTCCCCGCGCCAGCAGCTGGGGCTCACCGGCGTGGAGCAGCACCTGCGCGACGCGGAGCTGCGGGCCGCCGTCGGGCTGCTGCGCCGCACCGCCACCGCGGAGCGGCTCAACCTCGCGGGCCTCCCGCCGGAGCGTGCCGCGTCGGGCGTGGCGGCGTCCCGCGCGCGGCGGACGTGGACGGCGGCGATCGCCGAGTTCGAGGCATGGACGCGACTCGTCAACGACGAGGTGCGCACGTCCGTGCTGCGGCGCGACGTGCCCGTGTGCGTCCTGGTCGCCGAGCGGACGTTGACGGAGGACCCCGTGCACCTCGTCCTGCAGCGCGAGATCGCCGCGCTGTCCGACGACCACGACGTGCGGGTCGTCGCGGGCGCGGACCACTTCAGCCTGCTGACCGACGCGCAGCACGCCGCCGCGGTCGTCGGCGCGGTGCGCGACGTGCTGGCGGCGGTGCGCACGGGCCGGCCGCTCGCGTCGCCGCCGGAGCCTCCCGGCGCGGAGGGGCCGGCCGTGACGCCGGCACCCGTGGCCGTCGGCGTGGCCGAGGAGGTGGCCCGGTGAGCGCGCTGCGACCGTCCGCCGCGGACGTGCGCCTGGGCGCCGTCGTCACCCTGCTCGGGTCGTGGTTCCTCGCGAGCGTCGTCAAGCAGGAGCCGACCCGTCGTCTCAAGGCGCTGGACAAGCTCGACGGCTGGGGGATCGTCCTGCCGGAGTGGCGGTTCTTCGCGCCCAACCCGGGCGTGCACGACACGCACCTGCTCTACCGCGACCAGCTCGCGGACGGGTCGCTCACGCCGTGGAAGGAGTGCTTCCCGGCCGAGCAGCGTCGCGTCAGCCAGATCCTGTGGCACCCGGACCGCCGCGCCGAGAAGGTCGTCATGGACGCGATCGGCGAGATCATCCGCGTGCTCGACTCGAAGGTCCTGCAGAAGAAGGAGGACCTGCAGGTCACGATCACCTACCTGGTGCTGCTGAACTACGCGACGCACGGGCGCGAGCACCCGCCCGGTGCCCGGCGCACGCAGTTCCTCATCGCCCGGTCGACCGGCCACGAGGAGAGCGACGCACCGCTGCTGCTCTTCCTCTCGAACCTGCACCCGCTGCCGTGAGCGCGATCGGCCGGGGCCCGGCATGACGACCGTGGTCCTGCTGCGCACCGGTCCGCAGGACGACGTGTGGCAGGCGCGCCTCACGGCCGCCCTCACGGGTGCCGAGGGGATCGACGCCGTCCTGACCCGGCCCTTCGGCACGCCCTGCGTGCCGGTGGGCGCCGGCCCGGTGGTGCACGTGCTGCACGCCGTGGCCGGTGCCCTCGGCCACGACCTGCTGCACCGGTGGCTCACGCAGCAGGCGGGCGCGGGCGTGGTGGTCGTCGCCGCGTCGCAGACGGGCACGCTCGCGCAGGTCGTCGAGCTGTTCCGAGCCGGCGTGCGCGGGTTCGTGCTCACGGGCGCACCGCGCGAGGAGGTCGTGACGGCCGTGCGCGCGGTGGCCGCCGGGCACCCGTTCGTGCCGCCCGTGCTCCTGGCCGGTGTGACCCGGCTCGCGACGCGCCCGACCGTGCCCGGGCCGGTGGTGCCGCTCACCGAGCGCGAGCTCGAGGTGCTGCGGCACATGGCGCTGGGCCGCTCGAACGCGCAGGTCGCGGAGCGCCTGTTCATCGCGCCGGCGACGGTGCGCACGCACGTGCTGAGCATCCTGCGCAAGCTCGGCGCCCGGAACCGCACGGACGCCGTCGTACGCGCCTACCGGACCGGGCTGCTCGACATGGAGACCGACGAGACCGAGATCGACGGCCGGGACGCCGTCGGTCGGCTGTGAGGAGACCCGTGACCCCGACCACCGGTGCCCGGCCGCTCGTCGGCCCGCCGATCGCGCCCGGGCACGCCCTGCTCGTGTACGACGCCGACTGCGGCTTCTGCACACGCGCCGTCACGTGGGCGGACGACCACGTCCGCCCGGACGCGACGCCCGTCGCGTCGTACGTCGTCGACCACGCCGCGTTCGGCCTCGCCCCGGGGCGGACGGACCGGGAGATGGTCCTGCTCGCCCCGGGTGCGCGCCCGGCCGGCGGGGCCCTCGCGGCGGCCGGTCTGCTGCGCCGGGCGACCGGCCGGGGGGCCGCCGCGTGGCGCGGGGCCGGCGCCGTCCTCGGCGCCCCGCCCGTGCGCTGGCTCGCCGCCGGCGTGTACCGGGTGGTCGCCCGGCACCGCCACCGCATGCCGGGCGGCACCGTGGCATGCCGCCTGGACCACGCACCGTCCGTCCCGTCCCGCACCGACCCCAGGAGGACCCCATGACCGTGCCCACGACCCCGGGCGGGACGCCCGCGCCGACCGACGTGCTCGTGGTCGGCGGCGGTCCCGCCGGCTCCGCGACGGCCGGCCTGCTCGCGCAGCGCGGTCACGCCGTCACGCTCCTCGAGCGCGAGACGTTCCCGCGCTACCACATCGGTGAGTCCCTCATCACGGGGATGCTCGGCGTGCTCGACCGGCTGGGTGTGCTCGACCGCGTCGCCGCCGCCGGCTTCCCGCGCAAGAACGGGCTGAGCCTCGTGTGGGGAGCCGACCGCGACCTGTGGAACGTCGACTTCGCCGAGGCGGGCGGCCCGTACCCGTCGAGCTACCACGTGCGGCGCGACGAGTTCGACGCGCTGCTGCTGGACCGTGCCCGCGAGCTCGGCGTGCGGGTGCTCGAGCGGGCGACCGTGAGCGCACCGCTGGTCGAGGACGGGCGTGTCACGGGCGTGCGGGCGTCGGTCGACGGGGTGGAGCAGGACCTGCGGGCGCGCCTGACCGTCGACGCGTCCGGCCAGGCCCGGGTCCTCACGCGCCGCCTCACCCAGGTGCAGTGGCAGGAGGACCTGCGCAACGTCGCGTACTGGACCTACTTCGAGGGCACCCGCCCGCTGCCCGAGGGCCAGCGGGGCAACATCCTCGTCGAGCGGGTGGACGACGGGTGGTTCTGGGCGATCCCGGTGGACGACCGCACGAGCCGCCTGAGCGTCGGGTTCGTGACCCCGACGTCGACCCTGCAGGAGACGGGCCTGGGGCTGCAGGAGCTGTTCGACTCGCGTCGTGCGCGCACGCGCGAGCTGCGGCACCTCCTCGAGGGCGCGGAGTGCGTGTCCGGGTACCGCACGACGCGCGACTGGTCGTACTGCTCGGAGCGGTTCGCCGGTCCGGGCTGGCTGGCCGCGGGCGACGCCGGCGCGTTCATCGACCCCCTGTTCTCGGGCGGCGTGTGCCTCGCGGTCCTCGGGGCCGACCCGGCGGCCGCGGCCGTCGACGTGGCGCTGCGCCGGCCCGACCTGGAGGCGCAGGCGGTCGCCGCGTACGACGCCGGGTACCGGCGGATGATCTCGAGCTTCCTGTCCTACGTGCGCTTCTTCTACGACCCCGACCGCGACCGCGAGGACTACTTCGCGCAGGCACGCGCGATGGCGGACTTCCACGAGCGGTACCCGGAGGCCCGGCACGCCTTCGTGGCGGTGGTCGCGGGCACGCTCGCGCTGTCCGCGCTGTACGAGATCCCGGGCGTCGACGACCCGGCCGCCGCGGAGGCCGCCGACGTGCGCGCGGGCACCGTCGACCCGGCCGACCCCGTGCTCGTGGGGGAGCTGTGACGCGGCCCCGCCGCGGCGGCCGGGCGCCCCGGTCCGCCGTGGCGGCGCTCGTCGTCGCGGTCGTCGTCACGGTGCTGACCGCCCCGCCCGGCGTGGCGGGCACGGCGGCACGCACGGACGCGGCGACAGCCACCGGTGCGCCGGCGCCGGTGGCGTGGCGCGCCTGCGTGGAGCCGGACCTCGCCGCGCTCGGCCTGCAGTGCGCGGACGTCGCGGTGCCCCGCGACCACCGGCGCCCGCACGGCCGGCGGCTGACCCTCGCGGTGGCGCGGCGGCCCGCCGACGGGCCGGCGGGGCAGCGGCTCGGCTCGCTCGTCGTCCAGCCCGGCGGCCCGGGCATCCCCGGGCGGTCGACGGCGGGCATGCTCGCGGCGCGCCTCGCCCCCGACGTGCTGGCCCGCTACGACGTCGTCGGCGTCGACCCGCGCGGCGTCGGCGGCAGCATGCCGAGGCTGTCGTGCGACCCGGCCCAGCTGGCGCCGGTGCAGCCCGACCCCGTCCCGGCGGGGCCTGCGCAGGAGGCCGCGATGCTGGCCGGCGCGGCCGGGTACGCCCGCGAGTGCGCGGCCGCCCACGGGGACCTGCTGGCGCACCTGTCGTCCGCGGACGCGGCGCGGGACCTCGAGGTCGTGCGCCGCGCGCTCGGCGAGCGCACCCTGCACCTCGCCGGCTACGGGTACGGGGCCTACGTCGCCGCCCTGTACGCGACGCTGCACCCCCGCACCGTCGGCCGCCTCGTGCTCGACTCGAGCCTGCGGCCCGACGGGGACCTGTACCAGCACTACCTCGACCAGAGCCGCGACTTCGACGTCCGCGCGCACGAGTTCTTCGCGTGGGCGGCGCGCCACGACGGGACGTACGGCCTCGGCGGCACGGAGGGCGAGGTCGCCGCGGCGTACCACGCGCTGCGCGCGCGGACGGCGCAGGCGCCGGTCGACGGCGTCGTCGGGCCGTGGGAGCTCGAGGCGACCTTCCTCAACCTCGGCTGGGAGACGGCGTTCTGGCCGATCCTCGGGCAGGTGCTCGCGGACGCCGCGGTGCACGGCGACACCACGCTCCTGCGCCTCGTGCACCAGGACTTCGGCGCCCACCCGGACGACACGAGCTACGCGGCGTACACCGCCGCGCAGTGCACCGACGCCCGGTGGAGCCGGGACTGGCGCCGCTGGCGGCGGGACGCGGCCGCGACGCACGCGCAGGCGCCCTTCGCGACGTGGAACAACGTCTGGTACGTCGCCCCCTGCGTCGCGTGGCCCGTGAAGGCGCGCCCGGTGGCGGTGCACGGCGGGCGGGTGCCCGCGCTCGTCGTGCACGCGACCCACGACGCCGGCATGCGGCTGTCCGGCGGGCTCGCGATGCACGCCGCGTTCCCGGCGTCGCGGCTCGTGCTGTCCGACGGCGGGCGCGAGCACAGCGTCTCCCTGGTGCGCGGGGACGCGTGCGTCGACCCCGTGGTGGTCCGCTACCTCGTCGACGGCGCCCTGCCCGCCGACGCATCCGGCCCGGGGGCGGACGTGACGTGCCCGGCGGGTCCCGAGCCGGTGCCGTGGCCCGCTGCGGCGCTGTCCGGGCCCGACGCCGCGGGGGCGCGCAGCCACGCCGTCGAGCCCGCGCCGACCGGTCCCCCCGACGCGCCGACCGCACCCGGCGTGGCGACGCCGTGGGCCCGCGCGCGCGGCTGAGGCGGCCGCGCCGGTCCTGACGCACCTGCGCCCCGGGTCCCACCACCCGGGGCGCAGCGGCGTGCGCGGACCGGCTCAGCGCGGGGGGTCGCCCGCCGCGCCGTCGGTCACCGGGACGAGCGTGAGGAGCGTGGTCCCCGCCCCGCACGGCGCCGTGGCGACGTGCCGCAGGCCGGCGCGCGCGGCGAGCGCCGCGACCTCGGTCGGCGTGCGCACGCGCCCGCCGACCAGCACCATCTCGTGCAGGTCGACGTGCGTGGTGACGACGGGGTTCGCACCCTCGGCCCGGAGCCAGTCGACGACGAGCACGGCACCGCCGGGCCGGCACGCCTCGGCGCAGCGCGTCAGCACGCGCACGGCGTCCTCGTCGGGCCAGTCGATGAGGATGCTGCACAGCAGGTACGCGTCCGCCCCCGCGGGGAGCGGGTCGAAGAAGCTGCCCGCGGCGGTGCGCGCGCGCTCCCCGAGCCCCAGCGCCGCGAACCGCCGCACGGCCTGCCGGCACGTGGCGGGCAGGTCGACCACCGTGCCGCGCAGGTGCGGGTGCGCGGTGAGCAGCTCGGCGAGGTGGGCGCCGTCGCCACCGCCGACGTCGACGACGTCCTGCCCGTCCGCCCAGCCCGGCAGCGCAGCGAGCCCTCGCGCCGACGGCTGCGCGCGGGAGGACATCTGCGCCGTGAAGGCCGCGGTCCGCCCGGGCTCGTCCTCGACGTCGTCGTACAGGTCGCGCCCGTGGGTGCCGCGGTACGCCGGCTCGCCCGTGCACAGCGTGCCCAGCAGGCCCTCGTACGCCTGCTCCATGCGGTGCGTGACGCCGTGCAGGTCGAAGTGCGCCCGCAGGCCCAGCGGGTGGTCGTCGCGCAGCAGCTGCCCGAGGTCGGTCAGCGCGAACCGGCCGGGCGCGGCCTCGACGACGAACCCGCGCACGGCCAGGTAGCGCAGCACCCGCAGCAGTCGGTCCGGCTGCACCCCCGCGTGCGCCGCGAGCGCGCCGACCTCGTCGACGCCCGCGGCGACCAGGTCGGCGACCCGCAGCGTCGCGACCGCCCGCAGCGCCGCCTGCGGCAGCACGCTCATGAAGTTGATGAGCTCGCCGGCGCGCCGCTCGTCGTCCGGCGTGAGCGGCGGCGGCGGGGCGAGCGGGGGCGGGACGGCCCGCCGCGCGGGCGTGACGGTCGACGTGGCGGTCATCGGTGCTCCTGTCGTGTCGGCCGTGTCGGCCGCACGGCGCGTCGCCGCGGCCGGCCCGGCGGCGGGCGGACCTCCAGCGTCCGCAGGCCGGCGAGCGTGCGGAAGGTGCGGACGGTCCGCGGCAGCCTGCCCGTCCGGCCATGCCCGGTCGGCCGCACCGAGGGGTCTGCCGCACGGACCGGTCCGCGGCGCAGGCTGGAGGTACGCCGAGCAGAGGGAGCCACCATGACGTCGAACGTGTCCGCCGAGCGCATCGAGGACGTGCGGTTCGTCAGCGCCCACTACGAGATGCTGCAGGGCCTGGTCGTCGCGCCCGGCATGCTCGTGATCGCGCTGCTCATGTTCGCCGCCACGCCGTCGGGCGCGGTGCTCGAGGGCGCGGGCTGGCGGTTCGGCGTCGTCGCCCTCGGCGTCCTCGCCACAGCCCTCGCAACCCTCGCCGCCCGGCGGTACCGGGAGCGGTACGGGTCGGTGCGCCCGCACGCCGGCGTCGGGTCGCGGTACGCGCTCGTCTCGTTCGTCGCGCTCGCGGGCGTGCTCGTCGTGCACCTGCTCGACCTGCGCACGGACGCCAGCCCGGAGGGGCTCGTGGTCTCCGCCGTGGTCGTCGTCGCGGGCCTGCGGGCCGGGCCGCTCGCGCCGCCGCTCATCACGGCGGGCGTCGTGGGCGCCGTCGCGTCCGCGCTGCCGCTCGGGCGCTGGGCCGGCACGGACGTGCACCCGCTGTCGCAGATGGCCGTCCTCCTCACGGCGGTCGCGCTCGCGCAGGTCGTCATCGCCGTGTGGTGCCACCTCGTCCTGCGTCGGGTGCTCGGCGCGCACCCGGCGGCCGGGGCATGAGCGAGCCCTTCGCGGAGCTCGCCCGGCTCGACAAGCTCGTCCACGAGCCGGCCCGGCTCGCCGTGGTGTCGGCGCTCGCGGAGTGCGAGGCGGCGGACTTCGTGTACCTGCACCGGGCCACCGGCCTGTCCAAGGGCAACCTCTCGAGCCACCTGCTCACCCTGGAGGCGGCGGGCCTCGTCACCATCACGAAGGGCTACGCCGACCGCCGGCCGCGCACGTGGGTCGAGCTCTCGGAGCTCGGCTCCTACGTCGTGGACGACTACTGGGCGACCATGGCGCGCCTCGGCAGCCGGTGGGGCGCCCGCCGACGATCTCCGCAGAACGGTTGATGTCGGCGTGGGACGCGTTGCCTAGCGTCGGCGGTGCACATCCCACCACCCACGAGGAGTACGCATGAACGCGATCGAGGCTGCCGCCACCCGGCTCGTCCGCGGTACCGAGGGCGACGTCGTCCGTCCGCTCGAGATGCCCAGGAGCACCGTCCCGACGCTGGCCACGCCGGCGCTCGCCTGGGCGGGCTTCCAGGGAGTCCTGGCCGGCTACGCGGTGATGGACATGGTGTTCGGCTACAGCGAGGCGGAGGCCGCCACGGCCTCCGTCGGCTTCGGTGAGATGGGCGTCGGCGAGCTCATCGCCGCACGTCAGGACTACCTGGCCGGCTGATCCCCCCACGGCCGGGCGGGTGGCGACGCCCCCGCCCGGCCGTGGCGTGTCCGGCGCCGGGCGTCGGGGTGCGGCGGCGTACGGGGCCGTGCAGGCGGGACCGGCGCGTGGGGCGGACCGCGAACGCGACCCGGCGCGGCGGCCTCAGGCGGTACCGGTCGCGGGCAGGACCTGGAGCGCGCGGCCGACCGCGGCGGCCACCGGGGCCAGCGGTGCGGCGACCACGGCGTCGCCGGTGAGCACGAGCGCCGCCCGTGCCGGGTCGAGGTGCCGCTCGACGGCCGCGGCCACGTCCCGCGCGGTCACGCGGGTGAGCTGCTCCAGGTGCGCGGCCACCCAGCCGGCGCCCAGCCCCTGGTGCTCGAGCTCGACCGTGCGGTCCGCGTACGACCCCTGCGTGCTCGCCGCGAGCTGCTGGGCCCCGAGCGCGTGGCGGCGGGCGTGCCCGTGCTCGAGCGCCGTCGGCGGGCGGCGCCGCAGGCCGTCCAGCTGGTCCCACAGCGCGCCGAGGGCCTCTGCGGTCGCGTCCCGGCCGACGTCGACCGACGCCACGAGCAGCGCGCCGGCGTGGGCGTGGACGAACGCCGTGCGCGCGCCGTAGCAGATGCCGCGGCGCTCGCGCAGGTCGAGCACGAGACGCGACGAGAAGTACCCGCCCAGGACGAGGTTGGCCACCTGCAGCGCCGCGTAGTCCGGGTGCGCGCGCCCGACCACGGGCAGCGCGGCCCGCAGGCACGACTGCACCGCACCCGGCACGGGGTCGAGCACGACGGGGCCGGACAGGTCGCGCGGCACCGGCGGCAGGGGCGGGGCGGCCGGCGTCCCCGTCCAGCCCCGCAGCGCGTCCTGCGCGGCGGCCGCCGCACGGTCCGGGTCGAGGTCCCCGACGAGCACGAGCGTCGCCGCACCGGGCAGCACGCGCGCGCGGCGCAGGGCCTCCACCTCGGGCGCCGGCAGCTCCAGCACCTCGGCAGGCCCCGCGCCGGCCCGGCCGTACGGGTGGCGGCCGCCGTACGCAGACCGGTTGAGCGTCTCCACGGCCCGCAGGGCCGGCTGCGCGCGCCCCATCGCCGCGACCTGCGCGACCTGGGTGCGGTCGGGCGCGGGCACGCCGTCCGGCGCCACGTCCTCGCCCAGCACGTGCGCCAGCAGCGCGAGCAGCCGCGGCAGGTGCTCGGCCAGGCAGCCGGCGGAGACCTGCAGCGCGTCGGCGTCCGCGCCGACGGCGACGTGCCCGCCGAGCCGCTGGACCTGCGCGGCCAGCGTGCCGCCGGGCACAGGGCGGTCCGGCCGGGCGAGCAGGTGCGCGAGCAGGACGGCCCCCGCGGGCGCGGCGCCGTGCAGCGGCACCCGCAGACGCACCTCGACGAGCGGCACGGTGGGGAGGCGGACGGCGACGACCGCCAGCCCGGAGGCCGCGCGCACGCGGACGGTCGGCGGGGCGTCGGTGCGAGCGTGGGCGCCGGCCAGGTCGAGGGGTGCGGCGAGGTCCGGGCCCGGGGTGAGGTGGGCAGCGGTGGACGGATCGGACCGGGACATGGCGCCGGCGGTCACGCGACGGCCCCCGCGGACGTCCGCTCGCGCGGTCCGGTCGCGTCCGGCGCGGAGCCGGGTCCGGCACCGGGCTCCCCGGGCAGCACGACGTGCACCGCGCGCGGAGCCGCGCCCAGGTCGGCCGCCGCAGCGCGGAGGTCGGCCGGTCCGACCTGCGCCAGCAGGCCCGGCACCTCCCACGGCAGCGACGGCCGGTCGCGCTGCAGCAGCGCGGTCGCGACCGCGAGCGCCCGGCGTGCGGGACGCTCGACACGCGCCCACGTGCGCGCGGTCGCCACCGCGTGCAGCCGCTCGAGCTCGTCCGCCGGCACGCCGTGGGCCGCGACGGCGGCGAGCTCGTCGTCCACCAGGCGCAGCGCGTGTGCCGGGTCCGCACCGGGCCGCAGGAACGCGGTCGCCACGAGGCCGGTGGGGTCGCGCACGTCGAACGGGTCGCCCGCGAGGTCGAGGCCCGCGCCGACCGCGTGGGCGACGCCCGCGCGGCGGACCAGGGCTCGGGCGAGCCGGCCCGTGGCACCGTCGCCGAGCAGGTCGGCCAGCAGCACGTACGGCAGGTACGCGGCGAGGTCGGCCGGGTCGGGGACGCGCCAGGCGCACGCCAGGGCGGGGACCGGCGCGAGCGGGTCCCACGAGCGGGCCGTGCGGTCCGCGGCGAGCGACGCCGGCCGTGCGCGCGGGGCGGCCGGCGCCGACGCCCCCGCGGGCAGGTCGCCGAACCACCGCTGCACGGCGGCGAGCACGTCGTCCGGGTCGACGTCGCCGACCACGGCCACGACGGCGTGACGGGGCCGGTAGTGCTGCTCGACGAACGCCACGGCGTCCTCCAGGGTCGCCGCCTCGAGGTCGGCGAGGGAGCCGAACCCGTCGTGGGCGTACGCGAACTCGTCGAAGAGCAGCGCCGACACGGGCACGCGCGGGAACCCGCCGTAGGGGCGGTGCAGCGTCTTGCCGCGCACCTCCTCGCGCACGACCGCGCGCTGGGCGGCGAGCGCGTCCGGCGTCAGCACCGGTCCGGCCATGCGGTCCGCCTCGAGGGCGAGCACGCGCTCGACGGCGGCCGGCGGCACGACCTGGTGGAAGCACGTGCGGTCCGCGGCGGTGGACCCGTTGAACGTGCCGCCGACGCCCTGCACGAACCGGGCGTGTCCCCCCGGTGCGGCCCGGCGCGAGCCCGCGAACATGAGGTGCTCGACGAGATGGGCGAAGCCGGTGCGGCCCGGCGGCTCGGCGCGCATGCCGACGTCGTAGACGACTGCGACGCACGCGACGTGCGTGGCCCGGTCGGGCACCACCACGGCGCGCAGCCCGTTCGCGAGGCGGGCGGTCGTGATCGGCGGCGTGCGCACGCCGTTCGAGCTGCGGGCCGTGGGCACGGGCGCCTCCTCGTCGCCGCCGGCGGGCCGGTGCCGGCAGGTGCCCGTCGCACCCGCGCCGGCGGTCGGCGTCCATGCTCATGCGTGCCGGGGGGACCGCCCTCCACCGTCCGGTGGAGACGGCGCCGCACCGGTCGGCGCCCCGGCGGGCCCGGGCAGGACGTGCGCCGCGTCGGCGGGCGCGGCCACGGCGGCGCCCCGCACGACCAGGCGGGACGGCCGTGCCCCGGGCGGGCGGGCGGCGGTCAGCACGCACACCGCGGCCAGGTGCCCCGGCGGCGCGTCGACGTCCCGGAGCACCCCGGTGCCGGGGGGGACGCCGGGGCAGGCCAGCAGCACCGCCGGTGCGTCCGCCGGCCCCACGAGCACCTCGCCGAGCGGGGTGCGCAGCCCCTGCCCGGTGGCCTTGACCACCGCCTCCTTGCGCGTCCACAGCCGCAGCAGCGCCGCCGCGCCGGCGGCCACCTCGCCCGGTCCGAGCACGCCCGGTGCGACCTCGGCCACGTCGAGCGGGACCAGCACCTCCACGTCGACGCCCACGGGCCCCGACCGGGTCAGCGCGACGACGCACCACGCGCCGGCGTGGCTCACCGACGCGTGCCACCCCGTGCCGGGCAGACCCGGCCGCCCGTGGTCGCCGTCCCCGCACGTGGCGCAGCGGCGGTGGACCGGCACGGCCGCCGGGGGTGTGCCCGTCAGCGCGGCGGTCGCGCACCGCAGCAGGAGCGCAGCCGTGCGCGAGCGGCGGCGGTCGTCGTCGCGGCGGTACGCGTCGGCGCGCGCGCGCTCACCGGGGGACAGCAGGGCCAGTCCCGCCGCGCCGACGTCCTGGTGCGGGGTGCGGAGCACGTGCACGACGGGCGGGGGGGTCGCGTCGTGCGTCATGGGGACCACCTTCCCGGCGGCGCGGGTCCCGTGTCGACACCGCGCACCCGGCACGGCGCCGGGGCTGGGGACGGCCCGCGCGCACGGACGCGGAGGTGACTAGCCTGGGCGCGTCCGAGGGGGCCCGATGCCTGACTACACGTCGCCCGACGGCTACCAGCGGTCGACGGGCGTGTTCTTCACCGCGCTGCACCACCGTGCGGCGCGGCACGCGTCCGCGGCCGCGCCGCGCGGCGGTGCAGCGCTCGACGTCGGCTGCGGCCCCGGGCGGCTCGTGCGCCTGCTCGCGCGCCGCCGCCCCGACCTGCGGGTCGAGGGCGTCGACGTGACCCCGCAGATGGTCGACCACGCGGCGCGCCTCCTGGCGGACGCCGGGCTCGCGGACCGCACGCGCGTGATCAGGGGGGACGCCGCCGCGCTGCCGTTCGCCGACGCGTCCTTCGACGTCGTGACGTCCACCATGAGCTTTCACCACTGGCAGCCGCTGGCCGGGTCGGTGCACGAGGTGCTGCGCGTCCTGCGCCCCGGCGGGAGCGCGTACCTGTACGACGTCGGCGCGGCGCCGTTCGACGGGGTTCGACGTGCCGTCGCGGACGTGCCCGGCGTCGCGTTCGACCGCGTGCTGGTGCGCGGGTACGTCCTGCCGTCGCTGCTCTACCGGGGCGCCCGCCTGCGCGCGCCGGCCGGTTGACCGACACCCCGCGGGCCCGGCGACGACCGTGCTCGGCGTACGCGCGCGGCCCGGTCGGTCGACGCCCGCGAGAGCGTGCCGCCCCGCACCCCGGTGAACCTCCGGGCCCGCCGTCTCGTCTCCTGTACGAGTACCCACGACGGCAGCAGGAGGCGGGACCATGCAGCGACGGACGAAGGTGCTCACGGGCGCGGGGGTCGCGGTGGGGGTGCTGGCCGGCGTGGGTGCGGTCGTGGGTCCGCGGATCTACGAGAGCACGGTCGTGGCCGAGGCGGCGCCGACCCTCGACGCGGCCGCGGCCGACGGCGGCCTGCCCGACCCGGCCACGCTCGACGGCACGTGGACGGTCGGCGACGGCTCCTTCGCCGGCTACCGGCTCGAGGAGGTGCTGGGCGGTGAGGACGTCACCGTCACGGGCCGCACGGAGCAGGTCACGGGCGGGGTCACGGTCGACGGCGGTGCGCTCACCGAGGCGACGGTCGAGGTCGACCTGGCGAGCATCGCCACCGACCAGCAGCGCCGCGACGACTACTTCCGCGGCACCGCGATCGACGTCGCGACCTACCCGACGGCGACGTTCGTGCTGACGGAGCCGGCCGAGCTGACCGCGGGTGCGACCGACGCGCGGCTCGTCGGCGACCTGACGGTCCGGGACGTCACGCGCCCCGTGACGGTCGACGCGCAGATCGCGTCCGCGGGGGACACCGTGCAGGTGGTGGGGTCGGTGCCCGTCACGTTCGAGGACTTCGGCATCACCCCGCCCGACCTCGGCTTCGTCAAGGTCGAGGACACCGGCACGGTCGAGTTCGACCTCGCCCTCGCCCCGGCCGCGGGGTGACGGGAGGAGCGATGACCGCCGACGCCGACGAGCTGCTGCGTGCCGTGCACGCCGCGCACGCGACCGAGCTGCACCGGTACGTCGCGCGCATGACCGACGACGCGCGCGCCCAGGACGTCGTGCAGGAGACCCTGCTGCGCGCGTGGCGGCACCCGGAGGTGCTCACGCGCACGGAGAACTCGGTGCGGGCGTGGCTGTTCACGGTCGCGCGCAACCTCGTCGTCGACGACGTGCGCAGCGCCCACCGCCGCCGCGAGCTCGCCACCGACCGCGTCCCCGACGCGCCGACGCCGGACGGCACGCAGCGCGTCCTCGACGCGTGGCTCGTCGCCGACGCGCTCGAGGGCCTGACGCCCGAGCACCGCGCCGTCGTCGTCGGCGCCTACTACGGCGGCCGCTCGGTCGCCGAGCTCGCGGACGAGCACGGCGTGCCGCAGGGCACCGTGAAGTCCCGCCTGCACTACGCGCTGCGCGCGCTGCGGCTCGCGCTCCAGGAGAAGGGAGTGTCCTCATGAACCCGGGCACCGACCCGTACCGCGAGTGGGACGCCGCCTACGTGCTCGGCGCGCTCGCCCCCGACGAGCGCCGCGACTACGAGCAGCACCTCGCCGTGTGCGCCCCGTGCCGGGAGGCCGTGGCCGAGCTGGCCGGCATGCCCGGGCTGCTCGGCACGGTCCCGCGGGACGTCGCGACGGCCGCGGCACCGGCCGCGCCGGCTGTTCCCGGGCCGGCGGACGCCGCCGGCGACGACGGCCTCGCGCCGGTCGTGCCGCTGGCGGCGCTCGCGGGCCGCGCGCGGCGGCGGCGCACCCGCGTGCGCACCCTGCTGGGCGTCGCCGCGGCGGGGCTCGTCGTCGCGGGCGGTCTCGGCGGCGCCGCGGTCGTGGGTGGTGAGCAGGCCGCGCCGCCCGTCCTCGCGGGCGAGGCGCGGACCGTGACGCTGACGCCCGTCGGCGGGTCCGGTGTGACCGCCGACCTGACGCTCACGGCCGCCGGCTGGGGCACGCGGCTGGACTGGTGGTGCGAGTACACGGCGGCGGAGCTCGCGGAGGGCGTGTACGAGCTCGTCGTCGTCGACGAGGACGGCGGGCGCTCCGTGGTCGGCACGTGGACGAGCACGGGGGACCGGACGGCCGCCGGGCTGGGGGCGTCGGTCGCGGTGCCGAGCGACGGCATCCGGCGGGTCGAGCTGGGCGTGGTGGGGCTGGACGTGCCGCTCGCGGCGGTGGACGTGCCCGCGGGCGCCTGACGCCGCCGTCAGTCGATCGTGAGCCGCGCGCCGGCGACCTCGACCACGAGCCCCGGCGCGTCGGGGGCCCCGTCCGGCAGGGCCACGACGCTCGTCGTGGGTGCGATGTCCGCCGTGCACGGGGCGTCCCCGTAGGCGGTGGCGTCCGTGAGCGTCACGCGGACGACCTGGGCCGACTCGTCCCACTCGACCTCGTCGGGCAGGGTCGGGCAGGTCGAGCTGCCCCACGTGACGAGCCGGAACCGGCGCGGGTCGTCATCGGGCGCCACCGCGATCTCCTCCGACTCCACGTCCTGCGGCGCACCGGGGAAGGAGGTCTCGGCCGCGTTCGGGATCGCCGAGCGGCCCGGCGACGCCGAGCCCTGCGCCGTGGGCGACGCCGTGTCGTCGGGCGTGGGGGCCGCGGACGTCTCCAGACCGCCGCTGCCGGGGGCCGGGGTGTCGGCGCAGCCCGCGCAGAGCGCCAGCGCGAGCACCGCCGCCGCGGTGAGTCCTCCGTGTCGCACGTCGTCCCCCGATCGGTCGCGGGCGTCCGGAACGCCCGTCATGTCCCACTGTGGCGCGCCGTGCGGCGCCCGGCACGCCCACGCGCCCACCACCGCCCTCCCGCCTCGCCCTCCCGCCTCGCCCTCCCGCCCCGCCCTCCCGCCCTCCCGCCGAGATCGCCGGTTCCGCACCGAGGTCGCCTCCTGCGAGCGGCGACCTCGGCGTCGGACCGGCGATCTCGGCGGTGCGGCGGGCGCCGGTCAGCCCGAGCAGGTCGCCGTCAGGCCGCTCGCGCTGCCCGTGCCCTGGAACCCGAACTCGGTGCTCCCGCCCGCGCTCACCGACCCGTTCCAGGCGGCGTTCGAGAACCGCGTGCCGTTCACCGACGCGTTCCACGCGTTGGTGACCGCCGCGCCCGCCGGCAGCGTGACGCCGACGGTCCACCGGCTCAGCGCCGCGGCGCCGGCCGTGACCCGCACGGTGGCGACGAACCCGCCGTTCCACTGGTTGACGGAGACGCTCGCCGAGCACGCGCCGCCGGGCTGCTGCGTCGGGGAGGGCGTGGGCGTCGGCGTGGCGGTCGGCGTGGGCGAGACCGTCGGCGTCGGGGAGGGCGTCGGCGTGGGCGACACGGTCGGCGTGGGGGAGACCGTGGGCGTGGGCGTGGGCGTTGGGGTGGTGCCCGGGCCGTCCGTCAGCGTCGGCGTCGACCACGACGCCCAGTCGGCGAGGCGTCCCTGCGCGCGGCTGGAGATCCGGATCGCGCCGGGGGCGGTGCCCGTGCCGACGAGGTACTTCTGCACGTGCTGCTGGATGGGCGTGCGCCACTCGGGGCGGTTGGCGCAGTGCGAGCCGTCCTGCACGTCGGACCAGTAGGAGATGTTCTGGCCCGCGCCGAGCGCCTTGTAGACCTCCGCGCCGCCGAGCGCGGCGACGCTCGCCGAGCGCGGGCCGAGGTTGGCGATGTGCGGGTTGTCCATGATGAGCAGCCCGCGCGGCGCCACGAGCCCCACGACCTGGTGCGTGTCGATCGGCAGGCGGTTCGGGCTGCTCGTGAACGACCCGAACGCGTCGCCCAGCCACGGCTGCTCGCCGTACGCGCTGCTCAGGCTCTGGGCGCCCTCGCCGGGGATGCCGCGGAAGATCGGCACGCCGGCGCTGCCGGACTCGATCGGCATGGTGAGCGCGATGCGCTGGTCGAAGGCGCCGGCGACGAACGCGCCCTTGCCGAAGCGTGAGCAGCCGGTGACGCCGGTCGCGTCGGCCTTGAGGACCGTCCCGCCGGACTGGCCGATGACGTCGATGATCCGGCTGACGCCCCACGCCCACGCCATGAGCAGGCCGGTCTGGCTCTGCGCGCCGTACAGCGTGTAGAACGCGCCCTGCTTGGTGGCGCGGCCCGTGCCCTCGCGCCCGACCGTGTACGGGTCGTAGCTGATGACGGCGGCGCCGGCGGCCTTGATCGCGGCGGTGTCCGCGCCGAACCCGCCGTAGACGACGACGGCCGGGAACGGGCCGGTGCCGCTGGGCAGCTCGACCTTCGCCGAGAAGCTCGAGCTGCGGCCCTGGTGGGAGGTGGTCACGGTGATGCTGGTGCTGCTCACCGTGCCGGTGACGCTCGCGGGCCTCGCCGGCTTCTCGCCGTAGACGAACTTCTCGGCGAGCCGGCGCGTGAGCTCGCGCTGGCAGCGCCAGTCGGCCTTGGTCGCGATGCGCGAGCCGTCGAGCCGGCGGAACGGGTCGGGCAGCTGTGCGTTCGTGGGCAGGGCGCCGGCGTCGGGCAGCGTCGGCACGGCGCAGTCGGCGCCCTCGTTCTCGACCGCCGACGCGAACGGCGCGGCCTGCGCCGGCGCCGCGGTGCCGACGTCGGTCACGACCGAGGCGGTCGTCAGGGCGGCCACCGCCAGGACGACGACCGCCGAGCGGACCGCCGTCCTGCGGGACGGGTGGCGGGGTGTGGTCACGAGTGTCTCCCTCCGGGGTGGGAGCAGGTCGCGGCCCGTCGTTGGGTCGAAACTTCCGCTCCGCCGCGCGATCGGGACGGGTCCCGACGGCACTCGTGCCCACTGTCCGGAGGGTCCCGGCGCAGATCAATCGCGCGAACCCTTTAGCGAAACTTTTGCCGCGGGGTCGCACCGGGCGCGCCCGTGACGGTGCGGCGCCGGAAATGAGCGGCACGGCGCGGCGCGCGGTCGGCATGCTCGGGGGCGTGCGAGGCGGAGGCGCCGGGCACGGAGGCACGGGGCACGGGGCGCCGGCACGGAGGCGCGCGGCACGGAGGCGCTGGCACGGAGGCCAGGGTCCGAGGGTGCCGGGGAGGAAGGAGCCGGGGATGGGTGTGACATCGACCGGTCCAGGCACGGATCCCGCACGTACGGACGGTGCACGAACCGAGCCCGCACGCGCGGGCCTGGCGGGCACGGACCTGGCGCGCACGGCGCACGCCGACGCATGGCAGCAGCACGGGCTGCTGCGTGCGGGCACGGGCGGCGCGGCCGCGGAGCTGCCCGGCGTCCGCCTCATGGCCAGCGGCCTGCCGCACGCGCAGTGGAACAACGCGGACGTCACCGACCCCGCGCGCGTCGACGTCGACGCCGTCCGCCGCTGGTACGCGCGACGGGGCGTGCCGTGGGGCGTGCGCGTGCCGGCGGGCGCGCCGTGGCCCCACGGGCGGCGGCTGTTCACGAAGCGCCTCATGCTGCTGCACCTCGGTGACCTCGCCACCGCGCCGGACGTCCCGGGCCTGCACGTGCGCGCCGCCGGACCGGCCGACCTCGACGCGGTGCTGCACGTCGACGCCATCGCCTTCGACGGCGACCCGGCCGGCGAGGAGCCGTGGATCCGCCCGCACCTGACCGCCTCGCGCACGACCGTCGCGCTCGCGCAGCTCGACGGCGACCCGGTCGCCACCGCGTACACGCTGCGCTCGGACGGCCGCGCGGGGCCGGCCGCGTACCTGGCGGGCGTCGCCGTGCTGCCCGCGGCACGCCGGCGGGGCGTCGGCGCAGCCGTGTCGGCCTGGTTGCTGCACCGCGCGGCGGGCGCCGGTGCCCGGCTCGCGCACCTGCACCCCGACACCGACGCGGCCGCACGCGTGTACGCGCGGCTGGGGTTCACCGAGGTCGGCGGGCTCGACGTGTACGTGGACCTCGCCTGACGCTTCGGCGGGGGCCGTCCCGCCTGCCATCCTGGCGGTCGCGGGCGTCCGCCCACCCGGGCCGCGAGCCCCGGCCCACCCCGAGGAGCACCCGTGCCGCAGCCCGCCACCACGCCCGACCGCCGCCGCCTGCAGGGGCGCGTCGTGCGGGTCCTCGCGGCCGGGCAGGTGCTCGGCGGGCTCGGCACGGGCGCCGCGCTCGGCCTGGGGGCGCTGCTCGTCGCGGAGGTCGCCGGCTCGCCGGCGTGGTCCGGCATGTCGGCGACCATGGGCACGCTGGGTGCCGCGCTGCTCTCGGTGCCGTTGGCGACCCTCGCCCTGCGCCGGGGCCGGCGCGTGTCGCTGACCACGGGCGCGGTCGTCGCGGTGCTCGGCAGCCTCGTCGTGGTCGTCGCGGCGGTCGCGGGCGCGCTCCTGCCGCTGCTGCTCGGCGTCCTGCTGGTCGGTGCCGCGACCTCGCTGAACCTGCAGGCGCGGTTCGCCGCCACCGACCTGGCCGCGCCGGACGCGCGGGCCCGTGACCTGTCGCTCGTCGTGTGGGCGACGACCGTCGGCGCGGTCGTGGGGCCCAACCTGTACGAGCCGGGGGAGGACCTGGGCCGGGCGCTGGGCGTGCCGCCGCTGGCGGGAGGGTTCGTCATCGCGGCCGTCGCGCAGGCCGTCGGCGCGCTGGTCTACCTGGTCGGCCTGCGACCGGACCCGCTGCTCACGGCGGCGGCCGACGACGCCGCGCGCACCCCCGCGGACACCTCACCGGCGCCGCGTGCCGGTGGGCTGCGGGTGCTGCGGGAGAGCCCGCCCGCACGCCGCGCCGTGCTCACGGTGGCGCTGAGCCACGCCGTCATGGTCGCGCTCATGAGCATGACGCCCGTGCACCTGACCGGCCACGGCGCCACCATGACGGCGGTCGGCCTGACGATCAGCCTGCACGTCGCCGGGATGTTCGCGCTGTCGCCCGTGTTCGGGTACCTCGCGGACCGCTGGGGACGGCGGCAGGTGGTGCTCGTCGGCCAGGCGCTGCTGCTCGCGTCGCTGCTGCTCGTGCTCGTCGGCGCCGAGTCGCACATCGCGGTCGTCGTCGCGCTGGTGCTGCTGGGCCTGGGCTGGTCGGCGTCGACGGTCGCGGGGTCCGCGCTCGTCGTGACGGCCGTCGAGCCCGCGCGGCGGCCCGCGCTGCAGGGCGTGTCCGACGCGCTGATGAGCCTGGCGGGAGCCGTCGGCGGCGCCCTGGCCGGCCCGGTGCTGACGCTCCTCGGGTTCGGCGGGCTCGCGGGGGTCCTCGTCGTGCTCGTCGCCGTGACGACCGCGGTGCAGCTGCGCCCGCCCGTCGTCACGTCCCAGGTCACCGACCCGGTGACCTGACGGCACCCCGCGTCCCCGTCCCGCCACCACACCCGCCGCCGAGCTCGGTGGTTCGGCATCGAGCTCGCCGGTCGTACCCACCGAACTCGGCACCGGAGTGACGAACTCGGCGGGGAGGGGGCGAGCGGGGTGGGCGCGGGCCCGTGGGGCGTCGGTGTGCTGGGATCGGGGGGTGGATGGCTCCCTCGTGACGTGGACGTGCCGTGCGCTGCTGCTGGACGTCGACGGGACGCTCGTCGACTCGGCGGAGTCGGTGCGCGCGGCGTGGTCCGCGGTGGCGCAGGAGCTGGGCGCGGACGCCGGCACGGTCGCGGCGGCCGCGCTCGCCCGGCGCGCCACCGAGGTGGCGGAGGAGTTCTTCGCGCCCGAGGACCGCGCCCACGCGCTGGACGCGTCGCTGCGCGCGTCGGTCGGCACCGCCCACCTGGTGCGGGCGCTGCCCGGCGCGGCCGACCTGCTGGGGAGCCTGCCCGACGGCGCGTGGGGCTGCGTCACGTCCGGCCGCCGGGAGATCCTGACCGCCCGGCTGCGCGGCGCCGGCCTGCCCGTCCCCGCCGTGTTCGTCACGGCCGAGGACGTCGAGTGCGGCAAGCCGCACCCGCAGCCGTACCTGCGGGGGGCGGAGCTGGTCGGCGTCGACCCGGTCGACGCCGTCGCGCTCGAGGACACGCCCGACGGCGTCCGGTCGGCCCGCGCGGCGGGACTGCGGGTCGTCGGCGTGCTCGGCACGCACGCGCCGGACGACCTGCGCGCCGCCGGTGCGGACGTCCTCGTCGACGCCCCCGGCCGGGTCCGCGTCACGGCCGACGGCGACGTCCTGCGGCTCACCGTGCACGGCGCGTCCACCCGGAGCCCCGCAGGCCGGTGAACCCGGGAGGGCGCCGCGCGACTACGGTGGCCCGTCGGCCGCCCGGCCGAGCACCCCCGCACCACCGAGGCACCGCCATGACGTCGACCACCCCCGCCGACCCGTCCGCCCCCGCGGACGCCGGCCCCGCCCCGCAGCCGGCCACCGGCACCGACGACCCCCTGCGGCACGGGCTGCGCACGCGGCACCTGACGATGATGGGCCTCGGGTCGGCGATCGGTGCGGGGCTGTTCCTCGGCAGCGGCGTCGGCATCGCGACCGCCGGGCCGGCGGTCCTCGTGTCGTACGCGCTCGCGGGTGCGCTGGTCGTCCTCGTCATGCGGATGCTCGCCGAGATGGCGTCCGCGGTGCCGTCGAGCGGGTCGTTCTCGGTGTACGCGGAGAAGGCGCTGGGCCGGTGGGCCGGGTTCACGCTCGGGTGGGTCTACTGGTTCACGATCGTCATGGTGCTCGGCGTCGAGGTGACGGGCGTGGCGCGGATCGTCACCGGGTGGGCGCCGGGCGTGCCGCAGTGGGCGGTCGCGCTGGCGGTCGTCGCGCTGTTCGCGGTCGTGAACCTCGTGGGCGTGCGGCAGTTCGGGGAGATGGAGTTCTGGTTCGCCGCCGTCAAGGTCGTGGCGATCGTCGCGTTCCTGGTCGTCGGCACCGCGCTCGTGCTCGGGCTGCTGCCGGGCACGGACCCCGTCGGCACGTCGGTGCTGCTCGAGGACGGGTTCGCGCCCACGGGCGTCGCCGGGATCGCGGCGGGCCTGCTCGTGGTGGTCTTCGCGTTCGGCGGCATCGAGATCGTCACGATCGCCGCCGCCGAGGCGGAGGAGCCGCAGCGGGCCGTGGCGCGCGCGACCCGGTCCATCGTGTGGCGGGTCCTGCTGTTCTACGTCGGTTCCGTCGCCCTCATGGTGCTCGTGCTCCCGTGGGACGCGCCCGCGCTGCAGCAGGGGCCGTTCGTCGCGGTGCTCGACCTGGCTGGGCTGGCGGGCGCGGCGCGCCTGATGGAGGTCGTGGTCGTGCTCGCCCTGCTGTCGGCGTTCAACGCGAACGTCTACGCGACGTCGCGCATGGCGTTCTCGCTCGCGGGACGCGGCGACGGGCCGGCGGTGCTGCGGCGCGTGTCGGGCCGCGACGTGCCGTGGGTCGCGGTGGTCGTCTCGGTCGTGCTCGCCCTCGTCGCCGTCGCGCTCAACTGGCTGCTCCCGGACGCCCTGCTCGGCATCCTGCTCAACGCCGTCGGGGCGTCGCTGCTGGTCGTGTGGCTGCTCGTCGCGGTCTCCCAGCTGCGGCTGCGCCCGCGCCTGGAGGCCGAGGCGCGCGCCGCGGGCCGCCCGCTCGAGCTGCGCATGTGGCTGTACCCGTGGCTGACGTGGGCGACGCTCGCCGCGCTCGCGGGCGTGGTCGTGCTCATGGCGACCGACGCCGCGGCGCGGGCACAGCTGGCCGCGACGACCGGGCTCGTGGCGGTCGTCGTCGCCGTGTACGGGGTGACGGCGCTGGTGCGTCGGCGGCGCGCGCGGGCGCACGCCGGCGGCTGACCTGCGGCACGGCGGCGTGCCGGCGCCACGGGCAGGTGCACGCCGCTGTCAGCGCACCGGCCGCGACCGCCCGGCCCGGGCCCGTGCCGCCTCCAGCACGAGGTGGTCGCGCTCGGCCGCGTTCGTCGCGCGCCCGGCGCCCCGCGCGTACGCCTCCGCCGCCGCCGGCAGGTCGCCCGCGAGCTCGTGCAGGTAGCCGCGCGTCGCGTGCCACCGGTGCCGGTCGCCGAGCACGCCCGCCAGCCGGTCCGTCTCGCGCAGCCCGGCGGCCCCACCGAGCACGTGCCCGACCGCCACGGCCCGGCCCAGGACGGCGGCGGGGTCCTGGCGGACCGGGTCGGCGGACAGCGCGACGAGGTCGTCGTACCAGGCGAGCACCTGGGGCCAGTCCGTCTCCGCGGCGCTCGCCGCGTCGTCGTGCAGCGCCGCGACGGCCGCCTGCACCTGGTAACGGCCGGGCGGGCGTGCGTCCGTCTGCGCCGCCAGCGCGGACTGCAGCACGCGGACGCCCTCGGCGACCTGACGCGTGTCCCACCGCGACCTGTCCTGCCGGTCGAGCGGGACGAGCCGGCCGTCGTCGAACCGCGCGGGGAGGCGCGCGTGGTGCAGCAGCATCAGGGCGAGCAGCCCGCGGGCCTCGGGCTCGTCCGTCGCGAGCGTGAGCTGGCGCGCGAGCCGGATCGCCTCCGCCGCCAGGTCGACGCGTCCCGCGTGCCCCGCGTCGTAGACCAGGTACAGCACGTGCAGGACGACGGCCAGGTCGCCCGGACGGTCCAGGCGCCGCCCCCGGAGCGTGCGCTTGGCGCGGCTGATCCGCTGCGCCATGGTCGCCTCCGGCACCCAGAACGCGTCGGCGATCTCCCGTGTCGTCAGGCCGCCGACGGCCCGCAGCGTCAGCGCGACCTGCGACGCCGGCGCGAGGTCCGGGTGGCAGCAGCAGAACAGCAGGAGCAGCGTGTCGTCGCCCTCCTCGACCGCGCCGGGGCGCGGCTCGGCCCACGTCGCGTCCTCCCGCCGGGTCCGTGCCGCCGCGCTCCTGCGAGCGTCGACGAGCCGCCGCGTCGCGACCGTGGCCAGCCACGCGCGCGCGTCCCGCGGCGGGTGCTCGGGCCAGACCCGCAGCGCCTCGAGCAGCGCCTCCTGCAGGGCGTCCTCGGCGGCGTCGAAGTCCTCGCCCCGGCGGACCAGCCCCGCGAGCACGCGCGGGACGAGGGCGCGCAGGGCGCCCTCGTCCAGCGGCGGCCGGTCGTCGGGCGGCGCGACCGGCACGCCGTCCACCCGCCCGTCGGCCACGGCCGTCAGTCCTCCGTCGGCATCCCGGACATGACCTCACGCACGTCGATCCACTCGTGGAGCGGCGTGCCGCCCGGCCCGGGCTCGGACGACACGTACGCGGCGATCTCCACCGCCCGCTCGTACGACGCGACGTCGACCATGTACCAGCCGGCCACGAGGTCGCTCGTCTCCGGGTGGGGGCCGTCCGTGACCACGGGCGCGGCCCCGGGGCCGCCGTAGCGCACCCACGTCTGCGCGGGCGTGAGTGCCTGCGCGTCGACGTACTCGCCGCTCTCCTCGAGCATCTCGCCGACGTGCCGCAGGAACGTCATGTGCGCCTCGACGTCCTCGGGCGCCCACTGGTCCATCGGCGGCACGGGGCGGTGGTGCTCGGGGCCGCCGCGGTAGTGCTTGAGGAGCAGGTACTTCGGCATGGTCGCCTCCGGTGTCGTGGCCCGCGCCCGTCGCGGCCCTCACCCGATGAGCGGAGCCGGTCGGCGGTTCTCGACATCGTCCCGCGCGCGCGCCGCCGGCGGGAGCCGGGAGGGGCACGGCACAGACGGGACATTGCACGCAGGTCTAGGCTCGTCGAGGTGGTTCGCCCCGGCGCGCCGCATTCCCTGCCGCCCGACCGACGAGGACCCATGGCCTTCTTCACCACGCCGTCCGAGGGCACCGCGCCCGCGCTCCCGCTGCTCACGCACGAGCGGATCACCGCGACGCTCGAGAAGCGGGAGATGCGCTACGGCATCGACGACGAGGGCGACATCGGCGGCTACTGGGACGGGCACCTGTTCTACTTCCTGCGCCTCGGCGAGAACCGCGAGTACCTGCAGGTGCGCGGCCGCTGGAACCGTCCGGTGCCGATCGCGGAGCTCGACGCGGTGACGCGCCTGGTCAACGACTGGAACGCCGAGCGGCTCTGGCCCAAGGGCTACGTGCGCGTCGAGGACGGTCAGCTGGGCGTGTACGCCGAGCACACGGTCGACTACGAGCACGGCCTCACCGACGAGCAGCTCGACACGCACCTGGCCTGCGGGATCAGCACGGCGCTCGCGCTGTTCGAGCGCCTCGACGAGGCGTACCCGCAGATCGCCGCGGCAGCGCGCGCGGAGCTCGGCCGGAGCTGACGCGGGTCCGCTCCGGCGCCTGGCGCACCACCGGCCGCCGGCGGACTCGCCGCCGGCGGCCGGTGCGCTCCGACGTCAGGAGCTGGTGCAGGTCAGCGCCGGCGTCGGCGGGGTGCCGCTGCCGAGCAGGCCGAACGTCGCGGAGCCGCCCGCGGGCAGGGCGCCGTTCCAGGCGGAGCTGCGGACGACCACGAGGCCGCCCTGCGTCGTCAGCGTCCCGTTCCACACCTGCTCGACGCGCTCACCGGCGGGCTGCCAGGTCACGCTCCAGGAGGTCGACGGGGACCCGGCGCGCACGGTGACCTCGCCCTGGAACCCGCCGGGCCAGGAGTTCACGGTGCGGTACGTCGCCGTGCACGCGCCGGCGGGCGGCGGGGTCGTGGGGTTGGCCGTGGGCGTCGGCGTGGGGTTGTTCGTCGGCGTCGCGGTGGGCGTGGCGGTCGGGCTCGCCGTCGGCGTGGGGTTGGTGGTCGGCGTCGCGGTGGGCGTGGGCGTGGGCGTCGTCGTGGACGTCAGCGACGAGAAGAACCGCCAGACCTCACCCGGCACCCACGACTGCTGCTGGCCGCGGTCGCGCGGGTCCCACTGGTGGCCGCTGTCCGACGCGATCCACACGACGGGGTAGCCGGCGCGGCACGTGTACGCCGTCCGCACGTGCGTGCCGCTGCCCGCGGCGGGCTCCGGCGCCTGCTGCGCCTGGCAGCCGTTGGTGCGCAGCACGCGGTCCCGCAGCGCGCGGCCCTGGGAGATGTTGAGGACGTCGTCGACGACGCCGTGCGAGCCGAGGTAGGCGATGGGCTGCGTGCCGCCGGCGCACCCGGAGAGCTGGGCGCCGTTGAGCACGGCGACCGCGCGGAAGACGTCGGCGCGCGCGCACGCGATGGCGTTGCTCATGCCGCCGCCGTAGCTGAAGCCGGTCGCGAACCGCTGCGTCGTGTCGACGCACAACGCGGACTCGACGGCCCGCAGCACGTCGTCGACGAAGGTGAGGTCGCGGCCGTTCGTGTTGGGCCACGCGTTGTCGATGCCCTGGGGCGCGACGAAGATCGTGCTGTTGTTCGCGAGCGGCTTGAGGCCGTAGAAGCCCTGGTTGACGACGTCCTGCGACGTGCCGTGCCACCAGTGCAGCCCGACGACGAGGCGGTACTGCCGGTTCGGGTCGTACCCGGCCGGCACGTCGAGGCGGAACGTGCGGGCCTGCCCGCCGCTCGTGATCGTGTGGTTGCCGGTCGACAGGGCGGCCGGCCTGCCGCAGCCGGCGGTGGCGGCGGCGGTGACGGGACCGCCGGGCAGCGCGGACGCGGGTGCCGTGAGGCCCGCGAGGGCGAGCACGGCGGCCGCGGCGGCGAGCAGGGCGCGCCTGCCTCGGGTCGGGGTGGGGTGTCGCACGGTGGCTCCCTCCAGCAGGCCCGGCGGCGTTGCCGGGCGCGGTGCGCGGGCGTGGGCACGCCCGCGGCCCGCCCGAATGTACCGATACACCCCATCCGGGCGAACAGTCGGAAACGATTCACGGCGCACCGGCCCCGGGCGGCTCGCCTTGCGGGCCGGGCGGCGTGCGGGTGGGTAGGGTCGCCGGGTGTCACGGGTGGAGCGGTGGGAGCACCGCGCGGAGACGCCGCTGATCGCGGTGTCGCTGGTGTTCCTCGTCGCGTACGGCGGCCCGATCGCGTGGCCCAGCCTGCCGGCGGGCGTCGACCGCCTCTGCGGGTGGGTCGTCACGGCGACGTGGGTCGTGCTCGGCCTCGACTACGCCACGCGCCTGGTGCTCGCCGACGACCGCCCGCGGTTCGTCCGGGCGCACCTGCTGGACCTCGCGCTGCTGCTCCTGCCCGTGCTGCGCCCGCTGCGGCTGCTGCGGCTCGCCGCGCTGCTGTCGGTGCTGCACCGGGTCGGTGCGCGGTCGTTGCGCGGCCGCGTCGTGCTGTACGTCGGGGCCGGCACGGTGCTGCTCGTGCTCACCGGCGCGCTCGCGGTCACCGACGCCGAGCGGGGCGCGCCGGACGCGACGATCACCCACCTCGGTGACGGCCTGTGGTGGGCCCTGACCACCATGACCACCGTCGGCTACGGGGACCGGTACCCGGTGACGACGACGGGCCGGTTCGTCGCCGCGGCGCTGATGATCGGCGGCGTGGCGCTCGTCGGTGTCGTCACGGCCACGATCGCCTCGTGGCTGGTCGACCGGGTGGCGGCCGAGAACGAGCAGGAGCAGGTCGCGACGCGCACGCAGGTCACCGAGCTGGCCGAGGAGGTCCGCGCCCTGCGGGCGGAGCTGAGCCAGCGCGCCGCGCGCGCCGACGGGGACGTCCCCGCCCCGCGCGAGCCGGTGGGCCGGGCGCCGGGCGACTGAGCGGGGAGCGCTCGGGACGTGCGTCGCGTGCTCCCGGTGTCGGTGGGCGCTGCCATGCTCGCCGGGTGGAGCTGGAGTTCGACGGTGAGGTGGTCTGGTGGCGCGGGCCCACGCCGTTCCACTTCGTCGCGCTGCCGGAGCCCGAGGTGGCGCGGTTGCGGGCCGTCGCGGGGCGGGTGACGTACGGCTGGGGCTGCATCCCGGCGACCGTCACGCTGGGGGACACGACGTTCACCACGTCGCTGTTCCCCAAGGACGGCGGGTACGTCGTGCCGGTCAAGGCCCGGGTGCGCCGCGCCGAGGGGGTCGAGCTCGGGGACGACGTGGCGCTGACCGTCCGCATCGCCGACCCCGACGGCGGCGCGGAGGTCGGGGGTGGCACGGGCGACCGTGCGGGCGGCGACGGACCGGACGACGACGGAGCGCCGGACGACGGAGCGCCGGACGACGGAGCGCCGGACGACCGTGCCGGGTACGACCGTGCCGAGGCGGTCGGAGGCGCCGGCCGGGTGCGCGCCCTCGCGCCGCACCACCGCGCCGCCGCCGACGACGACTTCTACGACCCGGCGGACGACCCCACGCTGCGCCGCGGGTGACGCCTCGGCGGTCGAGCCCCCGCGACGGTAGGCGGTGACGCCGCCGACAGCCGTCAGCCCCGCGACCCTCGCAGCGGTGCGAGTGCCGCCCGCGCGCCCCGGCGCACGTGCGCGGCGACGGCGTCGAGCGCGGCCGTCCGCAGCGACCACTGCTGCCAGAACAGCGGCACGTCGACGCCCGGCCCGTCGTCGAGCAGCACGAGCCGGCCGGCCGCCACGTCGTCGTCGCTCTGCTGGTCGGGCAGCATGCCCCAGCCGAAGCCGAGCCGGACCGCGGTCGCGAAGTCGGCGGACGCGGGGACGAGGTGCCGCGGCGGCGCGAGCGGGTCCGCGCCCCGGCGCTCGAGCCAGCGGTCCTGGAGGCGGTCGGCGGCGTCGAAGACGACGACGGGCGCCACGGTCAGCGCGCCGGCCGTGGCCCCCTCGGCGAACCAGCGGTCCCGGAACGCGGGCGCGGCGTACGGGCGGTAGCGCACGACGCCCAGCGGCTCGGCCGTGCAGCCCTGCACCGCCGTGGCCTCCGCGGTGACGGCGGCCATGACGGACCCGTCGCGCAGCAGCGCCGCGGAGCGGTCCTGGTCCTCGCGGAGGAGCTGGATCGCGACCCGCCCGGCGAGGGGGGCGAGCGCCGGCAGCAGCCACGTGGTGAGCGAGTCGCCGTTGACCGCGAGGGCGACCCGCGGCGCGGGTGCCTCGGCGAGGTGGCGGGTCGCGTCCGCGGTGAGGGCGTCGAGCTGACGCGCCAGCCGGACGAGCGGCTCACCGGCGGCGGTCGGCCGCACGGGCCGCTCGCGGCGCAGCAGCACCGCCCCGACGGACTGCTCCAGGGCCTTGATGCGCTGGCTCACGGCCGACGGGGTGAGGTGCAGGGCGCGCGCGGCCGCGTCGAGCGTGCCGAGGTCCGCCGCGGCGGCGAGCGCGCGGAGCTGGCCGAGGTCCCAGTCGGGCATGAAGCCACGCTAACGGTGCGTGAGGAACTTTCGCTGGAGTACAGCCGTGCGGGTGCGTACGTTCAGCGGCATGGGATGGACGGCGGCGCTCGCGGGCGCGGGGTTCGGGTTCGCGCTGATCGTCGCGATCGGTGCGCAGAACGCGCACGTGCTGCGGCAGGGGCTGCGGCGCGAGCACGTGGGGCTGGTGGTGGCGATCTGCGCGCTGTCGGACGTGGTCCTCATCGCGGTGGGGACGGCCGGCGTGGGCGCGGTGATCGCCGCGAGCCGGGCCGTGACGGTGGTCGTCACGGTGCTCGGCGCGCTCGTGCTGCTCGGGTACGCGGCCGTGGCGGCCCGGCGTGCGGCCCGTCCGGCCGCGCTCGTCGCGGAGGAGGGCGGCGCGGCCCTGAGCACGGGGGCGGCCGTCGCGACGACCCTCGCCCTCACGTGGCTGAACCCGCACGTGTACCTGGACACGGTCGTCCTGCTCGGGTCCGTCGCCACCGGCCACGGCGACGGCCGCTGGTGGTTCGCGCTCGGCGCGGCCGTGGCGAGCGTCGTGTGGTTCACGGGCCTGGGCTTCGGCGCGGCGGCGCTGCGACCCCTGTTCGCGCGGCCCGGCGCGTGGCGGGTCCTCGACAGCGTGATCGCGCTCGTCATGGTCGCCATCGCGGTCACCCTGGTCGTCGACCTGCTCTGAGCCTCACCGCCCCGGCCAGTGCCACGCCGGCACGTCGAGCAGACCACCGCGCCCGGCGACGACCGTCTCGCCGACGTCCTTCTCGAGCGCCACGTGCCTGGTGTCGGCGGGCGTGCTGTCGTCGGCCAGCAGGGCGTCGACCAGCGGGCGCGCGTGGCTGACGACGACGACCTGCGTGCGCCGGGCCGCGGCCGCCAGCAGGTGCGCCAGCGCGGGCAGCAGGTCCGGGTGCAGGCTCGTCTCCGGCTCGTTGACCACCATGAGCGCCGGCGGACGCGGCGTGAGCAGCGCCGCCGCCCACAGCACGAACCGCAGCGTGCCGTCGGACAGCTCCGCGGCCGAGAGGGGGCGCAGCAGCCCCGGCTGCGTCATGGTCACCGTCGCGTGCTCGTCGGTGCCGCCGACGTCGAGGGTCGACCCGGGGAACGCCCGGTCGACGACCTCCGCGAGCTCGGCGCCGCCGCCGAGGTACCGGATGGTCGCGACCGCGGCGGCGAGGTCCCGCCCGTCGGCCGCGAGGACCGGGGTCCGGGTGAGCACCGACCCGCGGCGCGCAGGGGCCTCGGCGTCCGTGCGGACGTGGTCGTAGAACCGCCACCCGCGCAGGCTCTCGCGCACGAGCAGCACCTGCGGCGCGAGCAGCGGGTCGACGAGCTCGGTGAGCAGGCTCTCCGTCGGGTCGGGCTGCGCGGGCACCTGCACCCAGGCGTCGTCGGCGTCGCGCGCCCGCACGGACGGCCCACGCCGCTCGGCGACGACGTCCCGCGGCCGCGGCGCGTGGCCGACCCACACCGTCTCCGCCTTGATCTCCGGGTCGCGGACGAACGGCGACGTCCGCTCGAGCTGCGGCAGGCCGACCTCGCAGGCGTAGCCGAACGCCACGTCGTCGTCCGCGATCTGCCCGCGCACGTGACCCGGCCCGTGCTGGACGCCGAGCCGCAGCCGCACCGGACCCGCGCCCGGCCCGCGCCCCTCGCGCACGCGGCGGCCGGCCCACAGCGCGGACGCGAGCCCGCCCTCCTGCGCGAGCGTCGCCGCGAAGGCACCCGTGCTGCACGCCTGCAGCAGGCGCAGCGACCGGTACAGCGACGACTTGCCCGACCCGTTGCCGCCGGTGACGACGGTGAGCGCGCCGGGCTCGAGCACGAGGCTGCGCAGGGAGCGGTAGCCCTCGACGGCGACGGTCCTGATCACGCGGCCACCGTAGGGGCCGCCACCCACACCACGCGGTACCCGGGCGGGCGTGCGCCCGTCACCCCCAGGCGTAGAGCACGCGGTCCCCGTCCCGCACGACGGCCCGCGGCGCGCCCGTGACGTCGAGCTCCACCTGCAGCCGCTGGGTCCCGTCGGCCGACGTCGCCGTGTACCGGTAGCGCTCGTTGGTCAGCTCGTCGGCCGTGGTGCGGGCGGTGACGAGCCACGGGTGCCGCCGGCGCAGCGCGATGAGCGCCTGGTGCGCGTGCAGCACCTCCTGCCCGGGCGCGGCGGGGTCCGGCGGGGTGTCCGGCAGGGCGGGGCGGACCACGTCGTCCCCGCCCTCGCGGTCCTCCTTGAGGCCCGTCGCCCCCACCTCGTCGCCGTAGTACACGGACGGCACGCCGCCGACGGTCATGAGCACGACGAGTGCGAGGACCGCGGCCTCACCGCCGACCTGCGTGGCGATGCGCGTGACGTCGTGGTTGCCGACGAACGTCTGGGGGAGGAACACGTCGAGCAGCTCCGCGTGGCGCTGCAGCGCCCAGTCCAGCTCGTAGAAGTTCCGGTCGCGCAGGCTGCTCCACGTCGCCTTCCACAGCGGGTACTGCGTGATCGAGTCCATGCCGGACTCGCGCACGATCGCGGCGTAGTCGCCGTGGATGACCTCCCCGACCACCCAGGCGCCCGGGTGGCGCTCGCGCACGTGGGGGAGCACTCGCGCCCAGAACGCCGGCGGCACCGCGTACGCGGCGTCGAGCCGCCAGCCGTCGATCCCGCGGTCGAGCCAGTGCGTCATGACGTCCACGACGAGGTCCGCGACCGCCGGCTCGTCGTGGTTGAGCTTCACGAGCGCGCGGTGGCCCTCGAAGTCCGCCGTGCGCGGCCCGCCGGGGGCGTCCCAGTCCACGGCGACCCACGACGCGCGCGGACCGTCGCGCCCCTCGGCGAGCACCTGCGCGACCAGCGGGTGCTCGGCGCCGACGTGGTGGAACACGCCGTCCATCAGGACCCGGACGCCGCGGTCGCGGGCGGCGGCCAGCAGCGCGTCCAGGTCCTGCTCCGTGCCCAGGCGCGGGTCGACGCGGAAGTAGTCCGTCGTGTCGTACCCGTGCGTCGAGGACGCGAACACCGGGCCGAGCAGCACGCCGTTGGCGCCGAGCGCGACGACGTGGTCGAGCCACGGGATCAGCCGGCGCAGGCGGTGGGGCTCCGGGTCGTGGTCGGGCTCGCGGACCGGCGCGCCGACCGCGCCCAGCGGGTAGACGTGCCACCAGATGGCGTGCTCGACCCAGGCGCGTGCGGACGGGACAACAGGGCTGGTCACGGGCTCCAGCCTGCCCCCGCTCCGGCCGACGGCGCGACCGGTGCGCCGCCGCCTAGAAGATCCAGCCGACGACCGTGGCCGCGCCCACCACCACCAGCACCGCGAGCACGAGGCCGACGACCATGCAGCCGATCAGGCCGGCGGCGTCCTCCCACCACGGCCCCTCCGCACCGCGCCCGGGGTCGGACCAGTCGAGCCGCCTGCCGGTGTCCGCCTCGGCCCGCGCCCGGACGTCGCGCAGGCGGTCCCTCGCGATCTCGGTGGCGGCCGCGTCCTCGGAGCCACGCCAGAGCAGCGCCCGCATGATCCGGACCGGCTTCTGCCCGCAGGCGCGCTCGAACGCCGCCACCTCCGCCGGGTCGCGCTGCTCGGCGAGGTACGACCAGCGCCCCGCCTCCACCGTGTTGCCCTCGAGCCGGTAGACGTCGGCCAGCCGCTCCCGGGCGTCCAGCCGGTGCGGCAGGCTGTGGGTGAGGCTCTTCAGCCGCGTCCGCGCCATCGTGAGGTCGCCACGCCGGAGGTCGTCGTCGACCTTCGCCAAGGTCCGCTCCACGGTCACGGAGGGACCCTAGGGGTCGTGCCGCCCGTCGAGAAGGACAATGGCGCGGGTCCTGCGGGGTGTCAGTCGCCCAGCCCAGTCCCGACCTGGCGCGCCGCGGCGATCCACGCGTGGTCCGGCGGGACGAGCTTGACCTTGCCCGCGACGTCACCCAGCGGCACGGCGGCCGTGCCCTCGCCGCGCGCCGCGATCATGACCCCGAACTCGCCGCGTGCGACGTGGTCCGCGGCGGCCGCCCCGAGCCGGGTCGCGAGCAGGCGGTCGGCGGCGCACGGCGTCCCGCCGCGCTGCACGTAGCCGAGGATCGTCACGCGCGTCTCCAGGCCCGTGGCGGCCTCGAGCTCGCGCGCGAGCCGGAACGTGTGCTCGCGCTGCTGGTCCTCCACGTTGGCGAGGTGCGTGCGCGCGGCCCGCTGGGCCTCGGGCGTCTTCGCGGCCTTGACCAGCAGCTGCGCCGCCTCGTAGTCCGCGGTGTCGTCGGCGTCCCGCGCGCCCTCCGCGACCGCGACGACCGAGAACGACGACCCGCGCGCCGTGCGGGCCTTGATCGTGTCCGCGACGGACGCCACCGTGTACGGGATCTCGGGGATGAGGATGATGTCCGCGCCGCCCGCGATGCCCGCCGCGAGGGTCAGCCAGCCGGCCCGGTGGCCCATGATCTCGGTGAGGATGATCCGGTGGTGGCTGTGCGCCGTGGAGTGCACGCGGTCCACCGCCTCCGTCGCGATCTCGGTGGCGGTCGCGAAGCCGAACGTCGTGTCGGTCTCGGCGATGTCGTTGTCGATCGTCTTCGGCAGGTGCACCACGTTGAGGCCGGCGTCGACGAGGCGCTTCGCGTTCTTCGCCGTCCCGCCGCCGCCCAGCATGATGAGCGCGTCGAGGCCCAGCTCGCGGTAGTTCTCGACGACGGTCGGGACCATGTCCTGCGGGGTGCCGTCGACCGGGAAGCGGTGCACCTTGTCGCGGCTCGTGCCGAGGATCGTGCCGCCGACGGTGAGGATGCCGGACAGCGCCTCCGCGTCGAGCTCGACGTACCGGTTCTCGACGAGGCCCGTGACGCCGTCGCGGAAGCCGATGAGCTCCATGCCGTAGTGCCCGATCGCCGTCTTGCCGAACCCGCGGATCGCCGCGTTGAGCCCGGGGCTGTCCCCACCGGCGGTGAGGATGCCGACCCGCTTCGTCCTGCGTCCCACGACGATCTCCCGTGCTCGTGCCAGGCCGGCGGACCGGCCCTGTCGGCGCACAGCCTGGTGCAGCGCGTGACCTGCGGCAACGGGAAGGCGCGGCGGGGTGTCGGCGGTGCGCGGCACACTGGCCGTCACGACCCGACGACGGAGGACGCCGTGCCCGACGACGCGCCCGTGCCCACGCAGTACCCGCCCGCGATCGGCCGCACGGCGCGCCGCGCCCTCGCGCTCGCGGGGTACACGCGGTGGGAGCAGCTGCCGGCGGTGCGCGCCCACGACCTGCTCGCGCTGCACGGGGTCGGCCCGAGGGCGGTCGGCATCCTGCGCGAGGAGCTCGCGGCGCGCGGGCTGTCGTTCGCGGAGGAGCGGGCCTAGGTCGGTGCACCCGGGCCGGCGACGCTCCGACCCGGGCGGCCGACGACGGCGACGTGCCGGGCGCTGCCCCCTCTCGACAGCGGGCCGCGTCACCCGCTAGCGTATAAGACACCACTTATACGAGAGGCCGGGTCATGACGATCGACGCACTGGAGCAGGTCGGGCTGGTCACGCGCGTGGTGCGCACGGGCGAGCGGGACGGACGGCCCACGAAGATCGCCGAGGCGCGCCGCGTGTACCGCGCCGAGGTCGACGACGTCTGGGACGCCGTCACGAGCCCCGAGCGTCTGCCGCGCTGGTTCATGCCCGTCAGCGGCGACCTGCGCGTCGGCGGGCGCTACCAGCTCGAGGGCAACGCCGGCGGCACGGTCGAGGCGTGCGACCGGCCCGACCGGCTCGCCGTCACCTGGGAGTACGGCGGCGACGTCGGCTGGGTCGAGGTGCACCTCGCGCCCGCGGAGGGCGGCACCGAGCTGCGCCTGCTGCACGAGGCCCACGTCGACCCCGCGTTCTGGGAGCAGTTCGGGCCGGGAGCGGTCGGCGTCGGCTGGGACCTGGCGCTGTGGGGCCTCGTGCTGCACCTCGCGACGGGCGAGGCGGTCGACCCGGCCGCCGCCGAGGCGTGGACGGTCGGGCCGGAGGGGCAGGCGGTCGTCACGTCCGCCGCGACCGGCTGGGCCGCCGCCGCGGTCGGTGACGGCGAGGACCCCGACGCCGCGCAGCGCGCCGGCGCGCGGACCATCGCGTTCTACACCGGGCAGGAGGCGCCGGGGGCGGACGGCGCCGGCACGGCAGAGAGTGCAGCCGATGGCACGGCGGAGGGCGCACCCGACGGCACCGGGCAGGCGGGTTGAGCGCGGCGCGCCGGCACGCGGCGGTGGCGGACGGGGACGACGCCGGGGCGGCGGGTGCCCGTGCGCCCGCCGTCGACGGCGTCCTCGCCGCGCTCGCCGAGCCGGTGCGCCGGCGTCTGCTCGAGCGGCTCGCCGTCGGGGAGTGCACCGCGGGTGACCTCGTCGCGCTCGCGGGCGCCGAGTTCGGCATCTCCCAGCCCGCGACGTCCCAGCACCTGCGCGTGCTGCGCGAGGCGGGCGTCGTGACGGTGCGCGCGGACGGGAGCCGACGCGTCTACGCCGTCGACCCCCGCGCCCTCGCGGTCGTCGGGGACTGGCTGCACGCGTTCCAGGACCCGTTCACACAGCCGCTCGACGCGCTCGCCACCGAGCTGGCCCGCGGCCGCCGCGCACGCCCGGCCGCCGCGACGCCCGCCGAGCGGCGCCCCCGCGCCGCGGGCGCCTGACCCCGCGCCGCGGTGCGCGGCCCGTGCAGCGTTCCGGACACCGGGCGTCCACATCGCTTCACGTCCGCAGTGAGCCCGTCACGGAGGGGGCGCGCGTCAGGCGCCGCGGCCCGTGAAGCGGGCCGCGAACGCGCCCGGCGTCATGCCGGTGACGTGCCGGAAGTCGCGGGACAGGTGCGACTCGTCGGCGTAGCCGAGCTCGGCCGCGAGGTCCGCGAGCGTCGTCCCGCCCGCGCGCAGCCGCCCCGCCGCCTCGTGCAGGCGCCGGCGCTGCACGAGCCACTTCGGCGTGAGCCCGAGCCGCCGCCGGGTCAGCCGCTGCAACGTCCGCTCCGTCGTGGCGAACCGCTCGCACAGCTGCGAGACGCGCACCAGGCCGGGGTCGTCCTCGACCGCGGCGACCACGGCGTCGACCAGCCGCCCCTCGTCGTCCACCGGCAGGTAGCGGCGCAGGAACGTCCCGACGAGGTCCGTCGCGGCACGCTGCCGCGCCTCGTCGGCCGGGTCCGGGGCCATGACGTCCCGCACCCCCGCCACCATCGCGTCGACGTCGGGCCGCGGCGTCGTCGCCGCCAGCGCGTCGGCGACGTCCGCGTGCCGGCCGGTCCACGGCGCGACCGACCCGCCCACGAGCAGCGCCCCCGCCGCCGGCTGCAGCATGACGCCGACCGCCCAGCCGGTGCCGCGCAGCGTCGTCGTCGACAACCCGGGCTGCACGCCGTAGAACCGCGCGTAGGAGTCGGCCACGACCACGAGGCACACCGGGTACTGCAGCACCCGCTGCTCGGCCTCCTGCCCGCCGGGCACCGACCACGTGGGCACCCAGTAGCGGCGCACGAGCGGCGCGAGGTCGTCCGGCGGGCCCCAGCGGCCGATCCGGAACGACGTGTCCCGCGGGTCGACCAGGTGCGCGCGCTCGACGTCGTCGGCCGCGCGGACGCTGTCGCGTTCGTCCAATGCCCACCTCCTCGTCCGGCCCTAGCGTCGTGCACATGACCGACAACCCGATCCTCGACGCCTACACGATGCGCTCCGACGGCTTCGCGGGCGTCCTCGACGCGGCGCGCCCGGCGGCCTGGGACGCGCCCTCGCCGTGCGAGGGCTGGACCGGCCGCGACGTCGTCGCGCACGTCGTCGACACGCAGCGCGAGTACCTCGCCCGCCACGACGTCGACCTCGGCCCGCGCCCCGATCTCGCCGAACCCGCGGCCGCCTGGCACGCGCACGCGGACGCCGTCCGCAGCGCACTCGCGTTGCCCGGCGTCGTCGACCGCCCGTTCGAGGCCATGACCGGCCCGTCGACCCTCGGCGCCACGTTCGACATGTTCTACGGGTTCGACATGGTCGCGCACCGCTGGGACGTCGCCGCCGCCGACGGGCGCGCGCACCGGTTCACCGACGCCGACCTCGACGTCCTCGAGGGCATGGTCGCCGCGATGGGGGAGCACCTGTACGGCGAGGGCGTGTGCGCACCGCCGCTGGACGTCCCCGCGGACGCCGACCGGCAGACGCGCGCGCTCGCGGCGCTGGGCCGGCGGGCCACCGTCCCGGCCTGACCTGGCCTGACCCGGCCTGACCCGCGGCGCGCGCCGCCCGCGCCCGTGCGTTCCGGAGCCCGTCCGGCGTGCGACGATCCCGCCCGTGCGTGCCGTCCTCGCCGTCCTCCTCGCCGCCGTGTGCTTCGGCACGACGGGCACCGCCCAGGCGCTCGGGCCCGACGCCGACCCGGTGGCCCTCGGCGCGGCGCGCATCGCCGTCGGCGGGTTGGCGCTCGCGCTGGTCGCCGCGGTGGTCGCGCGCCGGGCGCCACAGCCGGTGCCGGACGACGAGGTGGCGGCGACGGCCGCCCGCACCGCCGCCGCCCGCACCGCCGCCGCCCGCACCACCGCCGCCCGCACCACCGCCGCCCGGGTCGGTGCCGTCGCGCTCGGGGCCGCGGGCGTGCTCGCGTACCAGCCCGCGTTCTTCCTCGGCACGGCGCGCAACGGCGTGGCCGTCGGCACGGTGATCGCGCTGGGGTCGGCACCGGTCGTCACGGGCCTGCTCGCGTGGGCGGTGCGGCGCGAGCGGCCGTCGGGCACGTGGGGCGTCGCGACGGGCCTCGCGACCGTGGGCGTCGCGGTGCTCGGCCTCGGGTCGCCGGGCGGCGACCCCGGTGCGTCGGCGGGCGGCATCGACGTCGTCGGGGTGCTCGCCTCGCTCGGGGCCGGCGCCGCGTACGCCGTCTACACGCTCGCCGGCTCCGCGCTGATCGACGGCGGCTGGACCTCGACGACCAGCATGGGCGTGCTGTTCGGCACCGCGGGCGCGGTGAGCGTCCCCGTGCTGCTCGTGGCCGGTGCCGGCGCGCTGACGACGCCCGCCGGCCTCGTTCAGGTCGCGTGGCTCGGCCTCGTGACGACGACGGTCGCCTACGTGCTGTTCGGCTACGGGCTCGCGCGCCTCGGGGCGCCGACGGTCGCCACGCTGACGCTGGCCGAGCCGCTCACCGCGACCGTGCTCGGCCTGACCCTCCTGGACGAGCGGCTCGCGGTGACCTCCGTCGTCGGCCTGGGGGTGCTCACGGCGGGCCTCGTGGTCCTCGCCGCCGGCAGTCGCCGCCCGGCCGGCGCGCCACCAGCGCGGTAGATGCACCGCAGTCGGCGTCGGGCGCGGGCGCGTGCGTCGTCCGGGGCGTCGTCGCGTCGCACCGTCCGTGCCGCCGTCGGCCCTAGGGTGTGCGCGAGCCTCGCCCCCAGGCCATCGCCCCACCGGAGGACGTCCGTGAGCAGCCCCGACACCCCGCGCCCCACCGCCGCGACCACGCCGGCCCCCGTGCTCGGCGCGCCCGAGGTCCCCGGCGACGAGGGGACCCGCGCTCTGCAGCACGACGCCCGCCGCCCGCCGCGCTGGTGGGGCAAGGCGCTGGCGATGACGGTCGTCGCGGTCTTCGTCGGCATCTTCGCGTGGAACGCGCTCGGCGCCCTCGGCGGGCTGTTCGTCAACCTGCTCATCGCGTTCTTCCTGGCGCTCGCGCTCGAGCCGATCGTCGTCTGGCTCGTCCGGCACGGGTGGCGGCGCGGCGGCGCGGCCGCGTTCGCGCTGATCGGCGGCCTGGTGCTGGTCATCGTCGTGCTGGCGCTGTTCGGCAACCTGTTCGTGCAGCAGCTCGTGCAGCTGGTCGAGAACGTGCCGCAGCTGTACGCGGACGCGCGCACCATGATCGCCGACCGGTTCGGCGTCGAGGTGCCGGAGACGGACGACCTGCTGCGGCAGGCCACCGAGGCCTGGGGCGGCGACGTCGCGAGCGGTGCGCTCCTCGTGGGGACGACCATCCTCGGCGGCGTCTTCGCGGCGCTGACCATCCTGCTCGTGACGTACTACCTGCTCGCCGCCGGCCCGCGGTTCCGCGCGTCGATCTGCCGGTGGCTCACGCCCGGCCGCCAGCAGGAGGTGCTGCGACTGTGGGAGATCACGCAGGTCAAGGTCGCCGACTTCATCAACACGCGCATCGTGCTCGCCGCCATCGCGACGGTCGCGACGTTCGCGTTCCTCGCGATCCTCGGCACGCCGTACTCGCTGCCGCTCGCGGTGTTCACGGGCGTCGTCTCGCAGTTCGTCCCCACGATCGGCACGTACATCGGCGGTGCGCTGCCGATCGTCGTCGCGCTGACCTCGCAGGGCGTGCCGCAGGGGCTGGGTGTGCTGGCGTTCATCCTCGGGTACCAGCAGGTCGAGAACCTCTGGCTCGCACCGAAGGTGTCGGCGCGCGCGCTGGAGATGAACGCCGCCGTGTCGTTCGTCGTCGTGCTCGGGTTCGGTGCGGTGTTCGGCGCGCTCGGCGCGTTCCTCGCGCTGCCGATCGCGGCGACGATCCAGGCCGTCGCGAACACGTACGTGCAGCGGCACGAGCTGGTGCAGTCGCACATGCTGCACGACCCCGGCGAGGCGCAGGAGGACCCGGGCCGCACGGGCCGCGGCGCCAGCAACGCGGACCGCACGCGGGCCGCGGCGCGCGAGGTCGAGGAGCGGCACGCCGACGGCGTGCAGTGACGCGGCGGCACGTGCCGCCCGGGCGCGCGACCCGCGCCCTGACGTAGCGCCCGCTCAGGCCGTCCCGCCGAACGCCGCCGCCCGAACCTGCCGGAACACGGGCGTCGGCTCGAGCTGTACCGGATGCTCGGCGAGTGACGCCTCAGAGCGCGTCGTGCACGAGCGCGAGCACCTCGCGCAGCCGCACCGCGTCGAGCTGACCGGGTGCGCTCGCGGCGCCCACGGAGCCGAACGTCAGCGCGGAGCCGAACACCTCGCCGGCCAGCCGCGTGACGAGCCCGAGCCCGCCCATCGCGATCGTCACGACCGGCCGGTCCGCCTCGCGCGCGAACGTGCGCGTCGCCCGCAGGAGCGTGAGCACGTCGTCCGCGTCCGCGGGCGTCACCGCCACCTTGCACACGTCCGCGCCGACGTCCCGCTGGCGTCGCAGCACGTCGACCAGCGCGTCGTGGGGCGGCGTCCCGGTGAAGTCGTGCGTCGAGACGACGACGGGCAGCCCGTGCGCGCGCGCCCCGGCCAGCAGGTCGTCGCGCAGCGCGTCGGGCGTCGCGAGCTCGACGTCCACGGCGTCGGCCGCGCCCGCGTCCACGGCCGCCCGCACGGCCGCCCGCACGACCGCCGCGTAGGCGGCGTCGTCCGCGGGCTGCACGCCGCCCTCGCGCGCGGACCGGAACGTCGCGAGCACGGGCACGTCGTCGGGCAGCGCCGCCCGCACGGCGCGCAGCGTCGCGGTGACGAGGGCCGGGTCGGCGGCGGACCCCGCGACGTGGTCGAGCCGCACCTCGACGACGTCGGCGGCGCCGGGCGGCAGCGCGCGCGCGTCCGCGGCCGCGCGCTCGGGCGTCGTCGCGACGAGGGGCACGCAGACGGCGGGTACGCCCGTGCCGAGCGTCGTGCCCCGCAGGCGCACGAGCCGTGCGGACGGGGATCCGGTGTCGGGCGCGGCAGGGCGCGCGGGGGTGCTGCCGGCCATGGGGCCAGTCTGGGTCACGGCCGGGGCCGTACGGGCCGGCGTCCGGAGGACGATCGTGCGGGTGCGCCCGGTCTCACGCGTCGTCGGTCGCGCAGAACGTCGCCCACACGTGCTTGCCCTCGGAGTCGGCGTACCAGCCGACGTCGAGCGAGAGCCGGCGCGCGATCTGCAGGCCGAAGCCGCCGTCGCCGGGCGCGCGGCCCTCGGCGAGGAACGGGTGGCGGTCGACCGCGCCGTCCGACACCTCGAGCAGGAAGGTCGTGCCGTCCTGCGCGAGCCGCACCTGCGTGGGCGGCCGGCCGTGCGCGAGCGCGTTCGTCGCGAGCTCGGACGCCACGAGCACGACCTTCTCCGGCACGTCGCCGAGCGGGCCGACCGCGGACGACGAGGACGCGGCGATCTGCTTGCGCAGGTCCCCGCGCAGGGTGCGCAGCTGGACCGCGTTGGAGAGCACCCACCGGCGCAGCGCGACGAACGTCGGCGCGGGGTGCGACGCGTGCAGCTCCTCGCCGGTGGGCGTGGGGCGGCCCGACAGGTGGTCCGCCGGCAGCGTCGCGGGCGGCACGACGCCGCCGTGGGCCGCGGCGCCGACGGGCGCGGCCGCCGTGCCCGCGGGGGTCGCGCGGGGCGGTGCCGCGGTCGGCTCGTCGTTCACGCCCATGTCCCCCTCCTCGGTCTACGGGTGCCGCCGCACGTCGTCCCGTGCGGTCCACGGACGACCGTAAGGGCAGCGCGGGGATCGCACCACCGAAGGCACGGCGTGGTGGCGCACCGACCTGGACCTGCGTACAGGGGTCGGGTCACGCCGGCACCCCCGGTGCGAGGGCCGGCGGGCGGCGCACGTCGAAGACCTGGCGCAGCGCCCGACGCGCCGCGAACCAGCCCGCCATGCCGTGCACGCCGGGGCCGGGCGGCGCCGACGCCGAGCACAGGTACACGCCCTCGGCCAGCCGGTACGGGTCCACGGACGCGCTCGGGCGCGCGACCATCTGGACCAGGTCGAGCGCACCGGCGGAGATGTCGCCGCCGACGTAGTTCTCGTCGTGGTCGACCAGGCGCGCCGCGGGGATGCACCGGGACGTGACGACGACGTCGCGGAAGCCGGGCGCGAACCGCTCGACCTGCGCCGTGACCGCCTCGGTGACGTCGACGTCCGAGCCCGCGGGCACGTGCGCGTACGTCCACAGGGGGCGCAGCCCGCCGACCTCGCGGCCGGGGTCGACGACGGTCGGGTCGCTGAGCAGGATCGTGGGCCGCGGGGCGTGCCGGCCGGCGCCGACGTGGGCCTCGGCCTCCGCGACCTGCTCCTGCGAGCCGCCGACGTGCACCGTCCCCGCGCGCCCGACCTCCGGGTGCGCCCACGGCACGGGCCCGGAGAGCACGAAGTCGACCTTGGCGGCGCCGTGGCCGTAGCGGAACCGCTCGAGCGCACGGCGCCTGCGTGCGGGGAGCCGGTCGCCGAGCACCCGGACCGCGGTCCGGGGGTTGGTGTCGAGCAGGACGCAGCGCGCGGGCGGCAGGTCGGCGGGCGACGCGACGCGGTGACCGGGCCGGACGGTGCCGCCGTGCGCCTCGAGGTCCGCGCGCAGCGCGGCGACGATCGCCTGGGAGCCACCGCGCGGCAGCGGCCAGCCGGCGCCGGCGTGCGCGAGCGCCGCGAGCAGCAGGCCCGCGCCCGCGGCGGGGACCGCGGGCAGCGGGTGGATCGCGTGCGACATGACGCCCGTGAGCAGCGCGGGCGCGACGTGCCCGCGGAACCGGCGCGTCCACAGGGGCGTCCCCTGCTCGACGAGCCCGAGCGCGTAGCGCAGCGCCGTCGGCACACCGGTCGGCAGGAGGCCGCCGGGGATGCTGCGGCGGTCGCCCAGCCCGACCCCGACGACGACGTCCGGCCGGGCGGCGAGCGGGCCCAGGAGCGCGCGCCACGCCGGGCCGTCCGGGCCGAGCGCGGCCACCGTGCGCTCGAGGTCGCGGTACGCGATGCCGGCCTCGCCGTCGTCGAGCGGCTGTGCGTACGACACCTCCGGCGTCAGCAGCTCCACGCCGCGCGCGGCGAGGTCGAACTCCTGCAGGAACGGTGACGCCCACGCCATGGGGTGCACCGCGGAGCAGAGGTCGTGCACGACCCCGTCGGCCAGGCCGAGGTCGAGGGTCCGGGCCCCGCCGCCGACCGTCTCCTGCGCCTCGAGCACGACGACCTCGAGCCCGGCCCGGGCGCAGGTCACCGCCGCGGCGAGGCCGTTCGGTCCGGACCCGACCACCACGACGTCGGTGGGCACGGGGGCCTCCCTGTGCTGGGGGCGGAGCACGACGCGGGCCGTGCAGGGTGCCGCCAGCCTAGGCGTCGCGCGCCGGGAGCACCGTCCGGGGCGCGGCCCGGTGTCGGTGCCCGCGCGTAGCGTCCTGCAGGACGACGCCGGTGCCGTCGGGCGCGCCCACCCGGGGCGTGCCGCGACGCCGGGCGGGTCGGCGGTGGGGGTGGACCGGGTGCGGGTCGGGTTCGTGGCGAGCTTCGGGACGGCGGAGCAGGTCGTCGACATGGCGGTCGAGGCGGAGGAGCACGGCTGGGACGGCTGGTTCACCTGGGACGGTGTGGACGTCGCCGGCATGCCGTCGTGGGACCCGTGGGCGCTCCTCGCGGCGGCCGCGGTCCGCACGCGGCGGATCACCCTGGGCGCGATGGTGTTCGCGCTGCCGCGACGGCGGCCGTGGGTCGTGGCGAAGCAGGCCGTCACGGTGGACCACCTCTCGGGCGGGCGGCTGGTCCTGCCCGTGGGCGTGGGGATCGCCGACGACGGCGCGGTCGCCGCGGTGCCGGCCGAGCGGCGCACGCTCCGCGAGCGCGCGGAGCTGCTCGACGACGACCTCGCGGTCCTCGCACAGGCGTTCACCGGCGGGCCGGTGCAGCACGAGGGCACGCACCTGCGGGTGGACGGCATGCGGTTCGACCCGCGGCCCGTGCCCCGACCCGACGGGCGCACGCACGTGCCGGTCTGGCCGGTCGCGGCGTTCCCCAGCGACCGGTCGATGGGCCGCGCCGTGCGGTGGGACGGCGTGGTGCCGCAGCTGCGCGGCGCGGCGCCGGACCAGGAGATGACGGCGGCGGACGTGGAGGCGGTGGTGGCCTGGGTGCGCGCGCACCGGGCGCCCGACGCCGGGCCGTTCGACGTCGTCGTGCAGGGCGTGCTGCCGGACGACCCCGGCGCGGCGCGCGACCGGGTGCAGGCGCTGGCCGGTGCGGGTGCGACCTGGTTCGTCGACTCCCGGTGGGACCCTGCGACGGCGACGCCGGCGGCGCTGCTCGACCGCCTGCGCCGCGGCCGTCCGGACGCCTGAGCCGGTGCGGGCGCGTGCGCGCCGCTGCCGTCCGGGCGCTGCGTCCGCGGGCCGTGAACGTGCTGCCGGTGCGGTCAGCCGCCGGGACGCCCCGCGGGAGCGTGCCGCGTCATGGGGTAGATGAACGGGCCGCCGGGGGCGAGCGGGACGGGCTCGTGCGCGTCCGTGTAGCCGCGCGCGTGGTAGTACCCGACGTTCTCCTGCTTGGTGGTCTCGAGGTACGACGCGACGCCGGCACGGTCGAGGTCGTCGAGGAAGCGCTGCAGGAGCAGCGAGCCACGACCGGCCCGCTGCAGGTCGGGGCGCACGCCGAACGCCTCGACGTACCACTTGTCCGGCGGGACGCCCTGCGACGTCAGGGTGCCGAACCGGATGATCCCGCCGCTGTGCTCCCGGGTGAACGACGCGATGCGGGCGAGCCGCAGGCCCTGCCGGACCCACCGGGCCACCGTCATCGGGTAGGTGCTCGGCGGGTACAGCGCCAGGACCCCCGTCACCTCGTCACCGAGCTTGGTGACGAGCACGCGGCCGTACCGCATGCCGTCGGCCAGGGTCATCCGGTACACCTCGCGCAGCTCGCGCTCACGCCGTGCACGCACGGGGAACAGGTGCGAGTACCCGGGGTCGTCGGCGAGTGCCGCGGCGAGCACGGCGGCGGCGGCGGTGCGGTCACGGGGCTGGAGCGGGCCCACGACGTCCGGCGGCGGCTGTCGTCGTGCCGGTCCTCCCGGCGTCCCCCCTGGGTACATCCCTGCATCGTTACCTGGACCCGCGTCCAGATGCAACCGCTGGGAGCGACGGCGTCTACCCCGTGGGGAGGTGACGTGAAGATCACCCGTGACTCGCAGCGGCGCACCCACGCAGGTGCCAGGCTCGGTGCGGCTCGCGCCCGGGCCGCACCGGCCGACGTCGACGGCCGCGCACTGACCGCGCGGCCGAGGCGCCGGGCGGCACGGGGGGCCGGCGCGCGGCACGGCCACGCGGGGGGGCGGAGCCGGACCGCGGGTCCGCACGGAGGAGTCCGCACGCGGGGTCCGCACGGGCGGGCCGGACGGCAGGGTCCGCCCGGCAGGGACCGCACGCAGGAGTCCGCGCGGAGGAGTCCGCACGGACGAGGAGGAGGACGGCATGGCGACGACGAGGACGGCACGCTCGCACCTGCGGCGGACGGCGTGGGCCGCCGCGTGCGCGGCGCTCCTGACGTCCGGCGTCGCGGCCTGCACACCGGACCGGCCGGAGCCGCGGCCGGCGGCCGAGGCGCTCGCCGCCGCGCTGGCGTCGGGCGACTTCGCCGACGTGCCGCTCGACGCCGGCGCCCCCGCGCCGGCCGAGCTCGCGACGCGGCGCGCCGCGGTGGTCGCGGGCCTGGGGGAGACCGCGACGGCGACGGTCGAGGTCGGCGACATCACGACGGCCGACGACGACGAGACGGCCACCGCCGCCCTCGACGTCACGTGGGACGTGCCGTGGACGGACACCGACTGGACGTGGACCGCCGACGCCCGCCTCGCCCGCGACGACGAGGACGCGTGGACCGTGGCGTGGTCGCCGGGGCTGCTCGCACCCGGCCTGACGGACACCGAGGTGCTCCGCGCCGAGCGCACCGCGGCACCCCGCGGCGACGTGCTGGGCGCCGGCGACGCGGTCATCGTCACGCCGCGCGACGTCGAGCGCTTCGGCATCGACAAGACGCGCGTGCCCCCTGACCAGCAGGACGCGGCGGCCCGCGCCCTGGCGGCGGCCCTCGGCACGGACGCCGACGCGTACGCGCAGCGGGTGGCCGGCGCGGGCGAGAAGGCGTTCGTCGAGGCCATCACGCTGCGGGTCGAGGACGCGTCGGTCGACAAGATGGCGCTGCGCGCGCTCCCGGGCGTCGTCGCGGTGCCGGACCGGGTGCCGCTCGCGCCCACGCGGACGTTCGCGCGGCCCGTCCTCGGCGCGGTGGGTCCGGCCACGGCCGAGGTCGTCGAGGCCTCCGAGGGTGCGGTGGCCGCCGGTGACCTGGCGGGGCTGTCCGGGCTGCAGCGCCAGTACGACGAGCGCCTGCGCGGCACGCCGGGCGTCACGGTGTCCGCAGTCCCCGCGGAGGGCGTCGACAGCTCGACCGTGCGGCTGCTGTTCCGGACCGAGCCCGTGGCGGGCGAGCCGCTGCGCACCACGATCGACCCCGCCCTGCAGGAGCACGCCGAGGGCATCCTGGCGGGCGTCGCCCCGGCGTCGGCGATCGTCGCGGTCCGGCCCTCGACGGGCGACGTGGTCGTCGCGGCCAGCGGCGCCGGCGGTGAGGGCATGTCGACGGCGACGCTCGGGCAGTACGCGCCCGGCTCGACGTTCAAGGTCGTCAGCGCGCTCGCGTACCTGCGCGGCGGGCTCACGCCCGCGTCGGCGGTCACGTGCCCGCCGACCATCTCGGTGGACGGGCGCACGTTCGGGAACTTCCCGGGCTACCCCGCCGCCGCGCTCGGCGACGTGCCGTTCCGCACGGCGTTCGCGCACTCGTGCAACACGGCCTTCATCGGGTCGCGCGACCTCGCCGACTCCGGCGCCCTCGCCGACGCCGCCCGCTCGCTCGGGCTCGACCCGGCGGCGGAGCTCGGCTTCCCGGCGTTCCTGGGTGCCGTGCCGGACGAGTCGTCGGGCACGGGCCACGCGGCGTCGGTCATCGGCCAGGGGCAGGTGCTCGCCTCCCCGCTCGGCATGGCGACGGTCGCCGCGTCGGTGGCTGCGGGGGCGGTCGTGGTCCCGCGGCTCGTCGTCGACCCGGAGCCGGGCGGCGACCCGGCAGCCGAGCCGAGCCCGGACACCGCCGGCAGCACGGCCGACGCCGCCGCGGACACCGCCGCCACCGTGCAGCCGGCCGCCGCCGCCGGCCCCGCGACGCCCCTGACGGGCGACGAGGCCGCCGCGCTGCAGGACCTGATGCGGGCCGTGGTCACCGAGGGCGGCGCCACGCTGCTCGCCGACCTGCCGGGCGAGCCGGTGCTGGCCAAGACCGGGACCGCGCAGTTCGGCGACGACGCGGACCTGCGCAACCACGCCTGGATGATCGCGGTGCAGGGGGACCTCGCCGTCGCGGTGTTCGTGGGCGAGGGGGACTACGGTTCGACGACGGCGGGACCGCTGCTGCGGTCCTTCCTGGCCGGCTGACGCGCCGGCCCACACGTCGGTACCGACACGGACGTCCGGCCCGCCGGCGCCCGCACATCGAGGAGGGTCCATGACCGCAGCGCACGTGCCCGGAGGGGCCGGGTGGATGCGCCCCCTGCCCGGGACCGGCCTGACCGTGAGCGCCGTGGCGCTCGGCGGCGGACCGCTGGGGAGCATGCCGGAGCTGTTCGGCCAGGACGTCTCCCCGGAGCGCGGCATCGACACCGTCCGGGCGGCGCTGCACAGCGACATCCGGTTCATCGACACGTCCAACGGGTACTCGGGGGGCGAGAGCGAGCGGCGCATCGGCGCGGCGCTCACGGCCGCGGGCGGGGTGCCGGCCGACGTCGTCGTCGCGACGAAGGTCGACCCGGACGGTGCGGACTACTCCGGGGAGCGCGTGCGCCGCTCGGTCGAGGAGTCGCGCGCCCGGCTCGGCATGGACCACCTGCCGCTCGTGCACCTGCACGACCCGGAGTTCCACGAGTTCGACGACCTCACCGCGCCCGGCGGCGCCGTCGAGGCGCTCGTCGAGCTGCGCGAGTCGGGGGCGGTCGGCGCGATCGGCCTGGCCGGCGGTCGCGTGCAGGAGATCGCGCGCTACCTGGCGCTCGGCGTCTTCGACGTGCTGCTCGTGCACAACCGCTGGACGCTGCTCGACCGCAGCGCGGGCGGGCTGCTGGACGAGGCGCAGGCGCGCGGCATGGGGATCCTCAACGCGGCCGTGTACGGCGGCGGGATCCTCGCGCACCAGTCCGGGGGGCCGACGACCTACGGGTACCGCCCGGCGCCGGACGCGGTCCTGACGGCGGCGGACGCGATGCGCCGGGTGTGCGCCGAGCACGGCACCGACATCGGCACGGCGGCGCTGCAGTTCTCGCTCCGCGACGAGCGGTTCGCCGCGACGATCGTCGGCTTCTCGCGGCCCGACCGGGTCGCGCAGACCCTCGCCGCCGCGGCCGCGCCGCTGTCCGACGCGCTGTTCGAGGAGCTCGAGACGCTCGTCCCGCCCGCGGACGTCTGGCTCGACGCCCCGTTCGAGGGCTGAGGCCCGCGGGCCGGACCGGGGCGGGCGGCGTCGGAGGCATCGTCTACGGTGCTGGGGACAGTGCCCGCACCGCGCAGGACGGAGTCGCATGACCCAGCACGGCAGCGCGACGCCGCGCGTCGGCGGACTCCCTGCGGACGTGCCGGTCGACCTGGACGCCTGCGCGGCGGAGCCGATCCGCGTCCCGGGCTCGGTGCAGCCGCACGGTGTGCTGCTCGCGGTCACGGAGCCCGGGCTCGAGGTGCGGCACGCGTCGCGCACCGTCGAGGGGCTGGTCGGCCGGCCCGCCGAGGACGTCGTCGGGACCGGCCTGGGGTCCGTGCTCGGTCTCGAGGCAGCGGACGCGGTCCGTCACCACGTGCGCACCTTCGGGGACCTGCGGGCGCGCAACCCGCTGAGCGTGGACGTCGCCGGCCCGGCCGGGCCCGTGACGATGGACGCGATCCTGCACCGCGTCGCGGTCGGCACGGGCACGCTGCTGGTGGTCGAGCTGGAGCCGGCGTACGGGCCGCGACCGTTCTCGTTCCCGAACACGTACCAGGCGGTGCGCGGCGCCGTGGAGGAGCTCAACGGCGCGCGCAGCCTCGAGGCGCTGTACGACGTCGCGGCGCGCGAGGTGCGGGCGCTCACCGGGTTCGACCGCGTGATGGTCTACCGCTTCGACGCGGAGTACAACGGCGAGGTCGTCGCGGAGGCGAGGCGGGAGGACCTCAACTCGTTCCTCGGCCTGCACTACCCGGCCTCCGACATCCCGCCGCAGGCGCGCCAGCTCTACGAGACCAACTGGGTCCGGCTCATCGCGGACGTCGGGTACACGCCCTCGCCCGTGGTCCCGCCGCTCGACCCGGCGTCCGGGGAGCCGCTGGACATGACGCACGCCGTGCTGCGCAGCGTCTCGCCCGTGCACATCGAGTACCTGGGCAACATGGGCGTGCGCGCGTCCATGTCGATCTCCCTGCTGCGCGACGGCAGGCTCTGGGGCCTCGTGGCGTGCCACCACTACAGCGGTCCCTACATGCCGCCCTACGGCGTCCGCGCGGCCGCCGAGTTCCTCGGTTCCACGCTGTCGCTGCGGCTGGTCGCGCGCGCCGAGGAGCGCGAGCTCGAGACCGAGCTGGCCGCGCAGGGCGCCCTCGGCCGTGTGCTGCACGCAGCCCGCGACTCCGACCGCGCCCTCGCCGACGCGCTCGCGGCGGGCAGCGGGCTGCTCGACCTGGTCCCGGCGCAGGGCGTCGTGGTCCGCGCGGACGGGCTGGTCGCGACGACCGGCGCGGTCCCCGCGGACGTCGCCCCCCTGCTCGACTGGGTCGCGGGCCGCGACGCCCCGGTGACGGCGTGCACGTCCCTCGCCGAGCAGGCCCCGGAGCTGGCCGCGCGCCTGCCCGGTGTCGCGGGCGTGCTCGCCGTGCAGCTGCCCGACGACCAGTGCGTCGTGTGGCTGCGGCACGAGGTCGTGCAGGACGTGTACTGGGGCGGCGACCCGCACAACGCGAAGATCGCGCGCGAGGAGGACGGGAAGGTGCGGCTCAGCCCGCGCCTGTCGTTCGACCGGTGGCGCGAGGTGGTGCGCGGGCGCAGCGAGGCGTGGGCCGGTGCGCACGTGCGCGCGGTCGAGCAGCTGCGCACGCGCCTGCTCGAGGTGCTGCTGCTGCGCAACCGCTGGCAGATGGCCGCGGCGTACGCGCTCCAGCAGTCGCTGCTCCCGCGTGCGCTGCCGCAGCCGGCCGGCTGGTCGGTGCACGCGCGCTACGAGCCGTCCGCGGGCGGCCGCGTCGGCGGCGACTGGTACGACGCGCTCGAGCTGCCCGACGGGCGGGTCGCCGTCGTGGTCGGGGACGTCGCCGGGCACGGCGTGGGTGCCGCGGCGGCCATGGGCCAGCTGCGCAACGCGCTGCGCGCCTACCTGCTGCGGGGGCAGGCCGTCGAGGAGGCGCTCGCGGACCTCGACGCGCTGGCCCGCCGCACCATGCGGGACGACATGGCGACGCTCGTCGTGGCGGTCGTCGACCCGGCGACGGGCGAGGCGCTGGTCGGCGCGGCGGGCCACCCGCTGCCGCTGCTCGTCGACGGGTCGGGCCGCGCCTCGCTGGCCGACGTCCCGGTGGACCGGCCGATCGGTGTGGGTTCGGGAGCGCCGCGCGCGGCGTCCGTGCAGGTCGAGATGGGAGGAGCGCTCGTGCTCTACAGCGACGGGCTCGTCGACTCGCGGTCGACGTCGTTGGCCGCGGGCATCGAGCGGCTCGTGTCCGCGTTCGGTGCCGGCGCGCGGGGGGAGCGGGTCGACATCGACGACGTCGTCGAGGCGTGCCGCGACGACGACTCGACGGACGACATCACGCTCCTCGTGCTGGCGCGCGAGCAGGTGCTCGTGACCGCCGGGGCGGGGGCCGCGTGAGCGCCCGCGTCCCCGGCGTGCGGGCGGCGCTGGCGCGCGCCTTCTGGCGCGTCAGCCGGTGGCAGCTGCGCACCGAGCGCATCCCCCGGGACGGCACCGGGGTGCTCATCGGTGCGCCGCACACGTCCAACTGGGACTTCGTCCTGATGCTGGCCATCGCGTGGGAGGCCGGCGTGACCTTCCGCTGGCTCGGCAAGCACACCCTGTTCTCCGGCCCGGCGGGGCCCCTCATGCGGGCGCTCGGCGGCATCCCCGTGGACCGCAGCGACCCGGCGGGCCTCGTGGAGGACATCGTGGCGCGCATCCGCGCGGGCGAGCGGTTCTACCTCGTCGTGACGCCCGAGGGGTCGCGGTCGGGGTCGGGGTGGAAGTCGGGCTTCTACCGGATCGCGCGCGCCACGGACCTGCCGGTAACGCTCGGCTACGTCGACCGCACCACGATGACGGCGGGCCTCGGCCCGACGCTGCACCTCACGGGCGACGTGCGCGCGGACATGGACCAGGTCCGCGCGTTCTACGCCGACAAGGCCGGCTTCGCGCCGGCCCGGCGCACCGAGCCGCGCCTGCGGGACGAGGCCGGCCCGGCCGCCGACGCCTGACCCCTCGGCCCGGCGTCCCGGCCCGACTGCTGGCCCGGCTGCCAGGCCCGACTGCCCGGCCCGGCTGCTCCACCCGATCGCCGGTCTGCCCCCGATTGCGGGGGTACCGCACCCGGCATACCGTCGGCGGGACGGAATCGAGAAGGAGGCTGTCATGGGTCTGGACGACAAGATCAAGAACGCGGCCGAGGAGGCCAAGGGCAAGGCCAAGGAGGGCCTGGGCAAGGCCTCCGACGACGAGCACCTCGAGGCCGAGGGCCACAAGGACCAGTCGAAGGCCAACGTCAAGCAGGCCGGCGAGAACGTCAAGGACGCGTTCCGCTGACGCCACACCTTCGCTGACCTGGCAGGTCGCGCGCCCCCGGACCGCTCGTCGGCCGGGGGCGCGTCGGCATCCGCGGGACCTCGGACCCTGGCGGGTGCCGACGCCCGGACGCCGAACGGGTGAAATGAGCGGCTGTCCTGGTCACGTGACCTGGAACACTTCCCCGGGCCATGAGAACGGGCTAATGTCTGACTTGTCAGCGAAAACGGCAAACCCTCCGCAAGGCGGGGACGCAAAGCCACGGGACCCACGCGGTCAGCCGGGCTACCGAACGACGAGAGGCCCACATCATGGATCAGCGTGGATCTGCCGCAGAGCCCTTCGAGGCACGCACCAACTCCCTCCCCGACGCCCGCGTGGCGTCGTGGGCCGCGACGGCCCGCCGCCTGCAGGTGGTCGCGACGCTCCCGGCCCAGCGCGACCGCCTGGCCGCCTGAGCCGCACGGGCTCGGCGTGACGGCACCGCCCGGGCGGTGCCGTCAGCACGAGCACGGCGCGATGCCGTCTGCACCAGCACACCGCACCGAACGCGGCACCGGCCGCACACCGCCGCGCAGGCGTGGACCGAGGCACGACGGTCCGCGACCTGCGCGGACGTGCGTCTAGAGGTCGCCCTTGCTCGACAGGTAGCGCATGGCCGCCCACCCGAACGGGATGCGCAGCCAGTAGGTCAGCAGGCGGAACAGCAGGGCCACCGTGCCGGCGACACCGGCGTTGACGCCCGCGATGGTCGACAGGCCGACCGTGAGCGCCGCCTCGACGGTGCCGATGCCGCCGGGCGTCGGCACCACCGAGCCCGCCGTGTTGCCCGTGAGGTACACGAGCGCGGTCTGCACGAGCCCGACCTCCTGACCGAGCGCGGCGAGCGCCGCCTCGAACGCGAGCACGTACCCCATCGTCATGAGCACGTTGCCGCCGACCGCGAGGGCGAGCCGCCACGGCTGCCCGACGACCTCGATGAGCCGCGGCAGCGTCTGCCGGACGGTCGGCCCGGCGGTGCGGTGCGCCCACGCCCGTACGCCGGGGAAGAGCAGGGCGACGCCGACGGTCGCCGCGACGACAGCGAGCGCGATGAGCATCGCCGGCGACACCGACAGCGTCGAGGGCGAGGGCGAGCTGACGCCGGACGTGACGGTGAGGACCAGCAGCACGAGCAGCGTGGTGATGAACTGGCTCACCTGCACGAGCGCGACGGTCGCCGCCGCGAGGGAGCCGGTGACGCCCTGCCGGGTCAGCATCCGCAGGTTGAGGGCGGCCGGGCCGATGCCGGCGGGCGCGGCGAGCGCCACGAACGTCGCGGCGGTCTGGACGAGCGTCGCCCGCCAGACCGACAGCCGCACGGGCGAGAACGCGACGAACGTCAGCGCGGCACCGAGCAGCGTCACGAGGCCGAGGGCGAACGTGAGCGCGCTGTAGCGCCAGTCGCTGTCGGCGAGCACCTCGCCGATCTGCGCGACGTTGACGTACCCGAGCACGACGAACACCGCCACGATCGTGATGAGGATCGTGAAGATCGTCCGGGCGCCGAACCGCACGAGCTGCTCGGGCTGCACGTCGGCCTCGGGCAGCCGGGCGACGAGCGCCTTGCGCAGGTCAGCGAGCACCTCGCGGTGCGCCCGCATCTCCTCGCGCGTGCGCCGGGGCAGGGTCACGGTCTGCAGCAGTGGCCCGATCGCCTCGATGTCGGCCTCGGGCAGCACGGCCGCGGCGGACTCCACGGCCCGGCGGGCGCCGACGCGCAGGGCGAGCAGCGCGACGATCTGGGTGGTGTCGAGCCGGCGCGCGAGCTCGGACGACGCGACGTCGCCCTGCTCCCACGCGGTGATCCACACGCGCGGGCCGTCGGCGGTGCGCTCGACGAGGACGACGTCGGACGTCAGCGAGCGGTGCGCGATGCCCGCCGTGTGCGCGAGCGCCAGCTCCGCCCAGATCGCGTGCAGCACCTCGTCGTCGACGTCCTCGGGCTCCAGGTCGGAGAGCGGGACGGCGTCGCCGGGGCGCTCCTGCACGAGGAACATCGAGTCGTCCGCCTCGGCGATGCTGAGCAGCTGCGGCGTGCGGACCCCCGCGGCGCTCGCGGCGTACGCGAGCAGCGCGGCGCGCTCGGTGGCCTGGCGCAGCGAGATCGCCGACCGGCCCTCGATGCCCCGCAGCCGCAGGCTCCGCCACAGCCGCGTGAGCATGCCCACGACCTGGCGGTCCCCGTCGAACGCGAGCAGGTCGAGCCGGCGGTCGTCGGCGTCGACGAGCGTGTAGAGGCGGTCGCCCGACGACCGGGCGAGCGCGCACTGCGCCGGCGTGGCCGGGGGCAGCGCCGCGACGGCGTCGGCGGCGCCCGGCCCGCGCTCCGACTCGAGCACGGCGTCGGGCACGCGCACGACGGCGGTGGGGGTGAACCCGGCGCGGCGCACCGCGGCGATCAGCGCGTCGCCGTACGCGCGCTCGGGCGTGACACCCGCGGCGTACCGCACGGCGAGCCCCGCGACCCGCCCGATCAGCAGGGCGAGGGCGACACCCGGCAGGGAGGCGCCGGCGGTGATGAGGACGACGCCGATCGTCACCCAGAGCAGGTTCCACGACCACGCGACCGTGCGTCGGCGGTTGCGCGGACCGCTCACGGTGAGCAGCGCGGCGAGCATGGCGACGTAGCCGGGCAGCGTCAGGCGCCAGTCGCCGCCGAGCCGCACCGACAGCCCCCCGACGAGGTCCTCGGAGCCGATCGAGACCAGCGCCCAGTGCAGCGCCGCGGTCAGGGCGGTCGCGCCGGCGGCGGCCACCAGGCCCTCGATGAGCTGGCGGCCGAGGCGGCGCAGCGCGAGCTCGGTGAGCACGGCGATGGGCACGACGACGGTCGTGAAGCCCTCGAGGAAGGACACGGGGACGAACAGGATGCGGCGCAGCAGCACCGCGAAGCCCTGCACGTCCTGCGCGACGCCCGTCGTGGTGTTCTGCGCGTACGTGGCCATGACGACGACCAGCACGGCGAGCACGGAGAAGAGCACGAGGCCCAGCAGGTCGCTCGGGTGGTGCACGCGCGCACGCGGCACGTCGACCACGTCGACCGGGGGCCGGACCTCGCGGACGCCGGAGGTGGAGGCGGTTGCCGACGGCGTGGCGGTGGCGGACGGGGCGGCGGACGGGGTGCGGGGCGCGGCGTCGTGCTCGTCGGCGGGCCGCCCCGGGCCGTCCTGCTGCGAGCCGACGGCGCCTTCCGGCGCGGGCGTCGGCGGTGTGGACATGATGGCGAGTCTAGGCAGCGGCCCGCGTGGGCATCGTCCGCCTCGCGGCGCAGTTGCCGTGCCGCGTCCTCCACCCAGGGGGTCAACGTCTGTTGACGAACATCGCCCGTGTGGGTCAACATGTGTTGACGCAATCGACGGGGGAGAGCACGTGACCGAGGAGGGGACCGACATGGCGGCACTGGTGCGCGGGGCGGAGGACGACGATCCGTTGGGCGCGCTGCTCGCGCTGTCCCGGCTGCGTCGCGAGGTGGAGCGTCGCGAGGCGGTCGCCGTGCGGCGGGCGCGCACGGCGGGCGTCCCGTGGGTCGCGATCGCAGCCATGCTCGGCGTGAGCAAGCAGGCGGTGCACCGCAAGTACGGCGGCCGGTTCGGACGCGCCTGACCGGCGCCGCGGTGCCCGGCGCGACCCGCGGGGGCGGTGGCCCCCGCTCGACGGGTGCCGTGACCCCGCCCGCGCTAGCGTGCCCGGCAGGGGAGCCGTCGCCGTGGCCGTCGGGCCGCCCGGCACCCGCCGGGAGGTGCCATGGTCGACGACGTCGCGCGTGAGGTGAGGCGCACGCTGCGCAAGCTCTGGTGGCTGCCCGTGCTGCGCGGGGTGGTGCTCATCGTCCTCGGCCTGCTGCTCATGGCGCAGCCCGAGGCCACGCTGGGCGCGATCGTCTGGCTGTTCGGCATCTTCGCCGTGGTCGACGGTGTCGTCGCGGTCGTGCAGGGCCTCGCCAACCGGGGCGTGCCGGGGTGGGGCTGGTGGGTCGCGCAGGGCCTCGCCGGCATCGTGGTCGGTGCCATCGTGATCCTGTGGCAGGAGCCGACCGTGCGCGTGCTCTTCTTCCTGCTCGCCGCCTGGCTGCTCGTGCTCGGCGTCATCTGGATCATCGCCGCGGCCGCGCTGTCGCGCACGCGTGACCCGGGCTGGTTCTGGATGCTCGCGTCCGGGCTGGTCAGCACGCTGTTCGCGCTGCTGCTCGTCGCCCGGCCGCAGGAGACCATCGGCGTGTTCGCCGTGCTGCTGGGGCTGTTCGCGTTCGTCGCCGGCGCGCTCGCGGTCGTGAGCGGCTTCGCCGTCCGGGCGGCCCTGCGCGACCTGGAGCAGGCCACGCGCGCGCTCTGAGGAGCCCGCCGGGACGCGCCGCCCCGTCCGCGCCGCCGTCAGCCGACGCCGATCGCCTCCAGCCACGCGTCCGGCAGCAGCGCGTAGCCGACGAACGCGACGACGTCGAGCGCGGTGTGCGCGACGACGAGGGGCATGACGCGCCGTCGTCGCCGGTAGTACTCCGCGAACACCAGCCCCATGACGACGTTGCCGACGAACGGCCCCCAGCCCTGGTACAGGTGGTACGAGCCGCGCAGCAGCGCGCTCGCGACGATGATCGCCGGCGTGCTCCACCGCAGGTCGCGCAGCCGCTCCATGAGGTAGCCGACGGCGACGACCTCCTCGAGCAGGGCGTTCTGCAGCGCGGCCAGCACCAGCACGGGGACGGTCCACCAGGCCGCGTTCAGCGCCGCCGCCTGCACCTCCACCGTGATGCCGAGCGCGCGGCCGGCCACGTACAGCCCCAGGCCGGGGATGCCGATGACGGCCGCGAGCCCGAGGCCCACGCCGAGGTCGCGCCACGGGCGGGCGCCGTCGAGCCCGATGCGCCGCACCGCCGAGCGCCCGTTCGCGGACAGCAGGTACAGCGCGAGAGCGACCGGCAGCAGCGCGAAGCCGATCGAGAGCAGCTGGTAGGTCAGGTCGAGGTACGGGCGCGGCGAGCGGCTCGGGTTCAGCGTGGTCGTCTGCTCGGCGAGCGGCGGGCCGGCCGTCAGCCTCGCGACCAGGTCGACGACCGCGTACACGGCGGACCGGCCGAGCGAGAGCCCGAGGACGATCCAGATCTCCGCGCCGATGCGCCGCCGCGTCGCGCGCTCGCCGGGCGGGGGAGCGGACGCCACCCCCGCGGGCTCCGTGCGGGCGGGGGGTGCCGTCGCGTCCGCGGGCTCGTCCACCTCGGCAGGGTACGACGCGCCGCGCCGGCCCACCCGCAGCGCGCCCCGGCCCGCCCACCGCACCCCGGTCCACCCGACCCACCCCTTGACGCCACCCCTGCCGCCGCGACAAAGTAGTTTGCAACGCAAAGTCGTCGCCGGCCGCAACCCGCCGGCGACGAGCACCGGACGACGAGGGGCCGACATGGACACGCACGACGAGGACGACGCACCGCTCGACCCGGCCGAGGGCCTGGCGATCGTCGCGGCGCAGCGCCGGCGCGTGCAGGACGCGGACGTCGACGACCGGGTGCTCTTCGGCACGTGGGGCGCCCTGTGGCTCGTCGGCTACGCGGTCCAGTGGTGGTCCGCCGAGCGCTCGCCCACCGGGACGTCCACCGCCCCCGCGGGCGCGGTGTTCGGCGTGCTCATGGTCGTCGGCCTCGTCGTCACCCTCACGCACGTCGGCCGCCGCTCGCGCGGCATGCGGGGCGTGAGCCGGTCCGTCGGCGCGATGATCGGCATGACCTGGTTCACCGGCTTCATGGCGCAGGCGCTGATCGTGGCCGGTGTCGTCGCGGCCGGTGCGAGCCCCGAGCTGATCGCGGTCGTCGCCAACGGCATCGCGTGCCTCGTCGTCGGCCTGCTCTACATGGCGTGCGGCGCGATGTGGCAGGTCCGGCCCATGTACGTGCTGGGCGTGTGGATCATCGCGGCGGCCGCCGCGGCGAGCCTCGTGGGGACGCCGGGCGGGTACCTCGTCATGTCGCTCGCCGGTGGCGGCGGCATGCTCCTGGGCGCGGTCGTCGCCCACGTGGCGCGGCAGCGGGCATGACCGACGCCGAGCTCGACCCCGTCATCCACTCGGCGTCCCGCCTGCGGGTCGTCGCCACCCTCGCCGCGCTCGAACGCGGCGACCGCATCGCCTTCCCGCGGCTGCAGAGCCTGCTCGACATGACCGCGGGCAACCTCTCCACGCACCTGCGCCGCCTCGAGGAGGCCGGCTACGTGGAGCAGACCAAGACGCACCACGGCCGCACGCCCGCGACGTACGTCGCGCTCACCCGCGCCGGACGTGCCGCGTTCGAGCGCTACACCGTGACCCTCACCGAGCTGCTCAAGGGAGCACAACCATGACCACCACGGCCGGCGGCGCACGCGGCGCCACCCCCACCGGCGCGAGCGCGCCGCCCGTCCTCGTCGACCGCGTGACGCGCCGGTTCGGCGACGTCACGGCCCTCGACGACGTGAGCCTGCGCGTCGACGCCGGCGAGATCGTCGGGCTGCTCGGCCCGAACGGTGCCGGGAAGACGACGCTGCTGTCGCTGCTGTCCGGGCTGCGGCGGCCCGATGCGGGCACCGTCCGGCTGTTCGGCGGCGACCCCCGCGACCCCGCGTCCCGCACGCGGCTCGGCACGACCCCGCAGGAGACGGGGCTGCCGGAGACGCTCCGGGTGGGCGAGGTCGTCGACTTCGTCGCCGGGCACTACGCGACCCCGATGCCGCGGGCCGAGGTGCTCGCCCGGTTCGGGCTCGAGGACCTCGCGGGGCGGCAGACCGGTGGGCTGTCCGGGGGGCAGCGTCGCCGGCTCGCGGTCGCGCTGTCGCTCGTCGGGCGCCCGCGGCTCGTGCTGCTCGACGAGCCCACGACCGGCCTCGACGTCGAGGCGCGGCACGTGCTCTGGGAGTCGCTGCGGGACTACCACCGCGACGGCGCCACGGTCATCGTGACCAGCCACTACCTCGAGGAGATCGAGGCGCTCGCCGAGCGTGTCGTCGTGGTGGGCGGGGGCCGCGTGCTCGCCGACGACCGCATCGACCGGGTGCTCGACCTCGTCGCGCTGCGCCGGGTCACGCTCACGCTGCCCGGGGACGCGACGCACGCCAGGGCCGCGCTCGCGGCCCTGCCCGGCGTGCACGACGTCGTCGACGCCGTGCCGGCGTCGGGCGGCACGCGGCTCACGCTGCTCGCGGCCGACGCCGACGCGGCCGTGCGCGCCCTCGTCGCGTCCGGGCTCGCCTTCCACGCGCTCGAGGTGCGCGGCGCGTCCCTCGAGGAGGCGTTCCTCGCCCTCACCGCCCGCGGCGCGACCGGCGCCCCTGCGTCAGCTCCCACCACGTCCGTCCCCACCACGTCCGTCCCCACCACGGAGGTGCCCCGATGAGCACGACCGTTCCCGCCACCGCCACCGCGGCCGACCCCGGCCCGCGTGCCGCGCTGCGCCCGCCCCTCGCCGTCGCGTGGCTGCACGCGCGCTACCAGTTCGTCGAGACGCTGCGCGTGCCCATCGCGGTGCTCGGCAACATGCTCTTCCCCGGCCTCGCGCTGCTCTTCTTCGTCATCCCGCAGCGCGTGGTGGCGGACGACCCGGTCGCGGCGACCGCGGCCGTGGGCCAGCTCGCGGTGTTCGCGATCATGTCCGCGTGCCTGTTCACGCACGGGGCGGGCGTCGCGGAGGACCGCGCCCTGCCGTTCGACGGGTACCTGCGGACCCTGCCGGCGCGGCCGGGCCCGCGGCTCGCCGGGCGGGTGCTGAACGGGCTGGCGTGGGCGTACCTGTCGCTGATCCCGCTCGTGCTCATCGGCACCGTCCTCACGGCCGCGACGCTCACGTGGACGCAGGCGCTCGGCGCCGTCCTCATGGTCGTGGCGGTCGCCGTGCCGTTCACGCTGCTCGGCCTCACGATCGGCTACTCGATGTCGACCAAGGCGGCGCTCGCGGTCACGCAGTGCACGCTGTTCCCCCTGGGGTTCGCCGGTGGCCTGTTCCTGCCGCCGCAGATGTTCCCCGGCTGGCTCGACGGCATCTCCCGCCTGCTGCCGTCGCGCGCGGCGCGCGACCTGGTCGTCCAGGTGACGACCGGCGCCGAGGCGCCCGGCCTGGCCGCACCCGTGCTGCTCGCGTGGACGGTCGCGTTCGCCGCCCTGGCCGTGTGGGCCGTCCGCCGCGACGAGGGCCGCCGCTTCCACTGACGCGGAACGCACGACGCACCGTGGGTGCCCGTTCCCGACCCGGGAGGGGCACCCACGGTGCGCACGGCCGCCGACGCGGTCCGCCGCGTCAGCGGAAGCGGCGCAGGCGGAGGCTGTTCGTCACCACCAGGACCGACGAGAACGCCATCGCCGCGCCCGCGATCATCGGGTTGAGCAGGCCCAGCGCCGCCAGCGGGATCGCCGCGACGTTGTACGCGAACGCCCAGAACAGGTTCTGCCGGATCACGCGCAGCGTCCGCCGCGCGAGCCGGACCGCCTGGGGCGCCGCCGCCAGGTCGCCGCGGACGAGGGTCAGGTCCGCCGCCTCGATCGCGACGTCCGTGCCCGTGCCCATGGCCAGGCCCAGGTCGGCCGTCGCGAGCGCCGCCGCGTCGTTGACGCCGTCGCCGACCATCGCGACGCGCGCGCCCTGCGCCTGCAGCCGCTCCACGACCGCGACCTTCTGGTCGGGGAGCACCTGCGCGATCACGTCGTCCGCGGGGATGCCCACCTCGCGGGCCGCCGCCAGCGCGGCACCCCGGTTGTCGCCCGTGAGCAGCACGGGCCGCAGCCCGAGGGCCCGCAGGTCGCGCACCGCCTCGGCGGAGGTGGGCCGCACGGGGTCGCGCAGCACGAGCACGCCGCGCGCCGCGCCGTCCCAGGCGGCGACGACGGCGGTGGCACCGTCGGCCTCCGCGGCGGCGACGGCGTCCGTGGCCGCCGAGGTGTCGACGCCCTGCTCGCCGAGCCAGCCGAGCCGGCCGACCAGCACGCGCCGCGCGAGGCCGACGCCGGAGTGCGCCGCCCGGACCAGGCCGACGACGCCACCGCCGGCCGCGGCGCGGAAGTCGCGGACCTCGTCGGCGCCGATCGCGACGCCGTCGGCGCCGACCCCGACCCCGGACGCGGGGACGGCGGCCTCCGCGGCCTCCGCGACCGCGCGGGCGATCGGGTGCTCGGCACGCGCCTCGACGGCGCCCGCCAGGCGCAGCACCTCGTCCCGGTCCGCGCCCGCGACGGGCAGCACGTCCACGAGCGACATGCGGCCGGCGGTCACCGTGCCGGTCTTGTCGAGCACGACGGTGTCGACCGCGCGCGTCTCCTCGAGGATCTCCGGGCCCTTGATGAGGATGCCGAGCTGCGCGCCGCGCCCCGTGCCGACCAGCAGCGCGGTCGGCGTGGCGAGGCCGAGCGCGCAGGGGCACGCGATGATCAGCACGGCGACGGCGGCGGTGAAGGCGGCCTGCAGGCCGCCGCCGGTGGCCAGCCACACGCCGAACGTGCCGAGCGCGATGACGATCACCACGGGCACGAACACGGCTGACACGCGGTCCGCGAGCCGCTGCACGGGCGCCTTGCCGGTCTGCGCGCGGGACACGAGCCGGCCGATCTGGGCCAGCCGCGTCTGCTCGCCCACGCGCGTCGCGCGCACCACGAGGTGGCCGGACGCGTTGACGGTCGCGCCGGTGACCTCGTCACCCGGGCCGACGTCGACGGGCACGGGCTCACCCGTGAGCAGCGACGTGTCGACGGCGCTGCTGCCCTCGACGACGACGCCGTCCGTGGCGACCTTCTCGCCCGGCCGCACGGCGAACAGGTCGTCCACGGCCAGGCGGGAGACCGGGACGCGCTCCTCGCGCCGGCGCCCGTCGGGGCCGGTCACGAGCAGGCCGACGTCCTTCGCGCCGAGGTCGAGCAGCGCCCGCAGGGCGTCGCCCGCGCGGCGGCGGGACCGGTGCTCGGCGTAGCGGCCGGCCAGCAGGAACGTCGTGACGACGGCCGCGACCTCGAAGTACAGCTCGGGCATCCCGGGGGTGTGCCCCGCCGCCTGCGCGGGCAGGAGCGTCGGCTGCATGCGCATGCCCAGCACCCCGGCGCCGCCGAGCAGGAGCGCCCACAGCGACCAGGCGGTCGCCGCGACGACGCCGATCGAGACGAGCGTGTCCATCGTCGACGCGCGGTGGCGCGCCGCGCGCGCCGCGGCCTTGTGGAACGGCCACGCCGCCCACGTCACCACGGGCAGCGCGAGGGCCGCGACGACCCACTGCCAGCCCCGGAACTGCGTCGCCGGGACCATGCTCAGCACGACCACGGGCACCGTGAGGACGGCCGCCACGCGCAGGCGGCGGCGCAGGTCCGTGCCGCGGGCGTCGACCGGGGCCGACGTGTCGTCGGCGGAGAACCCGTCGATGCCGCCGTGGTCGTGGGCGCCGCGGCGGTGCCCCTCGCCGGCCCCGTGGCCGGCGTGCTCGGCGGGGTCGGGGTGCGTGCCGTGGTGCACCGGCGCGGCTCCCGGGCCGGCCGGGGCGCCCTGGGCGACGGCGGGCACGGTGGAGGTGCCGGTCGCGGCGTCGGTGGAGGGGCCGGTGTCGGCGTCGCCCGGGACCGTGCCCGTGCCGCCGGTCCGGCGGGCGTCGTACCCGGCCGACCGGACGGCGGCGACGAGGGCGTCGACGGTGGGGGCGGGCGCGTCGGGGCCCGGGTCGGACAGCTCGACGTGCGCGCTCTCCAGCGCGAGGTTGACGGTGGCGCTCGCGCCGGGCACGCGGTTCAGCTTCTTCTCCACGCGCGCGACGCACGACGCGCACGTCATGCCCTCGACGGCCAGGTCGACCGTCGCGACGGGCGCCCCGAGGGCGTGCCCGACCGCCGCGTCCTGCGGACCGCCCGTGCGTGCGGCGCTCACAGCAGCGACCGGGTCGGTGTCACCGCGTACCCGGCCTCCTCGACGGCGGCGGACACCGTCGCGGTGTCCAGCGGCGCGTCGGACGTGACGGTGACGGGCGACGAGCCGCCGGCGACGAGCTCCACCTGCACGTCCGTGACGCCGGGCAGCGCGGTCAGCTCGGACGTGACGGCGTGCACGCAGTGGCCGCACGTCATGCCGTCGACGCGGAACGTGGTGGTCTGGCTCATGGGTCTCTCCTTCGACGGTGCCGCGGCGTGCTGCCGCGCGGCGTGGGCTGGGGCGTGCGGGGGTGGGGTCAGCTGCGGACGAGGCGGGCGATGGCGTCGGACGCCTCACGCACCTTCGCGGCACCGGCCTCGGGCGACTGGCGGGCGGCGTCGACGACGCAGTGCCCGAGGTGGTCCTCGACGAGGCCGATGCTCACCGCCTGCAGCGCCTTGGTGACGGCGGCGATCTGCGTCAGGACGTCGATGCAGTACGTGTCCTCGTCGACCATGCGGGCGATGCCGCGGACCTGGCCCTCGATGCGGCGCAGGCGCTTGAGGTAGTCGTCCTTGGCGGGCGCGTAGCCGTGCGGCGGGGCGGGGGCGTTCCCTTCGCCCGGGCCGTGCAGCGGCTCCACCGCGGTGGTCGTCTCGTCCATGCCCACCCCAACACGGTACCCCCCGGGGGTATTCCGTTCGGGGGGACCTCGGTCCCGCGGCCACGTCGGTGTCCCGGATGGTGGGACGCGTCGGCGATGATCGACGCATGCGGGTCTCGGCGAAGGCGGACTATGCGGTGCGGGCGTGCGCGGAGCTGGCGACCCGGCCGGCGGAGGAGTCCGTGCCCACGGACGCGCTCGCCGCGGGCCAGGACATCCCGACGAGCTTCCTCGAGCGCATCCTGGGCGACCTGCGCCGCGGTGGGGTCGTGACGAGCGTGCGCGGACGCGCGGGCGGCTACCGGCTCGCGCGGCCGGCGGCCGAGATCACGCTCGCCGACGTCATCCGCGCGGTCGACGGCCCGCTCGTGACGGTGCGCGACGTCCGCCCGCCCGAGCTCGCCTACGAGGGGTCGGCGAGGTCCCTGCTGGAGGTGTGGGTCGCGCTGCGCGCGTCGGTCCGCGACGTGCTCGACGTCGTGACCCTCGCCGACCTGGTCGCCGGCGACCTGCCCGAGGCGGTGCACGCCCTGGCCGCGCGCGAGGACGCCTGGCACAACCCGTGACGGCGGCGGCGGGCGCGTCCGCCTGACGGAACGCCCGTCCAGCATGCGGATGGGCCTTGAAAGGCGAGCATCCTGGTCGGAATTATCGGTGTGCCCGCAACGGCGCCCCGGCGCCGCTCCGACCCCCGTCCGACGCCTCCGCGCCGGCCGCCCGCCCGAGGTGGTTCCCTGTGCCCTCCCTCGTCCTCCTCGCCCTCGTGGGCCTCGCCGCCCAGCTCGTGGACGGCGCGCTCGGCATGGCGTACGGCGTCACGTCGACCACGCTGCTGCTCGCGATCGGCACCAACCCGGCCGCCGCCTCCGCGACGGTGCACCTCGCCGAGATCGGCACGACGCTCGCGTCCGGCGTCTCGCACTGGCGCTTCGGCAACGTCGACTGGAAAGTCGTCCTCAGGGTCGGCGTGCCCGGTGCGATCGGCGCGTTCGCGGGCGCGACGTTCCTGTCGAACCTCTCGACCGAGTCGGCCGGGCCGATCATGTCGTTCCTCCTGCTGGCGCTCGGCATCTACCTGCTGGTGCGCTTCACGTTCGCGGGCCTGCGCACCGACCGGCAGGGGCTGCCGCTGCGCAAGCGGTTCCTCACGCCGCTCGGCCTCGTCGCCGGGTTCGTCGACGCGACGGGCGGCGGTGGCTGGGGGCCCGTGGGCACGCCCGCGCTGCTCGCGTCCGGGCGGCTCGAGCCGCGCAAGGTCGTCGGCTCGATCGACACGTCGGAGTTCCTCGTCGCGCTCGCGGCGAGCCTCGGCTTCCTGTTCGCGCTCGGCTCGCAGGACATCGACGTCACCTGGGTGCTGGCGCTCCTCATCGGTGGCGTCATCGCCGCACCGGCCGCCGCCTGGCTCGTCCGGCGCGTGCCGGGCCGCGTGCTCGGCTCGGCCGTCGGCGGCGTCATCGTCCTGACGAACACCCGCACGATCATCCGGTCCGACTGGGTGGGGTGGAAGGGCACGCCGCAGGAGGGGCTGACGCTCGCGGTCCTCGCCCTGGTCTGGGTCGCCGCCGTCGTGTGGTCGGTGCGCGCGTACCGGGCCGACCTGGCGGCCGGCCGCGCCGACGTCGCCGGCCACGGCCCGGCCGACGAGGCACCGGCCGACCGCACGCCCGTCGCCGGTCCCACCGCCTGACCCGTCCCCGCACGCCACGACGCCCCCACCGGTCACCGGTGGGGGCGTCGTCGTACGCCCGGGACCCCGCAGGCGAGGCCGCCGGCGGCGCCGGCGGGCGGTCAGGCGGGCGGTCGGGCCTCCGCCGCCGCGCGGGCGGCCGCGGGGAGGGCCTCGACGACCCGGCCGAGCGCCGCCTCGTCGTGCGCGGCCGAGACGAACCACGCCTCGAACGCCGACGGCGGCGCGTACACGCCGGCGTCGAGCAGCGCGTGGAAGAACGGCGCGTAGCGCCAGTGCTCGCTCGCCTGCACGGCGGCGTAGTCACGGGCGCCCTCGGCGGCCGCCTGCTCCCCGAACACGATGCTGAACAGGTTGCCCGCCCACTGCAGCGCGTGCGGCACGCCGGCCTCGACCAGCGCACCCGCCACGGCGCGGCGCAGGTACGTCGACGCGGCGTCGACGTGCGCGTACGCGTCGGCGTCGGCGAGGCGGAGCGTCGCGAGGCCCGCGGCCGTGGCGACCGGGTTCCCGGACAGCGTGCCCGCCTGGTAGACGGGACCGAGCGGCGCGAGCAGGTCCATCACGTCCGCGCGCCCGGCGACCGCGGCGACGGGCAGCCCGCCCCCGACGACCTTGCCGAACATCAGCAGGTCGGGGGCCCACCCCTCGACGCTGCCCTCGAGCCCCCACCAGCCGCCGGGGCCGACGCGGAACCCCGTGAGCACCTCGTCCTGCACCAGCAGCGCGCCGTGCTCGGCGGTGATGCGGCGCAGGCCGGCGTTGAAGCCGGGCAGCGGCGGGACGACACCCATGTTGGCGGGCGCCGCCTCGGTGATCACGGCCGCGATGGTGTCGCCGTGCTCCGCGAACGCCGCCTCGACGGCGTCGAGGTCGTTGTACGGCAGGACGATCGTCTCGGCGGCGGTCGCGGCGGTGACGCCGGCGGACCCGGGCAGCGCGAGCGTCGCGACGCCCGAGCCGGCGGACGCCAGCAGGCCGTCGACGTGCCCGTGGTAGCAGCCGGCGAACTTGATCACCGTGTCGCGGCCGGTCGCGCCGCGGGCCAGCCGCACGGCGGTCATCGCGGCCTCCGTGCCGGTCGAGACCAGGCGCACGCGCTCGGCCGCGGGCACGCGGCGGCGGATCTCGTCGACGAGCTCGACCTCGGTCGTCGTCGGGGCGCCGAAGCCGAGGCCGCGCGCGGCCGCCTCCTGCACGGCGGCGACGACCTCGGGGCGCGCGTGCCCCAGCAGCGCCGGGCCCCACGACATGACGAGGTCGACGTACTCGCGCCCGTCCACGTCCGTGAGGTACGGGCCGGACGCCGACGCGATGAACCGCGGCGTGCCGCCGACCGAGCCGAACGCGCGCACGGGGGAGTTCACGCCGCCGGGGATCACCGCCTGCGCGTGGGCGAACGCGTCGTCGCTCGTCGCGTCCCAGCCGTCGGCCGGTGCGTCGGCCGGGCCGTCCGCGGGGACCGCGTCGTGCGGCGCCGGGTGGTCGTCCGGCTCGTCGGTCGCGGGCTCGTGCTCGAGCTGCGTCATCACCGCTCCTCCGCCAGCCAGCCGGCCAGCTCCGTCGCCCAGTAGGTCAGCACGGCATCGGCACCCGCACGCGTGATGCTGAGCACGGACTCCGTGATCGCACCCCGACGAGTGATCCACCCGTGCGCCGCGGCGGCCTCGATCATCGCGTACTCGCCGGACACCTGGTACGCCCACACGGGCACCGTGGACGTCGCGGCGACGTCGGCCAGCACGTCCAGGTACGACATCGCCGGCTTCACCATCACGACGTCGGCGCCCTCGTCCACGTCGATGGCGACCTCGCGCAGCGCCTCGCGCCGGTTCGCCGCGTCCATCTGGTACGTGCGGCGGTCGCCCGCCAGCTGCGACTCCACGGCCTCGCGGAACGGCCCGTAGAACGCCGACGCGTACTTCGCGGCGTACGCGAGCACCGACACGTCGGTGTGGCCGGCGCCGTCGAGGGCGTCGCGGACGACCGCGGTCTGGCCGTCCATCATCCCGCTGAGCCCGACGAGGTGGGCGCCCGCGTCCGCCTGGGCCACGGCCATGCGCGCGTAGCGGTCGAGCGTCGCGTCGTTGTCGACCACCCCCGACGGCGTCAGCACGCCGCAGTGGCCGTGGTCGGTGAACTCGTCGAGGCACAGGTCGGCCTGCACGACGAGCGCGTCGCCGACCTCCGCCACGACGTCCGCGATCGCGACGTTGAGGATGCCGCCGGGATCGGTGGCCTGCGAGCCGACGGCGTCGCGGACCTCGGGGACGCCGAACAGCATGATGCCGCCGACGCCCGCCTCGGCCGCGGCGGCCGCCGCCCGGCGCAGCGAGTCGCGCGTGTGCTGCTCGACGCCGGGCATCGACGTGATGGGCCGCGGCTGCGCGAGGCCCTCGCGCACGAAGGCGGGCAGGACCAGGTCCGCCGGGTGCAGGCGGGTCTGCGCGACCAGGCGGCGCATGGCGGGGGTGCGGCGCAGGCGGCGGGGGCGGTGGCGGCCCGCGGTGTAGCCGCCGGCGGCGGTGGGGTCCTCGCCGCCGGGGGTGGTCGGTGCGGTGGGGGTGGTCACGGGGTGTCCTCCGTGGGGGTGGGGGTGGACGGGCCGACGACGCCGGCGAGGGCGGCGACGAGCCCGAGGAGGGTCTGCTCGGCGGCCACCGCGTCGACCCGCAGGCCCAGGCGCCGGGCCTCGGCCGCGGTGCTCGGCCCGATGACGGCGACGCGCGTGCCGGCCGGCGGGGGCCCGAGGTGCTCGACGAGCGCGCGGACCGTGCTCGCGGACGTCAGCAGGACCGCGTCGACCTCGCCGGCCGCCCACGCGCGGGCGACCTCCGGCTCGGGCGGGCCCGCCGGGACGGTGCGGTAGACGACCGGGTCGTCGACCGACCAGCCGGCGGCGGTGAGCCCGTCGGCGAGCGTGGGCGCGGCGAGGTCGCCGCGGGGGAACAGCACGCGCGCGGCGGCCTCGGTGTCGCCGGGCGCCGCCGTCGTGGTCGGTGCGGCGGGCCAGGCGGCGACGAGGTCGACCGCCGTGGACCGGACGGGCGGCACGACGTCGACACGCACGCCGACGGCCTCCAGCGCGCGCCGGGTGCCCGGGCCGACCGCCGCCACGCGGGCGCCGCCGCGCGCGACGACCGCGGCGAGGCCGTCGTCCGTCGCGCCGGCGCGGTCCGCGAGCACGGCCACGCCCGCCTGGCTGGTCAGCGCGAGCCAGGCGTACCAGCCGGCGCCGAGCGCGAGCAGGGCGTCGTCGAGGGCGGTCGTGTCCTCGACCGGCACCGTCCGCACGAGGGGGACGACGACCGGCTCCGCGCCGGCGGCCCGCAGCGCGATCGCGGCGGGGCTGGGCGCCGTCGCGCCGGGCGCGTCGAGCGGCGGACGGGGGACGAGGACGCGCAGGCCGGCGAGCGCGCCCGCGGGGCCGGGGGTGCCGGTCGTCACCGGGTGGCGCCCAGCGGGGCGAGGTCGCCGGCGCCGGCCGTGAGCAGCTCGTCGGCGAGCGCGCGGCCGAGCGCCCGGGCGTCGTCGTCGCTCGCCACGAGGCCGCGCGTGCGCCGGCGCAGGGAGCCCGTGCCGTCGACCGCGGTGACGTTGGCGTCGAGGCTGAGGGTGCCGTCCGCGGCCAGCTCGCCCCACGCGCCCACCGGAGCGGCGCAGCCCGCCTCCAGCCGGGCCAGGACGGCGCGCTCGGCGACCACGGCGCGCCGCGTCGCGACGTCGTCGAGCGCGCGCAGCGCCTGCGCGAGCGGTGCCTCGCCGTCGGCGTCGGCGGTGCGGACCTCGACCGCGAGCGCCCCCTGCCCGGGGGCGGGCAGCAGGACGTCGGGGGCGAACAGCTCGGTGGCCGCGTCGAGGCGGCCGAGCCGGGCGAGCCCCGCGGCGGCAAGGACGACGGCGTCGAGGTCACCGACCGGCGACCCCCCGGGGGGTGCGACCGGCGTGGCGGTCGGGGCCGGCGCCGCGCCCGCGACGGGGACGGACCCGCGCACGCGGCGCAGGCGGGTGTCGACGTTGCCGCGGATGTCGACGACCTCGAGGTCGGGGCGCCGCGCGCGCAGCTGCGCGGCCCGGCGGGGGGAGCCCGTGCCGACCCGCGCGCCGAGGGGCAGCGCCGCGAGCGTGAGGCCGTCCCGCGCGCACAGGGCGTCGCGCGGGTCCTGCCGCACGGGCATCGCGGCGACGGTCAGGCCCTCGGCGTCGCCCGTCGGCAGGTCCTTGAGGGAGTGCACGGCGACGTCGCAGCGGCCGTCGAGCAGGGCGTCCCGCAGCGCGGTGACGAACACCCCGGTGCCACCGAGGGACGCGAGCGACGTCGAGACGCGGTCGCCCTCGGTGCGCACGCGGACCGTCTCGACCGTGACGTCCGCGAGTGCGGCGAGCGCGTCGGCGACGTGCCCGGTCTGGGTGAGGGCGAGCGCGCTCGCACGGGTACCGACACGGACCTGCTGGGGCATGCGTCCAGTCTCGTCCTGCCGCGGGGCGATGTCGAAGCGGTGGGCGGCCGTGGTGGCCGTTCTCACAATTCCCGTCGCGTGGTGCTGACAATTCGTCAGGACGTGGCCACGGGTGCCACAAGAATGTTCTGACAATTCGTCAGGACGGCGTCACAGCGCGTCCGCCGCGGCGGTGCGAAATGGGCGCGACGGGCCTTTCCCGCATCAATTGTGCGCCGCTCCGGCGTCCCGCGCACCCGCCCGGGGCGGGAGGTCGGCGAGGAGCGCGGCCGCCGCCCGGGCGTCTGGCACCACCGACGCGAGGCCCGTCCCGGCGGCCCACGCGCCGCACACCGCCAGGCCCGGCACGTCCGCCACCGCGGCGCGCGCGGCCGCGACGGCCTCCCGGTGCGCGGCGCTCGGGCGGGGCAGCGACTGCGTCCACCGCACGACCGCGTGGCCGACCAGCGCGTCGGCGGTGAGCGGGACGCCCAGCAGGGTCGACGCGTCGGCGAGCGCGACGTCCAGCAGGGCGTCCGCCGGCGGCGTGCCGTCGGCGGCGTGGGCCGCGGTGGCCCGCCCGTAGGAGAGGCGGACCACGTGCCGCCCGGGCGGTGCCGCGCGGCGGAGCCAGCCCCACTTCGCGGTCGCGTGCGTGAGGGCCTTCGCGGCGACGTCCGTGACGTCCGTGCCCACGAGCACGCCCGTGCCGCGGGGTGCGGCGTCCAGGGCGGGGGAGTCCACCACGAGCGTGACGAGCGTGACCGGTACGCCGTCGTCGGTGGCGACGGAGGCGAGGTCCGCGCCCAGCCCCGTCAGCAGCGCGGGGGCCTGGGGCGTCGCGAGCAGCACGCGGGCCGTGGCCAGGTCCCCCGAGCCGCCGGCCGGGGACGCTCCGCAGCCGCCGTCGTCCGGTGCGGCGCCGGGCGCGGCGGCCCCGACGTGCTCGGTGCGCACGACGAACCCGCCGTCCGCGCGCCTGACCAGCGAGGTCGCGCGCGTCCGGGTGAGGACGACGCCGCCGTGGCGCGTCACGTCGTCGACGAGCGCGTCGACGAGCCGGTGGATCCCGCCGGTCAGCCCCTGCACCGCGGTGCCGGCCGGCGCCGACGCGCGCAGCGCCCGGACGCCGCGCGCCAGCGACCCTCCGGCCGCGGCGCGGGCGGCCGCGAGCCCCGGCGCGACCGTGTCGGTCGCGAGGTCGTCGGGGTCGGCCGCGTGCACGCCGCCGACCACGGGGTGCACGAGCCGGTCCGCGACGGCGTCACCCATCCGGGCCCGCACGAGCGCCCCGAGCGTCGTGGCGTCGGCACCGACCCGGGCGGGCAGGACCAGGTCGAGCGCGGCCCGCAGCGCCCCGCGCGTGCCGAGCGTCGCGCGCACGTCCGCCGCGAGCGGGTGCGCCGGCACGCCGAGCAGGCCGGTGCGCGGCAGGGGGCCGTCACCGCTGGTCAGGTGCACCCACGCACCGTGCGGCTCGGGCGCGACCACGTCGGCGGCGAGCCCGAGCTCGGCCAGCAGCGCCGCCACGGCACCGCCGCGCGTCGCGAACGACTCCGCCCCCGCGTCGAGCCGCAGGCCGGCGACGTCGTGCCCGCGGACCGCGCCCCCCGGGGCGTCGCGCGCGTCGACCAGCACGACCCGCCGGCCCGCGTGGACGAGGTCCCGCGCCGCCACGAGCCCCGCGACGCCGGCGCCCACGACGACGACGTCCCAGGCCACGGCGTCGTCCGGGGTGCCGGTCTCGCCCGGGAGGACGTCCGCCGCCGGGCCGGCGCCGGCGCCGCTCACAGCGAGTGGACCAGCTCGACGACCCGCGTCAGCACGGTCGGGTCGGTCTCCGGCGGCACGCCGTGGCCGAGGTTCACGACGTGCCCGGGGGCCGACCGGCCGCGCTCGACGACGTCGCGCACGTGCGCCTCGAGCACGTCCCACGGCGCGCCGAGCAGCGCCGGGTCGACGTTGCCCTGCAGCGGCGTCGCACCGCCGAGCCGGCGGGACGCCTCGTCCAGCGGCACGCGGTAGTCGACGCCCATGACGTCGGCGCCGGCGTCCCGCATGGCGACGAGGAGCTCACCGGTCGCGACCCCGAAGTGCACGGCCGGCACGCCCAGCGACCGGACCAGCGCCAGGACCTGCGACGACGCCGGTGCGCAGTGGGCCGCGTAGTCCGCGAGCGACAGGGCGCCCGCCCACGAGTCGAAGAGCTGCCCGGCGCTCGCCCCGGCGCGGATCTGCGCCTCGAGGAACGCGCCGGTGACCTCGGCGGTCCACGCCATGAGGGCCGACCACGTGGCCGGGTCGGCGTGCATGAGGCGGCGCGCGGCCAGGTGGTCGCGCGACGGCCCGCCCTCCACGAGGTACGCGGCGAGCGTGAACGGCGCACCCGCGAAGCCCACCAGCGGCGTCGCGCCCAGCGCCGCGACGGTCCGCTCGACGCCTGCCGTGACGGGCGCCAGGCGCTCGGGTGTCAGCGGGCCGAGGTCGCGCAGGCGGGCCACGTCGTCGGCCGTGCGCACGGGGGTGCCCATGACGGGGCCGACGCCGGGGCGGATCTCGACGTCCACGCCGACGAGCCGGAGCGGCACGACGATGTCCGAGAAGAAGACGGCCGCGTCGACGCCGTGCCGGCGCACCGGCTGCAGCGTGATCTCCGCCGCGAGGTCGGGGTCGAGGCACGAGTCGAGCATCGGGACGCCCGCGCGGACCTCGCGGTACTCGGGCAGGGAACGGCCGGCCTGGCGCATGAACCACACCGGGAGGCGCTCCGGCCGGCGGCCGGAATACGCGGTCACGAGCGGTGATTCGGTGGTGCGCCCGTCCACGAGCGGATGGTGTGTTGAAAGACTCACGCCACCGATTGTGCCGGACATTTCGAGGGATGATTGAATCGAGCACGTGGTGCTGCTGTCCCTCGTCGCGAGCCACCACGACCTCGACCTGAACGTCCTGGAGCGCCTGCAGTACGACGTCCACGCGGTCGGGCGCGAGCTCGTGGCCGCGACCCCTGCCGTCACCGGTGCCGTCGTCCTCGCGACGTGCAACCGGTTCGAGCTGTACCTGGACGTCGACGACGTCGCGCACACCCCGAGCGCCCGCCGCGCCGTCGCCGACGCCATCGCCGCCCGGTCCGGGTACGCGCCCGAGCAGGTCGCGGAGCACCTGAGCCCGCTGACCGGCACCGCCGCCAGCGAGCACCTGTTCGCCGTCGCGTCGGGCCTCGAGTCGATGGTCGTGGGGGAGCGCGAGATCGCCGGGCAGGTCCGCCGCGCGCTGAGCAGCGCGCGGGAGGACGGCACGACGACGTCCACCCTCGAGGCGCTCTTCCAGGCCGCGTCGCGGGCGTCGCGCGCCGTCGAGTCCGCGACCGGCCTCGGCGCGACCGGACGCTCGGTAGTCGGCGTCGCGCTCGACCTCGCCGAGCGGACCCTGCCGCAGGGGCCCGCCGGCTCGGCGGACTGGGCGGGCGTGCGGTGCGTGCTCGTCGGGACCGGCTCGTACGCCGGCGCGAGCCTCGCGGCGCTCAAGGCCCGCGGGGTCCGTGACGTGCGCGTGTACTCGCCGAGCGGCCGCGCCGGCGACTTCGCGGCCGCGCGCGGCGTGCGCGCCCTGCCGGCGGGCGCCGACCTGCTGGCCGAGCTGGGGGACGTCGACCTCGTCGTCGCGTGCAGCGGCGCCGCCGGTGCCGTGCTCGGCGTCGACGCGCTCGCGGCGGCCCGGCGGGGCGAGACGCGCCCGCTGACGGTCGTCGACCTGGCGCTGCGGCACGACGTCGACCCCGACGTCCGCACGCTGCCGGGCGTCGCGCTCGTGTCCCTGCAGTCGGTGGCGGAGCACGCGCCGGCCGAGCACGCCGCGCTCGGGCACGCGCGCGGGCTCGTCGAGCGGGCCGCCGACGAGTTCGAGGCGGACCGCCGCGTCCGCGACTGGGGTCCCGCCGTCGTCGCCGAGCGCACCCGTGTGCTCGGTGCGCTCGAGGCCGCTCTCGACGCCGTCCCGGAGGGCGAGCGCGACGAGCGCCGCGCCCGGTCGCTGCGTCGCGCGGCCCGCTCGCGGCTGCACGCCCCGACGGTCGCCGCGCGGGCGGCCGCGCGCGCCGGCGACGCCGCCGCGTACGCCGCGGCCCTCGCCGAGCTGGCCGCCGTGGAGGTCCCCGACGCCGGCGCGGCCACCGCCCGCCGCTGACGCCCTCGCCGCACGCGACGCGCCGCCCGCCCGCCACCCGATCCGCGCGGCGAACCGGCCGTTGGTCAGCACCCCGACGGTGCCGTCCTGAGGTTCTCCGGGTTCGCGCGCCGGGGGGTCGGTGACTGGCAGAAAAAGCGCACCGGGCCTGGTCGGGGGGGAGGACCAGGCCCGGTGCGGTTCCGGGGGTCAGCGCCCTCACGGGCCTGACGTCGGCGGGGGCGCTGGTGAAGCGCTGTCCGTGCCGGTGTACTCCGACTCTAGAGGATCACGGCGAAGGATGGGAGTGTTTCCACACATTCGTCCAGATCGAGGTCCGGGCGGGTCACGAGTGCGCCCAGTGCCGCTGCTGTGCGGCCGGCCCGGGCGCCCACGTGTGCGGGACGACCTGGTTGGTCTGGATGTCGGTGAGCTCGGCGGCGTACACGATCGCCTCGTACACGCCGGCCTCGACGCGCTCGAGGTGCAGGCGCTCGGCCCGCTCGATGTCGTCCCCGAGGTGCGAGATGCGCGCGACGACGTACCGCTGCGCGTCCTGCCACTGGTCGACGACGCGGACCGACAGCCCGTTCCAGCGGGCGGTCAGGTCGAGCTCGAACAGCTCGGTGACGTCCTCGCGGGCCACGCGCCGGTACCAGCGGCCCGACGGCGACTGGTGGAAGCCGGTCTCCGCCAGCGGGGGGTTCGCCAGCGCGAGCACGACCGTGTGCCCGCCGTCGACGACGTCCGCCTCGAGGTACGCGCCGTGCCACTTGGCGACGGGCCCGACGCAGCGGGACAGGGACGCCAGCGCGGCGCGCGGCGCACCGAGCTGCGTGACCGTCCACCCGGTGCCGACGTCGCCGTAGCGTGCGAGCAGCGTCGAGGACCCGTTGTCGTGCACGCGGATGAGCTCGGCGCCCGGGGGGATGCGCGAGTGGCGCAGCCACCACAGCGGGACGATGTAGCCGGGGACGTCGCGGTACTGCAGCTGCGGCGACGACTCGAAGCGCAGGATGTCGATGTACCGGTCGTAGGGGCTGAACGGCGAGCCGGGGTAGCCCAGGCCGTGCACCTCGAACAGCTGCGCGGGCGTCGTGGCGAACGCGACGTCCTCGGCGCGCACCACGTAGCCGGCGATGCGGTCGTGGCCCTGCGTGAGGTGCGCCTGGGTTTGCGCGGGCGTGATCGCCTTCTGCATCAGAGTCACGGGCGGGCTTCCTTGCCGTATCGGATGAAGGGGAGGATTCCGACGGACGCGACGATTCTGGCCCGCAACAGGGCACATGTCCAGGTTTGCGAGGCCCCGATCGGGATCGCTCCCACGGCCGGGGACCCGGTTACTCCATCCGGGTGAGGACAAGACGGGACGAAACGGGCACACCGGCCCGGATCGGTCGGTCTAGTGCTCCAGGTGGGCGACGAGCTCCGTCGCCAGACCGGTGTACGTCGCCGGCGTGAGCGCGGCGAGGCGCTCCGCCACGTCGGCGGGCAGCCCGAGACCCGCGACGAAGGTGCGCATGTCGTCGGCGGTGAGCCGCCGCCCGCGGGTCAGCTCCTTGAGCCGCTCGTAGGGGTTCTCCATGCCCTCGACGCCCGCGACGGACGCCGCGCGCATGGCCGACTGCACGGCCTCGCCGAGGACCTCCCAGTTCTCGTCGAGCTCGCGCGCCAGCAGCGCGTCGTCGACCGACAGGGCGCGCAGCCCGCGGCGCACGTTGTCGATCGCGAGCAGGGAGTGGCCGAACGCGGGGCCGATGTTGCGCTGCGTGGTGGAGTCGGTGAGGTCGCGCTGGAGGCGGCTGGTGACGAGCGTCGACGCGAGCGCGTCGAGCAGCGCGGACGAGAGCTCGAGGTTCGCCTCGGCGTTCTCGAAGCGGATCGGGTTGACCTTGTGCGGCATCGTCGAGCTGCCCGTGGCGCCCGCGACGGGGATCTGCGTGAACACGCCCCGGCTGATGTACGTCCACACGTCCGTGGCGAGGTTGTGCAGGACGCGGTTGAAGCGCGCGACGTCGGCGTAGAGCTCGGCCTGCCAGTCGTGCGACTCGATCTGCGTGGTCAGCGGGTTCCACGTCAGGCCCAGGTGCTCGACGAACGTGCGCGAGACGAGCTGCCAGTCCGCGTCGGGGACGGCCGCGAGGTGCGCGCCGTACGTGCCGGTCGCGCCGTTGAGCTTGCCGAGGAATTCGTCGCCCTCGATGCGGCGCAGCTGGCGGCGCAGGCGGTGCGCGAGGACCGCGAGCTCCTTGCCGAGCGTCGTGGGTGTCGCCGGCTGGCCGTGGGTCAGGGCGAGCATGGCGCGGCCCGCGTGCTGCGCGGCCAGGGCCGCGACCTCGTCGACCAGCCCGACGGCGGCCGGGAACCACACCTCGCGCACCGCGCCGCGCACCATGAGCGCGTAGGACAGGTTGTTGACGTCCTCGCTGGTCAGGGCGAAGTGCACGAGCTCGTTGACCCGGGGGAGCACGGTGTCGGCGCGCAGGGCCTGCGGTGCCGCGGCGATGCGGCGCTTGAGGAAGTACTCGACGGCCTTCACGTCGTGCACGGTGGTGCGCTCGATCTCGGCGAGCTCGGCCACCTCGGCGGCGCCGAACGTCGCGACGACGTCGCGCAGGTAGTCCTGCTCGTCCGGCGCGAGCTCCGGGGCGCCGGGGACGACCCCGTGGTCGGTCAGGTGGATGACCCACTCGACCTCGACCTCGATGCGCGCCCGGTTCAGCGCCGCCTCGGACAGGTGGTCGACCAGCGGTGCGACCGCGGGGCGGTACCGCCCGTCGAGCGGGCCCAGCGCGATCGGCGGGGTGACGTCGGCGAGGCGGACGCGTGCGGAGGCGTCGACGGACGAGGTCATGGGGGAAGTCTCCCAGAGCCGTGCGGGGGTCCGGTCCCGCGTCCACGGGCGCGCGGCGCGGGCACGGGGCGAGGTGGCACGACGACCTGGGCGAGACCAGCCGATCGCGGGCGGTGCACGTGGAAGGAGCGCCTGTTCGAGAACCGTGCCGGGGCACACGTACGCGCGCCGGCCCGCCGAGCGGTGGCTGCCTACAGGGGGTGGCAGTGGCGGCCGAGGACGGCGGCGATGGCGTCCACGTCGCCGATCTCGCCCGACGCCAGCGCCAGGACGAAGTCGACCGCCGCGCAGTCAGCGTCGCGTCGACGCCGTCACCGTGAACTTCGGGTCCCGCCCGAGCTGACGGGTCGGCCCGACGACCTGCTCGAGCGTCGGCCGGTAGCGCAGGTGCGAGTTCCACACCGCCCACAGCTCTCCGCCCGGGCGCAGCACGCGCGCGGCGTCGGCGAACAGGGCGCGTGCGACGCCGGGGTGCACCGTGGCCCCCACGTGGAACGGAGGGTTGAGCAGCACGAGGTCGACGCTCGCGTCGGGGATGCCGTCGGTGCCGACGGCGCGGGTGACGTGGACGCGGTCGCCGACGCCGTTGGCCTCGACGGTCGCGCGCGCCGACGCGACGGCCGCCGCGGACTCGTCGGTCGCCGTGACCGCCAGCCCGGGTCGCAGCCGCGCGAGCGCGACGGCCAGCACGCCCGTGCCGCAGCCGAGGTCCACCGCCGTGCCCTCGCCCACCTCGAGGGCGTCGAGGTGGGCGAGCAGCGCGCGGGTCCCGATGTCGACGCCCGCGCCGGCGAACGCGCCGCCGTGCGCGCACACGGTGATCCCGAGATCCGGGTGCTCGTCGCGCTCGGGCCACCGCCGCGCCGGTCGCTCGACCGCCGGGCGCGGCGACGACGCCACGAGCACCCGCGACTTCTGCCGGGCCAGCCGCGCCTCGACGACCGCGAGGTGCCGCGCCAGCACGTCGTTCATCGCGGTCGTCATGTGCTTGACCCGCCCGCCGGCAACCACGACGACGGCCGGGTCCGCGTGCTCCGCGACCAGCGCGGCGATCTCGTCGAGCGCGTCGAGCGACCGCGGCAGCTGCAGCAGCACCAGGCGCGCGCCCGCGACGAGGTCGGGGGTCAGCGCGTGCGAGGTGAACCCGCCCAGGCCCAGCCGCTCCGCGTTCTCGCGCAGCGCGAGCTCGCCGGTCAGCCGGTCCTGGTGCGTGCGGAGGCCGGTGACGCCGTGCCGGGCGATCGCGCCGAGCGTCAGCGCGCCGTAGCGGTCCCCGATCACGACGACGGTCCCGTCGGCGGCGTCCGCGAGCGCCGGCGCGGCCTCGTCGAGGACCAGCCGGTCCGTCGCGTCGACGGCGTAGAGGTTCGGCGCCTCGAGGTCGGGGTGGCGACGCAGGTCGTCGAGGACGTCGCTCATCGCACGCACCGGATCACCGGACCGAGGTTATCGAAGGCGGTGTGCACCGGCGGCACGGCGCCGACCGGCGCGCACGGTCCCGCCGCGACCGTTCCCGTGCCCCTCATCGCGCCGCACCTGCGGGCGAGACCGCGGGCACCCGGCCGGCCGAGGGGGCGGACCCCCGCGCGTCCGCGCGGCGTCGCGACCGCCACCACCCCGCGAACAGCGCGACCGCCAGCAGCACCTCGGCGACGTCGCCGCCGTAGTACATCCACTGCGCCGCCGCCTCGACCTGCGCGACGGTGTGCCCGCCGCCGGGCGGGAGCCGGTCGGCGTGCGCGTAGAGGTACGTGGCGAGCGCGCCGTGGACGCCCGCGGCGACCACGAGCACCCCCAGGCGCGTCGCGAGGCCCGGGCGGTGGGGTGCCGGGTCGGGGCCGGCGACGGCCCACGCGAACAGGCACCCGGCGAGCAGGAAGTGCAGGAGGACGAGCGCGTGGACGACCGGGTCGTCGGCCGCACGCGCGTACAGCGGCGTGAGGTACAGGACCACCAGCCCGCCGACGTGCAGCAGCGCCGACGTGACGGGATGCGTCAGGACGCGGACCACGCCCAGCCGCAGGACCGCCGCCACGGCCCGCCGCCCGCGCGCCGACGCGGCCCCCAGCAGCAGCGTCACGGGGGCAGCGAGCACCAGGCCCAACGGTGCCAGCATGCCGAGCAGCAGGTGCTGGACCATGTGCCGCACCGCCGGGTCCGGCACGACGCCGAGGACGGGCGAGACGGCCACCCCCACGAGCAGCGCGCCCGCGCCCCACGACGCCGTGCGCCACGGGCTCCACGCGCGGGGCATCGTCGCCCGGTACCGGGCGACGCCGGCCGCGTACGGCGCCGTGAGCAGGGCGGCGACGAGCACGGCGACCGGCCAGGCCGTCGCCGCCGCGCCGCCGTCCGCCGCGTGGTGGCCGGCGGCGGCGAGGGCGTCCGCGGTCACGGGTCCGCGGCGCGGCGGCCGGACGGACGGTCGTCGCGCCGCCGCCGCGGGCCGTCGGCGTGCGCGCCCGGGCTCGCGGGCCGGACGGTCGGCATGGCGCCCGTCGCGGGACCGGTCGCCCGGCGCCGGCCCGTGCCGCCGTGCGCCCCGCGTGCGCGGTGGTCGCCGACCGCGTCGACCGGACCCGTGCCCGGACCCGTGGCGGGCGCCGTGCCCGGCCCGGTGCCCGGTGCGTCGGCGGGCTCGCCGCCGGCGTGCGCCCCGCCCCCGCGCGCAGCACGCCCCGACCCGGCGCCCGCGTCACGCCGCGACCGCAGCAGCAGCACGCCGGCGGCCAGCACGAGCGCGACGCCGAACCCGTTCCACGCCAGGTCGTACGGCAGCAGGTCGACGTCGTAGCGCACCTGGTGCAGCCGCAGCACCTTGTGGTTGACCACCCCGTCGACCAGCTGGAACACGCCCGCGCCCAGCAGCCCGCCCGCCCACGCGGCGACGGGAACGAGCGCGCGGCGCCGCAGCAGGTCCGCCAGCAGGAACGCGCCCGCGACGAGCGCGACCAGCTCGGCCGCGTGAAGCAGGCCGTCCGACAGCAGCGCGATGTCCGGCGTCGAGCGGTCGTAGAAGTGGTGCCACCCGAGGACCTGGTGGAACACGATCTCGTCCACCGCGGCCATGAGCCCCGCCCCCACGAGCGCCGCCGCGCCCAGCGAGCGACGGCGCTCGCCCGTCCTCGTCCGTCCCTGGTCGTCCACGTGCTTCCCCTCCCGGTGCCTGCGACCTGCGTACCCCGACCCGCGCGCCGGCGCCCGCCGAACCGCGGGCGGGCACCCGGTCGCCCGGACGGCGCAGCCGTCCGCGGGCCCGTCCGCCGGTGCCGGCCCGCACGACTAGCCTGGCCGCTCCCGCACCGACGACGAGAGGGAGGCCGGTGCCGACGACGCAGCGGACGCCGCGACCGGCCGCGCCGCCGCCTGCCCGGCCCGCCGGCCGCGGGGACGCCGACCGCGCGACCGTCGTCACGGTGCTCGCGGGCGTGCTCGTCGTCGTCGCGGTCCTCGCCGCGGCGCTCGCGGGCCCGGTCCGCCTGGCCTCGCGCGGTGCACCACCGCCGCCGCCGCTGCCGAGCCTCTCGGCGCTGACGCCGCCGCCGCAGCCCACCAGCGCACCGGACCGCCCCGTGGCGGAGGTCACCGACCCGCCCGAGTGGCTGGGCCCGGTCGTGGCCGTGGTGCTCGTGGTCCTGGCGGCCGCCGTGCTCGCCCTCGTGGCGCGGTGGCTGCTGCGCCGGAGGTGGCCCGGCCCGCCGCCGCCGGGTGACGACGACCTCGGCGGGGCCGAGGGCGACGTCGACGAGACGCACGTGGTCACGGCGCTGCGGGCGGGGGTGTCGGCCGCGGCCCGTGCGCTGGACGACGACGTGCCGCCGGGCGACGCGGTGGTGGCCGCCTGGGTCGCCGTCGAGGACGCGGCCGCGTCGACCGGCATCGTGCGCGACCGCGCGCAGACGGCGACCGAGTTCACCCTCGACGTCCTCGACGGCACGCGCGCCGACCCCGCCGCGACACGCGCGCTGCTCGTGCTGTACCTCGAGGCCCGGTTCGGTGCGCACCCCGTCACCGCGGCCGACGTGCAGCGGGCGCGGGAGCTGCTCGCGGTGGTCGGCGACGGCCTCGCACGGCGGGCCGACGACGCCGCGGGCGGTGCGCCGTGAGCGTCGCGCTGCGCGGCCTGCGCGCCCGGCTGACGCGCCCCGCCGTCGTCCTGCTCGCCGTGGCGGGCGCCCTCCTCGCGCTCGGCATCGCACCGGGCTCCGCGCTCGTCGCGGGGCTCGGCGCCGCGGCCCTCACCGCGGTCGTCGAGCGCATCGACCTGCGCCCCGAACCGGCGCCCGAGCGGCACCGCGCCGACCGACGCGACGGCGCCCGCGGCGAGGTGCTCGACCTCGCGTGGACGATGGTCGGCCGCGACGGACGCGCCGGCGAGCGCGTCCTGCGGGAGCTGCGCTCGGTCGCGGCCGGCAGGCTCGCACGGCACGGCGTCGACCTCGCCGACCCGGACGCCGCGGCGGACGTCGACCGGCTCCTCGGCGCCCGCGCCCGCGCGACGCTCACGCGCACCACCCACCCGCTGCCCACGCCGGCCGACGTCGCGCACACCGTGACGGCGCTCGAGCGCCTCGGGCCGCACCCGTCGCCGGACCTCGCGCCGCCCCCGGCCGCCGGCCGCCCCGCCCCCGATCCCCACCCCCGGAGGACCGACGCATGACCGACGCCCCCACCACGCCCGCGCCGGCCCGCGCCACGCGTGCCCTCACCGTCGCGGACGTCAGCGCGCGCGGCAGCGCCGTGCTCGACGAGGTCGCGACGGTGGTCGTCGGCATGCGGCAGCCCCTGCGGCTCGCGCTCGCGGCGGTGCTCGCGGGCGGGCACGTGCTGTTCGAGGACGTCCCCGGCCTCGGCAAGACGCTCGCCGCGCGCAGCCTCGCGACGGCGCTCGGCCTCGACTTCCGGCGCGTGCAGTGCACGCCGGACCTGCTGCCGTCCGACGTCACCGGGTCCAGCGTGTTCGACCCGGCAACGGCGACGTTCGAGTTCCGGCCCGGGCCCGTGTTCGCCGGGCTGCTGCTCGCCGACGAGATCAACCGCACGCCGCCCAAGACGCAGTCCGCCCTGCTCGAGGCCATGGCGGAGCGGCAGGTGAGCGTCGACGGGCGCACGCACCCGCTGCCTGACCCGTTCCACGTGGTGGCGACGTCCAACCCCGTGGAGTACGAGGGCACGTACCCGCTGCCCGAGGCGCAGCTCGACCGGTTCATGGTGCGGCTCGCGGTGGGGTACCCGGCCCGCGACGCCGAGGTCGACGTGCTCGCGCGGCGGCTCGAGCGGCGGCAGGAGCAGGCGTCGGTGGGGCGCGTCGTCGACGCCGAGACGCTCGTCGCGATGCAGGCGGGCGTCGAGGCCGTCACGGTCGACCCGGACGTGCTCGCGTACGGCGTGGACCTCGCGGCGGCGACGCGCGCGCACCGGGCCGTCGAGGTCGGTGCCTCACCGCGCGGCTCGCAGGCGCTCGTGCTGGTCGCGCGCTCGCTCGCGGTGCTCGACGGCCGGGACTTCGTCACGCCCGAGGACGTCAAGGCCGTCGCCGTGGCCGCCCTCGCGCACCGGCTGTCGCTGACCCCGCAGGCGTGGGCGTCCGGCCTGGCGCCGCAGGCGGTGGTCCAGGAGGTGCTGGCGCAGGTGCCCGGGCCGACCACCGCGCGCCGCGCATGACGTCGGCACCGGCCGACCCGCGAGCGCCGGCGACCGTGCGGTGGACGCCCGTGACGTCGGTGACCCTGGGCGCGGCCGCGTGCGTCGTGCTGCTGCTGGTCGGCGCGTTCTCCGGCCGGCCCGACGTCGCGGTGCTCGGCGCCGGCCCGCTGCTCGTGACGGTGCGGGAGGTGCTGCGCCGACCGGCCGGGCCCGTGCGCGCGTCGCTGGCCGCGGGTCAGGACGACGCGGGGGAGGGGTCCGGCGAGGGTGCCGGCGAGGGCGGGCGGCTCACCGGCACGGTCGTCCTCCACGCGCCGCCCGGGGCGGTGGCGGCGAACCTCGACGTGCTGCGGCACGACCAGCCGGTGGCCGATGCGCTCGTGCAGGTCCGGGGCGTGCGGCGGGTCCCGGTGCTGACGCGCACCGTGCGCACCGGGCCGCAGGAGGTCGCCACCGTGCACGTGCAGGGCGTGGGGGCGGGCGCCGCCTCCGTGGCGCACCCGACGCCGCCGGTGGCACGGCGGACCGTCGTGCTGCCCACCGCGGGCGTCCTGCCCGACGTGCCGCTGCCGCCGCGCCTGCGCGGCCTCACCGGTGGGCACCCGTCGCCGCGGCCCGGGGAGGGCGGGGACCTGCGCGACGTGCACCCGTGGGCGCCGGGCGACCGGCTGCGACGCATCGACTGGCGCGTCACCGCCCGCCGGTCGCCCGACCTGCGCGAGCTGTGGGTCCGCCGCGAGCACGCGCTCGCCGAGGCCGTCGTCGTGCTCGTCGTCGACAGCCGCGACGACGTCGGCCCCGACCCGCTCACGTGGCGCGGGTCGCAGCCGCCCCGCCCGCAGGACGCGACGTCGCTCGACCGCGCCCGCCAGGCGGCGTCGGCCGTCGCGCGCGCCTTCCTCGACCGCGGGGACCGCGTCGGGCTCGACGACCTCGGCGTGCGCCGCCGGCCGCTCCCGCCCGGCGGCGGCCGCCGCCAGCTCGACCGCATCCGCCACGCGCTCGCCCTCACCCACCCCGAGGGGGAGCCGGCCACGCGCCTGCGACCGCCGCGCGTGCCGTCGGGCGCGCTCGTCGTGCTGTTCTCGACCTTCCTCGACGACGAGGCCGCGGCGACCGCCGAGCAGTGGCGCCGCGCCGGGCACCGGGTCCTCGCCGTCGACGTGCTGCCGCGCGTGCGGACCGCGCACCTCGGGTCGCGGGAGCAGCTGGCCCTGCGGATCGTGCAGGTGAGGCGTGCCGACCGGCTCGCCGCGCTCGCGGACCACGACGTCGAGCTCGTCACCTGGCGTGACGCGCCCGGCGTGGCGCTGCAGGCGCTGGCGCGGCGCGCCCGGCGCCGCCCGGGGGCGGGGGTGCCCGCGTGAGCGCGGCGGCGCCCCGCCGGCGGGGCCACGCCGGGGCGCGCGCATGAGCGCCGGGACGGAGCGCGTCCGCCGGACCGCCGACCGCGTGCGGCGCGCCGTCGGGTCGGTGCGACCCGGTGCGGCGCGCCGTACGGACCCCTCCGTCACGCTCCGCACGGGTCCCGCGGTGCACGCGCTCGTGCTGCGCGGCGCGCTCGCGCTCGCCGGGCTCGCCGCCGCGGCGACCGCGGCGGGGGGAGCGGTGCCGACGGCGGTGGCGGTGCTGCTCGTCGTGGCGGGCGCGGCGCCCGCGGTGTGGCCGCGGTCGGTGGCGCCCGCGCTCCTGGTGCTCGGGCTGGGGGTGCGCGTGCTGGTCGCGGGGCCGCCGGAGGCCTGGCGGCTCGCGCTGCTCGTGCTGCTGGTCCACGCCGTGCTGTGGCTCGCGGCCGTCGCCGCCCGCACCGGGCGCCGGACGCGGGTCGAGCTCGCGGTGCTGCGGGACGCCGCCCCGGTCGCCCTCGTCGTGCAGGCCGGGGCTCAGGTGCTCGCGCTGGTCGCCGCGGCGCTCGCGGGCGGTGCGACGGGCGGCGACGGGTGGCGCGTGGCCGGTACGGTCGCCGCGGCCGTCGTCGGCGCGCTGGTGCTGGCGCGCCCGGACGAGCCCTGGTGGAGCAGGGCCAGCCCGGACGGCTGACCCCGGACCGACCACAGCCCGGGGTGGCCGCGAGCCCGTCCGCAGCGGTGCGCGGGGCGCGACGGGACGGCACCGGCCGGTCCCTACCGTCCTCGCCATGGCCACCTCCCGGATCCAGGCTCTCGTGGACGCCGCGCGCGCCGACGTCGCCGCCGCGCGCACCGCCCTGGCCGTGCTCGACGACGTCTGGTGGCGGGGGCGCGCCGCGGACGCCGCCGCGCACCGGCGGGCCGAGCTCGACCAGGCCGCGCGGTACGCGTTGGCGGCGCTGGACCAGCTCGACGCCCGCGTCGTCGCCGCCCGCGAGGCCGCCGTCTGCCGGGACCTGACGGCCGCCCACCCCGGCGGTGCCCCGTGACGGGCGCCGACCGCACCGTCGTGCACGTCACGTCGGCAGGCACCACGACCGTCGAGTGCGACGCGCTCGCCGCCGCGGCCGCGCGGCTGCGGGCGTTCGCGGAGCGCCTGGACGGCGCCGCGGCCGACCTCATGACGGCCACGTACGAGGTGGCGACGCTGCCCGGCACCCCGGAGGCCGCGGCCCTCGACCAGGCCCTGCGCGACGTCCGGACCGCCTGGTACGCGCCGCACCACCTCGCCGACGACGTCCGGGCCCTCGCGCGCGGCATGGCGGGAGCGGCCGAGCGCTACGCCGAGGCCGAGTCCGACGCCGCCCGGGCCGCCCGGGCGGGGCTCGAGGTCGCGGGGGCCGCGGCCGCCGGCAGCGGACCCCTGATGCTGCCGCTGCTGGTGTCCACCGGCGTCGCGTGGGTCGCGGACCAGGTGCTGCGCGACTGGGTCCGCAACGTCCTCCTGTGGGTGCGCGGCGGCCGCAACCCCCTCGACGCGACGATCGACGGGCTGCCGTCCGTCCCGGCGCGCCTGCTCGACGCCCCGGGCACGGCGGACGCCCTCGCGTTCGTCACCGGGGCGCTCGCCACGACCCTGCCGCCGTGGATGCGCAGCGGACGCGCGATGGAGGACCTGGTCGCCGCCGCGGCGCGGGCGGTCCCCTTCCGGCCGCCCTCCGTGACTCCCCTCCTCGGGCCGGTCGTGAGCCCTCGCGTCCGTGACCTGGGCGACGCGATGCGCCTCGTCGGGTCCACGTACGGCCACGGGCCGGTCGGCCTCCCGGAGGCGACGATCACGGTGCAGCGCATCGAGCGCGCGGACGGCGCGGTGTCGTGGGTCGTCGCGATCCCCGGCACGCAGTCACCGGGCCTGACGGGACTGTCGCCGACGCACAACGGCACGAACGCCCAGCTGGCCGCGGGTCGGCCCGACGCGATGTCGGCGGCGGTGCTCGCCGCCATGGCGGCCGCGGGAGTGGGCCGCGAGGACCCGGTGATGCTCGTCGGGCACTCGCAGGGCGGGATGGTGGCGGCCACGGTCGCGGCGACGGGCGCCTACGCCGTGCGGGCCGTCGTGACCGCCGGGTCGCCCGACGTCCCGCGGACGCTGCCGCCGGGGACGGTGCACGTCGCCCTGGTGAACGACATGGACGGCGTCCCGTCGCTCGACGCCGAGCCGGGCACGCGCCGCGCGGACGTCGTCGGGATCGACAGCCGGTCCCTGCCCGACCAGCCGTTCGAGGCCCACGACGTGGGCGGGTACGCGCGCACGGCCGACGCGGTGGACGCCGCGCTCGCCGAGGCACCGGAGGACTCCCGGGAGCGGCAGGCGCTCGCGGACGTGCTGGGCGTCGGCCCGGGCGGGGCCACCACGACGACGACGCAGTGGGTCGCGACGACGCCGCCGCAGGCCGTCCTCGTGCCCGCGCCCGCCCCGTCCCCGCAGGCGGTGCCGGTGCCGCCCGAGCCGTCCGCGCGTGCCGTCAGTCGCGGTTCGTGACCGCCGAGAGCACGAAGCTGACGACGGACACGATGAGCGCGCCGAGCACGGCCGTGCCGAAGTCGTCGATCCGCAGGCCCCAGTCGGTGCGCTCGGTGATCCACTCGGTGAGCAGGAGCATCAGGCCGTTCACGACCAGCGTGAACAGGCCCAGCGTGAGGATGTACAGCGGCAGCGAGAGCAGCGCGACGATCGGCTTCACCACCGCGTTGACGATGCCGAACAGCAGCGCGACCAGCAGGATCACGCCGATGCGCCCGGCGGTGGTCTGCCCGCCCAGCACCTGCAGGCCGGGCAGGATCAGCGTGGCCACCCAGATCGCCACACCGTTGATGAGGACGCGCACGACGAATCCCATGCCGCGATCCTGCCACCGGACGCGGTGGCATGCTGGGCGCGTGAGCCGCGTCCCCCTCCGCAAGGCCCTCGCCGACCTGCCCGCGTACGTCCCGGGCGCGCGCGTGCCCGTCGGGGCGGCGGCGTACAAGCTCTCGTCCAACGAGAACCCCTACCCGCCGCTGCCGTCGGTGGTCGTCGCGATCGCGGACGCCGCCGTGGACGTCAACCGGTACCCCGACATGTACGCGACCGAGCTCACCGCGGCGATCGCCGCGCGCCTCGGCGTCGCGCAGGAGTCGGTGGTCGCGGGCTGCGGGTCCGTCGCGGTGCTCGGCCACGTGCTGACGGCCGTGTGCGAGGAGGGCGACGAGGTCGTGCTCCCGTGGCGCTCGTTCGAGGCGTACCCGATCGCCGTCGAGCTGGCCCACGCGCGTGGCGTCCGGGTGCCGGTGGGCGCCGACGGCCGCCTCGACCTGGCCCGGATGGCCGACGCGGTGACCAGGCGGACCAAGGTCGTGCTCGTCTGCACCCCGAACAACCCCACCGGGCCGGCGGTGCGCGACGACGAGCTGCGCGCGTTCCTCGACCGCGTCCCGCGCGACGTGCTGGTGGTCCTCGACGAGGCGTACGTCGAGTTCGTCCGCGACCCGCAGGCGCCCGACGCGCTCGCGCTCTTCGCGGAGCACCCGAACGTCGTCGTGCTGCGCACGTTCTCCAAGGCGTACGGGCTGGCGGGCCTGCGCGTCGGCTACGCCGTCGCGCGGCCCCGGCTCGCCAACGGCATCCGCGCGGCGTCCACGCCGTTCGGCGTCTCGCACGTCGCCCAGCTCGCCGCGCTGGCCTCGCTGCGCGCCGAGGGTGAGCTGCTGACGCGCGTCGAGGCGCTGGTCGCCGAGCGGGTCCGCGTGCTCGAGGCGCTGTGGGCCCAGGGGTGGGCCGTGCCCGACTCGCAGGCGAACTTCGTGTGGCTGCCGCTGGGCGACCACGCCACCACGTTCGCCGAGCGCTGCGCGCGCGCCGGCGTGCTCGTGCGCCCCTTCGCCGGCGACGGCGTCCGCGTGAGCGTGGGCGAGAAGGAGGCGACCGAGCTCTTCCTGGAGGTCGCCGCAGCGCACGCCCCGCGCTGACGCGCCCGGACCGGGCACGGCCGCCCGCGTCGGGCCCGGCGGCACGGCGACGACCGAGCCGAGGCGTTCGCCGCGACCCGACCCCCGCGCTCCCGTCGCTGTGACAGAGCGCACGGACTGGAGTGCGGACGCGCGTTGACCGTTGCCCCGGGCGGAGGTACAAACGACACGAATCCGGCGACCGGCGCCGCCGACGTCGTGAAGGAGTGCCGTGCCACCCCCTCCCCTCGCGCTGCGCGTCCGCCTGCTCGGCCCGGTGACGGCGACGCTCGGTGACGCCGACGTGGACCTCGGCGCACCCAAGCAGCGCGCCGTCCTCACGCTCCTCGCGCTGCGGGCGGGCGAGGTCGTCGGCGACGACCAGCTGGTGGACGGGACGTGGGGCGAGCACCCGCCCGCCACCGCACGGGGGAGCGTGCACACGTACGTGTCGGGGCTGCGGCGCGTCCTCGGTGCGGGACGCCTGGTCCGCACCCCGACGGGCTACCTGCTGGGGACCGACCCCGACGACGTGGACGCACGACGCGCCGAGCGGCTCGCGCGGCGGGCGCTCGCGGCCCGCGAGGCCGGCGACGACCGGACGGCGCTCGCCGCCCTCGACGCCGCGCTGGCGCTGTGGCACCCCGGTGACCCGCTCGCCGGCGTGCCCGGCCCGTACGCCGCCGAGCAGCGCGACCGGCTGGCGCGGCTGCGCGTCCGCGTGCTCGTCGACCGCACCGAGCTCGTGACCGCGACGGCCGGGGCCGCGGAGGTCGCCGACGCCGCGGACCGCCTCGCCGCCGAGGTCGCCACGCACCCCTACGACGAGCGGCTGCGCGCCGTCCTCATGGCGGCGCTGCACCGCTGCGGGCGCGCGGCCGAGGCGCTCGGCCAGTACGCCGACCTGCGGCGCACGCTGCACGACGAGCTCGGGATCGACCCCGCACCCGCGACCCGGGCGGCGCACGACCGCCTGCGGGCCGCCGCCCCGGCCGGCGGCACCGCCGCGCCGGCCCTCGTCGCGCCGCCCGCGCCCGCGGCCCCGCTCGCAGCTGCCGCCCCGCCCGCGCCCACCCCGACGGCCGCCGCGGTCGCCCACGTCGACGGGTACGTGCGCCCCGCGCAGCTGCCGCCGGACATCGGCACGTTCGTCGGCCGCGCGGAGGAGCTGGTCGACGTGCTGCGCGTCGCCGGCGCGCCCGACGGCACCCGCATCGTCAGCGTGGTCGGCGTGGGGGGCGTCGGGAAGACGTCGCTCGCCGTCCGGGCGGGGCACATGCTGCGCGACCGGTTCCCGGACGGGCAGGTCCACGTGAACCTGCGCGGGTTCGACCCGCGGCACCCGCCGCTGACGCCGTCGGCGGCGCTGCGGCAGGTGCTCGGCGCGCTCGGCGTGCTGTCCGCGCCGCAGCAGCACGAGCAGCTCGTCGCCCTGTGGCGCAGCATGCTCGCCGACCGCCGCATGCTGGTCCTGCTGGACAACGCGTCGTCCGCGGACCAGGTGGAGGACCTGCTGCCCGGGTCGGCGACGTGCTTCGTGCTCGTGACCAGCCGCGACCGCCTCGCCGGCCTCGCGGTGCGGCACGGCGCGCGGCGCGTCACGCTCCGCCGCTTCGACCCGGCGGAGGCGACGGCGCTCCTGACGCGCACGATCGGCGCCCCGGCGCTGGCGCGCGAGGAGGCGGCGGCGCGCCGGCTCGTCGAGCTGTGCGACGCGCTGCCCTTCGCGCTGCGGATCGCGGCGGAGCAGGTCGTCTCGGACCCCGGCGCGACGATCGCCGCGACCGTCGCGCGCCTCGAGGACTCGCGGCACCGCCTGGACGCCCTCGAGCTGGACGGCGGCGACACGACGACGTCCGTGCGGCACGTGCTCGCGTCGTCGACGGCCGCGCTCGACGCCGAGCAGTCCCGGGCGCTGTGCCTGCTGGGCGCGCTGCCGTGTGCGAGCACGTCGGTGCTGGGCGCGGCCGCGCTGCTCGACGTCCCGGTGGCGCGCGCGGCCGCGGTCCTGGCGGCGCTCGGCTCGCAGCACCTCGTCGACGAGGCGCACGGGCGGTTCGTCATGCACGACCTGACGCGCGCGCACGCCGCCGAGCTCGCGGCGCGCCGCCCGGACGACGAGACGCGTGGCGCGCGCCTGCGGCTCCTCGCCTGGTACGTCCGGACGATCGCCGACCAGTCCGCGCAGACCCGGCTCGCGTTCGACGTGCCTGCCGCCCCGCACGACGTCCCGGCGCTGACCGACCACGCCGCGCTGCTGCGCTGGACCGTCGACGAGCTCCCCAACATGACGGCGCTGATCCGCGACGGCCAGGTGCACGGGCACCACGCGCTCGCGTGGCGGCTCGCCGCGCTGCTCTTCGAGACGTTCTACGCCGCGGGGGACGCGGGGGAGTGGCTGCGCCTGCTGCGGGTCGCGCTGCGCTCGGCACGTGCGGTCGACGACCGCCGGGGGCAGGCGGTGCTGCTCAACCACGCGAGCGTCGCGTGCTCGCGGCTCGGCCGCAACGACCTCGCGGTGGAACGGCTGCAGGAGGGCCTCGACGTGCTCGGCGACGACGACTGGTGGTACCGCGTGAGCCTCGGCCTCAACCTCGCCTCGACCCTGCGGGAGGCCGGTGAGTACGCGGCGGCGCGGCCCGCGGCGATCGACGCGCACCGGCTGGCGGGCCGGATCGGGGACGCGTACTACGAGGCGGCCTCGGCGGACGTGCTGTGCGAGCTGTACGTGGAGACGGGCGACCTGTCCGCGGCGGTGGAGGTCGGCACCCCCGCCCTCGCGCAGGCCCGGGCCGCGCGGAACCGCATCGTCGAGGCGAACCTGCTCGTCAACCTCGGGCTGGCGTCGGACGGGCTGCTCGAGCACGACGTCGCGGAGGAGCGGTTCGCGCAGGCGCTGCGCACGTGCGCCGACATCGGGGACCGCTACCACGAGGCGCTCGCGCTGTTCGGGCTCGCGCGGGTGCGCTCCGGCCGGGGCGACGCCGCCGCGGCGGCCGAGGCGCGTCCCCTCGCCGAGCGTGCGCTCGTGCGGTTCCAGGAGCTGGCGGCCGAGGAGGCGGGCGCGGTGCGGGAGTTCCTCGCGCTGCTGACGCTGGAGGTCGGCTGACTCAGCCCGCGAGGGAGACGCCGGCCCGGGCGCCGCGCCGGTCGCCCGCCGATTGCCACACCAGGACGGCCTCGACGCGGTCGCGCGCGCCGAGCTTGGCGAAGATGCGGTTCACGTGGTTCTTGACGGTCTTCTCCGTGACGCCCAGCTCCGCGCCGATGGCCCCGTTGCGCAGCCCGCGCGCGATGCACGCCATGACCTGCGCCTCGCGGGACGAGAGGCCGTCCACCCGGGCCGCGGTGCCGGCGCCGGGCCGGGGACCCGTGCTGCAGGGCTCCGGGGCGGCCGCCAGCCGCAGCCGGTAGCGGGCGCTGACCGTGGGCTCCTCGCGGCGTGCCCGGGCGCCGACGAGGTGGCTGAGCGCGTCACCGAGGGCGGCCGGTGCGGGGCGCGCCCCCGGGCCGGGCACGACCGTGACCTCGAACGTCGGGTGCACGTCGTCGAGGACCACGTCGAGCCCGCGGCTCGCGAACACGTCCCGGATGCGGGCCACGATCTCCGGGCTGGAGATCGCGAGGCGCATGCGGCAGCCGGTCGTCCCTGCGGCGTTCGTCGTCATGGCGGCAGCGTCGGGTGCGCCGCTCCAGAGCCGCTTCACGCCGGCTCCAGACGCCTCTCGCCGCCGCGCACCGTGACCGCGCCGTCGAGCGGCCCGCCCGTGACCGCCCCGGCGGCGTCGACCGTCAGGCGCCAGCGCGCCCCCGCCCGGTCGCCGTCGCCGACGAGGACGACGGACCACGCGGGGTCGGCCGCGAGCTCGGCCAGCCGGTCGAGCTCCCGGCCGCGCACGCCGGCCACCACGCACACCCCCGCACCCGCGTCGAGGATCGTCCGGACGGCGTCGTCGAGCGTCGTGACGGCGTCCGGGCCCAGGCCCACCCCGACCACGCGGACACCGCGCGACCAGGGGCTCGTGGCCAGGTCGCGCAGCCACTGCTCGGCGAGCCGGCGCGTCCACCGGGCGTCGCCCTCGAGCGCGACGGTGCCGCCGGCGCGGGCCAGGTCGAGCAGCACCCGGCCGTCCGCGTCGTCGCCGAGGGGCACGAGCCGCGGGAACGGCGCCGCGACGTGCGCCGTCAGCGCCACCTCCTGCAGGGCGTGCATCCCGGCGGTCCAGGTGCGGCCGTCGGGCGACGCGGCCCACCCCGCCGGGGCGTCGCGGTCCGGGGCGGCGAGACGCAGCCGCACCGCGTCGTCGGCCACGAGCAGCACGTACACCTCCGGCACCGCCCGGCCGGCGTCCGCGCAGGCCCGCGCGAGGGCACGCGTGACGCGGTCGATCGTCCAGGCGCCCGGGTCCTCGCGGGCCGGTGCCACGGGCGTGCCGCGGCGCCGGCGGCGCAGGCCGGTGCGCGCCGGGGCGGTGCGTGCGGCCGGCGCCGACGCACCGGTGCGGGGCGGCGCGTCGGGGGCCGCGGCACGGCGCCGCCGGACGAGGAGCACGGCGCCGGTCGCCAGCACGAGCAGCAGGAGGACGGCCGCCGCCGCGGGCAGCACCCACGAGGTCGTCGTGCTGCGCGTGGGGGTCGTCGCGGCGCCCCCGGCCGCCGAGGCGCGCGGTGTGGCGGAGGCCGACGCGTCCGCGGGGGCGACGCCGGCGGGGGTCGGCAGCGGGCCCGTCTGCACGCCGTCCCCCGCGGCGTCGGCGGGGAGCTCGAGCACCCACCCCGGCCGGATGACCTCGGGCGCCGTGACGGTGAGCCCGCCGGGCTGGGGGCGCCCGCGGTTGAGCTCGAAGATCTCCATCGCGCGGTCGCCCGTGCCGAGGAACCGCTCGGCGATCGCGTACAGGAACTCCGGCTCGCCCTGCCACGCGTCCTGCACGACGTAGTACCGGGTGTCCGCGCCGGCCGCCGGTGCGGGGGTCGCGGCGGCGCGGGCGGCGTCGGCGATGACGGCGTCGACCGAGCCCGTCTGCACGCCGTCGCCCGTCGCGTCGTCCGGGAGGCGCAGGACCCACCCGGCCGTGATGACGGACGGGTCGGAGACCAGCACGCCGTCCGGCTGCACGCGGCCCGCGTTGAGCTCGTAGATCTCCAGGGCGCGGTCGCCCGTGCCGAGGAATCGCTCCGCGATCTCGTGCAGGAACTCGGGCTGGCCCTGCCAGGAGTGCTGGACGACGTAGTACCGCTCCTGGCCCGCGGCGGCCCCCGCGGTGCCGGCGGCGGCTCCTGCCGTCCCGGCGGCCGGGGCCGTCCCGCCCAGGCCGACGAGCACCGCGGCGACGACCGCGAGGACCACCCCGACCACCCCGACCACCCCGACCACCCCGCTGCGGGGACCGCCCTGCCGCTGCGACCTCATGGACCGCCTCCTCGTCCCGCCGGGCCCGGCGGCGCCGGGAGGGTGGGGACGCCCGGACGGCAGCCCCCTGCTGGGCCGATCGTCGCGGCGGCGCGGACGCCCGGCCAAGACGCCGTGGGCCCTCGGGCCCAGGGGAGCGGCGCACGCCTGGACCCGCCGGTGGCGGCGTTCCTAGCGTCGTCCCCGCCGGTGCCGCCGGGGCTGCGCAGACCGCGCGGCGCGATCCGAGAGGGAGACCGATGCCGAACCTGAACGTCACCTACGCCGAGATGTCCGACAGCGCGACGAAGCTGCGCAACAACAAGAACGACATCGACGACCGCCTGAGCCAGTGCAAGTCGCTCGTCGCCGCCCTCACGGCCTCGGGCTTCGTCACCGACCAGGCGTCCGGCCGGTTCGACGAGGTGCACACGCAGTTCGTCACCGCCGCGAACGACGTGATGGTGAACCTCGAGACGCTCTCGACCTGGTTGGACAAGGCGGTCGAGGCGCTGCGCGACATGGACACGCAGATGGCCTCCTCGCTCGGTTCCTGACCGTCCCTTACCCCGCCCGCGCCGGCCCCTCCGCCGGCGCGGGCGGCCCGTCGCCCGAGGAGCGGTCGCGATGCGCCTGATGATCACGCTGGCCCGGCCGGGGGACTGGTCGGCCGACGTCGTCGTGGACGCGGACCCGCTCACCCCGGTCGGCGACATCGTCAAGAACGCCGTCGACGGTCTCGACCCCTCGCGCCACCCCGACGGGCACGCGGGCCTCGCTCAGCTGCACGTCGGCCGCCGGCCGGTGGACGCGAGCGAGCCGCTCGGCTCGAGCGGCGTCCACGACGGCGCGGTGCTGTGGCTGGGGCAGCCGGACGCCGACGGCGCACCGGCGACCGGTCTGGTGACCGTGCGCGTCGTGGCGGGCGACGGCGCGGGCCGCGTGTGGCACCTCGACGCCGGGCACCACCGCATCGGCTCGGACCCCGCCTGCTCGGTCCGCGTCGACGGCGCGGACCCCGTGGCCGCCACCGTGCGCGTCACGTTCGACGCGCGCGTGCACGTGGCCGGTGCCGGGACGGTCGGTCCCGGAGCCGGGCCGGACCGCGCCCCGTTGCTCGATCGTGCCCCGCTGCTGGACCGCACCCCCCTGCTGGACCGCGCCCCGCTGCCGGCCGGCGAGGTGCCGTGGCCGGAGACCGTGCAGCTGCAGGTCGGCGACCGCCTGCTCGAGGTGCACCCCACGGTGCTGGCGGACGCGGTCGTCGAGCCGTCCGCCGACGGCGAGCACCTCGACTACAACCGTCCGCCGCGCCTGCTGCCGCCCGAGCGGCGCACGGAGTTCCAGGTCCCGCCCGACCCGAGGGCGCCGCAGCCCAGCGCGCTGCCGTGGCTCACGGCGGCGCTGCCCGCGGTCGGGGGCGGCATCGTCGCGCTCGTCATGAACAACCCCATGTACCTGCTGTTCGCGGCGATGTCGCCCGTCATGGTGGTCGGGAACTGGTGGTCCAGCCGCCGCGGGGGGCGCCTCGGGCACCGCCGCCGCCTGGCCGAGCACCGCGCCGAGCTCGAGCAGGTCGAGCGCGACGTGCGCGACGCGCTGCAGACGGAGCGTGCCGACCGCCGCTCCGCGTGCCCCGACCCGGCCGAGCTGCTGCTCATCGCGACGGCCCCCCGCGCGCGGCTGTGGGAGCGGCGGCGCACCGACCCCGACCACCTGCTGGTGCGGATCGGCACGGCCGACCTGCCGAGCGTGCTCGTCGTCACCGAGGGCGAGGGCGTCACGCGGCGCCAGGAGCCGCGCACGTCCACCGACGTGCCCGCCGCGCTCTCGGTCGCCGCGGCCGGCGTCGTGGGCCTCGCCGGGCCTGGCGACTGGCCGCGGCGGCTCGCGCGCTGGCTGGTCGCGCAGCTCGGCGTGCTGCAGAGCCCTCGCGACGTGCAGGTGTACGTGCTCACCGACCCCGAGGGGCACCGGCTCTGGGAGTGGGCGACGTGGCTGCCGCACGTGCGCCCGGCGCTGGGCCAGCGGACCGTCGCGCTGGTCGGTGCGGACGCCGAGACGCTCGGCCGCCGCGTGGCCGAGCTGCTGGAGCTCGTCGCGAGCCGCCAGCGTGCCCGCCTGGCCGGCGGGGCGCGCGCGCCGCTGCCCGGGCCCGACGTGGTGGTCGTGCTCGACGGCGCGCTGCGGCTGCGCGCCATGCCCGGCGTGGTCGCGATCCTGCGGGACGGGCCGGCCGTCGGGGTCCACTGCATCTGCGTCGACACGGACGAGCGCACGCTGCCCGAGGAGTGCACGGCCGTCGTCGTGGGCGGCCCGGGGCGGCGCGCGGTCCTGCGTCAGCAGCGCGCGGACCGGGTCGAGGGGATCCGGGTGGACGAGGTCGACGACGCGTGGTTCACCGCCGTCGGGCGCCGCCTGGCGCCCCTGCGCGACACCAGCGCGACGACCGGCGAGGCGGCGCTGCCCGCGACGGTGCGCCTGCTCGACGTCCTCGACCTGACGGACCCGGGCCCCGCCGCGCTGGCCGCCCGGTGGCAGGCCGGCGGGCGCACGACGCGGGCCGTCGTCGGCGTCTCCCTCGACGGGCCGTTCGCGATCGACCTCGCCGAGCACGGCCCGCACGGGCTCGTCGCGGGCACCACCGGCTCGGGCAAGTCGGAGCTGCTGCAGACGCTGGTCGCGTCCCTCGCGGTGGCGAACCGGCCCGACGCCATGAACTTCGTCCTCGTCGACTACAAGGGCGGCGCCGCGTTCCAGGACTGCGTGGCGCTGCCGCACACCGTGGGCATGGTCACCGACCTCGACCCGCACCTCGTGGAGCGGGCGCTGACGTCGCTCGGCGCGGAGCTGACGCACCGCGAGCACGTGCTGGCCGCGGCGGGCGCCAAGGACCTCGACGAGTACGTCGACCTGCTCGACCGGCGCCCGGGCCTCGACCCGCTGCCGCGCCTGCTCATCGTCATCGACGAGTTCGCGTCGGTCGCGCGCGAGCTGCCGGACTTCGTCACCGGCCTGGTCAACATCGCGCAGCGGGGCCGGTCCCTCGGCATCCACCTCGTGCTGGCCACGCAGCGCCCGTCGGGGGTCGTGTCGGCCGAGATCCGCGCGAACACCAACCTGCGGATCGCGCTGCGGGTGACCGACGCGGCGGAGAGCCAGGACGTCATCGACGCGCGCGAGGCGGCGGGCATCGGCTCCGACCAGCCGGGGCGGGCGTTCGTGCGCCTCGGCCACTCGTCGCTGATCCCGTTCCAGGCGGCCCGCGTCGGTGGGCGGCGCCCGCAGCGGCGTGCGGAGCTGCCACCGCCGTTCCTGCACCCGGTGTCGTGGCTCGACCTCGGCCGGCCCGTCCCCGAGCGCCGCGTCGAGGAGCAGCGCGGCGAGGCGGCGACGGACCTGTCGGTGCTGGTCCGGGCGATCGGCCAGGGCGCCGAGATGCTGGGCGTCCCGCGCCAGCGCCGGCCCTGGCTGCCGCCGCTCGCGCACGTGCACGTCGCGCCCCTCGCGGACGAGCCCGCGACCGGTGAGCCGTCGTTCTCCTGGGCCCGCCGGGACCTGCCGCGCCGGCAGCGCCAGGAGGACGTCCGCACGGACCTCGCGACGTTCGGGCACCTGCACGTCGTCGGGGCGCCGCGCTCGGGACGCTCGCAGGCGCTGCGGACCCTCGCGGCGGCGGCGTGCGCGGCCGCGTCGGTCGCGGACCTGCACGTGTACGGCATCGACTGCGGCAACGGCGCGCTGCTGGCGCTGACGCGGCTGCCGCACTGCGGCGTCGTCGTGCAGCGCACCGAGGTGGAGCGGGCCGCGCGGCTGCTGACCCGGCTCACCGCCGAGGTCCAGCGCCGGCAGCGGCTGCTGGGCGAGGGCGGGTTCGCGAACGTCACGGAGCAGCGCGCCGCGGCCGCCCCGGGCGACCGGCTCGCGCACGTGCTGCTCCTCGTGGACCGGTGGGAGGGGTTCGTCGGCACGCTCGGCGAGCACGACGGCGGCGCGCTCACGGAGGCCGTCCACGGGCTGCTGCGCGAGGGCGCGAGCGTCGGCGTGCACGTGGTGGTCGCGGGCGACCACACCCTGCTCAGCGGCCGGATCGCGGCGCTGTGCGAGGACAAGCTGGTGCTGCGGCTCGCCGACCGCACGGACGGGACGCTGGCAGGGCTGAGCCCGCGCGCGCTGCCCGAGGACCCGCCGCCCGGCCGGGGGGTGCGCGTGCCGGGCGGGGTGGAGACGCACGTGTCCCTGCTCGCCGACGACCCGTCGGGACCGGCGCAGGTCGCCGCGCTGCACGCGCTCGGCGAGCGCCTGGCCCGGCGCGAGGCGCACGTGCCCCCCGCCGCGCGCCCGCTGCGCGTGGCCGTGATGCCGGCGCAGCTCGGGTTCGAGGACGCGTGGGCGCTCGCGGGCCCGCGCCCGATGTGGGCGCTGCTCGGCGTGGGCGGTGACGAGCTCGAGCCGGTGGGCGTCGACCTCGGCGGGGACCAGGCGACGTTCCTCGTCGCCGGGCCGTCGCGGTCCGGGCGCAGCACCGTGCTGTCCGTCATGGCGGAGTCGCTGCTGCGCTCGGGCACCCAGCTCGTGATCGGCGCGCCGTGGCGCTCCCCGCTGCGCGACCTCGCCGGCCGGCCCGGCGTGCGCGGCGTGGTCACGGACGACGCACCGGACGCGGCGACCCTCGCCGACCTCGTCGACGGCGGCGACGAGCCGGTCGTCCTGCTGGTCGACGACGCGGAGGCGTGGCGCGACGCGCCCGCCCGGGAGTGGCTGCGGGCGCTCGTGCGCCGCGCGGCGGGGGACCGGCGCGGCGTCGTCATCGCCGGCGACGTCGGGGCCGTCGGGGCCGGCTTCAGCGGCTGGCAGGCGGACGTGAAGAAGAACCGGCGCGGGGCGCTGCTCTCGCCGCAGAACCTCGGCGACGGCGACCTCGTCGGGACCCGCCTGGCGCGCGCGCAGCTGTCCCCGCGCGTCGTCCCCGGGGCCGCGCTCGTGCACCTCGGCGACGCGGCCCTCGTGACCACCCGGGTGCCCCACGCGCCCCTCCCGCAGAAGAAGGAGACCTGATGGCCGACCTCGTCGTGACGGACGACCTCGTGAGCCTGGCCCACGACCTCGACGTGCTGATCGGGGAGTTCCAGGGAGCCCTGGACTTCGAGAACGACTACGCGACGGTGTGGGGCCAGCGGAACGCGGAGCTGTCGATGGGCGACTTCGCGGACAACTGGACCGTGCACCGCGACGAGATGGTCGAGGCGATGAAGAAGCTGCGTGAGCGGCTGCGGCAGTGCGCGGACGAGTGGGCCCGTGCCGACGCGGAGCTCTCCGAGAGCCTGGCGACGGAGTGAGGGCCACCGTGAGGGAGGACCGGCGATGAGCGTGCGCAACCTGGGCGACTGGAGCCCGCTGGGCAGGGGGTCCGACCCGGTCGAGGCCGACCCCGAGAAGGTCCAGGAGGCGGGCCGCCGCTACCGGGACATCGCGACGACGATCACCGACGCGGTCGGCCGGCTCGAGCGGATCGTCTCGACGGGCAGCGAGGGGCTGGCCGGGAAGTACGCGGAGAAGCTGCGCGAGGACGCGACGAGCGTCCGCGACGGCCTGGCGAAGGCGTCGGTGCGCTACGAGGACGTCGCCCGGGAGATCGCCCGCTACCAGCCGGAGCTGGACGACGCGCTGACCGAGACGGCGGGTGCGCTCACCGACGCGCGCGAGGCGACGTCGGCCGGGGCGGCGGCCGAGGGCCTGCCCGACGGCGTGCCCGGGGAGGACGGCGCGCTCCCGGCCGACGAGAGGGCGAAGGACGAGCAGAAGGCCACGGCCGTGGCGGCCGCCGCGGACCGGCTCACGGCGGCGACCCGCCGCATGGACACGGCGGTCGAGAAGCTCGGCGTCGCAGGCAAGCGGTTCGGCGACGCCGTCAACTGCAAGCGGTACGACGACGGCCTGTCCCACACCCTGAAGGACGAGATCATCGCCGCGCTGAAGATCGTCAGCAAGGCGCTCGCGATCATCGCGATGGTGCTGGGGGTGCTGTGCATCCTCATCCCCGGTGTCGCCGCGCTGGTGGCGTTGGCGGCGGTGGCCGCCGTCGCGGGGCTGGCCGTCACGGCGACGCTCTACGCGACGGGCAACGAGGGGCTGACGGACCTCATCTTCGCGGTGCTCGGCGTGGCGCTGCTCGGCGGCCTGACCGTCGCGTCGCTGGTCGGCAAGCACCTGTCGGTCGCGGCCCGCGGCCTGACCGCGGGCATCAAGCGGCAGACGACGACCTCGTTCCTCCCCCTGCAGAACCTCGGGACGCGGTTCCCGCGGAACCTGCCCTCGTCGGTGCCCGCCGGCTGGAAGAACCAGTCCGACTGGTTCAACAACCCGCTCACGAACCGGTTGCTGCCGCCGGGCCTGGTCCCGGAGGTCGGGTTCTGGGCGTCGTCGAAGCAGCAGCTGCTCGCGGCCGGGGGTCTGTGGCGGTCGATCCTGACCAACCCGCGCCAGGCCGGCGGCAACTGGCTCGGCGTGGTCGGCGGGTGGAGCGGCTACACCGGGCTCGCGGCGATCCAGGGGGGCGCCGCCCGGTCCACGTCGTCCCTGTGGGGGTGGTGGGGTGCCGGCAACAGCCTGTTCGCCATCGGCGCCGGGCTCGCCTGGACGGGGGGCCGTACCACCGAGGTCATCGGCGAGTACGGCGCGCGCGAGGGCGCGTCGTGACGGCCGTCGTCGTGCCCGAGGTGTCGTGGTGGTGGCAGTGGGTGCCGCCCGCCGGTGCGTCGGGCGACGAGGTCGCCGCCTGGCAGGGGGCGACGGCGCCCGTGTTCGCCGGGTGGGCGGCCGGTGGCCTCGCCGCCCTGCACGGGGAGCACCCCGGCGTGCTGCGCGACGGGCTCACCGCGGCGGCGGTCGGCGACGAGGTCGCGGCGTGGCTGCGCGGGCGCACCGACGGGCTGCCCGACTGGACGCGCGTCGCCTGGGGCGCGGGCTTCGTCGTCGACGACCGGCCGCAGTGGGCGCCGGTCGTCGCCACCGTCGAGTTCCGCGAGCCGTCCGCCCCCGACCCGTCCTACCTGATGGACGTCGTCGCGACCCGCGGCCGCCCCGACGACGCGCGCCCCCCGGCCGTCGACTACGTCACCACCGCGGCCGGCGACGGGGTGCGGGTGACCGCGCTCGTGCGCGGCCCGCGACGTGCGGCGTTCGTCCGGGTCGACGCGGCGATGCGGCTCGACGTCCCGGCCACGGCCGCGCGGCCCGCGCGGAGCGCCGACGTCGTGCTGTCGGTCCGGGTGAGCGAGCTGGGCCTGTTCGCGACCGTCGGCCCGGGCGTCGAGGAGCTCATGCACGTCGTGGCCGCGCAGTGCCTGCCGGGCGCCGACGGGGTGCCCGCGATCGTCCTGCCGACCGTGAGGAGCCTGCCGTGATCGACGTCGAGGTCCTGCTGCCCGAGGGCTGGGTGCAGCTGCCCACCTCGCCCGGGACGGAGCGGCTCCGGGCGCGCCTGATCGACGACCTGGTGCGCGAGTTCGTGCCCGACTCGCTGCCCCGGGACCGCGCCGAGCCGTGGCGGCGCGAGCTGCGCAAGCAGCTGGCGGCTGCGGCCGACGACGCCGCCGGCCACGGGGCGCGGTCCGTGCTGCTGCCGCTCGTCGAGTACGGCACGCAGCGCCTGCCGGGCTCGATGCTGCTGACGGTGCTCGAGGACGACCCGACGGTCGACCCCGAGGACCTGCTCGCCGCCCTGCTCGCGGGCGCGGGCGACGAGGGCACGTACCTCGAGGTGGGCGGGGCGCCCGCGGTGCGGGTCGCGTCGGTCGTCGACAGCCACCGCGTCGGGCGGTCGCAGCCGTCGGTGCGGGTGACCTACTACGTCGCGCACCCGGACACCGCGGGGGTCTGGGCGCTGCTGACGTTCACGGTCCTGACGGACGGCGACGTCGCGGCCGACGGCGTCGTGGTCGTCACGGCGATGTTCGACGCGGTGGCCGGCACGCTGCAGTGGTGCGAGCCGGTGGGGACGCCGGAGCCGGACGACCTGCCCGGCCGGGTCGAGGCCGGCCACCGCGCCTCCGTGTGACCCGGGCCGGCGGGGACCGCGGGCCGCGTGTGGGGTTCCGACAAACGGCGCGCCCGACGCTTGTCGGCGCCTCCGCCCCTCAACCTACGGTGCCGTAGCCTACGCTGACGTAGGTTCGCAGTTCCCGAGGTTGAGGAGGGCCCGTGAGCCCGACCGGACCCCTGACCGACGACGGTCTCGTCCAGCTGCTCACGCCCACGGGCGAACGCGTGGCGCACCCCGAGTACGACGCCTGGGCCGCCGACGTGACCCCCGAGCGGCTGCGCGCGATGTACCGCGACATGGTGCTGACCAGGCGCTTCGACACCGAGGCCACGTCGCTGCAGCGGCAGGGCGAGCTCGCCCTCTACGCGCAGTGCCTCGGGCAGGAGGCCGCGCAGACCGGCTCCGGCCACGCGCTGGCCCCGCAGGACCACGTGTTCCCCAGCTACCGCGAGCACGGCGTCGCGCAGGCGCGCGGCATGGAGATGACCGACCTGCTGCGGCTGTTCCGGGGCGTCGACCACGGCGGCTGGGACCCCGCGGACCACAACTTCCACCTGTTCACGCTGGTCATCGGCTCGCACACGCTGCACGCGACGGGCTACGCGATGGGCGTGCAGCGCGACGGCCTCGTCGGCACGGGCGACCCGCAGCGGGACACCGCGGTCGTCACGTACTTCGGCGACGGCGCCACCGCGCAGGGCGACGTCAGCGAGGCGCTCGTGTTCGCGTCGGTCAACCAGGCGCCCGTCGTCCTGTTCTGCCAGAACAACCAGTGGGCCATCTCCGAGCCGACGACCCGCCAGGCCCGCGTGCCGCTGGCCGACCGCGCCCCCGGGTTCGGCATCCCGTCCGTGCGGGTCGACGGCAACGACGTCCTCGCCACCTACGCCGTGACGCGCCAGGCGCTCGAGCGGGCGCGCAGCGGCGGCGGCCCGACGTTCGTCGAGGCGTTCACCTACCGCATGGGCGCCCACACGACGTCCGACGACCCGAGCCGCTACCGCCCCCGCGAGGAGGAGGAGCACTGGCGCCGCCGCGACCCGATCGACCGCGTGCGCCGCTACCTGGAGACGACGGGCGAGCTGCCCGAGGTCTTCCAGGCGGAGCTGGCCGGCGAGGCGGACGCGCTCGGCGAGCACATCCGCACCACGGTCCGTGGCATGGGCCGGCCGAGCAGCCAGAGCATGTTCGCCCACGTGTACGCGACGTCGCACTCCGTCGTCGACGCCGAGCGCGCGTGGTTCACCGAGTACGAGCAGTCCTACGCCCAGCACGACGGCGCCGACGCAGGGGGGCACCGATGACGCTCACGAGCGAGCGCACCAGCACCAGCACGCCGACGGCACCGCCCGTCGCCCCGTTCCCGACCGGCACGCAGCGCCTGCCGTTCGCGAAGGCGATCAACCTCGGCCTGCGCCGCGCCCTCGCGAACGACCCGAAGGTGCTGCTCATGGGCGAGGACATCGGCCCGCTCGGGGGCGTCTTCCGGGTCACCGACGGCCTGCACGCCGAGTTCGGCGGCGACCGCGTCGTCGACACCCCGCTCGCGGAGTCCGGCATCGTCGGCACGGCCATCGGCCTGGCGCTGCGCGGCTACCGGCCCGTGTGCGAGATCCAGTTCGACGGGTTCGTGTTCCCCGCGTTCGACCAGATCACGACGCAGCTCGCCAAGATGCACTACCGCTCGCAGGGCCGCCTGCGGCTGCCCGTCGTCATCCGCATCCCCTACGGCGGCGGCATCGGCGCGGTCGAGCACCACAGCGAGTCGCCCGAGGTGCTGTTCGCGCACACCGCCGGCCTGCGCGTCGTGTCGCCGTCGACGCCCGCCGACGGCTTCACGATGATCCAGCAGGCCATCGCCTCGCCGGACCCCGTCATCTTCCTCGAGCCCAAGGGCCGGTACTGGGAGAAGGGCGACGTCGACCTCGACGCCGCGCTGCCCGCCCCGCACGGCGCCGCCGCGGGTGCCGACCTCGACCACGCGCGGGTCGTGCGCGCCGGCACCGACGTGACGGTCGTCGCGTACGGGCCGACCGTCGCCACCGCGCTCAAGGCCGCCGACGCCGCGGCCGCCGAGGGGCGCAGCCTCGAGGTGATCGACCTGCGGACCCTGTCCCCGCTCGACACCGGCACCGTCGCCGCGTCCGTGGCCCGCACGGGCCGCTGCGTCGTCGTGCACGAGGCCCCCGTGCTGTACGGCACGGGCGCCGAGGTCGCCGCGCGCATCACCGAGGCCTGCTTCTTCCAGCTCGAGGCGCCCGTGCTGCGCGTCGGCGGCTACCACGCGCCGTACCCGGTGGCGAAGATCGAGCACGACTACCTGCCGGGCCTGGACCGGCTGCTCGACGCCGTCGACCGCGCGCTCGCGTTCTGACCACGCCCCACCACGCACAGGAGCACCGGGTGCCGACGTACCAGCAGTTCCCCCTGCCCGACGCGGGCGAGGGCCTCACCGAGGCCGACATCGTCACGTGGCACGTCGCGGTCGGCGACGCCGTCGAGGTCAACCAGACGATCGTCGAGATCGAGACGGCGAAGTCGCTCGTCGACCTGCCGTCGCCGTGGACCGGCGTCGTCACGCGGATCCTCGTCGAGCCCGGTGAGACCGTCGAGGTCGGGACGCCCATCATCGAGGTGGACACCGACCCCACGGGCGCCGCGCCGGTGCCCGAGGCACCGGCACCCGAGGCTCCGGCCGCGCGGCGGTCCGCCGCGCACCACGACGGCCCGCGCGCGAGCCGCCCGCACCCGAGCCGGCAGTCCGAGGAGCCGGGCGGCGCCGACGAGGTCGAGGCCGCACGGGACGAGCGCACGCAGCAGGCCGACGGCGCGAGCGGGTCCGACGGCGAGGGCTCGGGCGCCGTGCTCGTCGGGTACGGGGTCGCCGACGGGGGCTCCCGCCGCCGTCCGCGCGCCGCCGCCGCCGTCGCGGCGACCCCGCCCGCCCCGGCGCCCGCACCCGCCCGGCCGGTCGCGGGCAGCCGCCAGGCGCCCGCGACGACGACGGACACCGACACGGCCGTCCGCCGGCACGCGCTGGCCAAGCCGCCCGTGCGCAAGCTCGCGCGCGACCTCGGCGTCGACCTCGACGGCGTGCAGGCCACGGGCCCCGGCGGGATCGTCACGCGGGAGGACGTGCTCGCGCACTCCGCGCGCGCGGAGGCCCGCACGCTCGCGACGTACCCCGGCGACGACCAGCCGTGGCTCGCGAGCGGCACGGTCACGCCCGACGGCCGCCAGACGCGCGTGCCCGTCCGGTCCGTGCGCAAGCGCACGGCCGAGGCGATGGTCTCGAGCGCGTTCTCCGCCCCGCACGTCACGGTGTTCCACACGGTCGACGTCACCCGGACCATGAAGCTCGTCGAGCGCCTGCGCACGGACCGCGAGTTCGCCGACGTGCGCGTCACACCGCTGCTGATCGCCGCGAAGGCGCTGCTGCTCGCGATCGATCGGCACCCGGAGATCAACGCCTCGTGGGACGAGGAGACGCAGGAGATCGTCTACAAGCACTACGTGAACCTCGGCATCGCGGCGGCGACGCCCCGCGGGCTCGTCGTGCCGAACATGAAGGACGCGCACCGGCTCGACCTGCTGGGCCTCGCCCGCGCCCTCGGCGAGCTCACCGCGACCGCCCGCGCCGGCCGCACGTCGCCCACCGACATGCGCGACGGGACGATCACCGTCACGAACGTCGGGGTCTTCGGCATCGACACCGGCACGCCGATCCTCAACCCGGGCGAGGCCGCGATCCTCGCGTTCGGCGCGATCCGGCAGCAGCCGTGGGTGCACAAGGGCAAGGTCAAGCCGCGTCACGTCACGCAGCTCGCGCTGAGCTTCGACCACCGGCTCGTCGACGGCGAGCTGGGCTCGCGCGTGCTCGCCGACGTCGCGGCGGTGCTGGCGGACCCGGCGCAGGCGCTCGTCTGGGGCTGAGGCCACCCCGCCCCGTCTGCGTGGTGCGGTTCAGGCCCGCGTCACGCACCGGCGGCGACGATGCTCCCGTCGTCGCGCACCGTGACGGGGAACGGCGGCAGCGGCTCGGTCGCCGGGCCCGAGACCGGCTCGCCCTCGAGCGTGAACACGGACCGGTGGCACGGGCACTCGAGCTCCTCGTCGCCCGGCACGACCGTGCACCCCTGGTGCGTGCACACCGCGGACAGGCCCACGACGGTGCCCGCCGCGGGCTGCGTCAGCAGGAGCGGCGTGCCGTCCGGACCGGTCACCAGGAGCGCGCCGCCGACCGGGACGTCGTCCACCGACGCCAGCGCGCCGTCGGGGCCCGCCGTGGCCCCGCCCGCGGCGGTCCCCGGGCCGTCGGCCCCCGTGCCGCCGCCGCAGGCCGCGAGCACGCCGACGGCCGCCGCGCCCAGCGTCGCGGCGCCCACGCGCGTGAGGACGTCGCGCCGCGACGGGCAGTGCGTGCAGCCCGGGCCGTGCCCGGTGCCGGCGGACGCGTCGACGGCGGGGGACGGCGCCGCGGCCGGGGTGGCGGGGCGAGCGGCCGGGGTGGGGTGGGTGACCGGGGTGGTGCGGGTGACCGGGGTGGTGCGGACGGGCACGGGTCCTCCTCTCGGTGGGCCGCCCGTGGGCGGCGGGGGCATCCGATGCGCCCCATCGTCACCCCGCAGCGGGTGACCCGGGAAACCGGCGACGGCCGCACGCCCTAAGCGATTCGCGCGTGGACCGCGCCCGTGGGCGGGCGGCACCGTCGTCGCGTGCTCGACGACGAGGACGCGCCCACGCGCGCCGTCCGGCTGCCCTCGGGGCGCCGGCTGCTGCTGCGCGGCGGCGGCACGGCCGGCGTCGCGCTGACCGCGGCCGTGCTGGCGCACGTGTCGGCCGGCGGTCCGCTGCCCGCCGCCACCGTCCTCGCCGCGCTGGCGGCGCTCGCCGTGGCGGCCGGTGTCGCCGGCGCCCGGGCGGCGGGCGGACGGCGCGCCGCGCTCGTCGCCGCCGGCACGGTCGCGCTCGCCGTCGTGGCGCTGCAGCCGGTGCTGGCGACGCTCGCCCCGGCCGTCGCCCCGGCGGCCGCGGCACCCGAGCGGACGACGCCGGCGGACGCGCCCCCGGGCATGCCCGCCGACGGGTCAGGCGCGACCGGGCCGACCGCCGGCGCCGCCGTCGGCGCGCACGGCGACCACGGAGCGGAGGCCGACCACCACGCGCAGGGCCACCACGGGGCACCGGCCGCGGCGGAGGAGCCCGTTGCGCCTGTCGCCGAGCCGGCCGACGCCCCGGTGCCGGTCGCGGTGCCCGTGGTGCCCGCCGTCGACACCGCCACGCCCGGCACCGGCCCCGTCCGCACGATCGCCGTGGCGACGGCGGCCGGCGTCCTCGTCCTGCTGGCGGCTCGGGTGCGTCGGCGTCCGGGCGGCCCGGGGCACCCGCGCGGTTCGGTCCCACCCGGGGCGGCGTGATGGGATCGGGGACGAGCCCCGCCCCTCGACCCCGGGAGAGCCATGCGCCCGTCGCTCCGTCCCGACCTCGCGCGTGAGCTGGGTCCCGCCCCGGCGCGCGCCGCGGTGCGCGCGCGCACGGCGGCGGTCGCCCTGCCGGCCGCGCTGGCGGCGGCGTTCGTCACGCTGCTGCTGACGGCGCTCCCCGCGGCCGCGCACAACGGGCTGCGCAGCACGGACCCGGCGGACGGCACGACTCTCCCGCAGGCGCCGCCGCAGGTGACGCTGACGTTCGACCAGGCGGTGCTCGAGCTCGGCACCGAGGTCGTCGTGACGGCCGCCGACGGGACGGTCGTCAGCGCGGGGCCGGTGCAGCTCGTGGACGCGTCCGTCGTGCAGCCGCTCGCGGCGGACCTCCCGGCCGGCGCGTACCGCGTCGACTGGCGGGCGACCAGCGCGGACGGCCACCCGGTGACCGGCACGTTCGGGTTCACGGCCGCGGAGGCCGCCGGCCCCGCGGCGTCGGTGGCGCCGTCGCCCGAGCCGATGATGACGACGCAGGCGCAGCCCTCCGAGGAGTCGCAGGAGCCGACGCCCGCGGACGAGGCGACGGCCGAGCCGTCGCCGTCCCCGACCGTCGGCGCGGCGTCCGACGACGACGGCACGGGCACGCCCGTGTGGCTGTGGCCGGTCGTCGCGGTGGTGGTCGCCGGGGCCGTCGCCGCGGCCGCCGGCGGTGCCGTCGCCGCACGCCGCCGCGCGGCCGACGCGTCCGACGGCGCTGCGTCCGACGGCGCTGCGTCCGACGGCACCGCGTCCGACGGCACCGCGTCCGACGGCTCCCGTCCCGCCGCCGGCTGAGCCCCGGCCCCGGCGCCCGCCTCGCGGTTCGCGCGCGGCGGTGGTGGGATCGAGCGACAGCCCGCCCCGCGAACCCCGGGAGAGCCATGCGCCCGACCACCACCCTCGTGCCGGCCCGCGCGCCGCACGCGCCCGCACGTCCCCTGCTCGCCGCCTTCCTCGTCGCCCTCGTCGCGGTGCTGGCCGCGCTCGTCGCCGGCGCGCCGACCGCCGCCGCCGCGCAGCCCGCGCAGGCGGTCAGCGCCGAGCCGACGCCGACCGCGTCGGAGGAGACCGACCTGACGCCCGACCAGGGCGGGTCCGGCGAGGCGGCGCGGGACAACTACCCGGACGGGCTGCCGACGTGGGTGTGGGTCGTGCTCCTCGCGTCGGTCATCGTGGGCGTCGCCACGGTGGCCGTCCTGATGCAGCGCCGTCGCGCGGGGGCCGCGGACGGCGGCCCCGACGTGGCGGACGGCACCCCCCGGGACCGGGGTCCCCGAGCCGGGTGACGCCGCGGCGACGCCTACGCTGATCCGGTGGATCAGTCGTCGGCCGTCTCGGTGCGCCGCGCCGGTGCGCCCGCGGTCCTCGCGGCCACCGGTGCGCTGGCGGTGCTCGTCGGCGTCGCGTTCAGCGGTACCGCCGCGGCCGTCGCGCTCGGCGACCCCGGTGCCGTCGTGCGCTGGGGCCTGCCGGTCGTCGAGACGCTCACCGAGCTCGCCGGCGCCCTGACGCTCGGCGCCCTCGTGCTCGCCGTCTGCGTCCTGCCGCGCCGCGCGCCCGCGCCGGACGCCGGCGACCGCGCGGCCCGCGAGCCCCGCCCGGGAGCGGCCGTGGCCGACGGCGGGGCCTACGCGCGCAGCCTGGTGGTCGCCGGCGTCGCGGCGGGGGCGTGGACGCTCCTGTCCGTGGTCCACCTCGTGCTCGCCTACGCGTCCGTCGCGGGGTCGTCCCCGACGTCGCCGGGCTTCGGCGACGAGCTCGCGCTGTTCGTCACGCAGATCGACCTCGGCCGGTCGCTGCTGACCCTCACCACGCTGGCCGCGGTCGCGACCGTGCTCGCGCTGGTCGTCGCGACGCCCACGGGTGCGGCGTGGGCGGCCGCGCTGGTCGTCGTCGCGCTGTGGCAGCTCGGGCAGACGGGGCACGCCGCGGGGGCCGCGAGCCACGAGCTGGCGACGTCGTCGCTGTTCCTGCACCTCGTCGGGGCGGCGGTGTGGATCGGCGCGCTCGGCGCCCTGGCGCTGCTCGTCGGACGCCTCGGCACGGACGCCGCCCCCGCGGTCGCGCGGTACTCGACGATCGCGGCGTGGTGCTTCGCCGCGGTCGCGCTGTCGGGCGTCGTCAACAGCATCGTGCGGCTCGGCGGCTGGGAGGGCCTGGGCACCCGGTACGGGGCGCTGCTCGCCGTCAAGGTCGTGCTGTTCGGCGTCCTCGGGCTGCTGGGCCTGGTGCACCGCCGGCGGACCGTCCCGCAGCTCGTCGGCGGCCGCGCCGGCCGGCTGTTCTGGCGGCTCGCGCTGGTCGAGATCGCCGTGATGGGTGCGGTGTCCGGGGTGGCCGTGGCGCTCGGGTCCTCGCCGCCGCCCGTGCCCGACGAGCCGTCGGCCGACACGTCCCCGGCGTACCTGCTCACCGGGCACGCGCTGCCGCCCGAGCCGACGGGCCTGCAGTGGGTCGCGCAGTGGCGCTGGGACCTGCTGATGGCGGCCGCCGCCGTGGCGGGGATCGTCGTGTACCTGCGCTGGGTCGTGCGGCTGCGCCGCCGCGGCGACGCGTGGCCGTGGCTCCGGACCGTGTCCTGGCTGCTCGGGATGCTGACGTTCCTGTGGACGACGTCGGGCGGGCCGGCCATGTACGGGCACGTGCTGTTCAGCGCGCACATGGTGCAGCACATGGTGCTGGCGATGGTCGTGCCGATCTTCGTCGCGCTCTCGGCCCCCGTGACCCTCGCGCTGCGGGCCCTGCCCGGCCGGTCGGGGCAGCTGAGCGGCGACGCGTCGCGCGGGCCGCGGGAGTGGATCCTCACGCTCGTGCACAGCCGGGTGGGGACGTTCCTCGCGAACCCGATCGTCGCCGCCGTGAACTTCGCCGGGTCGATGGTGGTCTTCTACTACTCGCCGGTGTTCGAGTGGTCGATGCGCAGCCCCGTCGGGCACCTCGTGATGGTCGTGCACTTCTCGCTGGCCGGGTACCTCTTCGTCAACGCCCTGGTCGGGGTGGACCCCGGCCCGACGCGCCCGCCCTACCCGATGCGGCTGCTGCTGCTGTTCGCGACCATGGCGTTCCACGCGTTCTTCGGCGTGGCGCTCGTCGGCGGGCAGTCGCTGCTCGCGGCCGACTGGTTCGGCCTCATGGGGCGCCCCTGGGGGCCGTCGGCGATCCGCGACCAGCAGCTCGGCGGCTCGGTGGCCTGGGGGATCGGCGAGATCCCGACGGTCGTGCTCGCCATCGTCGTGGCGGTGCAGTGGACGCGCGACGACGAGCGCACGGCGCGCCGCAGCGACCGCCGCGCCGACCGGGACGGCGACGCCGAGCTGGACGAGTACAACGCGATGCTCGGCCGCCTCGCCGACCGCGGCAGCGGCCCGTCCGCCTGACCCCGCCGGCCCGGAGGACGACGGACGCGGCGCGGACAGCGCGAGTCCGCGCCGCCGCCCGGTGATGTCGTCGTGCGTTCACCCGGCGCTCATCCTGCGTGCCGGTGCCGGGTTCTTCCGGTTGCGAGGGTGTGCGCGCCCGCGACCCGCACGCAGAGCCCCGGAGACCCCGATGACCACGACCGACGACCGCGACGTCACCGGCGGAGTCCCGCGCCGGGCGCTGCTGCCCCTCCTGCCCATGGCCGGGCACACCGCCGGCCGGCGCTCGCCCGTCACCTGCCACCTGCGCTGCGGCGACGCGTGCGCGCAGCCGGTGCCGAACGTGAGCGGCAACGAGTACTTCCGGGACGTGGCGTCGGCGGCGCTCTCCCGCCGGGCGGTGCTCGCCGGCGGGCTGGTCGCCGGCGCGGCCGTGGTCGTCGGGTCGGTCGTCGCCGACGCGCCGCCGGCCGCCGCGCACGACCGCGGGTGGGGCCTGCGCCGGGGCGGCCTGCCGTTCCGGCCGATCGCGCCCGTGCCGGCGGCGACGGACGCCGTGACGGTCCCCGCCGGGTACCGCTGGGCGCCGCTCGTGCGGTGGGGCGACCCGCTGCTCTCGCACCGGGACGCCTTCGACCCGGCGACCATGACGCCCGACGTCGCGGAGCGGCTGTTCGGCTACAACTGCGACTACGTGGACCTGCTCGAGGACCCGAGCGGCCGCACCGCCGTGCTCGTGGCGAACCACGAGTACACCAACGAGGGCATCATGTTCCCGCCCGCCGCGACGCCCGAGGAGCTGGACCGCCAGCGTCGCGTGGCGATGGCGGCGCACGGCATGTCCGTCGTCGCGCTGCACCGGCGCCGGGCGGGTCGCCCGTGGCAGCACCAGGTCGGCGCGCGCGTCAACCGGCGCGTCACCGCGACGACGCCCTGCACGTTCGACGGCCCGGCGGCCGGGTCGGCGCTGCTGCGCACGGTGGCCGACCCGGCGGGCACGACGCCGCTCGGCACGCTCAACAACTGCGCGGGTGGGACGACGCCGTGGGGCACGGTCCTGTCGGGCGAGGAGAACGTCAACCAGTACTTCCGTGCGCGCGGCACGGCGGAGGAGAAGCGGTACGGCTTCGCCGACAAGGAGACGGCGCGCGGCTGGGAGCACGTCGACCCCCGCTTCGACGCCCGGACGCCCGGCTACGAGAACGAGGTCAACCGGTTCGGCTGGGTCGTCGAGCTCGACCCGCAGGACCCGACCGCACCGCCGGTCAAGCACACGGCGCTCGGCCGGTTCAAGCACGAGGGCGCGAACGTGATCGTCGGCCGCTCGGGCCACGTCGCGGCGTACATGGGCGACGACGAGCGCTTCGACTACGTCTACAAGTTCGTCTCGACGGAGCGGTACCGGCCCGGCGCGCGGCACCGGGCGCGCAACAAGCAGCTCCTCGCGGCGGGCAGCCTCTACGTCGCGCGCTTCCACGGCGACTCGCCGGTCGCGGAGATCACGGGCACGGGCGCGCTGCCGTCCGACGGCGCGTTCGACGGGACGGGGGAGTGGCTGCCGCTGGTGGTCGACGGGACCAGCCAGGTGCCCGGCTTCAGCACCGAGCAGGTGCTCGTGCACACGCGGCTCGCGGCGGACACGGTCGGCGCGACGAAGATGGACCGGCCCGAGGACGTCGAGCCCAACCCGGTCACGGGCCGCGTCTACGTCGCGTGCACCAACAACACGGACCGCGGCGCCGCCGGCAAGGAGGGCCCGACGGAGCCGAACCCGCGCACGCAGAACCGGCACGGGCACGTCGTGGAGATCACGGAGGCCGGCGACGACGTACGCGCCACCACGTTCGGCTGGAGCATCCTGCTCCTGGCCGGCGACCCGGCCACCACGTCCGGCACGTACTTCGCCGGGTTCCCGCCCGAGAAGGTGTCGCCGATCTCGTGCCCCGACAACGTCGCGTTCGACTCCGAGGGCACCCTGTGGATCTCGACGGACGGCCAGCCGGGCACCATCGGCTACGGCGACGGCCTGTTCAAGGTCCCGCTCACGGGGCGCGAGCGCGGACGGGTGCAGCAGTTCCTGTCGGTGCCGACGGGTGCGGAGACGTGCGGTCCGGTCGTGCGCGACCGTGACGGGATGGTCTACGTCGCGGTGCAGCACCCCGGCGAGGACGGCGTGTGGGGCGCCCAGCAGTCGTTCTTCCCCGACTACGTCGCTCCCGGGGCGCTCGAGGGCGGCCGGTGGGGCGGGCCGCGGCCGAGCGTCGTGCAGGTCTGGCGCGACTGACGCGGCGCGGGCGGGCAGCGCCCCGCCCCGCGCCGCGTGCGCGTGGTAGACCGGTCCGGTGACCGAACCCACCCCCCCGGACAGCCACGCCACGCCCTTCCACGACCTCGACGCCTACATCGCGCTGCCGCGTCTGGGCGGCCTGAAGCTCTCGCCCGACGGCACGCGCCTCGTCACGGCCGTGCAGACCCTCGACCGCAAGCGCACCGCGTGGGTGACCGCGCTGTGGGAGGTGGACCCGGCCGGTGCGCGGCCCGCGCGGCGCCTGACCCGCAGCGCGAAGAGCGAGTCGTCGGCGGCGTTCACGCCGTCCGGCGACCTGCTCTTCGCGAGCGCGCGCCCCGACCCCGACGCCGAGGAGCCCGACGGCGACCCGGTCGCGGCGCTGTGGCTGCTGCCCGCCGACGGCGCCGAGGCCCGTGTGGTCGGGCACCGCGCGGCGGGCGTCGGCGGCGTGCAGGTGGCGACGGACGCGCCGACGGTGCTGGTCGTCTCCGACGTGCTGCCGTCCGCCGGCGACGACGAGGCCGACGCGCGGATCGCCAAGGAGCGCAAGGACACGAAGGTCGCGGCGGTCCTGCACGACTCGTACCCGATCCGGTACTGGGACCACGACCTCGGCCCGGCGACGCCGCACGCGTTCGTCGCCACGGTCTCCGACGACGTCGCCGCGCCGGTCGCGGGCGAGCCCGACGCCCGCCTGGCGCTGCGGGACGTGACGCCGGACGCCGGCACCGGGCTGCGTGAGCAGCGCGCCGTCCTGACGCCGGACGGGCGCACGGTCGTCGCCTCGTGGGGCCGCAACGTCGCCCGCGGCAACGTGCGCACCGACCTCGTGACGATCGACGTCGCGACGGGGGAGCGGTCCGTGCTGGTGTCGGACCCCGACGCCGACCTCGGCAGCCCGGTCGTCTCGCCCGACGGCCGGTGGGTCGCCTACGAGCGCGAGACGCTCTCGACGCCGGACCGGGCGCCGAGCATCGAGCTCTGGGTCGTCGCCCTCGACGGCGGTGAGCCGCACCGCCTCGGGGCGGACTGGGACCGCTGGCCCGGCGCGTGGGTGTGGCTGCCGTCGTCCGAGGGCCTGCTCGTCACGGCGGACGACGACGGCCGCGCGCCGGTGTTCCACGTGGAACGACGCACGGGCGCTGTGACGCGCCTCACCAGCGACGATGCCGCGTTCAGCGACGTCCAGGTGGCCCCCGACGGCCGCACCGCCTACGCGCTGCGCACGTCGTACGAGGCTCCCGCGCACCCCGTCCGCATCGACGTGGCGGCCGCGCTCGACGGCGGCGCACCGGTGCCGGCGACTCCGCTGCCCGCGCCCGCGCCGCTGCCCGCACTGCCCGGCCGCCTGGAGGAGGTCGAGACGACGGCGGAGGACGGCTCGCGCGTCCGCGCGTGGCTCGCGGTCCCCGAGGGGGCGTCCGCGGACGACCCCGCGCCGTTCCTGCTGTGGATCCACGGCGGGCCGCTCGGATCGTGGAACGCGTGGTCGTGGCGGTGGAACCCGTGGCTGCTCGTCGCCCAGGGCTACGCCGTGCTGCTGCCGGACCCGGCACTGTCCACCGGGTACGGGCAGGAGTTCGTCCAGCGCGGCTGGGGCGCGTGGGGCGCGGCGCCGTACACGGACCTCATGGCCGTCACGGACGCGGCGCTCGAGCGGCTCGACCTCGACGCGACCCGCACGGCCGCGATGGGCGGCTCGTTCGGCGGGTACATGGCCAACTGGGTCGCCGGGCACACCGACCGGTTCCGCGCGATCGTCACGCACGCGAGCCTGTGGGCCCTCGACCAGTTCGGCCCCACGACGGACGCGTCGTACTACTGGCAGCGCGAGATGACGCCGGAGATGGCGCTCGAGAACTCGCCGCACCGGTTCGTCGGCGACATCGTCACGCCGATGCTCGTCGTCCACGGCGACAAGGACTACCGCGTGCCGATCGGCGAGGGCCTGCGCCTCTGGTACGAGCTGCTCTCGGCGTCCGGCCTGCCCGCCGACGACGAGGGCCGCAGCCCGCACCGGTTCCTGTACTTCCCGGACGAGAACCACTGGGTGCTCACGCCCCAGCACGCGAAGGTCTGGTACCAGACCGTCGGGGCGTTCCTCGCGACCCACGTGCTGGGCGCCACCGGGGACGACGCGGTCGCGTACCCGGAGGTCCTCGGCTGACCCGTCGCGTGCTCCGACGGGGTGGTCCGGCGGGTCCGGGGACCGTTCGACATGCGCTCCGGGGCGGTCCCCGACAGACTCTCCGGCACCACGACCGGGGCGCCGCCCCGGTCCGAGCTGAAGGAGCGACATGGGCATCGGAGGCGGCATCGCACTCCTGGTCATCGGCGCGATCCTCTCGTTCGGCGTAGCCGACCGCATCGAGGGCATCAACCTCACCGTGATCGGGTACATCTGCATGGGCGGCGGTCTGATCGCGCTCATCGCGGCCATGGCCCTCAACGCGCAGCGCACGAACACCACGCACCGCGAGGTCGTGGAGCGGCACGACAACCCGCCGGCCCCCCGGGTCTGAGCGGACGCACCACCCCCGCACCACCCCTGACACCGGCGCCGGCCGGGACCCCGCCTCGTCCACGGACGACCGGGCCCCGTCCGGCGCCGGCTCGTCCTCCGTGTGTCCCGGGTCGTGCCCGGGTCCCGGTCCGCCGCCGTCCCGGCCGAGCGCGTCCGTAATGACCGACGCCGCACGACACGCCGCCGGGACGACGCGCCGTCCGCCTGCCGGACGGCGGCGGCCCCGGCGGGCGGCTGTCGGTGGTGCCCTCCACACTGACGACCGACCGGACGGACCGGACGGATCGCACGGACCGTGCGGCGCCCCGGGGGCGCCGACGACGGCGAGCGGGACGCAGGGGGCAGCGCATGATGATGGACCACGACGCGGCACGGCGGGCCAAGGCCCACGCGACGACGTTCGCACGCGAGCTGGTCGAGCGGGCGGTGCGCCCGTCGACCGACGGCCCGACGGCGGCGCTGCTCGCGATCGGCCTCGCCACGGGCCCGGACGGCGGCTACGGCGTCGCCGTCCGCTACCGCCGGGGCCTGCCGGAGGTGCGGTCCCTCGCCCGGAGGGTGGCGGACGAGGTCGGGCCCGCGGTCGACGTCCGCCGCACGGGCCGCATCCGCGCGCTCGTCGTCGACGACCAGCCCGTGCGGCCGCGCCCGCCGGTCATCACGGCGCAGGCCCTCGGCGAGACGGGCCGGGTCCGGCCGTTGCGACCCGGCGTCTCCATCGCCCACGTCGACGTCACGGCGGGGACGCTCGGCGCGTTCGTCCTGGTGGGCGGGCGGCTGCACGCGCTGTCGAACTACCACGTGCTCGCGGGCACGCCGTCCGCGCAGGTCGGCGACCTCGTCGTGCAGCCGGGCCCGGCGGACGGCGGCACGGCACGCGACCGGGTCGGGACCCTGGCCGCCACCGTCCCCCTCGCGGCGGGCCGGACCGCGTACGTGGACGCCGCGGTCGCGCTGCTCGACGAGGAGGACGTCGACGCGACGTACCCGGTGGGCCGCGTGACCACCACCGCGCGGGCCGTCGGCGGTGAGCGCGTCGGCAAGGTCGGCCGGACGACCGCGGTCACCGCGGGCCGCGTCACGGCGATCGAGCTCGACGACGTGCTCGTCGGCTACGGCGACCCGCTCGGCGACCTGGCGTTCGACGACCAGATCGAGGTGGAGGGCACCGGGCCCGGCCCGTTCTCGCGCGGCGGCGACTCGGGGTCGCTCGTGTACCGCGCGGACGGGGTCGCGCTGGGGCTCCTCTTTGCCGGGTCGGAGGCCGGGGGTGACAATGGTCGCGGGCTGACGTACGTCAACCCGATCGACGCCGTCCTCGGTGCGCTGGACGCGACGCTGCTCGCCTGACGCGAGCGCCGCCCACCGCTTCGGGAACCGGGAGGTGGAGACGTGGCCGATCTCGGCGAGGCCCGACGCGCGAAGGCGGAGCTCAAGGCGACGCTGGCCGGGCGGCAGGACGTCACGGCCGTCGGCATCGCACCCGACGACGACGGGTACGGGTTGCTCGTGCGTGTCCGCGGCGACGAGGTGACCGCCCGCTCCGCGGACGTGCCGCGCGTCGTGCACGGCGTGCACGTGCACGTCCGCCCCGGCGGGACGGTGCACGCGCAGTCCTGACCGCGGCGCGTCCGCCCGGATCCGGGGGACTTCTCGGAGCCCAGGCACGGTGGGCGTTCCCGCGACCGCGTGCGTTCGGCCGACGCGCTCGAGGGAGCGCGCGCGGCGGGCCTGCCGCCCGCGCCCGACCTGGGGTCACTTCCGCGGCTGTACGCACGGTGTGCGTACAGCCGCGAGAGCACGTCTCCTGCTCGACCGACACGCCCGACGGGACGCGCCGCCCCTCGGCGTGCCGCACCGCGGCCGCGCCGGCCGGCCGACGGGCCCGCACGCGCCGACGCCCGGCGTCCCGAGGAGAGGGTGCGCCGGGCGTCGGTCGTCCGTGCCCGTGCCGCCGCGTCAGCGGACGATGCAGGGCGAGCCGTTGAGCGTCACGTCGGTCGCGGGCCTCGGGGTGCCCGAGCCGATGAAGCCGAACGACACCGCGTTGTGGTGCGCGATCGTGCCGTTCCAGGCGGCGTTCCTGGCGGTCACGGTGTCACCCGACTGCGTGGTCGTCGAGCTCCACGCCTGCGTCACCTTCTCGCCGTTGGTGAAGCGCCACGTCACCTCCCAGCCGCTGACCGGCTGCATCGTCGCGTTGAACACGGTGACGTTGCCCTGGAAGCCGCCGTTCCACGCACTCGTGGTGTCGATCTCGACCTCGCACACCGCGTCGGCCGGGACCGACGGCGTGGGCGTGGGCGTCGCGGTGGGCGTCGGCGTGACCGTGGGCGTCGGGGTCGGGGTCGGGGTCGGGGTCGCCGTGCGCGTCGGCGTGACGGTCGGGGTGGGGGTCGGCGTGCGCGTCGGGGTCGGCGTCGGCGTGGCGGTGCGCGTCGGGGTGGGCGTGGGGCTCGGGTTCCCGCCGCCGAAGTCGACGTCCGAGCAGTTGTAGAACGACTCGGGGCTGTCCGTGCGCTCCCAGATCGAGAAGATCACGTGCTTGCCGGACTTCTGCGGCAGGGTCGCGTCCCAGGCGTACTCGGGGCCGGTCGGGCCGCCGTTGCGCAGCGGCGGGTTGAGGACGCGGTCGAACGGGGCCGGCTCGAGGTCGTCCCAGCCGATCGGCTCGTTCTGGTTCCAGCCGTCCTTGGTGATGTACTGCGTCCACCAGCCGGGGTGCGGCACGGTCGCCGCGTACTGGAACGTGATCCGCTGGCCGGCCTGCACCCGGGTCGTGGGCCACGACGCGCTCGGCGTGTTGAACGCCTCGAAGCGGGCGTCGGGGCCGCAGAGCTTCCCGTCCGGGATCGTCTCGTGCCGGCCGTTGATCGTGCCGAGCAGGTTGCCGAACCAGTTGTAGAAGCCGTAGCTGTTCGACGCGAGCGCGTTCTTGCACGCCGGGTTGGTGGGCAGCATGTTGCCGGCCTGGCCCGCGGCCTGGCCGCCCGCGAGGCCGTCGACGTAGCACTGGTAGGTGCGGGTCGCGGGGTAGGTGAGGCCGCCGTGGGCCTGGGCGGCGGTGGGCAGGGCGACGAGCGCCCCGGCCAGCACGGACGTGGCGGCGAGCCCTGCGAGGGCGCGCCGGACGGGGCGGTGTCGGGTCATGCGGGGGCCTCTCGCACGGGCGGCGTCGTGGCCGCGGTCGGGTCTGCGTCGGGGTGGGTCTGCCGGCGGCTCGGCGTGGGGCACGGCCTCGGCAGGGGAGACGGTGTGCGGTCAGGGTCGTGAGCGCGGCACGCGTGGGCAATCCCGCGAAACGTTTCCCGCCGTGGGCCCTCCGGACGGGTGCGCACGTGGGTGATCTCACCGACCTCTCACGGGTCGGTCTCGGCGCCGGGCGCACCGAGGGTCGATGATGTCCCGGTGACGCGTCGGGGCACGGCTGCCAAGGGTGCGCACCGGGGCGGGCTCTCGGCTGCGGACCTCGGTGGCGTGCGCGGTCTCGCCGTCGCCGCCCACGGGTTCGACGCCTGCCGCGACGTCGACGGCGTGCTTGAGGCAGCCGCGCAGATGGCCGTCGACGTGCTCGGTGCCGACTCGGCCGCGCTGTGCCGCATCTCGCAGGACACGTGCCGCGTGCTGCGCCTCGAGCCGCCGACCGACGACGCCCGGTCCCTCTCCCTCCTCGCGACGACGTACCGCGCCGACGACCGTCCGGCCCTGCGCGGGCTGATCCGCGACCGGGCGAGCTGGGTCGCGCACGCGTTCGACGAGCGGGGCCGCTCGGTGCTGCCCGGTGACGAGTCCGCGGGCGACCGGGTCGAGGTCGAGGCGCTGCGCGAGCTGGGTGCGGGCTCGGCGCTCAGCTCCCCGATCGTCGTGAACGACTCGGTGTGGGGTCAGGTCTCCGTGGTCCGCGGCGTCGAGGCGCCGCGCTTCGACGCCGACGACGTCGCCGCCGCCGAGGTCCTGGCCGCGCTGGCGGCCGGCGCGATCGCGCGCGTCGACCTCGAGCAGCAGGTGCGGCACATGATCGCCGACGACCCGCTCACCGGGCTGGCCAACCGCCGCGTCGCCGACCAGGCCGCCGACGCGGCCCTCGCCTCGGGGCGCGAGACCTGCATCGTCATGTGCGACGTCGACGGGCTCAAGCGCGTCAACGACGAGCTCGGGCACGACGCGGGCGACGACCTGCTGCGCGCGGTCGCGGACGTGCTGCGCCGCGCGTCCGACGCGCTGCCCGGCACGACGGCCGCGCGCATCGGCGGTGACGAGTTCTGCCTGGTGACGGTGGGGCAGGCGCGCGCCGAGGTGACCGAGACGATGGCCTCGACCGTCGCGAAGTTCCCCCTCCCGCACGGCGCGGCGATCTCCTACGGCATCGCCTCGACGGCCGTCATGGGCGCCGTGGGAGCGCGACACCTGTTCCGCCGCGCGGACCAGGCGCAGTACCAGGCCAAGCGCCGGCGCCAGCGCGCCCGGGCACGCACGCTGCCGGCGGTGGCCGACCCGACGGTCGCCGTCGAGCGGCTCGTCGCGACGGGCGCGGTCGCGATCGGGGCGGCGCAGCCCGGCGTCGTCCCGCGTCTGCTGGCGTTCGCGGGGGCGGTCACGGAGACGCTCGGCGGCGACGAGTGGGCGGTGCTGCGCCGGGCCGGTGACGGCGAGCCGGCGACGATCGCCCGCGGCGGCAGCCCCGCCGACGCGGGCCGGACGACGTCCCTCACGGTCGCGCGCGGCGAGTGGGTCGTCGAGGTCGCCGCCTCGAGCGCTGCGTCGACGGGCCCGCAGGTGCGCACGGCCCTGTCCGTGCTCCTCGCGATCGCGGTGGGCGACGCGACCCACTGACGCCACGCGACGGACGGGCGTCAGCCCAGCAGCGGCAGCGTGAGGACGTCCGGCGCGCCGTCGACGACGCGCACCGGCACGCCCCAGTCCTGCGCGGCGAGGTGGCACGCGGGGTGCTCGACGGCCGGGTCGTCGTCGCAGGACGCGGCGCGCGCGGTGACGTGCAGGACGCCCTCGCCGACCGCCGGGTCCAGGCGCAGCGTGCGCGTCAGCTCGACGTCGTCGCCGGCGCCGTCGAGCAGCAGCCCGGGTGGCGTGGACGACACGCGCAGCGACGTCGACGGCCCCCACCGCAGGTCCAGCTTCTGCCCCGGCGCGGGCGTGAACACCACGTCGAGGCGCAGCTCGCCGGCCGCGACCTCGGTCACCGGGCGCTGCGTGCGGTGCGCGCCGCCGTCCACGTGCGTGCCGGCGGCGCCGGCCGGCAGCGGCACGCGCGTGAGCCGGTGCGCGGCGGACTCGACGACGAGCACGTGGTCGGCGTCGCCCGCGGGCAGCACCAGGCCGCTGGGCTCGGCGAGGTCGGTCGCGAGCGTCGTCACCTCGCCCGGGCCGCCGTCGGTGCCGGACGTCCAGCGGCGCAGCGCGCCGTTGTAGGTGTCCGCCACCAGGACCGAGCCGTCGGGCAGCGCCGCGACGCCGAGCGGGTGCTGGAACAGCGCCTGGTCGGCGGCGCCGTCCCGGTGCCCGAAGTCGAACAGGCCCGTGCCGGCGACGGTCGTGACGGACGCGTCGGCGGGGTCGACCCACCGCAGCGCCGACGTCTCGGCGTCCGCGAGCCAGATCCGCCCGTCCGCGGCGACCGACAGCCCTGACGGCTGCGCGAACCACGAGTCGGCCGGCGCACCGTCGAGGAGGCCCTCGTTCATCGTCCCCGCGAGGTACGCGACCGTGCCCGCGACCGCGTCGAACGCCCACAGCGTGTGGTTGCCGGCCATCGCGACGACGAACGCGCCGGCCGCGGGCGACCACGCCACGTCCCACGGCGACGACAGCTTGACCTGCCGCGCCGGCCACACGTCGCCGACGCCGTTCTCGGCGGGGGCGGCGGCGTCCGCCGGTCGCACGTTGTCCACCGCGCTGACCATGTACTGCTCGCCGGTGCCCGCGACCGTCGTCACGTGGCCGTCGGCGAGCCGCACGCCGCGCAGCGCGTGGTTGACGGTGTCGGCGACCAGCACGTCGTACCCGAGCCGCTCGCGCAGCTCCTCCGGCACGAGGCACAGCCCGTTCGGCTCGCTGAACCGGGCCTCGTCGGGGCCCCCGTCGGCCAGTCCGCGCTGCCCCGACCCGATCCGGCGCACGGGCGTCCCGCCGTCCGCGGCGACCTCGGTGAGCGCGTGGTGCCCGGCGTCCGCGACGAGCAGCGTCCCGCCCGGCAGCTCGACCGCCTTGGCGGGGAACCGCAGCGTCGACGGCTGCGGCGCCGGCGGCACGTACGGGCCCGAGCCGCGGTGCAGCGTGCCCTTCGCCTCGTGCTCCGCGACGAGCTCGTCGACCAGCGCCTCGACCGCGTGCGCGTGCCCCTCGCCGGCCATCTGCGCGACGACGTAGCCCTCGGGGTCGACCACGACGAGCGTCGGCCACGCGCGCGCGGTGTACGCCTGCCACGTGACGAGCTCGGGGTCGTCCAGCACGGGGTGGTGCACCTCGTACCGCTCCACCGCCGCGGCGATCGCCACCGGGTCGGCCTCGTGCACGAACTTCGGCGAGTGCACGCCGATGATGACGAGCACGTCCCGGTGCCGCTCCTCGAGCTCGCGCAGCTCGTCGAGGACGTGCAGGCAGTTGATGCAGCAGAACGTCCAGAAGTCGAGGACGACGACCTTGCCGCGCAGGTCGGCCAGCGTCACGTCCCGCCCGCCGGTGTTGAGCCAGCCGCGGCCCACGAGCTCGGAGGCGCGGACGCGGGGGAGTCGGGTGCTGCTCGTCGTCACGGCAGTAGTGAACACGACACGCGGGCGGCAGCGTCGGGGCGTCCGTCGCACGCGCCCGGACGCCACGAGGCCCGGGTGCAGCGGAGAGGGCTGCACCCGGGCCTCGGGTGGTGCGTGGCCCGGCGTCCGGCGTGCTGCCGGTCATCAGGCCGAGGGGGTCACGCCGCGGCGCAGGTGGCCGTCAGACCGGACGAGGAGCCCGAGCCGAGGAAGCCGAAGCTGGTCGAGGCGCTGGCGGCGAGCCGCCCGTTCCACGCGACGTTGGACAGGACGTTGCCGGACGCGCTGACGTTCCACGACTGCGTGATGGTCGCGCCGTTCACCGTGACCCTCCAGCCGTTGACGCCGGCCGAGCCGGCCGTGACCCGCACGTCCGCCTGGTAGCCGTTGTTCCACGAGCTCGTCACCGAGACCGTCGCGGAGCAGGCGCCCGTGGGGGTCGTCGGCTGCGGGGCCGGGGTGGTCGGAGCCGGTGTCGTCGGCTGGGGAGCCGGCGTGGTGGGAGCGGGCGTCGTGGGCTGGGGAGCCGGCGTCGTCGGCTGCGGGGCCGGCGTCGTCGGGTTCGGGTTCGCCGTGCCGCCGATGTTGATGTCGGAGCACAGGTAGTACGGCTGGTCGAGGTGGCTGGCCTGCCACACCGTGAAGAGCACCGCACGGCCCGAGCGGCCCGCCAGGTTCACGTCCGTCTGGTAGAGCCCGGTGGTGCCGTAGCGCCCCGTCTCCTTGACCAGGTCGAGGTCGTCCCAGCCGAGCGCCTCGCGGGTCGGGTCGAAGCCCGCCTTCGAGACGTACACGCGCAGGTAGTCGGCGCCGTGCTTCGCGCTGTCCGTCAGGGTGAGCGTGAAGTTCGTCGGGACGCTCTTCATGACCCACGCGCCCGGGGTGTCGAGCGACCCGTACAGGGCGTTCTGCGTCCGGCCGCCCGAGCAGAGCTGGCCGTTGGGGATCACGGCCTCGTGGCGGCCGCCGACGCCCTCACGGAAGAGGCCGTTCCAGTTCCACATCGTGTTCGGGTTGGCCTGCCACGCCTGGTAGCACATGGGGTCCTGCTGGGCCATCGCCGGGTCGAGGTGGTTGTCGCCCCAGCGCTCCCAGCAGCCGTAGTTGCGGGTGGGCGGGTCGGTGACGGAACCGTGGGCGGCCGCGGGGGTGGCGGCGAGGGTGGCGCCGAGCCCGGCCGCGAGCACCGCGACGGGGAGGGCGAGTGCGAGCCGGCGCAGCCGGTCACGCGCGCGGATGGGCATGCGGGGGTTCTCCTGTCCGCTGAGGGTCGGTGCCGGCCGTCGGAACGACAACGATGTCGAGGTCCGGGCCGAGGGGCACCGCGGGTCGCTCCCACGGTGCGCCGCGCGACCGCCCAGCGGCAGGGGGCTAACCGTTTCAGCCGGTCCGGGGGCGCCGTGCCCACGACGGGACGCGCTCGGGCCGTGGGCCGATCCCGACGAACGCCGCGGGCAGCGCGGTGAGCGCCGGCACGCGGCGCAGCACCCCGAGCGCCGCACCCGGCGGGACGGTGAGCCGGCCGTCGAGCGCGGGCCGGATCACCGCGGCGTGCACGACCCGCTGGGCGGCCTGCACGAGGACCGTCGGCATGAGCCGCCGACGCCGGATGCGCGCCAGCACGCGGTCCCCGGCCCGGCCGGTGAGCGCCCCGCGGCGCAGGGGCGCCGCGAGCAGGCGGGCCGCGGCGACGGCGTCCTGCACGGCGAGGTTGATGCCGACGCCGCCGACCGGCGACATCGCGTGCGCGGCGTCGCCGATGCACAGCACGCCGGGCGCGTGCCAGCGGCGCAGCCGGTCGAGGCGCACGTCGAGGTGCTTGACGTCGTCCATCGACGCGATCGCCGCCACGTCGTCGGCGACCTCGGGCACGAGCGCGGCCACCTCCGCGCGGAACGCCGCGACGCCCCGCGCGCGCCGCACGGTGTCCGTGCCCTTGTGCCCCAGGTAGGCGACCTGCAGGTACCCCTCGCGCGGGATGGCGACGGCGGCGCGCCCGACCCCGAGCCGCGGCAGCAGCGCCTCACCGACCCGGTGCCGGGTCGGCACGCGCACCCACCACACGTCGAACGGCACGGGCCACCGCCGCGACGGCAGCCCGACCGCGCGGCGGACGGTCGACCAGCGCCCGTCGCACGCCACGACGAGGTCGGCGAGCAGCCGCCGGGGGCCGTCCGGCGTGGCGACGTCGACCCCGACGACGCGCTCGCCGTCGCGCACCACGCCCGTGACCTCGTGCCGCGTCCGCAGCTCGAACGTCGGCTCCTCGGCCGCGGCGTCCGCCAGCAGGTTCAGCAGGTCCCACTGCGGGACCATCGCGATGTACGGGTGCCGCAGCGGCAGCCGCCCGAAGTCGGCCACGACCACCTCGCCGCCGTCGGCCGGCACCGTGATGCGCGCGAGGCGCGAGTGCGGCAGTGCGGCGAACCGCTCACCGAGGCCGAGGTCGTCCAGCATGGCGAGCGTCGACGGGTGGACGGTGTCGCCCCGGAAGTCCCGCAGGAAGTCGGCGTGCTTCTCGAGCACGGTGACCCGGACGCCCGCGCGCGCCAGCAGGAGGCCGAGGACGAGCCCGGCCGGCCCGCCGCCGACGACGGCGCAGGTCGTCCGGTCGGCCGTGCCCCCGGTGCCGGAGGACGTCACGCCCACCCCCTCCGGCAGCGCCCGGACCCGTGAGACCGCCGCCCGGGGGACCTCACGTCCCCTCGATGACGGTCTCGCGGCGGGGACGAGACGTCGCCCCCGCCGCGATCGTAGGAGCCGGGTTGCCGGCCTGCCTACCGGGTGCCGGGCGTCAGGCGCCCGCGCACGTGGCCGTCGGGGTGCCGGGCGTGCCCGAGGCGAGGAAGCCCGCCGTCGCGCTGGCGCCCGGTGCGAGCGTGCCGTTCCACGACGCGTTCGTGAGCGCGCCGCCGGACGCCGACGCGTTCCACGCCTGGGTCACCGTCGCGCCGGCGACGGTCGCCCGCCAGCCGGTCGTGCCGGCCGCCCCCGCGGTGACCGTCAGCTCGCCCTGCCAGCCGCCGGGCCACGAGCCGACCACGCGGACCGCCGCCGTGCAGGCCCCCGTGCCGGGGGTGGTGGTGGGCGTGGGGGTCGGCGTCGCCGTCCGGGTGGGCGTCGGCGTGGGCGTGGCCGTCCGGGTGGGTGTGGGCGTGGGCGTGGCCGTCGGCGTCGGCCGCGGGGTGGCCGTCGCCGTGGCGGTCGGCGTCGGGGTGGGCGTGGCCGTCGGTGTCGGGGCCGGCCCGCCGATGCTGATGTCGGAGCACAGGTAGTACGGCTGGTCGGAGTGGCTGGCCTGCCAGATCGTGTAGAGGATCGCGCGGCCCGAGCGGCCGGTCAGGTCGACGTCGGCGCGGTACTCGGCCGCGGGGGCGTACCGGCCGGTGACCTTGAGCAGCTGCATGTCCGACCACGCGGGCGCGGCGCGCGTCGGGTCGAAACCGGGCTTCGTGACGTAGACGCGCAGGTAGTCGGCGCCGTGCTGGGCCTGGTCGGTGAGCGTCAGCGTGAACCGGGTCGGGACGGTGGTCGCGATCCACGGGCCGGGCGTGTCCATGGCGTCGTACCGACCGCCCTCCGTGCGCCCGCCCGAGCAGAGCTGGCCGTCGGGGATGAGCTCCTCGTGCCGGCCGCCGATGCCCTCGTGGTACAGGCCGTTCCAGTTCCACATCGCGCTCGTGTCGGCCTGCCAGGCCTGCCAGCACATGGGGTCCTGCGTGGCCATCGCGGGGTCCTGGAAGCGGGACCCCCAGACGTTCCAGCAGCGGTAGTTGCGCGTCGGCGGGTCCGTCACGGAGCCGTGCGCCGCGGCGGGCACGGCGGCGACGACGGTCGTGGCGGCGACGGCCAGCGGGACGGCGAGCGCGAGCGTGCGCAGCCGGGTTCTCCAGGTCATGCGGGTCTCCCGTGGGGTCGGGACGCGCTGCGGGGATGCCGCCGCGGGGTCCGGCGACGCTGCCGTGCCGCGGCGGCGAGGGCGCGTCGGCGCCCACGCTCGTCGCCCGTGGGCGGGCGGCGGAAGGCCGTGAAGCGATTCGCGGTGAAGCGGTTCGACGGCCGCGACGTGCGGCGACGGTGGCGTGCGGCGTGCGGCGACGGCGGCGTGCGGCGTGCGGCGTCGCGGCGGTCAGACCCGGCGCAGCACGTGCACGCGCGGGTGGTGCCCCTTGGCGAAGACGCGCGTCGTCGTGACGGGCGCCCACAGGTCGGCCGCCTCGCGCACCACGCGCTCCATCACCTTCACCTCGTGCGTGAGGACGACGAGGCGCGCACCGGGCGCCGTCACGGCGTGCGCGCCGCGCAGCAGCCCGGCGTGCAGGGCCGGGCTCGCGGCGTGCGAACCGTGCAGCGTGCCCCACGGCGGGTCGGCCAGGACGAGGTCCGCCGCGGGCGGCCGGTCGTCGACCGCGAGGTGCGCGTCCACCGCGTCCCGCACGGCGGCCGCGTCGGTGGCGTCCGCGCGCACGAGGGCCGTGCGCGACGCCCGGCCGAGCAGCCCCGCCGCCTCCAGGTTGGCGCGCGCCGCGTCGAGCGCCGGCTGCGCGCGGTCGACGCCCAGCGAGGCGGCCGCCGGCGCCGCGAGCAGGCGTTCGGCGAGCAGCGTGCCCGAACCGCACATGAGGTTGAGGACGCGGTCGTCGTCCCGCGTGCCGGCGAGCCGGGTCATCGCCGCCGCGATCGTCGCGTTCGCCGCCCCGGGGAAGTCGACGACCCGCCACGTGCGTGCCGACAGCGGCCGCGGACCCACCCGGACGAGCACGTCCCAGCCGGGGTCCGCCTCGTCGCCCCCGGTGCGACGCGCGCGGTCCACGGCGCCCCGCCCGGCGCCGGGCCGCGTGCCGCCGGCGCCGCGCACCCCGCGCCGCACGCGCACGACGAGGTCGCCGTGGGCGGCGTCGTGCCGCAGCCCGGTCGCCTCGTGCAGCAGCTCCGCGAGCCGCGCGAACACGGCGGAGTCGCTGCCCGCGGCCTCGAACCGGAACGTCGAGGACCCGGCGACGCGCAGGGACGCGTACACGGCGTCGACGACGCGCTGCAGGTGCTCGGGGCTCGCGATGGACTTGGGGCGCGGCACGTCGAGGTGCACGACGACCCACGCGGCGACCGCCGTGCGCAGCCGGACCACCGGTGCCAGCGGGCCGGGCAGCCGCAGCGCGACGGCGTCGTCCCGGCCGGGGACGTCGTGCAGGTCGCGCGCGTCGGGCAGGACCTCGGCGACCTCGGCGGCGAGGACGTCGCGCAGGCCGGGCAGGAACGTCAGCTCGACCGCGGTCGCCTCCGGCCGCCGGGCGACGGACCGCGTGGTCGTCGCGCGCTGGGGCCGTCGCGCGGGGGCGTCACGGCGCGGCGGCGCGGCGCGGCCGGGGCCTCCCGCACCCCGCTGCGGCCGGGCGCCGCGGGCGGCGCTCAGGCCGCCACCGGCACGGGTGCACCGACCGCGCGCAGGACGAACGTCTCCGTCTGCCCGACCGCCCGCTCACGGTCGGGGCCGTCGACGTCGGGCAGGTTGCGGCCGGACAGGCACGCGTTCACGAGCGGCACGGTCGTGTCGAGGTCCTGCTCGGGGAACGCACCGGACTCGATCCCGGCGGCCAGGATCCGGCGCAGGATCTGCTCGACGACGCCGACGTGCTCGCGGACGCGCTGCTGCGCGCCGCGGGAGAGCACGGACCGCAGCTCGGGGCCGGGGGCCACGTGGTAGACGCGGGTCAGCGAGGCCTGCGCGCGGACGTACGCGCGCAGCTGCTCGACGGGGTCGTCGATGTCGTCGAGGGACGCCTGCAGGCCGGCGGCGTACTGCTCGGTCTCGTGCGTGATGAACCCGAGCAGGAGCGCCTCCTTGTCGGGGAAGTGGTTGTACACCGCGGTGCGCCCGACGCCCGCGGCGGCGGCGATGTCGGCGAGCGTGATGCCGTCGAACCCGCGCTCGGACATGAGCGTGGACAGGGCGGAGAACAGCCGCAGGCGGGTCTGCTCGCGGTGCTCGTGGAGCGATCCGCCGATGATCTTGGGCATGCTGACATTCTCGCACACGACGTCAGGAAAGGCGGCGCCCAGGGGAGGCGGCGGAAATAGGTGTGATGTCGCTCACGTCCCCGCTGTCGCTTTCGCGTACCATGCGTCGTGCGACACCCGCACCGTCCCGCCCGACGTCATCCCTCGTCCGCCACCCGCACCCCACGGCGGTCGGCCTCGGGCCCGCTCCACCACGGAAGTCACCGCATGAGCCGACATGCCCGGATCCCGTCCGGCGGCGCCGACCGGTCTGCGGAGCCCGCCCTGAGCGGGTTCGGACCGAGCACGGTCGGGCGCGTGCGCGCGGCGCACGAGCGGTTCGTCGTCGCGGGCGGCGAGCCGGGCGGCGGCGTGCGACAGGTCGTCGCGGAGTCGTGGCAGCGGAGCCGCCGGGTCGGCGTCGACCCGGAGCTGCCGACCCCGCCCGTCGACCTGTCCGACCCCGAGCTCAACCGGTTGCGCACCGCGCACCCCATCTCGGGTGCCGTGCCCGCCGTGCGCCGCCTGCTCGTCGAGCCCGCGTCCGGGTGGGTCGCCGCGCTGAGCGACGAGACGGGCCGCCTCCTGTGGGTCGAGGGCGACCCGGCGCTGCGACGCCCGCTCGAGCGCGTCGGCTTCGTCGAGGGGGCGGCGTGGCGCGAGGACGCCGCCGGGACCAACGCCCTCGGCACCGCGCTCGCGACGCGGCGGCCCGTGCAGGTGCTCAGCACCGAGCACTGGGCGCGCGTCGTGCACCCGTGGAACTGTGCGGCCGCACCCGTGCGCGACCCCTCCGGTCGCGTCGTCGGCGTGCTCGACGTGACGGGTCGCGACGAGGCGGCGTCCTGGATGGCGCTCGCTCTCGTGCGCGCCACCGTCGCCGCCGTCGAGGCGACGCTCGCCTCGACGGCCACCCAGCCGCCCACGACGCGGCTCGAGGTCCTCGGCACGCACGGCGGCACGCTGCACACGCCGCAGGGCCGCCGCCGGCTCACGTGCCGGCACGCGGAGATCCTGCTGCTCCTCGCCGAGCACCCCGCCGGCCTGACGGGCGACGAGCTGACCGTCCTGCTGTCCGAGGCCGAGCTGTCCGAGGTCACCGTGCGCGCCGAGATCTCGCGGCTGCGCCGGCTCGTCGGCCCGATGCTGTCCGAGTCCCGGCCGTACCGGCTGACGTCGCAGCTGCACACCGACGTCGACCACGTGCGCGACGCGCTCGCGGTCGAGGACGTGGCCGGCGCGCTCGCGGCCTACGCCGGGCCGGTGCTGCCGCGGTCCATGGCACCCGGCGTCGAGCGCGTGCGCGACGCGCTGGTCGGCTGGCTGCGGGCGTCCGTGCTCGCGTCGCGCGACGTCGACCTCGTGGGGCGGTGGACCGCCGGGGACCACGGCGCCGACGACTGGGAGGCGTGGCAGGCCCTCGCGCAGGCGGCGCCGATCGGCTCCGCCGCGCACCTGCGCGCGCACACCCGTCTCGCCCAGCTCGACCGCACCCTGGGCTGACCCGCCCGGCGTCGCCCGCGACCCGTGCCGGCCCTCGGTGCTCGTCGCGGAATGGGCACACAACCGCGCATACACCGTGCAACGGTCGTGCAACGGTCACCCGGATACCGTTCCGCGCAGCGGCACCACCGCGGCGACCTGAGGGGGTTCGGCGCACCGGTGCCCGGTCGGGCGGCGCGCGGGAGGGGGCGTGCCGCCCGGCCTCTCACCCCGCCCCTCCCACGGGACGGCCCGGGCCGCGCAGCGTCGCGTGCGCCCGTGCCTCACCCGCCCGGCGCCCCGGCGCGACCCCGGGTGCGAGCGCTACCGTGGCGCGCGTGGACACCCCTCCGTCACCCGCGCACACCTCCGAGCCGCCCGTGATCGCGCCGGACGACAAGGACTGGACCTGGGTCGTCGAGCGGCGCTGCCCGGAGTGCGGGTTCTCGGCGTCGGACGTCCCCGCGGAGGCGGTCGCCGGCACGGTCCGCGACCTGGTGCCGCGCTGGGTGGCCGCGCTGCACCGCGACGACGTGCGGGCGCGCCCCGCCAGCACGACGTGGTCGACGCTCGAGTACGGCGCCCACGTGCGCGACGTGATGCGCGTCTTCGGCGAGCGCGTGCAGCTCATGCTCGACGAGGACGACCCGCTGTTCGCCAACTGGGACCAGGACGCGACAGCCGTCGAGGACCGCTACGACCTGCAGGACCCCCAGGTCGTGGCCGGTGAGCTCGCGGCAGCGGCGGAGACGACGGCGGAGCGGTTCGACGGGGTCGCGCCGCACGCGTGGGAGCGCCCCGGCCGGCGCAGCAACGGCTCGCGCTTCACGGTCCGCACGCTCGGCCAGTACTTCCTGCACGACGTCGTGCACCACCTCCACGACGTCCGCGCCTGACGAGCGCGCCCGACCGCCCCGCCCGACCACCCGCCGGACACGGCGCGCCTGCCACCGGCGCGTCGTCGGCGCGTCCCCCGATCCGTGTCCGCGCGGAAACACCGGCGTAGCCCGGGGCCGCTACGGTCCGCCCATGACCCCGCCGGCACCGGTCCCGCCCGCGCTCGACGGCCTGCACGTCCTCGCGCTGCCCGCGGGGTCCGACGTGCTGGCCCTGGCGCGCGCCTGGTTCCCGGAGGCCGGCTGGGAGCGGGTGCCGACGGCCGGGCAGCCGGCGGTCCGCCCGACGGGCGCACGGTTCCGCGGCATCACCGTCGAGCCGGTCGCGACGGCGGGCGCCCTCGTCCTGGCGGAGGGGGTCACGGTCACCGGGCCGCACCCCTCGGACGCGGCCGCGGCGCGTGCGATGGGGCTTCCCGCCAAGGACGCCGACCTGTACGGGCTGCCCGTCGTGACGCCCGCCGGCGCCGCGGTCACCGCCGACCTCGTGGCCGGCTGGGCGACCGCCGCGGCGCGCCGGACGGGCGGCGGCATCGTCCCCGCCGACCGGCGGTACGCGGTCGTGCCGGACCCCGCCTCCGCGCTCGACCTCACGCTCTGGTCGCCCGTGACCATCGCGGCGCAGGACGCGGTGCCGCTCGTGCGGCCCGCGCTGTCCGGCAGCCGCCTCGGCCCGACGGAGACCCCGCAGCAGGGGAGCGGGGCGGAGGGGTTCTCGCTCACCGCGACGTACGAGTACGACGGCGCGGTGATCGTGCGGCTGACGCGGTCACGCGAGGTGCCGGTCGTGCTGTCGACGCTCGACTGGCGCGAGCACGGGCCGTGGGGCTACCACGTGACGTGGCGGCCGCCGGACCCGCGCGAGCTCGAGCTCGAGCACCCGTCGCAGCTGCACGTGGTCGCCCGGCAGCGGGTCGCGCCCGCGGTCGCACGGGTGACGGCGACCCTGTGGCGGGCCGCCGGCGGGACCGTCGTCGACGCGGGCGGCTTCGTGGTGCCGGCGGCGGAGCTGGACGACCGGACGCGCGCCGTCACGCGCTGACCGGCGGCCGCGCGGTGACCGGCGGCCGCGGCGCGGTCAGACGAACGGGTCCGACCCGGCCGGCACGAGGTCGACCTCCACGCGCGGCGACGCGCCGCCGCCCTCCGTGAAGATGACCCCGCGCAGCGGCGGCACGTCGTGGTAGTCGCGCCCCCAGCCGAGGACGACGTACCGGTCGTCGACGAGCTGGTCGTTCGTCGGGTCCGCGTCCAGCCAGCCGTGCCCCGGCACCCACACCGACACCCACGCGTGCGACGCGTCCGCGCCGCGCAGCTTCTGCCGCCCCGGACGCGGTCGCGTCTCGATGTACCCGGAGGCGTACCGCGCGGGCAGCCCGTGCAGGCGCAGCGCCGCGATCATCAGGTGGGCGAAGTCCTGGCAGACGCCGGCGCCCTGCGCGAGCAGCTGCGCCTGCGTGGTGTGCACCGTGGTCGAGCCGGACCGGTAGGTGATCTCCGTGCGGATGCGGTGGACGAGGTCCGTGACCACGTCGGCGAGGGGGCGGTCCGCGGCGAAGGACGGCGCGGCCCACGCGCGCACCTCGTCGGCGAAGGACACGTGCGTCGACGGCAGCACCGCCTCGCGCAGCGCGACGAGGCCCGTCGTGTCGGTGTGCAGCGTGCCGAGGTCGCCGACCGTGACGGCACGCGCGACGGACCGCCACCGCACGTCGGGCAGCTGCTCGCGCGTCGGCGCGACGCGGCTGACCTCGAGCGTCGAGCGGGACGTCACGACGAGCCGCGTGTGCGCCGTCGTCACACCGAACCAGGTGGTGGTGCTGCCGAACCAGTCGACGTGCGTCTGCGTGTCCGCCGGCTGGGGGTCGACCGTCAGGGACGTCGTGAGGAGGCGCTGGTCCGGCAGGTCGCGGGGCGTCATCGTGGTGCGGCCGTAGGAGTCCGTGACGGGCTGCGGGTACTCGTACGTCGTGCGGTGGACGAGGTCGTAGACGCGCGCGGGCCCGCGCTCGTCGGCCGTCACCGCGCACCCCCGTCCGCGTCCTGCGGGGCGTGGTCCCGCACCGGCTCGTCGCGCACCGTGTCGTCCTGCTCGCGCAGGTTCGTGGCGCCCCACAGGTCGTCGAGCACGCGGCTCGCCGCCGGGCGCACGAAGTGCACGCGCTCGATCTCGTCGGACGCGGCGCGCAGGCGCCACAGCATGGAGTCCAGCGCCTCCTCGAGCCGCGTGCGCCGCCCGTCCTCGGACACGACCGCACCGACGGCGACCGTGTCGAGCTCCGCGACCAGCTCGCCGACGCCGTGCAGCAGGTGGTCGCGCTGCCCGGCGGACCGCCACGGCGCCGGCACGGCCTCGAGGTCGGCCAGGAGCCGGTCGAGCTGGAACGCCAGCGAGCGCGGGTTCGTCCGGTCGTGCACGAGCAGGTCCAGCACGCTCGGCACGGTCGGTGCGGACTGGTGGCGGCGCCGGTAGGTGATCGCGGACTCGGTGGCCAGCAGGACGGACTCGAGCAGCAGGTCCTCGACGTCGGCGGAGCGGCGGACGACGAGCGTCGCGGCGAGCGTGTCGACGAGGTTCTGCGCGCGCTCGATGCGGCGGCCCGCGTCCAGCAGGTGCCAGCCGACGTCGCGCGTGAGGCCCTCCGCGGCGACCCCGGACAGCGCCAGCAGGCCGTGCAGGACGCGGTCGAGCGTCGGCCGCAGGCCGGCCGTGACGGCGGCCGCCTGCTCCTGGGCCGGCGTCGTGCCGAGGTCGAGCGCGCCCTCGGGGCGAGGACGGGTGCGGCCGCGCTCGTCGCGCAGCGCGCGCTCGACGCGGGCCAGCGGGCCGAACGTGTCGGTGGACAGCTGGTCGCGCACCGACGCCGCCGCACCGGCGAGGCGGTGCACCGCCCGCGCGACGCTCCCGGGTGTGGCCCGGTCCAGCAGGAGGTCGCGCAGCGCGGGGACTCGCGGGCCGATGTGCTCGTCGTCGTCGGCGAGGTGGGGGCCGCCGTCCGGCAGCGCCGCGGGCGTCAGCGCCTGGAGCAGCACGGCGAGCGCGCGGCCGCCCGCCGACCCGGGGCTGCGGTGGTAGTCGTCCCACCGGTCGGCGACCGCGCGCAGCACGCGCGCCTCGCCCTCGGCGCGCTCCGCGTACCGGCCCATCCAGTAGAGGTTCTCCGCGGTGCGGGGCGAGATGCCGGCGCCCACCGCGCGCCCGACCGCGGCCACGTCGTCCTCGCGGACGGCCGTGTCGGGGGCGGTCGCCGGCTGGCTGGCCAGCACCCACACGTCCTTGGCCGACGCGCCCCGCGACGACGAGACCACGTGCGAGTCGGCGACGCGCGCGAGGCCCCCGGCCATGACGGTGTACGTGCCGGCGTGCGCGACCGCGTACGCCCGCAGCACCGCGGCCCGCGGGCCGAGGTCGGCGGGCCCGACACCGGCCGCGTCGGGACGGTCCGAGCCGACGCCCGCGGGGTCGCGGCGGTCGACCGTGGGGCCGACGGCCTCCTGCCCGACCCACAGCCACGGCTCGGCCTGGATGCGCGCGGTCAGCGCCTCCCGCTCGGCGGCGGACAGGGTCCAGCCGAGCACGGTCGTCACGTGCGCGCCGTGCACGGTCGGCTTGATCACGAGCCGGTCGAGGTGCGCGAGGACGTGCCGCAGCGACCGGGCCTCGCCGCACCACCAGGTCTCCGCGGACGGCAGCGCGAGGTCCTGGTCGAGCACGGCGCGCGCCAGGCGCGGCAGGTACGTGAGGAACGCGGGACTCTCCAGCACCGACGCGCCCAGCGGGTTGACGATGCTGACCGTCCCGCCGCGCACCGCCCGCACGAGCCCGGGCACGCCGAGCCGCGAGCCCGCGCGCAGGTCGAGGGGGTCGCACCAGTCGGCGTCGACACGGCGCAGGACGACGTCGACCGGCTCGAGCCCGTCGATGCCCTCGAGGTGCACGCGCCCGTCCCGCACCAGCAGGTCGCGGCCCTCGACGAGCGGCAGGCCCAGCATCGACGCCAGGTACGCCTGGTCGAACGCCGTCTCGCTGCCCGGCCCCGGGGAGAGCAGCACGACGCGCGGGTCGTCCGACGCGGTCGGCGGCGCGACGTCCCGCAGGGCGTGCCGCAGGGCGTGGAAGAACGGCCCGAGCCGGGCGATCGGCGCCTGCCGGTAGACGCCCGCGAGCACCTGCGCGGTGACGCGGCGGTCCTCCATCGCGTACCCCGCGCCGGAGGGGGCCTGCGTGCGGTCGGCGACCGCGCACCACCCGCCCGACGCGTCGCGGACCAGGTCCGTCGCCGTGAGCACGAGCTCGCGCCCCCCGGGCGTGCGCAGGCCGTCGACCGCGCGCAGGAACCCCGGGTGCGCGAGGACGACCGTCGGCGGCAGGAGGCGGTCGTCGAGCAGCCGCCGGGGGCCGTACAGGTCGTGCAGCACCGCGTCGAGGAGCTCCGCCCGCTGCACGAGCGCCGCGTCGAGGCCCGCCCACTCGGTCTCGTCGACGACCACGGGGAGCGGGTCGAGGCGCCACTGCCCGTGCCCGTCGGGCCGGTCCGCGCCGTACGTGACGCCGTGCTCGGCGAGCAGCTGCTCGGCCTGCCGGCGGGCACGTGCGAGCCGGTCGGGGCCCGGCGCGTCGGCGGGGTCGGGCAGCCACGTCCAGTCCGGCCGGTGCGCGATCGCCGGCCCGTCGCCCACGAGTCGGGGAGACGAGAGCAGGTCGGTCACCGGGGCAGTCTGTCGCACCCGGCGCCGGGCGGCGCGCGGCGGACGGCGGGCGGACGCCCCGTCGCCCGATCCGTCCGGGTCCGTCCGCCGGTCGCAGCCGCGGCTCACCGGCCCCGCCGCTCCGCCGACCGGGGGCGCTCAGCCCGTCGTGACGACCAGCGGGTCGTAGCCGCCCAACGCGGGCAGCACGGTGATCTGCAGGTCCGACGGGTCGGCGACCGCGAACGCGATGTCGAACGCCACGGTGCCGGCCGGGTCGAGCGTCACGTACGGGCCGGCCGTGTCGATCGCGAGCGGGACGTCCCAGACGGGCGAGGCCTCGACGCCGGCGGACACGGCGGTCGCCGACAGGGTGCTCGGCGAGTACGGCTCGGCGGTGCCGTTGGTGACCTGCACGCGCAGGCGCACGGGCACGCCGCCGCCCGCGAGACCCTCCGCCTCCGGGGACGGCTCGAACTCCTGCGGCGCCTTGACGCTGACGAACAGGCCGTCCGCGTACTCGAACGGCCGGCCGAAGGGGACGGTCGCACCCGGGTGCGTCGGGCCCGCGGTCGCGGTCTGCGCCGCGTCGGCCGCACCCGCGGTCGACGCGCACCCCGACGCGAGCAGGGCGACGAGGGCGGCGCCGGCGACGGCGGCGACGGCGGCCCGGGCACGGGCGGCCGCGGGACGACCGCCCGTGCCGGGACCCGGGGGGACGGCGGCGGGCAGGCCGCCGCCGGTTCGGCGTGCGGTGCGGTCGTGGGTCACTCGGAGCTCCTCGGGATGTCCGCTGGGGACGCGGGCAGTCCGGGGAGAAAGGCCGTTCTTCATCCGGCCCCCGCCGGTCGGTGATGAACCTAGCAGCGCATTCCGTCGTCCGGGCCGGAATCTGCGCGGCGACTTTCTGCTGCGCGCCCGTGCGACGATGGGCGGGCCGTCGTCGCTGGTCAGGGCGCCGCACGCACGCTACGAGCCGGTGACGCGCGACGGCCCCCGCTGCCCGGGGCGTGCTTTCCGCCGGCTCCGGAAATGCGCCCGAAACAATGGCGTGTCGCGCCGCCTCGCCGCCCCCGCCTCGTCAGCCCTGGCCGACCTCGAGCGGCTCGTACCCGTAGAGCGCGGGCACGATCGTCAGGCGCACGTCGTCCGGCTCGCGCACCGCGAACCCGACCCGGAACTGGACCGCGCCGCCCGGCGGGACGGCGAACATCGGCCCCGACAGCTCGACCCCCTGGTCCGGGTCCCACACCGGCTCCGCCTCGAGCCCTCCCGAGGTGGCCGTCACCTCGAGCGTGCTCGCGCGGTACGTCGCCCCGGTGTCGTTGGTGACCGTGACCTGGAAGAGCACCGGGGTGCCCGCGTCCCCGCCCACGGCCGTGCGGGAGGGCGTGAAGGGCTGCGGCGCGGCCACCTCGACGGCGAGGCCGTCCGCGTACGTGAACGGCGCGCCGAACGCCGTCAGGCCGGCCGTCAGCGGCTCCGGTGCCCCGCGGCCCGTGTCGATCGCGGCGCCGCCCCCCGGGAACAGCGCCGCACGCACGGCCAGGGCGATCACCACGGCCGCGACGACGAGGGCCAGCACCGCCCAGGTGCGCAGCTGCCGGAGCCGCCGGGGCCGGGGGTGCTCGGGTGCGGCCGGTGCGAGGAACGCCGGGTCCGTCGCGACGGCGACGCCGCTCCCGCGCGCGTCGGCAGGCCGCGCGGGCATCGTCGGTGGGAGCGCTCCCTCGAAGGGCGGGCGGTGTGCGGTCACGTCGGGTCTCCCTGGTCGGCGGGCGCAGACCGCCCCGGGGAGGAGGTCCCGGCGGGGTCGGCTGCGAGCGCCGCGGGGTGCGGGTGCACGTGCCGCGGCGGCGCGAGTCGACGCGCCACCGCACCGGCGGGCCGGGGACGTGGGGGCGACGTCGGCGACGACCGTAGCCACGACCCACCCTGCCTAAACGCTTATGACGTGGGGGTTCACACCGAGTTCTCACCCGCAGTCGTAGGCGCTGTGACTACGGTCGCGACGCGGACGGCGCGCCCGGGCCCGTGCCGCCCGGGACGGTCCGCGCCCGCGTCAGGCGACGAGGTCGCGGCGGCGGTACAGAGCCACCGCGGCGGCACCGATGGCCAGTGCGGCGCCCGTCACCGCCGCCACGGGGGCGGCCGCGAAGGCGTCCGCGGGCAGCGCCGGCAGGATCGCGAACGGCACGGCGTCGAGCACGGCCCTCGGCAGGTCGAGCAGCCCGCCGTAGAGGCCGACCACGATCGAGGCGGCGAGCGGCACCCACACCGCCCAGGCGGGTGCGCGCAGGGCGTGCACCAGCGCGGCCACGGCGGCGAAGGCCGCGACGACCGGCAGGTGCCCGAGCGCCGCGAGCCCGAGGTCGCCCACCAGTCCGCGGTCGCCGGTGACGGTCTGCGCGCCCGCCCCGAGCGCCGCCCCGCCGACGGCCAGCAGGCCCGCCGACCCGGCAAGCGCGACGGCCAGGTGGGCGCCCATCCACGCGGGCCGCCCGACGGGCGCGGCCAGCACCGTGGCGGTGCGCCCGCGCGCCTCCTCGCGGCCCATGCGCAGCACCGTCGCGACGGCGAACACCGTCACCGCCATCGCGAAGAAGCCGACGAACGCCGAGAGCATCCCCAGCACCACGTCGGCACCGGTCGCCCCGAACGCCGCGGCGAGCTCCGGGTCGTCCGCGAAGCTGTCGACCACGCCCTCGACGAGCGACCCCGTGAGGGCGGCCATCACCGCGAGACCCGCCGCCCACGCGACGACGGCGGTCCGCTCGAGCCGCACCACGAGCGCCAGCGGCGAGCGCAGCAGCGGTCCCGCGGTGGCGCGGCCGCGGCGCTCGGGCAGCAGGCCGGCACCGACGTCCCGGCGCCGGGCGAGGGCCGACGCGAGCACGACGAGCGCGGCGGCGAGCGCGAGGCACAGCAGCAGCGGCCACCACCGCAGCTCGACGAAGGCGCGGGACTGCTGCGCCCACCCGATCGGCGACGCCCACGACAGCGCGCTCCCGCCCCGCTGCCGGGCGTCCCCGACGCCGCGCAGCACGAACGCGAGGCCGACGACCGCGCCGGCCAGCCCGTTCGCGCCGCGGGCGGTCGTGGTCAGCTGCGCCGCGACGGCGGCGACGCCCGCCAGCACCAGGCCCACGGCCGCCACGCCGCCCGCGACGGCCACGGAGTCGGGCACGGCGAGACCCGCGGGCAGCAGCGCGGCGAGGAGCGCCGCGGCGACGACCGCGTTCGCCACGAGGGCGGTCAGCAGCGCCGCCGTGAGCGGGGCGCGACGGCCGACGGCACCCGCGAGCACGAGGTCGAGCCGGCCGGCCTCCTCCTCGGCGCGCGTGTGGCGCACGACGAGGAAGGAGGACATCAGCGCCGCCGCCACGGCGAGCATCCCGAGCAGCTCGTTGGCGACCATCACTCCCACCGTGTAGTCGTCGAGGCCGAAGCCGGGGCCGCTCATGAGGGCGCCGGACGGCTCACGCATGATCGCCGCGCGGGCCTGCCGCGAGGCCGCGTCCGGGTACACGGCCGGCAGCGCGGCGACGAAGTACGTGACGAGCCCCCCGAGGGCGACGGCCCACACGGCGAGGCGGAGGCGGTCGCGGCGCAGGGCCACCCGCAGCAGCGTGCCGGTGCCGGTCCAGCCGCCGCCGTCGGCGGGGGCGGAGGTCCGGACGAGCGTCGCGGCGGTCACCGGGCCACCCCGCCGTACTGCTGCACGAACAGCTCCTCGAGCGACGGCGGCGTCGCGACGAGCCCGCGCGCGCCCGCGCCGGCGAGGTGGGCGAGCAGGGCCGGCACGGCGTCTTCGTCGACCGCGAGGTGCACGCGGGTGCCGTCGCGCCGCACGTCGTGCACACCGGGGATGCGCGCGAGGGCGTCTGTCGGGGCGTCCGTCGTCGCCGTGACGGCGGTGCGGTGCAGCGCACGCAGGTCGGCGAGCGATCCCGTCAGCACCGCGCGGCCGTCCCGGATGATCGTGACGCGCTCGCACAGCCGCTCGACCTCGGCGAGCACGTGGCTCGAGAGCAGCACCGTGCGCCCCGCGGCCACGGCCTCGGCGACGCACTCCTGGAACACGATCTCCATGAGGGGGTCGAGGCCCGACGTGGGCTCGTCGAGCACGAGCAGCTCGGCGTCGCTCGCGAGCGCCGCGACCAGGGCGACCTTCTGCCGGTTGCCCTTGGAGTACGCGCGCGCCTTGCGCGTCGGGTCGAGGGCGAAGCGTTCGAGCAGCTCGTCGCGGCGGCGGGCGTCCGCGCGGCCGTGCAGGCGCAGCAGCAGGTCGATCGCCTCACCGCCCGTGAGCTGGGGCCACAGCGTGACGTCGCCCGGTACGTACGCGGTGCGGCGGTGCAGGGCCACGGCGTCGGCCCACGGGTCCGCGCCGAGCACGAGCGCCGTCCCCGAGTCGGCGCGCACGAGCCCCAGCAGGACGCGCAGCGTCGTGGACTTGCCGGCGCCGTTGGGCCCGAGGAACCCGTGCACCTCGCCCGCCTCGACCGTCAGGTCCAGGTGGTCGAGCGCCCGGACGGCGCCGAAGGACTTGCTGAGGTCGCGGACGTCGACGACGGGCATGGCGGTGCCTCTCAGGCGGGCTGTGCGGGGGCGTCGGCGGCGGCCCGGGACGGGTCGGCCGCGTACGCGAGGTAGGTGTCGAGCATCGTGCGGTCGGCGAGGAGGCCCTCGGTGTAGAGCTCGAGGGACGGCAGCGCGACCGCGTCCAGGTGGGCGCGCAGGCGCGGGCCCAGCAGCGCGGGGTCGTCGACGGGCTCGAGCGTGAGCGCGACGAGCAGGCCGCCGTACGCCTGCTGCGCGAGGAACCGGGCGCGCGCGGGCTCGTCCCGGCTCGGGCGGACGGTGCCGGCCGCGACGCCCGCGCGCAGGTACTGCTCGGCGTCGGCGACGACGGCCTCGAAGAACGTCCGCGCGAGCTCGCCCCCGTGCTGCAGGCTGCGCAGCACGTACCCCACGAGGGGCGCGTAGGTCTCGACCTGGGCGAGCTCGACGAGCAGGTGGTCGGCACCGCCCGTGCTGACGACGTCCTGCTTGTGCGCCGCGATCGTGGCGAGCACGTGCACGTCGCACTCCGCCCGCAGGCGGTCCTTCGAGCCGAAGTGGTGCAGGACCAGCGGCGCGCTGACCCCCGCGTCCTGCGCGATGGTCCGCAGGCTCACGCCGAACCCGTCGCGCCCGAAGCGGTCGATCGCGGCGTCGCGGATGCGGGCGCGCGCGGTGAGGTCGTCGGGCGTCGGGAGGGGTGCTGACCGCATGGTCAGCAGACTAACCGCGCGTTCAGTCACGGCGCCAGACCCTGACCCGGCGGACGTGTGAAGCGTTGCGGACGCCGGGCGTCCCCAACGCTTCACACCTCGGGCAGGAGCCGGTGTACCGGAGGCCGGCGTTGCCGCGGCGTCGGTCAGCCGCCGGACTCGCGGGCCCTGCGGGTGCGGCGGTCGTTCTCCTTGCCGATCGCCTCGACCAGCTCGTCCTTGCTCATGCGCGACCGCCCGCTGATGTCGAGCTCCGCCGCCACGTCGACCAGGTGCCTCTTGCTCGCGTTCGCGTCGACGCCACCGGCCGTCGGGGCGTCGCCGTCCGGACCGCCGCCCTCGGCGCGTGCGTCGGACGGGCCGTTCTCCTCCTTCGGCTCCCAGTGGTCGCCGACCTTCTCGTGCGTGTGCTTGACCGCCGCGAACGCCGCCCGGGCGGCGCGCTGCTCGTCGCCGTCGTAGGTCTCGACGGCGGAGTCGTACGTCTTCGCGAACGTCCGCTGCGCCTTGGCGTCCGAGCGCCTCAGCGTCGACGGGATCTCGCTCTGCTTCGCGTCGCCCGTGCGCGTGGTCTTCGGCATGGCGCGTCTCCTCACCGGTGCACCGTCCGCACGATGGTGGCGCCGGGACGGACGGGTCGCACGCCGACCGCGGCGGCCGGGTGACGCGCAGTGCCGGCGGGTGCACGAAGGGCCAGGCCGGACGCCGTCCGGACCTGGCCCTCGAAGCGGAGCGGGTGACGGGAATCGAACCCGCGCTACGACCTTGGGAAGGTCGAGTTCTACCATTGAACTACACCCGCGCGACGCCCTGCGGAGGACGCTGCGCCGACGATCCTACCCAATCGGCGGCGCCCGTCGCGACGTGCGTGGCAGGCTCGGCCCGTGCCCGCCGTCCTGCGCCCGTACCACCCGTCCGACCAGCCCGGCCTGTACCGCGTCTGCCTCGCCACGGGGGACGCCGGCCGCGACGCGACGCCCCTCTACCGGGACCCCGACCTGCTCGGGCACGTGTACGCCGGGCCGTACCCCGTCGCGGACCCGGGCCTGACGTGGGTCGTGACGGACGACGCCGGCCGCGTCGCCGGGTACGTCGTCGCGACCGCCGACACGCGCGCGTTCGACGACTGGCTGGAGCAGCACTGGTGGCCGGTCCTGCGGGCCCGGTACGCCCGCCGCGCCGACCCCGGCGACGGCACCCGCGACCACGTCCTCGTCGACCTCCTGCACGACCGCTCGCGCGCGGACGTCCCGGCAGGCTTCCCCGCGCACCTGCACATCGACCTGCTCCCGCACCTGCAGGGGCAGGGCTGGGGACGGCGCCTCGTCGCGACGCTGTCCGACGCGCTGCGGGCCCGCGGCGTGCCGGGCCTGCACCTGGGCGTGGCCGCGCAGAACACCGGGGCGGTCGCGTTCTACGAGCGGATCGGCATGCGCGTGCACGAGTCGTTCGACTGGGGGTACCGGATGGTGCTGCCGCTCGCCTGACCGACGACGGCCGTGCCACGGGCACCGACCACCGGCGGTCCCCTCAGAGCCCTGCGCGCTGCAGGGCCGCCTCCACGCCCGCCTGCCGGAAGCCGAGCGCGACGTTGATCGCGAGCATGTGGTCGTTCTCCTGGGCGTTCCACGTGTGGATGCGCCGGACGCCGGGCCGCCACGCGGTGAACGCGTCGAGGTTGACGCCCTTGACGAGCATCCCGAGCCGGTGCCCGCGGTGCTCGTGCAGCACGAGCGTGTCCGCCTGGAAGGCGAACGGCACGTCCGCGACCGGCACCTGGAGCCACGTGAACGCCGCCAGCCGGCCCGTCGGGACGTGCTCCGCCGCGGTGAGCAGCACGCGCTGGTGGCGCTTCGCCATGCGCTCCAGCAGCCCGCGCACGCGCTCGGCGTCCCAGCGGTCCTCGGCGAGGTCGAGACCGCCGAGCGGCACGTCGGTGCTCATGCGCGTCCACAGCTCCGCGAGGTCGTCGAGCCGGTCCGCGGGCAGCTCGTCGTGCCAGGTGTGGGTGCGGTAGTCGCCGCCGGCACGTGCGCGGGCGTCGGCGAGCAGGTCGGCCCGGTGGCCCGGGTCGCCCGGCAGCTCGAGCACCGAGTACCGCTCGACCTGCTCGAGCGCGTAGCCGCGGGCGAGGGCGAAGCGCACGGCGCGGGCGTCGGCGGGGACGCGGCCGGTGCCCGTCGGGGCCGTCAGGACGCCCGGGCCCGGCTCGGGCTCGGGGCGGACGCCCGACCACGTGAGGGTCGTCGTGCGGCCCGCCGCGCGGACGTGGTCCTCCAGCGCCGCCAGCAGCGCGGAGCCGATGCCGCGCGACTCGTGGTCGGGGCGCACCGCGACCTCGATCTCGGCGGTGTGCGTGTTCGCGGTCAGCGGCAGCAGGGCGCGGGCGTACCCGACGACGTCCTGGGCGGTCGGCTCGCCGTCGCCGGTCACGGCCACCCACACGGCGACGTCGCGGTACGGGTTCGGCCGCAGCGAGCCGAGCAGCACCGGGACCGGCTCGTGCAGGTCGTCCCAGCCCCAGCGGGCCAGCTCGACGCGCCGCGCCACCTCGGCGATGCCGGCGAACGCCCAGGCGTCCGCCGCGTCCGGGGAGTCGGGGACGGGGGGTGCGGGCAGGACGTGCCAGGGGCGCGCCGCGACGTCGGGGACGGTGGTGCTCATGAGGTCAGCGTGACCCGCGGGCGAGCGTGCCGACGAATCATTTAGCGGGCGGGTCGGCACCGTGCGGCCGCGTCCCCGCGCCCGGTCGCCGCGCGCCGTCAGCCGCGGGTGGTGATCGTGAACGTGCCCGTGCGCTCCTCGCCGGGCGCGAGCTCGAACACGCCCGTGCCCGGCACGCCGGCCTCGCGCAGCGTGAAGCCGTCGTTGACGTTGGTGGCGGGCTCGACCGCGAAGTAGCAGCGCCGGCGCGGTGCGTAGAGCACGAGGTGCTGGTACGCCTCGTCCATCGCCACCTCGACGGTCACGCCGTCCTCGACGTAGTGCAGGCGCACGGGCGCGCCCGGCTCGAAGCCCGTGAGCACGTCGTCGACGAACGCCGTGCCCAGCGGGCGGGGCGTGCGGTAGTCGGCGCGCGCGGGCGGTGCACCGGCGGGGCCGGTCGCCATCGCGGAGGACAGCCGGTAGCCGCCCGACGCCGGCACGTGCACGACCGGGCCGGGCGTCAGCGGGTACTCCGCCGCCGGCGCCCCGGCCGGCAGGAGCGCGCGCCGCAGGTACGGGTGGTGACCGAAGCCCGCGGGGAACGGCTCGTCGTCGACGTTGCGCACCGTGGTCGTCACGGTGAGCGTCGACGCGTGCACGGCGTACGTCACCGAGGCGAGGAAGCGCCACGGGAAGTTGACCCCGACCAGGGGCGACGAGTCGAGGCGCAGCGTCACCGCACCGTCGGTGCGCGCCACGACGTCCCACGCCGCGTGCCGCGCCGCGCCGTGGATCGCGGTGCCGTCCGCGGCGTTGCGCTGGAGCTGCCACGTGCGCCCGCGGAACGGGAGCACGCCGCCGCGGATGCGGTTCGACCACGGGACCATCGGGAAGCTCGCGGTCTTCTCCGGGTCGCCCAGGTGCACCCGGCGGGTCGGGCGGAGCAGGTCCCGCCAGACGCCGTCGGACGTGCGGATGCGGCCCGCGGCCAGGCAGGCGCCCGTCCCCGGGAGCACGTCGAGCTGCCACCCGTCGCTGCGCACCGACAGGACCCGGCGGTCCGGCGGCGCGAGCGGGTGCGGGACGCCGGACCCCGCCCGCAGCGGCGGGCGGAGCGGCGGCGCGTCGAGCGCGTCGATCGTCTCGATGAGAGTCATGTGAGTGCCCCCGGCGGCAGTGCGGTCGGTGCGGACCGCGTCAGAGCGTGACCTCGACGCGGACGGTGCTGCCGGCCGGCGCGTACGGCACGAGGTTGCCCTCGACCGGTGCCCCGTCGACCACCAGCCGGCCGCGCGAGCCGCGCGCACCGGAGTTCGTCACCGCGATCTCGTACGTCGCGCCGCGGGCGACGCGCGTGACCGTGAACGACGGGACCTCGGGGCCGATCTGCGGGTCGACGACCAGGCCGTCGTACCCGGGACGGACGCCGAGCAGGTGCTGCGAGACGGCGACGAAGTTCCACGCCGCCGTGCCGGTCAGCCAGGAGTTCTTCGCCTCGCCGGCGCGGGGCGCCTGCTTGCCGGCGATCATCTGCGCGTACACGTACGGCTCGAGCCGGTGCACGTCGCTGATCTCCTCGCGGTACGCCGGGGTGATCCGCTTGTAGTAGTCGAACGCGCGGTCACCGCGACCCAGCACCGTCTCGGCGATGATCACCCAGGGGTTGTTGTGGCAGAAGATGCCACCGTTCTCCTTGTACCCCGGCGGGTAGGTGGAGACCTCGCCCAGCTCGATCCGGTAGGTCGTGTAGGCGGGGTACTGCAGCACCAGCCCGTGCGGCGTGCCGAGCATCTCGCCGACCGCGTCGAGCGCCTGCACGGCGGGCGCCTCGGTGTCGTCCGGGCCGTCGCCGACGCCGATGCCCGCCATGACGGCGAAGCCCTGCGGCTCGATCCAGATCTTGCCCTCGGGCGTCGCGTCCGTGCCGACCGGGTTGCCGAAGTAGTCGTACGCGCGCAGGAACCAGCGGCCGTCCCAGCCGTGGTCGAGCACGGCCTGGCGGACCTCCTCGACGACCTTGCGCGCCTGCGACGCGACCTCGCCGAGCCCGCGACGCTCGGCCAGCTCGGCGTACTCCTCGCCGTAGAGGACGAACTGCGCCGCGATGAACACCGACTCCGCGGCGCCGCCGCCCTTGTTCTCCGTCGTCTGGAACGACTCGCCCGGCTCGGTGGAGAAGCAGTTGAGGTTGAGGCAGTCGTTCCAGTCGGCGCGGCCGATCAGCGGCAGGCCGTGGGGGCCGCGGTGGTTGACGGTGTACTCGAACGAGCGCGTGAGGTGGTCGAACAGCGGGACCTCGGAGCCGGCCTCGTTGTCGAACGGCACGGGCTCGTCGAGGAGCGACCAGTCGCCCGTCTCCTTGACGTACGCCGCGGTGCCGGCGATCAGCCACAGCGGGTCGTCGTTGAAGCCCGAGCCGATGTCGTTGTTCCCGCGCTTCGTCAGCGGCTGGTACTGGTGGTACGCGGAGCCGTCGGAGAACTGCGTCGAGGCGATGTCGACGATGCGCTCGCGCGCCCGCTCGGGGATCAGGTGCACGAAGCCGAGCAGGTCCTGGTTGGAGTCCCGGAAGCCCATGCCGCGGCCGATGCCGGTCTCGAAGAACGACGCCGAGCGCGACATGTTGAACGTGACCATGCACTGGTACTGGTTCCAGATGTTGACCATCCGGTCGAGCTTCTCGTCGTCCGAGCGGACCGAGTACGTCGAGAGCAGGTCCGTCCAGTAGGCGCGCAGCGCCTCGAAGGCGGCGTCGGTCTGCTCGCTCGTCGCGAACCGGCCGAGCAGCGCGTGCGCCCGCTCCTTGTTGACGACCTGGTGGGCGTCGTCGGCCCACTTCTCGTCCTGCGGGTTCTCGACGTAGCCGAGCACGTAGACGAGGTCGCGCGACTCGCCGGGGGCGAGCGTCACGCGCACCGAGTGCGAGCCGATCGGGTACCAGCCCGAGGCGACCGAGCCGCCGGAGACGCCCGCGCGCGGCACGGCGGCCTCACCGAGGCCGTTGTACGCGCCGACGAACGTGTCGCGGTCGGTGTCGAACCCGTCCGCGCGCGTGTTCACGCCGAAGACCGCGTAGTGGTCGCGGCGCTCGCGGTACTCCGTCTTGTGGATGATCGCGGACCCGTGCGGGCCGTCCTGCTCGACCTCGACCTCGCCGATGGAGAGGTTGCGCTGGTAGTTCGTCTGGTCGTCCTGCGCGTTCCACAGGCAGAACTCGACGAACGAGAAGAGCGTCACGGTCTTCTCGGCGTCCGAGATGTTGGTGACGGTGACCTTCTGCACCTCGGCGTCCTCGCCGAGCGGCACGAAGAACAGGGTCGAGACGCGCAGCCCGCCGCGCTCGCCCGTGATGCGGGAGTAGCCGAGGCCGTGCCGCGTCTCGAAGTGGTCGAGGTCGGCCTTCACCGGCAGCCACGACGGGGTCCACACGTCGCCGTCGTCGTGCACGTAGAGGTACCGGCCGCCCGCGTCGGCGGGGATGTTGTTGTAGCGGTACCGCGTGAGACGGCGCATCTTGGCGTCGCGGTAGAACGAGTACCCGCCCGCCTGGTGCGACAGCAGCGAGAAGAAGCGCTCGGACCCCAGGTAGTTGATCCAGGGGTACGGGGTGTGAGGCGTCGTGATGACGTACTCGCGGGCCTCGTCGTCGAAGTGGCCGAACCGCATGGCATGCCTCTCGCGTGCTCCGTCGCACGTGACCGCCGGACGGCGCGCCACCGGGGCGGTGGGCGCCCAGGTCAGCGGCCCTGCTCGGGTACCTGGTCGTGGTCTGTGGTGCTGTGCGGCGCGGTCCTGCTCGTCGTCGTGCGAGAGCGCTCCCACGCCTGCTGTCGGACAGCATAGACCCAGCGCACCCCGGCCCGGAACGGGCCGACACCTTTCACGGGGGCGGCCGGTCGGGCGGCGACGCCCACCGTTCCGTCATCCGGACGGGTGACGTGACGCTGGTCGTCGAACCGCTTGCGTCCCAGCGTCCCACCGCACCGGTGCGGCCGCCCGGTCGCGCGCCGTGCCGGCAGGTGCCGGACGGGCGTTCCGGGCACCGGCAGGACCACTACCGTGGCCCCGTGCTGCTCTCCGACCGCGACATCCGTGCCGAGCTCGAGCAGGGCCGCGTGGCCCTCGACCCCTACGAGCCCGCGATGATCCAGCCGTCCAGCATCGACGTGCGCCTCGACCGGTTCTTCCGGCTCTTCGACAACCACAAGTACCCCGTCATCGACCCCGCGGTGGACCAGCCCGACCTCACGCGGCTCGTCGAGGTCGAGAAGGGCGAGTCGTTCGTCCTGCACCCGGGGGAGTTCGTGCTCGGCTCGACGTTCGAGCGCGTCACGCTGCCCGACGACGTCGCGGCGCGGCTCGAGGGCAAGTCGTCCCTCGGGCGGCTCGGGCTGCTCACGCACTCCACGGCCGGGTTCATCGACCCCGGGTTCTCGGGGCACGTCACGCTCGAGCTGTCCAACGTCGCGACCCTGCCGATCCTGCTGTGGCCCGGCATGAAGATCGGCCAGCTGTGCTTCTTCCGGCTGTCGTCGGCGGCCGAGCAGCCGTACGGGTCCGCCGCCTACGGCTCGCGGTACCAGGGGCAGCGCGGGCCGACGGCGTCGCGGTCCTGGCAGAACTTCCACCGGACCGAGGTCTGAGCCGTGGCCGACCTGCCCGTGCTCGCCGTGCGCGACCCGGCGCTGGCGGGCAAGCACCTGCTCGCGCTGCCCGAGGGCGTCGAGCCGGACGAGGTCGAGGTCCTCGCGGCGAGCCGGTTCCGCAACGTGCGCTGGGAGGACGGGCCCGCCGAGCCGCCGCGCACGGGCGTCCTGCCCGCCGTGACGGCGGCGCTCGGCATCCGGACCGTCGCCGCCCGGGCGACGCCGGCGCGGTCGCTGCGGCTCGCCCGGCTGTCGTCGCTCGCGGGGCCGTACGCGGTGCGCGGCGAGGACGCCGTCGCGCTCGGCCTGCCGGGGACGACGCGGACCGTGTGGGTCCTGACCGCGCCCCGCGAGCGCGGCGAGCGGCCCTGGCCCGGGGGTGACCGCGACGGTCTCAAGCGCGCGTTCCCCGACGGGCTGCCCGTGCGCGAGGAGGAGCGCGTGCTGCAGTGGCTCGTCGCCGCCGCGCGTCGGCTCGGCGGTGCCGTGCGGACGCAGACCGGCGCCGTGCTGACCCCGGACCCGGACGCGTCGACCGACCTCACCGTGCTGACGGACCGGTGGGTCGAGCCGGGGGAGGTGCTCGCGCTCGTGCAGCGCGTGCAGCCGCGCGCGTACGCGTCCGTCGCGACGCCCGGCGGGTGGGCCGGTCCCGCGTCGCGCACCGGCCGCGGCTCGCAGGGCGCCGTCGGGGGCTCGCCGGAGCGCGGCGGCTCGGGTCTGCGCGCCGCCCTCGAGCGCCACGGCGTCGACGACGAGGCCGAGCGGCACCGCCTCATGGCCGAGGCCGACGCCTACGACGAGCTCATGCTCGCCGCACCGCCCGCCGCCGAGGCGTTCGGCGTGCTCGTCGACCTCGGCGTCGACGGCATGCTCGCCGTCGAGGTGTCCGCGACGGAGCAGCTCCCCCCGCTGCTGGCGGGCCTGCCGTGGGTCGCGGACGGCGTCGTCGCGTACCGGGTGCGCTGGGAGCCGCGGGAGATCGAGCAGATCGAGCGGGAGCGGCCGACGCTCGAGCACCGCGTCGCGCGCAGCCGCTCCGCACCGCTCGTCGCGGCCGTCGCACGCGTGCTGCACGCCGAGCTGGGCGGCGAGATCGCCGACGAGGCCGACTTCCTGGTGGACCCGGCCGACCTCTGACGCCCGCGCGGAGGCGGGTCGCGGGAGGTCCGCGGGCCCCGGCCGACCCGACCCTCCCGCTCGGGATGCCGGGCGGCGGCCGCGCAGGTAGACACGTCGCATGGGAGCTCTCGTGCGATCTGCAGCGCTCGGCCTGGCGGCCGGCGGACGGGCGGCGGTCGGCGTGGCGGTGCCCGTGCTCGCCGCGACCGCGGGGCGGCGGGGCGCCGGTGCGACCCTCGCGCGCACGGCCGCCCGGGCCGCGCTCGCCGGCGAGGCCGTCACCGACAAGCTGCCCGGCCTGCCGAGCCGGCTGGTCCCGCCGATGCTGGTGGCCCGCGTGCTGTCCGGCGCCGGCGGCGCCGTCGCGCTCGCGCTGGTCGAGCGGCGGCGGGTGCCGGTCGTCGTGCTCGCGGGCGCCGCGGGTGCGGCCGGTGCGTTCGCGGGTGCGGTCGGCGGTGCGTCGTGGCGGGAGTGGGCGGCGGAGCACGGTCCCGCGTTCCTCAGCGGGCGCGCGGCCGGGCTGGCCGAGGACGCCCTCGTCCTGGCGACGGCCGGCACGCTCGTCGCGACCTCCCGCTGACACCCCGGGCACCGTCGGGCCGACCCCAGCCCCGTCGGTGCACGACCGACAGCACCACCGTCGCGGCACGCGCGACGCACCGTCCCCGCGGTGCGGCACGGTGCCCGGCGGGCCGCACGTGACGTCCGGACGGACGCCCCCACTCCACCGACGCACGGACAGGAGGCCCCCGTGGCCGACCAGCACACGATGACCGACCCCGTCGCGCAGCACCCGCAGCCGGAGATCCCCGAGCAGAGCCTCGACGGTCCCGGCCTCGACGCCGACCCGACCCCGTGACCGGCGACCCCGCGCTCCCCGACTCCCTCACCGCGCAGGAGGGCATCCCCGGATCCGGCCGGCGCGACGCCGACCGGACCCGTCCGCCGGCGCCGCGCACGGACGGGTACGTGCCGCTGCGCTCCTACGGCGCGATCGGCGACGGCCGCACGGTCGCGCTCGTCGCCGAGGACGGCCGCATCGACTGGTTCCCCGTGCCGGCGCTCGACACCCGGCCCACCTTCGCGGCGCTGCTCGACGCCGAGGGGGGCGGACGCGTCGAGATGGCGCCGACCGTGCCGTTCGAGATGGCGCGCGAGTACGTCCCCGGCACGAACGTGCTGGTCACGCGGTTCGTCACGGACACCGGCGAGGTCCGCCTGACCGACGCGATGACGACCGGCGTGGCCGGCCGGCTGCCCTGGTGCGAGCTGGTGCGCCGCGTCGAGGGGGTGCGCGGGAGCGTGCCGATGGCGTGGCGCGTCGCCCCCGGCACGATGCTCGGCACCGCGTCGCCGTGGGTGCGCCGCACGCGCCGCGGCCCGGTCCTCACGGTCGACGGGGTGTCCGTCGTCGTCACGACCCTCGGCGAGATGACGACGCACGTGGCCGACCGCGAGGTGGCGGGCGTGCTGACGACCACGCCCGGCTCGCGGCACGTGCTCGGGCTCGCCGGGACGGCGCGTGAGCCCGTGTTCGTGCCCGACCCGGCGCTCATGGACGCCGGCGTCGAGCGCACCGTGGAGAACTGGCGCGCCTGGACCCGCGAGTTCCACTACGACGGCCCGTGGGCACAGGCGGTGCAGCGCAGCGCTCTCGCGCTCAAGCTGCTCGTGCACGCGCCGACCGGTGCCATCGCCGCCGCGGGCACCACGGCGCTGCCCGAGTCGTGGGACGGCGGGAAGAACTGGGACTACCGCTACGCGTGGGTGCGCGACGTCGCGTACGTGGTGGACGCGCTCACCCGGTTCGGCCTGCGCGAGGAGACGCACGCGGCGATGGCGTGGACGTTGCGCACGGTCGCGAAGCACCCGCCGTCGGTGTTCTTCACGCTCGACGGCGAGCTCGCGCACGGTCCCGCGGACGGCGAGCCCGGGGACGGCCCGGCGCACCGCGACGTGCCGGGCTGGCGGGGCATCGGTCCCGTCGTCGACGGCAACCGCGCGTCGCGCCAGCTCCAGCTGGGGACGTACGGCGACCTCATGGGCGTCGTACGCACCTACGTCGACGCGGGCAACCTGCTGGACGCCGAGACGGGACGCGTCCTGGCCGGCATCGCCGACCACGCGTGCGACGCGTGGCGCAAGCCCGACGCGGGGATCTGGGAGCTGACGGACGAGCACCGGTACACGTCCTCGGCGCTCGGCTGCCGGCACGCGCTGCTGTGCGCGGCGCACCTCGCCGACGAGGGGCACCTGCCGGGCGACGCCCAGCGGTGGCGTGGCGAGGCGGAGGCCATCGCGGCGTGGCTGCGCGCCGAGTGCTGGTCGGACGCGAGGGGCGCGTACGTCATGCACCCGGGCAGCGAGGCGCTCGACGCCTCGGTGCTCCTCTTCGTCGACCAGGAGTTCGACACGCCCGAGCGGCTGGCGGCGACGCTGGACGCGATCCGCGCCGAGCTGGGCTCGGGGCCCCTGCTGTGGCGCTACTCCGGCATGCAGGAGGAGGAGGGCACGTTCGTCGCGTGCGCCTTCTGGGGCGTGCGCGCCGCGGCGTTGCTCGGCCGGGTGGACGAGGCGCGGGAGTGGATGGACGAGCTGCTCGCGCAGGCGAACGACGTCGGCATCTGGTCCGAGATGATCGACGCCCGCACCGGGGAGTTCCTCGGCAACCTGCCGCAGGCCCTGTCGCACCTCGCCCTCGTGCACGCCGCGCTCGCGGTCGGCGGCGACCAGGACGCGCACGTCGTCGACCCCGAGCAGGCGCCCTACCCGCTCCCCGACGAGCCCCCGTCCCGCCCGCAGACGCGCGAGGACGACCGGTGGACCTCGGCGGCGCCGACGGCACCGCGGTCCTGACCGGTGCCGCCGGCGGCACCTGACCGGTGCCGCCGGCGGCCCGGGCGCACCGTCGAGCGCGCCCGTCGTCGGTCGACCGCGCCCCTCCTGTCACGTGCGCTCGTGCGACGAGGGGTGCGCTCGTGCGACGAGGGGTGCGCTCGCGGGTCGGTGCGGGAGCGGGTGACGTCAGGGGGCGTCGGTGACGGTGGCCGTCGTGCGCAGGGCGCGGTCGGCGCCGGGCCGGCGGCGGGGGCCGGTCAGCTCGACCTGCGCCCGCAGCACGTCGTCGCCCTCGCTCGAGCCACCGACCTGCACCCCGATCGTCCCCGGGTCGACGACGCGCACCAGGTCGGCGCCCGTGTAAGCCGTGACGTCGGCCGGGACGGTGAACGTGACGCGCCGCGACTCCCCCGCGGCGAGCGGGACGCGCACGTAGCCGGCGAGCCGGCGGACGGGCTGCGCGACGTCGGCGACCGGGTCCGACAGGTACAGCTGGACGACCTCGGTGCCGCCGCGCTCCCCGGTGCAGGCGACCGTCACGCCGACCTCGAAGGAGCCGTCGGTCGGCACCGGGCCGGCGGCGACCGTGAGGTCCTCGTAGCGGAACGTCGTGTACGACAGCCCGTGCCCGAAGGGGAAGGCCGGGCTCGGGTCGAGGTTGCTGATGCGGTCGAGCCGGCGCGTGAGCGGGGCACCGAGGTAGGTCTGCGGGCCGCCGCCCGGGTCGCGCGGCACCTGCACGGGCAGCTTGCCGCTGGGCGTCACGCGGCCGCTGAGCACGCCCGCGACGGCGCCCGCGCCCTCCTCGCCCGGCATGAACGCCTGCACGACCGCGGCGGTCCGCCCGGTGTACGCGCCGAGCGCGTAGGGGCGCCCCGAGACCACGACGAGCACGACCGGCGTGCCGGTCGCCAGGACCGCCTCGACGAGCTCGTGCTGCACGCCGGGCAGCCGCAGGTCCGCGGCGTCGCAGCCCTCGCCGGAGGTGCCGCGGCCGAACATGCCGGCACGGTCGCCGACGGTCAGCACGCACACGTCCGCGTCGCGCGCGGCCCGCACGGCGGCGTCGAAGCCGCTGCGGTCGTCGTCCACCACGGCGCACCCGGGCTCGTGCACGACCTCGACGCCGGTCAGCTCCGCGCGCAGCGCGTCCAGCAGCGACGGGACGTCGACCCCCATGCCGAGCTCCGGGTGCCGGGGCAGGACGTGGATCGGGTAGGAGTAGCAGCCGAGCAGCACGCCCGGGTCCGCCGCGGACGGCCCGACGACCGCGACGCGGCGCAGCGAGCGCCCGGGGCGCGCGTCGAGGGGCAGCACGCCGTCCGGGTTGGCGAGCAGCACGACCGACTCCTCCGCGAGGCGCCGCGCGAGGTCGCGGTTGGCGGGCGGGTCGAGGTCGATCGGGTCGTCGTCGGGGGCGCCGCCGGGGGGCGTGCCGTCGGCGGCGGGCGCGTCGAGCAGGCCGAGCTGGGCCTTCTGCAGGAGCACCCGGCGCACGGCCCGGTCCACGAGCGCCTCGTCGAGCCGGCCGTCGCGCACGAGCGGCGCGAGCTCGCCGAAGCACATCGTGTTGGGCAGCTCGACGTCCATGCCGGCGCGCAGCGAGCGTGCCCCGGCGTCGGCGGCGTCGGCCGCGACGCCGTGCGCGGTGGCGAGGAACGCGACGGCCCAGTAGTCGGAGACGACCGTGCCCTCGAAGCCCCACGTGTCCCGCAGCAGGCCCGTGAGCAGGGACGCCGACGCGGCGACCGGTTCGCCGTCGAGGTCGGCGTAGGAGTTCATGACCGACCGGGCGCCGCCCTCGCGGACGGCCATCTCGAACGGGGGCAGCAGGACGTCGGCGAGCTCGCGCGGGCCGACCGAGACGGGCGCGTGGTTGCGCCCGCCGCGCGACGCGGAGTACCCCACGAAGTGCTTGAGCGTCGCGACGACGCCCTGCTCCTCCATGCCCCGCACGTACGCGGTCGTGATCGTGGCGACGGCGTACGGGTCCTCGCCGACGGTCTCCTCGACGCGGCCCCAGCGGTAGTCGCGGACGACGTCGAGCACCGGCCCGAGGCCCTGGTGGACGCCGAGGCGGCGCAGGTCGCGGCCGATCGCGGAGCCGACCTGGTGCACGAGCTCCGGGTCGAACGCCGCGCCCCACGCCAGCGGCGTCGGGTACACCGTGGCGCCGTAGGACGTCACGCCCGTGAGGCACTCCTCGTGCGCGATCGCCGGCAGGCCGAGGCGGTGGTGCGCGACCAGCTCGCGCTGCGTGCAGGCCAGCTTCGCGCGGCCCTCGTCGGCGGGCACCGGCTCGGTCCCGAGCACGCGCGTGAGGTGGCCGAGGCCGTGCCGCGACGCCGTCGCGAAGTCCGGGCGGCGCGCGCCGAACGTGTCCTGCATCGGGGCGACGACCTCGCCGGCGCCGCGACGGTCGAACCAGTGGCTGCCGAGCTGCGCGAGCTTCTCCTCGAGGCTCATGGCGTCGAGCAGCAGCCCGACGCGTTCGGCCGCGGGGCGGCCCGCGTCGTGCCAGGGGTGGTGGGGTGCGGTGGTGCTCACCGGTGTCCTTCCGGGCGTGCCGGCCGGGGCGGCGGCGGGGCGGTCGAGTCGCGCACGACGAGCGACGTCGCGAGCTCGATGTGGTGGGCGTCGGGCGCGCGGCCCTCGGCGAGTGCGAGGACGGTCCGCAGCGCGACCCGTCCGATGTCCTGCAAGGGCTGGTGCACGCTCGTCAGCGGCGGGTTCGTCCACGCGGCGACGTACGTGTCGTCGTAGCCGACGACCGACAGGTCCCGCGGGACGGCGAGGCCGAGCCGGCGGGCCGCCTCGAGGACGCCGAGGGCCTGCACGTCGTTGCTGGCGAGCACGGCGGTGGGCGGGTCGTCGAGCCGGAGCAGGGCCTCGGCCGCGGCGCGGGCGGCGTCGTGGTCGAAGGCGACGTGGCGCACGAGGGCCGGGTCGACGGGGACGCCGGCACGCTGGCACGCGGAGCGGAAGCCGTCCACGCGCGCCACGGCGCTCATGGACGCCTCCGGACCGCCGATGACCGCGATCCGCGTGTGCCCGAGGGCGAGGAGGTGCTCGGTGGCGCTGCGCCCCCCGGTCCAGTTCGTCGAGCCGACCGAGACGAGCGCGGGCGTCGTCAGGTGCAGCGGGTCGACGACGACGACGGGCAGGCGGGCCCGGGCGATGCTCTCGTAGGTCGTCGCGGTGACCTGCGCGGTGACGACGACCGCGCCCGTGCGACGGGCCGCGACCAGGCGGCGGGTCCACGTCGACGGCGGCTCGGGCCGGTCCCCGCCGCCGCGGCGCAGCCGCGAGACGGTCACGTCGACGTCGACGTCCTCCGCCGCGAGCGTGACGCCCCGCAGCACCTCCATCGCGTACGGGCTGTCGAGCTTGTCGACCAGCAGCTCGACCGTGCGGCGCACCTCCACGCGCCGCGTGCCGGGCGTGCGGTAGCCGAGCTCGGCGACGGCCGCCTCGACGCGCACCCGGGTGCCGGGGGCCACGTCGGCGTGCCGGTTGAGCACCTTGGACGCGGTCGCCACGGACACCCCGGCGCGCTCGGCCACGGCCGTCAGCGTGGGCCGCCGCTCGGTTGCAGGCATGTCGGTGCCCCCTTCGTCGCCGCGACCGTAACGGGGCGCGACCGAAAACTTCAAGTGGTTCGGCCAGGTGGCGGGGCGCCGTGACCTGCCCGTGGACCGGCGTTGACAGCCCGGTGCGCCGAAACTACCGTCCCAGGGAGGGTGAAGGTGCCCGAAACTTTTCGATGATGACGGAGGCTCGACGATGAGACGTCCCCCGAGCGAGGAGTGGCCCATCGCGGCCGCCATGCTCCCCTTCCCCGCGTCCCAGGACGCGCCGGTGGACACCTGGGTCGACCACCTCGCGGAGGTCGCGTACGAGGGGTTCACCGAGGTGGACGTCACGGACTCCTGGGTACGGCCCGGCGACCTGTCGCCGTCGCGGCTCACGGACCTGGGGGAGGCGCTGACCGCGGTCGGGCTCGACCCCGTCGCGCTCTCCGCGATCCGTCGCTCGGTCATCGACCCGGAGACCGGCGACGAGAACCTCGCGTACTCGCACCGCACCCTCGACGCCGCGGCCGAGCTCGGCTGCCGCGTCGTCAGCGTGGGCCTGCACCGGCCGCTGCTGCCCGCGCAGCGCGGCGCGTTCTGGTTCTGGACCGAGCAGGGCCCGGTCGACTCGACCGACGCGGACACCTGGGAGCTCGCCGTCACGCGCCTGCGCGAGCTCGGGCGGCACGCCCGCGAGGTCGGCCTCGTCCTGTCGCTCGAGATGTACGAGGACACGCTCCTGGGCACCGCGGAGTCCGCGGTCCGGCTCGTGCACGACATCGGCGACGACGCGGTCGGCCTCAACCCCGACCTGGGCAACCTGATCCGCCTGCACCGCCCGGTCGAGGACTTCCAGGCGGCCGTCGCCGCGTGCCTGCCCGTCTCGAACTACTGGCACGTGAAGAGCTACTTCCGCGACGAGGACCGCGCGAGCGGCACGGTCGTCGCGCTCCCGGCCCCGATGGAGATGGGCTCGGTCAGCTACCGCCAGGCGCTGCGCACGGCCGTCGAGGTCGGCTACACCGGCCCGTTCTGCGTCGAGCACTACGGCGGCGACGGCCTGTCGGTCGCCGCGCGCAACGCGCGCTACCTGCGCCGGATGCTCGCGGTCGCCACGGGCGAGGCGCGGGCGACGGTCCTGCGCGCGGTCGGGGCCGCCCGATGAGCCCGCGCGTCGCCGTGCTGGGCCTCGGCGCGATGGGCCTGCCCATGGCGACGACGCTCGCGCGCGCGTTCGACGACGTCGTCGGCTTCGACGTCGCGCCCGAGCGCGTCGGCCTCGCGGTCGCCGCGGGCGCCACCGGCGCCGCGACGGTCGCGCAGGCGTGTGCCGGCACCGACGTCGCGGTCGTGGGCGTGCGGGACGGCGCGCAGCTCGACGCGCTCGTCCTGGGCCCCGACGGGCTCGCGGCCACGCTGCCGGCCGGCGCCGTGGTCGTCGTGACCTCCACCGTCGGCGAGGAGGCGGTCCGCTCGGTCGCCGGCGCGCTCGCCGCACGCGGCATCCACACCGTCGACGCACCCGTGTCCGGCGGGCCCGTGCGGGCCGGGGCGGGGGACCTGCTCATCATGGTCGGCGCCGACGACGAGGCGCTCGCCCTCGCCCGCCCGGTGCTCGACGCCCTCGCGTCGTCGCTCACCGTCGTGGGCGGCATCGGCGCCGGGCAGCAGCTCAAGACCGTCAACCAGCTGCTGTGCGGCATCCACACCGCCGCCGCCGCCGAGGCGCTCGCCCTCGCGCACCGCCTCGGCCTCGACCTCGACGCCTGCATCGAGGTCCTGTCGCAGGGCGCGGCCGCCTCGTTCATGCTCGGCGACCGCGGGCCGCGGATCGCCGCGCAGCTGCGCGGCGAGGAGCCCCCGCTGCGCTCGCGGCTGGACGTCATCGGCAAGGACATGGGGATCGTCGGGGACGTGACGCGGCGCCTCAAGGTCGCCACGCCCGTCGCGGCGGCCGCCGAGCAGCTCTACCGCACCGGGGCCGCCGCGGGCCTCGAGGCGGCCGACGACTCCGTCGTCGCGACGCTCCTCGCGGCGCGGGGGCCCGCGTGGTGAGCCCGCTGGCCGACGACCCGGCCCGCTTCGCCGACGACGTGCTCGACGGCTTCGTCGACCTGTACGCCGACCAGGTGCGGCGCGTGCCGGGCGGCGTGGTGCGGGCCGTCCCCGCGGCGCGCTCGCAGGTCGCCGTGGTCGTCGGGGGAGGCTCCGGGCACTACCCGGCGTTCTGCGGCCTCGTCGGGCCCGGGCTCGCGCACGGCGCCGTGGTGGGCAACGTGTTCACGTCGCCGTCCACCGCCGACGCGGTGTCGGTGGGCGCGGCCGCGGCGGGCGACGCCGGCGTCCTGCTGCTCACCGGCAACTACGCCGGTGACGTCATGAACTTCACGCTCGCGCGCGACGAGCTGCGCCGCCGCGGCGTGCCCGCGGAGTTCCTCGTCGTGACCGACGACATCGCGTCCGCCCCGGCGGACGAGGCGGACCGCCGCCGCGGGATCGCGGGTGACCTCGTCGTGTTCAAGGCCGCCGGTGCGGCCGCGGCCGCGGGTGCGTCGCTCGAGGAGGTCGTCGCGGCCGCGACGCACGCCAACGACCGCACGCGCACGCTCGGCGTCGCGTTCGACGGCTGCACCCTGCCCGGCGCGGACGCGCCGCTGTTCACCGTCCCCGAGGGCATGTTCGGCATCGGCGTGGGCATCCACGGCGAGCCCGGCATCGGCGAGGTGCCGGCGTGCAGCGCGACGGAGCTCGCGACCCTGCTCGTCGACCGGCTGCTGGCGGAGCGGCCCGCCGGTGCGGCGACCCGGGTCGCGGCGGTGCTCAACGGGCTGGGGCGGACCAAGTACGAGGAGCTGTTCGTGCTGTGGCGGGCCGTGCGCGCACGCCTCGACGCGGCCGGCCTGCAGGTCGTGGCGCCCGAGGCCGGGGAGCTCGTCACGAGCCTCGACATGTCCGGGTGCTCGCTGACCCTCGTGTGGCTCGACGACGAGCTGGAGCGCCTGTGGTGCGCGCCGGCGCACACGCCCGCCTACCGGCGCGGTGACGTCCCGGTGGCCGACGGGTCGGAGGGGGCCGGCGGCGCCGGGGCCGCGTCGTCGGCGGTGACCGGACCGCCCGCCGACGCAGCGTCCGCCGACGCAGACCCCGCCGACGCAGACCCCGCCGACGCGCAGCCGCGCGTGGTGGACCCGGCCGACGCCGCCGAGGCGATCGTGCTGGTCGCGGCGCTGCAGCGCGTCGTCGCGGTGCTCGGGGAGCTCGAGGGCGAGCTGGGCCGGCTCGACGCGGTCGCGGGCGACGGCGACCACGGGCGCGGCATGGTGCGGGGCGCGGGTGCCGCGTCCGACGCCGCCACCGCCTCCGCCGACGCGGGACACGGCGCCGCCGCGTGCCTGCGCGACGCGGGCCAGGCCTGGGCGGACCGCGCGGGCGGCACGTCGGGCGTGCTGTGGGGCGCGGGCGTCTCCGCGGCCGCCGACGCGCTCGGGGCGCGGCCCGCGGCCGACCCGCTGACCCGCGCCGCCCGGGCGGTGCGCGCGGGGGTCGACGCCGTCGCGGCGCTCGGCGGTGCGCGGCCCGGCGACAAGACGATGCTCGACGCCGCCGAGCCGTTCGCGGGCGAGCTCGAGCGGGCCGCCGCCGCGGGCGTGCCCCTGGACGTGGCGTGGCGGGACGCGCTCGCGGCGGCCGACGCCGCGGCGAGCGCCACGGCCGGCCTGCGGCCGCGGCTCGGGCGCGCTCGGCCGCTGGCCGAGCGGAGCGTGGGGACGCCCGACCCCGGCGCCGTGTCGTTCGCGGCGGTGCTCACAGCGGTGTGGTCCGCGGCGCGCGCCGCGGACGGACCGGACGAGGAGGGGACGAGATGAGCGTGGCGAGGATCGTCGTCGGAGCCGACGACGCGGGGCTGGCGTACAAGGACGCCCTGGCGGACCTGCTGCGGGCCGACCCGCGGGTCGAGCTGGTGGAGGACGTGGGCGTGCACGCCGGGGAGGACACCGCGTACCCGCACGTCGCGGTCGCGGCGGCCCGTCGCGTCGCGGGCGGGCAGGCGGACCGCGCCCTCCTGGTGTGCGGCACGGGGCTCGGGATGGCGATCGCGGCGAACAAGGTGCCCGGCGTGCGCGCCGTGACCGCGCACGACACGTTCTCGGTGCAGCGCTCGGTGCTGTCGAACGACGCGCAGGTCCTGTGCCTGGGGCAGCGCGTGATCGGCCTCGAGCTCGCGAAGGTGCTCGTGCGCGAGTGGCTGGACCACGAGTTCGACACCGCGTCGTCGTCGGCCGCCAAGGTCGACGCCATCCGGGGCTACGAGCAGCCGGGCGACGTCCAGCCGGGCGAGCAGCAGCTGGGCGAGCAGCAGCCGGGCGGCTGCTGACGGGCGGGCGCGCCCCGTGTGCCACGATGGCCGCGGGGCCGCGCCCGTGCGCACCGTGTCGTGACGTGCGCCGCGTCGTGAGCGGCCCCCCGGACGAGCGGCGCCGTACCCGGAGGGCGACAAGACGGCGGCCACGGGGGTCCGCATGTCCTGGCTCGTGCTCGCCCTGTCCGGTGTCCTCGAGGCCGTGTGGGCGACCGCCCTCGGGCGCTCCGACGGCTTCTCGAGGGTCGGCCCGACGGTCGTGTTCGGCGTCGCCCTGCTGGCGTCGATGGGCGGCCTCGCGTACGCGATGCGCGAGCTGCCGACCGGGACCGCCTACGCCGTGTGGGTGGGCATCGGCGCGTCGCTGACCGTGCTGTACGCGATGGCGACCGGCGCCGAGCCGGCGTCGCTGGTGAAGGTGCTGCTCATCCTCGGCATCGTCGGCTGCGTCGTCGGGCTCAAGCTCACGCACTGACGCGCCGCGTACCGGCCCTCGGCGCGACCGCGGGCGCCACCCGGGACAGGATGGTCGTGAGGCGGGGGCGGCCCGGGAGGGCCGCCCAGCCGGGTCAGCACCGGGCGGTGACGTGGGACGGGTAGGGGTCGGCGAGCCGGCGGACGGCGTGGACCGCACCGCGCGCATCGGGGCGCGACGGTGAGCGGACGGCTGCCCGACGCCCGGGTGCGCGTGCCCGTGAGCCTCATGCGCTGGGAGTCCCTGACGTTCCTGCACTGGCCGTGCCGTCCCGACGACATCGCGCCGCTGCTGCCCGACGGCCTCGTGCCCGACGTCGTCGACGGTGCGGCGTGGGTCGCGGTGACCCCGTTCCTGCTGCGGGACCTGCGGGCGCCCGGGCTGCCGTCCCCGCCGCCGTGGTCACGCGTCGTCGAGGTGAACGTGCGCACGTACGTGCGCCACCCCGCCAGCGGGACCGACGGGCTGTGGTTCCTCACGCTGCTGTGCTCGCGCGCGGCCGTGGTCGCGGGGCTGCGCTCCATCGGGCTGCCGTACCGGCGCGCGCAGGGGGCGGTGCGCGACGCGGCGGGCCTGACGACGTACGCGGCGCGCGGTGCCGCGGGCGGCGCGCTGCGGGCGACCGTGGTGCCCGGCGGCCGCGTGGCGCCCGACCGCTGGCTCGACTCCGTGACGGGCCGGTGGAACGCGTACACGCAGCGCGCGGGGCGGCTGTGGCGCGTGCCGGTCGACCACGCGGCGTGGCCCCTGCACGCGGCGGGCGTGACCGAGCTCGACACCGACCTGCTGACGTGGTGCGGGCTGCCCGCGCCGTCGGGGGCGCCGCACGTGACGTGGTCCCCGGGCGTGGACGTCCGCATCGGCGCGCCCCGCCTGCTGCCCCGCTGACGGTGGGGGCGGCGGGGGACGGTCCGTCAGTCCTCCTGCTCGACCAGCCAGTCGCGCAGGGCCGCGATCTCGTAGGCCGGCTGGAACGACGCCATGTGCTCGCTGGTGCGCCCGTCGTCCGACCCGCCGGCCTCCAGGACCGTGCCCGCCTCGAAGGTGACGAAGTAGATCCGGTCGTCGTCGGCGAGCAGCTCGTCCGCGGCCTCCTCGAGGCGCGTCGGCGACCACGTGGCGTCCCACGTCGCGGTCCCGAAGGGCACGTTCGCCTCGTCGAGCATCGCCTCGACGTCGTCCTGCCCGCGCGTGGCCCGCTCGTCCCCGCCGGCGGCGACGTACACGAACGTCTCCTCCGTCAGGCCCTGCAGGTCGGCCGTGTCCCACTGGCCGGAGACGAGGAGCTCGGCGGCGAACAGGTCCGGCTGCTGGGCGGCGAGGTACATGACCGTCATCGCGCCCATGGACTGGCCGGTGCCGTAGATGCGGTCGGAGTCGACCTCGTAGTCCTCCTGCACGGCCCGGATCAGGCCGGCCGTCATGTCGACGTAGTCGCTGACGGTGTGTCCGTCGAGGTCGTCGATGATCACCTCGGGGTACTGCGGGACGAGGACGAGGGTGGGCTGGCGCGCCTGCTGCTGCTCGCTCGCCCAGATCAGCGCGCCGTAGTCGGCGAGCGGCGCGCCGACGTCGTCGCCGACGCGGCTGGAGTCGGAGATGAACACGACCATCGGGTACGACTCGTCGCCGTCGTAGCCCTCCGGGAGGAACAGGTGGTACCGGATGGTGAGGCCGGCCTCGGCGTCGTCGTACTCCATCGGCTCGAACTGGTCCACCACCTGCTCCTGCAGGCTCTCGAGCGACGGGCTCGCCACGGCGTCGCCCGTGGCGGTGCCGCTCGCGCTGCTCGTCGCGCTCGGTGACGCGGACCCGGTCGGCGTCGTCGTCGTCGACGACGACGTCGCCGTCGGCTCCGTCGTCCCCGTGCCGCACGCCCCCACCGCGAGTGCCGCCGCTGCCACCAGGCATGCGCGGATGCCCGTCCTGCCCCTGTTAGCCCCCATCTCATCGACGGTACGCCCGCCTCCGGGGATCGGCGCGGGGCGGGCGGCTCAGGCGACCGCGGCCTGCGCGAACTGCGTGCGGTACAGGTCCGCGTACAGGCCGCCGCGGGCGAGCAGGTCGGCGTGCGTGCCCTGCTCGACGACGCGTCCCGCCTCGACGACCACGATGAGGTCGGCCTGCCGGACGGTGGAGAGGCGGTGCGCGATGACCAGCGAGGTCCGCCCGGTGAGCGCCTCGTCGAGGGCGGCCTGCACGGCCGCCTCGGACTCCGAGTCGAGGTGGGCCGTGGCCTCGTCCAGCACGACGACGTCGGGCGCCTTGAGCAGCAGCCGCGCGATCGCGAGCCGCTGGCGCTCGCCGCCCGAGAGGCGGTAGCCGCGGTCGCCGACGACGGTCCCGATGCCGTCCGGCAGCGACGCGACGAGGTCCCACACGTGCGCGGCGCGCAGGGCCCGCTCGATGTCCGCGTCGGTGGCGTCGGGCCGGGCGAAGCGGAGGTTGCCCGCGATCGTGTCGTGGAAGAGGTGCGCCTCCTGGCTGACGACGCCGACGGTCGCACGCAGCGACTCGGCCGTGACGTCGCGCAGGTCCTGCCCGGCGATCCGGACGGCGCCCCGCGTGGGGTCGTACATGCGCGTGACGAGCTGCGAGATCGTCGTCTTGCCGGCGCCCGAGGGGCCGACGAGGGCGACCATCGCGCCCGCGGGCACGGAGAACGTGACGTCGTGGAGGGTGTCGGCGACGGGGTCGTGGCTGAGGGTCGCGACCGACTCGAGCGACGCGAGCGAGACCTCGCCGGCGGAGGGGTACCGGAAGGCGACGTGGTCGAGCTCGACGCTCGCGCCGCGCGCGGCGACGGCCGTGCGCAGGTCCGCGGCGTCGGGCTTCTCGCCGACGGTCGGGACGAGGTCGAGCACCTCGAGCACGCGCTCGAAGGAGACGAGCGCGGTCATGACGTCGACCTGCACGTTCGACATCGCGGTCAGCGGGCCGTAGAGCCGGCCGAGGTAGGCGGCGAGCGCGACGACGACGCCGACGGTGAGCTCGTCGCGGATGGCGAGCAGGCCGCCGAGGCCGTAGACGATCGCGGTCGCGATGGACGCCACGGTGGTCAGGCCGATGCGGAACCACGTCGAGTACAGGGCGCGCTTGACGCCGATGTCGCGCACGCGCGCGGTCTGCTCGGCGTAGGCGGCGGACTCGACCGCCGGGTCGCCGAAGACCTTCACCAGGTGCGCGCCGGCGACGTTGAACCGCTCGGTCATCGTCTGCGAGGCGTCGGCGCCGAGCTCGTAGGACTCGCGCGTGATCGCGGCGATCTTGCGCCCGAACCACCGGGCGGGCAGCACGAAGACGGGCAGCAGGACGAGCGAGAGCAGCGTGAGCTGCCACGACATCGACAGCATCGCGGCCAGCACGAACGCGACCGTGAGCGAGTTGCTCACGACGTTGGACAGCGTGGACGTGAACGCCTGCTGGGCGCCCAGCACGTCGCCGTTGAGCCGCTGCACGAGCGCGCCCGTGCGGGCGCGGGAGAAGAACGCGAGCGGCATGCGCTGCACGTGGTCGAACACCGCGGTGCGCAGGTCGTGGATCAGGCCCTCGCCGATGCGCGCCGACACCCACCGCTCGGCGACGCCGAGGATCGCGGAGACGACCGCGAGGCCGGCGACCGTGGCGGCGACGCCGACGACGACGCGGGTGTCGCCGCGGTTGATGCCGTCGTCGATGAGCCGCTGCAGCAGCCAGGGGGTGAGGGCGCCGGCGGCGGCGCCGAGCGCGATGAGGACGAGGAAGACCGCGAGCTGGGCGCGGTAGGGGCGCGCGAACGCGAGGATGCGGCGCAGCGAGCCGCGGTGCAGGCGCTGGGCCTTGACCGCGGGGTCGCGCGTGAAGCCGCGGACGGCGTTGCCGCCGCTGGGCATCGAGGGGGGAGTCATGGGGCCTCCTGGGTCCGGAGGTGGGCGGCCGGTGCGACCGCGATTAGTGAGGTTACCTCACCATGAGCGCGATTCACTTCGGTTTCATTCCCGACTAGCCTCGACCCGTGGACGCCCCGCTGCACGAGGACGACGCCCCGCCGGCCGACGGCGCGCCCCGCAACGGCGGGCCGACCGGCCCGTCCGAGGAGTTCCTCGAGCTCCTGCACGACGTGCTCCGCAACGTCCGGCGCGAGGCGTCCGAGCTGCTCGGCCACGAGATGACGCCCGGGCAGCTGCGGCTGCTGCGCACCCTCGACCGCTGCGACCGGCCGCGCCGGCTGGGCGAGCTCGCCGACGTCCTCGACGTGGCGCCCCGCTCCGTCACGTCGAAGGTCGACCAGGCCGAGGAGGACGGCTGGGTGCGGCGCGTCCCCGACCCGGCGGACCGCCGCGCGACGCTCGTGGAGCTCACCGACGCGGGCCGCGCGCAGCTCGCGCGGCTGTCGGAGCGCCGCCAGGAGGGCGCGCGCGCCCGCCTCGACGTCCTGACCCCCGCGGAGCAGACCGAGCTGCTGACCCTCCTCCGCCGCGTCGCCCGCGGCTGACCCGGCCCGCTGCCCGGCGGTGAACCCGGGCCCGGCGGCCTCGTGACCCCGTTCCCGGCCGCCAGGCCCGGTGTCACCGGGCATCGAACCCGGCCCGCGTCGCCCGCGGCTGACCGGCACCTACCCGGGCGGTTGAACCCGGGCGTGGCGGCCTCGTGACGACGTTCCACGCCGCCAGGCCCGGTGTCACCGGGCGTCGAACCCGGATCTCGTCGCCCGCGGCCGACCCCGCCCGTCCCACCCCTTCACCCCCCGTCGAACCCGGACTTCGTCAGGGCGTGGGCGCGGGGGTGCTGAGGAAGTCCGGGTTCGTGGGGGAGTGGCGGGTGGGGAGAGGGGAGCGGGGGAGGGGGCGGGGGAGGGTGTCGGTGGGGCGTGGCAGCATCCCGAGGATGAGCGACGACGCCTTCGGCACCTCCTCGTCCGGCACCTCCCCGTCCGGCGGGGGCGCCGCGCGGCCGCGGCTGCGGGCGACCTCCATGACGATCAGCACCGCGCGCCCGCACGAGCAGGCGCACTTCTACGCGCGGCTGCTCGGCGGGCGCGTGACCGTCGAGGAGGAGGCCGACCCCGGCGACCCGAACGGCATCACGTGGGCGCAGGTGAAGCCGCCCGCGGGCGAGGCCGGGATGACCATCAACGTCGAGCACGAGCGCGAGTGGACGCCGCCGGTGTGGCCCGCCCGGGCCGGGGAGCAGCGGTCGACGCAGCACCTCGACATCCAGGTCGACGACCTCGACGCGGCCGTCGCGTGGGCGCTGGAGTGCGGCGCGCGGGAGGCCGACGTCCAGCCGCAGGACGAGGTCCGGGTCATGCTCGACCTCGACGCCCACCCGTTCTGCCTGTTCGTCTGACGCGCGGGGACGGGCGGCAGCGGCCGACGCGTCCTCGCCCCACCCATCGGCGCCCGGCGCACTCCGCCCGGGCATGATGGGCGTCGGCGGGCGGTGCACGTCCCGGCCGTCCCCCGCACGGAGGTTCACGATGTCGCACGCGTCCGGCCCGAGCCGCCGCGCCGTCCTGCAGGTCGGCGCGCTCGCGCTGCTCGTCGCCGCGTGCACCGCGCCACGTGACGCCACGTCGTCGGTCGCGACCGCGACGTCCACCCCGACGCCGTCCGCGACGCCCACCGCCCCGCCCGCCCTCGACCTCACGGCCGCGCTCGCGGACGTCGAGGCGCGGCACGGCGTGCGCCTCGGGGTGCACGCGGTCGACACCGCGCAGGGCCGCACGACCGGCCACCGCGCCGACGAGCGGTTCGCGTTCTGCTCGACGGTCAAGCCGCTCGCGGCGGCCGCGGTCCTGGCAGCACGTGGGGTCGCGGGACTCGACGAGGCGGTCCCCGTCACGGCCGACGACCTCGTGGACTTCTCGCCCGTCACGGGGGAGCGGATCGGCGGCACGATGACGTGGCGCGAGCTCGGCGACGCGGCGGTCCGGTACAGCGACAACACCGCGGGCAACCTGCTGCTGCGGGATGCCGGCGGGCCCACGGGCCTCACGGCCTACGTGCGGGGCATCGGCGACGACGTCACGCGCAGCGACCGCTGGGAGCCCGGGCTCAACGCCACCGCACCCGGCGACGAGCGCGACACCAGCACGCCCCGCGCGCTCGCGGCGACGTACGGCACCCTGGTCGTCGGCGACGCGCTCGGTGCGCGCGAGCGCGAGGTCCTCGCCGACTGGCTGGTCCGCAACACCACCGGGGACGCGCTGGTCCGCGCCGCCGCCCGCCCCGGGTGGACCGTCGGCGACAAGACGGGCGCCGGCGCGTACGCCACCCGCAACGACGTCGCCGTCGTCTGGCCGGGGCCGCTCGGCACACCCGAGGGCGCGCCGGTCGTGCTCGCGATCCTGACGGACCGGCCGTCCCCGGACGCCGAGCGCACCGATGCCCCGCTCGCGGAGGCGGCGGCCGTCGTCCTGGACGCGCTGCTGGCGGCGCGCACCGCCTGACACGCACCGCCTGACGCGCACTGCCTGACGGACCCCACCGGCCGCGCCGTCGCCTCGCGGCCCGGCTAGCGTCGAGCCGTACCCCACCACCGGAAGGATGCCGCGATGGCGCTGCTGACCTGCCACTTCTTCTCCGAGGCGCTCGAGCTGAACACGTCGGTGACCGTGCTGCTGCCGGAGGCGGCGCGCGGCCAGATCGGCATGGGCGGCTCGGACCTCGCCGGGCCGCCGCCCGTGCTGTACCTGCTGCACGGGCTGAGCGACGACGAGACGATCTGGCTGCGGCGCACGTCGATCGAGCGGTACGTCGCCGAGCGCGGGATCGCGGTCGTGATGCCGCGCGTGGCGCGGTCGTTCTACACCGACGAGGCGCACGGCGGGCGGTACTGGACGTACCTGTCGGAGGAGCTGCCGCGGGTGGTGCAGCACTTCTTCCGCGTGTCGGACCGGCGCGAAGACACGTTCGTCGCGGGCCTGTCGATGGGCGGGTACGGCGCGTTCAAGTGGGCGCTGCGGCAGCCGGAGCGGTTCGCGGCGGCGGCGAGCCTCTCGGGGGCGCTCGTGGTGGGCGGGCCGCGGGCGGCGGACCTCCACGTGCGGGTGCCGCACGTGTGGGCCGGCGCGGACCCGGCGGGCACGGACGACGACCTGCTGACGCTGCTCGACCGCGCCGACCCGGCGTCGCTGCCCGCGCTGTACGCGACGTGCGGGTCGCAGGACTTCCTGCTGGACGCCCAGCACCTCTTCGTCGAGCACGCCGCAGCGCGCGGCGTCGAGGTCGACGCGCACGTCCACCCCGGCGACCACGAGTGGGGGTTCTGGGACGAGCACATCCGCGACGTCCTCGACTGGCTGCCGGTGCGCACGCGCTGACCTGCGCGGACGGCCGAACGCCCGGTCGCGGCCCCCCGGCGACCGCGCGGACGCTCCTTGACGGATCGTCCGATTCGCGTACGTTAGGCACGCCTAACTGAGGTCCGCCTCACATGCGCGTCCCGCAGCGGGACGTGCCCGCCGCAGGGGGAGTACCACGCGTGCACGAGCTGCTGTCCGCCGCCACCGCCGACGCCTACGTCGACGCGATGCGCGGCACCGTCGACCGGGTCGCGGCTCGGTTCCGCACCACCACCCAGCCCTTCTCGGGCGCGAGCCGCGAGCACCTGCAGGCGCTCGTCGACGCGGTCGACCTCGACGGTCCCGGCCGCGGGACGGCCGCCGCGCTGCGAGAGGTCGACGAGCTGTTCGCGCAGCACGCCGTGTGGTTCCACGACCCCGCGTACACCGCGCACCTCAACTGCCCGGTGGCCGTGCCGGCGGTCGCCGCGGAGGCCGTGATCGCCGCGGTGAACGCGAGCGTCGACACCTACGACCAGTCGACGGTCGGCACGCTCATGGAGCGCCGGCTCGTCGCGTGGACCGCGGGCCGCATCGGCTTCCTCGCCGGCGGCGGCATCTTCACGTCGGGCGGCACGCAGTCGAACCTGCAGGCGCTGCTGCTGGCGCGCGAGCACGCGCTGGCGTCCGCGCCGGGTGCCGCCGGCCGCGACCTGGTCGTGCTCGCGACCGCCTCCAGCCACTTCTCGGTGCAGCAGTCCGCGCGCCTGCTGGGGCTCGCGCCGGACGCGGTGCGGCTCGTCCCCGTGGACGAGCAGGGCCGGATGCGCCCCGACGCCCTGGCCATCGCGCTGCGGCACGTCGAGGAGGACGCGCGCCTGCCGATGGTCGTCGTCGCGACCGCCGGCACGACCGACCGCGGGTGCGTCGACCCGCTCGCGGCGATCGCCGACACGTGCGACGCCGCCGACGTGTGGCTGCACGTCGACGCGGCGTACGGCTGCGGGCTGCTGGTCAGCCGCACGCGCCGGCACCTGCTCGACGGCGTCGAGCGCGCCCGCTCGGTGACGGTGGACTTCCACAAGGCCTTCTTCCAGCCCGTGTCGTCGTCCGCGCTGGTCGTGCGGCACGCCGCCGACCTGCGGCTCGTCGCGCACCACGCGGACTACCTCAACCCCGCGGGCGAGCAGGAGCCGAACCAGGTCGACGTGTCCCTGCAGACGACCCGCCGGTTCGACGCGCTCAAGCTGTGGGCGACGCTGCGTGCGCTCGGCGCGGACGGCATCGGGGACATGGTCGACGCGACGATCGACCTGGCCGCCGCCGTGCACCGGGTCGTCGGCGCCGACCCCGACCTGCGCCTGCTGTCCCCGACCGACCTGTCCACCGTGATGTTCCGGTACCAGCCCGACGGGCTGGACGACGCGCGCGCCGACGCCCTCGTCGCGCAGGTGCGCCGCGTGCTGTTCGACTCCGGCCGCGCCCTCGTGGCCCGCACGACCGTCGACGGCCGCCCGTGCCTCAAGCTCACGCTGCTCAACCCGGCCACGACGGTCGCGGACGTGCGGCGCGTGCTCGAGCTGGTCCGGCAGGCGGCGGCCGCGCTGGTCGAGGGCGGCGACCTGCTGGCCGCGGACGCGGCGGTGGCGCGGTGAGCGGGGCGGCGAGCCCCACCGACGCGCGCGTGCACGACGTCGTCGGCGTCGGCATCGGCCCGTTCAACCTCGGCCTGGCGGCTCTCGCGGCGCCGCTCGACCTCGACACGGTCTTCCTCGACACGGCCCCGGAGTTCCGCTGGCACCCCGGGATGATGCTCGAGGGCGCGACGACCCAGGTCCCGTTCCTCGCGGACCTCGTGACGATGGCCGACCCGACCAGCCCGTACTCGTTCCTCGCGTGGCTCAAGGCGACGGGCCGGCTCTACGCGTTCTACATCCGCGAGAGCTTCTACCCGCTGCGCGCGGAGTACGACGCGTACTGCCGGTGGGTGGCCGCGCAGCTGCCCGCGCTCCGGTGGGGCCGGACCGTGACGTCGGTCGAGGTCGACCCGCACGACGACGACCTGTACGTCGTGCACGCGCGCACGACGGACGGCGGCGTGGAGTCCTACCGGACGCGCCACGTGGTGCTCGGCGTCGGCACGCAGCCGGTCGTCCCGGCGGCGCTGCGCGGGCTCGGCGGGCCGGTCGTGCACTCGTCGGACTACCTGCCGCAGCGGGACCGGCTCCGGGCCGCCGCCTCCGTCACCGTCGTCGGATCGGGCCAGTCCGCCGCGGAGGTCTACCGCGACCTGCTCGAGTCCACCGGCCCGGGCGGTCCGCGCCTGGACTGGGTCACGCGCTCGCCCCGCTTCTTCCCGATGGAGTACACGAAGCTGACCCTCGAGATGACGTCGCCGGAGTACACCGACCACTTCCACGCCCTGCCGGTGGACGTCCGCGACCGGCTCGCGCGCGAGCAGCGCGGCCTCTCCAAGGGCATCAGCGCCGGCCTCGTCGACGACATCTACGACGCCCTCTACCGCAGGAGCGCCGCCGGACCCGTGCCCACCACGCTGCTCACCGACACCGAGGTGCTGGGCGCGTCGTGGGACGGCGCGCGGTACACGCTGCGGCTGCGGCACGCGCAGCTCGGCACGGAGCACGAGCGCACGACCGAGGCGCTCGTGCTGGCCACCGGGTACGCGGCGCAGGTGCCGGACGTCGTCCTCGGCATCGCGCACCGGCTCGCCTGGGACGAGCGCGGGCGGCTGGACGTGGCCCGCGACTACTCCGTCGACGGCGGCCGCGGCCGCGTGTTCGTGCAGAACGGCGAGGAGCACACGCACGGGCTCACCGCGCCGGACCTGGGCTTCGGCCCGTGGCGGTCGTCCGCGATCCTGGCGGCGGTGTGCGGGCGCGAGGTGTACCCGCGCGAGCGGCGCATCGCGTTCCAGGAGTTCGGCGTGCCGACCGGTCACGAGCCGCCCCCGGCCGGCACGGTGCCGGCGCCGGCCGCGCCCGCCGCCACCCTCGCGGCGCCCGCCGCCGCCCTCGCCGACGAGGGCGGCCGGTGACCGGCTGGCGCTCGCAGGCGACCGAGCCGCTGTCCGCGCAGACCGTGCGCGACGAGGCGTGGAAGCGCATCGGGCCGGTCCGGCTCGACCGCGTCGTCCCCGAGCGTGACGCCCTCGTCCTGCACCACTGGCTCACGCACCCGGCGTCCGCGTCCTGGCGGATGACGGACCTCGGGCTCGACGAGGTGCTGGCGTACGAGCAGCGGCTCGCGGCGGCCACCGACGAGCACGCGTGGATCGGCCGCGTCGCCGGGCGCCCGGCGTTCATGGTCGAGACGTACGACCCGTCGCGCGTCCTGCTCGCGGGCCTCTACCGCGCCCGCACGGGCGACGTGGGCATGCACCTGCTCGTCGCCCCGCCCGAGGGGCCGCGCCTGCACGGCCTCACCGACGCCGTCATGGCCGCGACGATGCGCTTCTGCTTCGGCACGCTGCGCGCCCAGCGCGTCGTCGTCGAGCCGGACGTCCGCAACACCGCCATCGCCGCCAAGAACGCCGCCGCGGGCTTCCGCGTCGTGCGCGAGGTCGACCTGCCCGGCAAGCGGGCCGCGTTGTCCGTGTGCACACGCGACGACTTCGCCGCCAGCCGGCTCGGCGCCGCCACGACCCACGAGGACGCCCGATGACGTCGACCGCCCTGGCCCCCGCGCCCACCGTCGCCCGCTCGCCGCACCCCGCCGAGCACCTCACGCCCGAGCACCTGGAGGCCGCGCAGCGCCACCTCGTCGCGAAGGCGCTCGCCGAGTTCGCGCACGAGCGGCTGCTCGCACCGTCGCTCGACCGGTCGCTGCCCGCCCGGCAGGGCCAGGAGCGCCCGTACGTCGTGACGCTCGACGCCCCCGGCGGCGTCCGCGCCGTCTACCGCTTCCGGGCGCGGCGGCTGGCGCTCGAGCACTGGGCCGTCGACCGCGCGACGCTCACCCGCGAGCGCGACGGCCGCCCGGCGCCGCTCGACGTGCTGGACCTCGTGCTCGAGCTGCAGCCGCTGCTGCGCATCCCGGACGACCTGCTCGCGCTGTACCTCGAGGAGCTGTCCTCGACGCTCGCGAGCGCGGCGTACCGGCGCGCGCGCGGCGGGCCGAGCAGCGCCGAGCTGCTGCACGCCGGCCTCGCCGACGTCGAGCAGGCGATGACGGAGGGGCACCCGTCGTTCGTGGCGAACAACGGCCGCATCGGCTACGGCGTCGGCGAGCACGACGCCTACGCGCCGGAGGCCGGGCGGTCCGTCCGCCTCGTGTGGCTCGCCGCGCGCCGCGCCGTCAGCCACGTCGCCACGGGCGCGGGGCTCACCGAGGACGCGCTGTACCGGCACGAGCTCGACCCGGCGACGCGCGACCGCTTCGCGGCCCGGCTGCGCGACCTCGGCCTCGACCCCGCCGACTACCGGTACCTGCCCGTGCACCCGTGGCAGTGGGAGCACCGCGTCGCGGTGACGTTCGCGCCCGACGTCGCCCGCCGCGACCTCGTCCTGCTCGGCGAGTCGGACGACACCTACCGAGCGCAGCAGTCCGTGCGCACGTTCCTCAACGCCGACCGCCCCGACCGGCACTACGTCAAGACGGCCGTCGCGATCCAGAACATGGGCTTCCTGCGCGGCCTGTCGCCCGCGTACATGCGCGCCACCCCGGCGATCAACGACTGGGTGGCGGACCTCGTCGACACCGACCCCGAGCTCGCCGCGTGCGGCGTGCGGGTGCTGCGCGAGCGCGCGTCGATCGGGTACACGGGCGACGTCTACCACCGCACGCCCCGCCCGAACGCGCACCGCAAGATGCTCGCCGCGCTGTGGCGCGAGCAGCCGCACACGCTGCTGGCGCCCGGGCAGCGGGCGACGACGATGGCGGCCCTGCTGCACCGCGACGCCGCCGGCGACGCGTTCGCCACCGCGGCGGTCCGCGCGTCGGGCCTCGACCCGGCCGACTGGCTGCGCGCGTACCTGCGCGTCTACCTGCGCCCGCTGGTGCACTGCCTGCGCGCGCACGACCTCGCGTTCATGCCGCACGGCGAGAACGTCATCCTCGTGTGGGCCGACCACGTGCCCGTCGGCGCGTTCCTCAAGGACATCGGCGAGGAGGTCGCCGTCCTGTCCGACCGTCCCCTGCCGCCGGAGGTGGAGCGCATCCGGGCCGTCGTCGACGACGACGAGAAGGCGCTGGCCGTGTTCACCGACGTGTTCGACGGCGTGCTGCGGCACCTCGCGGCCGTGCTCGTGACCGACGGCGTGCTCACCGAGGGCGTGTTCTGGGGCGTCGTCGCGGAGACGATCGACGCGCACGCGGCCGACCACCCGGACCTGCCGTCGGGCGTCGACCTGCGCGCCGCCCGGTTCGCGCACTCCTGCCTCAACCGGCTGCAGCTGCGCAACACGCTGCAGATGGTCGACCTGGCGGACCAGTCGTCGTCGCTCATCTACGCGGGGACGCTCGCGAACCCGGTGGCCCGCGGGGCGGTCGCCGGGGGTGGCAGCCCGGTCGGTGTCGCCCCTGCGGGCGTCGGCCGACCGGGTGACGGCCGGCCGGGCGACGACCGGGCGGGCGACGCCGGAACGGGCGACCGGGCCGGCCGGGCCGCCCGCGGCGCGACGGGCGAGACTGCCTGACGTGTGAGACTGCCTGACGTGGGGTTCGAGGTCTTCCGGGACGCGCTGGGCGTGCCGCACGTGCGTGCGTCCGACGAGCTCGCGCTGGCCCACGGGCAGGGGTGGGTGACGGCGCGCGACCGCGCGTGGCAGGTGCAGACGGACCGGTGGCGCGCGGAGGGCCGGCTCGCCGAGCACCTCGGCGACGCCGGCGTCGCGTGGGACGTCGTCGCGCACCGGCTGCGCCTGCCGGACACCGCGCAGCGCGCGTACGCGGCGCTCGGCGCCGACGACCGGGCGTGGGTCGACGCGTACACGGCCGGGGTGAACGCCGGCCTGGCGTCGGCCGGGCCCCCCGCCGAGGTGGCGGAGCTCGACCGCGTCCTCGGCGGCACGACGCCCGACGACCCGTGGCCCGCGTGGGCACCGCTGGGCGTCTTCCTCGTCAACCACGCGCTGTTCTCGACGTTCCCGCGCGTGCTGTGGCACGACCACGTGGCCCGCACCGCGCGCGAGTCCGGCCACGCCGGGCTGGCGGCGGTCGACCCGCTCGACCTCGTGCGGCTGTTCGACCCCGCGTCCGACGGGCCGACCAGCGGGTCCAACGCGTGGGCGCTGCACGGCTCGCGCACCGCGTCCGGCGCGCCGCTGCTCGCGGGCGACCCGCACCGCGTGCTGGAGCTGCCCGGCGTCTACCAGCAGATCCGCCTCGCCTGCCCGGAGTACGACGTGCTGGGGCTCGCGTTCCCCGGCGTTCCCGGGCTGCCGCACTTCGGGCACGCCGGGTCCGCGGCATGGGGCATCACCAACGCCGCCGCGCACGCCGCCGAGGTCTTCCGCGAGCGGCTGCGGCGTACCGGCGGGGGCGCGTGGGAGGCGCTCGGGCCCGACGGCTGGGAGCCCGTCGAGCACGCGAGCGCGCGGGTGCGCGTGCGGGGCGGCGAGCCGCTGACGGTCGACGTCCTGGAGACCGGTCGGGGGCCGGTCGTGGTGCGCGGGATGCCGGCGGACGCGGACGGCGCGCCCGCCGGGGAGCGCCGCGACGGGCCGGGGCAGGACGCCGGCCCCGCCCCGGACCTGCGCGCGGGGGCCGGCCAGGACGACGTGACGACGGGCGCGGTGCCGCGCGCGACGGTCGAGGAGGCCCGGTCGGTGCGGATGCAGACGCGGGTGGACGCGGACCTCGGGTTCGCGTCCCTGCGTCCGCTGCTGCGTGCCCGCACGGCGCGGGACGTGGCCGCCGCGCTCGCGGGCTGGGTCGACCCGGTCAACCGCGTCGTCGCCGCGGACGCGGACGGCACGGTGCTCACCTTCGACGCCGGCCGCGTCGCGGACCGCCCCCGGGAGGAGCGCCTGCTGCCCCTGCACGCGTGGGAAGCCGCGCACGCGCCGCGACCGTGGCGCACGCTCGCCGCGCCGCGGGTCGTCACCGACGCCGCGGTCGACGCGAACGAGTGGCCGTCCGCACCTGACCGCGACCACGGCAGCGTCTACGCGCCCGACCGCGCGGTCCGGCTGCGCGCCCTGCTCGCCGACCGCCGCGACCGCGCGCTCGGCCCGGGCGACATGGCGGAGATCCACGCCGACACGCACTGGGCCGGCGCCGGGCGGCTGCTGCGGCACGTCGCCGGGGTCGACGGCCTCACGCCCGCGGCCGGGGCGGTGCGCGACCGCCTGCTGGCGTGGGACCTGCACATGGACGCCGACTCCCCGGAGGCCGCGCTGCTCGCCGACCTGCGCGCGGTGCTCGTCGGCCGGCTCGTCGCCGAGCCCGCGATCGCCGCCCTGGCCGCCCCGCACCGCGCGGGTCCGGCGTTCGACGCGTGGTTCGGCGTCCGGGGCCGGGTAGGCGCCGCCCTCGCGGCGCTGCTCGACCGCACCGACCTGGGCATCGACGGGCCGGCGCACGTGCGCGCCGCCCTCGAGGAGGTGGCCGCGGCCGCGACGCCCGGCGACCACTGGGGCGCCCGGCACACCGTGCTGCCCGCGCACGTGCTGGCCGACGTGCCCGGCGCCGCGGTCCCGGCCGTGCCCGCCCTGCCGCTCGCCGGTGACCAGGACACCGTGCGGTGCACGGGCACCGTGCCGGGCGTGACCGACCGTGCGTTCCGCGGCTCCGTCGCCCGCTGGGTGTGGGACCTCGGGGACCGCGCCCGCAGCCGGTGGGGCGTGCCCTTCGGCACGAGCGGGGACCCGCGCAGCCCCCACTTCGCCGACCAGCACGCCACGTGGGCCGTCGCGCGGACGGTCGAGGTCGTCACCGACTGGGACGCCCTGACGCCGGAGCCGCTGCCCGCGGGCGCGGGGGAGTGACGGCGGACGCGCGGTCGGCGGTGCCGGACGCGGGGTCGGCGGTGCCGGTGGCGGCGGACGTGGGATCGGCGGTGCCGGTGGCGGACGTGCGGTCGGGCGTGCCGGCGGCGCGCGGGCTCACCGCCGCGTGGGCCGGGCTGCGGGGCGGGACCGTCCTCGACGAGCGCACCGTCGACGGCCTGGGCGTCCTCACGACGTCCGTGCTCGACCTCGACGCCGACCTCGCGACCCTGCACGCGTGGGTCACCGCGCGCGGCACCGGGTTCTGGGGCCTCGGGCACCTGACGGCCGACGAGCTGCGCGAGACCTACGCGTTCGTGGCGTCGCTCGACCACCACCACGCGCTGCTCGCGCGCGTCGACGGCCTCCCGGTCGCACTCGTGCAGGCCTACGAGCCGGCGCACGACCCGGTGGGCGACGTCTACGACGTCGCGCCCGGCGACCTGGGCATGCACGTGCTGGTCGGCGCGCGCCCGCCGGACCGCGCGCGCGGGTTCTCCCAGCGGCTCATGGTCGCGCTGCTGCGCGTGGTCGCGGACCGCACGGGTGCGACGCGGGTCGTCGGCGAGCCGGACGCCGGCAACGCCGCGATGCTGCGGCGCGCCGAGCTGCTGGGCGCCGTCCTCGGCCCGGAGGTCGACCTGCCGACCAAGCGTGCCCGCCTCACGTTCCTCGACGTGCCCGCCTGAGGCGACGGCCCGCACCCATCTCGCACCGGCGCACCCGATCTCGGTCGAGCGCACCGGACACGACGGGCGCACTCGTGCGGCAAGGGGCGCGCTCGCCGGGAGCGCAGGGCGGGTGCCCTGGCCCGGCGTCAGGCGGTGGTCAGGACCAGGGCGGCGACCGGCACCACCACCACCGGCGCCGCGAGCAGCAGGCCCTGGCGGACGATCACGCCCGCCGGCACGTGCAGGAGCAGCGCCCGGCACCGCTGCCACCACAGCAGGGTCGCGAGGGACCCCCACGGCGTGAGGACGGCGCCCGCGCCCGTGCCGATCAGGAGCGCCGCGAGCCGCAGCGGGTCGCCCGCGGCCGCCGGCTCGAGCGCCAGGTACGCCGGCAGGTTGTTCACCGCGTTGGAGGTGAGCGCGGCGGCCGCCGCGAGCCGCAGCAGGTCCCCGAACCCGTGCCCGTCGCCGGCGACCGCCGCGGCGACGTCCGCACCGCCGTGCACGCGCAGCGTCTCGACGGCGACGAACAGCCCGGCGACGACGAGCAGCGTGCGCCACGGCACGAGGTCGGGCAGGGGAGCGGGCCACGGGCGCCGGCGCGCGACCGTCGCCACCGCCAGGACGAGGGCCGCGACCCCGGCCGCGACCGCCGGCTCGACTCCGACGACGAACGCGACCGCCATAAGCGTCGTCACGAGCGCCGCCACCGCGAGCAGCGGGGCGTCCGGTGCGGGCCGCGCGGGCGTCGCGTCGTACCGGCCGCGCAGCGCACCGCGGTCCCGCACCGCGAGCAGCAGCACGGTGACGACGACGGCCGCGAGCGCGGGCGCCCACATCAGCGCCAGGTAGTCGGCGCCGGTGGCACGCAGCGCCCGGTCGGCGAGCAGGTTCGTCAGGTTGGAGACCGGCAGCACGAGGGACGCGGTGTTGGCGAGCGCGACCACCACGAGCGCGAACCGCAGCGGGTCGGAGCCCGTCCGGCGGGCGAGCGCGACGACCACCGGCGTGACCAGCACGGCCGTGGTGTCGAGCGACAGGACGGCCGTCGAGGCGGTCGCGAGCGCCACGACGAGCAGCCACAGCACCCACCGGCGCCCGCGGGCCAGCCGGGACGTCGCCGCGGCGGCCGCCTCGAACAGCCCGGCCGCCGCGCACAGCTCCGCCACGACGGTCAGCGCCAGCAGCAGCAGGAGCACCGGACCGGTGCGCTCGAGCAGGTCGCGCGCGTCGCCGCCGGGCAGCGCACCGGACGCGACGAGCACGCCGCCGACGACGGTCGCGACCAGCCACCAGGGCATCCGCCGGACCGCACGCACAACCGGACGCTACGGCACGCCGGCCGCCGAGGCCCCGCCCGCGTCGACGGGCCCCCTCCGTCCGGCACCCCGCCGTCGCCGAGGTCGCCGCTTCCACGCTGAGATCGCCGGTCGCACGCCGAGATCGCCGCTCGCGACTGGCGACCTCGGCGCCGAACCGGCGAACTGGGCGGACGGGCGGGGTGTGGACGGGCCGCGGTCGCCGGACCGGTCGTGGCTGTGGCCGCGACCTCGTCACTCACGCGCCGACCTCGTCACCCGTGCGTGACGAGGTCGCACCCGGGTGACGAGGTCGGCGCCGGTCAGGCGCCCAGCAGGCCCAGGTCGAGCGCGCGCAGCACCGCGCGGGTCCGGTCCCGCACGCCGAGCTTGAGCAGCACCGCCGAGACGTGGTTCTTCACGGTGCCGGGCGCGAGGTGCAGCGCGTCGGCGATCTCCCGGTTGGACCAGCCGGCGGCCAGCAGCCGCAGGACGTCGAGCTCGCGCGCGGTCAGGGGCTCCGGGCGGTCGAGCCCGTCCACGCCGGCGGGCCGGTCCAGCAGGGCGCGCAGCAGCCGGTCGGTGATCGTGGGCTGCCAGAGCCGCTCGCCGGCGGCCACCCGCCGCACCGCGTCGACGAGCTGGTCGAGCGTGACGTCCTTGAGGAGGTAGCCGCGCGCGCCGCCCCCGAGCGCACGTGCGACGAGCGCGTCGTCGTCGAACGTGGTCAGCACGAGCACGGGCGTGGGGTCGCCGGCCGCACGCAGGGCCTCGAGCACGGCGACGCCGTCGCGGCGGGGCATCTGCAGGTCCAGCAGCAGCACGTCGGGCCGGTGCTCGGCGACGAGCGCGAGCGCCTCGTCGCCGTCCGCGCCCTCGGCGACGACGTCGACGGCGTCGGTCAGCGCCAGCAGCCCGCGGATGCCCTGCCGGACGAGCGTCTGGTCGTCGACGACGACGACCCGGATCACGTCGGCACGCGCGCCGTCACGCGGAAGCCGCGGCCGGGGCCGGGGTCCACGGCGAGGGTCCCGCCGAGCGCGGTGACGCGCTCGCGCATGCCGCGCAGCCCGTGCCCCGGCGCCCACGCGAGCGTGCCCGGGCCGTCGTCGTGCACGGCGACCTCGACGAGGTCCCCGTCGCGGCGCACCCGCACGGCGAGCCGGGTCGCCTCGGGCGCGTGCCGGAGCGCGTTCGTCGCCGCCTCCTGGACGCAGCGCACCACGGCGACCAGCCGCGCGTCGTCCAGGACGAGCCCCGGCTCCACCTCGAGCTCGACGTCGAGGCCGGGCAGCGCCAGCACCCCCTCCAGCGCGGACTCGAGGCCACCGGGCGCGCGCCGCAGCTCGCCGACGACCGTGCGCACGTCGGTGAGCAGGTCCTTCGCGACGGTCCGCGCCCGGGCGACGTGCTCGTCCGCGCCCGCGGAGTGCGACGCGACCTCCAGCTCGAGGGCGAGCGCCGTGAGCTGGTGCCCCACGACGTCGTGCAGGTCCCGCGCGATGCGCAGCCGCTCGGCGTCGCGGCCGGCCGCCGTGAGCAGCGCCGTCGTGGCCCGCAGGTCCGCGTGCGCGGCCGCGAGCTCGGCGTGCACCGCCGCGAGCGCGCCGTGGGCGGCGTCCGCCTCGGCCCGGGCCTGGGCCTCGCGCCTGGCCGTGCGCACGGTGATGGCCGCGAACGCCTGGAACGCCGTGTAGATCGCCACGGTGAACGGCACGCCGACGACCCCCCGGCCGCCCAGCGCCGCCCCGACGGCCGTGACCAGCGCCTGCGCCGTGACGAGCCCGACGAGCCCCGACGTGCCGAAGGTGGCGCTCGCCGACGCGGCGGTCACGACGAACAGCACGGGCGTCCAGTCGGCGGCCGGGTCGGCCAGCCACGCCACGGCCCCGGCCACCGCGAGCACGAGGACGAGGGCCCGCTCCGGCGGCTGCCGGCGCGGGCGGACGAGCTCGGCGTCGACCGCGAAGGTCGCCGTGTACAGGAGGAAGGCCGCCCACCACACGACGCGCCCCGGCGTGGGGGCGTCCCGGACGGTGGCGTCCACGACGAGCTGCCCGAGCCCGACCGCGAGGACGGCGACCATGCCGGCACCGGCGCCGAAGCGGTCGGCCGGCCCGGCGGTGCGCGGCACGCCTGCGGCCGGCACGCCTGCGGCCGGTGCGCCTGCGGCCGGCACGCCTGCGGCCGGCACGCCTGCGGGCGCACCCGCTGCGGGCGGTGCCGGCGCGGGCGGCGTCGACGCGGGGCGCGTCCCCGAGGCGCGCGGGTCCCGTGCCCCGCGGGCGTCGGCACCCCCCGCACCGACCGGTCCGGCCGGCGCCTGCCTGCGGGCGGAGTCCACGTCGTGACCGTAGCGCGGGCCGGTCGGCACCGGCAGTGCCGGAGGTCATGGTCCGCACCGGTGACCGCCGGCACGTCCGCGGCGGGGGTGGGCGTCCCTAGCGTCGAGGGGACGCAGCGCACCCGGCCGGGGTGGGCGCACGACGGAAGGGGGCGGGCCGTGAGCGCGGTGCTGGAGCTGACGGACGTGCACAAGGACTACGGGGGCGTGGCCGCGCTCGACGGGCTGGACCTGCGGGTCGAGGAGGGCGAGCTCGTGGCGCTGCTCGGCCCCAACGGCGCGGGCAAGACGACCACGTTCGAGCTGCTGCTCGGGCTGGGGCGACCGACGCGGGGCACGGTGCGCGTGCTGGGTGCGGCACCGGGGACGCACCGTGGCCGCGTGGGCGCGATGCTGCAGGGCGCGGGCCTGCCGGAGCAGGTGACGGTGCGCGAGCTCGTCGGTCTCGTAGGCCGGGCGTACCCGCGGGCGTACGCGACGGACGACGTGCTGGACCGCACGCGCCTGGCGCGGCACGCGGGGAAGGTCGTCACCGCGCTGTCCGGGGGCGAGCGGCAGCGGCTGCTGCTGGCCCTCGCGCTCGTCGGCGCGCCCGACCTGCTGCTGCTCGACGAGCCCACCGCGGCGATGGACGTCGCGTCCCGGCGCGCGTTCTGGGAGCGGGCCCGCGAGGCCGTGTCCGACGGCGGCACGCTCCTGTTCGCGACGCACGACCTCACGGAGGCGCAGGGGGTCGCGGACCGCGTCGTCGTCGTCGCGGACGGGCGCGTGCGTGCCGACGCGACGCCGGACGACCTCACCCGGCACGGCCGGGACGACCTCGAGCAGGTCTTCCTGACCCTCACGCAGGAGCACTCGCACGCAGGACCGGACGGGGAGGACCGATGAGCACCGCGCACCGCACGACCGAGCCCGACGGGGCGGGGCCCGCGCGGCGGTCGGCCGCCGGACCCGACCCGCGACGGCCTGCCGGACCCGACCCGCGAGTGCCCGGGCCGCGCCGCACCGGTGGGCCGGCCGGCCTCGTGGCCCGCACCGCCGTGGTGCACCTGCGCTCGTCGTTCCGCAACGCGGAGTTCGCCGTCGGCGCCGTGGCGGTGCCCGTGCTGCTGTACGCGATGTTCGGGCTGCCGAACGCGTCGTCGCGGCTGCCGGGCGGCACGCGCATCGGTCTGGCCATGCTCGTGTCGCTGACCGCCTACGGGGTGGTGTCCCTCGCGCTGTTCACGTTCGGCGAGAACGTCGCGAAGGACCGCGGCCGCGGGTGGCTGCGCACGCTGCGCGCGACGCCGTTCCCGACGGCGGCGTACCTGGGTGGCGCGTCGCTGACCGCGGCCGTGCACGCGCTGCTCGTCGTGGCGGGCACGGGCCTGCTCGCGGCGCTCGCCGGCGGCGTGCGGCTCGACGTCGCCCAGTGGGCGGCGTTCGCGGGGATCATGACGGCCGGGGTGCTGGTGTTCAGCACGCTCGGGTTCGCGATCGCCTACCTGGCGCGGCCCCGCGCGGCCGTGGTGGTCGCGAACCTGCTGTTCCTGCCGCTCGCCTTCGCATCGGGGTTCTTCTTCCCGCTCTCGGAGCTGCCGGACGTGATCGGGGACCTCGCGGTGTACCTGCCCACGTTCCACTTCGGTCAGCTCGCGTACCGAGCCGTCATGCCGGCGTCGGACGTGGCGGTGTTCACGGGTGCGGCGACTCAGCCGGTGGCCGTGCACCTCGCGTGGGTGCTGGTCAGCGCGGTGCTGCTCGGTGCGGTCGCGCTGGCGGCGGCCCGCCGGGAGGCGGTGACACGCCGCGCCTGAGCCCGCTGAGCCTGAGCCCGCTGGGCCGCTCCCACGACCACGAGCGCGCCCCTCGTCGGCCGAGCGCGCCCGTCACGAGGGCAGCGCTCGCCCCACGAGGGGTGCGCTCGGCGGTAGCGGGAGAGGGGGCGTCAGGCGGACGGGCGGCCTTCGACGCGGTCGAGCAGGAGCACGGCGATGTCGGCGACCTCCGGGACGCCCGGGCGCGCGACGGCCGGGCCCGGGGCCGGCGTCCCGCGCGGGTCGCCCGTCGCGGGCGCCGTCACCGGCTGCGACGCCTCCGCCGCCCGCGTCGTCGCCGCCACGCCGTCCGACAGCATGACCGTGCAGAACGGGCACGCGGTCGCGATCGCGTCGGCGCCCGTGGCGACCGCCTCGGCGGCGCGCACCGTGCCGATCCGCTCGCCGATGCTCTCCTCCATCCACATCCGCGCACCGCCCGCGCCGCAGCAGAACGACGTCTCGCGGTTGCGCGGCATCTCGGCGAGCTCGACGCCGGGGATCGCGGCGATGAGGTCGCGCGGCGGGGAGTACACCTCGTTGTGCCGGCCGAGGTAGCAGGGGTCGTGGTAGGTCACGGTCGCGCCCGTGCCGTCGTCGCCGGTCCCGGGCGCGAACCGCAGGCGCCCCTCGCCGACGAGCCGGTCGAGCAGCTGCGTGTGGTGCACGACCTCGAACCGGCCGCCCATCGCGGGGTACTCGCGCGCGATCGTGTTGAAGCAGTGCGCGCAGGAGACGACGATCCGCTGCGCACCGGCCTCGGTGAGCGTCTCCACGTTCTGCGTCGCGAGCATCTGGTAGAGCAGCTCGTTGCCGGCGCGCCGCGCGGGGTCGCCCGTGCAGGTCTCGCCGTCGCCCAGCACCGCAAAGGACACGCCCGCGACGTGCAGCAGCTCGGCGACGGCCCGGGTGGTCCGCTTGGCGCGGTCCTCGAAGGCGCCGGCGCAGCCGACCCAGAAGAGGTAGTCGACGTCGGCGGCCGACTCGACGTCCGCGCCGACGACCGGGACGTCGAACGGCAGGCCCTTCGCCCAGTCGAGCCGCTGCCGGGCCGGCAGGCCCCACGGGTTCCCGCGCCGCTCCATCTTGGTGAACGTGCCGCCCAGCTCGGCGGGGAAGGCCGACTCCATGAGCACCTGGTAGCGGCGGATGTCGACGAGCGTGTCGACGTGCTCGATGTCGACCGGGCACTGCTGCACGCACGCGCCGCACATGGTGCACGACCACAGCACGTCGGGGTCGATGACGCCCGCACCGACGAGGTCCAGGCCGAGGTGGGGGTCCGCGGCCGCCTCGGCGGGGGCGCCGGCCGCGCGGGCCGCCGTCACGTACGGGGCCGTGGCCGCGGCGTGGTCGCGCAGCGCGGTCATGACGAGCTTGGGGTTGAGCGGCTTGCCGGTCGCCCACGCCGGGCACTGCTCCTGGCAGCGGCCGCACTCGGTGCAGGTGGACGTGTCGAGCAGCTGCTTCCACGTGAGGTCCTCGACGGCGCCCGCGCCCAGGCGCACGTCGTCGGGCAGGTCGTCCGCCGCGGTGAGGTCGAGCGGCGCCCCGTCGGGGCCGCGCAGCGGGGCGAGCGGCCCGAGCGCCGGGGCGCCGTCCGGCTCCCGCCGCGCGTACACGTTGACGACCGCGAGGAACCGGTGCCACGCGATGCCGGCCGTCGGCGACAGGCCCACGAACACGAACCAGCCCATCGACACGAGGATCTTCACGGTCGCGACGACGAGCACGGCCGCCTCGAGGGCGGACGCCGGTGCGCCCGTCCAGGCCGCGCCGAACCACGCGGTGAGCGGGAAGTGCAGCGCCGTCGCCCACGGCTCGCCGTCCTGCGCACCGAGGGCGTACTCGAGCCCCCGCAGCGCGAGCACCGCGAGCACGACCAGCCAGATCGTGGCCTCGACGACGTACGCCCACGGCATGTTCGAGCGGAAGAACCGGGACCGGCGCTGCTGCGCGGTGGCCGGCTGCGGGTCGCCGCCCGCGTGCGGGACGGCTCCGGGACCGTCCTCGGCGGGCCCTCCCGTCGTCACGGGCACCGCGGGCCGTGGGCGCGCGCGCAGCCGGACGTACGTCAGGTAGGCGATGCCGACGAGCCCGAGCCACGCGAACGCCTCGGTCGCCCACTCGAGCGGCAGCCAGTGCCCGACGAGCGGCAGCCCGTACCGCGGGTCGACCAGCTGGCCGTACCCGGTCAGCAGCGTCACCACCAGCACGGGGAACGACACCATGACGACCCAGTGCGCCGCCCGCACGGCCGGCCGCTGCCGGAACCGCCCGTGCCCGACGACCTCGCGCAGCAGCGTGCGCAGCCGCGCACCCACCGGGGCGGTCCGCCCGGGCGCGGCACGGCCGGTGCGCACGGTCCGCACGATCACGACGACGCCGCGCACGAACGCGGCGACGCCGACGGCCGTCGCGACCGACGCCAGCACGACGCACACCACCTGCAGTGGGCTCACGCGGCTCACGGTAACGGGCGGCACCGACGGCGGGCCGGGCCGTCCGGCCCCCGCGTGGCGCCCGGCCCGGGCGGGAGCACGGCGAGCGGTTGGTAGACTCGCGACGTTCCCTTGCCCATCACGACGGCGCTCGCGCGTCGCCGCGCATGGCCGCACCTTCGACCCCCGGCCGCCGGCTCCCCCCCGCGCGGTCCCCGCGCCGCCCGCCCCGAGCGGGTGCGGCCGGGCCGGGCCACATCGACCGACCCCGACCACCGACCCCGACCGCCGCCCCCGACCAGGACGGAGAGCCGGACGTTGCTGCTGCTGCTGACCGTGCACCTCGCAGCGGCCCTCGTCGCGCCCTCGCTGGTCACCTGGCTGGGCCGCCGCGCCTTCCTCGTGCTCGCGCTGGCGCCCGCGTCGGCGGCGGTCTGGGCGCTCACGCAGACCGTGGCGGTGCGGGACGGTCGCGGCCCGGTCGAGGTCGTCGAGTGGATCCCCGCGCTGGGGCTTGACCTCTCGTTCCGCCTCGACACGCTGTCGTGGCTGATGACCATCGTGGTCGGCGGCGTGGGCGCGCTCGTGCTCGTCTACTGCTCGGCCTACTTCAAGGCGACGGCGTCCGGGCTGGGCCGGTTCGGCGGCGTGTTCACGGCCTTCGCGGGGTCCATGCTGGGGCTCGTCACCGCGGACGACATGCTCCTGCTGTTCGTGTTCTGGGAGCTCACGACGGTGACGTCGTACCTGCTCATCGGCCACTACGCGGACCGCAAGGCCAGCCGCCGGGCGGCGATGCAGGCCATCATCATCACCACCGCCGGCGGGCTCGCGATGCTCGTGGGCGTCCTCCTGCTCGCGCACGAGGCCGGGACCTACTCGCTGTCCGGGCTCATGGCCGACCCGCCGCAGGAGGGGCCGCTCGTGGTGGCGGCCGTCGCGTGCCTGCTCGCCGGCGCCGCCACCAAGTCCGCGCTCGTCCCGTTCCACTTCTGGCTGCCCGCCGCGATGGCGGCGCCGACCCCCGTGTCGGCGTACCTGCACGCCGCGGCGATGGTGAAGGCCGGCGTCTACCTCGTCGCGCGGTTCGCGCCCGCGTACGCCGACCAGCCGGTGTGGCGCTGGACGGTCGTCGTGCTCGGCGGCGGCACGCTGCTGCTGGGCGGGTACCGCGCGCTGCGCCAGCACGACCTCAAGCTCGTCCTTGCGTTCGGCACGGTCAGCCAGCTCGGCCTCATCGTGCTGCTCGTCGGCCAGGGCACGCAGGGCGCGGCCCTCGCGGGGCTGGCGATGCTGGGCGCGCACGCGATGTTCAAGGCCGCCCTGTTCCTCGTCGTCGGCATCGTCGACGCCGCGTGCGGCACGCGTGACCTGCGGCGGCTGTCGGGCGTGGGGCGGGAGCTGCCGTGGACGGCCCTCGCCGGCGCGCTGGCGACCGCGTCGATGATCGGGCTGCCGCCGTTCGCCGGGTACGTCGCCAAGGAGGCCGGGCTGGAGGCGCTCCTGCACACCGAGGGCGACCCGCTCGGCTGGGTGGTGCTCGGCGCGGTGGTGGTCGGCTCGGCGCTGACCGTCGCGTACGGGCTGCGCCTGTGGTGGGGCGCGTTCGCGACGAAGTCCGCGGTCCTGACGTCGGCGCAGACGGAGGACGCGCACGGCGCGACGACGACGACCTCGCTGGCCGACGGCGGCGCCGAGTCCTCGACGCCCGCGCGGATCACGCACCCGTCGATGCTGCTGGTCTGGCCCGCCCTCGTGCTGGCCGTGCTCGGCGTGCTCGTGGCGCTCCTGCCCGGGCTGGGCGAGGACCTGCTGCTGCCGTACGCGTCGACGTACCCGCACGGCGAGCCCGGGCACCTCGTGCTGTGGGCGGGACTCACGCCGGCGCTGTGGCTGACCGTCGGCGTCCTGACGGTCGGCACGCTGCTCTTCCTCGCCCGGGACCGCGTCGAGAGGTGGCAGCACCGCGTCCGGTGGCGCATCGAGGCCGACCGCGTCTACCGCCGGTCGATGCGCCGGCTCGACGACGTCGCCGCGGACGTCACCGCGCTCACGCAGCGCGGGTCGCTGCCGGTGTACCTCGGGATCATCCTCGTGACGTGGGTCGTCGCGGTCGGCGTCACCCTCGTGTCCGGGACGTCGTGGCCCGCCTCCGTGCGTCCGTGGGACCACGCCGCGCAGGCCGTGTTCGCGGCGGTCGTCATCACGTCCGCGGTGCTGACCGCGCGCGCCCGGCGCCGCCTCAAGGCCGTGATCCTGCTCGGCATCGGCGGGTACGCCGTGGCCGGCCTGTTCCTGCTGCACGGCGCACCGGACCTCGCGCTCACGCAGGTCCTCGTCGAGACCGTCACGCTCGTCGTGTTCGTGCTCGTGCTGCGGCGCCTGCCCCCGTACTTCTCCAACCGCCCGCTCGCCGTGTCGCGGTACGTGCGGCTGGCGGTCGGCCTCGCGGTCGGCGTGACCGTCGCGGGCATCGCGCTCGTGGCGCCGTCGGCGCGCGTGCACGCACCCGTGTCGGCCGACTTCGCCGAGGAGGCGTACGAGTTCGGCGGCGGCAAGAACATCGTCAACGTGACCCTCGTCGACATCCGCGCGTGGGACACGATGGGCGAGATCTCGGTGCTGCTCGTGGCGGCGACGGGCGTCGCGTCCCTCGTGTTCCTCTCGGCGCGCTCGGGCCGCATCTTCCGCGAGCGGGACGCCCCGGCCGACCGCGCGGTGTGGGGCGGCGTGCCCGACCCGATGGCGTCGCTGCGCCGCCCTGCCGCGTCCGCCGCGTCGCTCGACGCCGCCGAGCCGAGCCCGTCCGGCACACCCGGGCAGGGCGTCGGCACCGGATCGCGGGCCCGGGAGTGGCTGCGGGCGGGCCGCACGCTCGCGCCGCAGCGCCGGTCGGTCATCTTCGAGGTCGTCGTGCGGCTGCTGTTCCACACGATGATCGTCTACTCGGTCTACCTGCTGTTCAGCGGGCACAACCAGCCCGGCGGCGGGTTCGCCGCGGGCCTCGTCACGGGCATCGCGCTCGCCGTGCGGTACCTCGCGGGCGGGCGGTACGAGCTCGGCGAGGCGGCTCCCGTGCAGCCCGGCGTGCTGCTGGGGCTGGGTCTGTTCCTCTCGGCCGGCGTCGGCCTGGGCGCGCTCGTCTTCGGCGGCACTGTGCTGCAGTCCTGGATCGTCGAGTTCACGCTGCCCGTGTGGGGCGAGGTCAAGCTCGTCACCAGCCTGTTCTTCGACGTGGGCGTGTACCTCGTGGTCCTCGGCCTGGTGCTCGACATCCTGCGCAGCCTGGGCGCCGAGATCGACCGCCGGGCCGAGTCGGGCGAGGACGTCGTCGCGGGGGACGCCGAGGGCGGCGACGACCTCGCGCTCCTCGACGCCGGGGAGTCGGTGTCCGTCCGGGCGGCCGGCACGGCCGTCCCCCGGGGGTCCGGCGAGGAGGTGGTGCCGTGATCGACATGAGCCCGAACCTCGTGCTCGTCGTGACGATCGCGGCGCTGTTCACCGCGGGCGTGTACCTCGTGCTCGAGCGCAGCCTCACGCGCGTGCTGCTGGGCGTCGTCCTGCTCGGCAACGGCACGAACCTGCTCATCCTCGTCGCCGGCGGCGCCGCGGGAGGGCCGCCGCTCATCGGCGTGACGCCCGAGGGGGAGATGTCCGACCCGCTGCCGCAGGCGCTCGTGCTCACGGCCATCGTCATCACGCTCGGCCTGACGGCGTTCCTGCTGGCCATGGCGTACCGCTCGTGGCAGCTGCACCGCCACGACGAGGTGCAGGACGACGTCGAGGACCGCCGCATCGCCCGGCTCGCCGCGCGCGACGAGCGGGCGTTCGCCGACGACGACACGGAGAGCGACGGCGAGACCCTGGACCAGGAGGCCGCGACCACGCGCGACGAGACCGACCAGGGCGCACCGGGCACGACCGCCGGCACGGACCACGGGGCCGCGCAGGACGGCGGCGCCCGCGGCGACGACGGCGGACGCAACCACGAGGTGGCGCGATGACGACCGACTGGAGCTGGCTCGTCCCGCTGCCCGTCGTGCTGCCCCTCTCGGGTGCCGGCCTGACGCTCGCGCTCGCGCGCCGGCCGCGGCTGCAGCGGATCGTCACCGTGACGGTGCTGTCGCTCGTGCTGCTGATCTCGGCGGGCCTGCTGGTGCTGGCGGACGCCGGCCCGCTGGTCGTCGACGTCGGCGGCTGGGCCGCCCCGGTCGGCATCGACCTCGTCGTGGACCGGCTGTCCGCGCTCATGCTGACGGTGTCGTCCGCCGTCACCCTGTGCGTCCTGCTGTACTCGCTGGCGCAGGGCCAGCAGGACGGCGAGGACCACGCGCCCATCTCGATCTACCACCCGACGTACCTGGTGCTGACGGCAGGCGTCGCGAACGCGTTCCTCTCGGGCGACCTGTTCAACATCTACGTCGGCTTCGAGATCCTGCTCGCCGCGTCGTACGTGCTCATCACGCTCAGCGGCACGGGTGAGCGCATCCGTGCGGGCACGGTGTACGTGATCGTCGCGATCCTGTCGTCGCTGCTGTTCCTCGTCGCGATCGGCGGCATCTACGCCGCGACCGGCACGCTGAACCTCGCCCAGCTCGCGATCCGGCTGCCCGAGATCGACCCCGGCGTCCGGCTCGTGCTGCAGGTGCTGCTGCTGCTCGCGTTCGGCATCAAGGCCGCCGTCTTCCCGCTGTCCGCGTGGCTGCCGGACTCGTACCCGACCGCGCCCGCCCCGGTCACGGCCGTGTTCGCCGGCCTGCTCACCAAGGTCGGCGTCTACGCGATCATCCGCACGCAGAGCCTGCTGTTCCCCGAGGGCCGGGTCGACGACGTCCTGCTGTGGCTCGCGCTCGCGACGATGCTGGTCGGCATCCTCGGTGCGGTCGCCCAGGACGACGTCAAACGTCTCCTGTCGTTCACGCTCGTGAGCCACATCGGGTACATGGTGTTCGGCATCGCGCTCGGCACCGAGACCGGGTGGACCGCCGCGATCTACTACGTCGTCCACCACATCACCGTGCAGACCGCGCTGTTCCTCGTCGTCGGGCTCATCGAGCGGTACGGCGGGACGACGTCGCTCGACCGCCTCGGCGGGCTGGCGAAGCTCGCGCCCGTGCTCGCCGTGCTGTTCTTCGTGCCCGCGATGAACCTGGCCGGCATCCCGCCGATGTCGGGCTTCCTCGGCAAGGTGGGGCTGCTCGAGGCGGGGGTCGAGGCGGCGACGCCGCTGGCCTACGCGCTCGTCGTGGGCTCGGTCGTGACGTCGCTGCTCACGCTGTACGCGCTGGTCAAGGCGTGGAACAAGGCGTTCTGGCAGACCCCGCCCGAGGAGCTGCCCGGCGCGACCCTCCCGCGGTCGATGACCGTGCCCGCGGGTGCGCTCGTCGCGGTCGGGCTCGCGCTCACCGTGTTCGCCGGTCCGCTGTACTCCTACACGGAGCGCGCCGCCGCGACCCTCATCGAGCGCACGCCGTACGTCGAGGCCGTCCTGCCCGACGGCATGCGCGGCGCGGGTGAGTCCGCCGACGTCGCCGAGACCGACGACGAGCCCGGGTCCGACGCGGCCGTGGAGGTGGACCCGTGAGCCTGCACCCCCGCCGCGCGTCCCTGCGCAACCAGTGGCCGACCGTCCTGTGGCTGACCGTCGTCTGGGTGCTGCTGTGGGGCGAGATCAGCCTCGGCAACCTCGTCAACGGCGCGCTGCTGGGCGTGCTCGTCACCGCCGGGCTGCGCATGACGCCCATCGACTTCCACGGGCGCGTGCGCCCCGGGGCGCTCGCCGTGCTGGTCGGCCGGTTCCTGCTCGACCTCGTGCGGGCGTCGTTCGAGGTGAGCCTCGTCGCGCTGCGCCCGCGGCACACGCCCCGCGGCGCGGTGATCTGCGTGCAGCTGCGCAGCCACTCCGACCTGTACCTGACCCTGACCAGCGAGCTCGTCTCGCTCGTCCCGGGGTCGCTCATCGTCGAGGCGCACCGGCTCACGGGCCGGCTGTACGTGCACGTGCTCGACGTCCGGACGTCCGGTGGCGTCGAGGCCGCCCGCCGTGCGGTGCTCGCCCAGGAGGAGCGGATCCTGCGTGCGCTGGCGTCCGACGCCGAGCTCGCCGACGCGGGGCTCGCGCTGGGCGGGGCCGGGCGGTCCCGGGCCGCGGAGGTGACGCGATGACCCCGATCGACGTGACCGTGTACGTCTGCGCCGCCCTGCTGACGATCGGTGCGGGGCTCGCGATCGTCCGGGCCGAGAAGGGCCCGTCCATGCTCGACCGGACGGTCGCGCTCGACATCGTCGTGACCGCGATGGTCGCCGCGGTCGCGCTGTACGCGTCCGTGCAGCGCCGCGCCGACGTCGTGCCGGTCCTGGTCGTCCTCTCGCTCGTCGGCTTCGTGGGGTCGGTGACGATCGCGCGGTTCGCGTCGGTGGAGCCCGAGGGCGAGGGCCGCGTGCGCACGCGCGAGGAGGTCGCGGCCGAGGAGGCGGAGCGCCGCCGCCAGGAGGTCGAGGAGGAGGAGCGCCGCCGTCGTCCGCACGTGCCGGAGAGCAGCGTCGAGACGCTCGAGGCCGAGCCGGACGACGAGCACCACGGCGGCGGCGCGAAGGGCGAGGTCCGATGACGCGCACGGACGAGGGGAGGCGCGGATGACCGCGGACCACTGGGCGCTCGCGGCGGACGTCGTCTCCGTCGTCTGCCTGCTGGGCGGCGCGTTCTTCGTGTTCGCGGCGGGCGTCGGCGTGCTGCGCTTCCCCGACCTGCTCTCGCGCATGCACGCGGGCACCAAGCCGCAGACGCTCGGGCTGATCCTCGTGCTCGTCGGGCTCGCGCTGCGGCTGCGCGAGGGCGGGGCCGTGTGGGCGCTGGTGCTCGTCGTGGTCTTCCAGATGCTCACCGCGCCCGTCGCGGCGCACATGGTCGGCCGCGCCGGCTACCGCACCGGCAAGGTGCGGCACGACCTGCTCGTCGTCGACGAGCTCACGCGCGACCTGCACGCCGCGGACGCGCGCACGGCCGACGAGCTGGGCCCCGCCGAGCCGCCGACCGCCGACGACACCGGGCCGCACGGCCCGGCGACGCCGCGCTGACCGCAGCCGGTCCGCCCCCCACCGCCGCCCTCCCGAACGAACGGATCCCGCGTGCCCGCCGACGCCCCCCGCGACACGACGTCCCAGCCCGGTGCGCCGCGAACCACGGCGACCGGGCCCGCCGGTGCGCCCGCGACCGACCCCGGCGTGGCCCACCTCGCCGACCCCGCGCCCGTCCCCGTCCCCGTCGAGGGCGCCCCCGAGGCGGACGCGGCGTGGTCGGTCCGCAGCGCGCTGCGCTCGCCCGCGCGGCTGCGCACCGAGGTGCTGGCCGGGCTCGTCGTCGCGCTCGCGCTGATCCCCGAGGCGATCGCGTTCTCGATCATCGCCGGCGTCGACCCGCGCCTCGGCCTGTTCGCGTCGTTCACGATGGCCGTGACGATCGCGGTCGTGGGTGGGCGGCCCGCCATGATCTCGGCGGCGACCGGCGCCGTGGCGCTCGTCGTCGCACCGGTCGTGCGCGAGCACGGCGTCGACTACCTGATCGCCGCCGTGGTGGTGGCGGGCGTGCTGCAGGTGGTGCTCGGGCTGGCCGGCGTCGCACGCCTCATGCGGTTCATCCCGCGGTCCGTCATGGTCGGGTTCGTCAACGCGCTGGCGATCCTCATCTTCACGTCGCAGCTGCCGCACCTCGTCGACGTGCCGTGGGTGGTGTACCCGCTGGTCCTCGCGGGCATCGCGATCATGGTGCTGCTGCCGCGGCTCACGACCGTCGTCCCCGCGCCGCTGGTGGCGATCGTCGCGCTCACGCTGCTCACCGTCGGCGTCGGCATCGCGGTGCCGACCGTCGGCGACGAGGGCGCGCTGCCCGAGAGCCTGCCCTCGCTGCTGGTCCCCGACGTGCCGCTGACCCTGGAGACGCTGCGGATCGTCTTCCCGTACGCGCTCGCGATGGCGGTCGTCGGCCTGCTCGAGTCCCTCATGACGGCCAAGCTCGTCGACGAGGTGACCGACACGCACTCCGACAAGACCCGCGAGGCGTGGGGGCAGGGCGTGGCGAACGTCGTCACCGGGTTCTTCGGCGGCATGGGCGGCTGCGCGATGATCGGCCAGACGATGATCAACGTGAAGGAGTCGCGGGCCCGCACCCGCATCTCTACGTTCCTCGCCGGTGTGTTCCTGCTCCTGCTCGTCGTGGGGCTCGGCGACGTGGTCGCGATCATGCCGATGGCCGCACTCGTGGCCGTCATGGTGATGGTGTCGGTCGGCACGTTCGACTGGCACTCCCTGCGCACGCTGCGCCGCATGCCGCGCTCCGAGACGGCCGTGATGCTCGCGACCGTCGTCGTCACCGTCACGACGCACAACCTCGCGTACGGCGTGGGCGTGGGGGTGCTCGTGGCGACCGTGCTGTTCGCACGGCGGGTCGCGCACCTGACGACGGTCACGCGCCTCGACGCGTCCGACGACGACGGCGAGCGCGTCTACGCCGTGGAGGGCGCGCTGTTCTTCGCGTTCTCGAACGACCTCGTGCACCGGTTCGACTACGCGGGCGACCCGGCGCGCGTCGTCATCGACCTGTCGCGCGCGCACGTGTGGGACGCCTCGACGGTCGCGGCGCTCGACGCGATCCGCCAGCGGTACGCCGCGCGCGGGACCCAGGTCGAGTTCGTCGGCGTCAACGCCGACAGCGCCGCGCGCCTGGACCGGCTCGCGGGCCGCCTGGGCGCCGGGCACTGAGGCCGTCGGGGGCGCGCGGGTGGCGTGACCGCCCGCGCGTCTCGCGGTGCGGACGCCGATCGCCCCGCCGGTGGCCGCACCGCGCCGTCGGCGTAGGTTCGATCGGGTGGAGACGGTGGACGTCCTCCTCGCGGCGACGGACCCCGCGGGTCTGCTCCCGGCACGCCAGCAGATGGCGCTGTCGCTGGGGTGGCACATCGTCCTGGCCTGCTTCGGGGTCGCCTTCCCGTCGATGATCCTGGTCCTGCACTGGCGCGGGGTCCACCGCGACGACGCGGTCGCGCTGACGCTCGCGCACCGGTGGGCCACGGTGTCGGCCGTCCTGTTCGCGATCGGCGCGGTGTCGGGCACGGTGCTGAGCTTCGAGATGGGGCTGCTGTGGCCCGGCCTGATGGGCCCGTTCGGGGACGTGCTCGGGCTCCCGTTCGCGCTCGAGGGGCTCGCGTTCTTCACCGAGGCGATCTTCCTCGGCATCTACCTGTACGGGTGGGGCCGGCTGCCGCCGCGGGTGCACCTGCTCATGCTCGTGCCGATGGCGGTGGCGGGTGTGGTCGGCACGTTCTGCGTGGTCGCCGTCAACGCCTGGATGAACGCGCCGGCGGGCTTCCGGGTCGTCGACGGCGAGGTCACCGACGTCGACCCGTGGGCCGCGATGTTCAACGACCTGTCGGTGCTGCAGTTCGCGCACATGTGGGTCGCGGCGTTCATGGTCGTCGGGTTCACCGTCTCGGGCGTCTACGCGGTGGGCATGCTGCGGGGCCGGCGGGACGCCCGGCACCGGCTCGGCTTCCTCGTCCCGTTCGTCTTCGCGAGCGTGGCGGCCGTCCTGCAGCCGGTCGTGGGGCACGTGCTGGGCGCCGGGCTGAGCGACCGCCAGCCGGCGAAGCTCGCCGCGTTCGAGCTCGCCCTCACCACGGAGAGCCCGGCCCCGCTGCGCCTCGGCGGCGTGCTCGTCGACGGTCAGGTGCGCGGTGCCCTCGACATCCCCGTGCTCGGGTCCCTGATCGCGCGCGGCTCGCTCACCGCACCCGTGCGCGGGCTGGAGACGTTCCCGGTGGAGGACCGGCCGCCCGTGAACCTGACGCACTGGGCGTTCCAGACGATGGTCGGGATCGGCTCGGCGCTCGTGCTGCTGGTCCTGCTGTTCTGGGTGGCCCGGCGCCGCGGGCACGACCTCACGCAGCGCCGGTGGTTCCTGCGCGTCGCCGCCGTGTGCGGCCCGCTCGCCGTGGTCGCGCTCGAGGCCGGCTGGGTCGCGACGGAGGTGGGCCGTCAGCCGTGGGTGGTCTACGACGTGCTGCGGACCGCCGACGCCGCCGGCGACAACCCGTGGCTGTGGTCGATGCTCACGGGCAGCGTCGTCGTGTACACGGGCCTGACGGTCGGGGCCGTCGTGGTGCTCAGGTCGATGGCGCGCCGGTGGCGCGAGGGCGAGGAGGACCTGCCGAGCCCGTACGGCCCGCAGCGCCGGTCCGTCGACGCGGGCGAGGAGGAGCGATGACGCTGCCCGACGTGGTCGCGGGTGCGCTGCTCGTGGGCGTCGTCGCGTACGCGCTGCTCGGCGGGGCGGACTTCGGCGCCGGCTTCTACGACCTCACCGCCGGCGGGGCGCAGCGCGGAGCGCGGCTGCGCACGCTGATCGACCACAGCATCGGCCCCGTCTGGGAGGCCAACCACGTCTGGCTGATCTACGTGCTCGTCATGGCGTGGACCGCCTTCCCGCGCGCCTTCACCGCCGTCATGACCACGCTCGTCGTCCCGCTGCTGCTGGCGCTGCTGGGGATCGTGCTGCGCGGCGCGAGCTTCGCGTTCCGGAAGTACTCCGCGACCGTCTCGCAGGCGCGCCTGTTCGGTGCGGTCTTCGCCGCGTCCTCGCTCATCGCGCCGTTCTTCCTCGGCACCGTCGCGGGCGCGATCGCGTCCGGGCGGGTGCCCGCGGGCGGGCGCGGCGACCTCGTCGCGTCGTGGGTGGCCCCGACCCCCCTGATCGCCGGCGTGCTCGCCGTCAGCACGAGCGTCTTCCTCGCGGGGACCTTCCTCACCGCCGACGCCGCGCGCGCGGGGTGGGACGCCCTCACCGAGCGGCTCCGCCGCCGCGCCCTGGTGGTCGGTGCGGTCACGGGAGCGCTGGTCCTCGGCGCGCTGTACCCGATCTCCTCGGACGCGCCGACGCTCACGGAGGGGCTCGTCGGACGCGCCGGCCCGCTCGTGGTGCTGTCGATGGTGGCGGGGTTCGGCGCGCTGTGGCTCCTGCTGCGGCGGCGGTTCGCGACCGCGCGCGTGGCGGCCGTCGTCGCCGTCGCGGCGGTGCTCGGCGGGTGGGCGGTCGCGCAGTACCCGTGGCTGCTCGTCGACCAGCTGACCGTCGCGGAGGCCGCGGGCGCACCGGCGACGCTGCGGGCGCTGGTGCTCGTGGCCGCCCTGGCGGCACTGGTGGTCGCGCCGCCCCTCGTCTACCTGTTCCGGCTCACGCAGACGCAGGAGTGGTCCGCGCGGGAGGACCACGCCTGACGGGGACCACGCTGACGCGGACCACGCCGGACGACGCCGACGCGCCTACCGGGCGACGAGCTTGGCGGTGCCGCGCGTGGCCAGCACGCGCGAGAGGGCGACGAGGGCGCTCGAGATGACGGCGGCCGCGACGACCTCGGAGAAGTTCACGTCCTCGTCGGTCGAGTCCGGCGACGGCGGCTTGTGCCCGCGCGCCTTCTCCCACGCCGTGTCCACCAGCTTGTGCGCGAGCCAGGCGGCACCGAGCGTCACGCCCATCCCGACGACCTTCGCCACCATCGACGTGTTCTTCTCTGCCACGCGTCCTCCTCGGTCGTGCGCCGTGTCCGGCCCAGGGGGACGACGCTAACCGGGTGCGGCCCGGTCCGCAGTCCGGTGACCGCGCGCCGGTCCCGGACGCGCGTCCGGGCGGTCCGGCGGAGGGCTAGGATCGGCCGTGAACGACAGGGGAGCGTCGGCCGCACGCACGGGCTGGACGCTGAGAGTGCGGACCACCGCAGACCCTCGAACCTGATCCGGTTGATACCGGCGTAGGGAGTCGGGCATCTCTTTCCCCGCCGGTCGTGCGTGCCCGCGGGTGCGCCCGTCGGCGGGGACCCCTCCGCCGACGACGGAGGACACGACCACATGACCCCCCGCACCCGTACCGGTGCCCGCGGCGCCGCCCTCGCCGGCGTCACGGCCCTCGCGCTGACCGCCTGCTCGGCCGTCGGCGGCGACGACGCGTCGGCCGGACCGAGCGCCGGCGCCGACACCGTCACGCTCGTCACGCACGAGTCCTTCGCGCTCACGGAGGGACTGCTCGAGCAGTTCGAGCAGGACTCCGGCCTGAGCGTCGAGGTCGTGCAGCAGGCCGACTCCGGCGCGCTGGCCAACCAGCTCGTGCTCACCAAGGACGCACCGCTCGGCGACGTCGTCTACGGCCTCGACACGACGTTCGCGACGCGCGCGCTCGACGAGGGGGTCGTCGTGCCCGCCGACGTGACGGCGCCGGCCGCCGAGGACGCCGCGGCGTACGCGGTCGAGGGGGACGACGACGGCGCCCTGGTGGCGGTCGACTACTCCGACGTGTGCATGAACGTCGACACCGCGTGGTTCGCCGAGCGCGGGGTGCCCGAGCCGTCGACGCTCGAGAGCCTGCTCGACCCGGCGTACCGCGACCTCGTCGTCGTGCCCGACCCCGTCACCTCGTCGCCGGGCCTGGCCTTCCTGCTCGCGACCGTCGGCGCGTTCGGCGAGGACGGCTGGCTCGACTACTGGACGGGCCTGCGGGAGAACGGGCTCGCCGTCGCCGACGGCTGGAGCGAGGCGTACTACACCGACTTCACCGCCGGCGGGGGCGACGGGCCGCGGCCCGTCGTCCTGTCCTACGCGTCGTCGCCGCCCTTCACCGTGCCCGACGGCGGCACCGAGCCGACGACGCGCGCCCTGCTCGACACGTGCTTCCGCCAGGTCGAGTACGCCGGCGTGCTGGCCGGTGCGGACAACCCGGAGGGTGCCGCGCAGCTCATCGACTTCCTGCTCTCCGACGACGTGCAGGCCGACCTGCCGGGGTCGATGTACGTGTACCCGGTGAGCACCGCCGTCGAGCTCCCCGCGGAGTGGGCCCGGTGGGCGCCGCTGGCCGAGCAGCCGTTCGAGGTGCCCGCGGCCGACGTCGACGCGCACCGCGAGGAGTGGCTGACGCAGTGGTCCGACGCGGTCGTGGGCTGACGGACCGGACGGACCGAGGATGACGACGACGCTCGGGCGCACGCGCCCCGCCGCACCGGCCCACCGGCCGGGCGTCGGCGGGGTGCCGCTCGGGCGCGTCCTGGCGTGGGCCGCGGCGGTCGCGGTGCCGCTGCTGTTCCTCGGCGTGTTCTTCGCCTGGCCGGTCGCCGCGATCGTCGGGCGCGGGTTCGTCACCGACGGCGCGCTCGACCTCGGCGGGTTCGCCGACGTGCTGTCCCGCCCGCGCACGTGGCGGATCGTCGGGCAGACCCTGACGCAGGCCACGCTCGGCACGCTCGGCGCGGTGCTGCTCGGCGTGCCGGGCGCGTACCTGCTGCACCGGTGCACGTTCCGCGGGCGCGGCGCGCTGCGGGCGTTCGTCACCGTGCCGTTCGTGCTGCCGACGGTCGTGGTGGGTGTCGCGTTCCGCTCGCTGCTCGTCGAGGGCGGGCTGCTCGGCGGGCTCGGGCTCGACGGCACGCGGACGGCGATCGTCCTCGCGCTCGTGTTCTTCAACTACGCCGTGGTCGTGCGGACCGTCGGCGGGCTGTGGGAGCGGCTCGACCCGCGCGCCGAGCAGGCCGCGCGCTCCCTGGGCGCATCGCCGTGGCGGGCGTTCCGGACCGTGACGCTGCCGGCGCTCGCACCCGCGATCGCGTCGGCCGCGTCCCTGACGTTCCTGTTCTGCGCGACCGCGTTCGGCACGGTGCTCGTGCTCGGCGGGCGGCAGTTCGGGACCGTGGAGACCGAGATCTGGGTGCAGACGACGCAGTTCCTCGACCTGCGCGCCGCCGCGGTGCTGTCGGTCGTGCAGCTCGTCGTCGTGGTCGCCGCCCTCGCGCTCGCGGGCCGGGCGCGGGCCCGGACGGAGCGGGCGCTCGCCCTCACCGAGCCGGTCGACGCCGCGCACCCCGTGCGCCTGCGCGACCCGCTGGACCGCGTCGCGGTCGTCGTCACGGCGGTCACCGCGCTCGGGCTGCTCGCGCTGCCGCTCGTCAACCTCGTTGTCCGGTCGCTGCGGACGCCCGACGGCTGGGGGCTCGCGAACTACGCGCGGCTGGCGCAGCCGGCGGACGTGCTGCGCGTCAGCCCCTGGGAGGCGACCGTGACGTCCCTGCGCGTCGCGCTCGACGCGACCGTCCTGGCGCTGGTCGTCGGCGGGCTCGTCGCCCTCGTCGTCTCCCGGCGGCCCCGCCGGACCGCCGGGCGCCGCGCCGTCGCGGGCCTCGATGCGCTGTTCATGCTGCCGCTCGGCGTGTCCGCCGTGACCGTCGGGTTCGGCTTCCTCGTCTCGATGGACCGGCCCTTCGGGCTGCCGCTCGACCTGCGCACCTCGGGCGTGCTGGTGCCGGTCGCGCAGGCCGTCGTGGCGGTGCCGCTCGTCGTGCGGACGGTCCTGCCGGTCCTGCGGGCCATCGACCCGCGGCTGCGCGAGGCCGCGGCGACGCTGGGGGCGTCGCCGGGCCGGGTGCTGCGGACCGTCGACCTCGCCGTCGCGGTCCGGTCGGTCGGCCTGGCGCTCGGGTTCGCGTTCGCGGCGTCGCTGGGGGAGTTCGGCGCGACGTCGTTCCTGGCCCGGCCCGAGGACCCGACGCTGCCGGTCGTGATCTTCCGGCTGCTCGGGCGGCCGGGCGTCGACAACTACGGCACGGCGCTCGCGGCGTCGGTGCTGCTCGCGGCCCTGACCGCGGGGATCGTGGCGGTGTGCGAGCGGCTGCGCCCGCCGGGCGTGGGGAGCTCGTGGTGAGCGGGTCGGAGGAGCGGTCATGAGTGACGGGCTCGGCGTCGTCGACGTCGTCGTGCGGTACCCGGGGGCCGACCGGCCGGCGGTCGACGCGGTGTCGCTCGACGTGCCCGTCGGGGAGGTCGTCGCGCTGCTCGGGCCGTCCGGGTGCGGCAAGTCCTCGCTGCTGCGGGCGGTCGCCGGGCTCGAGCCGCTCGCCGGCGGCGACGTCGCCTGGGACGGGGTCGGCGTGACCGGCGTGCCCGTGCACCGGCGCGGCTTCGGCCTGCTGTTCCAGGACGGGCAGCTCTTCGGGCACCTCGACGTCGCGGGCAACGTCGCCTACGGCCTGGCCGGCCGCCCCCGCGCCGAGCGCGGCGCGCGCGTCGCCGAGCTGCTCGACCTCGTCGGCCTGCCCGGCACGCAGCGCCGCGACGTCGCGACCCTGTCCGGCGGCGAGCGGCAGCGCGTCGCCCTCGCGCGCGCCCTCGCCCCCCGGCCCCGTCTGCTCCTGCTCGACGAGCCGCTCTCCGCCCTCGACCGGTCCCTGCGCGAGCGCCTGGCGCTCGACCTGCGCGACGTCCTGGTCGCCACCGGCACCACCGCGCTGTTCGTCACGCACGACCACGACGAGGCGTTCGCCGTGGCCGACCGCGTCGCCGTCATGGACGCCGGGCGCCTGCTGCAGGTCGCGGCCCCCGCGGCCCTGTGGTCGCGGCCGGCCTCGCGCCGCGTCGCGGAGTTCCTCGGGTACGAGGCGTTCGTCGACGTGCCCGCCGACGCCGCCGCGGCGGCACCGGGGGCCCGGGCGCTCGTCGCCGTGCTCGACCCCGCCCCGACCGCGGGCACGACGCTCGCGCTCGCGGCCGGCGCGTTCGTCGTCGCGGTGGGCGACGGGCCACGCGCCGGGGCGCCGACCGGCACGGTCGCGGTGCTGCGCTCGCGCCGTGGCCGCACGGAGGTCGTCGTCGACGTGCCCGGCGTGGGCCGGGTGACGGCGCTCGCCCCCGCCGGCTGGTCCTGCGAGCCCGGGACGCCGGTGCCGCTGCGTGCCGACGCCGCCGCCCTCGCGTCGCTGCCCGGTGCATGGGTAACGTCGGAGCAGCACGCCGGTTCGTGACCCGCGACGGAAGTGAGCAGCGATGACGCTGGAGACCCGCGAGACCGTGACCGTCGACGTCGCCGCCCCGGTGGAGGACGTGTGGGCGCACCTGCGTGACCCGCGGCTCGTGCGCCGGTGGTTCGGCTGGGACTACGACGGGCTCGACGACGAGATCCGGCAGATCTTCGTCGACGGCCCCCGCGAGCACGTCGAGGAGGCGGACGGCGTCACGACGCGCACCCTCACGTGGCCGCACCACGAGGTCCTCACCGTCACGTCGCGGGCGGACGCGCCGGGCCGCACGCAGGTGGCGCTCACGCGCCGCGGCCACGACGCGCTGGCCCCCTACGACGGCCTCTACGACGAGGTCGACGAGGGCTGGATCGCCTTCCTCCAGCAGCTGCGGTTCGCGCTCGAGCGGCACCCCGGGGAGGACCGCGTGGCGCTGTCGGTGCTCGGGCTCGACGCCGGGGACCGCCACGACCCCCTGCTCTTCCGGGCCGGGCTGCACGGCGTGCGGGGCCTGCCGGTCGGCGCGCACGTCGAGGTCACGCGCCCCGACGGGTCACGCGTCGGCGGCACCGTCGTGTACCGGACGGCCCACCAGGTCGGCATCCGCCTGCACCCCATCGAGTCGCTGCTGGTGCTCATGCTGGAGCCGGCCGGGCACCACCCGCCGCACGGCCGCGTGTCCGCGGTCCTGTCGACGTTCGGCCTCGACGAGGCGACGCTCGCGGAGGCGCGCCGCCGCTGGGCCGGCTGGTGGGGCGGGGCGCCGACCACCTCCTGACCGCCGCGTCGCGGCCCGACGGGGTGGACGCGCGCGGCGGGGATCCGTGCCCCGTCGCGCGGAGACGGGCATCTCCTCCCAGACTCGGACGTACACCCCGTCCGAGGAGACACCATGCGCCGAGGGATGATCACCGCCGTCACCGCGGTCGCCGCGGGGGGCCTGCTCCTGGCGGGCTGCTCGGACGACGACGCCGCACCCGCGAACACCGTGGCGTCCACGGTCGTCCCCGAGGACCTGGGCGAGGACCAGGTGCGCGAGGAGGAGTTCGAGGCGCGGATCGACGAGATCGAGGGCGAGCTCGACGGGGCGGACCGGGCCGTGCGCGACATCGCCGAGCCGGCCCTCGACGACGCGGAGGACGCCATCGACGACGCGTTCGACGTGCGCGAGAGAGGCTCGCAGGACCGCCGCGACGCCGCCGCCGACCGGCTCGAGTCCGCGATCGACCGGCTCGACGCGGCCGCCGAGCAGTCCGACGACGCCTTCGGCCGCGCGCTCAGCGAGCTCAGCGACCACATGCGCCGCCTGGTCGAGGAGCTGCGCGCACCCGGGAGCTCGAGCAGCTGACCCGCCCGCGAGCAGCTGACCCGCGCGAGCGTCCTCGCTCAGCCCTCGGTCAGAGCTGCGCCTGCCACTCCCCGACGCAGCCCTCCGGGCGGAACCCGAGCGCGACGTTGATGGCGAGCATGAAGCTGTTCTCCTCGGCGTTCCACGTGCTGATGCGCCGGACCTGCGGACGCACGCGCGCGAGCAGGTCGAGCTGCGCGACCTTCACGAGCATCCCGAGCCGCCGGCCGCGGTGCTCCGTCAGCACGAGCGTGTCGCCCTGCCACACGAACTCGTCGCTGTGCCCCGGCACCACGAGACTCGAGTACGCGACGAGCGTGCCGCTCGGCACGTGCTCGACGGCCGACCTCACCAGGTGCTCGCCGCGTCCGAGGTGCTGCTGCTCGGTGGCGCGGACGCGGGCGGCGTCCCAGACGTCCTCCTGCACGTCCAGGCCGCCGAGCGGGACGGCCGTGCTCATGCGCGTGTTGAGCAGCGCGAACTGGTCGACCCACTCGTCGGGGCACAGGTCCTGCCACGACACGACGCGGTAGTCCGCGCCGGCGCGCTCGCGCGCGGCCGCCCGGTGCGTCGCGAGCACGTCGGGGTCGACCGGCAGGTGCAGGCGCGAGTGCCGCACCACCTGCTCCAGGGTCCAGCCGTGGGCCTGCGCGAACCGCACGGACGGCTCGTCGGCGGGGACGCGACCCGAGCCGGTGGACGCGGTGCGGGCGCCGGGACCGGCCGGCGGCTCGACGGCGTGGTCGGTCTCGGTCATGAGCCGGGTGCGCCCGTCGGCGCGGGCGAGGCGCAGTGCGGCCTCGTGCAGCGCGGTGCCGATGCCCTGCCCGCGGTGCTCGGGCAGCACGCCGACGTCGGCGTAGCCCGTGTGCGTGTTCTCCTTCAGGAACAGCTCGAGGCGCGCGTAGCCCACGACGCGCGCGGGGTCGTCCTCGGCGCCGTCGAGCACGGCGACGACCCGGCGGCGGCGCGTGTACGTCTGGTGCTGCAGGTCCGAGAACGCCTCGCGCTCGGTGCCCGCGAAGTCGTCGTTGCCCCACTCCGCGCGGATCACCGCGTTGCGGGCCCGCACGAGGCCGGTCTGCAGCCAGGCGTCGGCGTCCTGCGGGGTGAGGACGAGCGGCAGCTCGCGGAGGGTCCAGGTCGTGGTGGTGCTCGCCATGCCTGCCACTGTCCACGCGCCGCGGCGACCCCGTCGACCCATTTGCCACCCCACTCCCGCCCCCGCCCGCCCCACCCCCGCACCCCCGCCCGCGAGTTCGCCGGTTCGGTGCCGAGATCGCCGCCCGGGACCGGCGACCTCGGCGCGGACGGGGCGAACTCGGCGGCGGGGCCGGCGGCGCGGCCGGCGCCGGGTGCGGGCGCGGCGGCGTGTGGCGCGGGTCACGCCGCCGTAGGGTGCGCCGGTGGTGTGGCTCGAGGTCGTCGGCTGGGCCGGCTCCGTGCTGGTCGTGGTGTCCCTGATGCAGGCGCGCGTGTGGCGCTTCCGCGTGCTGAACCTGGTCGGGTCGCTGCTCGCGACGGCGTACAACGCGGTGTTCGGGATCTGGGCGTTCGTGGCCATGAACGGTGCGATCTCCCTGGTCAACGTGTACTGGCTGTGGCGCCTGCGCCGCGAGCGCGGTGACGCCCGCGTGTACGCGGTGGTCGAGGTCGCACCCGACGACGCCTACCTGCGGCACGTGCTCGCGGTGCACGCGGACGACGTCGCCCGGCACCGGGCCGTGCCCGCGCGCGACGTCGGCCCCGGCGACGGCGACGAGCTGGCGTTCCTCGTGGTGCGCGGCGACGAGACGGTCGGCGTGGTGCTGGTGCGCGACTCGGGGGCGGCACCGGTGTCGTGCTGCTCGACTGGGTCACGCCGCGCTTCCGCGACTTCACGCCGGGGGAGTTCGTGTACCGGGGCACGGACGTGTTCGCGGCCCACGGGCTCGACCGGCTCGTGGTGCCGACGGCGCCGCCGGGCTCGGCGCCGTACCTGGCGCGGGTGGGGTTCCGGCGCGTCGAGGGCGACGCGTGGGAGCGCGCGGTGGCCGCCTGAACGACGTCCCGCCCACGCCGCTCGCCGCTGACTTTCGGTTTTCCGCGCGCTAGAGTTCGGTCAACCGAACTTCAGGGGGAGCCGTGGCCTTGCCCGCCGTCGAGGAGCCGAGCCGCCCCACCGGGCGGGCGCGCCCCGGCCGCGGCGTGCCCGTGCTGCTCGGCCCCGCGTTCGTGGCCGCCGTCGCCTACGTCGACCCGGGCAACGTCGCCGCGAACCTCACCGCCGGCGCGCGGTACGGGTACCTGCTGCTGTGGGTGCTGGTGGCCGCGAACGTCATGGCCGTGCTCGTCCAGTACCAGTCCGCGAAGCTCGGCCTCGTCACCGGCCGGTCGTTGCCCGACGTGCTCGGCAGCCGGCTGCGCCGCGGGCCGCGCCTCGCGTTCTGGGCCCAGGCCGAGCTCGTCGCCGCCGCCACCGACGTGGCCGAGGTCGTGGGCGGCGCGATCGCCCTCCACCTGCTGTTCGGGGTGCCGCTGCCGCTGGGCGGGCTGGTCGTCGGGGTCGCGTCGATGGCGCTGCTCGTCACGCAGGACCGGTTCGGGCAGCGGCGGTTCGAGGTCGTCGTCGTCACGCTGCTCGGCGTCATCACGGTCGGGTTCCTCTGCGGCCTCGCCGTCGACCCGCCGGACCCGGGCGGCATGCTCGGCGGCCTCGTGCCGCGGTTCGCCGGCACCGACTCCGTGCTGCTGGCCGCGAGCATGCTCGGCGCGACCGTCATGCCGCACGCCATCTACGTGCACTCCGCGCTCGTGCGCGACCGGCACGGGCACGCCCCCGCCGGCGACGGCCGGCGCCTGCTGCTGCGCGCCACCCGGTGGGACGTCGCCACGGCGCTCGCGGTCGCCGGCGCGGTGAACCTCGGTCTCCTGCTGCTGGCCGCAGCCGGGCTGCAGGGCACCGCGGGCACCGACTCGATCGAGGGCGCGCACGCCGCGATCGTCGATGCGCTGGGGCCGGGCATCGGCATCGCGTTCGCCGTCGGCCTGCTCGCCTCGGGCCTCGCCTCCACGTCCGTCGGCGCCTACGCGGGCGCGGCGATCATGGAGGGCCTGGTCCACAAGAAGGTGCCGCTCCTCGTGCGCCGCGCGGTGACGATCGTCCCCGCCGTGCTGCTGCTCGCCCTCGGCGCCGACCCGACGTGGACGCTCGTGCTCAGCCAGGTCGTGCTGAGCTTCGGCATCCCGTTCGCGCTGGTGCCGCTGGTGCGGCTCGGCCGCGACCGCGAGCTCATGGGCGCCGACCGCAACGGCCCGTGGCTGCAGGCCGTGCTGTGGGTCGTGGTCGCGCTCGTCGTCCTGCTCAACCTCGCCCTGCTGGTGCTGCTCGTCGCGGGCTGACGCGGGCCGACGCGGGGGCCCGGGCTCGCGCTCAGCCCTTGCCCGTCCGGCGCGCCGCCGCGCGCGCCGCGTCCAGCCGCTCGGTCAGGTGGGTGCGCTCCGCCGTGTCGGGCACGAGCGCGAGCGCGCGCGTCAGCTCCGCGACGGCGTCCGCCGGCCGGCCCGCGCGCAGCAGCAGCTCACCCCGGACCGCGGGGAGCCGGTGGTGGTGCGCGAGGGCGTCGTCGAGACCGTCCAGCAGGGCGAGTCCCGCCGCCGGGCCCGCGGCCTCGGCGACGGCGACGGCCCGGGCGAGCCGCACGACCGGCGACCCCGTGCGCCGCTCGAGCGCCCCGTACAGCCCGGCGACGACGTCCCACCGCGTGGCGGCCGCCGTCGGTGCCGACGCGTGCTCTGCCGCGACCAGCGCCTGCAGACGGTGGTCCTCCGCCAGTCCGTCGAGCGGCGGCAGCGCGCGCACGAGCCCGAGCCCCTCCGCGATCTCGTCGGCGTACCAGCGGGTCCGGTCCTGGTCGGGCAGCAGGACGATGCGCCCGTCGGCGTCGAGGCGCGCGTCGCGGCGGGAGTGCTGCAGCAGCATCAGCGCGCGCAGCGCCCGCAGGCCGGGCCGCCCGCCGAGCAGCCCGTCGAGCTCGCGCGTGAGGCGGATCGCCTGGTCGGCGAGGTCGACGCGCAGGCCGCCGGGCGCCTCGGCCGGCTGGTAGCCGGCCGTGAACACGAGGTACAGCACCGTCGCGACCGCGTCGAGCCGCTCCTCGAGCCGGTCCGCGGCCGGCACGGAGAACGGGATGCCCGACGTCGCGAGCCGCTTCTTCGCGCGCGTCAACCGGGCCGACATCGCGGAGTGCTGCACCAGCTGCAGCCGCGCGATGTCCGCCGTCCCGAGCCCGACCACGAACCGCAGCGTCAGCGTCACGCGGTCGGCGGGCGCCAGCGCCGGGTGGCAGCACGCCAGCACGAGGCGCAGCTGCTCGTCGGCGACGTGCGCGCCCGGGTCCACCGCCGCCGCGGCCAGCGCGCGCACCTGCGCGTCGACGACCATGAGCGGTTCCTTGCGCCGGTGCACCGCCTGGGTGCGCAGCCGGTCGAGGACCCGGCGCCGCGCCGCCGTGAGCAGCCAGGCACCGGGCCGGGTGGGCACGCCGTCGACCGGCCACGTGCGCGCCGCCGCCTCGAACGCGTCCGCCGCGCCGTCCTCGGCGAGGTCCGGGCTCGCGAACTGCCCGACGAGCAGCGCGACGACGTGCGACCAGTGCGCGCGCCACGCCTCCGCGAGCGCGGCGTCGACGTCCGCCCGTGCCTGCGTCAGGACCCCTCCTCCACGTACGGCACGACGGGCCGGATCTCGACCGTCCCGCCGTCCATGATGATCGGCACGAGGGCCTGCAGGCCCGCGAGGTCGGCCGTGCGGACCAGGTAGAACCCGCCGAGCTGCTCGACCGTCTCCGTGTACGGGCCGTCGACGACCTCGGTGCCGTCGCCGCCCGGGCGCACGAGGGTCGAGGTACGGGCCGTGTCCAGCTCCTCGCCACCGAGGATCTCGTGCCCGCCGGCCGCGCAGGCGTCCGAGAAGCGGCCGTGGTCGGCGAAGGCGGCGGCGCGCTGCTCGGGCGTCGCGGCCACCCACGGCGCCTCGTCGCCCCACAGCATCACCAGGTACGTGCGTGCGTCGGCCATGGCGGTCCCCTCTCGTCGGGAGGCACCCACTGTGCCCCGCACGGGTCTGACGCGCGAGGGTCCCCGATTTCGACGACCGGGCCGGGCCGGGCGTCCTCGCCCGGCGACCCGAGCCGCCCCGACCTAACGTGGCAGGGACATCGCACCCCACCCCGAAGGAGCGAGGACATGCCCGACACCGACCTCACCGGCCGCCGCGTGCTCGCCGTCGTCACCAACTACGGCGTCGAGCAGGACGAGCTGGTCGTGCCCGTGCGGCACCTGCGCGACGCCGGCGCCCAGGTCGACGTCGCCGCCGTCGAGGACGGCCCGATCCAGACCCTCGTCGGCGACAAGGACCCGGGCGAGAGCGTCGACCCCGACGTCGTCCTGTCGGCCGTGGACGCGTCCGGCTACGACCTGCTGCTGCTGCCCGGCGGCACCATCAACGCCGACAGCCTGCGCCTGCAGGACGACGCCCCCGCGCTCGTGCAGGCCTTCACGGCCGACGGTCGCCCGGTGGCCGCGATCTGCCACGGCCCGTGGGCGCTGGTCGAGGCGGGCGTGCTCGGGGGCAAGACGCTGACGTCGTACCCGTCGCTGCGCACGGACGTCCGCAACGCGGGCGGCGAGTGGGTGGACCGGTCGGTGGTGAGCGACGACGCGGGCGGCTGGACGCTCGTCACGTCGCGCACCCCGGACGACCTGGACGACTTCCTCGCCGCGGTGGACGCGGCGCTCACGGGGTCGCGCTGACGGTCCCCTCGGCGGGCCGGGGCGCCTGCGCCGGGCCGTCCTCGTCGGCCGGGTGGGGGGCCGTGCCGGCCTCCCGCTCGGCCGCGCGCAGGTGGCGCTCGCGCAGGACCGGCAGGCACAGCAGCAGCACGAGGTCGAGGGCCGTGGCGACGGCGAACACCCACACGAGCCCGACGCGCTGCGCGACCAGCCCGCCGAGCAGCGCGCCGACGGGCATGGTGCCCCACGCGAGCAGCCGGTAGGCGCTGTTGAGCCGGCCGAGGAGGTGGTCGGGGGTGAGCCGCTGGCGCAGCGACACCGTGACGACGTTCCACACGGCGATGCCGGCACCGGCGAGCGCCCACACGCCCGCGACGACGAGGACGCTCGTGGTCAGCGCCGGGACGGCGTGCGACGCGGCGGCGACGAGGATGCACAGCGCCAGGGCGAGCGTGCGGCCGAGGCGGTCCGCCACCCGGGCCGCGCAGAGGGAGCCGATCACGGCCCCGACGGCGACGGAGGTCATGAGGGCGCCGTACCCCGGCTCCGACAGGCCCAGCGGCGAGTCGGGGCCGACGGCCCACAGCACGAAGACAGCCATCATCGCGGACTCGGCGAGGTTGGAGACGCCGACCATGAGGGCGAGCGTGCGCAGCACGGGACGCCGCCAGAGGAAGCGCAGGCCCTCGCCGACCTCGGCCCACAGGCTCGTGGTGCGCGCCGCGCCGGCCCCCGCGCCGCCCGACGGCCCGGCACGGAAGGCGCCGCGCACCATCAGGAGCGCCCCGACGGCGAGCCCCCACAGCAGCGCGGGCGCGCCCATGGCGACGGCGACGCCCGCGGCCACGAGGAATCCCCCGAGCGGGGGCCCGACGAACTGGTTGGCGGTCATCTCGACGGCGTACAGCCGCCCGTTCGCGCGGTCCAGCTCGTCGCGCCCGACCACCTGCGGCAGGATCGACTGCGCGCACGTGTCGTGGAACACCTCGGCGGTGCCGAGGGCGAACGCGACGCCGTACAGCAGCCACATCGACGGGATGCCCGTGGCGGGCACGACGACGAGCGCGAGGACCGCGACGGCCCGCACGAGGTTCGCGACCAGCATGGTCCGGCGCCGGTCCCACCGGTCGGCGAGCGCCCCGGCGGGCAGGGAGACGAGCAGCCACGGCAGGGTGAGCGCGAGCGGGATGCCGGCGATGACGACGGGGGAGTCGGTGTAGCGCAGCGCCACGAGCGGGAGGGCGGTCTTGAGCACGCCGTCCGCGGCGTTCGACAGCCCCGACGAGGTCCACAGCCACCAGAACGCGGAGCGGTGCCCGGGCGTCGGCATGGGGCGCACCGTAGCAGTTTCACGCGGGGCGTTGACACGAGTGCGGGCGGTCCTTCACGCGGATGTCCCGGTCTCCGCCGGTTCGTCCCCCGGGGCGTCGGTGCCGCGCGGTAGGTTCCCGGGATGCCCGTCACCAGCGCCGGGGTCCTCCTGCACCACGCCGGCCCCGCGCCGCGCGTCCTGCTCGCCCACATGGGCGGGCCGTTCTGGGCGCGCAAGGACGCGCGCGCGTGGACCGTGCCCAAGGGGCTCGTCGAGCGGGGCGAGGACGTCGTGACCGCTGCGCTCCGGGAGTTCCGTGAGGAGGTCGGGCTGCCCGCGCCGGACCTGCCCACCGTCGAGCTGGGTGCGTTCCGGTACGCGTCCGGCAAGGTGGTCGTCGTCCTCGCGATCGAGGTGCCGGCCGGCCTCGTCGGCTCGCCCGACGACCCCGCGTCGGACGACCTCGCGACCCGGCCCGGCGTCAGCACGATCGACATGGAGTGGCCGCCGCGCTCGGGCCGGCGCGCGACGTTCCCCGAGGTGGACCGGGCCGCGTGGTGCGGCCTCGACGACGCGCGCGAGCGGCTCGTCGCCGGCCAGGTCCCCGCGATCGACGCGCTCGTCGCCCGGGGCGCGGGCGCGTGACCGGCGGCGCCCCGGCCGCCGACGGCGACCGCGGGAACCACAACGCGCACTACCACCGCGTGGTCCTCGACGCCCTGCCCCCCGGCGCGCGCACCGCGCTCGACGTCGGCTGCGGCGAGGGCACGCTCGCCCGCCGCCTCGCGGAGCGCGTGCCGGACGTGACCGGCGTCGACCTCCACGGCCCGAGCCTCGACGCCGCTCGGGCGGCCGGCGGCGGCGTCACGTACGTCGAGGCGGACGTGCTCACGCACCCCTTCCCGCCGGCGTCGTTCGACCTCGTCGCGTCGGTCGCCACGCTGCACCACCTCGACGCGCGCGCCGGCCTGCTGCGCCTCGCCGAGCTCGTCCGGCCCGGTGGCCGGCTCGCGGTGGTCGGGCTGGCGCGCTCGGCGTCGCCGCGCGACCTGCCGTACGAGGTGGCGGCGGTGGCGGCGAACGCGGTGGCGCGCCGCCGCCGCGGCTACTGGGAGCACCCGTCTCCGACGGTCTGGCCGCCACCCGCGACGTACGCGCAGATGCGGGTGCTGGTGGCCGAGGTGCTACCGGGTGGCCGCTATCGGCGCCACCTGTACTGGCGTTGGTCGGTGGTCTGGACGCGCCCGGCCGCGTGAGCGTCGCTCTGCGGCTCTCGCCGGGCGGTCGCGCGGGGGCGTCGCTAGCGTCGACGCAGCCGGCACCGGGGCCGGCCACGGGAGGGGTTGCACGATGACGCTGCAGGGCAAGGTCGCGCTGGTCACGGGCGCGGGGTCGGGGATCGGGCGGGCGAGCGCGTTGCGGCTCGCACGCGACGGGGCGACGGTCGTCGCGCTCGGGCACCACCAGGACGAGGCCGACGACGTCGCGGCGGAGATCCGGGGCGCCGGCGGGACGGTGCTGCCGGTGGCCGCCGACGTCGGCGACGCCGCCGCGGTGCGCGCGGTGTACGCGCGCGTCGAGGAGGAGCTCGGGCGGCTCGACGTCGTCGTCGCGAACGCCGGGATCAACGGCGTGTGGGCGCCGATCGAGGACCTCGAGCCCGAGGAGTGGCAGGCGACGCTGACCACGAACCTCACGGGCACGTTCCTCACGGTGAAGTACGCGGTGCCGCTGCTGGTGCGCCAGGGGGGTGCGGTCGTCGTGATCTCCTCGATGAACGGCACGCGCACGTTCACCACCGCAGGCGCGTCGGCGTACTCGACGAGCAAGGCCGGCCAGGTCGCGTTCGCGCGGATGATGGCCGTGGAGCTGGGCCCGCGCGGCGTGCGCGTCAACTCCGTGTGCCCGGGCGCCATCGACACGAACATCCTGGACAGCACCGAGCAGCGCGGCACCGAGGACGTCGGTGTGCCCGTGGAGTTCCCCGAGGGCCAGATCCCGCTGACGGGCGACGAGTCCGGCTCCGCCGCGCAGGTGGCTGACGTCGTCTCGTTCCTCGTCTCCGACGCGGCCGGCCACGTGACGGGCAGCGAGGTGTTCGTCGACGGCGGCCAGTCGCTGATCATCTGACGCCACCCGCGTCGGCCGGCACCGCGTCCGCCGGCACCGCGTCGGCCGGCACCGCGTCCGCCGGCACCGCGTCGGCCGGCACCGTCCGCGTGTCGCCACGGCGCGTCGGCCGGGATGCGGACCTCTTCCCGCGGGCGTACGCACACCGTGCGTACGCCCGCGGAACAGACCCCGCTCCGGCGGCGACGCACCGGGCAGAAGGAGGAGACACGCCGGAGCGCCGCTGTCCTGTCGGTGACGGCACCGGTGGACGACGGCGACGGGCGCCGGCGTCTACCGGCCGGCGTGCATCCGCGCGAGGCGCGCCCGGTCCACCGCGTCGACCATCAGCCCGTCGTCCTCGCGCACCCACCGCTGCCCGATCTCCCGGTGCTCGGCCGGCGTGGCGAAGCGGTAGCGGTAGAGGTGCGCACGCACCCAGCGCGGCGGCTCGCCGCCGAACGGGTCGTGCGCGAGCAGGCGCAGCGTCGCCCGGTCTGCCTCGAGGAGCCTGCCGAGGAACGGCACGAACCAGCGCAGCTGCGCGGACGAGCCGATGGCGAGGAACCACATGCCCCAGTCGAGGCGCAGGTGGTACGGCGCGTACTGGCGGGGGAGGCGTCGCACGTCGCCGGGCTTGCCGCGGAACTCGTACTCGTGCCAGGTGGCCGTGGTGGGCTCGGCGTCGCGCGTGCCCTCGACGACGACCTCGGTGCGCCGGCGGGTGATGGACCCGAACGCGCCGTAGGCGTTGACCAGGTGCCACACGTTGAACGCCGCGTTCATCGCCTGGTTCCGGGAGAGCAGGTTGCGCAGCGGGTGCCGGCTCAGCCACACGCACAGCACCGTGACGGCGAGCACGACGACGACGAACCGCACGGGCGGGTCACCAGCGGCCGGTGCGACGCGCACGTCCACGCCGACGAGCCCGAGCGCCCACCGCCACGACGCGTCGTCGATCGCCGCGCAGGCCAGCACGATCGTCAGCCAGTTGAGCCACGCGAAGTTGCCCGACAGGACCAGCCAGAGCTGCGTCACGACCATGACGGCGGCTGCGGTCGACGCCACGGGCCCCGGCACGAGGAGCCCGAACGGCACGACGAGCTGCGTCACGTGGTTCGCCAGCACCTCGACGCGGTGCAGCGGTCGCGGCAGCAGGTGGAACAGCCGGCTCAGCGGCCCGGGCATCGGCTGCGTCTCGTGGTGGTAGTACAGCGCCGTCAGGTCCCGCCACGCGGGGTCACCGCGCCACTTGATGAGCCCCGCGCCGAGCTCGAGCCGCAGGACGAGCCACCAGAGCAGCACCAGCACGGTGACCGGCGGCGCGACCTCGTCCGACCCCAGGAACGCGACGAGGAACCCCGCCTCGAGCAGCAGCGACTCCCAGCCGAACCCGTAGAACACCTGCCCGACGTTGACGACCGACAGGTACAGCGCCCACAGCACGCCGAACGCGAGCAGCGGCAACCACGGCGGCCCCTGCTGCGGCAGCCCCGCGACGAGCGTCAGCGCCACGAGCACACCGACCCACCCGACCACGGCGACGAGCCGGTCGGAGAACCACCGGTGGAACAGGCTCGGCGCGGCCCGGAACGGCACGCGCGCGGTGAACGCCGGCACGGGCAGCAGGCCCCGTTCGCCCAGCAGCGGACGGAACTGGCGCAGCACCGCGACGAAGGCCAGCACGTACACCGCCGCGACCCCGCGCTGCACGACCGCCCGCGCGATCGTGTACCCCTCGGCGTCGAACCACTCCACCGCACCCACCCCCACGAACGCACCGTGCCCGCCGCCCAGCGTGGCCGCGCGCCCGGCGCGACGCGCGCCGAGGTCGCCGGTACGACGCGAGGTCGCCGGTCCGCGCCCGGATCGCCCGGTACGGGCGGCGACCTGGGCGCGGAACCGGCGACCTCGGCGGGGCGTCGTGCGTCAGCCGACGGTGCCGGTGACCGTGGTGCCCGTGCGCGTCACCGTGTACTCGGCGGTGCGGCCGCTCCAGAAGTGGAACGTCAGCGACACCGGTGCGCCGTCGGTGACCTCCGCGAAGAACGCGGGACGCAGGACGATGTGGCCGTCCTCCGGTGCGAACGTCACGTCGAACTCCTTGAACGACGTCCACGGGTGCGGGCCGGCGTTCGTGCCGTCGGCGTAGCGCGCCTCCATCGTCGCGAGGCGGTCGCCGCGGAAGTCGGTCGGGACCGCGAAGGCCTCGACCGTGCCGGTCGCGTCGGCCAGGACGGGCGCGTCCGCGGCGACGACCTCGATGCGCCACGGCAGGCCCTTGCTGAACCGGACCTCGAGCACGCCCCGCGTGCCGTACGCACCGGTGCCGACGACCCGCTCGAGCAGCGCCGCGGGCAGCGTCAGCTGGTCACCCACGAGCCGGTACTCGCGGTCCTTGAGCTTGCGCCCGTCGAGGCGGACGTCCTTCACGCGGTAGTCGTGCAGCTGCAGCGTGACGGTCTGGTCGGTGACGGCGCCCGGGGTGACGAAGACCTGGTCGGTCGAGGCCGTGCCCGAGCGGCGCTTCCAGGACTCCTCGATCTGCGCGAACAGCGCCGGGTCCTGCCACTCGAACGTGGTGCGGTCGAGGTGCTGGCCGTTGTCCCACAGCATCGTCGTCACGCCGGTCGTGCGGGCCAGGTGGCCGAGGTGCTCGAAGAACTTCAGCTTCTCACCCTGCTCGATCGTGCCGGTGTGCCGGTCGAAGCCCAGCAGGCCGTACTCACCGAGGATCACCGGGATGCCACGGGCGACGAACGAGTCGTGCACGCGCGTGAACGTGCCCTCGGTGTCGGCCTGGGCGGTCGCGTCGTAGCGGTAACCGCCCGCGACGTTCACGCTGAACGGCCAGTAGCCGTAGTAGTGGACCGTCGCGGCGAGGTTCGGGTCGTCGAGCGCCTCGAAGGTCGCGGTGAGCGCGTCGAGCCGGCCCTGCTCGGCGTTCGTGTGCAGCGTCGGCAGCACGAGGACGCGGTCGGCGTTGCGCCCGCCGGTCGCGCGGACGATCTCGTGGAACCGCACGTTCAGCTCGTCGAGCAGCGCGTACGCCTGCGCGTCGTCGACGCCCGCGAACTGCGGCTCGTTGACGCTCTCCAGCAGCAGGCGGCGCGAGTGGTCGCGGAAGCGCTCGGCGAGCTGCTCCCACAGGGCGTCGTACTGCGCGACGACCTCGTCGTGCCGCGCCGGCATCTGGTTGACCCACTGCCACGAGTCGTGGTGCACGTCGAGCAGGACGTAGAGGCCCTCGTCGAGCGCCATGTCGACGACCTCCTCGACCCGGTCGAGGAAGACCGGGTCCACCGCGTACTCGGGCGCCGGGCCCTGGTGCTGGCCGAACGTCGCCGGGATGCGGACGCTGTTGAAGCCGGCGTCCTCGACCGCGTCGAACAGGTCCGCGGTGACCCGCGGGTTGCCCCACGCGGTCTCGTCGGCGCCGACCGAGTCGAGCGTGTTGCCGAGGTTCCAGCCGGGCTGCATGGCGGCGACGGTCTTCTCGGCGGCGGTCTGCCTCGGGGCGCGGGCCGCGGGGTCGGGCGCGGCCGCCGCGGGGGCGGCGAGGCCGACGGCCAGCGCCGCCGTCGAGACGAGCGCGGTGGCGCTCGCCCACAGGCGTCGGTTCACGGGTGATCTCCTTCGGGCGCGGGGGGCGACGTTGCTCCCCGGCTGGCGCGGGCGACGGTGCCCGCGGGCTGCGACGGGCGATCGTCGAAGCGCTTCGACCGGAGTGTACGGGTCGTCCGGTTCGGCGGGAACCCCCGGAACGCTTCGCCACCCGCCGTCGCCTGCCGCCTGGGCAGGGCGGTACGGTCCGGCACATGCTGAGCGCCGTGCTCGTCGACCTGTACGGCACGCTCGTGGCGGACGACGACGCGCCCGTCGCCGACGTGTGCGCCCGGTTGGCGGCGCGCGGGCGCGTACCCGCGGCGACCGTGGCGCAGGCGTGGGACGCCCACCTGTGGGCGGCGGCCGACAGCCACGGCGACGACTTCCGGGGCCTCGCCGACCTCACGCACGCGACGCTGCGGCACGTGGCCGGGCTGCTCGGCGTGCCCGTCGACGCCGACGCGGAGCTCGCGGTCCTGCGCGCGGCGTGGCGCCGGCCCCGGCTGCTGCCGGACGCCCGCGAGTTCCTGGCCGGCATCGACGTGCCCGTGTGCGTGGTGTCCGACGCGGACCGCGCGGACGCCTGTGCCGCCGTCGCGCACCACGGCCTGCCGGTGACCACGGTCGTGACGAGCGAGGACGTGCGTGCGTACAAGCCGCGGCCCGAGCCCTTCCGGCGGGCACTGGAGCTGCTGGGCGTCGATGCCGCGGACGTCGTCCACGTCGGCGACTCGGGCGCGGCGGACGTCGTCGGCGCCGCCGCCGTGGGCATCCGCACGGTGCACGTCGACCGGGCAGGCCGAGGGCTGCCACCCGGTGTCACCGCGACCCACGGCGTCCGGACGCTCGCCGACGTCCGCCGCGCGTTCTGACCCGTCGACGGGCAACGTCAGGCGGTCACCCACGGCCGGTCGACGCGGGCGTGGTCGAGCGCCCAGTCGAGGGCGAGGTCGGCGACCTCCTCCCATCCCGGCGCGGCGCACGTCCAGTGGTCTCGGCCGGGCAGCTCGACGTAGTCCGTCACCGCGGGGGAGCGGTGGTAGTGCCGCGCGTTCGAGCGGTTCACCGACGGCGGCATGATGTGGTCCTTCTCGCCGGCGACGAACAGCAGCGGCGCGCGGTCCGCGTCGTAGTCGACCCACGTGTCCTGGTGGCCGGGCTTGAAGTTGGCGATGAGCCCGTACTCGACGACCCAGTGCGCGGGGGCGGGGATCGCGTACCGCTCCCACACGCGCCGCGACTCCTCCGCGGAGAGGGTGTTGGTGAACGCGTAGTGGAACTCCTCCGGCGTGAAGGCGATCGCCCCGCGGCGGTTGGCCGGGTTCTTCAGCGCGGGGAACAGCGACCGCGCCTGGGAGATCGGGGTGACGCGGACGCCCTCCGTCGGGGCGGAGTCGATCGCCACGCCGGCGGCCCCGAGGCCTCGTGCCAGCAGCAGCTGCGTCAGCGTGCCGCCGAACGAGTGGCCGATGACGACGGGCGGCGTCGCCACCGACTCGACGACGCGAGCCAGGTGGTCCACCGTCTCGGGGACCGTGAGCCGGGCGATCACCCCGGGGTCGGCGCGCAGCGCCTCGACCTCGACCTCGAAGCCGGGGTAGCCGGGCGTGAGGACGGTGAAGCCCTTCGCCTCGTAGTGGGGGACCCAGTGCTCCCACGAGCGCGGGGTCATCCACAACCCGTGGACCAGGACGATCGTGTCGGGGCGGGTGCCGGTGGTGTCGGACATGTCGGTGCTCCTCAGCCGTCGATGAACGCGAGCGGGTCGGCGTGCGAGGCCGCGCGGTCGAGGTCCGGCAGCGTGGTGGCCACGCCGGTCGACCGGGGGCGTGGTGCCGACCAGGCGGCCGGCGCAGCGCGCCACCGGCCCCGCACGGCACGGTCCGCTCGTCGCCGGGGACGACGAGCGCCGGGACGTCGGTGGTCGCGAGCCGGGTGGCACGCGCGTGCGCGGGAACGCGGCGAGGCGCCCGAGCGCTCCCCGGTACGTCCTCGCGCATGGTCGCCCACCGCCGTCGGTCGCTCGCGTTCCGTGCCGCGCACGGACTGCCGTCCCCCGCCGCGCCGGCGGTCACGCACCGGATCACCCGGTGCGGTGGCGGCCGTCGACGACAGAGGTATCTTGTCCGGTTTCGTCCCGGACGCGCCAGGCCCTGCCGTGCGCCGACCCGTTCAGGGACGGAAGGCCGGCCCCGCCCCGTCGTCCGCGAGCCGCGGCACGCACGCGTCGGCGTCGAGCGCCGTCGCCGTCCGGACGTCGTCGCCCCACCCCGCGTCGACGAGCTCGCGGCCGCTCGTGCTGCGGCGCACGGCGTCGACGGGGTCGGGCGCCGACCGCCAGAGCGTCGCGGCGGCCGCCGCCTCGGGCGACGTGGTCGACTCGCCCGCGGCCCCCACCAGGGCGGTCACGACCGCTCCCGCCCCGAGCAGGTCCTCGAGGGCCGGGCGCAGGCTCCCGTCCGGCCAGCGCTCGCCCGCCGGCACCACGAGCACGTCGTGCGACGCGTCCGCGGCGAGGTGCTCGGCCGCCGCGCGCCCGACGGCGGCGGCGTTGCGCAGGCAGCCGAGCACCACCCCGGCGCCGGCGGCGGCCGCCGCCAGGCTCACGGTCGCGCCGTTGGGCGACGGCAGGACGAGCCGCCCCGGGCCGAGGCCGCGCAGCGAGGCGGGGGAGAGTGACACGCGGCCGTCACCCCGGCGCGCGGCGAGCGTCGCCCCGAGCCGTGCCGCGAGCGCGGCCGCGCCAGCCGGGTCCCGCAGCGGGTACGGGTGGACGACGGTCCCGCCGGCGCACGCCACGGTGACCGCCGTCGAGAAGGACAGCACGTCGACGACGACGGCGAGCGTGCCGACGCCGGCCAGCGCGGACGCGCCGCCCGCGCCCCACTCGAGGCGGACGCGGGCCGGCCGCTGGTCGGGCAGGGGGCGGCGCGGCGACGGCATGCGGCGCACCCTGCCAGCACGGTCGGCCCGTCACCAGGCCCGGAGCGAGGACGAGGCGCGCGGTCACCCGTCCCGCGCGACGCCTCGGAAAGCGCACTCCGAAACGATTCAACACGCTGCCGGGCCAGCCGTCCCGCTCCTAGGGTCGGTCCCGGCCGGCCCGTCGCGGCGTCCACCGACGCACGCCGCCCCCGGACCGCCGGCCCCGACGAGAGGTCACCGCATGCCGTCCCCCCTGTTCGCACGACCCGTCCGGCGCCTGCGCACCGCGTCCCTCGCGGCGCTGGCCGCCGTCGCGATGGGCGCGACGTCCCTCGCCCTCGCCGCGCCCGGCCACGCTGCGCCCGGCACCAGCTGCACGGGCTCGACCGTGCACGCCTCGGCCGTCCAGGACGGCGGCACGTGGCGCGCCTACCGCGGCTCGCGGGAGCTGTGGTCCGGCTCGGACATGCGCACCGCGATCCAGCGCGCGATCGACTCGCTCGACGCGGGCCGCACCAGCAAGCAGCGCGTCGTCGTCAACGGCAACGGCACCATGAGCGCGAACGCGCGCATCTCGCTGCCGAGCCACACCGCGTTCGAGTCGTGCGGGACCATCCACGTCAGCGGGTCGGGCTCCGGCAACGTCGCCGGCGTCTACATGCGCGGTGCCCGCGACATCGAGGTCGCGCGCCTGGCCATGACCGGCACGCCGGTCTACGGGATCTTCGCCCGCAACGTCGACGACCTGCGCCTGCGCGACATCGACATGCGCCTGTCGGGCGGCGGCATCGGGGTCCGCATCGACAACCACGGGGACCGCAGCCGCTTCGCGCGCAACATCGCCATCGACCGTGCGTACGTGTCCGGCGCCGGCTCGCACGCCGTCGAGACGTACGGCGTCGACGGGTTCACGCTCGGCACGCTCACGGCGCGCGACGTCCGCGAGTCCGGACTGCTGCTCAACCAGACGATCAACGCGCGCGTCGGCACGGTCGACGCCGTCAACGCGGGTGCCGGCACCGGCTACGCGGCCTTCCGGATCGCCAACCGGGCCGGCCGCGTCGGCAGCTCCTACCCGACGAACATCGAGGTGGGGACCGTCCGGGCGAGCGGCGGCGGACGCGGGATCTTCTGCGTCTCCGAGAGCGGCGGACTGCGCGTCGACCGGGTCGAGCTGACGAACACCGGCAACAACCCGGTGCTCATCGAGAACTGCACGAACGTCAGCCTCGCCACGTCGGGCGGCACGGTCTCGCGCGGCGACGTCCGCCTCGCGGAGCGGTCCGAGTTCCCCGGCAACCGCGACATCACGCTGCAGAACCTGACCCTCACGAACGGTGCGCGCGTCGTCGAGAACCCGTGCGCCGACAACCTCGTGATCCGGAACGTCAGCGGGCCCGTCTCCCGCTGCTGACGGCGGCGTCCGACGCCCCGGCCGCACCCCTCCGGCGGCCGGGGCGCCGACGTGCCACCCCGGCGGCCTGCCGTCGCCACGGCCGACGCACGGCGATCCCGGCCGGGGTCTGCTAGCCGCGCCCGTCGTGCGTCGGCTCGGCGTCGGCGCCGGCCGCGCCGTCCGGCTCGTGCCGCAGCAGGTCGCCGGGCTGGCAGCCCAGGGCGTCGCACAGCGCCTCGAGGGTGGTGAACCGGACCGCCTTGGCGCGCCCGTTCTTCAGCACCGCGAGGTTGGCCGGCGTGATGCCGACGCGGTCGGCGAGCTCGCCGACCGACATCTTGCGGCGCGCGAGCATGACGTCGATGTCGACGACGATCGGCATCAGATCACCTCGTCGAGCTCGGCCCGCAGGGTCGTCGCGGTGGTGTCGAGCGCGACGGCCTTGGCGAGCAGCGACCGCATGAGCAGCACGAGCAGCGCGATGCCGAGGAACCCGGCGCCGACGACGCCGAGCATGAGCACGACGCCCGGGGGCACCGCCTCGCCCGGCGCCAACAGCGCGCCCAACAGCAGGAACAGCAGGCACTCGACGACGGCCGCACCGGTCACGACGTCGAGCCACCGGAACGCCGCCGGCGAGAACACGGTGTCCCGGCGCACCATCGTGAGCAGCCGCCAGACGCAGACGAGCGCGACCTGCACGCACGCCACCATGAGGATGGTGAGCGCCAGCACCGGCAGGCGCAGCAGCTCGAGCGCACCCTCCTCCTCCCGGACGTCGGCGAGCAGGCTCGGCAGCATGTACAGCTGCAGCACCAGCGTCCCGCCGAGCACCACCACGATCACCGCACGCGACGCCAGCACGGCGACCCGACCCCACCCGACCATGACCGTCTCCTATCGACTACCGATAGAAACCTATCGCACAACACCCCCCACCGACACCCCCGCCCCACCCACCTCCCCACCCCGGCGCCGAGTTCGCCGGTTCGGCCCCGAGTTCGCGGGTCGGGGACGGCGATCTCGGCGTGGAACCGGCGAACTCGACGCCGGGGAGCGAGACGGGTCAGGGCCGGGCCGGCTGGCGGGCGCCGGGGCGGCGGCGGCGGGTGGTGGGCTGGAGGTAGGGGCGCGGGGTCGACTGGTGATCGGGCAGCGCTGCGCGCAGGCGCGCGACCAGGGCCGGCGGGTCGCGGCGGTCCGCGGCGGTGACGCGCACGACTCGCCAGCCGGCCTCCTCGACGGCCAGCTGACGCCGCCGCTCCTTCCGCAGCGCAGCGACCGCCTGCGCACCGTCGGCCCCGTACTTCTCGGCGCCGTCGTACTCGACGAGGACGCGCCACGCCGGGTAGCCCAGGTCCGCCCAGTAGCACCCGGCGGGCGTCTGCACGGGGACCTGTGTGGTCGGCTGCGGCAGGCCGAAGCGCAGCATCGTCCACCGCAGCCAGGTCTCGCCGGGCGACTCCGCGCCGGCGTCGGCGGCCTCCACGACCGCCCGGGCGCGACGCACGCCGCGGTGCCCGCCGGCTCGGGCCACCATCGCGAGGATCGCCTCGCGGTCTGCGCCCACGTGCAGGGCGGCGTCGGCGACCACGAGCCCGGCATAGGGATCGAGGGCGGCCGCGCAGTCGAAGGCTGTGCGCTCGAGCGTCGTCACGTGGAGCCCGTGATGGACGGTGCGCTGCTCGGGCGGGACGTGGACCACATGGCGCGCCACGTCGGCGGCGCTGCTGTCACCGGGACGCGTCACCTGAGCGACGTGCGTGCGTGCGGGCACCCGTGGCAACGGCAGCCCCCACACGAGAGCAGCGGACTCGCCCATCAGGAGCGGCGGGTGCAGTGCCTGCCGGTGCACCGCGGTGATGCGTGCGAGCGCGAGGCGTCGGTCCCCCTGCGGGTCGGACGACGGACCGGTCTCGACGTACGCGCCCCGCCGGACCCGTGTCCAGCTGCCGGAGGCGACATGGCGAGCCACGTCTGCGGGCGGGTGGTGCGCGAGCAGGTGCACGGCTGGCGCCGGTGCCGTGTGGCACTGAAGAGGAGAGGGCGGTCCGGGACGACGAGGCATGCGGGGAGGCTGCTACGGCCCGCCGGTCCGCGGGTGGCGACGGAGAGCTCCTGTGGACGGGGCGCCGGGAAACGCCGAGGTCGTCGGCTCGGCGTCGAGATCGCCGGTCCCGGGCAGCGAACTGGAGGGTGGACCGGCGAACTCGGCGTGGGGGTCGGGGTGGGCGGCGGCGGCGCGCGGTGCCCCACGCACGACCGCCCGGCCCGCGACGAGGACGCGGGCCGGGCGGGGTGGTGCGGGGTCGCCGGCGCCTCACGAAGGGCGGCGCCGGTGACCCCGGTCGCGGGTCAGCGCGGCGAGCAGATGCCCGTCGGCGTCCAGTTGATGTTCTGGCTGCCCTTGTAGTACGTCACACCGAACGAGGCGTTGCCGCTGCCGGTGAACGTGTTGCCGTTGCGCGAGGCGCCCCACGCGTTCTGGATCGACTGCCCGGTGTTCGGGTAGACCGTGACGCTCCAGTTGCCCGGCGCCGACACGTTGTAGGTGACGTTGAAGCGGTCACCCCACTCCTGCGTCTTGGTGGCCGTCGCGGTGCAGCTGCCGCCGCCGCCGCCGTTGCTCGGCGGGGGAGTGGTGGGGTTGGGGCTCGGGTTGCCCCCGCCGGAGGTGCCCTCCCACACGGTGATGTTCGACGACCCCGAGGACTGGTAGCCCTCCGTGGCCATGACCATGTAGTCGTGCGAGCCGAGGTTCATGCCGGCACGCGCCCACGCGTCGAAGTGGTTGCCGGTGGTGATGGTGCCGCCGGTGCGCTTCTGCTGACGCACGGACCAGTACTGGTAGAACGTCTGGGTCCCGTCGATGGACGGCTGGTTCACGCGCTGGGTGCGGTAGATGTCGTACGTGCCGCCGTCCGAGGTGACCGTGCCCATGTGGGTGCCGGTCGGGCGGTACGTGCCCCAGTTCTCGACGATGTAGTACTCGACGAGCGGGCCGCGGGTCCACCCGTACAGCGTCAGGTAGGAGTTGCCGCCGGGGTTGAAGGTGCCGGAGTAGGAGACCACCTTGCGGCCACCGGGCTTCCAGCCCTTGCCGCCGACCCAGTTGTTGATGCTGTTCCACGACGTGCTGTAGTTCCCGGCGCTGCCGAGCGTCATCGTGACGTTGCCGCGGTCCTTCCAGTACGTCCAGTAGAACCCGTTGTGCGTGCCGACGTCGTTGTTGGTGATCGTCTGCGCGGCGGCCGGGGTCGCCGAGACGGCCAGGCCGGCGGCCATGAGGGCCGTCGCGGCGGTGCCTGCGAGCACGGCGCGCAGGGACCGGCGGGTGCGGGTCCGGGGGACGGTGAGTGTTGCGGTCATGCGTGCACTCCTTCGTGCGTGAGGGATGGTGCCGGACGGAGGACGGTGTCGCCGGGCCGGGACCCTGAGGTCCCGGCGGGGTGGGCCGTCGTGGCGGGTGCCGGGCGGCGGTGGGGCGTCACCCGGTCAGCGCGGCGAGCAGACGCCGGTCGGCGTCCAGCTCACGTTGTTGCTGCCCTTGTAGTAGGTGACGCCGAACGAGGCGTTGCCGCTGCCGGTGAAGGTGTTGCCGTTGCGCGTGGCGCCCCAGGCGCTCTGGATGGACTGCCCGTTGCTGGGGTACACGGTGACGCTCCAGCCGCCGGATGCGGAGACGTTGTAGGTGACGTTGAAGCGGTCGCCCCACTCCTGCCCCTTCGTGGCGGCGGCGCTGCAGGTGCCGGTGCCGGGGTTGGCCGGCGGAGGGGTGGTCGGCGACGGCGTCGCGGGCGGCGGCGTGGTCGGGGTGCCGGCCCCGGCGGGGGCGACGACGCGGCCGGTGCTCGACGAGATGTGGCCCGTGCACAGGTTGCGCGAGCGCAGGTCCTGCAGGATGCCGGGCAGTGCCTGGACGGTCGCGGCGGGCCAGTCGTGCATGAGGATCGTCTGGCCGTTGGTGAGCCGGGTCGCGGCCTGGCGGATCGCGCCGGAGCTCGCGTTGTTCCAGTCGTTGGAGTCGACGTCCCAGGTGACGACGCGCAGCCCGAGCGACGACGCGACCGAGCTGACCGTCCCGTTCGTCTCGCCGTACGGCGGGCGGAAGACGGTGGGCGTCACGCCCGCGGTCTGCTGGATGGCCTGCTGCGTGCGGGAGAGCTGCGACTGGACCTGCGACTGCGACTGCTGCACCAGGTGGGGGTGGTCCCAGCTGTGGTTCCCGATCTGCAGGCCGGCGTTCTTGTACGCCTGCATGAGCGACGCGTTGTTCTGCGCGTTCTGCCCGGTGGGGAAGACCGTCGCCGTCGCGCCGTACTGACGCAGCGTGCTGATGATCTGGTTGGACGTGCTCGCCGTGGGGCCGTCGTCGAACGTGAGGCCGACGTAGCCCGCGGAGCAGGTGGAGCCGGTGATCGCGGTGGCGGCCGGCGCGGCGGCGAGGCCGCCGGCGAGGACCGCGGCCACCGCTGTGGCGCCGAGCACCGCCCGGAGCGGTCGCCGGGACCCCTGGTTCGGGTCGAGGCGGGCGAAACTGTCGGTCATCGTGCACTCCTTCGTGCCGACGGAGGGGGACCGTGGGCATGCCGTGCGTGCCGTGGCTGTCCGCGTCGTCGGGGACGCGCTGCGGCCGCACCGCCCCATCGAAATCGTTATCGAGGCGAGTGTGCAGACCGCACGGCACCCGTGTGAACACCCCGCGACAGTCACGAAAGGTTTAAGTCACTCGGAGGCAGCAACCGGAGTCGTGCGGGAGCGTGACCACGCCGCTCTCCCTGCCTACGGCTCGAAACTGTCGAGGCTCGGACCGGGGAGATCCGGCCGGCCCGGGGGTTCGATCGGCGCCGTGCGACCCCGAGGGACTGCCCGGGCAACCTGGTGTGCGCCCGCCCGCGGGGCTAGCGTGGAACTCCCACCGGGAACCGGCCGCGCACCGCAGCGCGGGACGGAGGGCACGATGACCGAGCAGCCCCGCAGCGCGCACCACGCGATCGCCACCAGCGTCCTGGACGACGGCTTCGACCCCTTCACCGCGCGGCCGCGCGACCTGCTCGTGCGCGGGCTCCCGCCGCGGCCCGATCCGCACACCGATCCCGGCCTGGCGACCCTCTGGGAGCGGCAGGCCCGCCGGTTCGCGGGCTTCGCGCACCTGCCGGCGCAGGCCGCGCTGCCGGAGGGCGCGCTGCCGACCCGGGCGCTGGGTCTCCACCCCACGGAGCACTGCGGGTACACGCTGACGAGCGTCGGAGCGCCGTTCACCGCGCTGTTCGCGACGTGGTCCGTGCCGAACCTGCGGTACGTGCCGTCCCCGCACGGCCCCGACCTGTTCCGGACGTTCCTCGGGCTCGGGTTCCTCGACGTGCACGTCGAGATGACCGTCGACGCGTCGGACGCGGTCACGGCGACGCTGACCGCGCAGGGCGTGGGCGCCGTCGGCCTGCCGGTCGCACCCGGGGACGTCCTGACCGGCTCCCTGTGCCTCGACGCGAACCCGCCCGGGCGTGCCAACTACGTGCTCGCGAACGAGACCCGGTCCGAGACGGTGAGCTTCAGCCTCGACACCGGCTTCCCACCGGCCGTCACGGTCGACGTGGGCGTCAGCCGCGGCGCGGCGGGCAACGCGCTCAACCCGCTCGCGGGGTTCGGCGCCGTCTGGTTCGACGAGCTCTCCGCCTACACCACGGCCGGTCCGCGCCCGGTGACCGGTGGCCAGGCGGTCACGATGGTCGGGTGGGACGGTGCCACGCTCGCGACGCCCGTGCGCCTCAACGACTACGCGTTCCGCGTGGTCCGCGCCGGCTGACCGCACGGCACCCGCCGACCACCCACGGTCGCCCGGCCGCCGCCCTGAGGCGTCCGCCGGCGCCCCGGACCTGCGGACCGGTCACCTGCACGCGGACCCCCTGGCCGGCGTCGGGTGCGGGCAGTTTCGCCTCTCAGGCTGCGGTCGGCGCGTCCTGCTGCAATCCTCGTACCGTTCCAAAACCCCCTTACCTGATGGGAACACTTCATGGCTTCTTCAGACGCACGCGTCGGTGACTCGACCCACCGCGACACCCGACGGGCGAAGACCACCGGTCTCGCCGTCGCCGGTGCAGGCATCGTGGTGTTCAACATCTCGCCCCTCCTCAACTGGGTGAACCCGGGCGGCGACGCCGACCCGCGCACCGGTTACGAGACCGACTCCCTCGTGCCGTTCATCGCCTACCTGGGCCTCGGCCTGCTGGTCGCGATGATCTACGCGCTCAAGCGTGCGCGCCGCGGCCAGCACCGCGGCCTGACGCTGGTCTCGATGGCCGTCGGCATCGCCGCGACCATCCAGTGCCTCGCGTTCGCGCTGAACCCCATGGGCGGCCTCGAGCGCGGTGACGGCCTCGGCACCGACATCGGCGTCTGGGTCGGCGTCATCGGTGCGGCGGTCTGGGCCATCGGCTCGTACCTGTTCGCCAAGGAGATCGAGGGCGACGACCACGACGACGTCCGCGACCACGGCGTGGCCGGCGCTCGCTGAGCACCGACTTCCTGAACTGAAGGGGGCGGCCGAGAGGCCGCCCCCTTTGTTCTGCCCGCTCGCCTCGTGCCGAGTGCTCGCCGCGGCGGACGGGTGTCGGCGCCTACTCGCTGCGCCCGAACCGCCCCCGGACGGAGAGCTCGGTCCGCATCGCCACCCGGACCAGCCGGCCCCGCGCGTCGCGGCCCTGCGTCCCCACGGGCCCGAGCGACCACCTCGGCGTGGCACTGATCCGCCGAGCCAGGCCGAGGAGTGCGTCGGCCGGCCCATCGACACCGGCCCGGCGGAGGCCCGCGAGCACCACGTCGACCTCCTCGCTCGCGAGCTCCGCGCGGACCGGCCCGATCTTCTCGTGCGTCGCCCCGCCCGCATCCTCCAGCCAGCGGTCGACCGGCTCCCGTGGTGCGCGCACGTGCCCGCGTCCGATCATCGGTCCGCCTTCCTCCGCCGTGGCTCGGGCCGCACATTGCCGCGAGGGCCCCGGCGGGTCAATGCCGGCGGGCCGTCGTCGCCGTCACGATCGGGGCGAGCAGCGCGACCCCGGCGGCGACGAACGCGGCGGTCGCCACGGTCCCGTCCAGCAGCGGGCCCTGGGTCCGCCCGATGCCGATCCACATCAGTCCCCAGGCCATCGCCAGGCCGATCGGGATGACCACGGCCGGACGGCGGCGACCGAACACGGCGTAGGCGACCGACAGCGCCGCGGCGGCCGCGAGCACGATCACGGACCAGGTCGTCGCGCCCAGGCCGAGCTCGCCGACGCCCGCGACCGCGAGGAACGCCGCGGTGTTGGCGAGCGTCGCGACGCTGACCCAGCCGAGGTAGAGACCGACCGTCAGGTCGGTCACCCACGACGCCACGGTGCCCGTGTGCGCGATGCGGACGACCTTGACGAAGATCACCGCGAGCACGGCCAGCAGCACGACGATCACGACCACGCTGCCGCCGACGGAGTCGCCCTGCACGGCGGCGATCCACAGCGCGTTGAGCAGCATCGACCCCAGCACCCACCACGAGACGGCCCGCAGGCGCGGGTCGGAGCCCTGCCGCGGCAGCGCCTGCACGATCGCGAAGACCGCGAGCCCCGTGTAGATCACCGACCAGATCGAGAACGCGGGGCTGTCGGGGGCGAGCGGGGTGGCCGTCGCGGACAGCGCACCCCCCGCGGCCTCGGCGACCGGCTGCCCGCCGGCCGCTCCGGAGCCGATGGCGGCGGCGACGATCGCCACGCCGGCTCCGATCAGGACGGTGACCTGGCGGACCCGGTCACGGGACGTAGCGGGGGCGTCGACGGCCGTGCTCGTGGTCTCCATGCCTCCAGAGTGCCCACACTCAGCATGCTGAGCATCTTGAGGGGCCGATGACCGCCCGGGCCGCGCTACGGCGCCCGCGGGGGACGCGGAGGCCGGCGACCGGCGGGCGCGAGCGCACCCGCCGGAGGCCACGGGCTCGCCACGCGCGGGCGACGGGCGGCACCCTGGGGACCGTGGTCGACGCAGGCGGCAGGGGCGGCGCACGGCCGACGCCCACCGAGGACCTACGCACGCCCGTCCTGGCCCGGGTCGTGCGCGGGCTTCCGGCCCGGAGGCGCGCCCTGCTGGCCGTCGACGGGATCGGCGCGAGCGGCAAGAGCACCTTCGCCGCGGCGCTCGCCGGGCACGTGCGGACGCGACCCGTCGTTCTGCTCCACGCCGACGACTTCTTCCACCCCGCAGCCGTCCGCCACGCCCGCGGACGGTTCTCGCCCGAGGGGTTCTGGCTGGACACCTACGACTACGACGCCCTCGTCTCGTGGGCGCTCGGGCCCCTGTGCCGGGGCGGCACGGGGCTGTACCGGCGGGCGTCCTTCGACCGGGACACCGGGGCCGCTACCTGCCCCGACGTCGAGCAGGCTCCCGAGGACGCGCTCGTGGTCGTCGAGGGGACCTTCCTGCACCGGGATGAGCTCGCGACGTTCTGGGACGCGTCGGTCTACCTCGACGTCCCCACGGACGTCGCCGAGCGGCGGATGCGGCAGCGCGGCGGCCTCGACGAGCAGCTCGCGGACGCGCTGCTGGCGCGGTACGCCGGGGCGCAGCGCCTGTACCTCGCGCACGCCCGCCCCTGGGAGCGCGCCTCGGTCGTGGTGGACAACACCGATCCGACGGCGCCCGCGGTCATCGCGCCCGCGAGGGCCCACGCCGCGCGCTGAGCCGCACCCGAGGGGCGTCCCCCGCTAGGCGTGGGACCCGTGGTCGGCCAGCACGGCGCGCAGGACGCGGCGGGCGTCGGCGACGGCGACCGCGTCGTGGCGCTCCCAGTCCAGCGTGATCAGGGCCTTCCACAGCGCCCACCCCCGCGCACGGGCCCACGTCCCCGCGTCGGCGTCGACGCCCGCGCGGAACGCGTCGCGGGACGGGCCGTCGAGGACGGTCCAGGCGATCACGAGGTCGCAGGCCGGGTCGCCCCAGCCGGACGTGCCGAAGTCGATGACGGCGCTGAGGATGCCGGCGTCCACCAGCAGGTTCCCCGGGGCGACGTCACCGTGCAGCCAGCCGTCCGGTCCGTGCCACGTCGACGCCACCGCGGCGTCCCAGACCTCCGTGGTGGCGGCGACGTCGACGTCCCCCGCGAGGACGTCGAGCGCGTGGTGGGTCTGGTCCGCGTAGTGGGCCACCGGGCCGCCGCGCCACCAGTTGTGCTGACCCGGCTCGGGGCCGGGTCCCGGCGCCGCCCGCAGGGCGGTGAGGAAGCCCGCCAGGTCGACGGCGAACCGCGTCAGGTCCGCCGGCGGTGCCTCGTCGGCCGACCGGCCGGGCAGCCACCGGTACACCGACCACGGCCACGGGTAGCCCTGACCGGGGGCGCCGAGGGCCACGGGCGCGGGGATCGGCAGGGGCAGGTGCGGGGCCAGGACGGGGAGCCAGCGCTGCTCCTTGGCGACCGCGCCGGCGTACCCCGCGGCACTGGGCAGGCGCACCAGCAGCTCGTCGCCCAGGCGGAACGTGCGGTTGTCCCACCCGCTGCGCGGCACCGGCGTCACCGGCAGCGCGGCCCAGGCGGGGTGCTGCTCGGCGACCAGGCGCCGGACGAGATCCACGGTGATCTCCGCGGCGGGGTGGTCGCTCATCCGGCGGAGCGTAGGCGTCGTGGCGGGCGCCGTTCGCCTGGATAACCGGCTACGGCCGCAGGGCGGGGGGGAACCCGGTCCAGCGCATCCCGGTGGGCAGGTGGCTCAGGTCGTTGAACGTCACGAGCGTCGGCGGCAGGCCGGTGCGGTACTGCACGACGGTCAGCGCGGCGTTCGCGCTCTCCAGGCCGAGCCACCGGGACGGGGGTGCGTCCAGCGTGTGCCGGACGAGCCAGGCGATCGGGTAGGCGTGCGTGACCAGGACCTCGTGCGTGTCGTTGCCGCCCGCGGCGGGCGCCGCGAAGCGGGCGACCAGGGAGTCGGCGACGCGGCGGCCGGACCGGGCCTCGGCGTCGTCGTAGCCGTCGAAGAAGCCGCGCCAGGACGGGGGCGTCTCGGCCGGGGCGGGGACGTGGGGCACGTGGTCGACGAGCTCGGCGGCCGCCGCGACGGGCACACCGGGCAGGTGGCGGGCGAGCTCGCGCGCGCTGGCGACGGCCCGCGGCAGGGGCGAGTGCCAGACGGCGCCCACGGGCAGGTGCGCGAGGCGCTCGCCCAGCAGGGCGGCCTGGCGGCGGCCGACGTCGGTGAGCTCCCCGAAGGCGTCGGCCTCGCCGTGGCGCGCGAGGTAGAGGTGGCGCGTGCCCGTCCTCATGGGTGGACCGCCGTGACCGTGCCCGCGGTGCCGTCGACCGTCAGCGTGGCGCCGTCGCGCAGCGTCGTCGTCGCGCCCCGGACGCCGAGCACGGCGGGGATCCCGCGCTCGCGGGCCACGATCGCCGCGTGCGAGAGCACGCCGCCCGTCTCGGTCACCACGCCGGCCGCGACGCCGAGCAGCGGCGTCCACGCCGGGTCGGTCCACGGGCAGACGAGGACGTCGCCCGCCCGCACGCGGCCGAAGTCGGCGGGGCCGCGGACGATCCGCGCCGCGCCGGTCGCCGTGCCGCGGCTGCCGGGCGTCCCCGTGAGGGTGGCCGGTGCGCCGGCGGCCCGAGGACCCTGCCGTGGCCCCGGCCGTGGTCCCGGCAGGTCGGCGGTCACCGGCCGCGCCTGCAGGACCCAGAGCTCCCCGCCGGCCAGCGCCCACTCGACGTCCTGCGCCCCGCCGAGCACGGCGGCGATCCGCGCGCCGAGCGCGGCGAGCCGGGCGGCGGTGGTGTCGTCGAGCGTCGGCCGGCGACGGTCGGGTGCGAGCACGTCGCTCGTCACGAGGCGTCCGTCGCGCCGGTCCATCCGGGTCGGCTTGTCGGCGAGCGAGCGGGTGACCGTCCCGTCGGCGGTGACGCGGTAGGCGTCCGGGGTGACGGTGCCGCCGACGACGCTCGGGCCCAGGCCCCACGACGCCTCGATCTCGGTCGCGTCGGCCGGACCGCCGGGGGTGAACATCACCCCGGACACGTCCGCGTCCACCAGCCGCTGCACGAGGACGGCCATCACCGGCACGTCGTCGGGCCCGGGGCCCGGCCCGTCGTCCCGTCCCGCGTCCGGGTCGGCGGCGGAGGCCGCCCGGTAGGACACGGCTCGAGCCGAGTGCAGCGACGCCCAGCAGGCGCGCACCGCGTCGGCGACCTGGTCGACGCCCCGCACGGCGAGCACCGTGGCGTGCTGACCGGCGGCCGACGCGCGCGCCGTGTCCTCGTCGCCCGCGGACGACCGCACCGCCACGACCGGGTCGCCCAGCGTGTCGAGCCCACGCGCGAGGGCGTCGCGCACGTCGGAGGGGAGAGGTCGCGCCGCGACGGCCGCGGTGTCGGCGTCGCGCCGCTCCGCGGTCCGCCCGCCCGGGGCCCGGTCACCGCCGGCGGCGAGGTACGCGGCGAACGGGACGACCACGCCGGCGGGCACGGGCAGACCCGCGCGGACCAGGGCGCCGAGGGCCCCCGCCTTGCCCCCGCACGTCCGTCTCACGGCGTCGGCCAGCGGGACGAGCACGGCGCCTCCTCAACAAGTTGTTGACAACGTGGCGTTGACTATCCACCCTCGGCACATGGAGATCAAGGGCCACGGGACGACCGAGGACGCCGCCCGTGCGGCGCGGGCCGACCAGGCGCAGGCGGGGCACGAGAAGGCGGCGCGGACGCGGCTGCTCGCCCTCGGGGCCGACCGGATCGGCGACCGTCCGTGGCGTCCCGCACCCGTCCCGCCGTCCGCGGTGGACCTCGTGCAGTTCGCCCTCTGGCGCTCGAGCGAGCTGACCCCGGACGACGTGCTCCAGGCGCTGGCCCTGCTCCCGTCGGCGCGGGCCGAGGTGGACGGGCTCGAGGACGGCCTGCTGTTCGTCGCCCGCAGCGCGGGCCTGACCTGGGCGCAGATCGCGGCGGCCATGGGCTTCAACTCCCCGCAGGCCTGCCAGCAGCACCACACCCGGCTGACCGCACGGCGCGGGACGTCCTCGTGACCCGCGACTCGGCCCCGGACCTGCTGGTGCTGCACGCCGTGCGCGTGCTCGGGTTCGCCGGCACCGGCGCGGTCGCCCGCCGCTTCCGGCTCGACGAGGCGGTCACCGAGGACCTCCTGCTCGACGCCGAGGCGCGCGGCTGGGTCGCGCACGCGGCGTTCGCCGGCGTCGGGGGCTGGTCGCTGTCGGACCGGGGACGCGCGGAGGGGGAGCGGCTGCTGGCCGCCGAGCTCGCGGACGTCGGCGGGCGCGACGAGGTCGCCGACGTCCACCGCGCCTTCTTCCCGCTCAACGCCCGGCTGCAGCGCGCGTGCACGGACTGGCAGCTGCGGCCGTCGCCCGGCGACCGCCTGGCCGCCAACGACCACGCCGACGCCGCGTGGGACACCCGCGTGCTCGACGAGCTGCAGGCGCTCGAGCTCGCCCTCGCCCCGCTCGCCGACCGGCTCGGCGCCGTCCTGACCCGCCTCCAGGGGTACGACGTGCGCTTCGCCGCCGCGCGACGACGCGCTCGGGCCGGTGACGGCGCGTGGGTCGACGGCACGCACGTCGACTCGTGCCACCGCGTCTGGTTCGAGCTCCACGAGGACCTCGTCGCGACCCTGGGGCTGACCCGGTAGCGCGACCGCGCGGACGGTTCCGGAGGCGGAAGCGGCCGTCCCCTTGCAGGATGACCACGTCACCGTCCCCGACCGAGAGGTGAACACCCGTGGAGCACTGGACGATCGCGACCACCGCACAGCAGAGCCCGGACTTCCGGCGCGTGCTGTGGACGGGGGAGCACACGCAGCTCGTCATCATGACCATCCCGCCGGGTGGTGAGATCGGCGAGGAGGTCCACGAGGACATCGACCAGATCCTCACGTTCGTCTCCGGCACCGGCAAGGCCATCGTCTCGGGCCGGGAGAAGAACGTCGCGCAGGGTGACCTCGTCGTCGTCCCGGCCGGCAAGAAGCACAACTTCCTCAACACGGGCGAGAACCCGCTGATCCTCTACACGGTCTACGGCCCGCCCGAGCACGCCGAGGGCGCCGTCCACCGCACCAAGGAGGAGGCGGACGCCGCCGAGGAGTCGGGGCAGGACGAGCCGCCGACGGAGTGATGCGGACGGAGTGACCCCGACGGGCTGATCCCGACGGGGTGATCGTGGCGGCGGCGCCCGGGCTCAGGCCCGGGCGTCGCCGCCGTGTCCAGGGGTGCCGGGCGCCGCCACGTCCGCCAGGTCGCCGGCGCACCCGGTCGCTACCGCACCCGGTCGCCGTCGGCGTCGAGCACCTCCGCGTCGACGCTCGCGGTGAAGCGGAGCAGGGCCTCGGCGAGCGCCTCCGGCGCCTCGAGGGCGACGTGGTGCCCGACGCCGTCGAGCTGGACGGACTCGACGCGTCCGGCGGCGACCTGCTGGACCGTGCGGAGCGTGAACGGTCCGCCGCCGGCGCCGACGGCCAGCACGGGCATCCGCAGCGGCGACCGCGTGAGCAGGTCGCGGAGGTCGTCGCCCTCGGTGAGCATCGACCGGTAGAGGCCCGCGGCCCCGCGCCAGCCGTCCGGTCGCGCGAACGTGCGGACGAGCTCGTCGACGTCCGTCGTGGTGACTGCCCCCGGGACGGCGGTCATCGTCGGGAACGCCCACTGCGCGAGCAGGTCGCGCTCGCGGCCGGCGAGCAGCAGCTCGGGGATGCCGGGCGCGGCGAGGACGCCGACGTGCCAGGAGCCGCCGCGGGTGACGTCACCGAGCGCCTCAAGGCCGAAGCCGGCCAGCCCGGTCTCGATCGCGGTGAGGCTCCGCACGTCCTGCGGGTGTGCGGCGGCGAGGCGGACGACCGCGCTGCCGCTGACGTCCTGCGCGGTGACGTGGACCGGACCGAGCCCGAGGTGGCGCACGAGCAGGTGCAGGTCCCGCGCGGACGTGGCGCTGTCGTAGGTGCCCTCGCCGTTGCTGGAGTCGCCGAAGCCGCGCAGGTCGACGGCGACCACGCGGTGCTGCTCGGCCAGCAGCGGCAGCAGCCGGTGGAACGCCCACCACGTCTCGGGGAACCCGTGGACGAGGAGGACGGGCGACCCCGCTGTCCCGGCGGAGACGTAGTGCAGCGTCACGCCGCCCACGTCGAGGTGGTGGTGGTCGACGCCGGCCGCGGTGGCGTGGGTTCGTGCGGTGCTCATCGGGTCTCCTTCGGTCAACATGGTTGTCCAAGGTAGACAACCGAGTTGACCGATGTCGAGACCCCTACGCTGACGGCATGCCGCGCACCGGTGCCGACCTCGCACTCCTTCTCCTGGGCGGCTACCGTGCCCTGGTCGACGCTGCGACCGCCGAGCTGGCCGCGGACGGCCACGGCGACTTCCGCCCCGTGCACGAGTTCGCGATGCGCGCGATCGCCGCGGGTGCCGACGGTGCGTCGGACCTCGCCCGGCGCACGGGCGTCTCGAAGCAGGCGGCGGCGAAGACGATCGCCGTCCTCGTCGAGCGGGGCTACGTGACGCGCGGCGCCGACCCTGCCGACGCGCGCCGCAAGCGCCTCGAGGTGAGCCCGCTGGGGCGCGAGGTCCTCCGGCGCGGCGAGGGTGTTCTCGACGGCCTGCGCGCGCAGTGGGAGCAGCGCCTGGGCGAGGAACGGTTCGCCGCGCTCGAGGCGGACCTGCACACGCTGGTCGGTGACCGCGTCGTCGACCCCTCCGCCGCCGCCCGCGGCCGGGAACGCGACCGGCCGGACCCCCTCGGGTGATCCCCTCCGCGCCGCGGCGCTCGTACGGTGAGCGCATGATCGTGGCCGAGGACGTCCTGCTGCTGCTCACCGACGACGCCACCGGCAAGGCCGTCGTGGACGGCACCCGCCGGGACATCGCCGTCGCCGGCGCGGTGATCGCGGAGCTGGCCGCCGCCGGGCGCCTCGAGGTCGCCGTGTCGTCGGGTCTGTTCCCGCGCACGACGCTGCGCGTGGTGGACCCGAGCCCGCTCGGCGACGACGTCCTCGACGACGCCCTGGTCCGCGCCGCAGGCCCGGGCAGCGCGTCCCCGACGGCCGTCCTGGGCCGCATCCGCAAGGGGCTGCGCGAGCGGCTGTACGCGCGGCTCGTGGCGCGCGGCGTGCTGCGCGCCCAGGAGGGCCGGGTGCTCGGCGTCTTCCCGACCGCGTCGTGGCCCGCGGTCGACGCCACGCACGAGGCCGAGGTGCTCCGGAGCCTGCACGAGGTGCTCGTGGCGGGGCGCGCCCCGACCCCGCGCGAGGCGTCGCTCGTGGCGCTCCTGGCGGCGGTCGACGCGGTGCCGAAGGTGCGGTTCGGCACCGGGCTGCCGAACCGCGAGCTCAAGGCCCGCGCGAAGCAGGTGGCCGCCGGTGACGTCGGGGGCCAGGCCGCGCGCAAGGCCGTCGAGGCGGTGGAGGCGGCGGTGATGGCGGGGATCACGGCGGCCGGCGCGGCGGCCGCCTCGTCGGGCTGACGTCCCGTCGGCAGACAGCGAGCGCCCGTCGCCCGTCGGCTGGGTGCACCGCCGGGCCGCCGCGCCCGGAAAGACCGCAATGTCGGAGCCTCTCGCTACGGTCCGTCGTGTCGTCCTGACCGTGGGTGCAGCCCACGCGAGGGAGGGCCTGCGGCGGCGCGATCGCCGCCGCGGTGGCAGCGGTCAGGGCACCGACAGGGGGCATCACATGCACGGATCACGACGACGACCTGCGTCCCGGCGCAGGACCATGGCCGGACTGGCCGTCGCGGCCGGACTGGCCGCCACCGCGCTGGCGCCCACCGCGCCGGCCGCTGCCGCCCCGGGCGACCCGCTGCGGGTGCTGCACTGGAACATCGCGGGGATGACGATCAACCCCTTCGAGCCGGACAAGCCCGACAACCAGGGTGCGATGGAGGTCGTCGACCGGTTGCTCGAGTTCGCGGACGCCCGCACGCCCCACCTGGTGTCGATGAACGAGACCTGCTCCGCGCAGGCCGACCACGCCCGGGAGGGGCTCGCCGAGCGGTTCGGGTCGGCGCAGCTGCACTTCGCCCCTGCCGACGGCGTCGACGTGCTGTGCACGACGGGCGGCCTCGGGGCCCCACGGTCGGGCAGCGCGGTGATCGCGGTCGGTGCGGACGCCGTCACCGACCCGGTGTCGTACTACCTGAACGACGACGGCACGATCACCTCGGAGCCGAGGGAACGGCAGGCGGCCTGCCTGACCGCGGACTTCGGGTCGACCCTGGGCCGGACGGTGCGCGCCTGCGCCCTGCACCTCGACACCGACGACCAGATCGCGGCCGTCCAGGCGGAGGGGTTCGCCGACTTCATGACCGAGGACGGGACCGACCACCCCCTGGTGCTGATGGGCGACTTCAACGCCTCCCCGGAGTTCTTCCCGGGCGTCTACGTCCCCGTGCAGGGCGGGGACGGGCTCTTCCTCGAGGCCGACCACCCGGCCGACCGCCACACGTTCTACGCGGGGGAGAAGCTGGACTACGTCTTCGCCGACCAGGAGCACTTCGGACCCGGCCTGAGCGCCGAGGTGATCGACCGGACCACGTGCTTCGCGGGCCTCATCGACCACCCCTGCTCGGACCACGACGCGCTCTTCGGGGTGCTCCCGTTCCGCGACGCCGACGCCCCGCCGGACGACGGAGGCGCGCCGACCGTCTCGGCCGGGCCCGACGTGTCGGGCGACGAGGGCACCCCGATCCCGTTGGCCGGGACGGTCGGCGACGACAGCCAGGCCACCACGGCCACGTGGAGCGCCGAGGTGACGTCCGCCGAACCCGGGGCGAGCTGCTCCTTCACGCGACCGAACAGCCCCCGCACCTCCGTGATCTGCACCGACGACGGCACCTACACGGTCACCCTCACCGCGGACGACGGCGTGCACCCGCCGGTGAGCGACTCCGCCGTGGTGACGGTGCGCAACGCGCCGCCGGTGCTGACGCTGACCGGGCCGACCCCGTGGCAGCTGTTCCGCGCGGACGCACCGGTCAGCCTGACGGCGTCCTTCACCGACGCCGCCAACGACACCCACACCTGCACGGTGGACTGGGACGACACGGCCGCCCCCGAGGAGTACGCGGGCACCGGCGGCTCCTGCGACCGCACGCACGTGTTCCCCGACGCGGGGATGTACACGATCCGGGTCACCGTGACCGACGACGACGGTGCGTCGGCCTCGGCCGAGGTGATGGTCGTCGTCTACGACCCGGACGCCGGTGCCGCCAACGCCGACGGGTCGGTGACGACGCCGCCCGGTGCCTACGTCCCGAACCCGGGACGCACCGGCGACGAGTGGTTCCACCTCACCGCCCGCTACTACGGGTCCACCGCGACCGTGCCGACCGGCCAGGTCAAGACGTGGCTGGCCGACGGCGCGCCGAACTTCCGGTTCGACTCGGGCAGCTCCGGGCTGGAGTGGCTCGTGGTCACCCCGGACGGCAAGATCGCCGCGAAGGGCCAGGGGCACGTGGACTTCGAGACCGAGACGTTCGGGATCGTCCTCTACGGCTACGACGGCTGCGCCGACGGTGCCGTGACGCCCCGGTGCCGGCCCGGACCCGACCGGGTTCGCGTCGTGGTGTGGCCGCTCAGCGCCGGTGACCACCCCGGCGAGGAGATCCGCTACGACAACCGGCTCGGCGCCGGGTACGACGTCGACGTCGCCGACCCGCAGCCGCTGCTGTCCGGGCAGGTGCTGGTCCAGCGCTGATCGAGGTCCTGCGCACGTGGCCGGGGCGGTGGGCGACCCGCCGCCCCGGCCCGTCGGACGCCGGTGCCGCCTCGTTCGTGGCGGACGCCCCGCGGCGTGCGTCGCGTGCGTACGGTGACCGCCATGACCACCGGATCCGCCGCGGCCTCCGCCAGCACGGAGGCGCCCGTCGCCACCGACCCGCTGACGCCCTTGCGCGAGGCGGACCGCCGGGCACGCCGGACCGCGGCGGCCACCGTCGCCGGCACCCTCGCGGGGATGGCGGCCGCGGCGACCATCCCGCTGTGGTCCGACGAGGAGCGTCTGCGCCCCGTCCTGTCGGCCGCCGACGTCCGGCAGGCCGTGCACTGGGAGTGGGACCTCGCCCCGCACGACGGGTGGTGGGCGTTCGCGCTCGTCCTGCTCGCACCGTGCCTCGCGGCCGCCGCCGGGGCGGTCGTCACGCGGCGCAGGCTCACGCGGGCCGCAGGAGCGGCGCCCTTCCGTGCGCGTCCCGGGCAGGCCACCGCCGGCGCCGGTCGCATCACGGCGGCCCAGCGCCGGGCGCGCGAGCGTGGCCGGAGCGACGACCTGCGCCGACAGCAGCAGTACGCCGTCGCACGCGAACGGCGCGCCGTGAGCGTCTGGACGCACCTCGGCGGGGCGTTCGCGCTGGTCCTGGGAACGTGGTTCGGCACGGCGCTCGCGGTGTCCGCCCTGGGGCTGCGGGCCACGCCGGTCGGCATCGGTCTGACCGTGGCGTCGTGGTGGGTGGTCCTCGTGCCGCTGGCGCTGTGGGGCGTCGTCGTCGCCGTCCGCCGCGTCGCTCGCCCTCGCCGATGACGGAGCTCGCCGGCGGCATGGACGCCGACGAGGTGCACGCCGTCCTGGACGCGCTCGCGCTCGCGGGCTGCCGCGCCTGGGTGGCAGGTGGCTGGGGTGTCGACGCCCTCCTCGGCCGGCAGACGCGGCAGCACCGCGACCTCGACCTCGCCGTCGACGCCACGACGGAGGCGGCCGCCCTGCGCGCGCTCGCGCGGCGCGGCTATGCGGTCGAGACGGACTGGCGTCCGGTCCGGGTGGAGCTCGCCGCACCCGGCGGCCGCTGGGTCGACCTGCACCCGGTCGTCTTCGACGAGGCGGGCGACGGCGTGCAGGCGGACCTCGACGGCGGCGTGTTCACCTATCCCGCGGCGTGCTTCGTGACGGGGACCGTCGCCGGCCGCCCGGTCGGGTGCCTGTCGGTGCAGCAGCAGCTCCTCTTCCACACCGGCTACGAGCCGCGCGAGGTCGACCTGGCCGACCTGGCGCTGCTGCGTCAGCTGCGCGACGGGTGAGCCGGGGCGCCCTCCTCGGGCTGCGGGCCCAGCCACTGCGACGACGTGACGGCGAACCGGCGGTAGAACGAGCGCCGGCCGAGGAACTCGCCGTCGTCCCCGCGCCCAGCCGCCCGTGCGGCCCGCGCGTGCCTCACCACGCGGTCCCGCCCAGGCCTACCGTGGGTGGTCGTGAGCCCCGAGCAGCGGTCGTGGGTCCCGCCCGCGTGGGTCGCGTGGGGGGCGGTGGTCGTCGCGTTCGCGTTCGCCGGCGTCAGCCTGGTGTGGGCGCTCGGCAGCACGGTCGGGCTCGACACCCTGGGCGGCACGATCGAGCGGAGGGGCCGCGCCGGGGACCCGGTGCTGCTGGCCGCCAACGCCGTGGCGCTGGTGCTCAAGGTGCTCGGCGGCGTGCTCGCGCTGGCGCTCGTGCAGCCGTGGGGGCGACGGTTCCCGCGCCGCCTGCTGCTCGCGCTCGGCTGGCTGGGGGCGACGGTCCTGGTGCTCTACGGTGCGCTCCAGGTGGCGTCGGTCGCCCTGGTCGCCGCGGGCGCGGTGGTGCCGGCCGAGCCGCTCTCGGACCGGGCGCTCAGGTGGCGGCTGCTGCTCTGGGAGCCCTGGTTCCTGGTGTGGGGGCTGCTGCTGGGCGGGGCGACGCTGCGTCGTCAGCGGCTCCCCGACGCGCCGTCCCGGCCCGCACGGGCAGCCGCGTGACGAGGCCGGCCTAGGCGAGGGGATCGGGCGGTGGGACGTGCCGGTCGTGGTGCGCCGGGTACCACTCGTCCCCGACCGGCAGCGCGTCCAGGTTCCACGACCACGACTCCTCGGGCGTGATCCGCAGGAAGTACCCGGTTCCCAGCATCCCGGTGCGCTCGAGCGGACCCTCCGCGCGTCCGTAGACGCGGATGCCCCGGGCGACGAAGGGGTCGAGGGACAGCAGGTCGTCGATCACCAGCGCGACCTGCTGACCGCCGCGCGACACGTTGCGGAACTTGCGGGTCCGGGTCACCGAGGCGTCCACACCGCCGACCCAGAAGTCCTGGCCGTCGTACTCGAACGCGACCGGCACGACGTCCGGCTGCCGGTCCGGGGCGACGGTGGCGAGCCGCGCGAGGCTCTGCGACCGCAGGTAGTCCAGCTCCTGCTCGGTGAACATGGTCCATCCTGGCGTGCCGGGCCCCGAGCCGTCATGGCTTCCGGGTGCTCCGGCGGCGGCCGTGGGGGCCGGCCGCTGCGCTGGCAGCTGCCGCTAGGTTCCCTGCATGGCCGTCTCCGAGAGGGAGCCGCACGTCGACTCCGCCGATCCCGCCGTGCAGCTCGTCGCGTACCTCGATCACTACCGGGGTGTCGTCGCCCGTAAGGTCGCGGGCCTGTCGGAGGAGCAGCAGCGCACGTCGCTGCTGCCGTCGGGGTGGGCGCCGCTGGAGCTGCTCCACCACCTCGTGCACATGGAGCGGCGCTGGTTCGTCTGGGGCTTCCTGGCCGAGCCGGTCGACGACCCGTGGGGCGACCACGCGGCCGGCGCCGACGGCGGTCGCTGGGAGGTGCCGGACGGCGTCACCGCCGCCGACCTGGTGCGGCGGCTCGACGCGGGCGGGGAGCGGACGACCGCGATCCTGACGACGGTCCCGCTCGACGCCCGCGCCGCCGTCGGCGGGCGGTTCACGGCCGGACCGGCGCCCACGCTCGCGTGGATCGGGTTCCACGTCCTGCAGGAGTACGCGCGCCACGCGGGGCACCTCGACGTCGCCCGCGAGCTGGCCGACGGGACGACGGGCGAGTAGGGCCGGGTGCCCGCACCCGCACCGCCCCCGCCGGCCTCACCACTGCGAGCGCGCGTAGTCCTTGAGGAAGCAGCCGTACAGGTCCTCGCCGGCCTCGCCGCGCACGATCGGGTCGTACACCCGCGCGGCGCCGTCGACCAGGTCGAGGGGGGCGTGGAAGCCCTCCTCGGCGAGCCGCACCTTGGTGGGGTGGGGCCGCTCGTCGGTGATCCAGCCGGTGTCGACGGCCGTCATGAGGATGCCGTCGGTCAGCATCTCCGCCGCGCTGGTGCGCGTCAGCATGTTCAGCGCGGCCTTGCTCATGTTGGTGTGCGGGTGGCCGGGGCCCTTGTAGCCGCGGGAGAACACGCCCTCCATCGCGGAGACGTTGACGATGTACGTGCGCCGCGCGGGCGACGCGGCCAGGGCCGGGCGCAGGCGGCTGATCAGGATGAACGGCGCCGTCTGGTTGCACAGCTGGACCTCGAGCAGCTCCATGGGGTCGACCTGCTCGACGGTCGCGACCCAGCTGTTCGTCTCCGCCACGTCGGGGATCAGCCCGCCGGCGTCGATCGACGTGCCCGCGACGAGCCGCTCGAGGCTCGCCGCCTCGGCGGTCAGCGACTGCGCGACGAGCTCGTCGGCGGCGCGGGCGGCGCGCTCGATCGCCAGCGCGGGGCTCGTCAGCTCGCTCACGGACCCGGCGAGGGCGCGCGGGTGGGCGTCGCTCGTGTGCCCGAACGTCGTGATCATGCGGGCCGCCTCGGCGGGCAGCGGCGCGGACTCGGCGTCGGCGATCCGCGAGTACGCCCCCGGCGACCGGCGCACGGTCTGCGCGGCGTTGTTGATCAGGACGTCCAGGGGGCCCTGCGCCGCGACGTGGTCCGCGAGGGACACCACCTGCGACGGGTCGCGCAGGTCGATCCCGACGACGTGCAGCCGGTGCAGCCAGTCGGCGGCGTCCTCCATCGCGCTGAACCGCCGGACCGCGTCGCGCGGGAAGCGTGTCGTGATCGTCAGGTCGGCGCCGTCGCGCAGCAGCCGCAGCGCGATGTACATGCCGATCTTGGCGCGGCCGCCGGTGAGCAGGGCGCGCCGCCCCGTGAGGTCCGTGCGGGCGTCGCGCTTCGCGTGGTGCAGCGCCGCGCACGCGGGGCAGAGCTGGTGGTAGAAGGCGTCGACGACCGTGTACGCCTCCTTGCAGACGTAGCAGGGACGCGCGCGCAGCAGGGTCCCCGCGGTCGCGCTCGTCGCCGCCGACGTCAGCGTGAGGCCGAGGGTCTCGTCGTCGATCCGCCCCGGGCTCCCGGTGGCGGTCGCGGCGACGACGGCCGCGTCGGCCTCGGCGATCAACCGGCGCTTCTCGCCGCGGCGGTGCTTCTTCGCCGCCTTGAACAGCGCGGAGGACGCCCGCCGCGCGGCGGCGTGCTGCGGGTGCTCCTGCGGCAGGACGGCCACCTGGTCCATGACCCGCAGGAACGTCGCGAAGTCGGCGGCCGTGACGCCGGCCTGCTCCGGCGCCGTGCCGTCGGTGGGGTCCTCGGGGGTGTCGCCGGCGGGGTGCACCGGCGTGGTCGTGTGCGCGCTCATGCGCCGTCCGTCCTGCATGGGGGAGGGCCGTCGCGGTCTCGCGGGCCCGGAGAATCGTACGCGGCGCTCCCCCCACATAGGCGGGGTGGGCTCAGGTGCGCGCCCGGCGGAGCAGGACGGCGGCGACCACGGGGAGCCACAGGTAGGTGGGCCAGAAGCCGAGCCGCTCCCAGAGGCCGCCCAGGTCGGGGCTCCCCGTGGTGACGAGGAACGCGACCGCGCCGACGAGGGAGGCGAGCCCGACCGCGGCCGTCGCGGCCGACAACCACGGGACGGCCCGGCGCAGGCTCGCCGCGAGGAGCAGCAGGGCGGCGGGCGAGGCGAGCAGGGCCGGCAGCGCCACGAGCGAGTGCAGCGTGAGGTCGCGGTCCAGGGGCACGAGGCCCGTCGCGACGCTGCTGAGGCCCACCACGACCCACGCCACCGTCGAGGCCGTGGCCGACCGGCGTCGCGGCAGGAACCTCCGCAGCAGGACGGCCCCCACCGCGAGGAGGAGCCCGAACACGACGAGGCTCGCGTTGATCACCGGGTACCAGGGGGAGCAGACCTCCACCGGCCCGTGGGCGTAGTCGATGGCCGTGCACGTCGTGGCGCCGAGGTCGCTGATGGTCTGGTCGAGCAGGCTGTAGGGGGCGCTCGACCGGGCCGCCGCCAGCAGCTCGGCCACCACGTACAGCGGCTGCACGAGCCACGCCGCCGCCCCGAGGGCGAGCGCGCGGCGCTGACCGGCGCCCGGCGGCCGCACCGGACGCTCCGCCGACGAGACCTGTCCGCCTGGGCGCGCCGCTGCCATGCGGCGTTCTACCACGACCGCCGGCCGCCCGAGCCTGCGACGCCTGCCCGGTGCGCCGGTCGGATCAGGAGCGGGGCGACGCCGCGCACGGCACGCGAGCGCGAGCCGCCCCCTCGTGCCCGGAAGGCCCGATCCGCCCGACTCTGCGGCGGTAGCGTGCCGGGGTGATGCGCACCCGGCACGCCGCCGCCCTCGTCGTCCTGCCCGTGCTGCTCGCGCTCGGCGCCTGCGCCGGACGCGCCGGCGCGGGGCCGCAGCCGACGACGGGCCCGGCGCAGCGCGCCGAGATCGCCGCCCGGGTGGAGGGGTCGGGCGTCGACCCCGACCTGGTGTACGTGACCGACGTCGACGGGTACACGCTCGCGACGCAGTCGGTGGGTGTCGTCGGCGACGTCGGCATGTCGGCGTACTACGTGCGGGAGGCCGGCGGCACGGTGATGCTGGCGACGTCGTGGGACCCCACGCCGTCCGTCGCGCCGTGCGCGGAGCTGCCCGACTCCGCGCCGGCCGTGCCGGGCTGCACCGTCCGGCGCGGCGACGTCCACGTCCTGCTCCAGGGCGAGGACGTCGACGCGGCGACCCTGCGCGCTGCCGGCGAGGCGGTGCGCGTCCCGCGCGCCGACGAGCTGGCCGACCTCTTCCGGGACCTGCAGGTCGCCGGGCCACCGGTCGAGCGCGGCGACCTGCCGCCCCACGGCGAGGGCGCACCGGTCGACCCGCCGGCACTCGGCGGCTGACGTCTGCCCGTCACGTCGCCGCGGCCATCGCCGCGATCCGGCGCAGCTCTGCGAGGTGCCCGTCGAGGGCGGCGCGGCCGGCGTCGGTCAGCGTGAACCAGGTCCGCGTCCGCGAGCCGTGCCGGACCTTCGAGACCTGCACGTAGCCCGCCTCGGCCAGGACCTTGACGTGCTTGCTGAGCACCGGGTCGCTGATGCCGAGCGCGTCGCGCACGGTCGCGAACTCCAGCTCGTCCACCGCGGCGAGCATCGCGCAGATCTGCAGGCGGTTGGGCGCGTGCACCACCTCGTCGAAGACGGGCTCCGCCGCCGTCATGCGCGTGCCCGTACGTCGTGCCCCGCGCGGACCCGCCGGCGCAGCAGGCCGTCGAGGCTGCGCTCGCGCACGACGGTCGCCACGGCGGCGCCGACGCCGGCGACCGTCATCGCCCACGGCACGCCGGCGAACGCCTGCAGCACGAACCCGACCGCGAAGAGCCCGAAGACCACGGCGTACCAGGTGCCCATGCCCTCGGCGTAGCGCTCGACGGACATGCCCGTCGACCGCCGCAGCGCCCACAGCAGCACCATCGGCGCGACGATCGCCCCGAGCACGATGAGCATCATCGAGGCGGACTCGGCGCTGCTGCCGCTCGCGGGCCGCCCCACGATCAGACCGGCGCCGACGAACATCGACGCGGTGCACGCCGCGGCTCCCAGGCGGTACCACCACGGCGAGGTGATCCGCTCCGCGAGGCGCTCACGTGCGTCGTCGAGCCGGCGCAGGGCGGCCTGCGCGTCCGCGGGCGTGGCGTTCGGGCTGCTTTCCATGGTGGAAAACTAGCACCGCTTTCCATGTTGGCAAGTGGCGGGACCGCGCCGGCGTCGCCGTACCTTCACCGCCGGGTGCACGCGGGCCGGACAGGCGCCCGGTCAGGACTCGCTGCCGACGAACAGCAGGTCGTGGACGACCGCCGGGTCGTGCAGCCAGGCACCCAGGGGGCCGTCGTCGCGGAACTCGCCGTAGGTGTTCGGCGTGGTCGTCGCCCGCAGGTCGTCGAGCGCCGCCACGCGGGCCGCCTCGTCCGACGCGTCCTGGGCGGCGACCAGCCGCTCCGACGCCTCGAGGCCGTAGCCGGTGCCGGTGCCCTGGGGCGACCACGCCAGCACGAGGCCCCGGTAGCTCGCCGGGGCGCCGCCGGGCAGCACGTCGGCGTACGCGGTCCACGCCGTGCCACGCACCACGGACGCGTCGCCGTCGAGGGGCGCGCCCACCGCGTCGAGGACCTCCGCCGTCGTCACGGTGCCCAGCCGGCCGAGGTCGAGGTCGATCCACGTCACGGGCGGCTCGAACCCGTCGGTCGTCGTCGTCACGAGGTACGCGGCCATGCTGTTGCCCGCGAAGAGGCCGCGGACGACGACCTCGTCGGTCTCGTGCACGACGAGCTGCAGCGACTCCGGCGGCGGCTCCGGGCACGTCGAGACCGCGCACACGTCGACCACGGCCTTCGCCACGCCGAACGTGTCCTCGAAGTACTCGAGCCGCATGTCGAGGTCGAGCCGCTCGAGCTCGGCGTACTGCTCCGCGTACGGGTGCGCGATGTCCTCGTACCGGTCCCGGCCCCAGCTCAGCGCCCCCCACACGACGCCCACCGCGCCGATCACCCCCGCGCTGAAGAGCAGCACCGCGAGGACGGGGTGCTGCTGCAGGTGCTGCAGCCGCGCGTGCACGCGCGATCCCGTGGCCGCTGGTTCCGTGCCGGTCATGGGTGCCACCGAGCGGGCGAGGACGGGTGATCCGGACGTCCTCATCGTCGTCCCGCGCGCTCGTGCCCGTCCAGGCCCGGCGGGCCGTCCCGCCGCGCTCCGCCGTTCCGGCCCGTCGCGGTCGCCGCCCGGGACGCCGCGGGTCCGCGGCGTCCCTGATCACGACGGGCAGCCGCGATCGGGTCCGGCGAGGGCTCCGGCTGGCAGGGTCGGTGTCCGAAGGGAGGCGCCGTGATCGCCTGGCTCAACCGGCTCGTCGACGTCGTCGAGGAGGGCCTCACCGAGGACCTCGACGTGGTCCGCCTCGCCGCCGCGCTCGGGACCACCGAGTACCACCTGCGGCGCATGTTCGCCTCGTTGGCGGGGATGCCGCTGTCGGAGTACGTGCGCCGCCGGCGCATGACGGTCGCCGCCGCGGACGTCCTCGCCGGCTCGAGCGACCTGCTCGGCATCGCGGTGCGCCACGGGTACGGCTCGGCCGAGGCGTTCGGCCGGGCGTTCCGGTCGGTCCACGGCGTCAGTCCCGGGCAGGCCCGGCGCCACGGCGGCCCCCTGCGCACCCAACCCCGCCTCAGGTTCCGCCTGACCGTCGAAGGAGCAGACCCCATGGACGTCCGCATCGTCTCCCGACCCGCCTTCCGCCTCGCCGGGCACGCCGCCCGCGTCCCGCTCGTGCACCACGGGGTGAACCCCGCGATCGCTCAGCACGTCGCGTCGCTGACCCCGCAGCAGCACCAGCGGCTCAAGGCGCTCGGCGACGCCGAGCCGCACGGCCTGCTCGCGGTGAGCACCGACCTCGACCCCGACCGCCGCGAGGGCACCGAGCTGACGTACCTGCACGGCGTCGCCGTCACGGATGCCGTGCCGGTGCCCGACGACCTCGACGTCGTCCCCGTCGACGCGGGCACCTGGGCCGTCTTCCGCGCGGCGGGCCCCTACCCGGACACGCTGCAGTCGGTGTGGGCCGCGACGGCGACCGAGTGGTTCCCGTCGAACCCCTGGCGGCTGCGGCCCGGTCCCGAGGTGGTGGCGGTGCTCGACCGCGCGGACGACCTCAGCACCGCCACGGTCGAGCTCTGGCTGCCGGTCGAGGCGGGCTGAGGCCCGAGCGGGCACGCGCCGTGCACAGGGTCCTTCCCTGCGTCGCCGTGTGCGTGCCCGCGGCCGCCGGCGCGGCGCCCGGTCCTCGCGGTCAGGCCGGTCAGGCCGGGACGACGAGCCCCTGCAGCCAGTCGCGCCACGCCGGCTCCTCGCGACGCACGTACGCGGCGGCGTCGGGGGAGAACAGCTGCGCCCGGACGTACGCGGTCGCGGTGTCGCCGCCGTCGGCGTACACGGCGGCGGTGAGCATGCCCGGCACCGGTGCGGTGAGACGGACCAGCGCGTCACGCTCGCCGACGCGCTCGAGCGTCCCCGTGGCGCCGAGCACCTCGACCGTCGAGCCGACGGCGCCCAGCCCCAGCGCGTCGTGCAGGGCCGCCCAGACCCCCCGCGCGTCGCCCGGGTGGGACGCCGTGGCGTCCAGGTGCGTGGCCTCCTGCCCGGCGAAGCGGGCGAGGTAGAGGCGCAGGACGTCGAACGACGGCTTCCAGCTGGTGCCCATGTCGTCCCACCACTCCTGCTCCCAGTCCGCGCCCGTGCCGAAGCCGCTGGTGGTCACGCGCACGACGCACGTGCCGCCCGAGCGCGCCTCGACGACGAACTCGGACGTCATCGGGCTGAGGGTGTCGGGGTCCTTGCCCATGAGGGCCGCCCAGTCCTCCTCGTAGACGAGGCGGTGCGGCGGCTCCCAGCCGGTGACGTGGCCGTCGGAGCCCATCTCCGGGCCCATCGAGAAGTGCAGCGAGCCGCCCTCGCGCTCCTCGAGCCGCGTGGGCAGGAACCAGGCGCTCAGGCCCGCCGCGGTGGCGATGGCCTGCCAGACCTGCTCGGGGGTGCCGGGGACCTCGACGTCGAACTGCAGGCGGTACGGGACGTGCGGTGCGGTGCTCATGCGTCCTCCTGGGGCAGCGGGTGCGCGGCGACGACCAGCCGGTGCGGGCGTCCGTCGTCGTGGTGGTAGCGCGCGGCCAGGTCGAGCACCGCGGCGGTGAGGTCGTCCGCGAAGGCCGCGCGGTCGGCGGCGGAGCGGAACCCGATCTGCGTGTCGACGGTCAGCGTCGGCAGCCGTGCGCCCGTCGCGGCGGCCCGGCGCGCCAGGGCGCCGACCTCGCGCACCACCCGCCCGGCCAGGGCGACCAGGTAGCCGGCCGAGAGGCGGTCGGCGGTCGCGTCGGGGTCGGCCGCCGACGCGCTGACGGCCGCCGGGGACACGACGTACCGCGCGGCGGACGCCCGCAGGACGCGCTCGGTGATGCCGCCGTGCCGGCGCTCCTCGGCCAGCTCCACCAGGCCGTGCGCCTCGAGCGTGCGCAGGTGGTAGTTGACCTTCTGGCGCGGGATCCCGACCCGGGCGGCGAGCCCTGCAGCGGAGGCCGGCACGGCCAGCTCGGCGAGCAGCCGTGCCCGCACCGGGTCCAGCGCCACGGCTGCGGCGCCCACGTCCTCGATGACCTCGACGTCCTGCATGGCTCCACGCTCCTCTTGACAGTAATTGTTGTCAAGGGTCGTCCGCCGGTGCGCCGCGGGATTCCCCGCGCTCCGGACGGACCGGGCTGGTTGGGTGGGCCGATGCCGTCCCTCGTCTCCCCGCCCAAGGCCGTCGCGGGTGACCGCGTCGCCGTGGTCTCACCGTCGTTCGCCGCGCCCGGGTACGCCCCGGCCGTGCACGAGCAGGCCCTTCGGCGGCTCGTCGCCGCGACCGGCCTCGTGCCCGTCGAGTACCCGACCACGCGTCAGGTCGGCGCGTCCTCCCGGGACCGGGCCCGCGACCTCAACGCCGCGTTCGCCGACCCGTCCGTCCGCGCGGTGCTCGCGACGGTCGGCGGGGACGACCAGATCACGGTCGTGCCCCACCTCGACGCCGACGCCGTCCGCGCGGACCCCAAGCCGTTCCTCGGCTACAGCGACAACACCAACCTGCTCGGCTGGCTGTGGCAGCAGGGCGTCGCGGGTTTCTACGGCGGCTCCACCCAGGTGCACCTCGGCCCGGGCCCGGCGATCGACGACGTGCACCTGGCCTCGCTGCGGGCGGCCCTCCTCACCGGCGAGACCCTCACACTGACCGAACCCGGCGAGTCGGAGGACATGGGCCACGACTGGCTGGACCCGCGTGCCCTCACCGAGCACGGCGAGCGTGAGCCCACCGGCCCCTGGACCTGGGCCGGGCCGGCGCGCTCGGTCACGGGGCGCACGTGGGGCGGGTGCCTGGAGGTGCTCGACTGGCTCGCGATGGCGGACCGGTTCCCGCCGACGGCGGCCCTGGAGGGCGCGATCCTGCTGCTCGAGACCAGCGAGGAGCTGCCGTCGGCCGAGACGGTCCGGATGTGGGTGCGCGCGCTCGGCGAGCGGGGCCTGCTCGCGGTCGTCGCGGGCGTGTGCGTCGCGCGTCCGCCCGTGACCGGCGTCGACGTGCGCCTCGACGCCGCGGAGCGGGCACGGCGCCGCGCGGCGCAGCGGGACGCCGTCGTCGAGGAGGTCACCCGCTACAACCCGGGGGCCGTGGTGTGCGTCGGGGTGCCCTTCGGGCACACGCGGCCGCAGTGGATCGTCCCGTACGGCGGGCCGCTGACCCTCGACGGCGTGACCCGCACCGTGACCGCGTCGTACGCCTGACCGCGTCCTACCCCTGACCGCGGCCTACGCCTGACCGCGGGCTCAGTCCGCGCTCGTCGCGTCCCGGCCGCCCAGGCCGGTGAGCGAGCGGCCGTGCGGGTCGGCGTAGCCGCGCGCCACGCCGTCGACGACGACCACGAAGTCGCGGCCGCCCGTGCCCGGCACGAGGTCCGCGGTCATCGGGAGCACCCGGGCGCCCTCGTTGCTGACCCAGTGCCCCGGGAGCGTCCCGACCAGGTCGACGAACGCCGCCCGCGCCCCGGCGTCGAGGTACGCGAGGACGGCGCTGTGGAGCACGACGAGGGTCGCGTCGCGGGGTGCCTCGGCGGCGAGCGCGGGGAGGACGTCGAGCAGGTCGCCCGGCACGACGCGCGGCGGGTCGCGGCGCGCGACGTCCAGCGCGGCGCGCAGCCGGGTGCGGCGCTCGTCGTGCTCGGGCCAGACGAGCGCCTCGAGCCAGGCGCACGCGTCGTCGTCGGACACGTCCACGGGTGCCAGGTCGATGCCGGCGCGCCACGCGACCTGCGGCAGCCGGCGGGGCGCGCGGACCCCGGGGCCGAGCGCGCAGGGCAGCACCACGTCCGCGGGGCCGTCGTCGGGGTCCAGCGCGGTGCCGTCGTCGTAGCGGTAGGAGTACCGGTCGGGCAGCAGGCAGAGCCCCGCGGCGGCCCCGACCTCCAGGAGCGCGAGCGGCTGCGGCAGCTCCGCGAGGAACGGCAGGAGGACGGCGCACCGGTTCGCCTCGTTGGTCTGGGTGGCGCGCGCGAGGACCGTCGCGCGCACCTGCGGCCACTGCCCGAGGAGGGTCGAGCGGAGGTCGTCGTAGTCCCCACGCGCGCCGTGCCACCGGGCGGCGGCGAGGACGAGGTTCGGCTGGCGCTTGCCGCGGGGCAGCGTCGCGATCAGGTCGGCGACCACGGCGTCCTCGGCGACGCCGAGCGCCCAGGCCTCGTAGACGGGCGAGACGCCGCGGGCCTCCCGCTCACCGAACGCGCGGTAGGCGGCGGTGACGGTGGCGGTGCCGAGGTGGGTCGCGGGGTCCATGGACGCAGGATGCCCGCTGACGTGCGCGGGCGTACGGACCGCTCGCCGTCGTCCTCAGGCGTCGAGGACCTGCTCGTAGTGCTCGACGGTCGGGAACGGCTCGTAGAAGTGGTGCAGAAGCCGGCGCCACCGCTCGTACTCGGCCGACCCGCGGAAGCCGACTGTGTGGTCCTCCAGGGAGTCCCACTCCACGAGCAGCAGGTAGGTGCCGGGCCGTTCGAGGCACCGCGACAGCGTCAGGCGGCCGAAGCCCGGCATGCTCGCGATGATCGCCCGGGCCGCGCGGAACGCCTCCTCGAACTCCGTCTCACGTCCGGGTGCGACGGGCAGCAGCGCGTGCTCGAGAACCATCCCGTGATGGTGCCAGCAGGTGCGGCCGTCGTCCCGGTCGAGCGCGCGGGGCCGTCGTGTCATCGTTGCGCCATGACGCGCTCGGACCCTGTGGACATCTCCGCCCTCCTCACAGCCGCCGAGGACGTCTCCCCGGCCGACGCGATCTCCGCGGCGTCCGACGCGCTGGTCCGCACGCTCGGCGTGGAGTCCGCCACGTTCCTGATCGCCGACGCCGCCGGCGACACGCTCATCGACCACGCCGACCCCGACGCGCGGTTCCAGCTCACGGGGACCGACGCGGGCCAGGCCTGGCGGGAGCAGCGCGTCGTGCACGACGGTGACCGGCACGCGTACGCGCCCGTCACCGTGCGCGGCGACGCCCTCGGGGTGCTGGCGGTGGAGCTGTCGGCGCAGGACACGGACGCAGACGCCGACGCACCGGGGGACGGGAACGGTGAGCTCGACCCCGCGACGGCGGAGCACCTCGCCGCCGTGGCCCACGCGTTCGCCTACATCCTGGTCGCCAACCAGCGGCACACCGACAGCTACGAGACGGCCATGCGGTCGGCGGAGTTCACCCTGCCGCGGGAGATCCAGCGCCGGCTGCTGCCGCTCGGATTCGTGTGCGAGGGCGGCTCCTTCACGCTCGCCGGGTGGCTCGAGCCCTCCGCCAGCGCCGCGGGCGACACGTTCGACTACGTCGCGTCGGCCGACCGGCTCATCGCCACCCTCACCGACGCGGTCGGGCACGACCTCAACGCCGCCATGCTGTCGACCCTCGCCGTGAACGCGCTGCGCAACGCGCGCCGGCAGGGCGCGAGCCTCGTCGAGCAGGCGCACGCGGCCAACACGGCGCTCGTCGAGCACGGCGGCCCCGACGGGGGCGACCACGTCACGGGCATCCTCCTGGAGATCGACCTCCGGTCGCCCGGTGGCGGGCACGACGGCGAGGACGACGCCGACGAGCGCGCGGTCGTCCGGGTCATCAACGCGGGCCACCCCGGCGCCCTCCTCCTGCACGACGGCCACGTCACCAGCGTCGTGCCCGCCAACAACCCGCTGCTCGGCTTCCAGCCGCACGAGTACCGCGTGCAGGAGATCGAGATGTACCCGGGGGACCGGCTGCTGCTGATGACCGACGGCATGCTGGAGCGCAGCGCCGCCCACTTCGACCTGCCCGCCGCCCTGCGCGACACCGCCGACCGGCACCCCCGCAACGTGGCGCAGGACATCTCCCGCACCTTCCTGGAGACGGTGGGCGCCGATGTCCAGGACGACGCCGCCCTGCTGCTGCTCGAGTGGCACGGCGGCACGACGCGCCGCCGCACGACGAGCGGGTCCGACAAGCCGCGCTGACGGCGGTCGCGGGCGCGTCACCACGCCCAGGACGAGTCGGCCCGCGGCTCCGGGCACGCGGCCGCGCCCTCGGCGAGGAGCTCGAAGTGCCACACCTCGTTGACGTAGGTCGGGCACAGGCCGAGGTCCGGGCCGTGCTCCTGCAGCCAGTACGCGCCCGCGGTCGGGCCGACGTCGATCGCGAGGCCCTGCACGTGGGCCGACCGCTCCGGCGGCAGCACCCACCGGTACGCCTCGGGCGCGCCGTACTCGTCGACGGCCTCGTCGACGAGCTCCTGCTGCTCCGCGGCCGTGCGCAGCCCCGACGTCAGCGTGAGCGTGACGCCGTCGGCCGCGGCCGCCTCGCGCGCCGCCGCGAGGCGTCGCTCGAGATCGGGGTGCAGGCCGGTCGCCCCGGTGGGCGCTCCCGGCGGCACCACCACGCCGGCGGGAGGTCCGGGCCCGTCGGTGAGCCCGTACGCCAGGCCGGCCCCGCCGGCGAGCAGCAGCGCGAGCACGCCGAGCAGCGGCGATCTGTGGGGGCGGCGGGTGCTCCGCGGGGGACGCGGGTCGGTGGTCGTCGTCATGCGTCCACCGTGGGTCCGGCGGCGCTCGCGGGCGTCGTCCCGTGGGCGCCTCACCGGCCGCCGTGCCCTCATCCTCCGGTGGCCCGGGTCCGCCCGCGGGACGAGCGCACCCGCCGGCTGGGCCGTCCGAGGGTGGATCCCCCGGTCCGCGCCCGCCGTACGTTCGAGGCGTGACCCGCTCCGTGAGCTCCGCGTCACCGTGTGGCCGGTAGCGGCCTCGACATGCCCGTCGCGTCGCCCGGAAGCACACTGGAGGAGTCAACGCGGGGGGACACCATGTGCACAGGAATCAGGTTCTCGGACGGTAGCGGCAACCTCTACCTCGCGCGAAACCTCGACTGGACGAGCGGCTACGGGGAGCGGGTGGTGGTGACTCCCACCGGGTTCGTCCCCACGTCGCCGTTCGGGGCGGTGCCGAGCATCCGGCACGCGACCATCGGCATGGGCATCGTGGAGGAGGGCACACCGCTCTACTTCGACTGTGGCAACGACGCGGGGCTGGCGGTGGCGGGGCTCAACTTCCCCGGCTACGCGTCCTACGCGCCCGGGCCCGTCGACGGCAAGACCAACGTCGCGGCGTACGAGTTCCCGCTCTGGGTCGCCTCGCAGTTCGCGAGCGTCGACGAGGTGCAGGCGGCGCTGAAGGACGTGGCGATCGTCGACAAGCCGATCAACGAGAAGTACCCGAGCTCGCTGCTCCACTGGATCATCGGCGACGCGACGCGCGCCATCGTCGTGGAGCACACGAGCGACGGGATGCACGTCTTCGACGACGACGTCGACGTCCTGGCGAACCAGCCCGGGTTCGCGTGGCACCACGAGAACCTGCGCAACTACCTCAACACCTCGCCGGAGTTCCCCGAGGCGACCGAGCTCGGCCGGGCCAGCCTGACCCCGTTCGGCTCGGGCTCGCACATGCGGGGGGTGCCCGGTGACTACTACTCGCCGTCCCGCTTCGTCCGTGCGGCCTACGTCAACGAGCACTACCCGACGAAGGCCAGCGAGGAGGAGAACGTCAGCCGCGCGTTCCACACGCTGCAGCAGGTCGCGATGGTCGACGGCTGCGCGGCGATGGGCTCCGGCGAGTTCGAGAAGACCATCTACACGGGCCTCTTCTCGTCCAGGACGAACACGTACTACTGGAACACCTACGACGACCCGGCGATCCACAGCGAGAGCCTGGCGGACCACTCGCCCGACGGGACGGAGCTGGTCGTCGTCTGAGGACGGGCGCACGGGGCCGGGAGGCTACGGTGCGCGCATGAGCAATCTGAGCGTCGTCGGTGACCGGGACTCGTGGCGCTGCTGGCTGTGCGACGAGCCGGTGGACCCGGACGCCTCGGTCAACTCCGACCGCGGCCCCAGCGTCGACCTCGGCGCCGTCGCCAAGCCCAAGAAGGGCGCGGCGACCCTGGAGCGGCTCGCCCACCGCGCCTGCAACACCCGCAAGGGCGCGGTCAAGGCGGTCGTGCCGTGGTCGCCCGACCTCTTCGTCGTCGACCCGGCGCCGATCGCCGAGACCGTGGAGCGGCTGCGGCGCAAGGGCGGACGCGAGGTGGTGGCGCGCTGCCCGAGCCGCGCGGACGCCGACCAGGCCGCCGCGTGGCTGGTCGACCGGCTGTCGCGCTTCGCCCCCGACCTGGCCGTCGCGACGCAGGTCGAGCCGGGCGGCGGGCAGTTCCTGCTGGCGCTGCGCACGGCCTGACGCCACGGCGGCGCGTCCGTGGGCGCACGGTCGGCCCGGGCCGCCGTCAGGGCACCGGGATGCGCGACACCGTGAACGGCTCCGGCGTCCCGCCCGCGGCGCGGGTGCCGAACTGACTGTTGACCACCAGCAGGCTGCGGCCGGCCCGGGCGATGGTCGTCGGGTCGTCGAAGGACGGGTCGCTCGTGCGGGACACGACGGTGCCGGAGGCGTACCCCCGGTCGAGGTCCACCGTCACGATCGAGGACTCGTCGCCCAGCCACTCCACCACCTGCAGCCGGCGGCCGTCGAGCAGGAGGCCGTCACCGCTGACCGGCTCCCCGCCGAGGTCGATCGCCTCGACGCTGCGGTCGGTGAGGCCCACGCGGAACAGCGTCGCCGTGCTCGTCTGCGCGAGGACCGCGTGCCGGCCGTCGCGCGAGATCGCGATGCCGTTGACGTTGAAGCCGTCGTTGTACGCCAGTGCCGTCCCGTCGAAGGACACGAAGGGCTCCAGGAGCTCGGTCCCGGTCGTCCGGCGCTCGTGCGCGTCGATCCGGTACAGCGCCGGGCGCACGGAGTCCGTCACGTACACGTCGCCCCGGGGGCTCACCGCGAGGTCGTTCACGAACGCCGGCGTGCCGTCCTGCACGACCTGCCACGACCCGGTCAGCGCACGAGTCCTGAGGTCGTACGCCCACACGCGGCCCGTGGCACCACCGGCGATCAGCAGCGTCCGGCCGTCGACCTTCACGCCGATCGCGGAGGTCCGGCCGTCCTGGCCGCCGAGCAGGAACGGCGTCGCGGTGGGCTCGTCGAGGTCGCCGCGGTAGATCGTGCCGTCGGTCGTGCTGCTGACGAAGAAGTCGTCGCCGCGCACCGCGACGCCCTCCGGGTAGACGTCGTCGGCCGCGGGGCCGGACGGGTCGAGCAGGTACGTCGTGGGGCGGTCGGGGTGGTGGCGGTCGTGCCCGTGCCCCTGCGTGTCGTGCGCGGAGGCCGGCACGGCCGTCAGGAGGGTGAACGCCGCGACGGCGGCGAGGGTGGTCGTGAGGCTGGAGCGCATCGTTGTCCCCTTCGGCGGGGAGCCGTCGGTCTCACCGGGTGCGTCCCCCGCCGTCACCCCATGAGCGCGCGCGTCCGGCGAACGAGAGGACGGCGCGGCCACCCACCCTAGGGAGGAACGGGACGTACCGCCAGGAACTGCGCGACGCCGACCACGGCTCGAGCGGGACGCCGCACCGAAGCCGCCGCCGGACCCGAGCCGTCCTGCGGGTACCGCCTGCATCCTTCGATGCAACGTCCGGGGTTCCACCCTGCGCCCGGCGCGGCACCGGGTCGCGGATTCCTAGCGTCGAGTCACGTCACACCGACCTCGACGAAAGGGAACTCCGATGAGCGTCCTCCCTGCTCAGGCAGACGCACCACCCCGCCGAGGAGGGGTGCTGGACGTCGTCCGGCGCCACCCCCTCCTGTCGTTCGTCGTGCTGGCGATCGCCGGCAGCTGGCTCGCGTGGATCCCGCTGGTCCTCGGGTCCTACGGGCTCGGCGTCTGGGACATCCAGGTCCCCGGCGGGGACGACGGCTGGCAGCTCTTCGCGATGCTGCCGGGCGCGTTCCTCGGACCCATCGGCGCCGCGTTCTTCGTCACCGCCGTCACCGAGGGGCGTGCCGGTGTGCGCGCCTGGCTGAGGCGGCTGACGAAGTGGAAGGTCAACTGGCGCTGGTACGTCGGCATCCTCGTCGGCACCCCTGCCGCCCTGCTGCTGGCGTCGTTCGTCGCCGGGGGCGGTCAGGTCGATGCCGTGCCGATGCAGACCCTGGTCCAGTACCTGCCGTTCCTCGTCATGCAGGTCTTCACGACCGGCCTCGCCGAGGAGCCGGGCTGGCGCGACTTCGCGCTCCCCCGCGCGCAGCGCCGCTTCGGAGCGCTCGTCGCGGCCGTGGGCATCGGCGTCCTGTGGGGCGTCTGGCACCTGCCGCTGTACCTGACCCAGTGGGGCCACTGGGACACCCTCCACTGGCTGCGGCCCGTGGCGTTCATCGCCTTCTGCGTCCTGTTCAACGTCGTCATGACCTGGGTGTTCAACCGGACGGGTCAGAGCCTGCCGATGGCGATGCTGCTGCACGTGAGCATCAACACCTACGCCAGCCTCGTCATCGCGGACATGTTCCCGCTCATCGGGGACGACTACGACAACATCCAGGGCGCGCTGCTGCTGGCTGCGGCCGTCGGAGCGGTCGTCACCCTGGTGGCCACCCGGGGGCGGCTGGGGTACCACCCGGAGCGCGACGAGCAGATCGCCCGCCCCGTGGAGACCACCCGCCCGCTCGAGGCGTCGCCCCTATCGTGACGACCGTGATCGAGCGTCCTGCTCACAGCGGCCGCCGGGCGACGTACGTCGTCCCGGCGGCCTGCTGGCTGCTGTCGGTGGGGCTGCTCGCCGCCTCCGTGGTCCTGAACGACGCGGACCCGTCGGCCGCGCGCGGCGTGCCCGGGTTCGGCGACGTCGCGTGGTGGGCGGCGGTGGCGGTGCTGACGCTGCAGGCGGCGGCGCTCGGCGCCTCGGGTGCGCACCCGCGCGTCGGGCTCCTCGCCGTCGCCGCCGGGGTCCCGGCGCTCATGCCGCTCGGCGAGGCCGTCGGGGTCGGCCTCCTGCCGGTGCTGGTCGCGGCGTACCGGGCCGTCCTGGCACGACCCGCCCGTCGGCTCACCCCGACCCTGGTCGCGGCCGGGGCGCTGGTGGCCGCGGGGGTGGCGGGCTCCGAGGTCGGCAACGGCGCCGGCGGGCTGGCCGTCGTCGTCGCGGGTCTGCTGCAGGGCGTGGCCGCCGTCGGCCTCCCGTTCGTGCTGGCGAGCGTCGTCGCGGCGCGGCAGGACGCCGTGGACGCGCTCGCGCGCACCGCCGAGGCGCAGAGCCGCGAGCGCGACGCGCTCGTGCAGGTCGCCGTCGAGCGGGAGCGGACCGCGATGGCGCGCGAGCTGCACGACATCGCCGCGCACCACCTGTCGGGCATCGCCGTGATGACCGCGGCCATCGGGCGCCAGATCGACGTCGACCCGGACGGTGCCAAGGTCGCGGTCGCGCAGGTGCGCGAGCAGAGCACCGCGATGCTGCGGGACCTGCGCAACCTCGTCGTGCTGCTGCGTGACGTCGACGTGCCGGTGGAGCCCGGCGGGCCGGTGCGCATGGAGACCCTGGCGGGGATCGGGGACCTCGTCGCGCGGGCGCAGGAGGCGGGGCTGGCGGTCTCGCTCACCTCGACGGGCCCGGTGGCGCAGGTCGCGGCGTCCGGGGCCGTCGGCCCGTTGGCGCAGCTCGCGGCGTACCGGGTCGTGCAGGAGGCGCTCGCGAACGCCGCCCGTCACGCGCCCGGTGCGCGCTGCGACGTGCGGCTCGACGCGCACGACGAGGGCCGCGTCGAGGTGGTGGTCCGCAACGGCCCGCCCGGTGCGGGGGAGGCGCCCGCGCACCACGACCCCGGCTACGGTCTGGTCGGGATGCACGAGCGCGCCGAGCTGACCGGCGCCACCCTGCGGTACGGGCCGACGCTCGACGGCGGCTGGCAGGTCACGCTGTCGGTCCCCGCGACCGTCTCCGCGACCGTCTCCGCGACCGTCTCGGCGGCCGTCCCCCCGGCCGCCGACCGTGCGCCGACGACGAGCGAAGGGCAGGACGCATGAGCGAGGTCGCCTCGGCCGTGCGCGTGGTGGTCGCGGACGACCAGCCGCTCGTCCGCATGGGGCTGGCCACGATGCTCGCGACCGAGCCGGGCATCGAGGTCGTCGGGCAGGCGGCCGACGGCGGGACCGCCGTGGAGCTCGCGCACGCGCTGCGGCCCGACGTGGTGTGCATGGACATCCGCATGCCCGGCAAGGACGGCATCACCGCGACGCGGGAGCTGTGCGGTCCCGGCGTCGACGACCCGATCCCCGTCCTGATCCTGACGACGTTCGACGTCGACGAGTACCTGTTCGGCGCGCTGGAGGCCGGCGCGTCGGGCTTCCTGCTCAAGGACGCCGAGCCCGCGACGCTCATCGAGGCCGTCCGGTCGGTCGCCGCGGGGCACGGCATGCTCGCTAACGCGCTGACCCGGCGCGTCCTGCGCGAGGTCGTCACCCGCCGCCGGACGCAGCCCGTGACGGCCGCGCGCGCGAGCGAGCTGCTGACGGCGCGCGAGCTCGACATCGTCCTGCTGCTGGCGCAGGGCATGTCCAACGACGAGATCGCGCGGGAGCTGTTCCTGGAGGTGTCGACCGTGAAGTCGCACCTGGCCCGGGTGATGCCGAAGCTGGGCGTGAAGTCGCGGTTGCAGGCGGTCGTGTGGGCGTACCAGAACGGCGTCGTCGACGTCGGCGGCTGACGTCGGCGGGGGCGCCTCCATCGAAGGATGGAACCCTGCCGGGGCCTCCTTCCGAGGCTCGATGGGCACCCCGCCCGGTTCCTAGGTTCGAGATCGACAGCACGACGCGACCTCGATCCCAGGAGCACATCATGGCCACCCTCACCACGGCTGAGGTGACGGGCACCGCCGTCCGCCTCGTCGACATCCACAAGACCTACCCGGCCCGCGAGCCCGTCCACGCGCTGCGCGGGGTGTCCCTGGAGCTGCTCGCCGGCTCGGTGACCGCCATCGTCGGTCAGTCCGGCTCGGGCAAGTCCACCCTCCTGAACTGCGCGGCGGGGCTCGACACGCCCAGCCGCGGCTCGGTCGTCGTCGGCGGTCACGACCTGACGACGTTGCGCCCCGACGACCTCACCCGGTTCCGTCGCGAGCACGTGGGCTTCGTCTTCCAGTCCTACAACCTCATCGGCCACCTGACGGCACGCGAGAACGTCCGGCTGCCGCTCGTGCTCGCGGGCCGCCAGGTCGACGCGGCGTGGGAGTCGGCGCTGCTGCAGTTCCTCGGCGTGCCGGAGCTGATGGACCGGCTGCCGGGCGAGCTGTCCGGTGGGCAGGCCCAGCGGGTCGCGATCGCCCGTGCGCTGGTCACGCGGCCCGCCGTCGTCTTCGCCGACGAGCCGACGGGCGCGCTGGACTCCCGCACCGGGGCCGCCGTGCTCCAGGTGCTGCGCGACACGGCCGCCGAGCTCGGGCAGACCGTCGTCATCGTCACGCACGACGCCGGGGTCGCGGCCGCCGCCGAGCGCGTGGTCGTCCTCGCGGACGGGCTGGTCGTCGACCAGCTCGAGCGCCCCACCGCCGAGCAGGTCACCGCTCGCCTCCTCACGAAGGGCCGGTGAGCACCATGTGGCAGCTCGCGTCCTCGGGCGTCCGCGCCCACCGCGGGGCCTTCGCCGGCACCGCCGTCGTCCTGGCCGTCGCCGCGGCCGTCCTCGCCGTCACGGGCGTGCTCTTCGAGTCGGGACTGCGCACGCAGTCCGGCGGCGACGCGGCCTCCGGGGGGCTGCTCGTCGCCCTCGCCTCCTCCTACGCCGGCACGCTGATCGTCGTCGTGGTGATGGTCGTCGCGGCGACCGTCAGCCTCGCGCTGCGCAGCCGGCGTCGTGAGTTCGCGCTGCTGCGTGCGGTCGGTGCCACCCCGTCGCAGGTACGGCGCACCGTCACCATCGAGGTCGCGGTGGTGTCGCTCGTCGCCGCCCCGCTGGGGGCGCTCGCGGGCCTGTTCGGCGCCCGGCTCCTCGACCCGCTGCTCGTGCGGGGCGAGATGGTCGCGCCGGACTTCAGCTCGTCCCTGTCGCCGCTGCCCGTCCTCGCCGCCGTCGCGCTCATCGCGGTCACCGCGGTGCCCGTGGGCCGGCTCGGCGCCCGGGAGGCCGCCCGTACCGCACCGACCGCGGCGCTCCAGCAGAGCGCGGTGGAGGACCGGCAGGTCGGGACAGGGCGTCGGCTGACCGCCCTGGCCATGACCCTCGGCGGCCTCGGCGCGGCCTTCTCGCCCCTGTGGGTGCCGGGCGTGATGGGGAGTGCCGCGGCCTCGCTGTCGGCGTTCCTGCTGATCGGCGCCGCGGCGCTCGCCGGCCCTGTCCTCGTCGGCTGGATCTTCGACCGCCTGGCACGGATGCGTCCCGGTGGTCGCCCGGCCACGATGCTCGCCGTCCGCAACGTGCGCGGCTTCTCGCGGCGGCTGACGACCGTGGTCGTCCCCCTCGCACTGGTGGTCGCCGCGGCGACCGTCCAGACGAGCGTGAACCGCGCGATCACGACGGCCGCGCAGCAGGAGTTCGTCGCCGCGGTCACCGCGGACCTCGTCGTGACGCCCACCGAGGGTGCGACGCAGGACCTGACCGCAGAGGTGGCGGAGGTGCCGGGCGTCGCGGCGGCCGTCCCGCTGGGGACCGTCCCGGCGCAGCTGCGCACCGACGCCGAGGGCGGCGCGCTGGGCTGGGAGGCGACCGCGCTGCGCGTCGTCCCGGCCGGCTCGACCGCTCTGGACCCGGACGTCGTCGACGGCTCCCTCACGGGCCTCGACGCGCCTGACACGGTGGCCGTCAGCAGCGACACGGCGTTCACGTCGGGTGCCGGCCTGGGCGAGACGCTCACGCTCCGGCTCGGCGAGGACACGGTCGACGCCACCGTCGTCGCGGTGTTCTCGCGCGGCCTGGGCGTCGCCGGCCTCATCACCGGTCCGGCGACGGCCGAGGCCCACGGGCTGCCCGTGGTGGCCGACACCGTGCTCGTGGACCTCGCCCCCGGTGCGGACGTCGCGGACGTCACCGCGGCGATCACGGCCCTCGGGACGACGGCGGCCGACCCCGAGACCCACGTCGCCACGGCGATGCAGTCGGCCGGCGGCGAGAACGAGATCGGCACCGCGCTGCTCCTCCTGCTGCTCGCCGTCGTGGCGGTCGGTGCGGCGAGCACGCTGGCCATGACCACCGTGGCGCGCCGCGACGAGCTCGCGCTGCTGCACCGCACCGGCACCACCCGCCGCCAGCTCATGGCGATGACCACCGTCGAGGCCGTGATCACGGGACTGACGGCGTGGGTGGTCGGCACCGTCGCGGTGGTGCCGGCGCTGATCGGCGTGAGCGCCGGGGTGCTGAACGGGCCGCCGGTGGTCGACGTGCCGTCGTACGGCGTCGTCAGTGCGGCCGTGGTGGTCTTTGCGCTGGTCGCGACGGCCCTGGCGGCACGCCGGACGACGCGCCTGGCGACGGCCGTCGCGTAGGCGCGGCGCTCGTTCGACGTGCGGTGCGCGTGGACGTCGCCGACAGGGACGAGGGCCTCCGGGCGAGGCGAGTGGTGTCCGACACCACGCGTCGCGGCCGGAGGTCCTTGTCGCCGACGTGGCGAACGCGGTGTGAGCGAGGGCGGCGCCGGGCAGGATGGCGCGGTGCACACCCGCCGACGTGCCGGGAGCCGCAGCGGGTCAGCCCTCGTCGAGGACGTCGGCCGCGAGGGCCTCCAGGTACTCGACCGGCGGCCGCTCCACGGGGTACGTGTCGCCGAACACCTCATCCGTGATCGCCACGGCCTGCGCGGGGGTCGTGATGCCCAGGCGCGCGAAGAGGAGCGCGAGGTCGGGGACGTCGCGCTCGCGGCCCGCGAGCATCTTCATGGCCAGCAGGTGCCGCTCGGAGGAGACCAGGACGTGCAGGCCGGGGACGACCAGCTCGGTCGCGCTCGTGTCGTCCGCGTCCGGGACGTGCCGCGTGACCCGGTCGCTCAGCCAGTCGACAGGCAGGCCGTGGCGGACCGCCACGTCGCGGACCGCCGCCTCCAGCTGTCCGCGGTCGGAGCGGAACACCGCGTCGATGTCGCGCGTGGTGGTGCGCCCGTCGAACAGCAGCGACATGGCGGCGCCGCCCGCGACGTACACCGTCGCCGTCCAGCGCCGCACGTGCAGGTAGGCGCCGACCTCCGTGAGGAGCCGGTGGATGTCCTCGCGCGAGAGCGCCGGGTCCGTCGTCATGCGGTCGTGAAGTTCCGGGCGTCGAACCAGATGCCGAGGCGGGACAGCTCGGGTGGCGTCCGCTGCATGGCGAGGACCGCGCGGGCGCCGCGGCCGCCGGGCCACCACCACGCGGGCAGGGGGTCGCGCACGGTCCATGCCGGCGCCGGGCGGTCGATGAGTCGCAGCCGGTACCGCACGGCGCCGGCGAGCAGCGCGTCCCAGCGGTTGTCGCCGGTGGGACCGGGCGCGGCGAGCATCACGTCGAGACCGTCGAGCGCCGCGTCGAGGTGCGGGACGGATGGACCGGGTCAGGCGCCCCGGACCCGCAACGCAGCCGCCGAACGAGGGGCGCAGCTCGCCACGTAGTGGTCCTCGGCGGCGCGCCACCGAGCGATCCATTCGTCGGTGTTCTCGCCGCGTTCGAGCTGTCGCTGCAGTCGGGTCTCCTCGGGTGTCTCCACCCACACCGCGACATCGACCAGATCGAGGAGCTGCGGCCGCAACGTGTAGACGCCTTCGACGATGACGACGTCGGGCATCGGCATCTCGACCCACCCACCCATCGCCCCGAGCACCCAGTCGTATCGCTGATAGCGCAGCGTCGAGGCACCGCGGCGGGCGGGCTCGAGGACGTCGCTCCGCAGGCGCTGCCAGTCGAAGTAGTGCTGCACACCGTCGGCGGGCGAGAGTGCGGCACGCCTGCGGCTGTCCATGTCGCGGTAGAAGTCGTCGCCCTCGACGACGACTGCGCCGGCGAGAAGAGGGACGACGGCTCGGGCGAACGTGGACTTGCCGGCACCGCTCTGACCGTCGACACCCACCACGAGGGGACGACGATTCACGGCACGGACAAGCGTGACGAGGTCCGCTGCCGCTTCGCGTGTCACACGAGCCCTTCGGTCTGGCGGGGACGCCGCGCGGACGGACCTGACCTGCTGCCGGCTGGCTTGGTAGTCGGACCATCGACGCCGTTCAGTCGAACCATCGTGCATCTCGACACCCGCTGACGGCGGTGCGTGCCTAGACCGAGACGGTCCGGTAGTGGTCGGCGGCGGCGACGAGCTCGACGGGGACCTCGGGCACGAGATCGGTCAGCCGGCGGGCGTACTCGGCCATGCCCTCCTGCTCCGACGGCGTGTGGCCCACCACCACGACGCCGGCGCACACGCCCGCGGTGACCGCGTCGGCGGCGTACTCGCCCGTCTCCCACTCGTGGCCCTCGCCGATGACGATCACGTCGACGTCCGGCCGGGCGAGCAGGTGCCGGTTCTTCTCGAACCCCAGGAACCCGGGCTGCAGGCCGACGGCGGACACGGGCGCGCCGGGGTCGCCGACGTAGCGCAGCGCACGGGCGTCGAGGGAGCGCGCGACGTGCGCGGCCAGCTCGCCGAGCGTCGTGGGCGGCAGGTCGTAGACCCCCGGGTCGCCCGCCCGCTCGGCGTCGAGCCAGCCGAGGGCCCGGGCGGTGCCGGTGAGGATGCCGTCCGGGCGGCGGTCGTGCCAGGCGTCGTGCTGGTGGAGGACGACGAGCCCGTGCTCGGCGACGAACGCCGACTTCGCCGCGTACACCGGGTCGGCCTCGGCCGCGAGGACCGGATCCGACCTGCCGTGGTGGTCGAAGTAGAGCGGCTCGTGCGTGACGACGAGGTCGAGCCCCCGCGCGGCCGCGCGCTGCAGCACGTCGAGCGTCGCCATCACCGTCACGGCGACACCCCTGATCGGGGCGTCCGGGTCGCCGGCGAGGAAGCCGTCGACCGTCACCGGCCGCGGCGGCACCCCCACGTGCGCGCCGATCCGCTCCGCCACCTGCCGCGCCGTCACCGTCACGCGCGCCACCCTAACGACCGGGGGCGACGCTCCCGGGTCCCGCGCCGCGGACGACCACGGTCGTGCGGGTCGAAGGCGTCGACGTGACGACCGTCCGCGCGGGCACCAGTCCGCTGCGCGCGTCAGGGACACTAGGAGACAGCAACCGTCGTTCGTGAAGGAGTCAACAACCGTGCCCAAGGGGACTGTCCGCTGGTTCGACGCCGAGCGGGGCTTCGGCTTCCTCGACCTCGGGGAGGACGCCGAGGACCTGTTCGTGCACGCGTCCGAGATCGTCGGCCGTGACGGCGGTGTGCGCCTGCTCCGCGAGGGGCAGGAGGTCGAGTTCGAGGTCGGCGAGGGCGACCGCGGACCGCAGGCGCGCCACGTCCGCATCACGGGCGAGCAGGCCGCCGACGCACAGCTCGGCGTGCTCGGCACCGTGTCCTGGTACGAGCCGGCCAAGGGGTACGGCTTCATCACCCCCGACGGCGCCGGCGCCGAGATCTTCGTGCACAGCTCGGCCATCGTGGGCGGCGGCGTGGTCTCCGAGGGTCAGCGGGTCGCGTTCCTCGTCGTGCCGGGGGAGAAGGGGCCGCAGGCGGACCACCTGCTGCCGCTCGGGCCCGAGGCCGCCCCGGCCGTGGCGTCCGACGGCGCGGACGGCACCGTGACGTTCTTCGACCCGGACAAGGGCTTCGGGTTCATCGTCCCCGACGGCGGCGGCGAGGACGTCTTCGTCCACGCCCGGACGCTGCCCGCCGGGGTGCGCGAGCTGGTCGAGGGTGACCGCGTGGCGTTCGAGGTCGCCGACAGCGAGCGGGGCCCGCAGGCCCTCGACGTGCGGCTCGTCCGCGGCTCGGCGCCCCGCCGTGCGCCGGCGGCGGCGCCCCGCGGTCGCTCGGACCGGCCGTCGGGCTCCGGCGGTGCCGGGTTCGGCGGTGCTGGGTCCGGCGGTGCGGTGCGCGGCGGCGAGGGCGTGGTCGCCCGCTACGACGCGGACCGCGGCTTCGGCTTCATCACCCCGGACGCCGGCGGCCCGGACCTGTTCGTGCACGTGTCGGTGGTGCGGGGCGGCGAGCCGCTGGAGGAGGGCGACCGCGTCCGCTTCAAGGTGCGCCAGAGCGACCGGGGACCGCAGGCGGACGGCGTCGAGCTGGTCTGAGCGGGGCGGCCCCGACGGGCGTGCCCGCTCCGGCGGCACCCCGACGGGGCCTCCTCGGTCGCCCGGGCCGGCCGTCAGGCCGGGTACAGGAAGCGCGACATGAGCAGCCTGTCCAGCTCGGGACCGGCGTCGACGCCCTCGACGTCCCCCTCGTACACGAGCGCGATCTGGCCGGGCGGCAGGTCCGGCGACGCGCAGTAGTGCAGCGCGCCGCTGTCCCGGGTGAAGCGCAGCAGCCGCGTCGAGGAGATGTCGGCGCCCTCCTCCCAGCCCGGGATGCCGTCGGGCTCGTCCGCGAGGTCCGCGAGCGTCGCCATGTCGACCGGTCGCACGACGCCGAACGACTCGCCCGTGTACGACGTGAAGCCCGCGTGCACGTCGCGCACGAAGCGCCGCAGCGGTGCCGGCGCGCTGTCCCACAGCGGGGGAGCCGCCGGGGAGCTGCGCGGGTCGAACCCGATCCAGCTGACGTGCGAGCCGTCGTCGGCGGACGCGACGTAGACGAGCGCGGGGAGGTCGTCGACGAGGCACGTGCGCACGTCGACCACCCGGGTGGTGAGCGCGTCGGCGAACCGCGGGAGCAGCGCGAGGAGGTCGGGGTTCCAGAGCGTGCGGGCGGCGTCGCGGCGTCGCGCGGGGTCGTCGTCCTCCAGCACCGCGCGCCACTGCCCGGGCAGCCGGACCGCGTCCGCCGACCCGGGCTCGACGAGCGTCGTCGCCCAGCCGGGCAGCGTCGCGGCGACCTCGGTACCGCTCAGGCCCGCCATGGCGACCGTCCCCTCATGCCTGGATCCGCAGCAGCTCGTCGATGATGCTCTGGACGCGCGCCCGGAGCTGCTGCTCGAGCGTGACCTGCTGAGACTGCCAGGCCGGGTCGACGCCCGACATCCCGGCGACGCTGCGCGAGGACTTGGAGGTGTTCGCCTTGAACGACAGCCACTGGAAGTTGAGCGGCGCGCGGGCGAGCACGTACATGCTCGTGGGGCTCAGGCGCGCGAAGCCGGGCATCTGCACCAGCTCCGCGAGCGGCAGGACGTGGTCCGGCGACGCCGCCGAGCCGCCTCGCGCGTTCGTGCGGAACACCTGCCCCAAGCCGGCCGGGTAGGCGGGGTCGGGCGCACCGACGGCGGGCCGCGGACTGCCCTGGAGCGTCGCGGAGCCGAGCTCCGGCGGGTTGTTCCGGCGCAGCGCGTCGTAGAGGCCACGTACCGGGGAGTTCGGCAGCACGCGCCAGAGCTTCCCGGGGGGCGGTGGTGGGGGCGGGGTCCACCCCGCCGGGACGCTCGCGGCCGCGGCCCGGAGGTCGGCCTCGACCTCGGCCGGCGGCGGCTTGATCGCCGGCGAGCCGGCTCGGGCGTCGGTCAGCGCCCCCATCGCCGCGACGCACGCCGCGAAGTTCGCGTCGACGACCGTGGCCTCGGCGTTGAGCTGGGCGGCCTCGGCGTCGTACGCGGCGGCGAGCGCGGCCTGGGCGGGGATCTCGAAGGTGCTCGGGGCGGCGTTGTGCGCGGCGATGCGCGCGGTGACCGACTCCACGGCCGCTGCCTGCGCGGGGCAGAGGGCCTCGGGTGTCGCAGCGGTCGCGGGTGGCCCGGCGACGACGCACCACCCGGCGAGCAGCAGTGCGACGAGGACGCGCGCCACGGATCGACGCCCGTCGGGTCGTCGGGTCATCGAGGCCCCCTCTGCACCGCTGCGGACCTCCCGGCCCGGCGGCCTGCCGTCCGTTTCGTCACGGATCCTCATGACTTTGGCAGGGCCGACCGCCGCGGATCAAGACCGTGGACAGCGCTTCACGGGCACCGGTACGTTCGCTGGCGGTCGCCGCGCGCCGCGGCCCGGTTCCCGGGGGAGGAGTCGCATGACCGTCCCGCCCGAGCCGCTGCCCGAGCCGCCCGCGGGCCCCACCCCGCCGCCGCCCGGGGTCGACCCGGCCCCTGGCGGGGGTGCGCGCGCCGGACGTCGCGGGCGCGTCGTGGCGCTCGTGGTTGCCGTCGCGGTCGTCGTCGCGGGGGTGGTGGTCGCCTACGTCCTCGCGACCCGGCCCCCGAGCGAGGAGGCGCGGATCCAGGAGCTCGTCACGCAGTTCGCCCGTGCCGTGGACCGCGAGAACCTCTCGGACATCGTGGCGCTGCTCTGCGAGGAGGAGGCCGAGGGCATCCTCGAGGACGACGACTACGACCCCGACGCCGGCGGCACGGAGGAGGGCGGCGCCGACAGCCGCCCGGTCGAGGCGTCGGACGTGCGGGTGACGGGAGACGTCGCGAGCGCCGTGGTGTCGCGTCCGGGCCAGCCGGACACGACGCTGTGGTTCCGGATCGAGGAGGGGCGCTGGACGGTGTGCGCACCGGCGGGTGACGAGCCGGAGCCGACGCCCGGCACCCGCTGAACCAGCACGCGGACGGGGGCGGACCGATGAGCACGAGCCAGCAGCTGGATCACGGATGGGGTGACGGGCCATGGAGATGCTGACGGGCCGCGAGATCACCGAGGCCGGCCTGACCGACTGGCGCAAGCTGGCCCAGGGGCTGCACGCCCGCTACCTGGTCGACGACTTCGGGAGCGGTGCTCGCTTCGTCGTCGCGGTGGGGGAGGTGGGGGACGCGCTCGGACACCACCCGAGCGTGTCGATCGGCACGGGGTACGTCGACCTCGAGCTCGTCAGCGCGGACGCCGTCTACCGCGACGGGGCCACCGAGCACGTCGTCGAGTGGGTGACCCGGAAGGACGTCGACCTCGCCCGGCGGATCACCGCGGTCGCCGCCGAGCACGGGCTCGACGCCGACCCGGCGTCGGTGAGCGTCCTCGAGCTCGGCCTCGACACGGCGCGCCCCGCGACCATCGCCCCCGTGTGGGCCGCCCTGCTGACCGGCGACGCCTCGTCCCAGGGCCGCGGGTCGCCGAGCGACGAGGTCCGGGACGCCGGAGGACGGGTGCCGAACCTGTGGTTCGGGGACCTGGACGAGGGGGAGGCCCCGCGCCAGCGGTTCCACGTCGAGGTCTACGTGCCGGCCGAGGTGGTCGAGCGACGGATCGCCGCCGCCGTCGCCGCCGGTGGGACCGTCGTCGACGACAGCAGCGCACCGTCGCTCACGGTGATCGCCGACCAGGACGGCAACACGGGAGTCGTCTGCGTCGCGTGACCCGAGGGGGTTGTCGCGCGATGAGCGCGCGCGTACGTTCGCGAGAATGGGCACCGTGGCCGGCGACGGCTACCGGATCGAACCGCTCGACGCACGGACCTGGGACGCGTTCGCGGGTCTGGCGGAGCGGCACAACGGCGTGTGGGGAGGGTGCTGGTGCACCTACTTCCACCTGTACCCGGACCCCGTCGAGGAGCGCAGGGCGCTCGGCCACCGCGAGTTCAAGCGTCGGCTGGTGCTGGCGGGCCGCACGCACGCGGCGCTCGTCCTGGACGGTGACACCGCCGTCGCCTGGGCCCAGTACGGGACCGTCGACGAGCTGCCGAACATCCACCACCGCAAGGACTGGGAGCAGGGCCTGCGGCAGCGCCCGGACTACCGGATCACGTGCCTCTTCGTCGACCGCGTGATGACGCTGACGGTGCCCGCCGCCGACGGCGGCCGCGGCCACGAGGTGGGCGACGCGGCAAAGACGTGAGCGCGGCCCTGTGAACGCGATCGGCGTGGCCCGGAGCGCGTCCGCGGCCCGGTGCAGGGTGGTGGCGCTGGTCGCACCGTTGGTGGGGCCCGATCGGTATTCGGCACGCGGCTGCGGGGTCCTATCAGGGAGCTCCCGGAGGCCCACATGTCCGCCAACCACGCACGTCTCGTCCTCGACCGCACCGACGACGTCGCGCACGCGGCGAGGCTCCTCGCGGAAGGCCGCCCCGTCGCGCACGGGTTCGGCAACATCTACGCCCTGACCGCGCGCGGCGACGCGGTCGGGCGGCTCAACGCCCTCAAGGGGCGGCCCCACGACCAGACGGGCAGCCTGACCGCGCCGTCGGGACGGGTGCTCGACGCGTTCGACCTGTCGGCACTGCCGCCCGGTGTGTCGCCGAGCCTGGTCGCCGACGTCGTCGACGCCTGCTCGACGCTCGGCCCGTTCGGGTTCCGCGGACCTGCGGCCACGCACGTACCGCCGGGTCTGACCGCGCAGGACGGCTCGACGACCACGACCCAGGTCATCGTCCCGGGCGACGCGTGCCCGTCGCAGCGGTTCCTGGCGGAGGCGTCGGACGCCGTCGGTCTGCTCGTCATCTCGTCGGCGAACCGCTCCCGGCACGTGACCGGCGAGGTCGACGCGCCGGTGCACTGGCGTGCTGACGCGCTGCGCGCCGAGCTGGCCGGTGGCGACCTCGTGCTGCTGGAGCACGACGACGAGGCGGCGGCCCGTGCCCGGTTCCCCCGTCACACGACCGTCTCGACGACGATCCTGGCCTTCCACCGGGCTGAGCGGGTCCACGGTCGCGTCCACCTGCGGCTCGAGCGGCACGGCTCGCTCGCCGCCGGGGAGGTCGTGCAGGTGCTGGCGGCGCTGGGCCTCGGTGTCACGGCCAGCACGCATGCGGCCGTCCGACTCCTTCCGCGTTCGTACGACGACGGCCCGCGCCCGACTGCTGATCGTGGCCCCGCCCGGCCGACCGTCATGGCCGGGTAGTCCGGTGCCGGGGTCCCCAGGTGCCCCACGAACTCCCGTGCCGACGTGTCCATCCATCGGGGGAGGTGTCGACGAGACCGGGGCCGGCGGCTTGTTCAGCGCCGGTGAGCATGCCGACCCCGGTCTCGCGAGCGCTCCATCTCGAGATGCGGACGCGGGCGCCGCCGCGAGCGTCGTGACGCCCGCGGCGGCGGCCCGGTCAGCGGCCCATGATCGCGTCGATGATGCCCTGCTGCGTCACCGTCGCGGTCTGCCGGTCGAACAGCGCGAACCCGTACTGGCCGTTGTACCCGTTGTCCCAGTAGGCGGTGGCGATGCCGTACTTCGCCGCCGTGGCGACGAGGGCCCGCGCGTAGTCGGCGCGGTACCGGTTGTTCGAGGCGTCGAAGGCCGTCTTGTCGATCGAGCCGTACTCGCCGATGAGCACCGGGTACCCGTTCACGGTGAACGTGTCGTGCATCTTCTTGAGCTGCGAATCCATGAAGTCCTGCTGACCCCACGTCGCAGTCCGCGCCGGGTCGGTCGCGTTCGGCCCCCACTGCGTGACGGCGCCGCTCTCCGTACCGGTGAAGTCCCACGGGTCGTAGTAGTGCGCGGAGATCATGAGGCGCCGCTCGTTGCTCGGGATCGCCGTCGACCGGTACTGGTCGGTGGGGATGACGAAGCCGTAATTGCCGGCGGTGTAGTCGATGTTCGTGTTCCAGCCCGGCACGAGCAGCCACCGGGACGTGTTGTTGCCGCCGGTCCGGCGCACCGTGTCGACGAAGATCTGGTTGTACGCGTTGATGTTGGAGTAGCAGGGCTGGGTGGGTGCGCCGTACTGCCCGTCGAAGTTCTCGTTCATGGACTCGAAGATCAGCCGGCCGCCGTAGCCCTGGAACGTCGACGCGACCTGCTGCCAGACCTTCTGGTACTTGTCCCGGATCTGCTCCTGCCCCGACGCGTCGCAGATGAGCCAGGCCCCGCCGACGCTCTTGTAGCCGTCGCCGTGCATGTTGATGATCACGTGCAGGCCGCGGTCGTAGGCCAGGTCCACGACCTGCCGGATCCGGCCGAGCCAGGCGGCGTCCACCGTGTAGCTCGGCGCCGAGCCGATCGTGCCGAGGTAGGACACCGGGATGCGGACGGTCCGGAAGCCCGCGGCCTTGACCCGGTCGAGGAGCGCGCCCGTGACGACCGGGTTGCCCCACGCCGTCTCGCCGGGCACCCCGTTGACGTTGGCCTCCAGCTGGTTGCCCAGGTTCCAGCCCCTGCCCATGTCGGCGACGAGCTGCGTGGCGCCGACCGTGATCGGTCCGGTGGTGGGCGTCGGCGTGGGTGTGGGCGTACGTGTGGGGGACGGGGTGGACGTCGGCCGGGGCGACTGGGTCGGCGTGGACGTCGGCGACGTCGTCGGCGAGCTGGTCGGGGTGACCGGGCGCCCGGTGCACGTGACGCCGTTGAGCGTGAACGTCGTCGGCGCCGGGTTGCTCCCGGCGGACGTGCCGATGAAGCCGAACGACGCGGTGCCGTTGGTGGGCAGGGTCCCGTTGTACGGGGCGTTGCGCACGGTGACCGCCGCGCCGGACTGGGTGACGGTGCCGTTCCACAGCTGGTTGACGGTCTGGCCCGCGCCGAAGGAGAAGCGCAGGTCCCACGCGGTCACCGGGTCGCCGAGGTTGGTCACCTGCACGCTGGCGTTGAAGCCGCCCTGCCACTGGCTGGCGACGGTGTAGTCGACCCGGCAGCCGGCGGCGGCGCTCGCCGTGTCGGTGACCGCGATCGAGCCGACGACGGCGACGACGGCTGCCGCGGTCGCGGTCAGCACCTTGCGTAGTGAGCGCACGGGTGGCTCCCTCTTTCGGAACGGGTCGGTCCCGGCCGTGGTGGCCCGGGGGCGGGCTGGCCAGCACACCAGACCGACGTGGGCCACACACCCCATCGAAGCGCTTCACCTCGGGGATCCGCGACGGTCGACGAGAGGGTCCCGGCGTGCCGGTGCCGCCGGCTCAGTCCACCTGGTCGAGGAGGTCGGGCTCCTCCTGGGCGCTGAGCCACGCATCGTTCTTCAGAGCCGTCTCGTCAAGAACACGGTCGTCCCGTGGACCGGATCCGCTTCCTCGCGCCCGGTCTCGGTGAACCCGACCTTGGCCAGCACCCGGCGAGAAGCGGTGTTCCACTCCCGGACCGTGGCCCACAGACGCTCGTACCCGGAGCTCTCCGCCCAGTGCAGAACCTGGAGCGAGGCCTCGGTCGCGTACCCCTGACCCCAGACCCGGCGGAGCAGCTCGAACGCCAGCTCCGGCTCCCCGCTCGCACCCCGTCCGCTGTCGATGAGCCCGCAGTAGCCGATGACGTCCCCGGCGTCCTTCCGCTCGACCGCGAGCAGGCCGAGGGACGACGGGCGTTCCGTGCGGATCTTCTTCTCCAGGTCGGCGACCGTGGGGCGGCCGTCCGCGTCGATCCGTCGGTGCGGCGGCACTCGTCGATCACGTTCGGTCCAGAGCTCACGCTGGACGACGGCGTCGGCCACCCGCCAGGGTCGCAGCAGCAGGCGGTCCGTCGTGAGCACGACGTCGCGGCCCTGCGCCCCACCGGCCATGACCGCGAGCCTCGCACGGCCACCGCCCGCTCGTCCCGACGAACCGACCCGGTTCCCGACGAATCGATCGCGTCGTCGACGCCCTTGCTCCGGGCGACGCCGAGGTGCGCAGGCCGAGTGCGCCGGCGCCATGCGTCTGGTCACCGCCAACCCCTGAGTCGCCCGCGCCCCGACGTCCGGCACGGGCGAGCACGCCCGCGTCAGCCTCCCGGGACGGGAGCGTGCCTCACGAGGCGTTCGCGCGGCCGCTTCGGCCGGCGGCCTGCGTGCGGCCCGCGCGGTGGGCCTGCCCCGCCCGGATGACGTCGTCGAGCTTGTCGCGCGTGGCGGTCAGCTCGTCCAGCTGGGCTTGCACGCGCGCGCGCTCGGCCAGCAGCCGCTCGTGCATCTCGTCGGTGAGGACGCCGTGCTCCATGCACGGCAGGATCCGCAGGACGGCCTTGCTGCCCAGCCCGGCGGCGTAGAGGTTCTGGATGAACCTGACCCGGTCGACCGCCTCCGGCGGGTAGTGGCGCTGCCCGCTGGCGCTGCGCTCGGCGGCCAGCAGACCGTGCTCCTCGTAGTAGCGCAGCGCCCGCACGCTGACGCCCGCCCGTGCGGCGACCTCCCCGATGCGCACCCGTTCCCCCAAAGTCGATCGGTCCGAGCCCTTGCCTCTGACGTCGACGTCAGGTTCTAGCGTACCGGCCATGACTACCGCACTCGTCACAGGAGCCAACCGCGGCCTCGGCCGCCACTTCGCCGCCGAGCTGGTCGCCCGGGGCGCGACGGTCTACGCCGGCGCCCGCCGACCCGAGGCGATCGACGTGCCCGGCGTCCGGCCCATCGCCCTGGACATCACCGACCCCGACGCCGTCGCCGCAGCCGCCGCGCTGGCCGGCGACGTCGACCTGCTGGTCAACAACGCCGGCATCTCCACCGGGGCCCAGCTGCTCGGCGACCTGGAGGGCGTGCGCGCCGAGCTGGACGTGAACTTCTGGGGCACGCTCGCGATGGTCCGCGCCTTCGCGCCCGTCCTCGCGGCCAACGGCGGCGGGACGGTCGTCAACATCGCCTCCGCGCTGTCCTGGTTCGCCGCTCCGGGCGCCGGTGCGTACGCGGTGTCCAAGGCCGCGAACTGGAACATGAGCAACGCGCTGCGTCTGGAGCTCGCCGAGCAGGGCACGCAGGTCACCTCCGTCCACCTGGGCCTGGCGGACACGGACATGGTCAGGGCGCTCCAGGGGCCGAAGACGGACCCGGCCGTGGTCGTGCGCAGGACGTTGGACGCGGTCGAGGCCGGCGACCTCGAGGTCGTCGTCGACGAGTGGAGCGCGACGGTCAAGGCCTCGCTGGCCGAGGACCCCCGCACGTTCTACGCCCGCTACCTGGCGGCCTGAACCGTCCGCCGCGTTGCCCGGACGACCGGGACGGCGCCTCCCACGCGCTCTCGCTCACGGACGGGGCACTCACGCCCCGGCATCCTCCCGGGACGTCCGCGCCAGCCGTTCGACGAGGTCGTCCGGGACGGGGCGACGCGGCGAGAAGGTGATGCCCGTCTTGGTCGCCTTCAGCCCGGCGGCCGCGATCTCGTCGGCGTGCTCGGAGAGGGCGTGCGGGCGCAGGTACAGCCCGCACTGCTTGCTGAAGGCCGCGTAGCTCGCGACGACCGCGTCGCCGATCCGGAACCCCGGCATGTCGTAGGCCACGATCTGCTCCGCCTCCGGCAGGACGCGGGCGAGGACCTCGCGCAACCGCCTCAGCGTGGGCTGGAAGGGCTCCGGCGCCGCGGCGATGTAGGCGTCGTGGTCGGCTGGCGTCGTCATGGCTTGCGTCTCCTTCTGCAGATCGGATCAGGACGGCCCGGTCGATCGACGGGTCCCGCCTCGTGCACGGCGTCAGCCGGCGCTGCGCACCGCGTGGCGCACGTAGATCACGCCGTTGCCGAACCGCCGGGTGTCCAGCAGCTCCAGGTCGACCCGGACGCCCCGCGGCAGCGCCGGCTTGCCGCCGCCCACGATCACCGGGCACAGCAGCAGGACGCACTCGTCGACCAGCCCGTGCCGGAACGCCTCGGCCCCGAGGGCCGCGCCCCCGACGCTCAGGTCCGCGCTCGACTCCTCCTTGAGCCGTCGCACCGCCACGGGGTCGAACTGCCGCTCGATCCTCGTCCGCGCCGTCGACACCGCGTCGAGCGTCGTGGAGTAGACGACCTTGTCCGCGTCGCGCCAGATCCCCGCGTACTCGCGGACGACGGCCGGCTCGTCCGCCAGCCAGTCGTCGTCCTCCCAGACGCGCATCGTCTCGTACATGCGGCGGCCGTAGAGCGACGTGCCGACGCCCCGCTCGTGCTCGTTCCAGAACGCGTGCACCTCCTCGTCGGGCACCGACCAGTCGAAGGCGCCGGTCTCGTCCTCCAGGTAGCCGTCGAGCGAGGTGTTGGCTGCGTAGATCAGCTTGCCCACGAGTGCCTCCGGCGGGACGGGGACTTCCAGGCTCGCAGCGGCACGCAGGCACGGGCAAGAGACGGCACGCAGGAGCGCCCTGCCGGGCGTCAGCGCAGTCGGACCTGTCCGCCACGGCGCGGGCACGGTGCGAGCCGTTGACACCGCCCGCGCCGCGACCTAGTTTCCGCGTGCACGGCCTGGTCAGCCCCGCCCAGGCCTCCCCGACGGCGCGAGACGAGGCACTCATGGGCGCCCCACCGCTGGTCCCTCCCGCTCCGTCCGAGGCAGCACCGGGCGGGATCGAGCTCAACGGCATCAACGCGATCGAGGAGGCCGAGCACAAGGGCCGGCCGCGTGACCTGTTCTGGCCGTGGTTCGCGGCGAACGTCTCCGTGCTGGGGATCGCCTACGGCTCGTTCCTGCTCGACTTCGGGATCTCGTTCGCGCAGGCCACGGTGGTCGGTGTCGTCGGCATCGTCGTGTCCTTCCTCTTCTGCGGGTTCGTCGCGCTGGCGGGCAAGCGCGGCCACGCGCCGACGATGACGCTGAGCCGGGCGGCGTTCGGGGTCAACGGCAACCGGCTGCCCTCAGCGCTGTCCTGGCTGCTGACCGTCGGCTGGGAGACGGTCCTCGCCTCCCTGGCCGTGCTCGCGACCGCGACCGTGTTCAGCGCGCTCGGCTGGGCCTCGGGGACCGCGACGCGGCTGCTCGCGCTGGCGGTGGTCGCCGCGCTGATCATCGTCGGCGGCGTGCTCGGCTTCGAGTTCATCATGCGGCTGCAGAAGTGGATCACGGTCGTCACCGGCGTGCTGACGGTCGTCTACGCGGTGCTCGTGCTCGACACGATCGACCTCGGCACCGTGACCGCCATCCCCGCCGGCAGCGCGCCCCAGGTCGTCGGCGCCTTCGTGTTCATGATGACGGGCTTCGGCCTCGGGTGGGTGAACGCGGCGGCCGACTACTCCCGCTACCTGCCGGCGCGGTCCTCGAGCGCCGGGGTGGTCGGGTGGACCACGTTCGGTGCGTCGCTCGCCCCGCTCCTGCTGCTGGTCTTCGGGCTGCTGCTGGCCGGCTCCTCGCCCGACCTCAACGCCGCGATCGCCGCCGACCCGATCGGCGCCCTCGCGCTGCTGCTGCCCACGTGGTTCCTCGTGCCGTTCGCGGTCGTGGCCGTCCTCGGCCTGATCGGGGGAGCCGTGCTCGACATCTACTCCTCGGGGCTCGCGCTGCTGAGCGTCGGGGTGCGGGTCCCGCGGCCCGTCGCTGCCGGGATCGACGGGGTGCTGATGATCCTCGGCGCGGTCTACGTGGTGTTCTTCGCCGCGGACTTCCTCGGACCGTTCCAGGGCTTCCTCATCACCCTCGGCGTCCCGATCGCGGCGTGGTGCGGCGTGTTCGTCGCCGACGTCGCCCTGCGGCGCAGCGGGTACGACGCGCCGGACCTGTTCGACCCGCGGGGCCGCTACGGCTCCGTGCGGCTCGTCCCGGTGGCGCTCGTCGTGCTGGGCTCGGTGCTCGGCTGGGGCCTGGTGACGAACGGTTCGGCGGGCTGGCTCTCCTGGCAGGGCTACCTGCTCGCGCCGTTCGGCCTGGGCGGGCGTGAGGGCGCGTGGGCGTACGCGAACCTGGGGGTCCTCGTGGCCCTGGCGCTCGGCTTCGTCGGGACGCTGCTGCTCAGCCGTCGCGCGGTGCGAGCGCAGGAGGCCCGGCCGTCCACCGGCCGGCCGCTGCCCGCCGGGTCGACGACGCCCGACCCCGTCGCGTGAGCGGGGCGCCCTGGCTCGTGGCCGTCGACCTCCAGCGGGTCTTCGCCGAGCCGACCAGCCCGTGGTGCGCGCCGCGGTTCGCGGACGCGCACGCCGGCACGCTGCGGCTGCGCGGAGCGTTCGGCCGGCGCGTGGCACTGACCCGGTTCCGCCCGCCGGACCGGCCGGCCGGCGCGTGGGGGCCGTACTACGCGGCCTGGCCGTTCGCGCTGGACCCGGCGAACCTCCCGCTGTACGAGCTGGTCCCCGGCCTGCCCGTCGCCGACGCGGTCGTCCTGGACCGTCCGACCTTCGGCAAGTGGGACGCCGCGACGGCCGCCGCGCTCCCGGGGGTCACCGAGATCGTGCTGACCGGGGTGTCGACCGACTGCTGCGTGCTGTCCACGGCGCTCGCCGCGGCCGATGCCGGCGTGCACGTGCGCGTCGTCGCGGACGCGTGCGCCGGCGCCAGCGAGGGCGACCACCGCCGCGCACTCGACGCGATGGCGCTCTACGCACCGCTGATCGAGATCACGACGGTCGACGAGGTGCTCGCCGGACCGTGAACCACCCACCCGGCACCAGCGCTCTGCGCCCGCGGACCCGCACTGTTCAGCCGGTGGTCAGGTGACCGGCGGCCCCGCCGCACTGCGGTAGCGGCTGCTCAGGAGCAGGGCGCCCCGTTCACGGTGAAGCCCGTCGGTACGGAGTTCGTGCCGCTGTACGAGCCGTTGAACCCGATGCTCGTCGAGCCGCCGGCCGGCACGGACCCGTTCCACGCCGCGTTCGTCACGGTCACGGCCGAGCCGGTCTGGCTGTAGCTCGCGCTCCACCCCTGCGTGACCTTCTGGTCGCCCGCGAACGTGAACCCGAGGTTCCACGACGTCCACGGCGTCGATCCGGTGTTGGTCAGGGTGATCGACGCCGTGAACCCGCTGCCCCACGAGTTCGCGGAGTAGGTCACCGCACAGGTGCCGGGCGGTGTCGTCCCGGTGGGCAGGGTCCGGAAAGCGACGGTCGGCGTGACCGACGAGAGCTGCCCGGCGGTGTCCCGCGCCCGGACGGCGAGCACGTGGTCGGTGCCGGGGGTCAGCCCGGTGAGCGTGACCGTCGGGGTGGTCGACATCGCGACCACGGTGGACGTACCGCCGGAGACGCGCAGCACGTCGTACCCCGCGACGCCCGTGTCGTCCGTCGAGGCGGTCCACGTCAGGGTCGCGCCCGTCGTGGTGACCGCGGAGGCCACGGGCGTGCCCGGCGTCGTCGGCGGGGTGTCGACCGGCGGGACGTCCTCCCCGGTCCGGAAGGTGACGGGGGCGGACGTCGAGGAGAGACCGGCGCCGTTGCGGGCCACGATCACGTACGTGTACGAGGTCGCCGGCTGGAGGCGGCTCACCGTCGCGTTCGTCGCGGTGGTCGTCGCGACGACTTCGAACGAGTCGCCTGCGACGCGCACGACGTCGTACCCGGCGATCCCGCTCTCCGGGTCGGTCGAGGCGGTCCACGAGAGGCCCGCAGACGTGAAGTTCATGCCGCTCACGGACACCAGCGGCGTGCCGGGGACGGTCGGCGGGGTCGTGTCGACCGCCGGTGCTGCGCCCGTGTGCTCCGCGGCCCACGTCGCGAGCCACGCGAGCGCCGAGTTCCAGTTGATCGCGACCTCGTTGACGGAGTACGCCTCGATGTGGTCGACGAAGCACTTCTGGGGTGCGCAGCCCGCGAGCTGCGCCGCGGCGATCGGGTCCTGCAGCTCGCTGTTCGGGCCGCCCGAGAACGAGCCGGGCGGGGCGATGGGCAGCGACGCGTCGGCCTGGTGGGCCCAGAACCGGTGGTGCACGTTCTGGACCGCCTTCTCGCCGTACCCCGCGATGTAGGACTGGTTGAGCGGGTTGCGGCCCTGGAAGTAGTCGAGCGCCGCGTACACGCCGGTGCGGTACTTCGACTGGCCGGTGAAGTCGTACGCGAGCGCGAGGGCGTTCGCGTTGTTGGCGATCTGGCCGTTCGAGCCCCAGTAGTAGACGCTCCCGGCGTTGTTCGGCGCCGGGTAGGCCTGGCTGGTGGCGCGGGCCAGGGCAGCGTCGGCGAACGTCACGATGGCGGCGCGGGTGGCCGCCACGTCGGACGACGGCAGCCCGTTCGGGACGAGGGCGAGCGTCGTGTCGCCGAGGCCACCGGTCCAGCCCCAGTCGTACCCGCGCTGCGCGAAGCTGCGGCCCTTGTACAGGGACGACCCCGTGACGTCGGCGCGGTACGTGTCCGAGCCGGTCGTCGCGTACAGCTCGGCGGCCGCCCAGTAGAACTCGTCCGTCACCGAGCTGTCGCTGTAGGCGCCGCCGCCCGTGCCGTCGTTCGCGGACGCGATCCGGTTCGGGTTCGCCTGTGCCGCGGTGTACGCGGATTGCGCCGCAGCCAGGGCCTTCGCGGAGAAGGTCGGGTCGATCGTCTTCCACAACCGCGACGCCTGCGCCGCCACCGCGGCCAGGTTCAGCGTCGCCGCGGTGCTCACCGGTGACAGGACCCGGCGCTGGCTGTCCTGCGCGGGGATCGTCGGCAGAGCGGTCCAGTTCTCGTCGTGCATCTTGTGGTGCACCATCCCGGCGTCCGTCCGGCCGGCCGGCACCTGCATGCGGAGCAGGAACTCGAGCTCCCAGCGCGCCTCGTCGAGGATGTCGGGGGCACCGTTGGTCCGCTCCGGGATCGCCATGGTGCCGTCGCCCAGCGCCGCCTTGTCGGCGCCCGCGACATGGAGCGTCCGTTCGTACGCGTTCTGCAGCTGCCACGTGGCGATGCCGCCGTTGACCACGTACTTGCCCTGGTCGCCGGCGTCGTACCAGCCTCCGCGCACGTCGAGGCTGTAGCCGCACGACTGCCGGCACGGCACGCTCGTGTCGCCCTGGTTGGGCGCGACGCCCAGGTGACCGGCGGCCCGCGCGTAGGTGCTGCCGACGTACCGGGCGTCGATCGCGATGCCGCTGCGCTGGTGGTAGAAGAACGCGAGCGAGTCGTAGCGCAGCTTCTTCACCGGGTCGGCAGAGATGTCGAAGGGGTAGCTGCCGGCGTTCTCCGCGGACAGCACGTAGCCGGAGCCCGGCGTGTCGAACGTCGAGAAGTCGATGAGGTGCGTCGAGTCACCGGACAGTGCGTCGGCGCCCTTGACCGTCGACCGGCCCGACGCCACGACCGTGCCGGCCGCGTTCCGCAGCGTCCACGCGACCGGTGCCGTCGACGAGCTGACCAGGGTCGCGACCTTGGCGACACCGGGCACGTAGGCGACCTGGTTCACCTTGACCGGCGAGCCGGGGTCGGGCGCCGCGACCGCGGCCTGCGGCGAGGCGACGAGTCCGGAGACGGCCAGCGCGGCGGCGACCGCCAGCCCGGCGGAGCGGCGCCGGAGCAGCCCGCGGTCACGGTCAGTGGTCGGTGACATGGCGGTCCTCTGCTGAGCGTGCGACGTGGTGGACGGCGGATCACCACGCCCGGCAGGTGCCCAGCGCTGGGACACGGCCGTCGTGGGAGCGCTCCGGCCACGGTAGGGCCGCGTGCGGGTCCGCCTGGCTGGGCCCAGGGAGTGGAATCGATTAGGTGCACCGCGCACCTCGCGTCGACCGTGGAGCGCGTCGTCGTGCGGAAGCGTCCGGCTCACCCAGCCCGGCGGCTCCTGGTACAAGCGGACGATGCTGCCGCCTGTCCACGAGGACGGGCTGCAGCCGGGGGGAGCCGTCGTGAGCATCGACTCGATCGGTGCTGAGTACGCCGGCAACCCGCACTCGGCCCGGAAAGCAGCCCTGCAGGCGTGGAGCGCCGGCATGGCCGCACGCCCCTCCGGCCCCCGCCCGGGCGAGTCGAACGAGGTCACACCGATGTCTGCACGGCGAGTGGGCGCGGTCGCGCCGACGTCGGGCTGGGAGCGCCGACCGTCGCCGCTGATGAGCCGTGCTCAGTACCGGGCGTCGAGGAAGGCTCGCGTCGCCTCGGCGGTGCGCCGCTCGAGGCTCGCGTCGTCCTCGTCCGGGTAGTACTCGACGGTCTCGTAGATGTCGTGCAGGTCGACGAACGCCTGGCAGCTGGGATCCCCGTCATGGCCGACGGCGCCGTGCGCCCACCGGCACAGCTCCCGGGCGCTGAACTCGCCCCGTGTGAAGCGGCGCGCGCTCAGGTCGCGACAGCCCGCCGGCACGCGCTCGAGATCCGCGAGCAGGCGCAGGCCGTCATGAAGGTCAGGCGGGCCGCGCTCGACCCTGAGTAGCATCTGGATGCTACTTTGGTGCCGTGAGGACGATCCCGATGACGGTGCTGAACCAGCACCCGAGCGAGGTCGCCAAGCTCGTCGAGGCCGGCGAGACCGTCCAGGTGACCCGGCACGGTAAGGCTGTGCTGCGCCTGGTGCCCGAGCCGACAGCGGCGGACCCGCTCGGCCCTCTGATCGCCGCCGGCCTCGTCGGCGAAGCCGTCCGACCGCAGCGGGCGCCGCACCGCGCGGAGCCGCTGTTGAGCGAACAGCGGGCCGACGAGGCGCGCGCGTGGCTGTCCGAGGACACCGGTGCCTGAGGTCATCTACCTCGACTCGTCCGTCGCGATCCACGTCCTGGTCGGCACACGTTCCGCCGTTCGCTGGTGGGACGAGCGGGTGTCCGCCGGTGACCGCCTCATCTCCTCAGTCCTGCTGAACCTCGAGGTCGCCCGGTTCCTGCACCGCGAGCGCCTCGACCCGCGGGCCGGGGACTTCCTGACCGAGTCGCTTCATCCCGTCGCGGTGGACAACGCGCTGCTCGTGGAGGCCGCGCACGTCCCGGCGGTCTTGAAGACCCTCGACTGCGTGCATCTGGCCTCTGCCGCCCGGGTCGGCACCCGCGTCGTGACGGTCGCGACCCATGACCGCTCGATGGCGGGCGCCGCCACGCAGATGGGCTTCGCCACGATCGACCCCGTCACGGCCTGACCCACGCTCCCGGACCAGCGCGTGCGGAGCGACCCTCGGCGGGCAGGCAGGTCCGACGGCGCTGCGCCCTGGGTTGCCCGCGGTCGGTGGCGCACGCCCCGAGGGCACTGCCGAGGCAGCGGCCCCAGGCGTCCTGTGGTCATGAGCGCAGACCTTCATCTCCTCGCCGGTCCCAACGAGCCCGGGTGGCGCTCGCAGTGGGAGCGCCTGAACGGTGCCCAGTGGTACGGGGACGACCCGACCGCGCACCGCGACGACAGCGACCGGTTCCTCGTCGGTGCCGGCGGCAGCCGCGGGCGGGACATGCGCGAGCACCAGGACCGGTACGTGCCGGCACCCTTCGCGGGCATCACGCAGATCGTCGGCGACGGGCGAGTGCTCACCCGTGGCCTGGCTAGGGAATCATGGCCGCGATGAACCTGCCGAACAGGCCCATCTACGGTCGCCGGCGCGTCGAGCGGTACGCCAACTCCGCCACGTACGAGATGGTCCTGCGTGCCAACGCCGGGCGCGCGCGTGGTCTGGGACACGGGCAGATCCTGTTCATCAAGTCCGACTCGCGCACGCACACCCAGGGTCTCATCCGGCGCCGCCAGAGCGACGGCGAGGCCGGCACCTGCTGGTCCACCAACCCGGAGGTGCTGAAGATGCAGCTCTACGTGACCAAGTGAGCCCCCTCTCCGTCTCCTGCACGAACTCCTCGCGGTACACGCCGGTGCTGTACCTGCGCGACCTGCTGGACCCCTCGGCGCTGGACGCGTTCCCGCCGCTGACGCCGGCAGTGGCGCCGCTGCCGGTGGATCAGGTCCCTGCGGGCGCGTGGGAACAGTGGGTCGCTGACATCGAGGGCAACCTCCGCGCTCCGGAGATGGTCGAGCCGCGCAGTCCACGGCTTGCCGAGGCGGTCGCCCAGCACAGGCTGGAGGCCGAGGACTGGGCCAACGAGCACATCGACGACAGTGTGGTCAGGCGATACCAACCGGAGTGGATGTCGGCGTTCCTCGCCTCGACGGGCGGCGCGTCAGGGACGTTCACGTGTGAGGTCCTGCCGGTGCGCGGGGTGTGGTGGCGGGACCTGTCACCGCGGCGGATGCTCGTCTCGCAGATCGCCTTCGCCGATCACGACCTCGTGGACCGGCTGTTCAAGGAGCGGATCGCTGCGCTGCTGGACTGACCTCCCCAGCGCCGCCGGGAGGCACGCGGTACATGGGGCTAGTCGCGCACTCTCGCGGCGACCCGGGACCGGAGGCCGTGGGGCCTGCAGCCGCCGGCTGCCGAACGACGTCAGGACCAGGTCGCCAGCTGCGCCGGTGTGACCGCCTCGCAGGCGTCCCTCCTGGGAGGATCGGCGGCATGGCCAACCGGATCATGCGGCGCACGGCGTCGGTTCGAGCGCACTGCACCGGGGACGGGTAGGCAGGTGGGTGTTCGCGTAGGGCTGTGTGGTTGGACCGTCTCCCAGGCGTCGTACGTACGCCGCTTCCCCGTCGTCGGGGTGCAGCACACGTTCTACGAACCGCCGTCCGACGCCGTGCTGATGCGTTGGCGAGCCCAGGTGCCGGCCGGTTTCGAGTTCACGATCAAGGCGTGGCAGGTCGTCACCCACGAGTCCAACAGCCCCACCTACCGGCGGATGAAGCAGCCTCTGCCGGACAGCGCACGTGGCCAGGTCGGGGCGTTCCGGACCACGCCTGCGGTCCTCGCGGGATGGCAGCGGACCCTCGAGTGCGCCCGGATCCTGCAGGCCACCGCCGTGCTGTTGCAGTGTCCGAAGAGCTTTCGCCCGACGGGCGACAACTCCACGCTCACCGCGATCTGCGACGCGCTGGACTGTCGCCCCGGCGACATCCTGGACGTCGAGGTACGTGCCTTCTCCACCCCGCTGATCGGTGCGGGCAGTTCCGTATCCTGCGTGGCATGGCACTGCGCGCGCTGTTCATCGGTGGGACCGGCATCATCAGCACGGAGGCGGCCCGGCGGGCGGTCGCGGAGGGCGTCGAGGTCACCCTGCTCAACCGCGGGCAGTCGACGAAGCGCGCGGTGCCCGACGGCGCCCGCGTGATCCACGCCGACGTCCGCGACGCGGAGTCGGTCCGCGCCGCGCTGGGGAACCAGGAGTTCGACGCCGTCGTGGAGTTCACGGCGTTCACCCCCGAGCACGTCCAGGCCGACCTCGACCTGTTCACCGGCCGCACCGGGCAGTACGTGTTCATCAGCTCCGCCTCGGCCTACCAGACGCCCCCCACCCACCTGCCCGTCGTCGAGTCGACGCCGCTGCGCAACCCGTTCTGGGAGTACTCCCGCAACAAGATCGCGTGCGAGGACCTGCTCGTCCGCACGTACCGCGACACGGGCCTGCCGATGACGATCGTGCGCCCGTCGCACACCTACGACGCCACGCTCGTCCCGATGGACGGTGGCTGGACGGTCGTCGACCGGATGCGCCGCGGCCTGGAGGTCGTCGTCCCCGGGGACGGGACGTCTCGGTGGACCATCACGCACAGCGCCGACGTCGCGGTCGGCCTTGTCGGGCTGCTGGGGCGCGAGGAGGCGATCGGCGAGGCGTTCCACATCACCGGTGACGAGGCTCCGTCGTGGGACCAGATCTACCTCGCGATGGCCCGGGCCGCCGGCGTCGACGAGCCGCGGCTCGTGCACGTCGCGTCCGAGGCGATCGCCGCCGCCGACCCCGAGCTGGGCGCCGGGATCCTCGGCGACAAGGCGCACACGATGATCTTCGACAACACGAAGCTGCGACGGCTGGTCCCGCAGTTCTCGCCCCGCATCCCGTTCGCGCAGGGCGCCCGCGAGATCGTCGCCTGGCACGACGCCGACCCCGCGCGCCGGGTCGTCGACCCGCAGTTCGAGGCCCTCACGGAGCGACTCCTGGAGACGTACCGACCTCGACCCCTGTGACGGCCCGCGCTGACGTACCGGCCTGTCGAATCCGGCGGGTCCCGCGCGTCACGGTGGTGTCAGGCCAGACGGGACGACACGCAGGAGGAGCGTCATGACGCAGTACGCCATCTACTTCCACCAGCAGTGGGTGGGGGACCACCCGGCCGAGTGGTTCCGGAGCCGCGTCGAGCCCAGCACGGCGGTCGTCCGTGACATGGAGGCCGCCGGTGTCCTGGTCTTCGCCGGTGGGCTCGAGGAGGACCTGGCCGACGCGTTCAGCGCCGACGCGACGAGCGGGACCCTGTCGATCACCGACGGTCCCTACACCGAGACGGTCGAGCAGCTCGGCGGGATCACGATCATCGACGTGCCCGACCTGGAGACGGCCAAGATGTGGGCGGGCAGGGTCGCCGAGGGGTGCGGCTGGCCCCAGGAGGTCCGCGTCATCCGGTAGGCCCCAGAGGATCCGGGCGCCGGTCTGCCCGGATGCCCGGATCCTCGGCCCGGCCGACTCGCGGGGGAGGCGTCATCGGGCTGACCCGTGGGTGACAGGGGTGACGGACGGTCCGACGACGCGCTGGCGCGATCGAGATCGACGGCGACCCGACCAGCGGATGGCGGCTCATCACGTGGTCGGCCGACCCTCTGGGTGGCCCGACGCTACGCGACGACGCGGGCGCCGATCCGACCGGCGAGCCACTCGACGCGTGACGGCGCGCACGCCGTTGCCTGCGGGCCACTCCTCGCTGTCGCCGGCTGGGTGGCCGAGCCTTCACTGAGCCCGGGCCGTGCACTCCTGGGAGCATCGGCCGCATGGTCAACTGGATCACGCGGCGCAGGGCGTCGGTTCGAGCGCGCTGCACCGGGGACGGGTAGGCAGGTGGGCGTCCGCGTAGGGCTGTGCGGCTGGACGGTCTCCCAGGCCTCGTACGTCCGTCGCTTCCCCGTCGTCGAGGTGCAGCACACGTTCTACGAGCCGCCGTCCGACGCCGTGCTGATGCGCTGGCGAGCCCAGGTGCCGGCCGGTTTCGAGTTCACGATCAAGGCGTGGCAGGTCGTCACCCACGAGTCCAACAGCCCCACCTACCGGCGGATGAAGCAGCCTCTGCCGGACACCGCACGTGGCCAGGTCGGGGCGTTCCGGACCACGCCTGCGGTCCTGGCGGGATGGCAGCGGACCCTCGAGTGCGCCCGGATCCTGCAGGCCACCGCCGTCCTGCTGCAGTGCCCGAAGAGCTTTCGCCCGACGGCCGACAACGTCGGACGGCTGCGCACCTTCATGACCCAGGTGGAGCGGCCGGCGGCGCGGCTGCTGTGGGAACCCCGTGGTGAGTGGCCCACGCAGCTGCTCACGGAGCTCTGCGCCGAGCTCGATCTCGTGCACGTCGTCGACCCGATGCAGACCGAGACCGTGACGCCGGAGCAGACGTACTACCGCCTGCACGGCACGTCCGGCTCGCGTCACGTCCACTCCGATGACGAGCTGCGCCGGCTCCGGGACATGGTCGACGGCCGTCCGTCGCCCTACGTCATGTTCAACAACCTCCCCCGCGTCGGCGACGCGGAGCGGTTCCTCGCCCTGCTCTGATCGCGCCGGGTGCATGACGACATGGCGTCGCCGCTAGCGCGGCGGGCTGGACCAGCCAGCGGCGGTAGGTCACCGACGGCCGTCTTCTCGCGTGGCCGGCGATCTGGTTGCCTGGTCTCGTGCTCGCAGCCGTGCCGCCGTTCGCCGCCTGGCAGTTCGTCGACGCCGTCGACGGGTTCGAGGTGGCCTACCTCGGTCCAGGCCGGCTGCGCGGCCACACGTCCGCCGTCGAAGGCGGGCGGGCGTACGCCGTCGAGTACGAGATCAGGCTCGACGAGCGGTGGATCACCCGTACGGTCCGCGTCACGTCCGACACCGTGGACGGCCCGCGCAGCACGGTCCTGCGCTCCGACGGGCTCGGCACCTGGACCGTCGACGGGGTTCCGGCGCCGCACCTGGACGGGCTCGTCGACGTCGACCTCGAGGCGTCGGCCTGCACGAACACGCTGCCGGTCCACCGGCTGACGATGCCCGTCGGCGAGGTGGTCACCGCCTCTGCCGTCTACGTGCAGGCGTCCGACCTCGCCGTACGTCGGCTGGACCAGACGTACCAGCGACTTGACGACCACCGGTTCGACTACAGGTCCGAGGGCGGCTTCCGGGCGATGCTCACCTACGACGACGCCGGGCTGGTGCTCGACTACCCGGGCATCGCGGTCCGCGTCGCCTAGAGAGCCCGACCTGGGCACGTGGGGCCGGAACGGGCTCCACGGCCGGAGTCGTCACCCACGATGCGCACCGTCCGGGTCGGCGGTGCTCGCGGCGGCGGTGTGCGCGGGCGGCTCCGGGATCCGCGGACGCGCGGCCTCGCAGCAATGCCGTCGGCGCCGCGCCATGATGTCCCGGTGCGCGGCGCGGATCTCAGCGAGGCCTACTACGAGCAGGTCGTCCGAGCCGCGCTCGAGCGTCACTGGCCCGGGCTGCCACACGCCGCAGGTCGGCTCGGAGCCGGGTCCGACGTCCTCGGACTTGACGACGACATGTCCCGCGATCACGACTGGGGCCTGCGGCTGACGGTGCTCCTGGACACCTCCGACGCCGGCTCTGCAGCGTCGCCCACCCCTGAGCGGGTCTCGGCAGCCCTGGACGAGAGCCTGCCCGACGAGTTCGACGGGCATCCGACGCGGTTCACCACGTCATGGGACGCTCGGGAACGGCACCGTGTCGACGTCACGACCGTCGAGGCTTTCCTCGGGACCCGGATCGGGGTCGGGACGCCGCACGACCTCGACTCGCTCGGCTGGCTGGCTCTCACCGGTCAGGCCGTGCTGGAGGTCACCGCAGGACGGCTGTTCCACGACGCCTCGGGAACCGTGACGCGGGCGCGAACGCTCATGGCCACCTACCCCCGCGACGTTCGGCTCCAGGTCCTCGCCGCGGGCTGGTGGCGAATCTCGCAGGAGCTCCACCTGCTCGGTCGAGCCGGTCAGGTCCACGACGACGTGGGTGCACGAGCCCTCACGGGGCGGCTCGCCGGCGTGATCCTGCACCTGGGCTGCGTCGTCGGGGACGTGTGGGCGCCGTACCCGAAGTGGCTGGGCACCGCCGTCAGCCGGCTCCCGTTCGCGTCCCGCCTGGTGCCGCCCTTGCGCGCAGCGCTGGCGGCAGACGACTGGATGGAGCGTCAGGACTCACTCGGCCTCGCGCTCACCGCGCTGTACGACGCGCAGCGTGGCGCGGGTCTGCCGGTCGCCGACGGCGTGCCGGTCCGGCCGTTCTACGACCGCCCGTTCCTCGGCGTCGATGACGCCGTCCTCGAGGCACTCCGGGCCGAGATCCACGATCCGCTGCTGCGCGCACTGCCGCCGGGCATCGGCGCCATCGAGCAGTGGTGTGACGGCCCGGCCGTGCTCATGGATGCCCAGCGCCGGCGCGCTGTCGTCTGTGCTGCCGCCCGAGGCTGACGGGACGACTCGCGGGCCGCCCGTCAGGGGCGGGTGGCCCTCACTGGGACGGTCCGCCCATCGGAGCGGCGGTGACCGCCGCGCTACCGAGCGAGCCCGCACGTCGCGGATCTCGACGCGTATCTGCAGCCCTCCGGGGCGGCTCTGTTCATCGTGATCCACGCGTCCCTCCGAGTCTGCGAGGGTCCCACCGCAGGAGGTCGCCATGTCACCGGACGCCGAGAGCCGGGCCGTGCTCCCACGCTCGCGAGCCCGGTGGCGCTCGCGTGTGCTGGGCGCCGTCACCGCGGCGCTCCTGCTCTCCGCCTCGTCGTGCGAGACGGGAGAACCGCCAGCACCGCCGCCGGTCGTGCGGGGGCTCGCAGACTTCCACAGCCACATGTTCGCCGACCTGGGGTTCGACGGGTCGCTCCTCACGCACTCGACCGACCCGGCCGCGCCCTGCCGGGCGCCGCTGACCTCCGACGCGTCGACGTTCCGTCTCGCCGACGTCGTGCGCGCCGGGCTCGTTGACGAGGCGGCGACGCAGGCCGCTTCCGGCCGGTGCTTTCCGACGCCGACCAGCCGTGCCGGGCAGCAGGTGGACGTCGACAGCCTGGAACGCGCCTGGCGGTACGGCCTGCGGCTCGTCGTCATCCACGCCGTGAACAGTGAGTTCCTGTGCCTGGCCGCCAAGATCACGTCGAGCTGTCCGGACATCCCGTCCATCGAGGCGCAGCTCGCCGCGGCGCGGACCCTGCAGAACACGATCGACGCGACGTCGGGCGGCCCCGGCACCGGATGGTTCCGCATCGTGCTCACGCCCGCCGAGGCCCGGACCGTGATCGGGGAGGGCAAGCTCGCGGTGGTCCTGGGCGTCGAGGCGGCCGGCGCGTTCGGCGGCTGTGCGTTCGTCCCTGCCGGCGTGACGCCCGCCGTGCCGCCGGTCAGTCCGTTCGTGAGCAACCCCGACGAGACGCGGTGGGCCCTCAACTGCAACGGGCTCCTGCCTCCACTGCTCGACGAGGGCGTGACGTCGCGTGCCGTGGCGCTCATGGAGCGCTACCGCGAGCTCGGTGCCCGGCACTTCTACCTCATCCACAACCTGCAGGGGGTCGCGGGTGGCAACTCGCTGTCCGCTGCGCTCCTGCACGCGGTCACCAACCCGTCGCGACACGCGCCGGGCAGCCCGTTCGACAGGGTCGCGGACATCGACCGGGTCGTCCGTGACGTCCGACCACCCATCACGTCGTTCGCCTGCCCGACGGCGTTCGCGTTCGACGGCGGACGGTGCAACAGCGTCGGTCTGACGTTCACGGGCCGTCAGCTCGCGCGCGCCATGGCGAACGAGGGGTCGGTCATCGACCTCGACCACCTCTCGATCAAGGCCAAGCGCGACCTGTGGGCCGAGCTGGGTGACCAGTACCCGGTGGTGAGCAGCCACAGCGGCTTCAACGAGATCAACGGCGGCGACAAGAGCAACGAGGACCAGCTCCTGCCCGACGACCTCCAGCGGCTGATCCGCTGGGGCGGGTCCGTGGCGCCGATCCTCCTGCAGGGCACGGCGGCGGACGAGGTGCGCACCTACCCGGCGGGCTCCACCACGGCGCCCCACGTGTGCCCCGGGACGAGCGAGACGTGGGTGCAGGCGTACCGGTACGCCGTCGACAAGCTCCGTACGACGCCGCTGGCTGTGGGGAGGCCCGCGTTCGTCGGTGTGGGGTTCGGCTCGGACTTCAACGGGCTGGCGGGGTGGCCGCGGCCCCGGTTCGACAGTGCGGGGACGGCGGTCGGCGAGACGTCGTTCGATCCGCTCTTCGTCGGTGGGGCGCTGACACCGGTGGGTGGCCGCTGCTACCTGGCGATCGGCGGCTTCCCGGCCGGCGCGCCGCCGCACGTCACGTACCCGTTCGTGTCGCCCCTCACCGGTGAGTCGTTCGACCGGTCGACCCTGCCCTGGTCGGGACGCTCGGAGCCGTACGACATCTCCTTCGACGGCGTCGCGCACGTCGGAATGATCCCCGACTTCGTGGAGGAGCTGCGGGTCCTGGGCCTGTCCGACGACGAGCTCGAGCCGCTGTGGGGCGGCGCTGAGGCGTACCTGCGCACGTGGGAGACCGCCGGCGCCTGGGCGGGCAACTACGGCACCGAGCAGCGGCGGGGTGTCCGCGACGCGTGCCGCGAGGCACGGTCCGGGCTCGCACAGCTCGGAACCTCGGTGCAGGCGACCGTGACCCTGTGGCAGGACGCGATGGCGCGGGTGCGGTCGCTCGGGTGCGACTACCTGAGCGACCAGGCGACGCCGAGCCCGGCGCCGTAGCCGCGCGTCGCCACACCCGCGCTCGCGCCCGAGCCTCGACGTCCGCCGGGAGGGACACGTCGGCACCCACCCCGGACACGCCCGGCCGTGCGACAAGAAGCTCGAGCAGCCACTCGCCCACCCGCACCCCAGGTCCACGACGCGGGCACCTGTCGGAGGGGACAACCGCGAGAGCAGCTCGCGCACGTTGGCCCGTGACACCGGAGCAGCGATGCGATGCGAACCCAGAGGCGGGCGCGCCTGTAGGGACTCATCGAAGCTGCCCGACGACCGCCACTCTGACCTGTGGCGGGACAACTTGGTGAGAAGGCCGTCGTCTCACCAAGTTGTCCAGATCCTCAGCCTGGACCGTGCGCGGAGCCCGTAGCGCACCGCTGCGCACATGAACCGTCCGGTCATCGCCGCGGCGCTCGCGCAGAGCGAGACGCAGGGCAAGATGGCGACATGGAGGCCGAGGCCGAGCGCGTCACCTACGAGTACGAGAGCCGCGCCCTGCTGAAGTTGCAGCAGGCAGGTCGGGTGTTCCAGTCGCTCGAGCGGGAGATCGACCGCTGGAACGAGGACCACCAGCTGCTCGCGCCGATGCGCTCGCCCCACGACGGGCCGTCGCGTCTCGAGGTCTTCCGTCCGCAGGAACTGGACGAGCTGCCCGCCGCGGCCTGGGAGGCGACGTTCCACGATGGCGTCCACAACCTGCGCGTCGCGCTCGACACGCTGTGCTTCGAGCTGTGCCACATAGAGGGGCACCCCCAAGAGCCTGGGAAGATCCACTTCCCCGTGACCGCTCACCCGAACGAATGGCCAGAGCGAACTAAGCACCTGAGCACGATCCCCGCGCCGCTGCTGGAGCGGATCCGCCAGGTCCAGGGCTGGGCCAGGCGCGACGACGGGGAGCCAGACCCGTTGACCCTCATCGCCCGCGCGGACAACGACGACAAGCACCGTGCGACCGGTGTGCTCCTCGACGTCCTCGCCATGTTCCAGTGGGCGGTGCGCGAGTCCCATCCACTGCCGCCCGAACTGGCCAACACACGGGACTGGCCGCTGGAACTCTGGATGGACCTTCGGGTGACGCCGCCCCCCGAGCGGGGTCAGGCATCGCTCATGCCCGTCCTGGCGTGGCCCTTCGTGGTCTTCCAGGGCCTGTTCGCCAACATCGCCGACGCCCAGCGCTGGCTCTACCACGAGACGGATCGGATCATCTCCTTCCTCGCCTCCGGCGAGTGGTCCAACGCCGGGTTCGAGCGAGTACTCCCCGGTCCTGTCTGGTCTCCGTGGCAACCCTCGGTGCACGGTGAGGGCGCCGACGTACCGGCCGACGGTTGTTCAGACCCGCGGTAGGCCCGGACCCGAACGACATGGGGAGGCACACCACCGTCCCTTGCGCGACGTCGCGCAGGTCGACCTCACGCTCGACGCCATCGGGCTGTCACGTACGCGACCCGCACCGCGCGCGGGCCTACGCGTCGAGCGGCCCCGCTTGGCCAACTCGGTGAGATCCCACGACTTCCCGAGCCCTCAGGCGCGTCTTCCCACGGGATTTGCCGCGGGATCGGTGCGTCTTGCTGTAGGAACTCGTCGGAGTTGTCTTCTTATCGGGCGTCCCGCGTCCGCGCGGACGGCTTCGTGAGACGGTGCTCGTCTCGTGTTCGTGTCCGAATCCTCAGTACGGCGGAGGCGATGGTGGGTACTGCCAGCAGCACACCCGTGTTCGACATCGCCTTCACGGAGGCGGTGTGCAACGTGCTCGCCGCGACGGACGCGCCGGCGTTGTCTTCGTCCGAGTTGACCTCCGTGCTGCGGGTCGTCGGGATCCACAGGCTCGACGAGGGCGCGAACAAGCGCACCCGCCTGTTGACGACCCTGCACAACGCCCAGGTCAGTCGCGGCACCGGCAAGACGCTGATCGGGTTCTTGAATGCCGCGATGAGCCCAGCGAGGTACGTGAGCGAACCGCTGCGGTGGGAGGCGCTGCGCGGCCAGCTCAACGCCGTCCTGGTCTTGTACGGGCTGCGCGTGAACGACGAGGGGAAACTGGCGCGCGGACGCACGGCCGCGACACTGTCCGAGGCGGCCCAACTCTCCGGGGAGCTGTTGACCGAGCTGCGACATCGGGGGTGCCACGCGGTCCTGCTCGACTACTGCTCTGAAGAGCTGATCACGCAGTCCCTCTTCCACGCCATGAGCGAGGCGTCCAAGACGATCCCCGACCGCATCCGGCGACACACCGGCCTCGCCGGCGACGGCGCAGCCCTGTACGACCAGGCGCTCGGATCTCAGAACCTGACGCCGCTCGTCCAGATTAATCCCCTGGCGAGCGACTCAGAAGTCAGCGAGCACCGCGGTTTCAAAAACATGCTGGTCGGCATCCACGGCCACTACCGCAACCCTCGCGCGCACCGCACGCGGCTGGGCTCGACGGAAGCACGCGACGACTTCCTGGACGCTTTCTCGCTCTTCTCCTACATCCACAGGCGGCTCGACCAGGCCGGCGTCGGCGCGTAGAGCGCTCGGAAGTCGTACCCGAGGAGACGCGTCGAACGTCCGACCGTGATCGACGAACGCCGCTAGGTTCCAAGGCATGGAAGCAGGGACCTGGGTCGCGCTCGTGCTCGGCATCGGTGGCGCCGGGTGGGCCATCACGCAGTTCTTCGTAACCCGCAAGGACACAAGGGAACGCGACGAGCGGGACCGTCTTGGTGCGCAGGCCAGCGCCCAGCACGAGCGGGACACCGAACTCGAGCGGCGCTGGGTCCAGGAGAAGCGGTTGATCTACGTCAGGACCCAAACAGTGCTGAGCGACCTGCTCGACGCCAGGACGGACATGCTCACCAAGCCTGTCGGGTCCCCCGAGCGCCAGGCCGCAATCGATACGGACAACGCGGCGTCGATTCTGATGAACAGCGTGCACGCCGAAATCAATCTGCTCGCTCCTGACGCAGTGCGTGACGCCGTCTTCGCGGCGGAGCAGGCCTTGGAGGAAGTCGGGGCCGCGCTGCTGATCGACGGGGTACGTACACCCCCCGACCCCATCGGGGCGGCGACGGAGTCATGCCGAGCTGCGCTCAACGCGATGCGTGCAGATCTCGGAATCGGCCCGGTGCGGGACTGGCGCACGGCCATCGAGGACTAGCGGAGGTGTTGGCCTCGCACAACGAAGGAAGGGCCAAGTCCTGTCTACGGTTGACAGTGGCGCGCCGACCGCGGTCAGGTCGTCCTCGATCCGGGCGAGCTCGGCGTCCAACGTCGCGCGGGCCTGGATGTGGGCGTCGGCATCGATACCGGCGGCCGTCATCTCACGCGAGCTGCGAGCCAGCGCCTGGATGCGCCGTCGAGGTGCATCGAGCGCCTCGGCGATGAACAGGCTCGTGGCGTCAGCTGGTGGTGCACGTGCGCACGTGCTCGCCGGGGACCTGCATTGCGAAGTCGTGGTGCCCGATACCGACGTAGACCGGGACCCGGCCCGAATCTGCCGCGCTGACGGCGGCTGCGCTCGCCCGGATCTGCCGCTGCGCGGTCGCTCTTCCCGCTGTGAGGCGTCCGGGGGGTGTGACGCATTTGGACTATGGAGTGTCAGCCCGTGCCTCCCCATCGCGACGCCTTCGATTGTCAGCTCGTCCCATCGCGTCATGTGCATCACCGGCTGCTGTCAGGCAGAACTCGAGCACCAGTTGAGCGTTGATCTTGTAGCCCTGGGGCGCGTTGCCATCCCAGGCATCCCCGTCGTGGTGCTCGAAGTACATCGTCGCGCTGCTCTGCCGTACCTTCATGGTCCCGCGAGGCGCAGTGCGCACGACGTCGCCGGCCTGACGGCCCTCCGTGCTGATCCACTGGTCCCGCCACTCGCCTGTCTCAGGGTCCTGAATCGAGACATTCGAGTTCGACGAGCTGTTTACGTCGAGTAGCAGCCGGTGCTTGTCGACGTTGTCCAGCTGCGTGAGCACCCAGAGCCAGTGGCCAGCGCCGCCCCCCCAAGGCTCGAGGGCGCGCACGGTTTCGTGAACGTACGGGTGCGCTCCCCGTAGACGGGTCTTGGTGTCGAAGTCCTTGCTTGCTCGCGCGGTTGGGAACTGCGTGTGGGTCCCCGGTGTACCGCCGTTCAGGCCAACGAGTTGCCATGCAGCGTGGTCGAGTGCGCTGCGAGCGTTGTGGACGATGTCTCCGACGAGGACCGCCCAGTCGATGGTGAGTTGCTCGTCAGTGGTGTCCTGCACCAGCAGCACGTCCATCTCGGACGCGTCCGCTGACGGCGCGACCGCGAGGCTGCGCCACGCGTGCGGGAGATGGTGCATCAGCTGGTTCTGGAAGTCACCGAAGAGTTCGAAGGCCCGGAAGAGCTTGGGCGACCTTCGCTGCAGCTTCTGCCACTGCGGGTTAGCACGGCGGATCTGCGACGCACCCGACTCGAGCATGAAGTCCATGTCTACAGTCTGGAGCCCTCGACACGGCAGTGACGCGTGGTCCGGAGCCGCGTCACACCACAGATGGTCGGTGGTCGCGCGGGGCTGCTGCACGAGTGGGTGACGCCCACCTGTAGTGCCGCAGACGCCGCTGGACGGATGTGCCCTGTGCCCAAGCAGTCGACGACGCGCTGAGACGGGACTGCTGCAGGGTCGGTTGACACTGGGTGTGGCGATCATGCCGCAAGGGCGGCGTTCTGGGCGGTGAAGGCGAGCTCGAACTCGACGGGGGTGAGCTTGCCGAGGGCGCGCTGGCGGCGACGACGGTTGTAGGTCGGCTCGATCCAGAAGACGATCGCGTCGTGCAGGTCGTCGCGGGTAGCCCAGCGTCGACGGTTCAGGACGTTCTTCTGCAGCAGCGCGTGCCAGGACTCCATGGCCGCGTTGTCGCCCGCTGAGGCGACGCGTCCCATCGATCCCTGCAGGCCTGCAGCGGCAAGGACAGCCCGGAAGGTCCGTGCTCGGAACTGGGCTCCTTGGTCCGAATGCACGACCTCGACACCGGTCGGGGCGCGTCTGGCGACGGCGGTGCGCAGCGCGGTGACGGCGAGCTGGGCGGTCATCCGCTCGTCGATCGCGTAGCCGACGATCCGGTTGCTGAACAGGTCCTTGATCGCGCAGCAGTAGAGCTTGCCCTCACCGGTGGGGTGCTCGGTGATGTCGGTGACCCAGACCGGGTCTGGCTCGGCGGCAGTGAAGTTGCGCTGGACGTGGTCGTCGTGGATCGCCGGCCCCGGGGACTTGCCGGCGCCGCGGCGGCCCTTGCGGACCGTGGTGGACCACAGGCGCTGCTGTGAGCACAGCCTCCAGACGCGCCGTTCGCCGACGTCGTGCCCGGCGCGCTCGAGCTCGTCGGTCAGGAACCGGTAGCCAAACTCCGGGTCGTCGCCGTGGGCGTCGATCAGCGCGTTGGTCAGGTAGGCGTCCTGCAGCTCTCGGGCGCTGACGGGCTGCGCGAGCCAGGCGTAGTACGCCTGCCTGGAGTGGCCCAGCACCCCGCAGGTCAACCGCACCGGGATGCCCTCGGCGGCCAGGTCACGGACCAGCGGGTAGCTCATTTTGGGAGCGAGCCGGCGGCGAAGTAGGCCGCAGCGCGGCGCAGGATCTCGTTCTCCTGCTCCAACCGGCGCTTCTCCCGGCGCAGCTGGACCAGCTCGTTCTGCTCACTGGACGTCTGGCCACCGACGACGCCGTCGTCGATGTCGGCCTGGCGCACCCACCGCCGGACGGACTCGATCGAGATGTCGAAGTCGGCAGCGACCTCGGCGTGGTTCAGATCGCCACGGCGGGCGACCCGCACGACGTCACGCTTGAACTCGGGCGGGAACTTCTTGGGCACGACATCCTCCCAGCGGGACCTCGTCCCACAGATGGAGTGTCAACCGACCCTGCAGCAGTCCCTCTCACCTGCCTGTCCAAATCCTCGGGATGCCGTTCTACGCGGGCGGACCGACCGTTCTGGCCGTCAGTGAACAACCCTCACGGCCGGGGCCGAAGGCAGGAGGTGGGCGCCGACGGACCCGGTAGTGGGACGAGCAACAGAGGTGGTGTCTGTCGGCGTCGACGCCTCTCCCATAGATCGAGCGCCTCACTGAGCACGAGGGTCGGCGCCCCGTAGGCCTGAGCGATGTCGGAGACGCTTGAGGTCACCCGCCTCATCGAGCCACCACCCGGGATCGGCTCGTCCTCGGTCTCGATGATGTGTGTGACCCACATCCGAGAGTGTGCAGCTGCGCTTCCGCGCATCCAGTGATGCATGATCGCGCGCCGAAGCCATCGATCCTTCCGCGCCATGTACGCCGCGACGTCGGCGATCATCTTCGTCGCCTGAAACCTGGGGCCCGTGTGCCCTCGCTCGCGCAGGAGGTACGACGACGGGATCCGGAACGGGGCGCCGAACGCCACATGGCGCAGGTCGACCTCCGAGAGGGCGGTCTCGAACTCGCTCCCCGCGGCGGTCACGTACGTGGCACGAGCCACGCTCAGCTCCACGCCCTCGAGCATCCTCCTGGGACAAGTAGGTGAGATTGGGACACGCCGTGGGCAGCTACGTGAGATTGGGACAACTCAGATGAGATCCCACTGTAGGAACTCAGCGGAGTCGTCCGCATGGCGCGGCCATGACCTGCGAGCGGACAGGTAGGTGAGAGGCCGCCTGTCTCACCTACCTGTCCACATCCTCAGGTCACGGCGTGCACACCGTCGACCCGTCCGGGGCGACGTCGCAGTCCCAGACCTGAGCTTCCTCGACGACGTCTGCAGGGACGCTGCTCACCAACGAGCGCGTGACGGTGCTTTCCCCGATGACCGTGCCGGCGGCGATCCCGTCCTGGTCCCGCGTGGCGATGTCGCGCTCCCCCAACAGGTCGCCGGTGGCGGGGTCGATGACGAGCTCGCTGCGCATGCCGTCGTTCGACTCGTACCTGCCGAACGCGACACCGCTGGCCGGGCCGACCTCCGCCGTGTGAGCGGTGACCTCCACACCGGGGATGGTGGCGAGGACGCGGTACAGCGCGCTGCGCAGGTCGGCGGGCACGACTCCGGATGTGAGCAGGTCGGCGACGAACGTGAAGGCTTGACCGTCAGCCGAGCTGCCCCCGCCGGCAGAGTCCCGGTAGAGGCGTTCCCGCAGCGCCGACGTCTCGCGGGGGAGCGCCGCGAGGAACGCAGGGTTGGGCGTCTGCCAGGTCCCGGGTGCGTCCTGCGGAGCAAGGTCGCTCGTCCACCCGTCGGTGGTGTCGCCCAGCCAGCCTGCGAGCTCCGTCAACGTCACGGGCGCGCCAGCGAGCTGGCGCACGAGACGCGTCGGCCTGTCGACGAAGTAGCTCGGTCGTGAGCCGTCCGCCGCGTGGAACGCGGTGCTGTCGCGGGACTCCAGGATGGCGACCCGCCCGGAGGGCAGGTCGATGATGCCGAGAGTCGTCCCGCTCGTCGTGACCTCCCACCAGTCACCGGGGTCGGCGAGCGGATCGACGGCGACGACCTGCTCCGCCGCCCTGTGCAGGATCTCCACGGCGTCGGCCGATGCGCTCGGTCGAGCGATCATCGCGGGCGCGACGACCAACGCGGCCGCAACGACGGCAGCGACCGGGGTCAGGATCGCGAGCCTGCGCGGCAACGTGCGACGAGGGCGGCGGACCGCGTCACCGCAGGTCACCCCGCTCGAGATCTCGCGGGCAGCGGCGCGCAGGTACGTCTCGTCGTAACCGGTCAGCCCGCGCGCCGGGTCGGCCTCGTGGAGCTGGTCGAACAGCCTGGTGCTCATCGGATCTCCTCCACGACGGACCGCAAGGTGAGGGGCAGGCGGGCAGGGGGCGACGCATCCCGCAGCACGGCTTCGGCGCGTCGTCGAGCGCGGTGCAAGCGCACCCGAGCCGCGGTGCTGCTGATGACCAGGACGTAGGCGATCTCATCGGTGCTGAGCTCCTCCCACGCCCACAGCCGCAGCACCTCCTGGTCTCGAGGCGAGAGGTTCGTCATGACGCGCGCGACCAACGCCTCGCGGTCGAGCCGCTCGACGAGGTGCTCCGCGACGTCCGTCGGGTGACGCTCCGGCTCGTCGAGCCGTGCGGTCCGGGCGACCAACGCCGTGCGACGTGAGCTCGAGCGGTGGCTGTGCAGGATCTGGTGGGCGGCGGTGCGGTACAACCAGGGCAAAGGCTCCGGAGGAACGCGGTCCCGGTACTTCCAGGCCGTCGCGAAGACCTCCGCCACGACGTCGTCCGCCTCGTCCGGAACGCGACGACGCGCGTACGCGAGCACCTTGTTCCCGTGCTCGACGAACATCGCCTCGAACCAGCGGTCGTCCCGCGGCAGGTCCCGGCTCATCAGCTCCATACCCTCTTGGTCCCGGCATGCCCCGAACCGTTACCGGCCCACCCACTGCGACCAGGGGCCGCTCGACCCTGGCCCCAAGTACCGGCGGCCCCAGTCTGGGACACGCGCCCCACCTGCTCAGGAGTCGATCGACGCCGACCTCTCCGGCTGGTGCGAAGAACGCCACGCCGATGACAACTCCGCGCGAAAGTGACAGGTCCGGTGCGACCCCACAGCAGCTCAGGCCGGCGTGCCGAGCGATTCTGCGTCTTCCCGAGCCCTTGGGCGCGTCTTCCCACGGAATCTGTAGGAACTCCCGCGACTTGCCGCTGTCCGACGCTCCGACCTTGACGCGGACACCGTGCGAAGAATGCCCGCGTCTCACTTTCGTGTCCGCATCCTCAGAAGCGTTGCTGAGCAGGCAGCGCCGAGGGCGGAGGTGACCGAGGCCGAGCCCGGTGTCTCGCCTTCTCTGACGTCGACCGTGCAACCTGGTGCGCGCTTCAGGTCAAGCCCGGACCGTGGCTCCCGCAGCGCGGCTGGGGCAACCGGTTGGAGGGTGTGGGCTCCCCGGCGGCGGTTCAGGTGCCGGCAACTTCTGCCGATCTGCTGCACATGGCGGCGTCGGGTGTCCCGCCTTGACGGTCGGGGGGCAGCGTGACGAGCTGGATCGTGCGGCGGTGGGCCCGTTACGGGCACGAGCGGCTGTATGCGGAGACGGCCGGCGGGACGGCGCTGGGGTACCTCGACCTGAAGACGGGCCGGTTCCACTCCGACGACCTGTCGAACCTGCCGCTGCTGGAGGCGGCGATCAACGACCACCTGGCATCTCGGCACGGTGCTGCCTCGTCGGGCGCCATCGGTGCGGCGCCGACGGCGACGCGCGAGCCGTCTTTGGCCGATGTAGCCCCAGCGTGGACTGACATCAGTGGTGCGCGTCCGGGCAGCGCGGCGCGTGAGCAGGCCGTCGCCGCACGAGCCGCGCAAGGCCGTTTCACGGGCTTCCTCGCGCGCGTCTTCGACGTCAGGACTGAGGAACGGGCGTGGCGGATCGGCGCCGACGGTGAGGAGGCGGTCGCGGCGCAGATCGCGACACTCGGTCCGCAGTGGCGAGTTCTGCACGCCGTGCGGGTGGGGCAGCGGAACGCAGACATCGACCACGTGCTCATCGGCCCGGCGGGTGTGTTCACGGTGAACGCCAAGAACCACCCGAACGCCTCCGTCTGGGTCGGCGGCGACACCTTCATCGTCAACGGCCAGCGGGTGCCGTACGTCCGCAACAGCCGCCACGAGGCTGGCCGAGCGTCGCGGCTGCTGACCGAGCACGCCGGCTTCCCCGTCGACGTGGTGGGCGTCATCGCAGTGATGGGAGCCCACCGCGGCTTCACCGTGAAGCAGCAACCGCGGGACGGGGCCGTGGTCGTCGTCGCCCGGCGGCGACTCAGCGCGTACCTGCAGGGACTGCCGGCCCGCCTCGACATGCGCCAGGTCGAGGCGATCAGCGACATCGCTCGACGTTCCACGACGTGGCGTTGAGGTCAACTGGCCCGCGCAACTGGCTGGCGCTCTCAGTCCCTCAAGTCTCGTGCCGACGCCGCCTGAATGGACACGGACGCAGGGGCAGCGACCGAGAAGACGATGTGGTTGCGCTGCGCCGGCACCTCTGGCCCGAAGGCGTCGCCCGCCGAACCCTGATTCTGCGAGTCTGCAGCAACGACGCCTTTGAGGTGCAACGTGGTGGTGTTGGTCCTGCTCCGTCCGGAAGAAGTCCCCCTCGCCTTCGCGGGGGAGCTCCCCGAGCCGAGCTACCGGCCCATGCCCGGGTCAGCACGGGAGCGGGAGTGGGAACTCGCCTCGGAAACCGGCGACGCCTCCGACCTTCTCGACGATGACGATGAGCCAACCGAGGGAGCGGTTGGGGTAACAGGGTTCAGCGATACAGATCCGCAGGAGTTCGAGCGGGTGGTCAGCGCCGAACTGTGGGGCCGCCACGTGATCGCGTCGGCTCTACTCGTGGACGGCAGGACCGGTGCATTCAAGCTTGTGGGACTCGGAACCGTCGAAGGCGGTACCCGGACGTCATGGCGCGGTGCGCGCAACGTCCGAATCCGTGCAGCACGCAGGTTGGCTGCCCCGGTCGCGCTGGACGTAGCCGCGGCAGCGACATCGACCCATGTAGGAAGTCATCTGTCTCGTCCGGTGCGCGGCGCTCGGACCTCCATGCCGACAGGAGCGCGAGACGGCCGCTGTCCCACCGTCCCGTCCGAATCCTCAGCGGCGGGCACCCCGAGCCGTCTCAGGGCAGACGTTCGCTGAGCACCCGGTCGAGCGCCGAGCGTCCCGCTGGGCCCCACGCCGGCTTCCCGCCGGGCAGACCGCGGTCCCCGTTCTGGCCCATCAGCATCAGGAAGAGGCTCTTGAGGGCGGCGAGTCCACGGGCACGTCGGATGGTCGCCTCGTCCGCCCGCGCGTAGGCGGCGAAGAAGCGTGCGGCCGTGCCCACCGGCAGCAGCAGCCACGCCGCCGCGAGGTCCCACGCCGGGTCGCCGGCGAACAGGTCGCCGAAGTCCACGATGCCGGCCAGTGTCCCGTCCGCGACGACGACGTTCGCCGGGTGCAGATCACCGTGCACCCACACCGGTCGGTCCTCCCATGTGGGTGCCGCGACGGCGTCGTCCCAGACGGCCCGGACGTCGGCGGCGTCACAGCCGATCGCCTCAGCATCGACTGAGCCGAAGAAGTGGTCAAAGCCGGGAGTGCAGTCCTTGGGGTGAGCGCCGCGGTCCGTACCCACCGGTGCGTCGGCGGGCGCTTCCACGTGCAGCGCTCGGAGGAACGCCGCCAGGGTGTCGGCTGCGTGCTCGCCGCGAGTGATCGACCCGTGATCCAGCGGCAGGCCCGGCACCCACGTCATGACTGTCCAGAGCTTGGGGAATCGCTCGGAAGGCGCGCCGCTGCGCACCGGGACGGGAACGGGCAGCGGCAACCGTGGGGCGAGCAGCGGCAGCCACCGGCGCTCCTTGAGCTGGCTATCGGGATGGGTGTCCATCCGCTGGATCCGCACAGCCAGTTCGCTGCCGAGGCGCCACATCTGGTTCCCCCAGCCGCCGTCCACCTCACGGAGCGGTAGTTCGGCCAGGTCGGGGTGCTGGTCTCGCAACAGGTCGCGGACGAGACCCGCGGTGATCGTGGTCGTGGTCATGCGGAGCCACCGTAGTGAGCGATAGCTGACCGTCCCAGACGGCCGAGGAAACCGGCCCGCACCGCGACGCTCGAGCAGGCAGGTGACAAGTCGGTGACTCCGCGACATCGCGATGACAGATCAATGACAGAACGACAGGTCAGTTGACTCCCTACAACCCTGTAGGAACTCATCGGACCTGTCAGATGACCTGCGAGAGGACAGGTAGGTGAGACGGTCGCCGTCTCACCTACCGGTCCGAATCCTCTGAGCGGTGCGCGCTGTGGCTCCACCTCGATGGGGTGCGTGCCGCCGTGGCAGGGCGGGCGCAGCGCCGACGTTCGACACGCCCCCTCAGTCTTCGTCGGCGACCCAGAGCACCCCGGCTCGATCCTGGCCGACGGCGACCACACCGGCGTCGACCGTAAAGGACGTCGCGGGGTTCCAGGAGGACACGAAGCGTCCGCCTCGCAGGGGCCGGTTGGTCGCGAAGCGGCACTCCTCCGGGCCGAACAACCCGACGAACCCCTCCGCGAACTCGCGTGCCCGCGGCGCCGGGACGACGACGCCGCCGTACGCGAGGTCCCGGTGGAGGAGGAGCGCCAGCAGGTCGACGGCGGCCGCGCGCTTCACCGCCTCCCACCGGTCCCCGAGCGGCTCAAGGCCTGCGCGGCGGGCGACGTCGTCGAACGTCGTCCCGGGCGGCGTCGACCACGCGTCGACCCAGACCCGCTCTGCTTCGCGGGCGCGCATGATCGCGAGGAGCAGGGGGTCCGTCTTCGGGCGCTTCGTCTTCGGGTCTCTCGCCACGGCGGGACGGTCCCACATCGCCCCTCTGCCTGTCCCCGAAGACCACGACGAACTCACGCGCCGCCGCGTCGAGCACCCCGTTGGCCAACTCGGTGAGATTCGGACACGTCCTGGCCAACTCCGTGAGATCTGGCCAACTCGGATGAGATCCCACACCAGCTGTAGGAACTCATCGGGCTCGTCCGCCGTGCGACCCCTGACCGCCGAGGGAGCACGTTCGTGAGACGCCAGTCATCTCGCGAAAGTGTCCGAAGCCTCGGAGAAGGCGGCGGAGGGTTCGGTTCGTTGCGGACGCGGCTGACGGAGCGATCGGTCGGACCGGCGTCGGTGCGACGCGGCGCTGTGTCAGATGCTCGTCGGGATCCAGTACCGGCGCTTGGGCGACGCGCCCTCGAGCACGACGTCCTCCAGCACGCCGCCGCACCGTTCGATGGTGCGCGCCGACGCGACGTTGTCGTCGTCGCACGTGACGAGCGCTCGATCAAGGCCGAGGGACCGAGCGAGAGCGAGTGACTGACGCAGGATCTCGGTCGCGAAACCACGCCTGCGGTAGGCGGGCCTGACCCCGTACCCGATGTGCCCGCCGACGCGTGCCAGCGCGGCGTTGAGCTCGTGCCGGACGGAGGCGCGGCCGACGATGGTGCCGCCGCCGTCGGCAACCAGGAACGTGGCGGGCACGCGCCCGACGGGCAGGTTGACGCCCTCGTGTTCGTCGGCCAGGTGGGCGAGGTAACCGGTCCAGTCGTCGGGTCGGCCGTCGGGAAGAAAGGAGAAGCCTTCACGCGCCAGCTCCTCGTGCGCCGCCAGTGCCTCGACCTCGTCAGCCAACGTGAGCGCGCGCAGGGCGAGGGCAGGTGTCATGACGACCAGTCTCGTCGGGGTGCCGCCGGGACCTCAACGGAATTCGGCGGGTCGAAGGAAGCAGCAGGCCTGCCCTTGGAGCTCCTGGCGCTCTCAAGGCGCTCGGCCTTCCGTTGCCCCGTGCGCTGCCGCCGCGTCGCCCTGGCCGCCCCCGACGGGGCTGCTCGACGCGCGAGCACAGGAGCGCGGGCGGACACGCCAACGCGACGACGGACGCGCGCCGGACACGCTGACGCGATTCGGACAAGCCCGATGCGAACCCACAGCGTCGTGTAGGGATTCATCGAAGCTGTTCGACGCCCAACGCGCTGAACTGCGACCGGACAACTTGTCGAGACGGCCGTCGTCCCACCTGCCTGTCTGAGTCCTCAGCTCGCTGCGGAGAGCCCGATGACGCGTCGGCGTCGGTGAAGGCGAGGCGGCTCGCTGGCCCGTCGGCGGCGACTCCTCTTGGTCCGTGCGTGGTGTAGGACCGCGTAACAGATGGTCGTACTCCCCGGTCGGCGGTCGAGCCACACCCGGGAGCTCGGAGGTGCGGTGAGCCCGCTCGCGCAGGATCTTGCGGCATGACGTCCTGGCGAAACTGCGTCGTATAGCGCCCGGGCGCGGCCATCTCCTTCCAGCGGCGCCCTCAGCGCCACAGGTCAAGGTGTCACCTACTCGCGCAGCAGCCCCGCCACGCTGTCGGCATGCCGTGGTGTCGGCGACGGCGACGGATGGGAGAGTCGCCCTATGCCTCCCGATCACGCCGCGGCCGCGCCGCCCGAACCGAAGCGCGTGACGCTGGCCACCGATCTCATCCCTCTCGGGGAACGCGCCCTGCGGAGCATCCTCGACCACGTGAACGCTGTCGGTGACGAGGCCGAGACGACCTACCTCGAGGTCAAGAGCGACCTCGACCTCGGCAGCAAGGTAGGCGTGGCGAAGGTCGCCAAGTTCCTTCTGGGCTCAGCCAACCGACGGCCCCACGAAGCCGCGCGCCACTTCCACGGCTACGCGGTGCTGGTCATCGGCGCGCAGAAGGGCGGTGCGCAGGGAGTCTCACGTGGCGTCGAAGCACATGAACTCGAGGATCGACTCCGACCTTACCTCGGGCCCCAGTTTCCGGCCTTCGAGTTTGGGAGGATCGGTGTCGACGCGGAGAGAGAGGTGTTGTTTGTCATCGCCCAGCCACCGCTGGAAGGGCAGACGATCTTCCCTTGCCACAGGAGCTTCCAAGGCGAAGACCGCCGGGACAGCCTCGAGGACGGCGCGATCTACGTGCGAGGCACCAGCAACACGCGCCCGGCCCGTGCCGGCGAGGTGTTGGCTCTTGTGGAGCGTGCCCGAGGCGGGGGGAAACCTCCGATCAATCTCGATGTAGATGTGGTTGGGTTAATCGGGCGCGTCGACCGCATCGACGAGGTCCTGGAACGCCTCTATGCGTTCGAGGAGGAAGAGTTCACCAAGCGCGAGGAACCAACGCGGGAGTCATTTGCATCGACATCGACGCTCCTTGCGTCGAACGTCCTGTCAGGGGGACGGCCGCGGACCCCAGAGGAGCGAGCGGAGCTCTTGCAGGCGTGGCGGAACGAGAGGCCCGCACACTTCGCGCAAGGGCGGGAGCACTTCATCGGGGTCGGTCTGCCTGGCGTGGGAATCAGGGTCGTGAGCCGCGACCGGTTCGTCGCGAAACCGCACCTCATCCTGACTTTCCATGGCTGCGAGGCCAGCGACTTCCTCGAACTCGAGGACGCGGACTACGAACAACTAGTGGAGCCCGTGATACGGCGACGGGAGCCCTTCGGGGTCGGCATCGCCCACGCCGCTCTCCGGATTAGGCCCCGCGAGTACCCGGTCTCTTGGAGCAACCGCGACAGCGACGCCGAGGTCGTGCTCACACCGGAGTCGTTCCGGCCCAACGTTCCCTGGACGAGCGACCGGGACGACTACGTCATTCTTGCGAAGGATCCGCAGGCGGTATCGGTGTCCGTGACGTGGGTCCTGACCGAGGACGGCAATGACGCGGTCACCCGGGGTGAACTCCAGGTACCCACGGCCGAGCTGATCGACGCTGCTGACCTGTTCAAGTCGGCGTTCATCCCAGAGACGTGACGGCTGCTCGCTGGTCCTTGGCCGGCGTTGCCTAGGTGGCACTGGAGCGTGGGCAGAACCGTCGTCTTTTCGCTCCACGTGGCGGTGCGATAGCCTTCAAAAGTTCAGCAGGGTCTTCGGCAGCGCCGGCAGGGCCATGTCCGGTTCGAGCTCGGGCGTGAACTGGCGGGACTGTGCTCCGTAGGCGTTGAACAGACCGACGCGTGTCACGGTGAACCACCACGACGTCAGCGACCGGGTGATCGTGCAGTTCATCTCGAGTAGGCCAGCGTTGAACTCCGCGACCGGTGAGAGCGGGTCGCCGCCGCCGTACAGAAGTCGCTTCAGATCCGGGCGGACGGTCAGCGCGGCCATCTCCACGTCTTGCCACAGCGGGCGTGGTTCGTCGGGCGGATCGCCGACTTCCGCGAGCCGGTCGAGGTAAGCGAACCGGCCGCTGCGTGCGTAGGTGTCAAGGACAACGAGCAGCGGCGGCAAGATCGGGTCGTCTCGTACGCCGGCGAGCAGGTCAGCAAGCCACGAAGACTGCGAGACGTCCTTCTGCCACTGGTCGAGGTGCTGAAGGAGCCGGCCGTTCATGTGGACGAGGTTGTGCCCAAACTTCTGCCCGTTCGGCCACTTCTCTCCGCGGGATAGGGCCGCCAGGCCGAGTGTCACCTTAAGGGTCTTCTCCACGCCGATGGACCACGACGTGGCAAGCGCGTCGAACTTCCCTTCGATGCCATGCGAGCCGGCCAGCAAGTGGCAACCGTGACCGAGGAGCTGGCGCGCAGCGTGCGCCTCGAATAGCAGCGCGGACTTCTGCGCCGTCGTCAGCGTGCGTTCGACCATCGGGACCTGACTCCGTCCGACGCAGGTGGGCAGACCTGAGCAGTTTGGCACAGCAGTTTCTCTTGCGGAGCGGGTTGGTCCGTGCCGTTGTCGCCGCTCGAATGTGGCGCGGACGGTGACCATTGAGTTGGTCGCGGAGTAGCGATCGTTCCCGCGAGGCTCTCTCAGCTCAGACCGACGGTCTCCCGTACCGGCACGTCGAGTCGACTCGCCGCGGCCTTGATGCGGGGTTGGAGTGGTCCGTGCTCCCGAACGGGTCCTGGATCGCGGCAGCGAGGAATTCGACCTTCGCCCGTGCCTCGGCGGCCAGCAGCGCCAGCGACTGACTGCCAGCTACTCATTCATCAGACCCTGAGCTCATAGTCGGTGGTGTGCGTGCGCAGGATCCATGCTCCAGGGACCAGCGGATCGATCATGCGCCCGATCAGGCACCGCGCCATGCGGCCGAGTGCGTTCGTTGCTCAGCCAGTCGTCCCACTCGGAGGCCCCACCGGCGGTGTGCGTCGTGAACCCGATCCAGGAATGCAGCACCGGTGCGTCACGCAGCGCGCCGAGGCCCGCTCCGCACAGGACACGACGCACGGCGTCGGCGACGACGGGCACGGGGCTGTAGCAGCCGGGCTCGTCCTCCACGCAGTACCGGCCGTCTGCGAAGACGGTGGCGCGCGGGTGCGGGCTCGTCGACCATCGCATGTCCGCGACCGCGCGCCGGAGCTCGTCGATGTGCAACGACAGGTTCTTCGGCAAGGCGTCGGCCGTCGAGAAGAGCGGACGCACGACCCCCAAGGGTTCGACGGTATCGCTTCAAGGTGGAGCCCACGCGAGCGGCTCGCGAGGTCGGTGCGGCAAGGCGACGTACGCCTGGGCCAGGAGGTCGGGCCGGTCGACGAACCACGGGATCAAGAGCTCCGTCGGCTGCGGCACCCAGGGGCAGTACGCCGTCGAGGATCCGGTGTATGCCGCCCACAGCTGCACGGCAGCGGCGTCACGGGCGCCTGTGTCGATCTCCAGGTCTTGAGCGAGGAGCGCCTTCTCGACCGCCGCGTCGAAGGGCGCACGCTCGCGGCCGATGATGACGCGCTGCGCGTAGTCGATGGGTGGCGGGTTCGCCTCCAGCCGGGAGAAGAGGTCTTCGAGCGCCTCGGACACCACCCGCAGGTCGGTTCCCACGAACACCCGGGCCACGTGGTCGGCGCTCCATCCCGGGAGCCCGAGGCTGACGGCGATCGCACGGAGGGGCGCGTTGGAGCCGACCTTCGACAGTGCGAGCGAGAGCGCCGCACGGGCATGCGGACGCGATGCAAGACCGACGTGGTCCAGCACGCCTGGCCACATCGTCGGCGGCACCCAGCCGTGCGCCGGCCAGCGACCCGTCGGGCGGACGCGGCCGTCGACGCGCTTCTCGTCGTCGAGCGGCGCACGCGGCATCGCGGACGCCAGCCGGAACTCGAGTCGGCTCGCCAGGGACAGCCCCGGCTCCAGTGATCGCAGTCGCAGCGCCAGCAGCAGCCGGTTGCGTACATGGCGGTGCCGCGAGGGGTGCAGCGGGGTGTGGTTCCCGACAGGGTTCATCACGCCGTGCCGGTCGCACAGCCCTGCCACTTCCGACGCCGTGGTGGACTGCACAAGCGACACCGCGACACAGACTGCGGCAAGAAGGGCCTCTCGATCGACGACGGGCCACGTCCGGGCGGGCACCTGCTCGTCGATGAGCTCGAACAGGGCGTCCAGGTACTCGACGTGGGTCGTCTGCCAGCCTTGGGGCATCAGGTCCCATCGGTCGGACCCCCGCCGCGCCGCGAGATCGATCGCTCCTTCCACGCGGGCCGCCGCAGCGAGTTCCCCGCCCGTGACGCGTGCGGACTCGACCTCGCGAAGATCCGTGCCGCACCACTTTCGCCGCGTCCTGTGGATGCGGTCGTCGTCCTCTCGGCGCGACGGGCACAACCACGGAGGCCCGGGACGCTGGCCGGCGAACAGGGTGGCGTACGGGCGCGTGCCGCAGCCGGGACAGCGCTCGACGAGCAACTGGCCGTGCGTGAAGCACACGATCGACAGCGGATGTGCCCAGCTCTGGCGCCAGTAGGGCTCTGGCTCGGCCAGGCAGGCAGGGCAGAACGACGACCCCGCTCCCGTCGCATGGCGCCGCTCGTACGCGAACGACCACCGGGCGATCTGCGACTCGACCGTCCCGAGCCGTCGGGGAGCCCGGGTGCGGGTCGCGATGGCGAGGTCGTCGAGCAGGCGGGAGAAGTCCCTCACCGAGAACTGGACGATGCGTGGGTCGAGGACCCGGAGCAGCGCCGTGGGGGCCAGTCCGTAACGCCACGCCACCCGCGCCAGCCATGACTGCGGGAGCTCGTCGTCGTGCGGCGGCACGCGTAGCGGCCACTGCGCGATGTCGTAGCCCGCGGCTGCGGGACGCAGGCGTGGGCCGCGCAACCGGGGCGCGGCGCTCGGGTCAGCGCGCGGCGCTGATCGTGGCGGCATTGTCCGTGGTGACGGCGGCGAGGATGTCCGCGTCGATGGCCTCGGTTCCCGTCGCGATGGCCAGGTAGCAGGCCCGGTCGATCAGGTTCGTCAGCGACGCGATGTTGCCCTGGGTGCGGCGGAAGATCTCTCGGGCGTGGTCGGTCAGCATCCCGGGGTGGGCGTCGGCCAGCACGATGCCGTCCTCGAAGGCACGCAGGGTCTTGACCCACACCTGGTAGCCGGCGTCGCTGTTGAGGTGGAACGCCGAGAGGGAGCACCGCGTCGCGCGCCGGCTGGTCTGGGCGTAGACGGCCTGCTCGCCGGCCAGGCCGTCGTCGAAGAAGCGCTTCTCTGCGAGTTGGATGCCGACGTAGATGAACGTGGCGGGCATCTCGTTGGCCAGCCACTTGAGGTGGTTCGAGACCTCGATGCCGTGCCGGTGCCGGAAGTCGATGAAGTGCAGGTCGTCGATCACGATGAGCCGCGTCTGGCACGACAGCACGCAGTCGACCGCCAGCGCTCCGAGCGAGGTCGTCGTGGAGGAGCGGGTCGCGGCGGGGTGGCCGTAGAACTCGAGGATCTTCTGGTTCAGGCCTTTCAGCGTCATCCCGGCGGACAGCGGGATGAACGCCACCGGGAGTCGCTGGTGGCCCTCGGCCGTGACGGGTCCCTCGCGGCGGTAGATGCGCCGGTGCAGGTCGCGGGCGAACCGGGTCACCGTCGTGGTCTTCCCGCGACCGGCCTCGGCGTCGAACACCACAGACCCCCGCTGACGGTCACCGTCCCGGCGGGACGAGGCCATCACCTGCTCGAACACCGAGTACGCGTCGATCATCTGCGGTGTCCGCACCGTCGGCAGGTTGGCGTTCCACACCATCCGCGCCTCGTCGTAGTCCTCCCGCTCCTCCGCGGTGAGGGCTGCGAGCTGACGACGATCCAGCCGCTCGAGCGGATCGCGCGCCGCGGCGTTCACGAACGCGTCCCACCCCTCCTTGCGTGCGAGGTGGAACGACTCGGTCCCGTTGCGTGACAGCCACGCGGCCCACCGGTTCGTCATTCGTCGAACAACTCGAAGGCCTCGACGTCGGCGTACCGCTCGAACTCGTCCAGGTCGTCCGGCGGGTTGCGCCGCGCGGCGCGCCGCTCGAGAAGGTCGATCACGCCCGGCAGTGCGGCGACCTGGCGGGCGTCGCCGTCCTGGTGTGCCGGCTGTGCCGCCAGGCGCCGCGCGAGGCTCTGGTGACGTCGGGTCGTGACCTCCCCGCGCTGCCAGGCCGCGAGCAGCTCGTGCACCGCGGCGGACGGGTTGTCGAGGTGCGTTCCGTGCAGGGCCACCCGCTTGGCGTACTCCACGGCGTCGAGACTGAACGGGGCGCCCAACGAGGGCGCGTGCTCCCAGGTCAGCTCGTTCCACGAGTCGTCCTGCGGGTCGCGGAACCAGACGTGCCGCACGTCGTGCACGTCGACGTGAAGCGGCCACTTCCCCGCATGCGCCCCGCCGTAGGCAGACTTCAGGTTGCGGTAGGGGTTCAGCGCTCCGCCGTCGTAGCGCAGTCCGTTGACCTCGACTCCGTAGTGCTGGATCGTCCGCCACTTGACGTCGAGGAACTCGAACGCGAGATCCCGGGCCGCGGGGAGCATGAGCCCGCCCATCCGGGTGAGGCCGATCTCGAACATCTGGGCTGGGGTAAAGCGCGCGCGCGGCATCTCCGCGATCGCCAGCCCGTCGTGCTCCGTGTGGTGATACACGGTCGCGACCCACTCACGGATGATCTGCTCGAGCTCGGCGACGTAGTAGAAGGCGCCTTGCTCGACGCGCTCGCCGCGCGAGTAGACGTCTGGCCCCTTGTATCCAGGCAGGTGCTGCAGGAGCGACTCGCGGAGCGTCTTAAAGAACCGTTCGATCGTCGGCTTGTCCGTCGGCTTGTGCGGGATGGCCGGCTGCACGCAGATCCCGAGGCGTGCGCATGCCCCGATGACGTGGGCGGACATGTACTGCTTGCCGTGGTCGGTCACGATCGTGTCAGGGACGATGGCCGGCAGGCCGCCCTGGCGCTCTTGATGCACGCCGTCAGGTTCCTCGGTCCCGACGAGGAGGTTGGATGGGACGCCGTGGTAGGGCCAGGTCTGTCCCGATCCGCTCTGAGGTAGCAGGCACTGGAACAGCACGTTCGCCACGTCGATCGCCTTCGTCGACACCGGGGTGAGCCGCAGTCCGAGGACACTCCGGGACATCAGGTCCATCGCGACGGTCAGCTGCACGGGAACCCAGCGTCCCGTCACGGGCTCCATGGCGAAGACGTCGAGGGAGTTGGTGTCGAGCACCACGTACTCGCCCGGTCGATCGGCTCGAAGACGCCCGAGCATGCCGTCCGGACGAGCAGCGACAGATCGACGGGCCTTCGCCGAGCCGAACGTGTAGCGGCCCTTCTCGAGCTCCTTGAGGCGCCGGTAGGCAGTAGCCCGGTGGGGCAGCGCCACGTCGCGGCCGTGCTGCGCGACCACGCGACGGCTGACCTCGTCGATCACAGCGCCCTGGGTCGGCGTCGACTTGTTTGTGTACTGCTTCAGCACGTCCAGACAGACAGCGTCCCAACGCGGGTCCACGCGCGGAGTGCGTCGCTGTGTCGCGGTGGCGTTCACGAGCCCAGCGACGCCTCGTTCACGGAATGCCGCCACTCGCCGCCGGACAGTGCGGACGTCGACACCGAGCTCGCGTGCGGCATCGTCCATCCGCGGTCCCCATGGTCCGTCACCTTCGAGCAGGTGGGTGATGACGCGCGCCGTCTCCTCGACCGAGGCGCGTGCCGACTGCGAGAGCGACGAGAGTGCGATGGACCCGAGCGGATCGCCGCCGTACTCCAACGCTCCTGGATCGAGGATCCGCAGCCCGTCGATGAGGTTCCCGAAGGGGACACGCGCGACGTTGGTATCGAGCCGCAGGACAACGTCGTGAGGGTGCACCGCTTCGACCCGCCAGAGCGCGCCCTCCCACCAGACGGTGGAGCCTGGGCGGACCTCGACAGTGCCGTTCTGCCTCATGCGTGTGTCACCCACGTCCTGGAGTCGAGCGGTGTCGAGAGATCGCAGCCCAGTCGGTGCCACCAGAGAGCCGCGAAGATCGCCGACCTCGCGGCGCCCGGCAGGGAACGGCGCAGTTCTTGCTCGAGGTGACCGAGCGCGGCCCCGCCCGGTGGGCAGGCCTCGACGGCGGCCTCGATGAGCGACGGGCCGACGAGAGCTGACCGTCGTGCGGCAGCCAGCAGGCGCACGTTCCGCAGGGTCGTCCTTGGAGCGCCCATCCAGACGAGGTACTCCCACCCCCGCTCCTGCATGACGCGAGCGGTCCAGTCCAACGACTCACGCACGGCGGGCTTCTTCAGCATCTCCTCGGGCTTCACGTCGACCACAACGACGCGCCCATCGGCCATGACGCACAGGAAGTCCGGGTACCGCGTTCTGGTCCGCCCGGCGTCGTCACCGACGACGTAGAGGGGCTGCGCCGCGATCCCGACCACATCCGGGTCGAAGTCAGCCAGCCACAGCCACGAGAGCTCGAGCCTGCTCTCGTAGACGACGTGCGCCCGCATCGTCGACGACCAGAACAGGCCCGGGTAGTTCGACTGCCCGGCGTACGAGGGCGGGATGCGCACTGGGGCGCCCTGCACCGCCTCGAGGGCGTCGATGCCCGCGAGCGGTGCCTCGCGCTCGAGGCCGTCCGCCGTCAGGTACATCGCTCGGGTCACCGCCGTGCCCACATGCACAGGATGGCGCGCGGACACGCTAACGCGACGCCGGACACGCACCGGACACGCTAACGCGAATCGGACAAGCCCAATGCGAACCCACACCCACAGCGCCCGCCACCCCCCGCACTGCATGGGAACAACCGTCACCCCCGCGTAGTTGAGCCCATCAGACTCAAGTTTCGCCTCCCCGAGTTGGCGCCCATCGCCCCGAGGCGGCAGACTTGAGTGCAGCAGGCTCAAGACGTAACAGCAGTCAGGGGCGTGAGCCCCGGAAGGAAGGCATCACATGGCACGAGCAGTCGGCATCGACCTCGGCACCACCAACTCGGTGGTCGCCACCCTCGAGGGCGGCGAGCCCACGGTCATCGCCAACGCCGAGGGGTCGCGCACGACGCCGTCGGTGGTCGCGTTCTCCAAGACCGGTGAGGTCCTCGTCGGCGAGGTCGCCAAGCGGCAGGCCGTCACCAACGTCGACCGCACCATCTCCTCGGTCAAGCGCCACATGGGCACCGACTGGAGCGTGACGATCGACGACAAGAAGTACACGGCGCAGGAGATCAGCGCCCGCATCCTCGGCAAGCTGAAGCGCGACGCTGAGGCGTACCTCGGCGAGCCGGTCACGGACGCCGTCATCACCGTCCCGGCGTACTTCAACGACGCCGAGCGCCAGGCCACCAAGGACGCCGGCACGATCGCCGGCCTCAACGTCCTGCGCATCATCAACGAGCCCACGGCCGCTGCCCTCGCGTACGGCCTGGAGCGCGGCAAGGAGGACGAGCTCATCCTCGTCTTCGACCTGGGTGGCGGCACGTTCGACGTGTCCCTGCTCGAGGTCGGCAAGGACGACGACGGCTTCTCCACGATCGAGGTCCGCGCGACCGCCGGTGACAACCGCCTCGGCGGCGACGACTGGGACCAGGTGATCGTGCAGCACCTGATCAACGAGGTGAAGAACACCACGGGCGTCGACCTGTCGAAGGACAAGATCGCGCTGCAGCGTCTGCGCGAGGCCGCGGAGCAGGCCAAGAAGGAGCTGTCGTCCGCGACGAGCACCAACATCTCGATGCAGTACCTCTCGATGAGCGAGAACGGCCCGATCCACCTCGACACCAAGCTGACGCGTGCGCAGTTCCAGCAGCTCACGCAGTCGCTGCTCGACCGCGTGAAGGCGCCGTTCCACCAGGTCATCCGCGACGCGGGCATCTCGGTGAACGACATCGACCACGTCGTGCTCGTCGGCGGCTCGACCCGCATGCCCGCGGTGTCCGAGGTCGTCACGCAGCTCACCGGCGGCAAGGAGCCCAACAAGGGCGTCAACCCGGACGAGGTCGTGGCCGTCGGGGCCGCCGTGCAGGCCGGCGTCATGAAGGGCGACCGCAAGGACGTCCTGCTCATCGACGTCACCCCGCTGTCGCTCGGCATCGAGACCAAGGGCGGCGTGATGACCAAGCTCATCGAGCGCAACACGGCCATCCCCACCAAGCGGTCGGAGATCTTCTCCACGGCCGAGGACAACCAGCCGTCCGTCCTCATCCAGGTGTTCCAGGGCGAGCGCGAGTTCGCGCGGGACAACAAGCCGCTGGGCACGTTCGAGCTGACCGGCATCGCGCCGGCGCCGCGCGGCCTGCCCCAGATCGAGGTCACGTTCGACATCGACGCGAACGGCATCGTGCACGTGTCCGCCAAGGACCGCGGCACGGGCAAGGAGCAGTCGATGACGATCACCGGCGGCTCGGCCCTCCCCAAGGAGGACATCGAGCGCATGGTGCGCGACGCCGAGGAGCACGCGGCCGAGGACAAGCGCCGTCGCGAGGAGGCCGAGACCCGCAACTCGGCCGAGCAGCTCGTCTACCAGACGGAGAAGCTGCTCACCGACAACGACGACAAGCTCTCCGACGACGTGAAGACGGACGTCCGCACCGCCGTCACCGAGCTGAGGACCGCGCTCGAGGGCACCGACGTGGAGGCCGTCAAGGCCAAGCACTCGGCGCTGCTCACCGCGAGCCAGAAGATCGGCGAGGCGCTGTACGCGCAGAACCAGGCGTCGCCGACCGGTGACGCGCCCGCGGGTGAGACCGCCGGCGCGACCGGTGCCACGTCCTCCGACGAGGACGTCGTCGACGCCGAGATCGTCGACGACGAGGACGAGAAGAAGTGACGGACGACCAGCAGCGCCCCGAGGGGACGGACCAGGCGCAGGGCGGGTCCGCCCCCGAGGAGGGGACCCCGCGCGTGACCGACAAGCGCCGGATCGACCCCGAGACGCACCTCCTGCGCGAGCCGACGCCCGACGAGGCGGCTGCCGACGCGGCAGCAGCCGACGCCGTGAGCCAGGCCGAGCAGGCGGTGGAGGGCGCCGAGGAGGTGGTCCTCATGGAGGGGCTCGTCGAGGCGCAGACGCTCGCGGCCGAGCGGCTCGAGGAGCTGCAGCGCGCCCAGGCGGCGCACTACAACCTCGAGCAGCAGTACGCCGCGTACGTGAAGCGGTCGAAGGTCGAGGCCGGCGCCGCGCACGAGCGTGGTGTCGCGTCCGTGGCCGAGGCGCTGATCCCGGTGCTCGACGACATCGAGCTGGCCCGCCGGCACGGGGACCTGTCCGGTCCCTTCGCGTCGATCGCGGACAAGCTCGAGGCGACGCTGCACCGGTTCGGCGTGGAGCGCTACGGCACCGAGGGCGAGCCGTTCGACCCGGCCGTCCACGAGGCGCTCATGCACGGGCACTCGGCGGACGTCACCGAGCCGACCGTGCAGCAGGTGCTCCAGCCGGGCTACCGCACGGCCGAGCGCGTGCTCCGCGCCGCGCGTGTCGCGGTCGTGGACCCGGAGGGCTGACCATCATCACCACCGTGACCCGACGACGCGGGAGGGAGGCGCCGTGACCGGCCAGGACTGGCTCGAGAAGGACTTCTACGCCGTGCTCGGCGTCCCCAAGGACGCCGACGCCGCCGCGATCAAGAAGGCGTACCGCAAGCTGGCACGCCAGCTCCACCCGGACCAGAACCCCGGGGACGCCGCGGCGGAGGCCCGCTTCAAGGACATCGGTGAGGCGTACGCGGTGCTCTCGGACGCCGAGCAGCGCCAGCAGTACGACCAGCTGCGCGCCATGGCCGGCGGTGCCCGCTTCACGGCGGGCGCCGGCGGCCGTGGTGCCGGCGGGCCCGGCGCCGCCGGGTTCGACGACCTGTTCGGCAACATGTTCGGCGCCGGCGCGAACGGCCCGGCCGGGCGCGTCCGGTACTCCACCGGCGGCGCGGGCGGGGCCGGTGGGGCCGGGTTCGAGGACATCCTCGGCGGGCTCTTCGGTGGCGGCGGCGGCTTCGGTGCCCGCGGGCCGCAGCCCGGCGTCGAGCTGACCGCGACCACGACGCTGCCGTTCCGCACCGCCGCCGAGGGGGCCACGGTCTCGCTGGGCGTCGAGGGGCGCACCGTCAACGCGCGCATCCCGGCCGGCGTGCGCGACGGGCAGAAGATCCGCCTGCGCGGCAAGGGCCGCCCCGGTGACCCGGGCGCTCCCGACGGCGACCTCGTCATCACCGTGCACGTCGAGCCGCACCCCGTGTTCTCGCTCGAGGGCGACAACCTGCGGATGACCGTGCCCGTCGCGTTCGACGAGGCCGCTCTCGGCGCCACGATCGAGGTGCCGACGCTCGACGGCTCGACGGTGCGCGTGAAGATCCCCGCCGGCACGCCGTCGGGGCGCACGCTGCGCGTCAAGGGCAAGGGCATCACGACGAGCCGCGGCACGGGCGACCTGCTCGTCACCGTGCAGGTCGTCGTGCCGCAGAAGCTGACCGCCGCCGCCCGCGAGGCCGTGCAGGCGTTCGGCATCGCGACGTCCGGTGAGGACGTGCGCGCCGACCTCATGGCGGAGGCGAGGCGCTGAGGGGCGCCGGCCCGGGACCGATCGAGGAGAGGAGGACCGCAGCCGTGGACGAGGACGCGAAGATCTACGTCATCTCCGTCGCGGCGCAGCTCGCGGGCATGCACCCGCAGACGCTGCGCCAGTACGACCGGCTCGGCCTCGTCCAGCCCGGACGCACCCGCGGCGGCGTCCGCCGGTACTCCCACCGGGACATCCAGATGCTCCGCGAGGTGCAGCGCCTCTCGCAGGACGAGGGCGTCAACCTCGCCGGCATCAAGCGGATCCTCGAGCTCGAGGCGGAGGCGCGCCAGCTCCGCCGCCAGGTCGACTTCCTGCGCACCCTGGTCGACCCGGGCCGTCGCGTGTTCCGCGCGGACCCGACGGGCAACGTCGTGGCCGATCGCCTGCACCCGCTGGCGGAGACGACGCCGCCGCGCCGCCCCCGCTGGGTGCCGCGCCAGCTCACCGCCGGCCCGTCGGCCCGGCACCGCGACGGCTGACCGCGCGACGCCTGGGCCGCGCGGCACGTGGGCCGTTCGGGTGATCCGGCGGCCGTGCGGTGTCGCATTCGGACATACCGGACGACGATGACGGCACCGCCGCGGCTCGCGGTCGTCGTGGCGGGCACGCCCCGTGCGACCGCGCCCTGCCGACGAAGGGCCCGCCCCGTGTCCGACGCACCTGCCGTCCCCGCCGCGCCCGCCCCGCTCGCACCCCACGACATCGCCGCCGACCGGGAGCGCGTGCGCCGCCGCCGCGTGATCCGGCTCTGCGTCGTCGTGCTGGCGCTCGAGGCGTACGCGATCTGGGCGGCTGTCACCGGGCGCCCGCTGCTGGTGGTCCCGGAGGTCGACCCGCTCGTCGTGGTCCCGGCCCTCTTCTTCGTCGCGCTCATCGTGCTGCTCGTCGGCACGCAGGTCGGCGCGGGGCGCTCGCCGCACGTGACGTACCGGCCCGAGCAGGTCGACGTCACGCTCGACGACGTCGTCGGCATCGACCCGATCGTCGACGACGTGCGCCGCTCCATCGACCTCTTCCAGACGCACCGGCGCTTCGCGGACCAGATGGGTGGGACCCCGCGCCGCGGCATCCTCTTCGAGGGCCCTCCCGGGACGGGCAAGACGCTGACGGCCAAGGCGATGGCGGCCGAGGCGGGCGTGCCGTTCCTGTTCGTCTCGGCGACGAGCTTCCAGTCGATGTACTACGGCGCGACGGCGCGCAAGATCCGCACCTACTTCAAGGCGCTGCGCACCGCGGCCCGCAAGGAGGGCGGCGCGATCGGCTTCATCGAGGAGATCGACGCGATCGCGCTGCGCCGCGGCGGGCTGCTCGGCATGTCGGGGCGCGCCGCGTTCGTCACGGTGCCGTCGACGCAGGCGCTGCTGACGGGGCACGGCACGGGCGTGGTGCGCGACGCGATCACGTCGGAGGGCACGGGTGGCGTCGTCAACGAGCTGCTCGTGCAGATGCAGTCGTTCGACGAGCCGGTCGGGCTCGACCGCGTCACCAACCGGATCCTCGCGGCGGTGAACCTGCTGCTGCCGGCGCACCGCCAGCTCAAGCAGCGCAAGCCCGTGCGCGCGCCGATCCTGCTCATCGCGGCGACCAACCGTGCGGACCACCTGGACCCGGCGCTGCTGCGCCCCGGCCGGTTCGACCGCCGCCTCACGTTCAACCCCCCGGACGCCCACGGGCGCCGCGCGCTCGTCGACCACTTCCTCGCCCGCCGCGCGCACCACCCGGAGCTCGACGAGCCGGCCCTGCGCGACCGGGTCGCCGCCGCGACGAACGGCTGGACGCCTGTCATGGTGGAGCACCTGCTGGACGAGGCGCTCGTCAACGCGCTGCGCCGCGGCGACTCCGCGATGCGGTACGTCGACGTCGAGCAGGCCCGCATCACCGAGCTCGTCGGCCTCGGGCACCCGGTGAACTACACGACGCAGGAGCGCACGCTCATCGCGACGCACGAGGCCGGGCACGCCGTCACCGCCTGGCTGGTCGCGCCCAACCGCACGCTCGAGGTCCTCACGATCGTCAAGCGCGGCAACGCCCTCGGCCTGCTCGCGCACGGCGACTGCGAGGAGGTCTACACGCGCACGACGTACGACCTGCGGGCGCTCGTGCAGATCGCGATGGGCGGCATGGTCGCGGAGGAGCTGTTCTTCGGGCAGACGACGACGGGGCCGGCGTCCGACCTGGCGGCGGCGACCCGCACGGCGGCGCAGATGGTCGGCGCGGCCGGCATGACCGGGTCGCTCGTGTCGTTCGCCGCGATGGACAAGGACCTGGTGGCGTCGGTGATCGGGGACCCGCTGGCCCGCACGCAGCTCGAGGACGTCCTCGACAGTGCCCGCGCCACGGTCCGCCGCCTGCTCGCGAGCAACCGCGACCTCGTCGAGGCGCTGCGCGACGCGCTGCTCGACCGGCACGAGCTGATCGGCGAGGAGATCACCGGCGTGCTGGAGAAGGCGGTCGCGGACCGCCCCGACGGCATCCGCCCCGTGCCGCCGGCGGAGCACCTGCGCATCGCTTGACGCCGCGCGGGCAGGCCCGGGCCGTCAGCGCGCCCGGGGGAGCGGGGACCAGAACGACCACGGCTCGCCTCCCGTGGTGCCGTCGGCAGCCCGTTCAGCGGACCGGGGACGCGAGCGCCCAGCGGTGCCCGAACGGGTCCACGAGCCAGCCGCGGCGCTCGTCGCCCTGGTCGGTGGGCGGGCGGTCGGCGGTCGCACCCGCCTGCAGCGCCGTCGCGTAGGTGCGGTCGACGTCGTCGACGGTGAGCGCGAGGGCCGCGGTGGAGTGGCCCAGCGTCCGGGGCGCGTAGGCGCCGTACTCGTGCGCCTCGTCCGACAGGTACAGGGCGTCGTCGCCGATCCGGAGCTCGGCGAAGCCGACCACCCCGTCCTCGACGTACCGCTCGCCCACCTCGCGGGCGCCGAACGCGGCGGCGTACCAGTCGATCGCGCCCGCCGCGTCGTGCACCGTCAGGTAGGGGGTCAACCGCGTCATCGTCCGCTCCCTCGCGTCCCGCGGCGGTGCGCCCGCCGACGTGTCCGACGCTAGGACCTGACGTCGCGTGAGGCGCACGGGGGACGGCGGCGCGCGTTCGGGTGAGGTGCGCCGCGACGGGACCTTGGACCCAGGCGCCTGTCCAGATGATGAGACAATCGAGGGGCCGGTGACCCCGGCGCCCCGTCCTCCCCTCGCACCTACAGGAGCGTCCGTCGTGTCCGTCCTCACCTTCCACCGCCGACCGTCCACCCCCCTCCCGCTGGGCACGCGCCTCCGCCACCTCGGCGAGACGATCCGCTGGGCGCCGGCGCCCTACTTCGAGGGTGCCCCGGGGCAGCGCCTGCGCTTCCTGGGCTACCTGGCGGGCAGCGTCCTGCTGTGGACGACGCTGACCCTCGTGGTGCTCACCGCCCTCGGCCGGGCGCTCGCGACCATCGGCTGACCCACCCGGCCCGCACCGCCGCGGGCCGCCTCCGCCCGAGGGGGACCCGCCGTGCGCGACGACGCCGTCGACGCACGGGCAGGGTCCCCCTCGTGCTCGTTCCGGACATCCCGCCCACATCGGTTGTGGACGGCGCTGGGGGTGTCGCCCGGTCGGCTGTGGACGCCTGTGGGCGCCGCGTCGGCGTGTCGGAGGGCGGGTGTACGAAGGTGCACGTCAGGGGCTCGCGGGGTCGTCCACAGGCGGTGCACGGCGGTGACCACAGGGTGAAAAACGACACGGCTGTAACACAACACTTAGTGGTGTTGGCGCTGTCAGACCCCAGGTGTAGTGTCTAGATCGACGGTTCGCCCCACGCCTCCCAGGCCCGCGGACCCCCGGCACGGACCCGCTCGACGGGCCTCGCGGAGGGGGTCGACGAGGTCGAAGGACGCAGCGGGCGAGCGGCCGTCACAGGACATCAGCCACGAGCATCGAGGACATCGCGATGACGATCACGGTCTACAGCAAGCCGGCGTGCGTGCAGTGCACGGCGACCTACCGCGCCCTCGACAAGCTCGGGCACGACTACACGGTCGTCGACATCTCGGAGGACGCCGACGCCCGTGACTACGTCATGTCGCTCGGCCACCTGCAGGCGCCCGTCGTGGTCGCCGGTGGCGAGCACTGGTCGGGCTACCGCCCGGACCGCATCAGCGCGCTCGCGGAGCAGCTGGCCGGTCAGGTCGCCTGACCGCAGCCGCGCCCGGGCAGCTCGCCGGTCCGCACAGCGGCCCACGGACGCCCCGGGTCGGCGCCGGACCTGATCCGCGCCGGCCCGGCGGGCTCTCGCCGGTCCGACGGCACGGCCGCCGGACCGCAACACATCAGCCGGAGGAAGGTCGCTCCGGCATGTCCGCCGGCCGGTCGAGAGGGAGGGGAGTGTCGCCATGGCCTCGCTCGTCTACTTCTCGTCCGCCTCCGGCAACACGCACCGCTTCGTCGAGAAGCTGGGCATGTCGGCCCGGCGGATCCCGCTGCGGCCGACCGACCCCGCGCTGCACGTCGACGAGCCCTACGTGCTGGTCGTCCCCACCTACGGCGGGGGCAACGGTGAGGGCGCGGTGCCGCGGCAGGTGGTCAGGTTCCTCAACGACGAGGGCAACCGTGCCCTGATCCGCGGCGTCATCGCGGCAGGCAACACGAACTTCGGAGCGGCGTACGGCATCGCGGGCGACATCGTGGCGGCCAAGTGCCACGTGCCCTACCTGTACGCGTTCGAACTCATGGGAACAGCCGAGGACGTCATGCGCGTCCGCGACGGATTGGGAAGATTTTGGCAGCGACGGTCGCAGATACCCGCGTAGAGCTGACGGGGCTGGACTACCACGCCCTCAACGCCATGCTCAACCTGTACGACGCGGACGGCAACATCCAGTTCGACAAGGACCGTGAGGCGGCGCGGCAGTACTTCCTGCAGCACGTCAACCAGAACACGGTCTTCTTCCACGACCTGGAGGAGAAGCTCGACTACCTGGTCGAGAACCAGTACTACGACCCCGCCGTGCTCGCGCAGTACGACCGCGAGTTCGTCAAGTCGCTGTTCAAGTACGCGTACTCCAAGAAGTTCCGCTTCCAGACGTTCCTCGGCGCGTTCAAGTACTACACGTCGTACACGCTGAAGACCTTCGACGGCAAGCGCTACCTTGAGCGCTTCGAGGACCGCGTGACGATGGTCGCCCTCGCCCTGGCGGAGGGGAACCAGGAGTTCGCCACCAACCTCGTCGACGAGATCGTCTCGGGCCGGTTCCAGCCGGCGACCCCGACGTTCCTCAACCTCGGCAAGGCGCAGCGCGGCGAGCCCGTCTCCTGCTTCCTGCTGCGCATCGAGGACAACATGGAGTCCATCGCGCGCGGCATCAACTCCGCCCTGCAGCTGTCCAAGCGCGGCGGCGGAGTGGCGCTGCTCCTGTCGAACATCCGCGAGCACGGCGCGCCGATCAAGCACATCGAGAACCAGTCGTCCGGCGTCATCCCCGTGATGAAGCTGCTCGAGGACTCGTTCAGCTACGCCAACCAGCTCGGTGCGCGCCAGGGCGCCGGCGCGGTCTACCTGCACGCGCACCACCCGGACATCTACCGCTTCCTCGACACCAAGCGCGAGAACGCGGACGAGAAGGTCCGCATCAAGACGCTCTCGCTCGGCGTCGTCATCCCGGACATCACCTTCGAGCTGGCGCGCAAGAACGAGCCGATGTACCTGTTCTCGCCGTACGACGTCGAGCGCGTGTACGGCATGCCGTTCGCGGACGTGAACGTCACCGAGAAGTACTACGAGATGGTCGACGACGCGCGGATCCGCAAGACCAAGATCAACGCGCGCGAGTTCTTCCAGACCCTCGCGGAGATCCAGTTCGAGTCCGGCTACCCGTACGTCATGTTCGAGGACACGGTCAACCGCGCGAACCCGATCAAGGGCAAGATCACGCACTCGAACCTGTGCTCGGAGATCCTGCAGGTCGCGACGCCGTCGACGTACAACGAGGACCTGTCCTACGCCGAGGTCGGCCGCGACATCTCCTGCAACCTCGGCTCGATGAACATCGCCCTGTCGATGGACTCGCCCGACCTGGGCAAGACCGTCGAGACGGCGATCCGCGCGCTCACCGCGGTGTCGGACCAGACGGACATCGAGTCGGTGCCGTCGATCAAGCGCGCGAACGCCGGCGGTCACGCCATCGGCCTGGGCCAGATGAACCTGCACGGGTACCTGGCGCGCGAGCGGATCCACTACGGCTCCGACGAGGGCCTCGACTTCACGAACATCTACTTCTACACGGTCGCCTACCACGCGATCCGTGCGTCGAACCTGCTCGCACGTGAGCGGCGTGCCCGGTTCTTCGGCTTCGAGGACTCCACGTACGCCAGCGGCGAGTACTTCACCAAGTACGTCGAGCGCGAGTGGGCCCCGCGCACCGCCCGCGTCGCCGAGCTGTTCGCGGCCGCCGGCGTGCGCATCCCGACGCAGGACGACTGGCGCGAGCTGGCCGCCCTCGTCGCCGAGCACGGCCTGTACAACCAGAACCTGCAGGCGGTGCCGCCGACCGGCTCGATCTCGTACATCAACCACTCGACGAGCTCGATCCACCCGATCGCGTCGAAGATCGAGATCCGCAAGGAGGGCAAGATCGGCCGCGTGTACTACCCGGCGCCGTTCATGACGAACGACAACCTCGAGTACTACGCCGACGCCTACGAGATCGGCTACGAGAAGATCATCGACACCTACGCCGAGGCCACGCAGCACGTGGACCAGGGCCTGTCGCTGACGCTGTTCTTCAAGGACACCGCGACCACGCGCGACCTGAACAAGGCGCAGATCTACGCGTGGAAGAAGGGCATCAAGACGATCTACTACATCCGTCTGCGCCAGCTCGCGCTGGAGGGCACGGAGGTGGACGGTTGCGTCAGCTGCATGTTGTGACGCCTCGCCCGACGAGTACTGCGATGACGACGAAGGACCGAGGAACCACGACATGATGAGCCCCACGGGCAAGCTGAAGCTGGTCGACCGGGTGTCGGCGATCAACTGGAACCGCGTGCAGGACGAGAAGGACGTCGAGGTCTGGGACCGCCTCGTCGGCAACTTCTGGCTGCCCGAGAAGGTGCCGGTCTCCAACGACATCCAGTCCTGGGCGACCCTCACCGAGGCCGAGAAGACGATGACGAGCCGCGTCTTCACGGGCCTGACGCTGCTGGACACCATCCAGGGCACCGTCGGCGCGGTCAGCCTCATCCCCGACGCGCTGACGCCGCACGAGGAGGCCGTCTACACGAACATCGCGTTCATGGAGTCGGTGCACGCCAAGTCGTACTCCTCGATCTTCTCCACGCTGGTCTCCACCAAGGAGATCGACGAGGCGTTCCGCTGGTCGGAGGAGAACCAGAACCTGCAGCGCAAGGCGCAGATCGTCCTCGAGTACTACCGGGGCGACGAGCCGCTCAAGCGCAAGGTCGCCTCGACCATGCTCGAGTCGTTCCTGTTCTACTCGGGCTTCTACGCGCCGATGTACTGGGCGTCGCGGGCCAAGCTCACCAACACGGCGGACCTCATCCGCCTGATCATCCGCGACGAGGCCGTGCACGGGTACTACATCGGCTACAAGTTCCAGAAGGGGCTGGAGCTGGTCTCGCCGGCGGAGCGCGCGGAGCTCAAGGACTACACGTTCAACCTCCTCTTCGAGCTCTACGACAACGAGGTGGAGTACACGCAGGACCTCTACGACGACCTCGGCCTCACCGAGGACGTCAAGAAGTTCCTGCGCTACAACGCCAACAAGGCCCTGATGAACCTCGGCTACGAGGCGCTGTTCCCGCGCGACGAGACGGACGTCAACCCGGCGATCCTGTCCTCGCTCAGCCCGAACGCGGACGAGAACCACGACTTCTTCTCGGGGTCCGGCTCGTCGTACGTGATCGGCAAGGCCGTCAACACGGAGGACGACGACTGGGACTTCTAGTCCCCGCCCGTCCCTGACGACGCCCGGTGTCGTCGGGCAGCGAGCATCGGAGTCGTACCGGCCGACGCCGGATCTCCGGTGCTCGCTGTCGTGGCCGCAGCACGCGCCGCGTCACCGGCCCGGGTGCGGTGGCCGCGGCTGGTTGGGTGAAGCCGGCGGTGGCCTGACTACTGTGCGGTCATGGCAGCGACTCTCGACGAGCACGGCCGACCGGGGCCCCCGCTCGACGGCGACGAGTGGGCGACGCTCAGCGGATTCCTCGACCACCAGCGCGCGACGTTCGCCTGGAAGAGCGCGGACCTGACCGCCGTGCAGATGTCCCGGCGGCTGCCTCCGAGCAGCATGACGCTGGCCGGCCTGATGAAGCACCTGGCGTACGTCGAGGACGACTGGTTCGGGCGGTGGCTGAACGACGAGCCACGGCGGGAGCCGTGGGCGTCCGTCGACTGGGCAGCGACCCCCGACTGGGAGTGGGACTCCGCACGAACCGACGAACCCGAGGTGCTGCGGGCCCTGTGGGAGCAGTCCGTCGCCCGCGCCCGGACCGCAGCCGCCGAGGCCTTCCACGCCGGCGGACTGAGCGGGACGACCCGCAGGCGCTGGCCGGACGGGCGGTCGCCGAGCCTGCGCTGGGTGATGACGCACATGGTCGAGGAGTACGCGCGGCACAACGGGCACGCCGACCTGCTGCGCGAGGCCGTCGACGGTCGGGTCGGGGAGTAGGCGACCGCGGCGGCCTGGCCCCGCGCACGGTTGCGCCCTCCGTGCCCGGTACCCGCGAAGCCGTATCACCCCTCCCGACCTGCGAGGACGCCGGCCCGGGAAGGGTAGCCTCACCTGAAAAGTGCCTCTGACCTGCAGATTAGCCAGTCCTTCCTTGGTGGCGGGACCGGCGGCACGGGTCTACCGTCGAGAAGGAACGCCGTGCTGCGGCACGGATCGCGCCTGACTCGGAGGTCCGGAATGAGCACCCTCGCAGAGCTTCCTCCCGTCGCCTCGTGCTCGGTCGACGGCTGTTCCTACAACGACCACCACTCGTGCCACGCTGCGGCGATCACGGTCGGCGGCACCGGGGACGCGCAGTGCGCGACCTTCATCCCGCTGAGCGCCAAGGGCGGGCTCGACAAGGTCGTCTCGCACGTCGGCGCCTGCCAGCGGCAGGACTGCCAGCACAACGCGCACCTGGAGTGCGGCGCGGACTCGATCCGCGTCGGCGCCGGTCACGACCTGGCCGACTGCCTGACGTTCGCCCCGCGCTGACGCCGGGCACGACCCGCACACCGACCCCCCGCGCGCGGCTGGGCCGCACCGCACGAAGGCCGCCCCGGCCCGCCGGGAGCGGCCTTCGGCACGTCCGGGCAGACGCACGCAGGGGTCAGCGGCGCGCGGTCAGGCTGACCAGCGTGCGCACCAGCGCGGCGGCGTCCTGCACCAGCTCGCGCTCGCCCGGCACGAGCTGCGGGTCGTTCGCGCGGAGCGCCGCGGCCTCGTCGAGCGCGGCGACGGCGTCGATGTCGCTCGCGTGCAGGAACGACGCGAGCAGGGCGCGCGCCGCCTGCGAGTAGTCCCCGCCGGCGTCGACCGCGACCTCGGCGACGATCAGCGCCGACACGGCGACATCGAGCTCCGCGGAGGCGGGCCGGGCGTGCGCCCAGTCGACGACGAACGGGCCACGCTCCGTCAGCACCACCGTGCCGGGGTGCAGGTCGAGGTGGACGACGACCGGACCGGCCGCGGCGTCGCCCGCCCCCGTGGGCCGCCACCCGGCCGGTGCCGGGACGTCGTGCAGGCGCAGGTGCAGGTCCGCGAGCAGCTCGCCGGCGTCGTGCAGCGTCATCTCTCCGGCGCCGAGCGCCTGCAGCATCGTCGGCCCGTGCAGCCACTCCATGACGAGGTCCGCACCGGCGGCGTCGTCGACGCGCGGGGCGGGGAAGCCGTGGGCGGCCAGGTGGTCCAGCAGCAGGCGCTCGGGCGTCACGTCCCGACCGTCCCGGTAGCGGCGCAGGACCCGGTCGTCGTCGATCGCGTAGAGGTCCGCGGAGGCGCCCGAGGTCAGCAGCCGGCCCGGGACGTCGGCGGCGCGAGCCGGGTCCGTCGGTGCGACTTCGGCCGGAGGCATGAAACGACCGTAACCCCGCGTACGTCACATGTCTCGCCCTTGGTCGCGATCCGGTCAAATCGCGGTCACGGAGCGACCGTCCCTGCGACCACCAGCGGCGCCGCGCCGGGAGCCGACCGGGCGGTGCAGCGGGTCAGCCCGGCAGGTCGTCGGCCCGCGGGTCCCCGAGCGTCGGCGGGAGCGCGGGCCGGGGGATCCCCGTCCACGGCTCCGGGCGCGCGAGCTGCGTCAGCCGGTGCAGCGCGGCCGCGTGCGTCCCCGGCAGCGGCTCGTGCCAGACGCGGACCGGCTGGCGGGTCGCGAGGCGCACGTCGACGTCCCGGTTGCGGTCGGCGACGTCGGCGCGCAGCGCGGCGATGCGCGCGTCGAGGTCGTCGTCGGTGCGCGTGAGGACCACGAAGACGCCGCCGCCCAGCGTGGCCATGGGATGGCCCGTGCCGAACGCGGACCGCAGCGCCGCCCCGGCGGCGGCAGACCGTGCGGCGCGCAGGAAGCCGGTGACGTGCCCGGCGGCGACGTCCACGACCGCCAGCCCGTGCAGCGACGCCGGGTCGGCGTCCTGCCGCTCCGCCTCGAGGTACGCCTCCGCGAGCCGCACGCCGAGGTACTGCTGCGTGGGCAGGCCTGTCTCCGCGTCGACGCACCCGCCGGTCAGGACGAGCTCGGCCTGCGCGTCGGCCCAGCCCTCGTTCAGCGCGCGGACCGCGTCCATCGGCGGGTCGGTGCGGCCGGTCGAGCGGTAGAGGCACACGAGGTCGTCGACCGCCTCCCCGATGCCGACGCCGCTCTCGCCGCGCGCCCGGCCGAGGTCCCACGCGGGCGTCGCCGGGTCGCCGTCGTGCAGCACCGCGCCGGCGAGCGCGTCCACCGCCGGGTGGTACCAGTCGGAGGGGCGCCGCCACACGGAGCCCACGCTGCGCGCGCGCCAGCGCTCGCGCAGCTCCTCCGGGAAGGCGCGACCGTCCTTGCCGATGTGCATCGTCACACCGGATGAGAGGGGGCACGGTCGCGGTCATGACGCGGGTTCGGGCACCGATCTGCGCGCCGTCACCCGATCGGCTCAGACGACCGGCCCAATTCACCCGTCCGGTGTCCAGCTGCGCGTCCGCGCTGGTCCGGGCGCGCGCCGCGGCACGGTGGCCGGGACGCCGGCGCCGGCGATCGTTCCGCGCGTCGTCCGCCGGGTTCATCCGATCAGTCGGTTATGGCAGGCTTGCGAGCAAACCAGACTGCGACAGGAGTCCCGGCGTGGTGGCTTCCGCGGGCACGGACGGCGTCATCGACGATGACGCCGCCCTGCTGCGCGCGACGCGGGCGGGCGACGGGAGCGCCTTCGGCCACCTGTACGAGCGGCACGTCGGCGCCGCGCTCGTGGTCGCGCGGCAGTACACCGACTCCGCGCCCGACGCCGAGGACGTCGTCGCCGACGCCTTCGCCGCGGTCCACCGCGCCATCCGCGGGGGAGCGGGACCCGAGGTCGCCTTCCGCGCCTACCTCTTCACGGCGGTGCGGCGCACCGCCACGGTGCACCGTCACGCGGGCCGGCGCGTCGAGCCGACCGACGACGTCGCGACGCTCGAGACCGCGGCGACGCCCGTCGACGCGGCGGAGGCCCCCGCGCTCGCCGGGTTCGAGCGCAGCGTCGTCGCCCGCGCCTTCCGCTCGCTCCCCGAGCGGTGGCAGGCGGTCCTGTGGCACTCCGAGGTCGAGGGGCTGACGCCGGCCGAGATCGCCCCCGTGCTCGGGCTGAGCGCCAACAGCACCGCGGCCCTGGCGTACCGCGCCCGCGAGGGGCTGCGTCAGGCCTACCTCCAGCAGCACCTGCAGGACCCGCTCGACGACGGCTGCCGCAGCGTCGCGGCCAAGCTCGGGTCGTACGTGCGCGGCGGACTGGGCACGCGCGACACCGCGCAGGTCGAGCGGCACCTCGACGAGTGCGGCGACTGCCGCGCGCTCGTGCTCGAGCTCGGCGACGTCAACCACGGCATGCGCGCCGTCGTGGCTCCGCTCGTGCTGGGTCTGCTCGGCGTCGCGGCGCTGCGGCACCCGCTGCCGGTGGGCGGCGGCGTGGCGGCCGGCACGGCGGCGCTCGCGGTGCAGCCGGCCGTGGGCGGTGCGGCGGGGGCGACGGCCGGCGGTGCGGCGGCGAGCGGGACGGCCGCGGGCGGCGGGGCGACGGCGGGCCTGGCCGCGGGCGCCGCGACCGCACCCGCCGGCGTGGCCGCGGCGAGCGGCGCCGCGGCGGCCGGCGTCGCAGGGGCCGGTGTCGCGAGCGCGGGTGCCGCGGCTGCCGCCGGCGGCGCCGGTGCGGCGGCCGCGGCGACCGGCCTCACGGCCGTGCTCGGCGGCATGACGGCCACGGCCGCCGCCGTGACGGTCGGCGCGGTCGCCGTCGTGGCCGCGACCGTGGTGGGGGCGGTGCAGCTGCTCGGTGGCCCGGCGGACGGCGTCGCCGCACCGACGGCGAGCCCCACGGTGTCCGGCAGCACGCTGGCGCCGACCGCCGACGCCGCCACGCCCACCGCGGAGCCCACACCGACCGTGAGCCCGACCGACCTGCCGACCCTCCCGCCGGCGGGCGACACCGACGACACGGGCGACACAGGCGACACAGGCGACACAGGCGACACCGACGACACCGGCGCGGGCGGCATCAGCGAGCCGGGTGACGACGGCCCCGTGCTCGCGGGCCCGCCGCCCGACGCCGCGGACGCCCCCGCGCCCGTCCCGTCCGCCGGCCCGCCGCCCGAGCCGACACCGCCGCCTGACCCCGGGCCGCCACCCGCACCGGACGTGGTCGTCGAACCGCCCGACGGCGGCATCGTCCTCGCCGCGGGCAGCGCCGGTCAGGAGCTCGGCCTGACGGTGCGCAACGACGGCGACCGCCCCGCCGTGGACCTGCGGGCGGAAGTGACGCTGCCGCCCGGCGTCCGCGTGGACGGCATCGCCGGCATCATCGCCGTCGGCGCGGGGTTCGCGCCGCTCGTCACGGACGGGTGGGTGTGTGCGCCCGCCGGCGAGCACCAGGCTGCGTGCGCCCTGCCCGAGCTGCCGCCCCGCACCGCGGTCCGGCTGGTGCTGCGCGTCAGCATCGACGAGGCGTTCGTGCCCGCGGACGGCCTGAGCGTCGGGCTGCGGATCACCGGCGCCACGCGAGTGTGGGCACCGCCGGCGCTGCCGCTGGTCGTGGCGCCGTCGCCCGCACGGCTCGTGCCCGCCGGCCAGCACGCCGGCGTGCAGCTCGTGGCCGGCCGTACGCGGACCACCACGCTCGGCCTCGTCAACGTCGGCGGGTCCCCGGTCACCGCCGACGCCCCGGCCACGGTGGACCTCGCCCTGCCCCGCGGCGTCGGCGCCCAGGCCGCCGCGCCCTGGTCGTGCGCCCCCGAGGACGGCACGACGCGGTGCCGGCTCCCGGCCCTGGGCCCCCGGGAGGGCACCACGCTCACCCTCGCGCTCACGGCGGCGGGCGGGACCGCGCCGGCCGGGGGCGCCCTCGAGGCCGTCCTGCGCCCGGCCGCCGGCCGCGACGCCGCCCGCACGTCCGTGCCCTACACCGTGGTCCGGCCCGCCGCGCCGACGCTCGCCGTCCCCGGTGCCGTCGAGGTGGCGCTCGGACCCGCTACGGACGTCCCCGTCGACGTCACCAACACCGGTGACCTGCCCGCGACGGGCGTCACCGTGCGCCTCACCCCGCCGGCCGGCACCCCGCCCGCGGCGGCCGACGGCTGCACGAGCGAGGGCGCCGACGTCGTCTGCCGGCTCGCCGAGCCGCTCGCGCCCGGTGCGACCGCGCGCGTCGTGGCGCGCCTGACCGGTGCCGCCGGCGCGGTCGGGCCGCTCGGCGTCGTGAGCGTCGCCGTGTCCGCCGACGACGCCGACCTGCCGGCGCCCGCGCTGGTGGCGGTGTCCGGCGTCGCCCCGGTCGTGACCGTGAGCGACGCCGCCGCGGTCGCCGACGGCGACGGCGGGGGCGTGCTCGCGTTCGTCGTGGGGGCCGCCGGGCCGCAGCACGGACGCCCGGGCGCCGACGCCGCCGACGTCGTCGCACGCGTGACCCTGCCGCGCGGCGTGACGTACGACCCCGACGCCGTCGTCCCGAGCACCGACGGCTGCGCCGCCACCGACGCGTCCGGGCGTGAGGTCGCCTGCGACCTCGGCCGCGTGCCGGCGGGCACGACCTTGCCCGTGCAGCTCAACGTGCGTGTCGCGGGTGCGCTCCACGGCACGGCCGAGATCCGGGTCACCGGCACGGGCGCCGCCGAGGCGACCGCCTCCGTCCGGGTCGTCGCCTCGTCGGCGAACCTCACGCCCGTGTGGTCGGGTCTCGGGGACCTCGACGTGGTCGAGGTGGGCGCGCCCCTGCTGGTCTGCCGGTACGGGCCGACCGTGCCGTGCCCGTCCGTGCACCGCGCCGACGACAACAACGGCCTCGACATGCGCCCGCTCGACGACGCGCCGCCGCCCGGCCCGCGGTCCGCCGTGCCGGTCTCCTCCGAGACGCGTCTCGCGCTGCCGGCGGGCCGCCCGGTCGTGTGGGCAGGGCTCTACTGGTCCGGCGTGCGCGGTCCCGAGGACGGGTGGACCGGCGACCTGACGACCGCACGCCTGCGCGCCCCCGACGGCACCTGGACCGACGTGCGCGTCGGCGCCGACGCCGTGACGCAGGTCGCGGACAACGCGGGACGCTCCTACTACCAGGCGGCCGCGGACGTCACCGACCTGGTCGCGCGCGGCGGCGCGGGGGCGTGGGCGCTGGCCGACGCGGCGGTCAGCGACGCGCGCACCGACCGCGACCCCACCTACTACGCCGGCTGGTCGCTCGTGGTGGTGCACGGGACCGAGGCCGCCGACGGCGCCTCGGTGACGGTGCACCAGGGCGGTGCGTGGATCGGCCGGGCGGCCGCGGCCCCCGCGTTCGCGTTCGTCGCCGAGGCCGGCACGCGTGCGCGCATCGGCGTGGTCGCCTGGGAGGGCGACCGCGGGTCCGGTGACGACCGGCTGTCCCTGTCGGGCGTCGGCGCGCTCACCCCGTTGCGCTGGGACGGCACGCAGGTGGTCCGCGGCGGCTCGCGCGCCAACGCGTTCGACTCGACGGCGACCGGCTGGCGGTACCCGAACGCGCTCGGCGTCGACGCGAAGGGGTTCGAGGACGTCGTGCTCACCTCGGACGTCGGCACGCTCACGCCCACCACGTCGTCCGACCAGTACCTCATCGGGGTCGTCACGGTGCGCACGGTCGCGCCCGAGGGGGTCTCCTCGCGGCAGCGCTGACGCCACGCCGGCGCGGGGTCGAGCGCGGTGCGGACGCCCGGGTCGGGCGGGGGTGCGCTGCCGGGCCGACCGGGGTCCCCCGATCCCAGGACGCCGGCCCGGCAGCGCGCGTCCTCAGCCGGCGTCCCCCGAGCCGGCGAGGACGTCAGGGAGCGGCAGGGGCGCGGGGGCGCCGGGCTCGTCCGCCTCGGGCGGGAGCAGCCGCAGGTGGGAGATCCGGTCACCGATGCGGCGCACGTCGCCGCTGGTGCCCGGCACGAGGGACAGGGCGGTCGCCGTCTGCGCGGTCGGCAGCAGGTCCTGCGCGAGCTCGCGGAGCATCTCGGCGGCCTCGGCCAGCTCGGCGGCGCTCGGTGCGGGCTCGTCGGCGCCGGCCGGCAGGCTCACGTACAGCACGAGGGCCGCGCGCGGCGGGTCGGCGGGGACCGGGGGAGGGGTGGGTGCGACGGCCGACGGGCGGCGGACGCGCGCGGTCGCGGGTGCGGTCATGGCTGTCTCCGGACGAACGGACCGGCGTCGACGCGTGGTGCGGAGCCGGCGGGGCGGGTGGCGGGCGGCGTCAGATGCGACAGCAGCGCGGATACCACCGGCGCGCGACGGCCGACGCCTGCATGCGGGTGGCATGCACGGGTCGGCGCGTGGCGGGGCTCATGGGACGATCGTGGCACGCCGGGACGAACCGGTCCACGCGTTACCGGACCGGTCTCAGGGCATGGGACGAATCGGGCGTGCCGGCGCCCGGCGGCGCCGACGGCGTCGGTCAGACGATGCCGTAGAGGCGGTCGCCCGCGTCACCGAGGCCCGGGACGATGTACGCGTGCTCGTCGAGCCGCTCGTCGACCGCCGCGACGACGACCTGCACGTCCGCACGGTCGCCGACGAACTCCTCGACCACCTTGAGGCCCTCGGGCGCGGCGATGAGGCAGACCGCCGTGACGTCGCGTGCGCCGCGCTGCAGCAGGTACTCGATGGACGCGACGAGGGTCGCGCCCGTGGCGAGCATCGGGTCGAGCAGGAAGCACTGCCGGCCGGTCAGGTCGTCGGGCAGGCGGTTCGCGTACGTGATCGCCTCGAGCGTCTCCTCGTCGCGCTGCAGGCCGAGGAAGCCGACCTCGGCCGTCGGCAGCAGGCGCGTCATGCCCTCGAGCATCCCGAGGCCCGCGCGCAGGATCGGCACGACGATGGGGCTCGGGTCGGCGATCTTGACCGCCGTGGTCGTGGCGACCGGCGTGGTGATCCGGACCTCGGTCGTGCGCACCTCGCGCGTCGCCTCGTAGGCGAGCAGCGTGACGAGCTCGTCGACGAGCAGCCGGAACGTCGGGCTCGGCGTCTCCGCGTCACGCAGGACGGCGAGCTTGTGGGCGACGAGCGGGTGGTCGGCGACGTGCAGGCGCATGGACGTCAGGGTAGTGGGAGGATGCGGGCGGCGGCGGGGACCAACGGTCACGGCCGGGGCGTCGCGAACGGCGGGGCGGCCGCCGGGGTGACGGACGTGACACCCGCGGCCGGTCGCACGCGGCGGCCGGCCCGTGGGGCGCGAGTGCGGAGGCAGGGCGTGGACGACGCGAGCACCGGGGCGGACGTCGTCGTGACCCCGCCGTCGCCGTGGGCCACGCCCGCGGACGACGCCGCGATGACCGCCGCGCTCGACGAGGCGCGGGCCGCCCTGACCACCGGCGACGTCCCCGTCGGGGCGGTCGTCCTGGGTCCGGACGGCGCGGTCGTGGGGCGCGGTCGCAACGGGCGGGAGGCCGACGCGGACCCGACCGCGCACGCCGAGGTCGTCGCCCTGCGCGCGGCCGCCGCGACGCTCGGGCGGTGGCGGCTGGACGACTGCACGCTCGTCGTGACGCTCGAGCCGTGCCTGATGTGCGCCGGGGCGACGCTGCTCGCGCGCGTCCCGCGGCTGGTGCTGGGCGCGTGGGACGCCAAGGCGGGCGCGTGCGGGTCCCAGTGGGACGTGGTCCGCGACCGGCGCACGAACCACCGCGTGGAGGTGGTCGCCGGCGTGCGCGCGGACGAGTGCGCAGCCCTCCTGCGCAACTTCTTCGCCACCCACCGCTGACGGCGGCCCAGCTCGCCCCGTGCCCGGGCGCGTACCGGACCATGCGTGCGCTGGTCGGCGCACGAGTGCGCCCGTCGGCGGGCGAGTGCGCCCGTCAGCGCGCCAGTGCACCTGTCGGCGGGTGAGTGCACCCGTCGGCGCGTGAGTGCGCCCGTCGGGGCGAGTGCACCCGTCAGCGGGCGAGTGCACCCGTCGATGGCGGTGCGCTCGTGCGACGTGGGGTGCGCTCATCGGCGGGTGGGCGCCGACGTGGGGCGCGGGTCAGGTGGGCGCGGGGGTGGGGAGCTCCGCGGCCAGGGTCGTCAGCGTCTCCGACGTGCCCGCGTGGAGCGTCACCGTGGCGTGGCGGTCGCCGCGGGTCTCGCCGCGGTTGACGATCACCACCGGCTTGTCGCTCTGCGCGGCGTGCCGGACGAACCGCAGCCCCGACTGCACGCTCAGCGACGAGCCGGCGACGAGCAGCGCGTCGGCGGCGTCGACCATCGCGTACGCCCGGTCGACGCGCTCCCGGGGCACGTTCTCCCCGAAGTACACGATGTCCGGCTTGAGCATGCCGCCGCACGGGCCGCCGCCGTCGGGGTCCGGCGCCCAGCACGCCTGCACGACGAAGTCGGCGGTCTGCTCGATGACGGCGTCCGCGTCGGGTGCGATCTCGACGTCCCCGACGACCCCGCCGACGCGCTCCACGAACCCCGGGTTCAGCGCCTCGAGCCGCTCGGCGAGGGCCGCGCGGCTCACGACCGTGCGGCAGCGCAGGCACACGACCCGGTCGTACCGGCCGTGCAGGTCGATGACGTTGCGCGAGCCCGCCGCCTCGTGCAGCAGGTCCACGTTCTGCGTGATGATCCCGACGACGACGCCGCGCGCCTCGAGCTCCGCGAGCGCGCGGTGGCCGGCGTTCGGGTGCGTGCGGTGCACGTGCCGCCAGCCGACGTGGTTGCGGGCCCAGTAGTGCCGGCGGAACGCGGGGTCGCCGACGAACTGCTGGTACGTCATGGGCGTACGCGGCGGTGAGTCGGGACCGCGGTAGTCGGGGATGCCGGAGTCGGTCGACACGCCGGCGCCGGTCAGCACGGTGAGGCGACGGCCGGCCAGGACGTCGACGACGTCGGCGAGCGTGCCGGCGGTGACGGGACGGGTCTGCGACGTGCTCACCGTTCCACGGTACGACGGCGCTCGCGGGTGACCGGCGCCGGCGGGGTGGGCGTGCGCGACCTCACGCCGGGGCGGATTGGGAGCCTGGGGCTGTGACCGGGTAGGGTTACCCGCCGAGGTAGCGTGTCCGAGCGGCCTAAGGAGCACGCCTCGAAAGCGTGTGTGGGTGAAAGTCCACCGTGGGTTCAAATCCCACCGCTACCGCTCGTCAGTCGAAGGGCCCCACCCGCATGATCACGCGGATGTGGGGCCCTTCGTCGTTCCCAGGCAACCGGAAACTCACCGCTTTGGCTCTTCGCTGCCGTGTTCGACCGCGTGCTCAAACAACTGGTCAATGACGACGCGGACGTCCGGGGCGATGTGGATCCGCTGCACGTAGTGCCGTGCCGTCGTGCTCTCGTCGGCATGCCCAAGGGGCCCGCCGGCCCCGCACCGACCGCCGAGCATCCGGTCGTCTCCACTCCGCGTCAAGGGCGCCTACGGCGTCACTCCGTGATGGCTGCGCCACCCCTGCCCCGGACCTCCGACAGCCTCTTGTGCTCCGCTATCGGTACGACGCCTCGATATGCCCAAGCCATCAAGCAGCCACGCGCCCCGGCTAACCTTCGGGAAGCTCCCAGCCGAGGGAGATGCACGTCTTGGAGAAGGCCGCTACAGCCTCCCTCCACTGGGTGGCGTCGCCCTGCTCGGCCGCGGCGAGCACCTCGTAGGCGTCTTTGAGGGCCTTCTCGTCAGCCTCTTCGACACTTGGTGCCATCGCGTCCATGAGGTCTGCTCGCTCGGTTCCCACGGGAGCCTCCGCAGTCCGGGACGCGAACATGTTGCACGCGTCCACTGCCACCGTCGACAGGTCCGGCCCCCCGCACGCGGCCAGCACCACGACCACCATGCCGGCGAGCCCGATAGCTCGAACTGAACGTGCCACGCGGGCAACGTAGCGGGTTGCGACGGCGCACGTACCTGACATCTGGATATCCCCCAAATCGCTGGGAGGTCGCCGATTGCTCGCCTCTTTGACCGGCCGACCGGGTCCGGCACCGTGCAACGCATTACACGGCTCGGGCCCGTGTCCGACCAGGTCAGGGACAGGATCGTCCGGCCCGAACGGCCAGGTACAAGGCGTGCCGTTGAAGCCCACCGCTACCGCTCGTCAGTCGAAGGGCCCCACCCGCGTGATCACGCGGTGGGGCCCTTCGCCGTTGCAGACGTGACCTCCTCGCGACCGGCCCCCCGCTGCCGTCGGGCGACGTCGCCGTCGCATTCTTCGACGGCCGTGGCACGGGGGTGCGCCTCCGCGGCAACTGCCTGAAGTCCGGCTGCACTTCCGGCTTCCGTTTCTGCTCGGTCCGTGGCATGGGGAAAGGAGTCGTGCCCCTGCGGCTCCGCCATCGAAGGAGGAGTCATGCAGAACCCCACGGACGCGCTCGAGGCCGTCGCCGACGCCGCCGCAGTCCTCACCTACGCCGTCAGCACCCTCGAGCCGCAGTCCGGCATCGGGATGCTCGCGGGGGAGCTCGACCGCCTGGCGCGCGCCGTCGCCCGGGCCCAGGTCATCGCGACCGTCGACCCCGAGGCGTCGCTCGACGAGCCTGTGCCCGGGTGCTTCGCGCCCGAGGACGCCACCGAGCACGCGGACGACCTCGCCACGCTCGAGGCGATCGCCGCCATGCCGACGGGCCCCGTCATGGTCGCCGTCCGCGTCCGTCCGCTCGACGACGAGTCCGCAGAGGACGCGCTGCGCGTGTGGCTGAACGGGCAGCACCTGCGCGCCGTGCCCGCCGGGGAGCGGTACGAGGTCGACGGCAACCGCCTCGCGAGCGCGATCGCGGAGCACTTCCTCCCGTGCGACGAGTGACGGCGACGTCGCCGGACGGCCCACCGCGCGCACGGGCGTGCGGCTCGCGCCGGTCCCGCCCCGCGCTCGTACGCTGGCTGCATGTCCGTCGTGAAGATCAACGCCATCTCCGTGCCGCCCGGGGCCGGGGCGGAGCTCGAGCGCCGGTTCGCCGCGCGTGCGGGGACCATCGAGAGCTCGCCGGGGTTCCTCGGGTTCCAGCTCCTGCGGCCGACCGCGGGGGAGGACCGCTACTTCGTCGTGACGCACTGGGCCGACGAGGAGTCGTTCGCCGCCTGGCGCGACGGTGACGCGAGGGCCGCGCACGCCGGCTCGGCCGGGGACCGGCCGCGGCCCGTGAGCTCGGGTGCGCAGCTGCTCGAGTTCGAGGTCGTGCTGGACGTCTCCCCGCGCTGACCGGTCGGCCGCGGCGCCCAGGCGGCACCGACGAGCGGGCTATCCCCCCAGCAGCGTCCGCACGTCTCCCGCGTCGACCACCCCGCTGCCGGCCGCGCGCTCGCCACGGGCCGGCAGGAGGGCCGCCCACGCGCGGGCGACGACGTCAGGGACGTCGGCCTCGCGCGCGGCCGTGAGCAGCAGCGACCACGTGACCTCGAGCAGCAGGTCGTGGCGCGGCGGGGGCGCGGTGGCCAGCGCGTAGCGGGCCTCGTCGCGGTGGCCCGCGCGGGCGAGCAGCAGGGGACGGACCCACGCCTCGTACGGGCCGAGCCCGGGCGCGGCGCCGTCCGGTCCCCCGAGGGCGGCCTCGACGTCGCCGCCGGTGCGCAGCGCCCGCGTCACGCGGCTGAGCGCAACGATGCCGCGCGAGAACCCCGGCATCTCGTCCGGGGCGGCGGGCTCCGGGGCGCCCGCGAAGGTGTGCCGGAACCACGCGGTGAACGTCGAGGCCAGGGGGCGTTCGGCCGCGGACGCGAGCGCGTCGACGGCGTCAGCCTCGGCGGCGGCGTCGTCGAGGCGGCCGAGCGCGCACAGCGCCTGCATGCGCACGATGCGCCCGCAGATCTCGAACGTCGTCGACTCGGCACGGCGCGCCGACTCCACCAGCTCGGCGCCGATGCCGGCGCGGTCGCGCGCCAGCCCCGCCCGCGCGAACCGCTGCATGAACCGCCCGCTCAGCGCGAGGCACAGCAGGCGGCGGTCGCCGAGGTCGCGCGCCAGCCGCTCGGCCTCGTGCGCCTCCGCCTCGCGCGCGGCCGTGCCGCGGTCCTCGAGCGCGATGGTCGCGAGGAGCCGGGCGCGCGCGTGCGGGCTGCCCGCGACGCGGGGGAGCGTGCGGGTCGCCGCGGCGACGATGGCTGCCGCGAGCTCCTCGTCGTCCGAGCGCGTCCACACCCCCGGTGCCTCGAGGCCGCCGATGACGCGCGCGGTGAGCTGCGGGTCGTCGAGCTGCTCGGCGGCGGCGATGGTCGCCAGCCGCTGGGTGCGGACCGTCGCGAGGTCGCCCGAGACGGCGAGGCTGGTCAGCACGGCCCCCGAGGCCTCCAGGCGGGCGCGGGCACCGCGCCGGTCGAGCGCCGACAGGCCGCCGTCCTGCCAGGGCTGCGGACGGCGCTCGAGGACCTCCTGCTCGAGCGCGACGAACGCGGGGCCGGGGTCGAGGCCCAGGTCGTCGGCGAAGGTCCGCCGCCCGCGGCGCAGGACGTCCAGGGCGTCGGCGGGGCGCTGCGCCCGGTGCAGCGCGGTGGCGAGCAGGCGCCACCCGTCCTCGCGCCACGGGTGCGCCGCCACGTGCGGGTCCAGCAGCGCGACGGCGTCCGACGCCCGGCCCGTCGCGAGCAGCGCGTCCCCGAGGCGCTCGACCAGGTCCGCGCGGAGGGCGGCGAGCCGCGCCCGCGCCGGCTGCGCCCACGGGCGGTCCGCGAACTCCTCGTACGCGTCGCCGCGCCACTGCGCCAGGGCGCCGGTCAGCAGCGGGACGGCCGCCGCCGGGGACGCGCCGCGGGCCTCCGCCGCCGCGTCCACGACGCGCCACGCGTCCACCGCCCCGGGCGGCAGGCGCAGCGCGTACCCGGTCCCGACGGTGACGAGCACACGCGGCGGCGTACGCGGCGCCCGGTCCGGCTCGAGCGCGCGGCGCAGCTCCCCGACGAACGTGCGCACCGCCCCGACCGCGCCGGCGGGACCGGCGCCGTCCCACAGGTCGTCGACGAGCGCGTCCGTCGGCACGGTGCGTCCCCCGGCCGCGACGAGGACCCCGAGCAGCTCGCGCAGCCGCCGCTTGTGCAGCGGGAGGGCGACGCCGTCGGCGGTGGCGGACACCGGGCCCAGCACCCGGATCTCCACGGCCGTCACCCCGGCAGGGTAGTCCGCTGATCGTCCGCTGATCGGGCCCCGGCAGGGTGGGTGCATCCCACCCCGACCGACGGAGGACGCGATGTCCCTGACCATCCCCGGCTTCACCCACCACCGCGTCGAGACCGCCCCGGGCGTCGCGCTGCACGCCGCCGTCGCGGGCAGCGGGCCCGCCGTCGTGCTGCTGCACGGCTTCCCGCAGACGCACGTCATGTGGCGACACGTCGCGGCGGACCTGGCCGCGGACCACACCGTGATCTGCCCCGACCTGCGCGGCTACGGCGACAGCGACAAGCCGGCCGGGGCCGACGAGGACACGTACGCCAAGCGCACGATGGCCGCCGACGTCGTCGCGCTGACCGCCGCGCTCGGGCACGACCGGTTCGCGCTGGCCGGGCACGACCGGGGCGCGCTCGTCGCGGTCCGCGCGGGCCTCGACCACCCCGACGCGGTCACGCACCTGCTGGTCCTGGACGTGCTGCCCACCCTCGACATGTGGGACGTGCTGCACGGGGCCGACGCCAAGGTCGCGTGGCACCTGTACCTGATGGCGCAGCCGGCCGGCGTGCCCGAGCCGATGATCAGTGCCGTCGCGGACACGTTCTTCGCCTCGTTCCTCGACGGGTGGGTCGCCGACCCGGCGGCCATCCCGGCGGAGTACCGCGCCGAGTACCTGCGGGCCAGCCGCGAGGCCGTGCCGTCGATCGTCGCGGACTACCGCGCGTCGGCGGGGGTCGACGTCGCGCACGACCGCGCGGACCGGGCCGCCGGCCGGACGCTGTCGATGCCCGTCACCGTGGTCCAGCAGGACTGGGGCGCCGCCCTCGGCTACGACGCCGCGGCCCTGTGGCGGGCGTGGGCGGACGACCTGGAGCACCGCACCAACGGCGCCGGGCACTTCATGGCCGAGGAGGCGCCGCGGGAGGTCGTCGCCGAGATGCGTGCCCTGCTGGCCCGCTGACGCCACCGGACCATGGCGGGGGCCACGTCAGGAGCAGAGGACCGTGTCGACCAGACCGGTGACCTCGGCGTGGGCGGCACCGGCGGCCTCCGCCGGCAGCGCGCCGAAGAGGACGTTCGTCGCGACCATGACGCCGCGGCCGTCCTCGCTCACGCCGCCCTCGGTGCTGAAGCCGGGGATCGCGCCGCCGTGGCCCCACGCCGTGATGCCGCAGCTCAGCTCCGTGGCGAACAGCCCGAGGCCGTAGGTCACGCTCTCGGGGAGGCCCGAGCCCACCATCGGGACCGTCGTCCTCATCTCCGCGAGCTGGGCGGGCGGCAGGACCTCGCCCCCGATCAGCGCGGTGTAGAAGGTCCGCAGGTCGCTGGGCGTCGAGACGATGTCCCCCGCGGCCCACGACGGCGCGGGCTCGATCTCGGTGTGCTCGAACAGCGCCGTCCCGGCGGGCTCGGCGTGGTACCCCTGCGGGTGCTCGCCGCGGATCGCGCGCTCGCCGCGGCCGGGCACGTACGTGTCGGTCAGGCCCAGCGGCTCGATGATGCGGTCCGTGATCACCTCGCCCAGCGGGCGGTGCGTCACCTTCTGCACGATCAGGCCCGCGAGCACGTAGTTGGTGTTGCTGTACGCCCAGGTCCCGTGCTCGGTGGTCGGCGCGGCGAGGCCCAGGGCGACCAGCTCGTACGGCTCGACGTACCAGTCCTTGGTGGCGGTCAGGGCGGGCACGCCGTCGACGACGAACGGCGGACCGGCCGTGAAGCTGCCGATGCCGCTGGTGTGCTGCAGCAGGTCGCGCACGGTGATGGCGTCCGCGTCGAGGCCCTCGGCGCGCACGACGCCGGGAAGGTACGTCTCGACGGACGCGTCGAGGTCGACCAGGCCCTCGCCCACGAGCTGCAGCACGACGGCGGAGAGGAACGCCTTGCTGTCGCTGCCGATGCGCACCTGCCCGTCGACGGGCACGGGCGCGCCGGTCGCCAGGTCGCCGACACCGGCGACGAGGTCGCGCTCGCCGCGGCGGTCCGCCACGGACGCGAGCGCGCCGGGGGCGCCCAGGGCGACGACGCGGTCGAGCGCCTTCTGCACCGCGTCGGGCCGCGGCTGGTGACCGCGCCCGTGCCCGTGACCGCCGCCGTGCCCGTGACCGCTGCCGCGGTCCCGGTCGCCCGCGGCGGCGATGCCGGGGGTCGCCAGCGTGGCGCCGACGGCCAGCGCGCACACCACGGTGAGCGCGGACCGGCGGGTGGGACGAGGTGCGCGGGGGCCGCGCGTGGACGGGGTGGGCTGCGTGGGCATGAGGTCTCCTGGGGCCGGGTCGGACGGGTCGGTCGGTACCCGTCCAGCCTCGTCCGCGGCGGTGCGCCGGGACGATCCCGCCACCTGCCGCGTGCCGGGTGGTGCCCGCGCCCCGGGCGTCTTCCAGCAGGCGCTACCCGGGCGGCCGTCACGCGGGCCGCGGCGGGCGGGGCGGTGGGGCGCGCTCAGCCGGGCGGAGCGGTCGAGTCGCGCACGGTGAGCGTGGTCACGAGCTGCACCTGGCGGGACGCCGGTTGCAGGCCGCCGGCCATCGCGAGCACCGTCTCCACGGCCATGCGGCCCATGCCGGCGAGCGGCTGGTGCACCGACGTCAGCCCGGGCGTCGTCCACGCCGCCTGCGGGGTGTCGTCGAAGCCGACGACGCTCAGGCGCTCGGGCACCGGGACGCCGAGCGCGCGGGCCGCGCCCAGGACGCCGACGGCGATCTCGTCGTCGCCGCACACCACGGCCGTCGGCGGGTCCGCCAGGCCCAGGAGGGCGATGCCCTGCTCGCGGCCCGTCTCGAGGCTGAAGGAGCCCTCGCGGACGAGGGCGCGGTCCACCTCGATGCCGGCCGAGGCGAGCGCGGCGCTGTACCCGTGGAACCGCTCGGTCGACGCCGCCGACGTCGCGGGGCCCCCCACCCAGGCGATGCGCCGGTGCCCCAGGCCGACCAGGTGCTCGGTCGCGGTGCGGCCGCCGGCCCAGTTGGTCGCGCCGATGCTGACGACGCGCGGGTCGCGCACGTCCACGGGGTCGACGACGACGAAGGGCAGCTGCGCGTCCTGGGCCGCCGCGAGCATCGCGTTGGGCTCGCCGACGGTGAGCCCGATGATCCCGACGACCCCGGACGCCTGCTGCTCGGCGACCCACGCGCGGGCGGCCGCGCCGGTGCGGCGGCGGTCGCGGTCCGGGGCGAGCCGTGGCAGCAGGTCGACGCCGGCGGCGGTCGCCGCGGCGAGGACGCCCTGCAGGACGCCGGAGATGTACGGCGACTCCAGCCCGTCGACGACGGTGGCGAGCGCACGCCTGCGCGGCGGGTGCGCGTCGTCGGTGCTCGAGCGGTAGCCGAGCTGCGAGACCGCCTCGTGCACGCGCCGGCGCGCGTCGGGCCCCACGCCGTAGCGGCCGTTGAGCGCCTTGGACGCGGTGGCGGTCGACACCCCGGCGTGTGCCGCGACGTCGGCCAGCGTCACGCGCCGGGAGGGTGACCTGCTCGCCACGTGTCACCCCTCGCAGAAATTGTTTCGCACTGGAACCTGCGGCGACGCGGCGCGTTCACCTTTGACCGACGGCGGGAGCAACGTTAGCGTCACCGGCGCATCAACGGTTGGTCGAAATTGTTTCACCGGCCGCGGGAGCGCATCGCGGCGCACCCGCTCGCCCGGCCGACCGCGACGCGCCCGAGGCTGCGTCGGCACCGCAGCCCGGCGCTCCTGCCGCGTTCACGCCACTGGAGAGACGCACCATGACCCACGACACGAGCACCACCCCCTGGCGCATCGACGGCGCCCCGGCGCTGGACGCCCCGCTGCGCCACGTCTGGAACGAGTGCGTCGGCGCCGGCCGCGCCAACGAGGCGCTGCGCGCGGACTGGCAGGCGCACTTCCGCGAGGCGGTCGACGTGCTCGGGGCGCGCTCCGTGCGGTTCCACGGGCTCTACCACGACGACATGTTCGTGTACCGCGCGTCCAACGGCGGCGGGTTCGGGCCCGGCACCGAGCTCGAGCGCCCGCTGCACACCTTCAGCTACGTCGACAAGGTCATCGACTTCGTCCTCGAGGCCGGCGCGCGGCCGTTCGTCGAGCTCGGCTTCATGCCGCGCGAGCTGGCGACGCAGACCGAGACGCTGTTCTGGTGGAAGGCCCACTGCAGCCCGCCGAAGGACATGGGGCGCTGGGCCGACCTCGTGACCGCCACGGTCGAGCACTGGGTCGAGCGCTACGGCATCGACGAGGTGCGTAGCTGGCGCTTCGAGGTGTGGAACGAGCCGAACCTCGTGCCGATGTTCTGGACCGGCACCCGCACCCAGTACTTCGAGCTGTACGAGGCCACCGTGCGCGCGGTCAAGGGCGTCGACTCCCAGCTCCTGGTGGGCGGCCCCTCGACGAGCGTCTTCGTCCCGGACGACCGCTACGCCGGCGAGACCGAGGACCGCAGCGCCACGCACGGCACGGCCGCGGCGCAGGACGTCGACGCGCTCGACTGGCGACCCGTGTGGATCGACGAGTTCCTGACCTGGTGCGCCGAGCGCGACCTGCCGGTCGACTTCGTCTCCACGCACCTGTACCCGACCGACTTCGCGTACCACGAGGACGGGGAGATCCGGCACATCCACCGCTACGCCGACGCCACCCGCGACGACCTCGTCACGATGCGCGACCTGCTCGCGCGCAGCGCGTACCCGGACGCCGAGGTGCACGTCACCGAGTGGTCGACCACGCCCTCGAGCCGCGACAACATGCACGACACCCTGTTCGCGGCCACGTACATCACCCGCGCGTACCTGCAGTGCACGGACCTGGCCGACTCGATCTCGTACTGGACGTTCACCGACGTGTTCGAGGAGGGCGGCGCCGGCATCGGCCCGTTCCACGGCGGGTTCGGGCTGGTCAACGAGCAGGGCCTGCACAAGCCGACGTTCCACGCGTTCTCGATGCTCGCGCGCCTCGGCGACCGCCTGCTGGCGCAGACGCCGCACGGCGTCCTCACGCGCGACAGCCGCACCGACGCGTTCTCCGCGGTGCTGTTCAACTACCCCGACGACATGGGCACGCAGGGTGTCGGCGGCGCGATCGGCTACTCCTCGACGCGCGCGCTCGCCGAGAAGGGTCCCGCCCGCCGGGTCCGGCACGAGGTCGCGGGCCTGGCCCCCGGTGCCCGGTACGCCGTCGAGCGCGTCGACTGGGAGCACGGCAACGTCGCCGAGGCGTGGCACGCGATGGGTGAGCCGCTCAACCTCACGCGCGAGCAGACCGCGCAGCTGCGCGAGGTCGCGGACGGCCTGTGGCGCACCGAGCTGGTCGTCGACGCCGACGGCGTGCTGACGATCGACCTCGAGCTGCCCGCGTGGGCCGTGGCGTCGGTGGCACCGGCGGCCTGACCGGCCGGCGCCCGCACCACGCGACGGCCCGGGCCCGACCGGTCCGGGCCGTCGCCGCGCCGGGGTGCGGTCCACTACCTACCGTCTACTCGGCAGACGACGTCACGACGAAGTGGGGCAGCAGTGAGCGACACGGGACGCACCGCGTTCGACCAGGCCGTCGACCGGGTCCGGGCCGGGGCGGCGCCCGCCGACGAGGCCGCCGCGCTGTACGCCGCGCTGGACGACGGCGAGCGGCTCGGGCTCCTCGACGGGGACACCCCGTTCTGGCAGGGGATGGCGGAGATGGGGCAGGGCTACAACGTCCGCCCGTACGTGCACGGTGCGGTCGAGCGGCTCGGCATCCCGGGGATCCGGTTCGTCGACGGGCCGCGCGGCGTCGTCTCCGGCCACGGCACCGCGTTCCCCGTGTCGATGGCGCGCGGCGCGACGTGGGACGTCGACCTCGAGGAGGAGGTCGGCGAGGCGATCGGCCGGGAGCTGCGCGCGATCGGCGGCAACTTCTTCGGCGGCGTCTGCATCAACCTGCCCCGTCACCCCGCGTGGGGCCGCGCGCAGGAGACGTACGGCGACGAGCCGTTCCACCTCGGCGAGCTCGGGGCGGCGCTGACCCGCGGCGTCGAGCGGTACGCCATGGCGTGCGCCAAGCACTACGCGCTGAACTCGATGGAGAACGCCCGCTTCACGGTCGACGTCACGGTCGACGAGGCCACGCTGCACGAGGTCTACCTGCCGCACTTCAGGCGCGCGGTCGACGAGGGCGTCTCCGCGATCATGTCGGCCTACAACTCCGTCAACGGCGAGTGGGCCGGGCAGAACCACTACCTGCTCACCGACGTGCTGCGCGACCAGTGGGGCTGGGACGGCATCACCGTCAGCGACTTCATCTGGGGCCTGCGCGACGCGGCCGCCTCGCTCAACGCGGGCCTCGACCTCGAGGAGCCGTTCGTGCAGCAGCGCGCCCGCGACCTGCCCCGCCAGCTCGAGGCCGGCGAGACGACGTGGGAGCTCGTCGAGCGCGCCGGCGTGCGGCTGCTCGCCGCACAGCTGCGGTCCTACGCGCGGCGCGACCAGGGCGACTTCCCGGTGGAGCTGATGGCGTCGCAGGCGCACCGCGACCTGGCCCGCGAGGTCGCCCGCCGCGCGATGGTCCTGCTGCGCAACGAGCCCGTCGAGGGCGCGCCCGTCCTGCCGCTCGACCCGGCGCGCGTCACGTCGGTCGCCGTGGTCGGCCGGCTCGCGACCGCGCCGAACATGGGCGACAAGGGCTCGTCCGACGTGCGTCCGCCCAGCCACGTCACCCCCGCCGAGGGCATCCGCGCCGCGTTCCCCGGCGCCACGGTGACCGTCGTCGACCAGGACGACCCGGCCGCCGCGGCCGAGGCGGCCCGCGCGGCCGACGTCGCGGTCGTCGTCGCCGGCTTCGACGAGCGGGACGAGGGCGAGTACGTCGGCTCCGACACCATGAACCGGCCCGAGCTGCTCGCGCTGTTCCCCGAGCAGCCGGACGGCCAGGGGCAGGCGTCCGACGCGATCACCGCGGCCGCCGGCGAGGGCAACGTCGTCATGACCGCCGGCGACGAGTACGGCGGCGACCGCCGGTCGCTCACGCTGCGCCCGGTCGACGAGGAGATCATCCGCGCGGTGGCCGCGGCCAACCCGCGCACGGTCGTGGGCATCGTCGCGGCCGGTGCCGTGCTCATGGAGCGGTGGCAGCACGACGTCCCCGCGCTGGTCATGACGTGGTACGCGGGCATGGAGGGCGGGCACGCGCTCGCGGACGTGCTCACGGGGGCGCACAACCCGTCCGGGCGGCTGCCGTTCTCGGTGCCGACGAGCGAGGAGCACCTGCCGTTCTTCGACCGCGACGCGACCGCGATCACGTACGACCGGTTCCACGGGCAGCGGCTGCTCGACCGCCTCGGCGTCGAGGCGGCGTACCCGCACGGGTTCGGCGTGTCGTACACGACGTTCGCCGTGGAGGACGCGGCCGCGGGCCCGGTGGTCGACGGCGCGCTGACCGTGACCGCGCGCGTGCGCAACACCGGCGAGCGGGACGGCCGGCACGTCGTGCAGGTCTACGGCCGCCGCACGGAGGGTGACCGCGCGGGCGAGACCGCGGTCGTCGGGTTCGCCGTCGCCGAGGTCCCGGCGGGGCAGGCCGTCGAGGTCGCCGTGCCGGTGAGCCTCGCACCGCTCTCGCGGTGGGACGCCGACGCCAAGCGCCTGCGGCTGCCCTTGGGCGTCGGCGTCGAGCTCGACGTCGCGTCGCACGCGCACGCCGCCGACGCCGTCACGCTCCGGATCGAGGCGTGAGCACGGTCGTGTGAGCCCGGTCCCCGGGCAGCGGATCCGCGGGAGGCCGGCCGGGCCCTCGCGGAGCCCGGCCGGAGCCGCGGGCGGCTGTCGGCGGACGAGCGCCGCCGACAGATGCAGTGGCTTCGCGAGCCGGGGGCCGTCGACCTGGTGGGGGAGTGGGGCGGGGCGGTCGCGCTGCTGGTGCCCGTGGCGCCGGGACCGTCGGACGGGCGGCGCGGCACCGGCTGAGGCGGACGACGTGTGCTCCCGGCAGGCGCCGTCCCCGTGCGGTGCAGCGACGGGGCGAGCGCCGGGCGGGGGAGGATGGGCCGGTGAGCGGGCGGCGGGAGGTGCGGGCGTGCCGTCGTACCGCGTGACCGCGACCGTCGGTCTGCTGCGGCCCGGCACGGCCCCGGCCGACGTCCTGCCCGAGGCGGTCGCCGCCGCCCGCGCGCTGACGACCGTGGAGGCCCACGACGTCGGCGTCGTGCGCGGCGAGGCCCGCGTGACCGTCCGCTTCCAGGCCGAGGGGGACGGCGCCGCGCGGCGGGTCGGATGGGCCGTGCTCAGCCGCCTCGACGAGCTCGCGGAGACCACCGACGGCCGGCTCACCCGCCGCTACGGCAACCGCTGGCTCCCGCCCCGCCGCCCGAACGCCGGCTGACCGCTGCTGGCTCACCCCTGCCGACGAACCGGCGCTTTCTCAGCACCGGTGCCCCTGGACGCTGGGGAACTCCGGGTTCGGCGGCCGGTGCCCCGTCACGATGGCCCGGGATGCCCGGGGGGTGTCCGCGACGGGTCGTTCCGGGGGGCGGGTGCCGGACGGCGGCGCGTCGGGCAGGGTGGAGCCGTGGTGAGCCTGGACGAGGTGGTCGACGACCTGTACGGCGGGTCGCTCGCCGACTTCGTCGCGCGCCGGGACGCCGCCGCGCGCGAGGCGAAGGCCGGGAAGGACCGGGACCTCGCCCGCCAGATCGCGGCCCTGCGCAAGCCGACGCTCGCCGCGTGGGCCGTGAACCTGCTCATGCGCGACGACCCGGCCCTCGCGGAGCAGGTCCGCGCCGTCGGCGAGGGGCTGCAGGAGGCGGAGCGGTCCCTCGACGGCCCGGCGCTGCGGGAGCTGAGCACGCAGCGGCGCACGCTCGTCGCCGGGCTCGTGCGCCGCGCGCGGCGCCTGGCGGCGGCCGCCGGGCAGAAGGTGTCGGAGGCGGCCGCGCAGGAGGTGGACCGCACGCTGAACGCGGCGCTGCTGGACCCGCGCGTCGCCGACGCCGTCACGAGCGGCACGCTGACGCAGGGCCAGGAGTACGTCGGCTTCGGCACGGCCGAGCCCGGGCCCGCAGCCCGTACGGCCGCCGACGCGGGCGGTCGCGGCGCCGCCGCGCACGACGACGCGCGCCCGGAGGGCGGCACGGACGGGGACGCGCACGACGGGGGTGCCGACGCCGCCGACGGCGCGGACGCCGTGGTGACGGCGTTCCCCGTCGGTGGGCGGGACGGGCCGGCCCGTGCGCGCCGCGGGGACGCGTCGGGCGGCGGCGCAGCCGGCGACGACAGCGACGGCGACGGAGACGACGACCGCCCCGGCGACGGCGACGGCGGCGCGTCCGGCGGCTCCGCCGGCGGCTCGAGGGGACGTGCTCGGACCCCCGGACGCGCCGAGCGCGGCCCGACGTCCCGGCCCGGGGGCAGCCGGACGTCGTCCGACGGTGCGACCACCGAGGCGGAGCGCGCCCGCGCCGAGGCCGCCGAGCGGGAGCGCGGGGCCGCCGAGGAGCGCGCCGAGCGCGTGCGCCGGGCCGCCGAGGAGCGCGCGGAGCGCGAGCGCCGGGCCGCGGAGGAGCGCGCCGAGCGGGAGCGGGAGCGCGCGCGGCTGCGGCACGAGCAGGCGGTGGCGGCCCGCGAGGACGCCGAGGCCGAGCTGGCCCGCCTGGAGGAGCGGCACGACGGCGCCACCCGCGCCGAGCGGGACGCCGCCACCGCTCTCGAGGATGCGGAGGAGGCGTCGGCCGAGGCGTACCGGGCCGAGGAGGAGCTGGTCCGGCAGCTCTCGGAGCTGCGCCGCCGGCTCACCGAGGCCCGCTCGGCTCTGCCGCGCGTCGACGAGGCCGTCATGACGGCGCAGACGGCCGCGCACGAGCGCGAGAAGGCCGTCCGGGCGTCCCGCCGCGAGCTCGAGCGCGCCCGCGCCACGACCGAGCGCGCCCGCGAACGCGAACAGGAGACGGCCGAACCCCTCCCACCCCCACCCTGACCCCCCGGCCCGAGCCGGCGAGGTGCAGATGCACCCGCTTTCCGAGCGCATGGCCCGGCGGATCTGCACCTCACGGGCCCGGCGTCGGGGGGAGGCGCGGGGGTGGGCGGGTCGCTTGTCGCGGGTGGGCGGGGGTGGAGCCGTCATGATGGGCGTCGTGCCCACCGGACCGGACGATGCCGAGCTCGAGCTGATCCGACGGTCCGGCACGGTGCTGCGCGTCGGGCGGCTCAGCCTGTCGGCCGGCACGGGGTCGTACCGCGTCAAGGCGTCGATGGCCCGCGTGGCGCGCGCGCTCGGCGTCGACCGCCACCAGGCGCACGTGACGCTGACGGAGATCACGACGACGTCGCACCAGGGGCGCTCGTTCCGCACCGAGGTCACCGAGGTCCGCAGCGTCGGCGTCAACACCGACCGCCTCGCCGAGCTCGAGCACCTGGCGCAACGCGTCGAGGCGCACGCGCCCGTGACCGTCGCGGAGGTGGACGCGGAGGTCGACCGCATCGCGACGAAGCCGCCGCTGTACCCGGTGTGGCTGAACGCGCTGTGGGCGGCCCTCGCGTGCGGGGCGTTCGCCTTCCTCAACAACGGCGGGCCCGTCGAGGTGCTCGGGGCGTTCCTGGGCGCCGGCCTCGGGCAGGGGCTGCGGCGCACGATGCTGCACCGCGGCTACAACCAGTTCGGCGTGACGATGCTGGCGGCGGCCCTCGCGGCGGTCACCTACCTCGGCTTCGTCGCGCTGCTCGACCTCGCCGGGGTCACCGGCGGCGCGCACGAGACGGGCTACGTGGCCGCCGCGCTGTTCCTCGTCCCCGGGTTCCCGCTGGTCACGGGCGCGCTCGACCTCGCGCGGCTCGACCTGTCCGCGGGCGTCGCGCGGCTGACGTGGGCGCTGATGATCTTCGTGTCCGCCGCGTTCGCGGTGTGGGCCGTGTCGATCGTCGTCGGCCTGAGCCCCGACCCGCCCGGCGCGGCCGCGCTGGACCCCACCGCGCGGCAGGCGCTGCGGCTGCTCGCCTCGTTCGTCGGCGTGCTGGGGTTCGCCCTGATGTTCAACAGCCCGTGGTCGATGGCGCTCGTCGCCGCCGGCGTCGCCGCCGTGCCGAACGTCCTGCGGATCGCCGCCGTGGAGCAGCTCGTGTGGCCGCCGCAGGCCGCCGCCGCGGTCGCGGCGTTCCTCGTCGGGCTGCTCGCCGCGTGGGCCGCGCCGCGCCTGAACATCCCCCGCGTGACGGTCTACGTGCCGGCGGTGACGATCATGGTGCCGGGCGTCGGGGCGTACCGGGCCGTCTACCACCTGAGCAACGGCGACGTCACGACGGCCCTGGAGTACGGGGTGCCCGCCGCGCTCGTCGTCACCGCGCTCGCGGTGGGCCTCGCGGTCGCGCGCATGGTGACCGACCGCGAGTGGGGCTTCGAGCACTGACCGGCCGCCGCCGGACCCGCGGCCGGGCCGCCGCGCCGCGCTTTGGCGCCTCGACCGGCGGCGGGTAGCCTGTGCACGTCCTGGAGACGTCGCATAGCCAGGTCTAGTGCGCGGCCCTGCTAAGGCCGTGAAGGGGTCAACCCTTCCGTGGGTTCAAATCCCACCGTCTCCGCTCCTGCGAGGGCCCCTGTCGAGCACCTGCTCGGCGGGGGCCCTCGTCGTGCGGGGGCCGGGGGAGCGCGTCCCCGCGCACCGAGCCGCGAGCCGAGGTCGGCTGCCACCTGCCCGGGGAGCGCGCGGACGGCCGTGCCCCTACCGTCGGACCGACGACGTGCCACGCGGCCCGGACGCCGCGGGCGCACGGGGACGACGGAGGAGCGGACCGTGGACATGGTGCTCGTGGCCGGGCTGTGGCTGGCGGCGTCGGAGTGGGACGCCGTGGCGGACGCGCTGCGCCGCCGGGGGCACCGGCCCGTGGCCGTGGAGCTGCCGGGCACCGGACCGGACGCGGCGGCCGCCGCGTCGCTCGAGGACCAGGTCGCGGCCGTCGTCGCGGCCGTCGACGCCGCCGACGCGCCGCTGGTCGTGGGCCACTCCGCCGCGGCGGCGCTCGCGTGGGCCGCCGCCGACGCGCGTCCCGGGGCGGTCCGCCGCACGGTGCTGGTCGGGGGGTTCCCGGTGCCGGACGGCGCGACGTACGCGGACTTCTTCCCGGTCGTCGACGGCGCCATGCCGTTCCCCGGGTGGGGCCCGTTCGAGGGCGCGGACAGCGCCGACCTCGACGACGCGGCGCGCGACGCCCTGGCGGCCCGCACCGCGCCCGTCCCCGAGCGGGTGGCCCGCGGCGTCGTCCGCCTGCGCGACGAGCGCCGGTACGGCGTCCCCGTCACGGTCGTCTGCCCCGAGTTCAGCCCGGACGACGCCCGCGCGTGGGTCGCCGCCGGCGACGTGCCGGAGCTCGCCGCGGCGCGGGACGTCTCCTACGTCGACCTCGACTCCGGCCACTGGCCGATGCTCACCCGGCCGGCCGAGCTCGCCGCGGTCCTCGACGACGCCGCGCGGGCCTGACGACGCCGCGCGGTCCTCGACGACGCCGCGCGGGCCTGACGTGGCACCGGGGGTCACGACCCTCGACGCGTCGACCTGGGACGCGTTCGCCGAGCTGGTCGAGCGCAACAACGGCATCGTCGGCGGCTGCTGGTGCATCGGCTGGCACCGACGGGCGCGTGGCGCACGGCCGGTTCCTGTTCAGCGGCACGGTCGAGCTGTTCGAGGACCTCGGGTTCGTGCGCGGCCGGCAGCTCGGCAAGCACGCGTACGTGGTCAGCCGGGTCGTCCCCCCGGCGTGACCTGCGTCGCACCGCGGCGGCCGGGGGCATCGGGTTTGGGGCAGGGGCGTCGCTCCTGTAATGTTCTCTCCGGCCCGCAACGGCCACGCGCCCGTAGCTCAACGGATAGAGCATCTGACTACGGATCAGAAGGTTGGGGGTTCGAGTCCCTTCGGGCGCGCAGACGAGAGGCGCGGCACCCCCGGGTGCCGCGCCTCTCGCGTTCCCGGTCCCCCGCCGCGCGGGCCCGCATTGCACCGCACCGCACCCGCTCCGACCGACCCAGGACGAGGACGGAGATGCCGCCCGGACCGCACCCGTCGCGCCCGCCGCGCCAGCCGCACGCCCGGCTCGCCGTCGTCGCGCTCGCCGCCGCTGTGCTGCTCGCCACGCTCGTGCTGACGCTGCCGTCACCGGCCGGCACCCCCGCGCCCGCGGACGCACTGGGCAGCGGCGACGCGCTCGGCCCCGGGGACGCCCTGCACGCGGCCGACCGCGACACCGAGCTGGCCGTGCAGCCGGACGGTGACGTGACGCTGCGGTCGGGCGGCCGGGTCGTGTGGCACACGGGGACCGCCGGGCACGCCGGCGCGCGCCTCGTCCAGCGGCCGGAGGGCCGGCTCGAGGTGGTCGCCGCGGACGGCGACGTGCTGTGGAGCACCGGCACGGACGCGCCCGGCGCGCGCACGGTGGTCGAGCCGGGGCTGCTGCGCACGCTCGACGGCGCGGGGGAGCAGGTGTGGGCGGCCACGACGGACGGCCCCGCGCTGCGCACCGCGCCCGCCGACCGCGTCCCCACGGGTGGGCTCCTGCTGCCCGGCGAGTCGGTGACCAGCGGTGACGGGCGCGTGCGCCTCACCGTCGGCGAGGACGGGACCTTCACGCTGACCTCGGCCGACGGGCTCGCGTGGGCGGCCCCGCCCGCGCCGGCGGGTGCTCACGCCACGGTGACGGCCGACGGCGACGTGCGCCTCGTCGCCCCCGACGGCACGGTCGCCTGGTCCACGGGCACCGCGGTGCCCGGCGCCCGGCTCGTCGTGAAGGACCACGGCCGCGCGTACCTCGTGGGCCGCGACGGCGACGCGGTGTGGTCGACGCCGTCGCCGCCGGCCGAGCGCGCGCCGACGGTCGTCGGCCTGCCGCTGCCCGACCCGCTGCCGCGTCCGGACGGCGCCGACGACCCGGGCGCCCTCGCGCGTCCCGACGACCCCGCGCGCCCGGACGGCGCCGCCCCGGGGGAGCGCGCGTTCAGCACCGTGCTCTCTGCCGCGCCGCCGTACGTCGACCCGTCCTCCGCCGCCGCGCGGGCCGCCCGCGACGCCCGCGCCGAGGGCCGGGACGAGGACGCGGCGCTGCTCGACAAGGCCGCGGCCCACGTGTCGGCGCGCTGGCTGGGGCCGGCAGACACGGCCGCCGGCGTGCGCGCGTACGCCGACGCCGCGCGCGCGGCGGGCCGCACCCCGGTGCTCGTCGCGTACGCGATCCCCGACCGCGACTGCGGCAGCCACTCGGCGGGCGGCTTCCCGACCACCGGCGAGTACACGGCGTGGGTCGACGACGTCGCGGCGGGCCTGGCGGGCGCGGACGCCGTGGTCGTCGTCGAGCCGGACGCGCTCCTGCACCTGGAGCGCTGCGGCGACCGCGACGCGCGCCTCGCGGCGCTGCGGCACTCCGTCGACGCCTTCGTCGACGCCGGCGCGGAGGTCTACCTCGACGCGGCGAGCAGCAACAGCTTCGGCTGGAGCGCCGACGCGCTGCGGGACATGGCGCTGCGGCTGCGCGCCGCGGGGGTCGACCGGGCCGCGGGCTTCGCCGTCAACACCGCGAACTTCCAGCGCACCGAGCACGAGGCGGCCTACGGGCGGTACCTGTCGGCGCTGCTCGGCGGGGCGGCGTTCGTCGTCGACACGTCGCGCAACGGCAACGGCCCGCTCGCGGGCGAGGACGGCACGCAGTGGTGCAACCCGCCGGGGCGCGCGCTCGGCACCCGGCCCGGGGCGACGGGCACCGGCCCGCACGTGGCGAACCTGTGGGTCAAGACCGTCGGCCTGTCCGACGGCACGTGCCACGGCGGCCCGCCGGCGGGCCGGTTCTGGGTGGAGTACACCCTGGGCCTCGCGGAGCGCGCCGACTGGTGACCCGGTGCCCGGCGGCCGTCCCGGCCGCCGCCCGGTGCGACGCTCAGTCCCGGGAGCGTCGACGCTCGAGCAGCAGCACGTCCCGCCACGTGCCCGCCCGCGGCCCGTGCGCCGCGCGGCCCAGGCGCTCGCGCCGCCCGACCACGCGGAACCCGAGCGACGTGTGCAGCGCGACGCTCGCCCGGTTCTCCGGGAACACGACGGCCTGGACGGTCCAGATGCCGCCGCGGTCGGTGGACGCCAGCAGCGCCGTCAGCAGCGCGCGCCCGACGCCGCGGCCGTGCGCGTCGGGGTGCACGTACACCGACACCTCGACCACGCCCGCGTAGACGGCGCGCTCGGAGGTCGGGCTCGCGGCCACCCACCCGAGCACGGTGCCGTCCTCGTCGACCGCGACGAACCGGTGGTCGGGCAGCTTGCCGGCGTCGAAGCGGTCCCAGTCGGGCGGCTCGCTCTCGAGGGTCGACTCGCCGGTCGCGATGCCGCGGGCGTACACGTCACGGACCTCGGGCCAGTGCGCGGCCGTGAGCGGGACGATGCGCACGCCGGCGGGCGCGGGCGCGGGGGTGGCGGGGTCGGTCACCCCGACATGCTGCCGCAGCCGACGCGCGTGGGCGCGGGCGGCGTGCGTCCCCGTCGCGCCCGCCCCGGAGTGCCGGCCGGGCGGCTCACACGGCCCGCTGCTCCAGGCGGCCGACCGTGACGTCGCCGTCGCCGAGCGCGTAGGGGCCGAGCACGACACCGACGAACCAGCCCGCGTACGCGGTCGACAGGTGCGTGACGTCGACCCGGGTGACCGCCGCGACCGCCGTGCGGTCGGAGCCGTCGGAGCCGTCCGTGACGTCCGAGCCGTCCGACCCGTCCTGCCAGCCGATGTCGGCGCGCGCGCCCTCGACCCGCACGCGGACCGTCCCGGCACCGTGCACGCGGTGCTCCGCGACGACGTCGGCCTGCCCGTCGACGCACCGCGTCACGACGAGCCGCGGCCCGTCGGCGCCGGCGCGCAGGCCGGCGGTGAGCCACTGCGTGCCCGACTGGCGCAGTGCCAGCCCGACCTCGCGGCCGGGTGCGCCCGCCCAGGTCAGCGCGTCGTCCGGGAGCTCGAGCGTGAGCACGGCGGCCGGCGACAGGAGCCGCCGGCCGACGAACGCGGGCTCGCTCGCGGCCATCCCCGCACCGGCGTGCAGGGTCGCGCGCGCCCCGGCGTGGTCGAGCTCGGCCACGGCACCGGGCAGCCGGCGCACGGCCACCCACGCGGCGTGCGGCCGGGGCGAGTCGGCGCCGGTGCGCGTGCCCGCCGGCCCGCCCGGCTCCGGCACGAGCGTCCCGACGCCGGGCGCCAGGACGGGCCAGTCGTCGACCCAGTCGACGGGCAGCAGGAACGTCTCGCGGCCGAGCAGGTCGATGCCGTCCGACAGCCGGGAGGCGAGCGCGAGCGCCCACCACGAGCCGTCCGCCGCCTCGACGAGGTCGGCGTGCCCGACGTTCACCACGACGGCGTCGGGGCCGAGGTGGCGGTGCGTCAGCGCCGGGTTGTCCTGCGACGGCTCGAACGGGCCCGTGGGCGACTCCGCGCGGGCGACGACGACGGCGTGGTGGTGCCCCGTGCCGCCCTCGGCGGCGACGAGGTACACGTACCCGCCGCGCCGGTAGAGGTGCGGGCCCTCGGTGTAGACCGCGCCGATCAGGGCGCTGGTGAAGACGACCGTCTCCGGGCCGGTGAGCTCGAGCGTGGCGGGGTCGACCTCCCGGACCCAGATCTCGCCCTGGTGCGCCCACTGCGGCTCGTGCGCGGCGCGTGCCCCGTGCGCCCAGATCCGGCCGTCGTCGTCCAGCAGCAGGGACGGGTCGACGCCCTCGGACGTCGGCCACCACACGGGCGCCGACCAGGGGCCGGCCGCGTCCGTCGCGTTGACGACGAAGTTGCCGGTCCCGCCCTCGGGGCCGCCGAGGTGGGTGCAGACGACGAGGAACCGCTCGCCGTCGTGCCGGATCGTCGGGGCGTACAGGCCGCCGGAGTCCCCCAGCCGCGAGTAGTCGAGCTGGTCGGTCACGACGTGCCCGACCAGCTCCCAGTGCACGAGGTCGCGCGAGCGGTGCACGGGCAGGCCCGGCAGGTACTCGAACGTGGAGCTGACCAGGTAGAACCACGTGTCGGGGGCGTCGGGCGTGCCGTGGTCCACCCGGCACACGGAGGGGTCGGGGTGGAACCCGGGGAGGACGGGGTTGGTGGCCCGGTGCCAGTCCTCGGGCCGGGTGACGGTCGAGCGGGCAGCGCTCATGCGGCGGCGGCCAGGTCGACGCTGAGCGTGCCGGCACCCGTGGCGGACGCGGCGGGCTCGTCGAGCGCGCCCACGGCGACCGACCACGCGGCGGTGGCGTCGTCGCTGACCACGGTCACGCGGGTCCCGGTGCGCCGCACGCGGAACGTGGCGGGTGTGCCGGTGCCCCCGGGCACGGTCGTGACGGCGTCGTACCCGTCGGGGAGCTCGAACAGCCGCAGCGTGACGCCGTCCGCCCACGCGTAGTCCGGCGCGGTGCGCACGGCGCCGACGGGGAGCACGGTGCCGGGCCGCACGTACAGGGGCAGCGAGTCGAAGCCGTGCTCCTCCGTGCGCCAGCCGGCCCCGGCGACGCGCTCGCCGGTGAGCAGGTGCGTCCACGTCCCGGCGGGCAGGTACACCTGCGTCGCCCGGCCCGCGGAGAACACGGGGGCGACGAGCAGGGCGCCGCCGAGCATGTACTGCGTCGCCACCCCCGCGACGCCCCGGTCGCCGGGGAACTCCAGCGCCATCGCGCGCATCACGGGCACGCCCGTCGTCGCGGCCTCCTCGCCGGCCCCGCCGAGGTACGGCATGAGCCGCATCTTCAGCTGCGTGAAGCGGCGCGTGACGTCGACCGCCTCGTCGTCGAACGCCCACGGCACGCGGTAGGAGTTCGAGCCGTGCAGGCGCGAGTGCGACGACAGCAGGCCGAACGCGACCCAGCGCTTGAACACGGCGGGGTCCGGCGTGCCCTCGAACCCGCCGATGTCGTGGCTCCAGTAGCCGAACCCGCTCATCCCGAGCGAGAGGCCGCCGCGCAGCGACTCCGCCATCGCGACGAACGTCGACTCGCAGTCCCCGCCCCAGTGCACGGGCATCTGCTGCCCGCCCGCCGTGGCGGACCGCGCGAACAGCACGGCCTCGCCCTCGCCGCGCTCGGCGACGAGCAGGTCGAACACCGCCCGGTTGTACAGCTGGGCGTACTGGTTGTGCATGCGCTGCGGGTCGCTGCCGTCGTGCCACACGACGTCGGTGGGGATGCGCTCGCCGAAGTCGGTCTTGAAGCAGTCGACCCCGTCGCCGAGCAGCGCGCGCAGCTCGCCCTGGTACCAGGCGACCGCCTCGGGGTTCGTGAAGTCGACCAGCGCCATGCCGGCCTGCCACTTGTCCCACTGCCACACGCCGCCGTCGGCGCGCCTGACGAGGTACCCGCGGCGCCGGCCCTCCTCGAACAGGTGGCTGCGCTGGGCGATGTACGGGTTGATCCAGACGCAGATGCGCAGGCCCTTGGCCTTGAGCCGCGCCAGCATGCCCGCGGGGTCGGGGAACATCTCGGGGTCCCACCGGAAGTCGCTCCAGTGGAACCGGCGCATCCAGAAGCAGTCGAAGTGGAACACCGACAGCGGGAGGTCGCGCTCGGCCATGCCGTCCACGAACGAGGTCACGGTCTCCTCGTCGTAGCTGGTCGTGAAGGACGTCGACAGCCACAGTCCGTAGCTCCACGCCGGCACCCGGGCGGGGCGCCCGGTCAGCGCGGTGTACCGCTCGAGGATCTCCTTCGGCGTCGCGCCGTGCACGACGTAGTACTGGAGCTCCTCGCCGGCCACGGAGAACTGCGCACGCGAGACCACCTCGGTCGCGATCTCGAACGAGACGCGCTCGGGGTGGGCGACGAACAGGCCGTACCCGGCGTCGGACAGGTAGAACGGCACGTTCTTGTACGCCTGCTCGGACGCGGTCCCGCCGTCCTCGTTCCAGATGTCGATGCTCTGCCCGTTCTTCGCGAACGGGCCGAAGCGCTCGCCGAGGCCGTAGACCGTCTCCGCGACGCCCATCGTCAGCTGCTCGCGCACGAACGGGCCGTCCGGCGTGCTGATGATCCCGACGCTGCGGTCGGTGGACGACGTGAGCACCCGGCCGTCCGCGACGAACTCGACGCCCCACGGCCCGTCGGTCGCGACGCGTGCGGTCAGCCGCCCGGACCGCAGGGTCGCGGGGCCCTTGCCGAGCGACTCGGGCAGCGTGCGGGCGACGTCGTGCTGCTCGGTGGCGATCGCGAAGTGCGGCCCGCGGTCGGGGCCGCCGACGTGGTGGGAGATGCGCACGCCGATCACGTCGGGGATCGGGGCGGAGAGCCGGACCGTCACGAGCGGGCGGTTCAGCGTGTCCCCGCGGGCGCCGATCGGCGCGGTCGGCGCGTACACGACCAGGTCGTCACCGTCGGCGACCACGTCGTCGACGTCCCGCGGGCGCAGGACCTCCACGCCGGGGCGCAGCTGCCAGTAGCCGTCGGTGAACTTCATCGTGCCTCCATCAGACAGGGCGTGGGGTGCCGCGTGCGGCACGTGGTGCGGGTGCCGCGATCGGCACGAGGTGCGGGGGCCGCGGCGGGGGAGGGGCCGGAGGCGGTGCGCCGCGGGGGCGGGCCCGTCCGCACGTCCACCGGCGCGGGTGCACCGGGTGGACGCCCGGCGGGCCGCCCCGGGGACGGTGCCGACGGACCGCGGCGGCGGCGTGCGCCGCCGTCGGCCGCGTCGGGGGTCGCGTCCTACCCCTTGACCGCCCCGAAGATCACGCCCTTCGTGAAGTGGCGCTGGACCAGCGGGTAGACCACGAGGATCGGGATGATCGCGAGGACCATGATCGCCATCTTCACGGGCAGGCCGGTCACGGCGCCGGTGGCGACGTCGACCTGCCCCGTGCCGCTGCCCGGCAGCGTCACGCCCTGCAGGACGTACGAGCGCAGGACCAGCTGCAGCGGCCACTTCGCGTTGTCGTTGATGTAGAGCATCGCGTTGAAGAACGCGTTGAAGTAGCCGACGCCGTAGAAGAGCGCGACGACCGCGGTGACGGCCTTCGACATCGGCAGCACGATGCGCCCCAGGACCCGCCAGTCGCCCGCGCCGTCGATGCGGGCGGCCTCCGTGATGGCGGGGTCGATGCCCATGAAGAACGAGCGCAGGATCAGCACGTTGAAGGCCGAGACGGCCCCGGGGAGGATCAGCGCCCAGTACGAGTTGATGAGACCGAGGTTGCTCACCAGCAGGTACGTGGGGATCATCCCCGCCCCGAAGAACATCGTGACGAGGAAGACGAACAGCAGCGGCCGGTGGGCGACCGAGCCCGGCCGCGACAGCCCGAAGGCCGCGAGCACCGACACCGCCGTCGACAGCACGGTGCCGACGGCGGTGATCCCGACGCTGACCAGGGCGGCGCGCGAGACGATGCCCCCGGTCAGGATCTGCTCGTACGCGGCGAACGTGATGCTGCCCGGCACGACGACCATGCCGCCCGACCGGTTGACGTCGGCGGTCGTGGACAGCGACGTCAGCACCACCGTGTACAGCGGGAAGAGGACCACGAGGACGACGGCGGCCAGGACCGCGGCCTTCGCGGCCTGCCCGAGCGGCGACGGTGTGCCCTCCCACGCGTTGCGGTGCCGGGAGCGGCGCGGCCGCCTGCGCTGCGGGCCGGCGTCCCGCACGGGTGCGGGCACCGGCACGGCGTCGGGACGGCCGAGCGGCCCCTGGCCTGCGTCTGTCTGGATGCTCATGCTTTGCGGTACACCCCGTCCTCACCGAAGACGTGCGCGAGCTTGTTGGCCCCGAGCACGAGGAGCAGCGACACGACGCCCTTGACGAGGCCTGCGGCGGCCGCGAACGCCCAGTCGCCGTTGACGACGCCCTGGTAGTAGACGAACGTGTCGATGACCTCCGAGACGCCCGGCCCGACGGCCCCGCGCTGGAGGATGAGCTGCTCGAACCCGACCGTGAGCGCGTCGCCCAGGCGCAGGATGAGCAGCAGGATGATCGTGGGCCGGATCGCCGGCAGGGTGACGTGCCACATGCGGCGCCAGCGGCCGGCGCCGTCCATCGCGGCGGCCTCGTACTGGGCCGGGTCCACGGTCGAGAGGGCTGCGAGGAAGATGATGATCCCCCAGCCGGCGTCCTTCCAGACCGCCTGCGCCGTGACGAGGACCAGGAACGCGTCCGGGTTCGTCATCAGGTCGAAACCGGCGTGGCCGCGGTCGGCCAGCACGCGGCTGACCAGCCCCGCGCCCCCGAAGATCTGCTGGAAGATCGTCACCACCAGCACCCACGAGAAGAAGTGCGGCAGGTAGATGATCGACTGGATCGTCGTGCGGATGCCCGGGGTGACGACGCTGTTGAGCAGCAGGGCCAGGACGATCGGGATCGGGAAGAAGAAGACCAGCTGGAACGCGGTGATCGCGAGCGTGTTCTGCACCGCGTGCAGGAACAGCGGGTTGCTGAACACCCGCACGAAGTTGTCCCAGCCGGTGAACGGGCTGTTCAGGATCCCGACGTACGGGGAGTAGTCCTGCCAGGCGATGACGTTGCCGAGCATCGGCACGTACGCGAACACGACGAGCAGGCTGACCGCCGGCACCGTCATGAGCAGCAGCGAGCGGTCCCTGCGCAGGCGCGTGCGGATCGTGACCTTGTTGACGACGATCCCGTTGTGCGTGGCGACCTCACGCCGGCCCGGGCGGCGCGTGCCGCCCGGGGCGTCCCGGCCCCCCGGCTGGGGAGCCGGGGAGCCGGGACGGGTGGTGGTGGGGCTGGTCACTGGTCCGAGTTCTCGTCGCCGGCCTGCTGGGCCTCGTAGATCTCGGTGTAGAACGCGCGCAGCTCCTCGCCGCCCGACGCGCGCCAGGTCTCGAGCGCGGCGTCGAGGTCGTCCATGGACTTGCGTCCGCGGGCGATGTCCTTCTCCAGGTCGACGAACGGCTGGCCGAGCGAGGCGAACTGGTTCGGCTCGGTGATGTTCATGCCGTAGAACAGCGGCTCGACGACGTACTCCGAGTTCGTGGCCGTCCAGGCGCTGTACTGCTCGACGTAGTCGGGCAGCGTGACCTTGGCGTTCACGACCGGCGGGTCGACCAGGAAGATGTACGACGGCTGGACCTCGGTCTGCGCGAGCTCGGTCGGCACGGGCAGGCCGTTCGCGTCGACCGTGTAGTGCGTGCCCTCGACGCCGTAGTTGATGAGCTGGAACTCCTCGGTGCCGAACGGCGAGGCGAGGAAGTTCGCCGCCGAGAGCAGCTCCTCGATCGCCGCGTCGTCGTCCGACTTCTTCAGGTAGGAGCACATGCTCGCGCCGTCGGACTTGTAGACGACGGGGGCGCTGCCGTCCGCCGCGAACACCGGCAGCGGCGTCATGTTCCAGTCCGGGTTGCCGGCGCGGTTGCGCGTGAGGGCCTCGTGCCAGTAGCCGACGCCGGTGGACGTCATCATCACGCTGCCGGACTCGAACCGGGTGCCCGCGTCGCCCTGGTTGTCGGCGACGGCGTCGGGGTGCACGGCGCCGGAGGCGTACAGGTCGGCCATCCACTCGAGGTGCGCCCGGTACTCCGGGGTCTCGAAGCGGTGGATCAGCTCGTCGTTCTCGTCGAGGGCCCAGTCCGGGGGCACCTCGTGCATGAGCGCGGACGTCGCGACCAGGTCATTGGTGCCCCAGACGCGGTCCTTGGTGTTCGCCTCGGCGAACGCGATGAGCTCGTCGGCGTTCGTGGGCAGCTGGGCGTCGGGCAGCAGGTCGCTGCGGTAGAACACCCAGTTGCCGACGCCGACCTCCTGCGGGAACGGCAGGCCGTAGATCTTGCCGTTCCACGCGCAGGTCTTCCACGCCTCGGTGGGGATGCTGGCGAGGTACGGGTACTCCTCGACGGCGTCGCCTGCGAGGTAGGGCGTGAGGTCCTCGAAGATCGTGTCGACGGCCTGGCCGAACCGCGGCGGGACGTTCCACGTGGGGATGCTGACCCAGTCGGCGACGTCCTTGGGGGAGGACAGCACCGCGGCGAGCTTGTCGCCGTAGGTGTTGCCGTCGGAGATCTGGAACGTGATGTCCGTGCCGATCGCCTCGTTGACGGCGTCGAAGTACGCGTTGCCCTCGGTGGGCGGGATGGTGCCCCACAGCGGCGTCATCGCCGTGTAGGTGCCGCCCGTGCCGGGCGGGGCGTCGAACGCCTTCACCAGCGGGTCCGGGACCGAGAGGAACCCCGGGGTCGAGCCGTTGACGCTCGGGAAGTCGGGCTCGACGAGGTCGATGGGCACGTAGGCGGGCAGCGCGTCGGCGCTGATGGTGCCCATGGCACCCGCGTCGCCCTCGGTGCCGCCGCTGCTGGTCTCGCCACCGCCGCCGCTGCACGCCGCGAGGACGGCGAGGCTGCCGACCGCGGCGACTGCGCGGACGGCTCTGCGGTGCGTCTGCCGGGGTGCGCGCCCGTGCGTGGGATCGATCGACGTCATCGGCGGAGCTCCCTGTCCCGTGGGAGGGCGTCGGTGCCCTCCGCTGCTCGCTCCGGGTCGGCATCGACCATCGAAGCGCTTCGCCGGTAACGTATAGTCGCCGTCCTTGCCGCGCAACCCTCGTTCGTCCCGCCCGACCCTCGATGACGAGGATCCGCAGGATCGCGGCCAGAACTGGCCCGCGCAGCGTTCCGCAGCGAGCGCAACGAGCCAGCGATGTTCGTCGAACCGATTCGAGCGTTCGGCACACCGCCTACCGAAGGAGCCTCATGGGGGCCGAGTCCCGCAGCGCCGCCGTCCGCACCGCGAGCGAGGTGCTCGCCGAGCTGACGCTGCCCGAGAAGGTGGCCATGCTCCACCAGCACGCCCCCGCCGTCGAGCGGCTCGGGCTCGCCGCGTTCCGGACCGGCACCGAGGGCCTGCACGGCCTGTCCTGGCTGGGGGAGGCGACGGTCTTCCCCCAGGCCGTGGGCCTGGGTGCGACCTGGGACCCCGAGCTCCTCGCCGAGGTCGGCGACGCGGTGGCGACCGAGGTGCGCGCGAGCCACGCGGCCGACCCCACCGTCAGCCTCAACGTCTGGGCACCCGTCGTGAACACCCTGCGCCACCCCCTGTGGGGACGCACCGAGGAGGGCTACGCCGAGGACCCGGACCTCACCGCGGCCCTGGCCACGGGCTTCTGCACCGGGCTGCGCGGGTCCCACCCGACGGTGTGGAAGACCGTCCCGACGCTCAAGCACTACCTGGCCTACGGCAACGAGACGGACCGCGCCGTCACCAGCTCCCACCTGCCGCCGCAGGCGCTGCGCGAGTGGGAGCTGCCGGCGTTCGTCGGGCCGCTCGCCGCCGGCGTGGTCGGCGCCGTCATGCCGTCGTACAACCTCGTCAACGGCCGGCCCAACCACGTCGCGCACGAGCTGCTCGACGAGCTGCGCGGGTTCGCGCCGCACTCCCTCGCGGTCGTCTCCGACGCGCAGGCGCCGTCGAACCTCGTCGACGGCGAGCGGTACTTCGACGACCACGTGCCCGCGACCGCCGCCGCCCTGCGGGCCGGGGTCGACTCCTTCACCGACAACTCCGAGGACACCGGCCCCACCGTCTCGCGGGTCACCGCGGCCCTCGAGGCCGGCCTGATCGGCGAGGCCGACGTCGACCGCGCGGTCCTGCGGCTCCTCGAGCTGCGCGAGCGCACCGGCGAGCTCACCGGGCAGGACCCCTACCCGGCCGTCACCCGGCCCGCCGCCGGCCCCGAGCACCGGGCGCTGGCCCGCGAGGCCGCCGGACGCGGCGTGGTCGTCCTCGCCGACGACGCGGGGCTGCTGCCGCTGCGCGCGCCGCGGACCATCGCCGTCGTCGGCCCCTTCGCCGACCAGGTCGTGCACGACTGGTACTCCGGCACGCCGCCGTACACCTCGACCCTCGCCGCCGCGCTCCGCGAGCGGTACCCGGACGCCGACGTGCGCGTCGCGCCCGGTGCCGACCGGATCGCGCTGCGCTCCCTGACCCACGACCGCTACCTCGAGGTGCTGCCGGACGGCGCGGTGACCGCGACGGCCGTCGGCACCGGCGACCCGACGCGGTTCGACGTCACCGACTGGGGTGACGGCGTCGTGAGCCTGCGTGCCGTCGCGTCCGGCCTCCTGCTCACCGGCGCCTCGTGGATCCAGGCGGCCGCGTCCGGCCGGATCGGCGGCTGGGTCGCCCAGGAGACGTACCGGTTCCGTACGCACGCCGACGAGACCGTGTCGGTCCAGCACGTCGGGTCGGGCAGGTGGCTGCGCGTGCAGCACGGCACCCACCTGCTCGTCGCCGACGGGACCGAGCGCACCGCCGAGCGGTTCGCCCGGCACGTCGTGCGCTCGGGCGTGGCCGCCGTCACGGACGCCGCCGCGGGCGCCGACGTCGTGGTCGTCGCCGTCGGCAACGACCCGCACGTCGCCGGCCGCGAGACGGAGGACCGCCCCGACCTGCGTCTGCCCGCCGCCGCGCGCGAGATCTGGCGGACCGCGGTCGCCGGCGGGGCGCCCGCCCTGCTCACCGTCGTGTCGAGCTACCCGTACGCGGTGGCGGAGGAGGCGGCGTCCGCCGCGGCCGTCGTCTGGACCAGCCACGCCGGCCAGGAGCTCGGCCGCGGGCTCGTCGACGTGCTGTCGGGCGACCGGTCGCCGTCGGGTCGCCTCGCGCAGACGTGGTGGCGCACCGAGGCCGACGCCGGCGACCTGCTGGACTACGACGTCGTCGGGTCCGGGCAGACCTACCGCTACCAGCCGGCCGCGCCGCTCTACCCGCTGGGCCACGGCCTGACCTACGCGCCGGTGCGCTACACGGGCCTGCACCTGTCCGCCGCGACCGTCGCGGCACCGGCGCCCACGACGAGCCACGTGCCGGCGCGGTTCGTCGGCCGGGACGCCGACGACGCCGACGGCGCGGTCCGCGCGGCCGCCGGCGACGGGGTCGAGGCGACCGTGACGCTGCGCAACGACGGCACGCGCGCCGTCGACGAGCTCGTCGCCCTCTGGGTCCGCGCACCCGAGCTGCCCGTCCCGGCGCCCCGGCGCCGGCTCGCGACGTGGACGCGCGTGCGGCTGGAGCCCGGTGAGGAGCGGCAGGTCCGGCTCACCGTGCCCGTCGGCGTCCTGGCCGTGTGGGACGTCGCGGCCGTGCCCGCCGCCGGCGGACCGGCCACGCCCGCGACCCCGGGCGCCTACCGCGTGCAGCCGGGCCGGTACGTGCTCACCGCCGGGGCGTCGGTCGAGGACGCGGCGGTGACCGCCGAGCTGGTCGTCACCGGCGAGGGCACGCGCCCCCGCCGCGTCGAGGTGCTGCCCGCGCACGCGTTCCACCGCCACGACGGCGCCGTCACGTCCGACCGCACGCGCGAGCAGGGGTCGAGCGTCGAGGTGCACCCGGCGCGCGCGGACGCCTGGACGCGGTACGACCGCCTCGACCTGTCCGGCGTGGAGCGGGTGACGCTCACCGTCGCCCGTCGCGCGCTGGCCGCGTGGGTGCCCTCGACCGTGTCCGTGCAGGTGCGCCCCGGCGGCGCCGGCGACGACGCGTGGACGCCCCTCGCCGCGCCGGTCGAGGTGCCGCCGACGGGCCGCTACGGGTGGACCACGGTGGTCGTGCCCGTGGCGCCCGGCGCCGACCGCGCCGGCGTCGACCGCAGCGACGTCGACCTGCGCCTGGTGCTGCGCGGTGCGGCCCGCGTCGCCGAGCTCGCGTTCTGACGGGGAGGCCGCGTCAGACGCGGACGACGACCTTGCCGCGCACGTGCCCGCTCGCGCTGGCCTCGTGCGCGGCGGCCGCGTCCGCGAGGTCGAACACCTGCGCGACGTCGACGCGCAGCTGCCCGGCCTCCGCGAGCGCGCTCAGCGCGTCGAGGTCCGCCGTGCTGGGGCGCACCCACACGTAGTGCCCGCCGAGCTCGTCGCGCGCGGCGGCGTCGACGATCGAGGCGACCGTCCCGCCGTCGGCGAGCACCGCGCGCGTCGTCGGCACGAGGTCGTCCGAGCCGTAGTCGAGGACGACGTCGATACCGGCGGGGGCGAGCGCGCGCACGCGGTCGGCGAGGCCCTCCCCGTAGACGACCGGCTCGGCCCCGAGCGCCCGCAGGTGGTCGTGGTTGCGCTCGGACGCCGTGCCGATGACCCGCGCGCCGCGGGCCCGGGCGATCTGCACCGCGAACTGCCCCACGCCGCCGGCGGCGGCGTGCACGAGCACGGTCTGGCCCGCGCGCAGGCCCGTGCGCTCGATGCTCTGGTAGGCGGAGAGGCCGGCGAGCGGTACCGCGGCGGCCTCCTCGAACGACCACGCCGCCGGCTTGCGGGCCAGCGTGCGGACCGGGGCGGCGACGAGCTCGGCGAACGTGCCGCCCTGCACCCAGTCCTTGCGCACGTACCCGTACACCTCGTCGCCGACCCGCAGCTCGGGGGTGTCCAGGCCCGCCTGCTCGACGACGCCCGCGACGTCCCAGCCCGGCACCACGGGGAACGTCACGTCCATGAGGGGGTCGAGGTAGCCCGCGCGGACCTTCCAGTCGACCGGGTTCACGGAGGTGGCCCGCACGCGGACGAGGACGCTGTCCGGCCCGACCTTGGGGGTCGGCTGCTCGGTGAGCTCGAGGACGTCGGGACCGCCGTACGTGGCGTAGGTGATGGCGCGCATACCGGTCGCAACCAGGTCCGGCGCGCACCTCTTCCCCGCGTCGGTGCGGCGCGCGTCTCAGCGGCCGCTCAGGCACCGTCGCGCAGCGTGGGCGCATGACCCTCGTCGACCCGGTGCGCCGGTGGCGCGCCCGCGCCGGCACCGCGCTCTTCCTGCGGGTCGCGGGACCCCACGGCGAGCGCAGCCGGCACCGCATCCACCACCGTCCCGGCCCGCGCTGGTTCGCCCCCGACGCGGCGATCCGCGAGGTCCACGGCGACGCGTCGATGTTCGTGGGCGGCCTGCGCTCCCTGCTGCTGCAGTCGCTGCACCCCGCCGCGATGGCCGCCGTGGCGGAGCACTCCGGCTACCGCGCCGACCCGTGGGGTCGCCTGTCGCGCACCAGCACGTTCCTCGCGGTGACGGTCTTCGGCACCGCCGAGGACGCGCAGGGCGCCGTCGACGCGGTGCGCACCATCCACGGGCGCGTCCGCGGGGTCACGGCCGACGGCGTCGCGTACGCCGCCGACGACCCCGACCTGCTGCGGTGGGTGCACGTCGCCGAGATCGAGAGCTTCCTCGACGCGCACCGCCGGCACGGCACGCACCCGCTGACGCCCGGGCGCGCCGACGAGTACGTCGCGCAGGCCGCGCGCATCGGCCGCGCGCTCGGCGCCGTCGACGTGCCGGAGACCGTGGCCGAGCTCGAGGCGGCGCTCGACTCCTACCGTCCCGTCCTGCGACCGACCCCGGCCGCCCTGGACGCCGCGCACTTCCTGCTGCGCGAGCCGCCCGTGCCGGCCCCGCTGCGGCTCGGGTACTCGGCGCTGTCGCAGGCGGCGGTCGCGAGCCTGCCGCCGTGGGCGGCCGAGCAGCTCGGCCTGGGCACCGTCGGGCGCGCGCGGGGGACGGCGGCCCACTGGGCGGGCCGGCAGGCGACGCGCACGGTCCGGTGGCTCCTCGCGGGTCAGCAGACGGTGGGCGTCCCGGCGGCGTCCGGCACCGCCTGACCGGCGCGCGGAGGACGTCCTGGCCGGTCCGGCCAGCCGCCGCCGCGTCGCGGTGCGCCCGTCGACGCGCCCGCGTGGCTCGCCGCGCGTCCGCGTCCCCCGCCGCCTACGGTGGGTGCGCGCGTGAGACGGCACGCCGCCCGACCTCGAGGAGCCTTGTGAGCGAGCAGCCGACCGACGGCCCGTCGGAGCGGGACCAGGGGCTGCGCACGGCGCTCCCGCCGGAGGGGTTCGAGCACGTCCGCACGTGGACCCTCGACACCACGGCGGAGCTCTCCCGCCTGCGTCGCGAGCTCTCGGCCGAGACCGGCGGCGACCCGTCACGCCTGGACCCGGTGGGCGAGCGCATGCTCCTCATCGCGAGCGAGCTCGCCACGAACGCCCTCCTGCACGGCATCCCCCCGACGATCGTCACGCTGAGCCGCAGCGGGTCGCTGCTGCTCCTCGACGTGGCCGACCACGACGTGCGCGGCACGCCCGCGATCGCCGGCGAGCGCGCGGTCGGCATGGGCGGGTTCGGCCTGCGCATCGCACGCCGGCTCTCGCAGGACGTGGGCTGGTACGCCGACACGACGACCAAGCACGTGTGGGCGGTCCTCGAGGCGCAGACCGCCTGACCTCCGGCGCCGTGGGCACGTGCCCGCGTGTCGCCCTGCGCACCGGCACGCGTCGTCGGTGACCCGGCCGCCGTGACCGCCGGGCGGAGGTTCGGTGGAGGACAGCATCTGACCGGTACTCGCAGCACAGTGGTGGTCGGGCGGTCGGTGGGACCGCCGCGACGAGAGGGGCAGCCATGCTGCGCGGAGTGGCGACGATCTCCATCTACGCCGAGGACCACGAGGCGGCGTCCGCCTGGTACACCGAGCTGCTCGGGCTCGAGCCGTACTTCCGGGTGCCCGGGTACCACGAGTGGCGCGTCGGCGACCACGAGGACGAGCTGGGCCTCATCGACGCGGCGTACGCGCCGCCGAACGCGCTGGGCGAGCCCGGTGGGGCGGTCGTGCAGTGGCACGTCGACGACCTCGAGGCGGCCCTCGCGCGCGTGCTCTCGCTCGGCGCGACGCCGCGCGAGCCGGTGACGGAGCGTGGCGAGGGCTTCCGGACGGCGGTCGTCGTCGACCCGTTCGGCAACCTGCTCGGCCTCATGGAGAACCCCCACTGGCTCGAGGTGCAGGCGCGCGGCGCGACGGCACGGTGACCGCGTGCTCGCTCCCGGCCCGGTGGCGAGCCGGCCGGGGGCGAGCGGCCGCCGGCGCCGGGTCAGGGGATCGCGCCCTCCCGGGGACGACGGTAGGCGGCCCCACCGACACCCCGCCGACGGGCCGCGACCGCAGCGCGGACGGTGCTGGACACGCCCTCCGGTGCCGTGGTGCCCTGCCGCCGTGCCGAGCGCCGACCGCACCGACGGCCCGTCCGTGCCCGTCGCCGGGCCCACGGGCGGCGGGGCGCCCGTGCGCGACCTCGTGCCGTTCGGCACGGCCGTGCGCGCCTGGTTCGCCATCTCGCTGCAGACGTTCGGCGGTCCCGCCGGCCAGATCGCCGTCATGCAGCGCACCCTCGTGGACGAGAGGCGGTGGATCGGGCAGCGCCGGTTCCTGCACGCGCTGAACTACTGCATGCTCCTGCCCGGTCCGGAGGCGCAGCAGCTCGCGGTGTACACGGGGTGGCTGCTCAACGGGTTCCGCGGCGGGCTCGTCGCCGGGACCCTGTTCGTGCTGCCCGGGGTCGTCGCGCTGCTCGCGCTCTCGGCGGTGTACGTGGCGTTCGGGGAGACCACGGCCGTGACGGCGCTGTTCGCGGGGCTCGCGCCGGCCGTCATCGCGATCGTCGTGCAGGCCGTGCACCGCGTCGGCTCGCGCGCGCTGACGAGCCCGGCCCTCGTGGTGCTCGCCGTCACCGCGTTCGTGGCGCTGACGCTGCTGGGCCTGCCGTTCCCGCTCGTGGTGCTGGGCGCGGGGGCGGTCGGCTGGGCGCTGCACCGGTGGGCGCCGCGCCTGCTCGTCGAGCGCGCCGGGCACGGCGGCACGGACGACGGGCCGCCGCCCGTCATCCCGGACGACGCCCTGCACGGCGCCCGGCCGTCGGGCCGGCGCGCGGCGCTGGTGCTGGGGGTCGGCGTCGTGGTGTGGCTCGCACCGGTGGCGGCGGTGCTGCTGCTGCTCGGGCGGTCCTCGGTCCTCGCCGACCAGGGGCTGTTCTTCTCCGGGACCGCGCTCGTCACGTTCGGCGGGGCGTACGCGGTGCTCGCGTTCGTCGCGCAGCGTGCCGTGGAGGTCTACGGCTGGCTCGCGCCCGGCGAGATGGTGCGGGGGCTCGCGCTCGCGGAGACGACGCCCGGGCCGCTCATCATGGTCGTGCAGTTCGTGGCGTTCGTCGGCGCCTACCGCGACCCCGGCGGCCTCGACCCGTGGGTGGCCGCCGTGCTCGGCGCGCTGCTGACCACGTGGGTCACGTTCGTCCCGAGCTTCCTGTTCATCTTCCTCGGTGCGCCGTACGTCGAGCGGCTGCGCGGCAACCGGTCGCTGGGCGCGGCACTGACGGGGATCACCGCCGCCGTCGTGGGCGTGATCGCGAACCTCGCGCTGTACTTCGCGCTGCACACGCTGTTCGCGTCCACGGCCGTGCAGCGGTGGGGGCCGTTCCGGCTCGAGGTGCCGGACCTCGGGTCGGTGCAGCCCGTGCCGGTGGTCATCGCGCTCGTCGCCGGCGTGCTCGTGCTCCGGCTGCGCTGGTCGGTGCTGCGCACGCTCGGCGTCTGCGCGGCGCTGGGGCTGCTGAGCGCGCTGGTGCCCGGGCTGCACTGACGCGTCTTCGGCTCGGCGCCGACCGCACCTAGGGTCGGGGCATGTTCACGTTCGCGACGGCCGGGCGGCTCGTGGTCGGCGCCGGGGCGGCGGACGGCGTGGCGGGGCTGCTCGCGTCGTTCGGCCCGGGCGTGCTCGTGGTGGCCGGCGGATCGGCCGACGTCGAGGCGCTCGCGGGCGCCGGGGACGTCGACGTCTGGCGGCACCGGGGCGAGCCCACGGTCGAGGACGTGCGGGCGGTCGTCGCCCGCGCCCGGGAGCTGCGCCCCGACGTCGTGGTCGGGTGGGGCGGCGGGTCGGTCGTCGACACCGCGAAGGCCGTGGCGGCGCTCGCGCTCTCCGACGGCGACGTCCTCGACCACCTGGAGGTCGTCGGCCGCGGGCTGCCGCTGCCCGCAGCCGCGCTGCCGGTCGTGGCCGTGCCGACGACGGCGGGCACGGGCGCCGAGGTGACCGCGAACGCGCCCGTGCGCGTGCCGGAGCGGCGCGTCAAGGCGAGCCTGCGCGGTCCCACCCTGCTGCCCGCCGTCGCGGTCGTCGACCCCGTGCTCACGGTCGGCTGCCCGCCGGCGGTCACGGCGTCGTCCGGCGCCGACGCGCTCACCCAGTGCCTGGAGGCGTTCACCACGCCGCAGGCCACCCCGCTGACCGATCCGCTCGCCCGCGAGGGCCTGCGCCGCGCCGGGCGCAGCCTGCTGCGTGCCCACGCCCACGGCGACGACCTCGACGCGCGCACCGACCTCAGCCTCGCGGCGCTGATGTCCGGGATGGCCCTGGCGAACGCGCGCCTCGGGGCGGTGCACGGGCTCGCGGCGGCGCTCGGCGGACGCCTGGGCGCCCCGCACGGCGAGGTGTGCGCGGCCGTGCTCGCTGCCACGACCGCCGCGAACGTGCGGGCCCTGCGGCGCGGCGACCCCGACGGCGAGGGCCTGCGCCGGTACGCGGAGGCGGCGGCCGTGCTCACCGGACGGCCGGGCGCCCGCCCGGAGGACGGCGTCGCGTGGCTGCGGGACACCGTGGCGGCGCTGGGCGTGCGCGGGCTGGCGGCGCTGGGGCTCGAGGACGGCGACGTGGCGCACGTCGCCCGGGACGCGCTCGCCGCGTCGAGCACGCGCGGCAACCCCGTCGTGCTGACCGGCGACGAGATGGAGGACGTGCTCCGCACGTCGCTCTGACCCCCGCCGGCCCGGCGCACGGCCCTGCCCGCACACCCCTGCCGTCCTGTCGGTGGTCGGGTGCAGCATGGTGGACGGACCAGGACGAACCGGGCACCGAGCGCCCGGGGATCGCGCGCCGGTCCGGGACGGCGCGGGGCGCGGTGCGGCCCGGCGACCCGGATGAGTTCCGCGTGCACGGTCGGTCGGTCCCGGGGACGGCGGAGACGGGAGCGGGGCATGACGACGACGATCGAGGCCCACGGGCTGGTGAAGCGGTACGGCCGGGTGGAGGCGCTGCGCGGCCTCGACCTCGCGGTCCCCGAGGGGACGGTGCTCGCCCTGCTCGGCCCGAACGGGGCGGGCAAGACGACGGCGGTGCGCATCCTCACGACGCTGCTGCGCCCCGACGAGGGCACGGCGACGGTCGCGGGAGCCGACGTCCTGCGCGAGCCGGAGGAGGTGCGCCGGCGCATCGGGCTGTCGGGGCAGTCGGCCGCGGTCGACGAGAACCTCACCGGTGCGGAGAACCTGGAGATGATCGGCCGCCTCTACGGCTTCCGCCGGCGTCGCGCGGTCGACCGGGCGCGGGAGCTGCTCGAGGGGTTCGACCTGTCGGACGCCGGCAACCGCCCCGCGAAGACGTACTCGGGCGGCATGCGCCGTCGCCTCGACCTCGCGTGCGCGCTCGTCGCCACGCCGCGCGTCGTGGTGCTCGACGAGCCGACGACCGGCCTCGACCCGCGCAGCCGGCTCCAGATGTGGGACGTCATCGCGGGTCTGGTCCGCACCGGCACGACCGTGCTGCTCACCACGCAGTACCTCGAGGAGGCGGACCGCCTCGCCGACGACATCGTCGTGGTCGACCACGGCCGCGCCATCGCGCACGGCACCGCCGACGCGCTGAAGGCGCAGGTGGGCGGCCAGCGGGTCGAGCTGGTCGTGGCCGACACGGCCGACCGGGCGGCTGCGCGGGCCGCGCTCGCGGCGGTGGGGGACGACGTGCACGACGGTGCCACCGAGCGCAGCCTCTCGGTCGCGGTGCAGGACGGCGCGCGGTCGCTGCGGCGGGTCCTCGACCGGCTCGAGGCGGACGGCGTCCGGGTCCTCGACGTGGGCCTGCGGCGCCCCACGCTCGACGACGTGTTCCTCACGCTGACCGGCCGCACGGCGGAGGACGCCGACGCGCCCCCGGCCGGCGGGCCGCCCGACGAGGAGCGCGACCTCGTGCCCGCGCGCCCCGACGCGACCGGGGAGGTGGCCCGGTGACCACGCTGACCCGGACGTTCACCGACACGCAGGTCGTCGCCAAGCGCAACCTGCTGAAGATCGTGCGCGTGCCCGAGATCCTCGTCGCGGTGCTGATCTCGCCGATCATGTTCGTGCTGCTCTTCGCGTACGTCTTCGGCGGGGCGATCGACCCCGGCGACGGCGTCAGCTACCGGGAGTTCCTCATCCCCGGGATCTTCGCCCAGACGGTCGTCTTCGGTGCCACGTTCACCGGGGCGGGCATCGCGGAGGACATGCAGAAGGGCATCATCGACCGCTTCCGCTCGCTGCCCATGTCGCAGTCCGCCGTGCTGGCGGGGCGCACGCTGTCGGACGTCGTCTACAACGTGCTCTCGCTGCTCATCATGGCGCTCACCGGCCTGCTGGTCGGGTGGCGGGTGCGCGGGTCGCTCCTCGACGCCGCCGCGGCGTTCGGGCTGCTGCTGGTGTTCGCGTACGCCGTGAGCTGGATCATGGCGCTGGTCGGCGTGCTCGTGCCGAGCGTCGAGGTCATCAACAACGCGTCGTTCATCGTCATCATGCCGCTGACGTTCGTCTCCAACGCCTTCGTGCCGCTCGAGTCGTTCCCGTCGGCGCTGCGCGTGTTCGTCGAGTGGAACCCGGTGTCGACGCTCACGCAGGCGTGCCGCGAGCTGTTCGGCAACACCAACCCGGCGGCGCCGGTCCCCGACGCCTGGTCGATGCAGAACCCCGCCCTGTACACGCTGATCTGCGTCGTCGTGATCCTCGTCGTCTTCGCACCGCTCGCGATCGGGCGGTACCGGCGGACGTCGCGCTGACGTCGGCGGGCCGCCCCCCGGCTCGGCGCTCGGAGGCCCGACGGCGTGCGGGATGATGGGCGCACCACCACTCGCAACCCCGGGGGTCGCCATGCCGCGCGAACGCGGTCAGCGGTTCGACATGACGGACTGGCTGGCGCGGTACCTGCTGGGCCCCGCGTCCGTCGCGCACCCCCACCGCCGGGGCCGCCGTGCGAACGAGGCGGAGGTCCAGCGCGAGTCGGCCCTGCGGGCCGAGTTCGTCCGCGTCCGCGACGCGAGCGGCCGCGTGTACCTGGTGGACCGGGCGACCGCCGAGGCCACGGGCGCGACCCCCGTCGAGGACGAGCCGACCGGCTGACCGGACGGCACGCGGCGGTCGCGGCAGCCCGGCGCCACCGCCGACCCGGGGCCGGTGACGTCAGCCCGTGACCGCCCGGACCAGTCCCACCCCCGCCGCCGCGGCCGCGACGCAGACCACCAGCGAGCCGAGCGCGCTCAGGGCAGCACCCCGCACGTCACCGTCCTGAGCCAGCCGCACGGAGTCGACCATCGCCGTCGAGAACGTCGTGAAGCCGCCGCAGAACCCGGTCCCGGCGACGAGCAGCGCCACGGGTGCGAGCAGCCCGGCGGCGCCCGCACCCACCAGCACGCCGAGCAGCAGCGAGCCGCAGACGTTGACGACGAACGTGCCCCACGCGAACGGCGTGCGGGTGCGCGCCCGCACGAGCCCGTCGACGACGAACCGTGCGGCGGCGCCGAGGCCGCCGGCGAGGGCGAGGAGCAGCACGGTCACGTGCGCCCCCGGCCCTCGACGGCTGCCCGGGGCGGGTCCGGGACGCGGTCCTCGTCCGGTGCACCGCGTCGTGCGCGCCCGCCCGCCACCACGCCGACGAGCGCCACCGCCCACCCCGCCGCGACGCTGACCAGCCCGTACGCCGCTCCCAGCAGCACGTGGCCGTCAGCCCCGAGCCGTTGCACCTCGATCGCGAGCGTGCTGAACGTCGTGAACCCGCCCAGCACGCCGGTGCCGACCGCGAGGCGCACCGCGCGCGCCCGCGGCGACTCGGCGCCGCGGCCGAGCGCGCCGAGCAGGAGGCCGAGCGCGAGGGCGCCGACGAGGTTCTCCACGGTCGTCGCGACCGGCCACCCGGCACCGCCGCCGAGGGCGCCGCCCAGGCCCTGCCGCGCGAGCGTGCCGACCGCGCCGCCGGCCGCGACCAGCGCCACGAGGCCGGGCCGCAGGTGCGGCGGACGGCCCGACGTCGGTCCGGTCGGCGCGCGCACGCGGTCACCCTCTCACCCCGCGGCGGGGAGGTCAGACGCGCGCCTCCTGCGCCGGCGCGTCGGCGTCCGCCTCCGCCATCGCGCGCCGCCCGGACGGCAGCCCGACCGCGACGAGCACGACCAGCAGCAGCGCGACGCCCGCCGCGACGAGCAGCGACTCGACGCTGTACCGGTCGGCGAGCGGCCCGAACACCGACATGCCGAGCGGCATCGCGACGGCCATGACGATGCCGACGAACCCGAAGACGCGGCCCTGCCGCTCGGGCTCGACCTTCTCCTGCAGCACGGTCATGGTCGGCGTCGAGAAGAACGGCACGCCCAGGCCGATGAGGAACATGAAGGCGAAGAACACCCACATGTTGGTCGAGAGCCCGAGCCCGATGTTGAACAGCGCGAACAGCAGGGTGGTGGCGACGACCATCGCGATGCGGTTCCGCAGGCCGCCCCACGCGGCGACCACGATGCCGCCGAGCAGCATGCCGACGCTGAACGCGAGCTCGTTGACGGTCAGCTTCCACACCTCGTCGCCGAACGTGCGCACGACCATGAGCGGGGTGAGGAACGACGGCGCGACGATGAGCACGAACACGACGCCCCACAGCAGCAGCACCCACCGCACGAACGCGTGGGTGGCGACGTACCGGACGCCGCCGACGAGGTCGGCGAGGTACCCGCGGACGCCCGCGACCTGGTCGGTGCGCACGAGCCGCGGTACGGGCACGAGGGTCAGCAGCGCGATGCCGATGAGCGCGGTGACGACGTCGACGAAGAAGATCGCCTCGATCGAGGCCGACGCGTACAGGGCGGCGGCCACGGCGGGGGCGACGAGCATCATCGCGGACTGGATCGTCTGGTTGATGCCGTTGACCCGCATGAGCTTCTCGGTCGGCACGATCTGCGGCAGCAGCGACGAGACGGCGGGCGTCTGGATGCCGGCACCGGCCGACCGGATGGCGGCCACGAGGTACAGGAGCCACAGCTCGCGGTACCCGGACAGCATGAGCAGGGCGAGCGCGAGGGTGCTCGCGGCGATGGTCGCGTCGGCCCCGATGATGAGCTTCTTGCGGTCCAGCCGGTCCGCCCACACGCCGCCGAAGACCGACACGACCGCCTGCGGCAGGAACCCGACGACGGCGTAGACCGCCATCACGGCGCCCGAGCGCGTCTCGAGCGTGAGGTGCCACATGATCGCGTACTGCACCAGCATCGAGCCGAGCAGCGACGACGTCTGCCCGCCCAGGAACAGGGTGAGGTCGCGCCGCCACCGGGGGTGGTCGGCCTCCGTGAGCGGGGCCTGGTCGAGCGCGACGTCGGGGTCGCGCGCGGCGTCGGCGCCGGTCCCGGTGGGGCCGGCGGCGTCGGGCGTCCCGGGCGGCGGTTCCGGTGCGGACGAGGTGGGGGCAGACATGGCGCGTCCTCCGCGGGTACGAGGGTGTCCGTGGTGCAGACCGTTCCCGCGCGCCAACTCATCGGGGGGCGGGTGGTCCGTCCAGCGTGGTGCGGGGTGCGGGCGCTGTCACGCGGTTTCGCCCGCGGGCGGGTGGCGCCACGTCGATGAGACGCGGATGAGAGTCTCGCCGGACGGGCTCCCCGGGACGGGCGGCCTGGCCTCTCCCGGCCAGGACGCATAACGTTGCGCAAGTGACTGAGAACCGCGTCAACGGCACCGTATCCGTGACGGCCCCGCAGCACTCGGTCGAGGGGTTCGCCAAGGAGTTCCTGCGCGAGCTCAACTTCGGGCAGGGGGTTCCCCTGTCCCGCGCGAGCGTCAACGACCAGTACCTGGCGCTGGCGCGGACCGTGCGCGAGTACCTGATGGCCCGGTGGATGGAGACGCTGCGCCGGCAGCGCGACGCGCACGCCAAGACGGTCGCCTACCTGTCCGCCGAGTACCTGCTCGGGCGCCAGCTCGACAACGCGCTCATCGCGACGGACCTGACGGAGATCGTCGAGGAGGCCCTCACGTCCCTCGGCATCGACCTGGCGACGCTGCGCGAGCAGGAGGTCGAGCCGGGTCTCGGCAACGGCGGCCTCGGCCGGCTCGCCGCGTGCTTCGTCGACTCGCTCGCGACCATGAGCGTGCCGTGCATCGGCTACGGCATCCGCTACGAGTACGGCATCTTCCGGCAGACGTTCGTCGACGGCTGGCAGGTCGAGCAGCCCGACACCTGGCTGTCGCTGGGTGCGCCGTGGGAGTTCCCGCACCCCGAGGACGCGGTGACCGTGCACTTCGGCGGGTCCACCGAGACCTACACCGACGACGACGGCGTCACCCGTAGCCGCTGGGTGCCGGCGTGGGACGTCCTCGGCGTGCCCTACAACTACATGGTCCCGGGCTACCAGAACGGCCGCGTCAACACGCTGCGGCTGTGGAGCGCGCGCGCCACCAAGGCGTTCGACCTGCAGATCTTCAACTCCGGCGACTACGCCGAGGCCGTGCGCGCGCAGACGTTCGCCGAGAACATCTCCAAGGTCCTCTACCCCGAGGACTCGACGCCGCAGGGCAAGGAGCTGCGGCTGCAGCAGCAGTACTTCTTCGTGGCGTGCTCCATCCGCGACTTCCTCGACGGCCTGCCGGCGGACTTCGACCTGCACCGGCTGCCCGACGTCGTGATGTTCCAGCTCAACGACACCCACCCGGTGATCGGCGTGCCCGAGCTCATGCGCATCCTCGTCGACGAGAAGAAGATCGCGTGGGACGAGGCGTGGGCCATCACGCAGAAGTGCTTCGCGTACACCTGCCACACGCTGCTGCCCGAGGCCCTCGAGGTGTGGCCCGTCGAGCTGCTCGGCCGCCTGCTGCCGCGGCACCTCGAGATCATCTACCGGATCAACGACGAGTTCCTCGCCCAGGTGCGCCAGGCGTACCCGAACGACGAGCTGCGCCTGCGCCGCATGTCGATCATCGCCGAGCACCCCGAGCGGTCCGTGCGCATGGCGTTCCTCGCGACGATCGCCGGCGCCAAGGTCAACGGCGTCGCGGCGCTGCACTCGCAGCTGCTGCGCGACAACGTGCTGCCCGACTTCTCCGAGCTCTGGCCGGACAAGTTCACGAACGTCACCAACGGCGTCACCCCGCGACGGTTCGTCCGGCTGGCGAACCCCGCGCTGTCCGACCTCATCACCGACGCCATCGGCCCGGGCTGGGTCACCGACCTGGAGCGGCTGCGCGAGATGGAGCCGCTGGCCGACGACGCCGAGTTCCGTGAGCGGTTCCGGGCCGTGAAGCTCGCGAACAAGCAGCGCCTCGCCGGCGTGCTCGCGACGCGCGACGGCATCGAGCTGCGGACCGACGCGATGCTCGACGTCATGGTCAAGCGGCTGCACGAGTACAAGCGCCAGACGCTCAAGGTGCTGCACATCGTGTCGCTGTACGAGCGGATCATCAGCGGTGAGCTCGACCCGGCGTCGATCCCGCCGCGCGTGTTCGCGTTCGGCGCCAAGGCCGCGCCCGGCTACAAGATGGCCAAGCAGATCATCGGGCTCATCAACCACGTCGGGGCGACCGTCAACGCCGACCCGCGCGTGCAGGGTGCGCTCACGGTCGTCTTCCCCCCGAACTACAACGTGACGCTCGCCGAGAAGCTCATCCCCGCCGCCGACCTGTCGGAGCAGATCTCGCTCGCCGGCAAGGAGGCGTCGGGCACGGGCAACATGAAGTTCGCCCTCAACGGTGCGCTGACCATCGGCACGGACGACGGCGCGAACGTCGAGATCCGCGAGCTCGTGGGCGACGACAACTTCTTCCTGTTCGGGCTGCTCGAGCCCCAGGTCGCGGAGATCCAGGCGGTCGGCTACGACCCGTCGAAGTACTACGAGGAGAACGCCACGCTGCGGCGCGCGATCGACCTCATCGCGTCCGGCACGTTCTCGCCCGACGACAAGCGCGTGTTCGAGCCCATCGTGTCGAACCTCCTCACCGAGGACCGCTTCCTCGCGCTCGCGGACTTCCAGGCGTACCTCGACGCCCAGGAGCGCGTCGACGTGGCCTACCGCGACGTCGAGGGCTGGACGCGGTCGGCGATCCTCAACGTCGCGCGGTCCGGGTTCTTCTCCTCCGACCGGTCGATGTGGGACTACATCGACCGGATCTGGCACTCGCAGCCGGTGGTCGCGCGCTAGCGCAGCGGCCACCCGACGTACCGCGGCCCGTCCGCCCCGCTCACGCGGGTGCGGGCGGGCCGTGGTGCGTCCGCAGAACTTCACCCGTCCGGGGCGCCCGCATCGTCCGCGTTCGTCCGGCGTGGGCGGGCCGGGTCACCTGCCCGGCCCTGCCCCGGGGTGCGCCGCCGCCCCTAGCGTCGCGAGCGCAGCACCCAGCGATCCGCTCGCTCCGTACCCGGAGGCGGGCTACGAAGGAGCACCACGTGTCCCCCACCCCCTTCCGGCGAGCAGCGGCAGTCGTCGCGCTCTCCGCCCTGCTGACCGGTGGCATCGCCACCGCGCAGGCCGCCACGACGCCGTCCCCGACGCCCACGGCGACCGCCACGGCGGAGCCGACGACGGAGCCGACGACGGAGCCGACCGTCGAGCCGACCGTCGAGCCCACGACGGAGCCGACCGCCGAGCCCACGACGGAGCCGACCGTCGAGCCGACGGCCGAGCCCACGACGGAGCCGACGGCCGAGCCCACGACGGAGCCCACGCCGACGCCGTCGGAGGAGCCCGCGCCCGCCGTCGAGCCGGTGCCCGCGCTCACGGTCGTCCAGCCGACGTGCACCGGCCTGAACGCCGCCCCGACCGGCCGCCTCGTCATCGAGCCGGCCGCGTCCACCGCGTGGCTCGTCATCACCAACGGCAGCAGCCTGTTCGGGCTGAACGAGGAGGACGTCGTCGCCGAGGGTGACGCCGGTGTCGCCGGCGACGTCGCGGTCGCGCCGGGCGCGTACGACGTGTTCGCGTTCCCGCTCGCCGGGGAGTTCGGCGAGCTGGGCGAGTGGGAGGCGTTCCCCGAGGTGGGGAACTTCGTCTCCCGGACCGTCACCGTCACTGCGGGCACCTGCCCCGCCGTTGACGAGCTGACGGAGGCCACGCGGGGCGGCTTCACCGCCCCGGCGACCGTCGGCCCGGGCGGCACGCTGGTCCTGTCCGGTCTGCCCGCCGGCGCGGTGCTGCACGCCTACCTGTTCTCGGTGCCCACCGACCTCGGTGTCGCCACGGTCGCCGCGGACGGCACGCTGCGCCTCACGGTCCCCGCGGGGATCGCCGCCGGGACGCACCGCGTCGCGCTGTACCGCGCGGACGGCACGCTCCTGGGCTGGCAGTACGTGGAGGTCCTCGCGGCCGGCACCGGCGCGGGCACCCTCGCGGTCACCGGCGCGGACCCGCAGGCGGCCGGCCTCGCGGCGGCCCTGCTCGTCGCCGCCGGTGGGGCGCTGGTCCTGGCGCGACGTCGCCAGACCGCCCGCTGACCCTCCGCACCTCGCACCACCCGGCGCCCGGCCGGCCACCGTACGGTGGCCGACCGGGCGCCGGTCTGCGTGCGGGGTGCTCGCGGCGGCGGGGCGCGGGTCAGTGGGGGCGGCGCCGGCCCCGCGGCGGTCCGTCGCGGCGGGTGCCGCGGGCCGGGCCTCCGCGCGGGCGCCCGCTCGCCTGGCCACCGCCGCCCGACTGGCCACCGTCGCGCGGCCGGCCCGTGCGCGCGGGAGCGTCCGGCGGGGGAGTGCCGTCGCCCCGGGAGCTCCCGGCGGTGCGCCCGCGGACGATGCCGACCAGCTCCTGCACGAGCGGGTGCTCGGCGTCGCGGTGCCACACGAGCACGACGGGCGACCCCGGCAGCTCCGGCACCTCCCGCACGGCGAACCGCTTGTCGGCGTGCTCGCGCGCCAGCGCGTGCGGGAGCACGACGACGCCCGCGCCGGACGCGACCAGGTCGAGCGCCGTCGCCGTGTCGGGCACCTCGGTGACCTGGTCGGCGCCGACCGCGGCCTCCGCGCCGAGCACGTCGTCGGCCGGGACCAGCAGCGGCTCCTCGCGCAGGTCGGCCAGGTCGACGGCCTCGACGACCGTCAACAGGTGCTCGCGGGGGACCACGACGACCGCCCGGTCCTCCCAGAGCGGCACGACGGCCCAGCCGTCGCGGGTCGCCGGCGTGACCGCGGGGAGCCCGGGTGCGGGCGGGGCCGGTGCCGGGTCCGGCGGCAGGCGCAGGACGGCGGCGTCCACGCGGCCCTCGAGCAGCGCGGCGACCGCGTCCCCCGGCGTGCCGCGCACCACGTCCAGCGCCTCGCCGGGCAGGCGCTGCGCCCACACGCGCGCCCACCGGTCGGGGGAGACCCCCGGAACCAGGAGCAGCCTCACCGGACCCGCCGCACGATCAGGTCGGTGACGGCGTGGCCGAGGTCGAGGCCGCGCTGCTCGAACCGGGTGACCGGCCGGTGCGCGGGCCGCGGCACGACGCCCCCGTCGAGGTCCGGGTCCGCCGCGAGCACCTCGGCGGCCTGCTCCGCGTACTCCGCCCAGTCGGTCGCCACGTGGAACGTCCCGCCCACGCGGAGCCGGTCCCGCACGAGCGCGACGTGGTCGCTCTGCACGAGCCGGCGCTTGTGGTGGCGGGCCTTCGGCCACGGGTCGGGGAAGAACGCGTGCACGGCGTCGAGCGACCCGGGCGCGACGGACGCGCGCAGCAGCCGCAGCGCGTCGCCGTGCGCGACCCGCACGTTCGTCAGGCCCTCGCGCTCGAGCAGGACGAGCAGCGCCGCGACGCCGGGCAGGTGCGCCTCGACGGCGAGCCAGTCGCGGCCCGGGTCGGCGGCGGCCATCGCGGCGGTCGCGTCCCCCATGCCGGAGCCGATCTCGACGACCAGCGGGGCGGTGCGCCCGAACAGGGCGGCGGTGTCGAGCAGGCCGTCGGGCGTGCGCGGCGGCGCGGCCCGCTCGTCGTCGACCGAGAACCCCCAGCGCGGGAAGAGCCGGTCGAGCGCGTCCGTGCGGTCCCGCCCGAGGGGTGACCGGCGCGGGTGGAACGTGCGCAGGGGCTCGTGGGGCCGCGACGCGCGGTGCGTGAACACGTCCTCGTCGGCCTGGCGCACGGGCACCAGGCTACGGCGCTCCGCCGCGCCCGGCTGCCGGGCCCGGCGGGGGCCGCGTCAGGCGGGGACGTCCGCCGGGGGCTGCTCGAGCAGCGCGACGACCTCACGGGCCGGGCCGTGCGCGAGCACGAGCCGCCCGTACGGGGTGTCCTCCGGGCCGCTGACGACGCTGCCGCCGACCTCGGGCACGCGGCGCGCGGCGGCGTCGACGTCCGGCACGGCGACGTACCAGGTCCACGCCGCGGGCACGTCGGCACCGACACCCGCCCCGTAGCCACCGACGCCGACGGCGGGCGAGCCGCCGACGGCCAGCGACGTGTACGTGAAGTCGGGGGCGCTCAGGTCCGTCTGCTCGTAGCCGAACAGCTCGGTGTAGAAGCGCCGCGAGACGTCGGGGTGCTGCGACATCTGCTCGGCCCACACGAACGCGCCCGGCACGTCGGTGACGTCCCAGCCGGTGTGCGTGCCGGACTGCCACAGCCCGAAGACGGCGCCGACGGGGTCGGCCAGCACGGCGATGTCGCCGAGGCCGAGCACGGTCATGGGACCGGCGATCAGCTGGCCGCCGGCGGCGACGGCGTGCTCCGCGGCGAGGGTGACGTCGTCCACCGCCAGGTAGAGGCACCACGCGGCCGGGTCGTCCGCCGACGCGTCGGACGCCGGCAGGAGGCCCGCGACCCGGCGCCCGTCGACCGACGCGGTGACGTAGCCGCCGGTCTCGGGTCGCCCCTGCGAGAACTCCCACCCGAGCAGGCCGCCGTAGAAGCGCTGCGCCGCGGCCAGGTCGGGCACCGTGATGTCCGCCCAGGCGGGCACGCCGGCGGGCCACGGGCTGTCGTTCACCGTCATCGCGGTCTGCCACCCTCTCGTCGCGCTCCGGGCGGTCGGCGCCCGGGCGGGCACAGCCAACCATCTCGGACGCCCGTCCGCATCAGCGGGTGGGCGCCTGCCCGGCCTCGGCGTCCCGGGGCCCACGGCACGTGTCGCCGAGCCCGCCGGGGGCGCACGCGCGGCCGGGCTGTGCTACGCCAGAGGCATGTGGGACGACGGCAACGGCAACGGTGACGGCGACGGTGACGCCGGCGGCGGCGAGTCGCTGCTGACCGTCGTCCTCGCCCTCGTCGCGAACCTCCTCGTCGCCGTCGCGAAGACCGTGGCCGCGGTCGTGACGGGAGCCGCGTCGATGCTCGCGGAGGCGGCCCACTCGTGGGCGGACACGGGCAACGAGGTGCTGCTGCTCATCGCGCACCGGCGCGGCGAGCGCCCGCCCGACGCGGCCCACCCCCTCGGGCACGGCCGCGAGGTCTACGTGTGGTCGCTGTTCGCCGCGATCGGGCTCTTCGGCGTGGGCGCGGGCGTGTCCGTGACGCACGGCATCCAGGAGCTCCTCGACCCGGAGCCGGCGGAGTCGTTCGTCGTCGCGTACGTGGTGCTGGCGGTCGCCTTCGTGCTCGAGGGCGCGTCGTTCACCCAGGCGTGGCGCCAGTCGCGCGCGGACGCCCGCCGGCAGCGGGTCGGGCTGTTCACCCAGGTGCTGCGCACGTCGGACCCGACGGTGCGGGCCGTGTTCTTCGAGGACGCAGCCGCGCTCGTCGGCATCGTGATCGCCGCGGCCGGGATCGCGGCGCACGAGGTCACCGGCTCGCCCGTCCCGGACGCGGTCGGCTCGATCCTCGTGGGCCTGCTGCTCGGTGTGGTCGCGATCGTGCTCATCCAGCGGAACCTGCGGTTCATCGTCGGCGAGGCGGTCGACCCGGCGCTGCGTGACGCGGCGCTGCGGTGGCTGCTCGCGATGCCCGAGGTGGCGCGCGTGACGAGCCTGCGGATCGAGTTCGTCGGCGCGCGGCGCGTCTTCCTCGTGGGGGCCGTCGACCTTTCGGGCAACCTGGCCGAGGACGACGCGTCGCACGTGCTGGCGCGCATCGAGGGGCGGGTGCGCGCGAGCCCGGGCGTGGTGGGCGCGGTGCTGTCCCTGTCCGAGCCGGAGGAGCCGGCGCTACTCCCGGCGGGCGCCTGAGCCCCCGTCAGGCGTCCGCGTCCTGCGGGCGCCCGCCGACGCGCGCGTCGAGGAACTGCAGCACCTCCTGCAGGTAGCGCTCGCGGGCGGGCGCGCGCGACAGCGCGAGGTCGTGCGCGCCGCCGGGCACCTGCACGAACGTCACGTCGGGACCCAGGAGGGGCGCGCGCGCCGCGATCTGCGCCGGGTCGAGCACCGAGTCGGTGGTCAGCAGCGCCTCGTGCCAGCGGTCGTCGGGGCCGGCGGCGTCGGACGCGAGCACGAGCACCGGGCAGTCGACCGCCAGCCCGCGCGCGACGCGCGCGTGCCCCCGGCGGACCGTCCGCGCCAGCCCCGCGCGGACCTTGAAGCGGTGCGGCTTCCACGCGAGGTCGTAGTCCCACTCGCCGCCGCTCGCCGCGTGCAGGGCCTCGCCGTAGTGCCGTCCCACGCGCGAGACGACGAGCCGCGGGGCCACCCCGCCGACCATGTCGATCGCCCGCGTGAGCACCGTCCGCTCCAGCATGGTGCCGTTCAGGTCGAGCCACGGCGAGTTGAGCACGAGCGCGTCCACCCGCCCGAGGCCGCGGCGCGCGTCCGCCCACAGCGCGGCCGTCAGGCCGCCGGTGGAGTGGGCCATGACGACCAGGCGGTCGTGCGACGCCCGCAGCAGGCGCACCGCCGCGTCGATCTCCTCGCTGTACGTCGCGAGGTCCGTGATCTCGTTGGCCGGCCGGCCGGGGCGGATCGAGCGCCCGTAGTCGCGCAGGTCGAGCGCCCACAGGTCGTACCCGGCCGCGGCCAGGGCGTCGGCGACGTGCGGGTGGAAGAAGTAGTCGACGAACCCGTGCAGGTACAGCACGGCGGTGTGCGGGCGGGACGCGCCCGGGTCGCCGGTGGCGTCGGGGCGGCGGTGGACGAGCGTCGCGACGGGGTCGGGCCCGCCGCGCCGGGACAGCGCGTCGGGGCGCAGCGGCAGCGTGCGGGAGACCCACCCGGTCCCCAGCACGTCGTCGGTCTCGGGCGGTCCCACGGCGTCGTCGATCACGCGCCGATGCTGCCACCGGACCCGCCGTCGCACCGCCGCGACGCACCGCCACCGAAGCGGGCCGGTCGCCGTCGGGACGGCCCGACGGTCGAACCCGGAGTTCCTCAGCGTCCCGGCCACCCCGTGCTGAGGACGTCCGGGTTCGACGGCCGGACGCCGACGGGTCGGCGGTCGTCCGGTCAGGCCACCGACGGCACCGGGGTGCGCCGGGTCATGGGGCGTGCCGCGATGTGGCCCTGCCCGGCGACGTCGAGCGCGAGCTGCGTGATCCGGGCGGTGCCGTCGGCCTCGACCTCCACCGTGGACACCGACGCGTTCGGCAGCGGCACGAGCCCGACCGGATCGACCGTCGCGAGGTACGCGCCGAGCGCCAGGCCGTGCCCGACGACCAGCACGTGCCCGTCGGGGTGGTCCGCGGCGATCCGCCGGAACACGCGGCGGGTGCGGCCCATGAACTCCGCCGCGTGCTCGCCGCCGGGCAGCCCGGGGTGGGTGCCCGCGAGGACGTCGCCGACCAGGTCCGACCACGCGACGACGCCGTCGAGCGTCGACTCGGGCTTCTGCTCGTAGACGCCGAAGTGGTACTCGCGCAGGTCCGCGTCGGTGCGCAGGCGCAGGTCGGGGTGGTGGCGCAGGATCTCGACGGCGGTCGTCACGGCGCGCCCCGACGGGGAGGCCCACGCCGCGGTGAAGGGGGTGCCGGCCAGGTGCAGCGCGGTCGTGCGCACGCCCTCGCGGCCGGGCCGGGTCAGGGGCGAGTCGCAGCGTCCCTGCAGGATGCGTCGCGCGTTGAAGTGGGTGCGGCCGTGGCGGACGAGCGTCAGCGTGAGGGTCATCGGTGCCCTTCCTCTCCTGGTGTCGCGACGACGCTAGGCAGGGTGGGTGTCGGCGCGGCGACGGCGGCGCGACGGCCCGGTGACGAGCGCACGGCGGCGCCCACGCGGCCCCCGCCCGCCGGCACGGTCCCGTACCCCGCCTCCGGTGGTGCCGAGAGTTGAGCGGAATAGACTCAAGTCTGCGGTCCGTTGGGGACAGCAGGAACAGGGAACGACGTGCGGGGGGTCCGCACAGGGAGGTCACGTGGACGCGAAGTTCACCACGCGGTCGCAGGAGGCTCTCGGCGACGCGATTCAGCAGGCGAGCGCTGCGGGCAACCCGCAGCTCGAGCCGGCGCACATCCTCAACGCGCTGCTGCAGCAGGAGGGCGGCGTCGCGAACGGGCTGCTCGACGCGGTCGGCGCCGACCGCACGGCGCTCGGTCGCGCCGTGCGCGGCATCCTCGTCAACCTGCCGTCGTCGAGCGGCTCGACGGTGGCCCAGCCCTCGGCGTCCCGGCAGACGGCCGCGGCGCTCGAGGCCGCCAACGCCGAGGCCCGCGCGCTCGGCGACGACTACGTCTCCACCGAGCACCTGCTCATCGGGCTGGCCGCCGGCCAGTCGGGCGTCGCCGACGCCCTGCGGGCCGCCGGGGCGTCCCGCGACGCGCTCGTGGCCGCGCTGCCGAACGTCCGGGGCAACGCGAAGGTCACCACGCCCAACCCCGAGGGCACCTACAAGGCGCTCGAGCAGTACGGCGTCGACCTGACGAAGCGGGCCGAGGAGGGCAAGCTCGACCCGGTCATCGGCCGCGACGCCGAGATCCGCCGCGTCATCCAGGTCCTGAGCCGGCGGACCAAGAACAACCCCGTGCTCATCGGGGAGCCGGGCGTCGGCAAGACCGCCGTCGTCGAGGGGCTCGCGCAGCGCATCGTCGCCGGCGACGTGCCGGAGTCCCTGCGTGGCAAGCGCCTCGTCTCGCTCGACCTCGCCTCGATGGTCGCGGGCGCCAAGTACCGCGGCGAGTTCGAGGAGCGCCTCAAGGCCGTGCTCGGCGAGATCACGGCGTCCGAGGGGCAGGTCGTCACGTTCATCGACGAGCTGCACACGGTCGTCGGCGCGGGCGCCGGCGGCGAGGGCGCCATGGACGCGGGCAACATGCTCAAGCCCATGCTCGCGCGCGGCGAGCTGCGCCTGGTCGGCGCGACGACGCTCGACGAGTACCGCGAGCGCATCGAGAAGGACCCGGCGCTCGAGCGGCGGTTCCAGCAGGTCTTCGTCGGCGAGCCGTCGGTCGAGGACACCGTCGCGATCCTGCGCGGCCTGCGCGAGCGGTACGCGGCGCACCACCGCGTCGAGATCTCGGACGGCGCGATCGTCGCCGCGGCGACGCTGTCCGACCGGTACATCACCGGCCGCCAGCTGCCCGACAAGGCGATCGACCTGATCGACGAGGCCGCCTCGCGCCTGCGCATGGAGCTCGACTCGTCCCCGGTCGAGATCGACGAGCTGCAGCGCGCCGTCACGCGCCTGGAGATGGAGGAGCAGTTCCTCGCCACGGCCGACGACCCCGCGTCGCAGGACCGGCTGGCGCGCCTGCGTGCCGACCTGGCGGACCGCCGCGAGGAGCTCGCGTCCCTCAACGCCCGGTGGGAGAAGGAGAAGGGCGGGCGCAACCGGGTCGGCGACCTGCGCGTGCGCCTCGACCAGCTGCGGGCCGACGCCGACCGCGCGCAGCGCGAGGGTGACCTGGCCACGGCCGGCCGCCTGCTCTACGGCGAGATCCCCGCCGTCGAGAAGGAGATCGCCGCCGCGGAGGCCTCCGAGGCGGAGCCGACCACCGAGGCGCCGATGATCGCCGAGAAGGTCGGCCCCGACGAGGTCGCCGAGGTCGTCGCCGCGTGGACCGGCATCCCCGCCGGGCGGCTGCTCGAGGGCGAGACCCAGAAGCTGCTGCACATGGAGGAGACCCTCGGCAAGCGCCTGATCGGGCAGGAGAAGGCCGTCGCGGCCGTCTCCGACGCGGTCCGCCGCGCACGGGCCGGCGTCTCCGACCCGGACCGCCCCACGGGCTCCTTCCTGTTCCTCGGGCCGACGGGTGTCGGCAAGACCGAGCTGGCGAAGGCGCTCGCGGACTTCCTGTTCGACGACGAGCGCGCCATGGTCCGCATCGACATGAGCGAGTACGGCGAGAAGCACTCCGTCGCGCGGCTCGTCGGTGCGCCCCCGGGGTACGTCGGCTACGAGGAGGGCGGCCAGCTCACCGAGGCCGTGCGGCGGCGCCCGTACTCGGTGGTGCTGCTCGACGAGGTCGAGAAGGCGCACCCCGAGGTGTTCGACGTGCTGCTGCAGGTGCTGGACGACGGTCGCCTGACCGACGGCCAGGGCCGCACGGTCGACTTCCGCAACGTCATCCTCGTGCTCACGTCGAACCTGGGCTCGCAGTTCCTCGTCGACCCGCTGCTCGACGACGCGGCCCGCCGGGACGCGGTGATGAGCGCGGTCCGCGCGGCGTTCAAGCCGGAGTTCCTCAACCGCCTCGACGACGTGGTGCTGTTCGACGCCCTCACGCTCGAGCAGATCGGGTCGATCGTCGACCTGCAGGTGGACCTGCTCGGCCGCCGCCTGGCGGACCGCCGGCTCACGCTCGACGTGACGCCCGGCGCGCGCGAGTGGCTCGCGATCGAGGGGTACGACCCCGCGTACGGCGCGCGCCCGCTGCGCCGCCTCGTGCAGAAGGAGATCGGCGACCGCCTCGCGCGGGCGCTGCTCGCCGGCGAGGTGCGCGACGGCGACACCGTGCACGTCGACCTCGGCGAGAGCGGCCTGACGGTGAAGGCCACGCACTGACGTCCTGACGCGGTGCCCGGCGAGAGCCGCCGGGCACCGCGCGGACGCCCGTGGCAGCATCGTGCGATGCCTCCTCACGTCGCCCTGGCCACCGCCCCGACGACCGTGCTCGGCTCCCCGGCGCTCGCCGCGTCCGGCGGCGGCGCCGAGCTGACGGGGCTGGCCGGCTGGGTCGTGAGCGTCATCGAGGCGCTGGGCCCCGTCGGCGTGGGCCTGCTCGTGGCGCTGGAGAACCTCTTCCCGCCGATCCCGTCCGAGGTGATCCTGCCGGTCGCCGGGTACGTCGCGTCGCAGGGCGACATGTCGCTCGGGTGGGCCATCGCGGCGGCGACGATCGGTGCGCTCGTCGGCGCGTGGATGCTCTACGGCCTCGGGTACTGGGTCGGGCGTGATCGCATCCGGCGCTGGATGCAGCGGATCCCGCTCATGGAGGCCGAGGACCTCGACAAGGCCGAGGGCTGGTTCGACCGGCACGGAGGCGCGGCCGTCCTCGTCGGCCGGTGCGTGCCGGTGGTCCGGAGCCTCATCTCGATCCCCGCGGGCGTCGAGCGCATGCCGTTCTGGAAGTTCTCGCTGTTCACGCTGGCGGGGTCGCTCGTGTGGAACGGCGCGCTCGTCCTCGCGGGCAACCTGCTGGGCTCGCAGTGGGAGGACGTCGGCCGGTACAGCGACGTCCTCAACTACGCCGTGTACCTCGTCCTCGTCCTCGTCGTCGGCAAGTTCGTCTGGGACCGGACCGGCGCGCGCGGCGAGCGCCGCCGGCACGCCGGCGAGGGCCACCTCTGACGCGTCGGCGCGACCCTCAGCCCTCGGTGGGCACGCTGAGCGACGAGCCGCTGACCGGCTCGGGCGCGACCGCGAGGCAGAGCCCGTCGCGGTCGCCCGAGCGCCAGCCGTCCTCGGTGGGCGCCCACGTGACGACGCGCACGCCCGCGGCCGTTTCCTCGTCCGTCAGGGCGCACGACCGCGCGACGCGCGCGTGCGCGGCGTCCTGACCCGGCCACACCGCGTCGGGCGCGAACCAGAACTGCCCCACCACCTGCGCGGTGTGGGGATCGGCGCAGGGCACCACGCGCACGCGCTCGACGGCGCCGTCGGCCGGGAGCTCCGCGAGGCAGGAGCCGGTGACGACCTGCGCGGCCCACGCGTCGACCGGCGCGGTGACGTCGGGAGGCAGCGGGCGCGACCGGCTCGCCTCCACGCGGTCGGCGACGAGCAGGCCGGCGCCCGTGAGCACCGCGAGCGCGACGCCGGCGCCCGCGGCGCGGAGCGGCACGCGGCTGCGGGGGCGCGGGCCGGCCTGCCAGCCCTCGGCGTAGTGCGTCGGCGGGTTGGGGTCCTCGATCGGCCGGTCGTGCGGCGCGCGGTCGTCGGCCGTGCGGTCGTCGCCCACGGCTCAGTCCGCGATCTCGAGCACCACGGGCACGTGGTCGGACGGCTGCTTGCCCTTGCGCTGGTCGCGCACGAACGTGACGCCGGTGACCCGCGCGGCGAGCGCCGGCGTCGCGAGCGCGTGGTCGATGCGCATGCCCTCGTTCCGCGGGAACCGCAGCTGCTGGTAGTCCCAGTACGTGTAGGTGTGCTCGGCGGGCACGTGCGTGCGCGACACCTCGGTCCAGCCGCCCTCGGCGAACGCGCGGAACGCGGCGCGCTCGGCGGGTGTCACGTGCGTGCGGCCGGCGAACCGCTCGATGTCCCACACGTCGGTGTCGAGGGGCGCGATGTTCCAGTCGCCCATCAGCGTGGCCTGCAGCTCGGGGTCGTCGGCGAGCCACTTCCCGGCGGCGTCGCGCAGGGCGGCGAGCCACTCGAGCTTGTAGGCGTAGTGCGGGTCGTCGACTTCGCGGCCGTTCGGCACGTACAGGCTCCACACGCGCACGCCGCCGCACGTCGCGCCGAGCGCGCGCGCCTCCACGACGGCGGGGTCGCCCCACGCCGGCTGCCCGGGGAACCCCACCTCGACGTCCGCGACACCGACGCGCGAGAGGATCGCGACGCCGTTCCACTGCGAGTACCCGTGCGTGACGACCTCGTACCCGAGCGCCTCAAAGGGCTCCCGGGGGAACGCCTCGTCCTTGACCTTCGTCTCCTGCAGCGCGAGGACGTCGACGTCCGCGCTCCCGAGCCAGGCCGCCGCGCGCTCCCAGCGTGCCCGGATCGAGTTGATGTTCCACGTCGCGACTCGCACGGGACGGAACGCTACCCGCGGGCGCCGCCCGTCACGGCCCGCCCCCCGCCGCTCACCGGCCGTCGCGCTGACCGTGGTGAGCGACGAGGACGCGGGTCGTCCGCGGCGCGCCGTGCGCCGGCGCCGTGCGTCAGCTGTCGCCGATCTTCTTGTCGGCGGCCGACTGCGCCTTGTCGAGCTTGTCGTCGTGCTTGCCGCCGGTCGCGGACGAGGCCGCGTCGGAGCCCTTCTCGAGCGCGGCGTCGCTGGCCTGCTCGCCCTTCTCGCCCTTCGCCGCGTCGGACGCCTTGCCCTTGAGGTCGTCGATGCCCATGCGTGCTCTCCCTCGTCGGTGGTCACTGCGGTCGGTCATTCCGGGCGAACCCGGCACCGTCCCATGCTGCGTCGCGGCCGCCGGGCCCGCACCCGGACCGCCGTGTTGCGTCCGGGCGGGCCGCTGCGCCACCGGCCGCCGCTCAGCCGAGGCGGTCGAGCCCGTCGGGGTCGTGCCGCACCGCGAGCACGAGGGCGGCGAGCTCAGGATCGTCGGGGACGCGCGGATCGCGGACGTAGCGGAGCGGGTCGGCCGCGATCACCGCCATCTGCACGCGCAGCGCGTTCTCCCGCGTGACGACGTCGCGGGCCCTGTCCAGCGCGACGCCGAGGACGAACGACGTGACGTCCTGCTCCTGCACGGCGGCCGCCTGCCGCAGCAGCGCCAGCCCCTCCTCCGTCAGCCGCATGTGCAGCCGCGCGGTGCGCAGCGGGATGTGCTCGCCCCAGACCATGCGCGGCACCGTACGGCCGGGACGAGGTGCGCCGCGGCGGTCCTCCACACCCCGCGCCGCGCCGCGCGTGCCGCTGCCGTGCCGTCATCTGCCCGGCGTGTCGGACGCGCGTGTCGCGGGGCGAGCGAGGTCGTTCCCGCGGGCGTACGCACACCGTGCGTACGCCCGCGGGAAGAGGTCCCCACCCCTCGACCGACGCGCCGAGCGACACGCCGACCGACGCGCCGAGCGGGTCAGCGCACGTCGTCGTCCACCCAGTCGAAGGTCCGGGTGACGGCCTTCTTCCACAGGCGGTACTGGCGGTCGCGCTCGTCGGCGTCCATGGCCGGCTCCCAGCGCCTGTCCTCGGCCCAGTTGTCGACGACGTCCTGCTCGCCCGACCAGAAGCCGACCGCGATGCCCGCGGCGTAGGCGGCGCCCAGGGCCGTCGTCTCCGGGACCTTGGGCCGGATCACCGGCACGCCGAGGATGTCCGCCTGGAACTGCATGAGCGCCTCGTTGGCGACCATGCCGCCGTCCACCTTCAGCTCGGTGAGGTCCACGCCCGAGTCGGCGTTCATCGCGTCGAGCACCTCGCGGGTCTGGAACGCCGTCGCCTCGAGCGCCGCGCGCGCGATGTGCGCCCTCGTGACGTACCGCGTCAGGCCGACCAGCGCGCCGCGGGCGTCCGACCGCCAGTACGGGGCGAACAGCCCCGAGAACGCCGGGACGAAGTACGCGCCGCCGTTGTCGTCGACGCTCGCCGCGAGCTTCTCGACCTCCGGCGCGGAGGAGATGATGCCGAGGTTGTCGCGCAGCCACTGGATCAGCGACCCGGTCACGGCGATCGACCCCTCGAGCGCGTACACCGCGTCCTTGTCGCCGATCTTGTACGCGACCGTGGTCAGCAGCCCGTTCTTGCTCGGCACCGGCTCGGTGCCGGTGTTGATGAGCATGAAGTTGCCCGTGCCGTACGTGTTCTTGGCGTTGCCGACCTCGAAGCACGCCTGCCCGAACGTCGCCGCCTGCTGGTCGCCGAGGATGCCGGCGAGGGGCACCCCGCCGAGCAGGCCGCGCGCGCGGCCCCGCCCGTACTCCTCCGACGAGGACCGGATCTGCGGCAGCATCGACATCGGGATGCCCATCTCCGCCGCGATCTCCTCGTTCCACGTGAGCGAGTCGATGTTCATCAGCATCGTGCGCGAGGCGTTCGTGACGTCCGTGACGTGCACGCCGCCGTCGGGGCCGCCCGTCATGTTCCACATCAGCCACGCGTCGGTGTTGCCGAACATCAGGTGCCCGGCCTCCGCCTTCTCCCGCGCGCCCTCGACGTTGTCCAGGATCCAGCGCACCTTCGGGCCGGAGAAGTACGTCGCCAGCGGGAGCCCCACGCGGTCCTTGTAGCGCTCGGCGCCGCCGCCGAGCGCGGCCAGCTCGTCGCAGATCTTCTGCGTGCGGGTGTCCTGCCACACGATCGCGTTGTGGACCGGCTCGCCGGTGCGCCGGTCCCACACCACCGCGGTCTCGCGCTGGTTCGTGATGCCGACCGCGGCGAGGTCCGTGTTCTGCAGGCTCGCGCGCCCCAGCGCGCGGCCGACGACGTCGCGGGTGTTGGTCCAGATCTCCTGCGCGTCGTGCTCGACCCAGCCGGCCCGGGGGAAGATCTGCTCGTGCTCCTCCTGACCGGTGGAGACGACGTTCCCGGAGTGGTCGAAGATCATCGCGCGGGTGCTGGTCGTGCCCTGGTCGATCGCCATGACGTACTTCTCGGACATGTGCGTCCCTCCTGTGCGGCTCAGCGCGGGTCGTGGGGGATGGGTGGGGGTCAGCCGAGGTAGACGCTCGCGACGAGGCCCGCGAGGACTCCGCCGAGCAGCGGGCCGACGATCGGCACCCAGGCGTACGACCAGTCGCTGCTGCCCTTGCCGCGGATCGGCAGGAGCGCGTGCGCGATGCGCGGCCCCAGGTCGCGCGCCGGGTTGATGGCGTAGCCCGTGGGCCCGCCGAGGCTCGCACCGATCCCGACGACCAGCAGCGCGACCGCGAGCGGCCCGAGCTCCGACGGCGTGTTGCCGAACGCGAGGACGACGAACACCAGCACGAACGTGCCGATGGTCTCCGTGACGACGTTCCAGCCGTACGAGCGCAGCTCCGGACCCGTGGAGAACACGCCGAGCTTCACGGCCGGGTCGGCGTCCTCGTCGAAGTGCTTCTTGTACGCCAGGAACGCCAGGGCGGCGCCGATCGCGGCCCCGGCGATCTGCGCCACCACGTACAGGAACCCGTTGAGCACGGTCACCTCGATGCCCGGGGCGAACTCCTCCGCGCCGCTGGCCCACAGGCCGATGGTCACGGCGGGGTTGATGTGCGCCCCGGACCGGTACGCCGCGTAGACGCCGGCGAACACGGCGATGCCCCAGCCGAAGTTGATGAGGAGCCAGCCGCCGCCGAACCCCTTGGTCCGCGGCAGGATCACGTTCGCGACCACGCCCGCACCCAGCAGGAGCAGGATCGCGGTCCCGATCAGCTCGGAGACGAACGCGTCACCGATCGTGTACTCGACAATCTCCACTGCAGACCTCTTCCTGTGACGTCGTTGTCGCCGGCTCGTCGGCCGGGTCCCGGGAGCCGGGCGGTCGACGGTGGTGCAGGTCGTGCGGGTCGTGCGAGTCGTGCTGGTCGGTCTGGTCGGTCAGGTGCCGTACGGTCCGGCGGAGCCACGCCCGGACGGGGAGCCCGGCTTCGCGCCCGGGTCGACCTCGCCCGCGATCGGCAGGAGCGGCCTGACGTCCTCGGCCGTCAGGCGTGCGCGCTCGGCCGACTCGTCGTCGGGCTCGGCCGCCGCGGCGTCCTCGGCCGCGGCACGCGCCCGGTACGCCTCGATCTCGCGGGCGCGTGTCGCGTCGTCCCAGCCGAGCACGGGCGCGATGAGGTCCGCGATCTCGTCGAGGGCGCCGACACCCTTGTCCGCCTGCTCGTAGTTGATCCGGGTGCGGTGCATCAGCACGTCGTCCAGGTGCAGCGCGCCCTCATGGGTCACCGCGTAGACGACCTCCGCACCGATGTACGCCGGCGCACCCACCAGCGGCTCCGCGAGCTCCGGACGCTCGTCGACCATGTCCGTGAGCTCCTGCAGCAGGGAGCCGTACCGGTGCAGGAGGTGGTCCATGCGCGCGCGGTCCCAGCCGTAGCGGGCCGCCGTGGCGCGGGCCTGTCGCTGCACGACGCGCAGCCCCTCGGCGCCGACGAGCGGCACGTCGTCCGTGATCGACGGCACCGTGGTGGCCCGGGACCCGATCGCGAAGTCGACCGCGTCCTTCGCCATCACGCGGTACGTCGTCAGCTTGCCGCCGGCGACGACGGTCAGCCCCGGCGTGGGGGAGGCGACGGTGTGCTCGCGCGACACCTTCGCCGACGACGTGCCCTCCTTGGTGCCCGGCTGCAGCAGGGGGCGCAGCCCGGCCCACGTGCCGATGACGTCCTCGCGGGTGAGGGGCCGCGCGAGCACCTGGTTCGCGTGGTCGATGACGTAGTCGATGTCCGCGCTCGTCGCGACGGGGTGCGTGAGGTCCTGCTCGTACGGGGTGTCGGTGGTGCCGATCACCCAGTACCGGGACCACGGGATGATGAACAGCACCGACTTCTCTGTCTGCAGGATCAGGCCCGTGCCGCCCTCGATGCGGCTGCGCGGCACCACGATGTGGATGCCCTTCGACGCGAGCACGCGCAGGCCGCCGTCCGTGCCGGCGAGGGCCTCGGTCTTCTCCGTCCAGACGCCGGTCGCGTTGATGACGTTGCGCGCGCGGACGTCGAGGTGCTCGCCCGTCTCGAGGTCGACCAGCTCCGCGCCGGTGACCGCGCCGCCGCCCGTCGTGAGGAGCTGCACGACCTGCGTGCGCGACGCGGCGTGCGCGCCGTACGAGACAGCCGTGCGCACGAGCGTCGCGACCAGGCGCGCGTCGTCGACGCTCGCGTCCCAGTAGCGGACCGCCCCCACGGCGGCGTCGTGCCGCAGGTCCGGGAACAGGCGCTCCATGCCCTTGCGGGTGAGGTGCCGGTGGATCGGCATCGCGCGGTGGCGGCCGCCGGAGACGGAGGCGAGCGTGTCGTACAGCGCCACGCCGGCGCCAACGTACGCGCGCTCCCAGACCCGGTGCTCGAGCGGGTAGAGGAAGCTCACGGGCTTGACCAGGTGGGGCGCCAGCCGCGTGATGAGCAGGTCGCGCTCGGTGAGGGCCTCCCGCACCAGGTGGAAGTCGAGCATCTGCAGGTAGCGCAGGCCGCCGTGCACGAGCTTGCTCGAGCGGCTCGAGGTGCCGCTCGCCCAGTCCTGCGCCTCGACGATGCCGGTGGACAGGCCGCGCGTGACGGCGTCGAGCGCGATCCCGGCCCCGGTCACCCCACCGCCCACCACGAGGACGTCGAGCTCGCGGTCGCGCTCGGGGCTGCGTCGCAGCGCGTCGAGGGCGTCCTGGCGTGCCTGCACCGTCAGGGGTGCGGTTCTCATGTGCGGGTCCTCCCCGAAGCCGTCGCGGGGCGTCGTCGGTCGTCGGCTCCCGGCACGAGCAGCCCCCTCGCTCGCCGGTTTCGTCCGGCTATGGTCATCACGTCCAGAACACACGCGCAACCGGGCTGCACGAACGTGCAGAACGGCGGCGCACGGCGGACGCAGGGGGCGGGCGGATGTACGTGGAGCGAGAGCAGGACGTCCTGCGAGCGGCGTCGATGTACTACCTGCAGGACCTCAAGATGGACGTGATCGCACGCCACCTCGGCACGTCGCGGTCGACCGTGTCGCGGCTCATCAAACGGGCCCGCGAGACCGGGCTCGTGGAGATCACGCTGCGGCCCGCGAGCACGCGTGCACCGGGGCTCGGCCGGTCGATCGCGTCCACGTTCGGCATCGAGACCTACGTCGTCCCCGTGCCCGACTCGGCCGGCACCGTCGAGCGCCTGGACCAGGTGGCCATGACCGCCGCGCGGCTGCTCGGCTCGTGGTTCGACTCCGACATGGTGATGGGCGTCGCCTGGGGCACCACCATCGCCGCCGTGTCGCGGTACCTGGCGCCGAAGCCGACCCGCGGGTCGGCGGTCGTCCAGCTCAACGGCGCCGCCAACATGCGGACCTCGGGCGTCGAGTACGCGAGCGACCTCATCTCCTCGTTCGGGTCCGCGTTCGGCGCCGGCGTGCACCACTTCTCCGTGCCGGCGTTCTTCGACTACCCCGACACCAAGGCCGCCATGTGGCGCGAGCGGTCGGTGCGCCGCGTCCTGGACATGCAGCAGCGGGCCGACATCGCGGTGTTCTCCGCCGGCGCGGTCGCGGGCGCCGTGCCGTCGCACGTCTACTCCGCCGGGTACCTCGACGAGTCCGACGTGCGCCTGCTGCACGACGAGGGCGTCGTCGGCGACGTCTGCACGGTGTTCCTGCGTGCCGACGGGTCCTGGCAGGACGTGTCCCTGAACGAACGTGCGACCGGCCCCAGCCCGCAGGAGCTGCAGCGCGTCCCGCGGCGGGTCTGCGTCGTCGCCGGCGACAACAAGGTCGCGCCGCTGCTCGCCGCGCTGCGCGCCGACGTGGTCACCGACCTCGTCGTCGACGAGCTGACCGCGACCGCGCTCGTCGAGGCCGCCGGCGGGCGGCACACGCCGCGTGCCCGCCCCCGCCCGTCCTGACGGCCGCCGCGCTCGTCACTGCGGTGCCGAGCTCGTCACTGCGGTGCCGACCTCGTCAGTCGTGGGTGACGAGGTCGCGCGCGGGTGACGAGGTCGCGGGGGACGGGGTTCCGGGACGAGGTCGTGGGGGACGCGCCGACGCGCGCGGGGCTGGACGCGATCCGGACGGGCGCCCAGGACTGTCTAGGTTGGGGACGTGAGCCCTTCCGAGGTCCTCGTCCGACCCGCGGTTCCCGCGGACGTGCGGGCGATCCGCGCCCTCGTCGAGCCCTACGCGGCGGAGCGCATCCTGCTCGCCAAGGAGTGGGTCGGCTACTACGAGTCGGTGCAGGAGTTCGCCGTCGCGCAGCTGGGCGACGACGTCGTCGGCTGCGGCGCCCTGCACGTCATGTGGGAGGACCTCGCGGAGATCCGCACGCTCGCGGTCGACCCGCGGTGGCGCGGCCGCGCCGTCGGGCACCTGCTGCTGACGGCGCTCGTGGAGCGCGCCCGCGCGCTCGGGCTGCGGCGCCTCTTCTGCCTGACGTTCGAGGTCGAGTTCTTCCGGCGCCACGGGTTCCGCGTGATCGACGGGACGCCCGTGCCGCAGGACGTGTACGCGGAGCTGCTGCGCTCGCACGACGACGGCGTCGCCGAGTTCCTCGACCTGGCGCGCGTGAAGCCCAACACCCTCGGCAACACGCGCATGCTGCTCGACCTCGCGGGGGACGACCCGGCGGTGTGACGCCGCGGGGCACGCGTCGCGGCAGGGGCCGCCTCGGGGTCACCCCAGGTCAGTGCGGCAGGCGGTACGTCGGCGCGTCGTCGACCGAGGCCGCCTCGACGCGGACCACGAGCCCGTCCGCGACCAGCGCGTCCAGGCAGCGGGCGAGCTGGGCCGGGTCCGGCCACACAGCGTCCACCGCGCTCGCGGGCACCGGCCCCAGCGCCTCCCGCAGCAACGCCATGACGCGCCCGCGCACCTGCCGGTCGGTGCCCGTGAACGCCTGCGTGCGGCGACGGTGCGCGTGCAGGTCGCCCGGGCGCCCCGCGGCGACCCACCGGCAGACGTCGCGCACGGGGCACGCGTCGCACCGCGGGCTGCGGGCGGTGCACACGAGCGCGCCGAGCTCCATCGACGCGGCGGCCCACCGGGCGGCGGTCGCGTCGTCGTCGGGCACGTAGGCCGCCGCGAGCCGCGTCTCGGCGACCGTCTGCGTCGGCGCGGGCAGCGCCTCGCCCGCGACCGTGCGCGCCAGCACGCGCCGCACGTTCGTGTCGAGCACCACCGACCGCCGGCCGAACGCGAACGCCAGCACCGCGGCCGCCGTGTACGCGCCGACACCCGGCAGGGCGAGCAGCCGGGCCTCGTCGGCCGGCAGCCGCCCGCCGTGCCGCTCCACCACGGCGCGGGCGCACTCCTGCAGGCGCAGCGCGCGCCGCGGGTACCCGAGCCGGTCCCACGCGCGCAGGACGTCGCCGGTCGGGGCGGCCGCGAGGTCCGCCGGACCGGGCCAGCGGGCCATCCACGCGCACCACGCCGGTTCGACGCGCACGACGGGCGTCTGCTGCAGCATCACCTCGCTGACCAGCACGCCCCACGGCGTGCGGCCGGGCGCGCGCCACGGCAGGTCACGGGCGTGCGCGTCGAACCACGCGAGCACGGGGTCGCGCAGCGCGGCGGGCGCGGGGGGAGCGGGGGCGGCGAGCACGCGCCCATCGTGCGGCACGCCGGCGACCGCGCCGAACCGGTGCCCCGCCGCCGACCGCGCCGACCGGGTGCCGCCGCCGGCCAGGTGTCGCCGGGCGCCGCCGCCGACCGGGACCCGCGACGCGGGCGCGTCGTCCCCGCCGCGGCCGCGTCCGGCTCGTACCGTGGACGACGCGCCGTGGCGACCCGCGGCCGATCCCGCACCGGAGGACACCATGAGCGACCGGCACGTCCCGCAGCGCCTGCCCGCCCGCGTCTACTGGGTGCGCCGCTTCGTCGTGCTGGGGCTCCCGCTGCTGCTCGTCGTGCTCCTCGTCGTGTGGCTGACGGGGCGCGGTGACGGCGAGGCAGCGGCGGCGACGTCCCCGACGGCTGCGGCCCCGGCCGACGCCCCTGCCGACCAGGAGCCGGCGGACGAGGACCCGGACGGCAGCGTGCCGGCGTGCGCCCCCGAGCAGCTCGCGCTCGCGATCACGCCCGGCGCCGAGACGTTCCCCGGTGACGTCGAGCCCACCTTCACGGTGAGCATCACCAACTCGGGCGACGAGCCCTGCCTGGTCGACGCGGACGAGCGGAGCCGGGAGGTCGTCGTGACCTCGGGCTCGGACCGCATCTGGTCGAGCCGGGACTGCCTGCCGGCCGAGGTGGAGAAGCTGACGCTGCTGCTCGCCGGTGGTCAGGTGGACGAGCGCGCGATGACGTGGTCCCGGGAGCGGTCGGCGGAGGGCTGCCCCGGCGACCTGCCCGAGCCGGGCGACGGCACGTACTCGGCCGCGTTCACGGTCGGCGGCGCGAGCGCCCCCGCCGCGGTGTTCGGCCTGAGCTGACGCGGTCCGCACGGGTGCGAGGGGTCAGACGTAGCGCTCGAGGATGCTCGACTCGGCGAGGCGGGACAGGCCCTCGCGGATGGAGCGGGCGCGCTGCTCGCCGACGCCCTCGACGGCCATGAGGTCCTCGACGGTCGCCGCCAGCAGCTTCTGCAGCCCGCCGAAGTGGACGACGAGCCGGTCGACGACGGTCGACGGCAGCCGGGGCACCTTCGACAGCAGCCGGTGCCCCCGGGGGCCGACGGCCGCGTCGAGGGCCTCGCCTCCCCCGGGCAGGCCGAGCACGCGCCCGATGAGCGCGATGTCGATGAGCTCCGTCGAGCCGAGCTCGGCGAGCGCGTCGAGCACCGACTCCACCGAGCGGCGGGTCGTGTCGACGTAGTCGCGGATGACGAGCTCCCGCTCGATGCCCACTCCGCCCACGAGCTCGTCGAGCTGCAGCGTGAGCAGCCGGCCGTCGCTCCCGAGCTCGACGACGTACCCGGCGATCTCGTCGGCGATGCGGCGCACCATCTCCAGGCGCTGCACCACGGCGGACACGTCGCGGACCGTGACGAGGTCCTCGATCTCGAGCGCCGACAGCGTGCCGCTGACCTCGTCGAGGCGGGCCTTGTAGCGCTCGAGCGTCTGGAGGGCCTGGTTGGCGCGGGACAGGATCGCGGTGGAGTCCTCGAGCACGTGCCGGGACGTGCCGACCCACAGCGCGATGATGTGCATCGACGCCGAGACGGAGATGACCGGCAGGCCGGTCTGCTTCGCGACGCGCTCGGCGGTGCGGTGACGCGTGCCGGACTCGCTCGTCTCGATGGCCGGGTCGGGCAGCAGCTGGACGGCGGCGCGCACGATGCGGCCACGGACGGGGTCGATCACCACCGCGCCGTCCATCTTCGCCAGCTCCCGCAGGCGCGTGGCGGAGAACTCGACGTCGAGCACGAAGCCGCCGGAGCACAGCCGCTCGACGGTCTCGTCGATGCCGAGGACGATGAGGGCGCCCGTGCGGCCGCGCAGGATCCGCTCGAGACCGTCGCGCAGCTCCGATCCGGGCGCGACGGCGGCGAGGGTGGACCGGAGCAGGTCCTCCTGCGGTGTCTGGTGCGGCACCGCCTGATCGTATCGGGGGCGTGACGCGATGGCCGAGTGCACGGTCACGCGTCGCCGCCGGGCGCGTCGCGGTCGGTGGGCGCGAGACCCGCGAGGACGGCCGCCGCGAGGTCGCCGACCTCGAGCACGCGCAGCCCCTCGGGCACCGCGACCTCGCCGAGCGTGCCCAGCGGGACGACCGCCCGCGTGCAGCCCAGCCGGGCGGCCTCCGCGAGCCGGCGCCCGACGCCGGACACCGGCCGGATCTCACCCGCGAGCCCGACCTCGCCCACCGCGACGAGCCCCGGGTGCACCGGCACGTTCTCCCGCGCGCTGACGGCCGCGAGGGCGAGCGCGAGATCCGCCGCGGGCTCCACGACGCGCGCGCCGCCGACGGTGGACAGGTAGACGTCCTGGTCGGCGAGGCGCGCGCCGAGGCGGCGCTGGAGGACCGCGAGCACCATCGCGAGGCGGCTGCCGTCGACGCCGCTCGTCGTGCGGCGCGGGTTCGGCACGACGCTCGGCGCGACGAGCGCCTGCACCTCGGCCGCGAGGGGGCGCCGGCCCTCGAGCGTCACGGTGAGGCACGTGCCCGGCACGTCGGAGGCCAGGCGGGACGTGAACAGGCCCGACGGGTCGGCGAGGCCGACGATGCCGTGCTCGGACAGGTCGAAGCAGCCCACCTCGTCGGTGGGGCCGTACCGGTTCTTCGTCGCGCGCAGCAGCCGCAGGCGCGCGTGCCGGTCGCCCTCGAACTGGCAGACCACGTCGACGAGGTGCTCGAGCGTGCGGGGCCCCGCGACGGAACCGTCCTTGGTGACGTGCCCGACGAGGACGACCGGCATGCCACGGGACTTGGCGGCCGCGATGAGGGCCGCCGTGACCTCGCGCACCTGCGCGACGCCGCCCGCTGCACCCTCGATCTGCGCGGACGCCACGGTCTGCACGGAGTCGAGCACCAGCATGTCGGGGTCGACCGCCTCGATGTGGCCGAGCACGGTCGCCAGGTCGGTCTCGTCCGCGAGCAGCAGGTGCGGGTCGAGCGCGCGGATGCGGCCCGCGCGGAGCCGCACCTGGGCGGCCGACTCCTCCCCGGTCACGTAGAGGACCTTCCGGCCGGAGCGCGCGGTCCGGGCCGCCACGTCGAGCAGCAGCGTCGACTTGCCCACGCCCGGCTCGCCGGCCAGCAGCACGACCGCGCCGGGCACCAGCCCCCCGCCGAGCACGCGGTCGAGCTCCGCGACCCCCGTGGGGCGAGCCGCGGCGGCCTCGACGTCGATCTCGTGGATGGGGCGCGCGGGGTTGCGCGCGGCTGACACGGCGACGGTCCGCGGTGCGCCGCCGCCCGGGCCGACGTCCTCCGCGACGGTGCCCCACGCCTGGCACTCGCCGCAGCGGCCGACCCACTTGGACGCGCCCCACCCGCACTCGCTGCAGCGGAAGGCGGGGCGGGCGTCGGCGGACCGGTCGGCGCGGCGGGTGGTCGTGGGGCTCACGGGGGGCACGCTACGGGCCACCACCGACAGCGCCGGCCGCCCCGCCCCGCACCTGGTGGCACCCGGCCGCCGCGCCGCGGACCCGTCCGGGCGGCCCGGGTGGGCGTCGGTAGGCTGCGCTGCGGTCCGGCGGCTGCCGGCTGACGCGACACGAGGGGATCGGTCGATGAGCGACACGGGACGACCGGGACAGTCCGGCTCCCCGGACCCGGCGGGGGACCGGCGCCCGGCGTGGCTCGTCCCGGCCGCGATCACGGCGGGCGTGCTGGTCCTCGGCGGCGTCGTCGCGGGCGTCCTGCTGACGCGGGACGGCGCGGAGACGCCCGTCGCCACGGCGACGACGGTCGTCCTGCCGTCGCCGACGCCCACGGTCGACGCGGTGCCGCGCGAGGCGGCGACCGTCTTCACGTCCGCCCTGCCGGCGTCCGTGCTCCAGTACGCGCTCGCGAGCTCGGTGCCCGACGACGAGCGGGTCGCCGCGGGCGCCCTCGAGGCGTGGACGGAGACGTACACCGACGGCGCCGACGGCACGCTCACGGTGCGCGCGGCGCAGTTCGAGACCCCGGAGGAGGCCGCCGCGTTCGCGGCGACCCTCGTGGCCGGCCTGCCGGCCGCACCCGCTCCGGACGCGACCGCCGACGCGACGGCAGACGCGACCGCCGACGCGACCGCCGGCGCGCAGGCACCGACGCTCCCGCAGTCGGGCGAGGTCCAGGCGGGCGGCGCGGCCGTCGGGACGTACACCCTCGTGGACGCCGGCGACGGCACGGGCGTCGCGGTGTGGCAGAACGGCACCGCCGTCCTCCAGCTGAACGCCCCCGTGCAGGACGTGGCCGACGCGTACGCCGCCTTCCCGCTCTGACGGCCCGCTCGCTCGCCCGCCCGCTCGTCCGGTGCACCGCTCGCCGCGGGGCAGGATGGGCGGGTGCGCCTCGTCCTCGTCCGGCACGGGCAGACGTCCTCGAACGTCGGCCACCACCTCGACACCGCGGCGCCCGGCGCCGACCTGACCCCGCTGGGCGTCCGGCAGGCGCAGGCGCTCGTACCGGTGCTCCGCGACCGCGGTGTCGCGGCCGTGTACGCGTCGACGCTCGTGCGCACGCAGCAGACCGCCGCGCCCCTGGCGGCGGCGCTCGGGCTCGACGTGCGCGTGCGCGCCGGGCTGCGCGAGGTGTCGGCGGGGGACCTCGAGATGGCGTGCGACCACGACTCCGTCATGGCCTACCTGGGGACGGTGCTGCGCTGGGGCGACGGCGACCTGACGGCGCGCGTCCCGGGCGGGGAGGACGGGGCGACGGTGCTGGCACGGTTCGACGCCGTGGTCGACGAGGCGGCGGCCGCGGGGGACGTCGTGGTCGTCGTCAGCCACGGTGCGGTGATCCGCGCGTGGGTGGCGTCCCGGTGCCCGGACGTCGACCCGGCCGACGCGGCGCGGCACGGCCTGTCGAACACCGGCGCCGTGACGCTGGCCGGCGCGCCCGGGCGGTGGCGGCTCGTGGACTGGCACGCCGACGCGCTCGGCGGCATCGACGACCGGGCGGACGACGGCGCGGCGGCGGACACGGTGCCGTCCGGGGCGGTGGCCCGGCCCTGAGCCCGCCACCGGCGTGGCGCCGCCGGCGTGGCGCCGCCGGTCGCCGGCGGGAACGCCCGCCCGGCCCCCGCACGCCGCTGCGTGTCCTACCGTGTGCACGTGCCTGGCCGCTCGTCCCTCCCCCCCGTCCGGGGTGCAGCGCCCGCCGCGACACCCCGCCCCCGCACCGGCCGCCCCCGAGCCCGCGCGGTCGTGGTCGCGGCGGCGGTGGCGGTCGCCCTCGCGTCGGCGCTCGCCGTGGCGGTGCTGTGGCGCGTCTTCGTCGTGACGTGGGCCGGCCAGCGCGTCGAGGACGCCGCCTTCGACGGTGCCCGGTACGGGCAGGGGCGGCTCTGGGCGGTCGCGGAGCCGGTGCTCGACGTCGTCTCGGTCGGGTTCGTCGGGGCCGTGCTCCTCGCGTCGGTGCTGATCGCCGCGGTGCGGCGCCGGTGGTCGCTGGCCGTGCAGGTCGCGGTGCTCGTGGGCGGCGCGAACCTCACGACGCAGGGGGTCAAGCGGCTGCTCGAGCGGCCCGACCACGGCGTGGGCGCCGACTACGGCAACACGCTGCCGAGCGGGCACACCACCGTCGCGGCGTCCGTCTCCGCGGCCCTGCTGCTCGTCGTCCCGCCGCGCGCGCGCCCGCTCGTCGCCGTCGTCGGCGCCGGGTACACGAGCGCGACCGGCGTCTCCACCCTCGTCGGCCAGTGGCACCGCCCCGCCGACGTCGTGGCCGCCGTCCTCGTCGTGCTCGCCTGGGTGGCGCTCGTGTGCGGGGCCATGGCGCTCGCGCCCGCACCCGCGACGGCCACGGCGGCGCTCGCGCAGGTCGAGGGCGGTGACCGCTGGTGGCGCCGCACGCGCACGGCCGCGGCCGCCCTCGTCGTGGCGGCCGTGGGGACCGGCGCGTTCGCCCTGGCGATGCTCGCGCGGGCATGGGCCGTGCGCGGTGACGCGCCGTCCGGGCGCACCGACCTGGCCGCCTACGCGGGCGGCGTCTCGGCCGTCATCGCGGCGTCCTGCCTGACGTTCGCGCTCATGCTGGTCCTGCGGCACGCCGCCGGGTCGCGTGACGGGACGGCCGCCGCACCGGCTTGACGGAGACACGTAGAGTCCCCGGGGTACCCGTCCGCCACCTCCTCTCGATCCACCCGCATGCACGGAAGGCCGGTCTGATGTCAGCAGGGCGCAAGCTCGTCATCGTCGAGTCACCCGCGAAGGCGCGCACCATCGCCGGGTACCTCGGCGAGGGGTACGACGTCGAGGCGTCCGTCGGCCACATCCGCGACCTCCCGCAGCCGTCCGAGCTGCCGGCGGAGATGAAGAAGGGGCCCTTCGGCAAGTTCGCGGTCGACGTGGAGCACGGCTTCCAGCCGTACTACGTCGTCGACGCGGACAAGAAGAAGAAGGTCGCCGAGCTCAAGAAGCTCCTCAAGGACTCCGACGAGCTCTACCTCGCGACCGACGAGGACCGCGAGGGGGAGGCCATCGCCTGGCACCTGCTCGCGGAGCTCAAGCCCAAGGTGCCGGTCAAGCGGATGGTCTTCCACGAGATCACGCGCGAGGCGATCGCCCGGGCGCTCGAGAACACCCGCGAGCTGGACGAGCGGCTCGTCGACGCGCAGGAGACCCGCCGCATCCTCGACCGTCTCTACGGCTACGAGGTCAGCCCCGTGCTGTGGCGCAAGGTCCGCCAGGGCCTGTCCGCCGGGCGCGTGCAGTCGGTCGCGACGCGGCTCGTGGTCGAGCGCGAGCGCGAGCGCATGGCGTTCGTCCCGGCCGAGTACTGGGACGTCGTCGGCACCTTCGCCGTGGCGGACGCGGGCGAGCCCCGGTTCAGCGCGCGCCTGACGGGCGTCGGCGGGCAGCGCGTGGCGAGCGGGCGCGACTTCGACGACCGCGGGCAGCTGCGCACGCGGGACGCGGTCACGCTCGACGAAGCCCGCGCGCACGCACTCGTCGCCGGCCTGGCCGACGCCGACTTCGCGGTCCGCTCGCTCGACACCAAGCCGTACACGCGCCGCCCCGCGGCGCCGTTCACGACGTCGACGCTCCAGCAGGAGGCGTCGCGCAAGCTGCGGATGAGCTCGCGGCAGGCGATGCGCACCGCGCAGTCGCTGTACGAGAACGGCTACATCACGTACATGCGTACCGACTCGCCGACGCTGTCGTCGCAGGCGATCGACGCCGCGCGCCGCCAGGCCGCCGAGCTCTACGGCGCCGAGTACGTGCCGGACGCGCCGCGCGTCTACACGTCGAAGGCGAAGGGCGCGCAGGAGGCGCACGAGGCGATCCGCCCCGCGGGCGACCACTTCCGCACGCCGGCCCAGGTCGCCAGGCAGCTCTCCGGCGACCAGTTCCGCCTGTACGAGCTGATCTGGAAGCGCACGGTCGCCTCGCAGATGGCCGACGCGCGCGGGCAGACCGCGTCGGTCCGCCTCGCCGCGACGGCGACGCCCGCGGGCGCGGAGCCCGTCGAGACCGTCTTCTCGGCCTCCGGCACCGTCATCACGTTCCGCGGGTTCCTCGCCGCGTACGAGGAGGGCCGCGACGTCGACCGCTACGACGCCGAGGCGTCGCAGGACGGCGCCCGCGCCGAGAAGGACGCCCGCCTGCCGCGCATGGCCGAGGGCGACCCCCTGACCGGGAGCGACCTCGCCGCCGACGGGCACCGCACGTCCCCGCCGCCGCGCTTCACCGAGGCGTCGCTCGTCAAGGCGCTCGAGGAGCGCGGGATCGGCCGTCCGTCGACGTACGCCGCGACGATCGGTGTCATCCAGGACCGCGGGTACGTGACCAACCGCGGCCAGGCGCTCGTGCCCACGTGGCTCGCGTTCGCCGTGACGCGGCTGCTCGAGGAGAACTTCGACCGGCTCGTGGACTACGGGTTCACCGCCGGCATGGAGGAGGACCTCGACGCCATCGCCGCCGGTCAGCGCGACCGCGTCGACTGGCTGAACGAGTTCTACTTCGGCGACCGGTCGGAGTCCCCGGAGACGGGCGGCCTGCGCGGCATCCTCGACAACCTCGGCGAGATCGACGCGCGCGAGGTCAACTCCATCGACATCGGCGACGGCATCACGCTGCGCGTCGGCCGGTACGGGCCGTACCTCGAGGCGCCCGGCGCCGGCCCGGGCGACGACCCGGTGCGCGCGTCCGTCCCCGAGGAGCTCGCGCCCGACGAGCTCACGCCCGCCAAGGCGCGCGAGCTGCTCGAGACCCAGCCCGAGGGCGACAAGGTCCTCGGCACGGACCCGACCACGGGGACCGAGATCGTCGCGCGCAACGGCCGCTACGGCCCGTACGTCACCGAGGTGCTGCCCGAGCCCGAGCTCGACCCGAACCTCTCGGCCGCGGCCCGCAAGAAGGCCCTGGCCGCGCAGCCCAAGCCCCGCACGGCGTCGCTGTTCTCGTCGATGTCGCTGCAGACCGTCACGCTGGACGACGCGCTGCGGCTCATGTCGCTGCCGCGGGTCGTCGGCGTCGACCCCGAGTCGGGTGCCGAGATCACCGCGCAGAACGGGCGGTACGGGCCCTACCTCAAGAAGGGCACCGACTCGCGGACGCTCGCGTCGGAGGAGCAGCTCTTCACGGTGACGCTCGACGAGGCGCTCGCGATCTACGCGCAGCCCAAGCGCGGCCGCGGGCAGACCGCGACCCCGCCGCTGCGCGAGCTCGGGGACGACCCGACCAGCGGCAAGCCGATCGTCGTCAAGGACGGCCGGTTCGGCGCGTACGTCACCGACGGCGAGACGAACCGCACGCTCCCGAAGGACGTCACGCCCGAGTCCATCACGCCCGAGCAGGCGGTGGAGCTGCTCGCCGAGAAGCGGGCGGCCGGTCCGGCGAAGAAGCGCACGACCGCCCGCAAGCCGGCGGCGCCGCGCAAGAAGGCGACCGCGAAGAAGGGGTGACGACGGGGTGACGACGGGGTGACGACGCGCGTCGTCACCCGCAGGCGACGACCTCGTACGTGCCGTCGACGAGACGCGGCGGCGCGTCGACCTCGAGGGTGGTGCCCCCGACCTGCACGCACCACGTGCCGGTCGCGGCACCGCCGGTCGGCCCCCACCAGCCGAGCGACAGCGCCGCCGCCATCAGCGCCACCGCGCCGACGCTGACCCACAGCGCGACCGTCAGCGACGTGCGCGCGCGGCCGACCGCGGTCGTGACCGCCGACGTCCACGCCGCCGCGGCGCCGTCCACCCGTGCCGTCGCGATGTAGGGCTCGAGGGTGTCGCGGCCCGCGTCCCACGGCGTGGTCGTCGCGGCGTCGTAGACGAGCACGAGGCCGGTGACGACGGCGGCGGCGGCGAGCAGGACGAGCACGCCGGCCACGACCCCCCACGGCCGCGACAGCTGCTCGAGCCTCGTCCCGGTGCTCAGGACCGCGACGGTGCCGAGGACACCGGTGATGGACGCCAGCGCGGCGACGTAGGTGGCCGCGCGGGTGCGCAGCGTGGACAGCTGCTGCGTGTACTCCGACCAGATGCGCTCGTACGCGGCCCCGTCGGAGGCGGTCACCGCGGCGGTGTGCTGGGGCGGCAGCGTCTCGCGCGTCATACCGGCACCCACCACGTGCGTCCGCACCCGGTGACGTCGGCGCCGTGGTCGCGGCCGCACGCGCACCGGGCGCGCACGGCGTGCCGCTGCACGGCGAGCCCGGGCGAGTCGCCCACCGCGTCCCCCGCTCGGCCACCGAGCACGGGGTCCGGCCCGAAGGCCGCGCCCCCGCACACGGGGCAGGGCCCGTCGACGGCCGGGTGGGCACCGCTCCGGTCGACGGTCCAGCCGTCGCCGAGCATCCCGACGTACTCCTCGTCCTCGTGCGGGACGTCGTCGTCGTGCCGCATGGCAGCCCCCTCGCCGGTCCCCGGTGACGGTCGAGCGTGTCCGGTATGGCCCGATTCCGGCAAGGATGAAAGTTCCGCGGCGGTGCCGGGGTCGCGCCCGCGGCAGCACCGCCGGCACGGTCCGGGCGGCCCGTCCGCCGTCTCCGGCCGACCGGCCGACCGGCCGACCGGCCGACCCGCCCGGTCCGGTTCCTCAGCCCGCGTACGCGACGGCCACGTCGAGCACCCACGTGACGCCGAACCGGTCGACGAGCATCCCGTAGAGCGGCGCCCACCCGGCCGGAGCGAGGTCCTGCAGGACCGTCGCGCCGTCCGCGAGCGCCGTCCAGTACCGGGTGACCTCGTCGGCGTCGGCACCGCGGACGGAGACGAAGAAGGCGTTCGTGCCCGCGTCGTGCGGCAGGCGCGCGGGCACGTCGTAGGCCATCACGTGGAAACCGGCGGGGGAGGCGACCTGTCCCCACATCACCTGGTCGGCCTCGGCGGGGTCCTGCACGGCGTGCGCGTCGGCGTAGGTCACGACGGTCAGCTCGCCGCCGAACACCCCCCGGTAGTGCTCGAGGGCGGCGCGGGCGTCGCCGCGGAAGTTCAGGTGCGTGGTGGTGGTGACGGTCATGGTGGTGCTCCTCACGGGTCGGGCCGGGCCGGCGGCGCCGGTGACGGCGGGTGACGGTCAGGGCCGTCGGGGTCGTCACCGACGCTAGGGACGATCGGTGCCACTTCCTGACCGCGATGGCGGCACACTCGGCACATGGCCGTGACGAGCTCGCGCACGCTCCGCCTGCTGTCCCTGCTGCAGCAGCGCCGGCACTGGTCGGGCGCCGACCTCGCCGACCGGCTCGGCGTGTCGATCCGGACCCTGCGCCGCGACGTCGACCGGCTGCGCGAGGTCGGCTACCCGGTGGACGCGCAGCCCGGGGTCGACGGCGGCTACACCCTGGCGCCCGGCGCGGCGCTGCCCCCGCTCGTCCTGGACGACGACGAGGCGGTCGCGCTCGCGGTCGGGCTGTCGGCGGCGGCGTCGACGGGGATCGCGGGGCTGGCGGAGCCGTCCGTCCGGGCGCTGGCCAAGGTCGTCCCCGTCATGCCGAAGCGGCTGCGCCGCCGGGTCGACGCGCTGCGGGCGGTCACCGTGCCGGGTACGTGGGGCACGACCCCGGAGAGCGGCGGCGCGGACCCCGACGCGCTCACCGCGCTCGCCCTCGCGTGCCGGGACGGCGAGCGGCTCGCGTTCGCCTACACCGCCGCCGACGGTGCGCGCACCGACCGGACCGTCGACCCGTACCGCCTCGTGCCCCTCGGCGCGCACTGGTACCTCGTGGCCTGGGACGTCGACCGCGGCGACTGGCGCGTCTTCCGGCTGGACCGGCTGCGCGGGGCGCGCGGGACCGGCCGACCGTTCGCACCGCGGCCGCTGCCGGCGGACGACGTCGCCGCGTACGTGCGGGAGCGCGTCAGCGGCGGCCCCGAGCGGTGGCGCGTCGAGGCGGTGGTGGACGCGCCGGCCGCCGACGTCCGGCGCCGGGCGACGTGGTGGCTGTCGGTCACGGACGAGCCGGACGGGCGGTGCCGCGTGCGCCTCGACGTCGACGACCTCCTGTGGGCGGCGACGGCGCTGGGGCTGGTCGGCGCGCCGTTCACGGTGGTGCACCCCCCGGAGCTCGCCACGACGCTGACCGAGGTCGCGGACCGGTTCATGACGGCAACCCGTGCGGCCGCTCCGCTCCGCTGACCCACCGTCCCGTCCCCTCGAGGTGCAGGTGGTCCGGCTCATCGGATCGAGAAGCCGGCTCTTCTGCACCTCGTCGCCGGGCGTGGGGGCGTCGACGCGTCCACAGGGGCCGGTGGTGGCCGGGGCGTCCACCGGTCGCGGCGCTTGGCGGTCGGCGCCCGACGCGGGTGCGGTCCCATGCCGTGTGCGTCGACCTCAGCTGCTGCCCCGTGACCTGCTGCGCCTCGCCGCCGCGCAGGCGGGCCTCCTCTCGTCCCGCCAGTGCGACGACGCCGGGGTGACCGACGCCCGGCGCGCAGCGCTCCGCCGGGCGGGGGTGCTCGCCCCGGTGGTGACCGGTGTGCACGAGGTGGCGGCGGAGGCGGTCGGCGGGCCGGCGGACCCGGCCGGTCGGCGGGTGCGCACGGCCTGGCTCGCGCTGCTCACCGTCGGCGTCGACCACGCGGTGGCGACGGGCTGCTGCGCGCTCGCGCTCCTCGGCGTGGAGGGCCTGCCGGCGGGCGTCGCTCCCGAGGTCGCCTCGCGCCGCGGCGCCACCCACGCCGCTCGCGGCGGGGTCCGGATGCGCCGGCTCGGCGAGGGAACGCGCGTCCTCCGCCTCGGGGGCGCGCTCGTCGTCGACCCGGTCAGCGCGCTGGCGCAGGCCGTGCCGGAGCTGAGCCGGCCGCACGCGGTCGCGGTCCTCGACTCGGCGCTGCAGCGCCGGCTGGTCCGGCCGGCGGACCTCGCGCTGGTGCAGCGGGCCACGCGCGGACGGCGCGGCGCGGCGCGGACCGCGACGTGGTGGGCCCTCGTCGACGGCAGGGCGCAGTCGCCGCTCGAGTCGTGGGCGCGTCTGCAGTGCCAGGACGCCGGCGTCCCGCCGCACGACCTCCAGGTGCCGGTGCGCGACGCGGGCGGACGCGTCCTCGCGCGGGGCGACCTCGGGTGGTGGCTGCGGGACGGGCGCCTGCTGGTCGCGGAGATCGACGGTGCCGGGCCGCACGGCACACCGGCGGCGCTCTTCCACGACCGCGCGCGGCAGAACGCCATCGTGGCCACCGGCGCCGTCGTCCTCCGGTTCACGGCCCGGGACGTGCACGCGGGCACCGTGGCGAGAACCGTCCGCCGCCACCCGCTGCGCCCACCGGGCGGGTAGCGACGTGCAGATCGGCCGGCCCACGAGCCTGCTGTCCCCGGCGGATCTGCACCTCGTGCCGGCGGGCGGCCGGCAGCGGCGCCCGGCTCGGTGGCGGCGTCGCACGGACGCGTCGTCGCGGGGCCGCTAGGTTGGCGGCATGGCTCGTACCGAGGACCCCCGTTCCGCACCGCCGATCCGCTGGGGCATCCTCGGCGCCGGCAACATCGCCTCCACGTTCGCGCACTCGGTGCGCGAGTTCACGCGTGCGCAGCTCGTGGCCGTCGGGTCGCGGCACCGCGACCGCGCCGAGCGGTTCGCCACCGCGCACGGCATCCCGACGACGCACGTCGGCTACCGCGAGCTCGTCGAGGACAAGCAGGTCGACGCCGTCTACGTCGCGACCCCGCACTCCGAGCACCACGAGCACGCGCTCCTCGCGATCAAGGCCGGCAAGCACGTGCTCGTCGAGAAGTCGTTCACGCGCAACAGCGCCGAGGCGGAGGAGATCTTCGCGGCCGCGAAGGCGGCGGGCGTGTTCGTCATGGAGGCGATGTGGACGCGGTTCCTGCCCCACGTCGCGGCGCTGCACCAGGTGATCGAGGCCGGTGAGATCGGCGACATCGTCAACATCCGGGCCGACCACGGGCAGTACTTCCCGTTCGACGCGAGCAGCCGGCTGTACGCGCCGGAGCTCGCAGGCGGGGCGCTGCTCGACCTCGGGGTGTACCCCGTCTCGTGGGCTCAGGACTTCCTCGGGGTGCCGACCGGCGTGCACGCCTACGGGCAGCTGACGCCCACGGGTGTCGACGGGCAGATCTCGATGGTGCTCGAGTACGGCGACCAGGTGCAGGCGACGCTCAACACGACGCTGTGGGCCAAGACGCCGACGACCTCGTCCATCTCCGGCACCGAGGGGTACATCCGCGTCGCGGGCAGCTTCTACGGGCCCACGCAGTTCCGCGTCGCCCGCCGCGACGGCCGCGAGTGGACGTTCGAGCAGCCGTACGCGCGCGGCCTGCAGTACGAGGCCGCGGAGGTGGCGCGCCGCGTCGCCGCCGGTGACACCGAGAGCCCGCGCATGACCTGGCAGGGCACCCTCGACGTCATGCGGACGATGGACGAGGTCCGCCGCCAGGTGGGCGTCGTCTACCCGGGCGAACCGGCGGCCTGACACCGGGCGCCCCCGGCCTGCCTCGCGCCGGGCCGGGGCCGCCGTGTCCGGGGCGGGCGTTAGCCTGACGCCGTGACCCACCACCGACCGGCCGACGCACGTGACGGCGCACCCGCCGGGGTGTTCGTCTCGTTCGAGGGCGGCGACGGCGCGGGGAAGTCGACGCAGGTCGCACTGCTCGGCCACCACCTCGCCGCGCTGGGGCGCGAGGTCGTCGTCACGCGCGAGCCGGGCGGCACGCCCCTGGGGCGGGAGCTGCGCCAGGCGGTCCTGCACGGCGAGGACCTGGACCCGCGCACGGAGGCGCTGCTGTACGCGGCGGACCGCGCGCACCACGTCGCGAGCCTCGTCCGCCCGGCGCTCGCACGCGGCGCGATCGTGCTCACGGACCGGTACCTCGACTCGTCGGTGGCCTACCAGGGCAGCGGCCGCGGGCTGGGCGCGGCGGAGGTGGAGAACCTGTCCCTGTGGGCGACGTACGACCTGCTGCCGCACGTCACGGTGCTGCTGGACCTCGACCCCGCGGTGGGGCTGGCGCGGCTCACGGGTGACCCCGACCGGCTCGAGTCCGCCGGTGACGCGTTCCACCGCCGCACGCGCCGGGCGTTCCTCGACCGGGCGGCCGCGGACCCGGGACGCTGGCTCGTGCTCGACGCGGTGCAGCCGGCGGACGTCCTCGCGGCGGCGGTCCGTGACCGGCTCGCGCCGCTGCTGGGCCCCGTGCCGGCGCCCGGCGCCGCGTCTGCCACAACGTCGGCCACCACGGCTGCCACCACGTCGGGGGCGTCGACGGGTGACGCCGAGACACCGGTCGGCGGGAGGCTCGGCCGATGAGCGTCTGGGACGACCTGGTCGGGCAGGAGCCCGCGGTCGCGGTGCTGCGGCACGCGATCGAGGACCCGGCGGCGATGACGCACGCATGGCTGATCACGGGCCCCCCGGGGTCGGGGCGGTCCAACGCCGCGCGCGCCTTCGCCGCGGCCCTGCAGTGCGAGGCCGGCGGCTGCGGCACGTGCCACGCCTGCACGACGGTGCTCGGCGGCACGCACCCGGACGTCACGCTGGTGGCCACCGAGGGCGTGTTCATCCGCGTGGACACCACCCGCCCGCTGGTCGAGCTGGCGCAGCGCTCGCCGTCGCAGGGGCGGTGGCGGGTCATCGTCGTGGAGGACGCCGACCGGTTCAACGACCAGAGCGCGAACGTGCTGCTCAAGGCGATCGAGGAGCCGCCCCCGCGCACGGTGTGGCTGCTGTGCGCGCCGAGCCCCGAGGACGTGCTCGTCACGATCCGCAGCCGCAGCCGCTCGGTGGCGCTGCGCGTGCCGCCCGTCGAGGCGGTCGCCGAGCTGCTGGTCCGGCGCGACGGCGTCGACCACCGCACCGCCGTGGTCGCGGCCCGCGCCGCGCAGAGCCACGTCGGCATCGCCCGCCGCCTCGCGCGCGACCCCAAGGCGCGGGAGCGGCGCGCCGCCGTGCTCGGCATCGCGACGGGCGTGCGCGGGGTCGGGGACGCGGTGCTCGCGGCCGGTTCCCTCGTCGAGACCGCGCAGGCCGATGCGAGGGCCGCGACCGAGGAGCGCGACGCGACCGAGAAGAACGCGCTGCTGCGGTCGCTCGGCGCCGAGGGTGCGACCACGCTCCCGCCCGCGCTGCGCGGGCAGGTCAAGGCGCTCGAGGACGACCAGAAGCGCCGGGCGACCCGCGCGCAGCGCGACGTGCTCGACCGCGCGATGGTCGACCTGCTGTCGCTGTACCGCGACGTGATCGTCGTGCAGCTCGGGGCGGACGTCGACCTCGTCAACGTCGAGCAGGAGGAGGCCGTCCGCGCCCTCGCCGCCGGGTCCACGCCCGAGCAGACCCTGCGCCGGATGGACGCGGTGGGGCAGGCCCGCACGCGGCTGGCCGGCAACGTCGCGCCGCTGCTGGCGGTCGAGGCGATGGCGATCGCGCTGCGCCCGCAGGGCTGACCCGCCGCGGCGGCCGTGCCCGTGCGGACGTCGCGTGCACGCCCGGGGAGGAGCGCGTGCGGGCCCGCGACGGAGCCCCGGGTGCGTCGGCGGTGCGGATACCGTAGGTGCCATGCCGACGCCCCTCACCCTGCGCCGGTGCGCCCTCGCCGTCCTGGCCGCCCTCGGGCTGGCCGCGTGCACGCCGTCGCCCCTGCACCAGTCCTCCGCCCCCACGTCCGCCGCGGGCTCCTCCGCGAGCGAGGGGGTCGACCCCGCCCTCGCCCCGTTCTACGAGCAGCAGCTCGAGTGGAGCGCGTGCGGGTCGCAGCAGTGCGCCGAGGCGACCGTGCCGCTCGACTGGTCGCAGCCGGCGGGGGACACCATCACGGTCGCGCTGCGACGCGTGCCGGCGTCCTCGGGCGAGCCCGTCGGCTCGCTGCTCGTGAACCCCGGCGGTCCGGGGCGCTCGGCGATCGACTTCCTCCCGTCGTTCCAGGTGCTCGTGAGCGCCGAGGTGCGCGCGGCGTACGACCTCGTGGCGTTCGACCCGCGCGGGGTGCAGGCGTCGTCCCCGGTGACGTGCGTCGAGCCGGCCGACCTCGACGCGCTCACGGCGTGGGTGCCGGACTTCTCGACGCCCGAGGGCGTCGACGAGGCGATCGCGCGCAGCGCCGAGTACGGGGAGGCGTGCCTCGACCGCACCGGACCGCTGCTCGGCCACGTCGACACCGCGAGCGCGGCGCGGGACATGGACGTGCTGCGCGCCGCGCTCGGCGACGACGCGCTGACGTACCTCGGCTACTCCTACGGCACCGACCTCGGCGCGACGTACGCGGCGCTGTTCCCCGAGCGGGTCGGCCGCCTCGTCCTCGACGGCGCGATGGACCCGACGCTCGACTCGGGCGAGGTCGCCGCGGGGCAGGCCGCCGGGTTCGAGGAGGCGCTGCGGGCCTACGTCGAGGACTGCCAGGCGGCGGCGGGCTGCCCGCTCGACGGCGACGTCGACGCGGGCATGGCGCAGATCGGCGACCTGTTCGACCGGACCCGCGCCAACCCGATGCGCACCAGCACGGACCGCGAGCTGACCGTCGCGCTCGCCTTCAGCGGCGTCGCGACGCCCCTGTACGCGCAGGAGGCGTGGCCCGTGCTCACGCAGGCGCTGACGGCGGCGCTGGAGGCGGGCGACGGCACGCCCCTGCTGCAGCTCGCCGACCAGTACTACGGGCGCGAGCCCGACGGCACGTACACCACCAACCAGAACGAGGCGTTCACGGCGATCCTCTGCCTCGACGAGCGGGCGCCGTCGGCGTTCGCCGACATGCAGGCCGAGGCCGCCGAGATCGCCGCCGTCGCGCCGACGGTCGGGCAGTTCTTCTCCTACGGTGGAGCGTCGTGCGCCGACTGGCCCGTGCCGGAGGTCGGCGCGCTCGACTCGTACGCCGCGCCCGGCGCCGCGCCGATCCTCGTGATCGGCACGACCGGCGACCCGGCGACGCCGTACGCGTGGGCCGAGTCGCTCGCCGGCATGCTCTCGTCGGGCGTGCTGCTGACGTTCGAGGGCGAGGGGCACACCGCCTACGGCCGCTCGAACTCCTGCGTGAAGGACGCCGTCGACGGGTACCTGCTGACCGGCACGGCACCGGCCGACGGGACCCGCTGCTGACTTTGGAGTCGGGCGCGCCGCCGGGTACAGTGGGCGCGCTCGCCGTTCCGGTGGCCCTCGGGCCCGCCGCGACGTCAGCGCCGCCTTAGCTCAGTCGGCAGAGCGTCTCACTCGTAATGAGAAGGTCTGGGGTTCGATTCCCCAAGGCGGCTCGTCCGCGTCGGCCCCGCACCCACCGGTGCGGGGCCGTCGCCGTTCCGGCCGACGAACGCCAGCGCGTCCGCCACCGCGCGGTGCCACACGTCCGCGTCGTCGGACGCGATGCTCACCCACTCGCGCATGGGCGGCCGGTCGTCCGGGAACGGGAGCCCGTCGCCGGACGCGACCAGAGCCGCGACGCGGTCGCGCGGCAGCTTGACCACCAGGTGCTCGCCCGGCGTGAACGCGGCGATCCGCCCGTGCACCCGCAGCGTCGCGGTGCCGAAGTGGCGGCGCCCGACCGCGGGCAGCACCACACCGGGCACGTCGGCGAAGGCCGCGGCGACGGCGTGCAGCCGTGCCTCGGCGTCGGTACGGGCGTCCGTGGCCGCCGGCGGGCCGGTCGGGGTCGGCGGGTCGACGGGTCTCCGCACTTCGGCCGGGCTCCGCGGGTCGGCGGGCTCGGTCCCGGGTGCGACGTCGGCGCCGGTCATGCCCCCACGCTACGACCGGCCGCCGACAGCCGTCAGGACGGGTTGCCGCCGCCGGGGAAGGGCAGGTCGTCGGGGTCCGGCGCGTCCGGGACCCCGAGGGGCGTGCCGTCGCTCGGCTCCGGCTCCTCCTCGCGCGGGTCGTCCGGCTGGGCGTCGTCGCCCGGGACGTCGGTGAACAGCGGCTCGTCGGGCACGGCGCCGGGGTCGGGGATCGGGCTGCTCATGTGCACCTCCAGGTCGTCGCCGCGCGGTGCGGCGGGGTGGACGTCGGCCACGGTAGGCCCGGCGGGACGCCGGCGCGCGGCGTCCGGGGCAGGCGGAGCGGGCGACCGGGTGGTGCCCGGGGGCACACCGGGCCGCTAGCGTCACGGCCATGCAGAGACGTCCCCCCGGCCAGGTGCTCCTCGGTCTGCTCGTCGTCGCGGTCGGGGTCGTGCTGCTGCTCGAGCGCACCGGCGTCCTCGACGTCGATCCTGGCACCGTGGTGGGCACGTGGTGGCCGCTCGCGGTGATCGCCGTCGGTGTCGTGTCCGCGGTGGTGGTGCCGCGCGCGTGGATCGGGCCGGCGGTCGTCACGGCCGTCGGGGCGATCCTGCTGCTCGTGGAGCTGGGCGTCGTCGAGCCCGACGTGTGGTCCGCGCTGTGGCCCGTGGCGATCGTGGCCGTCGGGCTGGGCATCCTCCTGCGCGCCGGCTCGTCGGGCGGCGACGCGGACCACGTCACCGCGTTCGCGTTCTGGTGGGGCGCCGAGCCGCGCACGCGGTCGCAGCGGTTCACCGGTGCCAGCCTCACCGCCGTCATGGGCGGGGTCTCCCTCGACCTGCGCGAGGCCGACATCGTGGGGCAGGCGCGCATCGACGTGTTCACGTTCTGGGGCGGCGTGGACATCCGCGTACCGCGCACGTGGCGCGTGCGCATCGGTGGGCTGCCGCTGCTGGGTGGCTGGGAGGACAAGACGGTCGCACCCGCGGACCCGGCCGCGCCCCTGCTCGACGTGCGCGTCGTCTCGCTCATGGGCGGGGTGGAGGTCCGGCACGGCAAGACGCCGGCGGACGCACCGGTCGAGCAGCCGGGCGTGCCGGGACGTCCGTGACGGCGCGGGAGGGCCCGCCCGCGCCGTCAGAGGACGGGAGCCGCCTGCCCCACGACCTCGGGGCCGCCGATCTCGCGGCCACCCGCCGCGTCGTGCAGGAACGCGTGGGCCACCCGGATGCCCGGCTCACCCGCGGCGGAGGCGTCGACCACCGCGCGCGGGTACGGGCGGACCGCGTCCGCGCGTGACGTCCAGCCCACCGCGGCGGCCGCGAGACCGCAGCGCCGGGCGTGCTCGCGCGCCTCGAGGGTGCCCGCGTCGCCGTGCGGGAACGTCGTCAGGTGGACGCCCGCGTCGTCCCGCACGAGCACGAACGGGGCCGCACCCTCCGGGTGGGCGACGGCCTGCTCGAGGGCGTGCTCGAGCGCGCGCAGCGCGAGGTCCTGGACCTGCGCCGACGGGCGGTGGGGGAGGTCCTCGGGCGTGAGGGTCGAGGCCGGCGCGACGACGGGCGTGGACGACGTGACCACATCCGCCTCGGGGAGCGGGGCCGCGGCCGGGGACGGTGCGTGCACCGGCGCCCACGCGGGCGTCGCCGGGGCGGGCGTCGGGGGCCGCCAGGCGGGGGACAGTGCGTCGAGGGGGGCCGGGGGGCCGGCCGTGTCGGCGACCTCGGGCTCGACGGCCGCCGTGTCGGCGACCTCGGGGTCGAGGGGCTGGGGGTCGAGGGGCGCCGGGTCGACCAGCTCGGGCACGACGAGCTCGGCGGCGGACGGCTCGGGCGCTGCCGGCTCGGTGGCCGGTGCGGCCTCCTCGGGCGGCGCGGCGAGGTGCTGCGCCGCGCGACGCACGTAGTCGACCGTCCAGTCGGCGGCGCGCACGCGCCAGCGGGCGTGCGCGTCGAGCACGGCGAGCACGGGCCTGTGCACGCGGCCGTCCGCGACGACGCCGGGGGTGGCGCCGTCGGGGCCGGGGCACATCATCCAGGTCGCGCCCGGCACGGAGCGCAGGAGGAGGTCCCCGACCGCGATGCCGATGGCCGCGGCGACCCCGGCGGGGGCGGGCCCGTCGGCGGGGTGCGTCGCGAGCAACCGGCCCCAGCGGGCGTCGAGGGACGCGGCGTTGTCCACGTCGACGCCGTCCTCCTCCAGCCACTCTCGGAGACGGTCGAGGTGCGCGACCTCGGACGGCGTGAGGAGGCGGGCGAGGACAGGGCCGGCGCCGGTCGTGGCCACCGGTGCGGTCCCCGCCGGGAGGGTCGGCGAGGCGGTGCGCATGCCTGTGGCATCGGCTCGCCCGGCGGCGGCCTTGAGCGCTCGGAGGTGTGACGCCGGTGCGGCGAGCGGGCGCCGGCACCGTTACCGTGGTCCGCGTCCTGCCGTGCCCCGCGCCGGCCGAGTCCCGACCACCGGAGGCCGAGATCCGCCGCGTCGCCGTCAGCGTGCTCACCGCCGCCTCGCTCGCCCTGGGCGCGGCAGCGGGCGGCTGGGCGTGGACGGCCGAGAGGCGGGGCGACGAGGCGGCCCTGCGGGACGCGGCCGAGTCCCGGGTCGCCGCGGTCGCGCTCGCGGTCGACGCGGACCGGTCCGCCGCGGCGGCCGGGACGGCCCTCCTCGGCACGGCGGGTGCCGCGGCCGTGCAGGCAGGGCCCCGGGCGGCGCTCGACGCCGCGGTGGCGCAGGCCCACGGCACGCTCGGGTCCTCCGCGGAGCGGGTCGACGACGAGGCGGTGCGCGAGGCGCTGGCGGGGGTGCTCGGCACGGCGGAGGGGGAGGCGGACGGTGCGTCGGCGGTGCGGCTGCGCGCGCTCGCGGCGGACGTCGCGGTCGCCGAGCGTGCGGTCGCCGAGGCGGTCGCCGCGCGCGAGGCCGCGCAGGCCGCGGCGCGCGCCCAGGCCGCCGCCGCCCGCCCGCGCACACCGGCGCCGGGCGCGCCCGCACCCGCAGCCGCACCGGCGGCCGACCGCTCGTGCGTGACCACGTACTCCGGCCCCGCGTTCTGGACGTCGGTGCCCACCGAGGGCGGCGACGGCAGCAACGGGCGCCTGCCCCCCTCGGCGCTGAGCGCGGTGTCGTGGACGCGCGACTCGCAGGGGACGCCCTTCTACCTGCGCCAGGACGCGACGGCCGCGCTGGAGCGCCTCAACGCCGCGTTCCGTGCGGCGCTCGGCCACGACCTCGCGCTCGACCTCACGTACCGCGACTACGACACCCAGGTGGAGATGCGCGCCGCGCTCGGGGCGGTCGCGGCCGTGCCCGGGACGTCGTCGCACGGCACCGGCCTCGCGATCGACGTGCCGGAGCTCCCGTGCGCGTACGGGTGGGACAGCGCCGCGCGCGCCTGGCTCGTCGCGAACGGGCCGTCGTACGGGTGGGTGTCACCCACGTGGGCGCGTCAGGGCGGCTCCAACCCCGAGTACTGGCACTACGAGTACCGCGGCTGAGCCGCGACCGCCGGCGGGGGTGACGGCGCGGCACGTGCCCCGGTGTCACCGCGGCCGGTCGCGGTCCTTGCTCGGCTGCACGCGCTTGGGCTCGCCGGGCATCTTCGGGTACTCGGGCGGGTACGGCAGGTCGCCGTGGCCCTCGTCCCGCTCCTGCCGGTCGGCGAGCTCGAGCAGCGACTCCAGGCGGTACCGCGGCTGCTCGTGCGCGACGAGCGGCGCGAAGAGGTCACCGACGTCGGCGAGGCGCTGCGGCATCGTCAGCACGTCGAAGTCGTCGGGGTGGACGTCGCCGACCTCGTCCCACGTGAGCGGCGCCGACACCGTGGCGCGGGGGTTCGAGCGGATCGAGTACGCCGACGCGATGGTGCGGTCGCGCGCCATCTGGTTGTAGTCGACGAAGATCTTCTGCCCCCGCTCCTCCTTCCACCACTTCATCGTCACCTGGTCGGGCAGCCGCCGTTCGAGCTCGCGCCCGAACGCGATCGTGGCCCGCCGCGCGTCCGTGAACGTCCACGCGGGCTCGATCGGCACGAAGACGTGGATGCCGCGCCCGCCCGACGTCTTCGGCACGCCCTCGAGGCCGTGCTCGGCGAGGAGCTCGCGGACGTGGGGGGCGACGCGCGCCGCGTCGGCGAAGTCGGTGCCCGGCTGCGGGTCCAGGTCGATGCGGATCTGGTCGGGCTGCTCCACGTCGTCGCGGACCACCGGCCACGGGTGGAACGTCAGCGTGCCCATGTTCGCCGCCCAGGCGACGACCGCGAGCTCGGTGGGTGCGACCTCGTCCGCCGTGCGGCCGCTCGGGAACGCGATGCGGGCGGTCTCCACGTAGTCGGGAGCGCCCTGCGGCAGCCGCTTCTGGTAGAACGCGTCACCCGTCGAGTCCTGGCGCGTCGACATGCGCGCGCCCTCGAAGACGCCCTTGGGCCAGCGCTCGAGCGTCGTGGGGCGGTGCAGCAGCGCACCGAGGATGCCGTCGCCTACCGCGACGAAGTACTGGACGACGTCCAGCTTGGTCAGCCCGCGCGCCGGGAACACGACGCGGTCGGGGCTCGTGACGCGGACCGTGCGGCCGCGCACGTCCAGCTCGACCGTGGGTGCCTTCTGTGCCATGGCTCACACCGTAGGGCTGCCCGCCGACATCCGCCCAGGTCGCAGCCGCGCCCCCGGGCGGGCGCCTAGGCCCGGGGCGTCAGGAGCCCGCGCCGGTGGGCGACCGTGACCGCCTCGGTGCGCCCGGACGCACCGAGCTTCCCCAGCACGTTCGACACGTGCACGGACACGGTCTTGCCGGAGATGAACAGCCGCTCGCCGATCTGCCGGTTGGACAGCCCCTGCGCGACGAGCGCGAGCACCTCGGCCTCGCGGGCGGTCAGCACGTCGACGCCCTGCGCGCGCACGCCCGCGACGTCCAGCCGCCCGCGCCGGACCAGGTCGCGCACGGCCTCGGCGAGCGGCCGGGCGCCCATGCCCTGCGCGGCGGCGAGCGCCGACGCGGCTTGCGTCGTCGCCGCGGCGCGGTCGCCGGCCACGAGCAGCGCCTCGGCCCACCGCCAGCGCGAGCGCGCCTCCTCGTACGCGTGCCCGTAGCCGAACTCCGCGACGGTGCTCGCCCACAGGGCCGGTGCCGCCTCGCTGCGGGCCCGCGCGTGCTCGGCGCGCGCCCGCGCGAGCCACGCGCGGCCCTCCGGGCCCATGCCGCCGGGGCGGGGACGACGTGCCTGCGCGGTCCGCTCGGCACGGTCGAGGCGTGCGTCGGCGTCCGCCAGCAGGTCGTCGACCGCGGCGCCGGCGAGCCGCCGCACCGCGGCCTCGTCGGCCGTCGCGGCGAGCGCCAGGGCGCTCATCCGGATGCCGCCGGTGTACATCTGCGGCCACACCGAGCGCAGGTGCGCGTCGACGCGGTCCAGCAGCTCCCGTGCCTGCGCCGGCCGGCCCTGCCACGTCAGCGCGTCGACGGCGTTGCCGCCCGCGAGCAGCGCCACGAGCGGGTCCCGGTCCCACCAGCGCTCGAGCGCCTGCGCGCGGCCCACGGCGTCGTCGTCGCCGCGCGCGACGGCCGCCCACAGGTCTCCCGCCGCGACCAGTGCGGCGGCGAACTCGGGCACGTCCCCGTCGTCGTCCGGGCCGGGTGCGCGCGGCGACAGGTCGCCGCGCGCGAACCGGATCATCGCGTCGAGGGCGTGCAGGTCGACGCCGTGCGGCGCCCAGGACATGCCCAGCGCCCGGGCCCGCGCCACCCCGGTGGCCGACGCCTGCGCGGCCCGCGGCAGGTCGCCGACGTCGTAGTGCGCCGAGGCGAGGTTGTAGCGGATCCGCAGCTCCGTGGCCCGGTCCTCGGCGCCGACCGCGCGCTCCAGGGCCTCGGCGAGCAGCCGGGCCGACTGCGCGTGGTCGAGGCGCTCCGCGAGCGCGAGCGTCGCCATCGCGTCCGACTCGGCGGCCGCGTCGCCGACCTCCCGGGCGATCTCCACCGCCCGGCCCGCCAGCTGCTCCGCCTCGTCCTCCCGGCCCGCGTTGACGGCGGCGCGCGCGTACGTGGCCAGCGCCCAGGCGCGCGCGGGCGTCGGCGCGTCGGGGAGCTCGGCGACGGCCCGGGCCGCCTCGTCGAGGGCCGTGGGCACGTCGTCGACGCCGAGCAGGTGCCGGGCGACCATGGTGCGCACGGCGGGCCGCTCGCCCGGCGGGGTGTCCGGGGCCTCCAGCGCCGAGCGGGCGAGCTGCACGGCGCGGTCCGCGGCGCCGGCCCGGCTCGCGGCGCCCGCGGCGCGCAGCAGCACGCCCGCACGGTGCTCCGGGAGGGCCGCCGCCACCTCGGGTGCCGCGTCCCACAGCCGCAGGACGACCTCCAGGTGACGCAGCTCCTCCGTCGGGGCCAGGACGCGGTGCGCCTGCACCGCGGCGTCCCACGACGCCCGCAGGGCCACCGGCAGGTCGGGTGCGCGCACGGCGTGCGCCGCGCGCTGCGCCGCCGTCCCCACGCCGGGCTCCGCGTCGAGCGCCCGCAGGTACGCGCGGTGCACGCCGCCGAGCTCGCCCGGCAGCAGGTCGGTGTAGACGGCCTCCGCGAGCAGCGCGTGCCGGAACGCGATCCGGCCGTCCTCGACGACCAGCACGTGCTGCGCCACCGCGTCGCGCAGCGCGCGCTCGACCGCACCGGGCGCGGCCAGGGCCGGGTCGCCGTCGGCGCCGGCGGCGGCGCGCAGCAGGGGCTCGTCGACCCGGCGGCCGGCGGCGGACGCGAGCTGCACCAGGCGCAGCGGTGCCGGCTCGAGCTGCTCGACGCGTGTGCGCAGCACGTCGCCGAGCGTCCACGGCAGCGCGTCGCTGTCCGCGCCCGCCTCGAGCAGCTCCTCGGTGAAGTACGCGTTTCCCTCGGCGCGCTCGCGCACGCGGCGCAGCAGCGGGTCGGGCAGCGGCGCACCGGCCACGGCCGCGGTGAAGTCCCGCAGCTCGTCCTCGGTGAACGGGTCGAGCAGGAGGCGCTCGGAGCGCGGGTGCCGTGCCAGCTCGGCGGCCACGGGACGCCACGGGTGGCGCCGGTGCAGGTCGTCCGTCCGGTAGGTGACGACGACGAGCAGGTGCTGCCCGGCGAGGCGCGAGACGAGGAAGCGCAGCAGGTCACGGCTCGACGCGTCGGCCCAGTGCATGTCCTCCAGCACGAGCAGCAGCGGCCGGTCCGGCGACGCGGACGCCGCGAGCGCCTCGACGACGCCCTCGAAGAGCTGGAGCCGGTCCGCGGCGTCGTCGCCCGGGGGCGCGACCGTGCCCGGGCCGGCGAGCCGCGCGAGCGCCGGCCGGGCGGCGGCGACCGCACGCACCGCGTCCGGGTCGAGCGCGTGCAGCGCACCCAGCGCCTCCGCGAACGGCAGGTAGGGCAGCCCGATCTCGCCCAGGTCGACGCAGTGCCCGGTCACCACGCGCGCGCCGTCCGCCCCGGCGCGCTCGGCCACCTCGCGGACGAGCCGGGTCTTGCCGACGCCCGCGTCCGCGCCGAGCAGCACGAGCGAGGGCGTGCCGGCGCGCGCGCGGCCCAGGGCCTCGGTCAGCCGGGCCACCTGCGCCGAGCGCGCGACGAACGGGGTGCTCATCGGGCCGCGTGCCACGCCCCCGATCCTGGCAGCACCCACCGACGCCCGGGGCCTCGGCCGGAGCCGTGCCCACCGGACGCGTGCCGACCGGACGCGTGCCGACCGGTGCCCTGCGCCGCCGTCGTCCGGGGGGCGTCGTCCTCCCGGTCGCCGTGCGGGGCGCGGGCGGACGCGAGCGCGTCCTGCACGCGCTCGCGGCGGTAGGCGATCTCGGCGTCGAGCGCGGGTCCCCACATGGTGGTGCTCATCTCGTCCTCCTCGTCGTGCCCGGCGCTCGGTGCGCGGGCACGACGACGACGTTGCCCGTGAGGCGGGTGCCGGCGGATCGGGCGGACGACGGGTCCGCGGCGCCGGGAACGGCCCGCCACGCCCTGAGGCCCCGCGCCCGGCGTCTGAGGTGCCTCAGCGGCGCGCACCCCGACCGGCGGCCGGCCGGGCTCGGGGTCGGCTCCGGGTCCGTCCCGGAGGCGCGCCGGCACGCGGCGCGGCAGGCTCGGGTGTCGGGCGCGGACGGTCCGCCCCGGGACGGAGGACTCACATGGACGAGATCCGCAGCGCGTTCGCGCGTGCCGGGCTGGTGCGCCCCTACGCGGGCCGGCTGCTGGCGGGCGTGTGCGCCGGCGTGGCCGTGCGGGCCGGGGTGCCGGCGTGGATCGTCCGGCTCGTTCTGGTGCTGCTCCTGGTGCTCCCCGGGAGCCCGTTCCTGATCTACGCGGTGCTGTGGTTCTGCATGCCGTCGCAGGGCTGGGTGCCGGGCGTGCGGACCACGCCGTGACCTGGACGCCCAGGCGACGCGGCACGTCGGCGACGCCGGTGGCCGTCATCCGGACGGGTGTCCGTCACGCGGGCTGACCGGCGGGACGGGCGTCTCTCGTGCACCCTGGTGGGCGTGGGTGACGTCCGGGACCTCCGCAGCGGACGGCGGCGCGGTGCGCCGCCGCCCATCGTCGACGACGAGCTCGTCGTCATCGCCGAGCGCAGCGCGTCGCGTCAGGCGCGGCACTGGGTGATGCGCGCCGTCGCCGGGGCGGGGGTGGGCGGGGCGGCCAACCAGGTCATCGAGCTGCTCGCGGGCGAGCTGGTGTCGAACGCGGTCGTGCACGGCCCGTCCGGCGAGCCGGTGCGGGTGGCGGTGCGGGTCGACGGCCCGGTCGTGCGCGTCGCGGTCACCGACCGCGGCGGCGGCACCCCGCAGGTCCGTCATCCCGAGCCGACCGCCCTCAACGGCCGCGGCATGGCGCTGGTCGAGGCGCTGTCGACGGCCTGGGGCTCGGCCCGGCTGCCCGACGGGGGCACCACCGTGTGGTTCGAGGTCGACACCGACGAGTGACCCCTCCGGCGCGCCCCTCGTGGGCGCGGTCCGGTCCCGCTGACCGCCCGTCCTGCGCCGCTGGACCCTGCCCGTTGTGCGCTGGGGCCGCAGCAGCGATACGTTCGTCCAGGATTTTCAGGGCAGGTCCGTGTCCCGGCGTGCCACCTGCGGGCGCCGCGGGCCGGCAGGACGGAGGGGACCCATGACGGACACCGGCGGCGGCGACGTGGCCACGCGCGAGCCCACGACGGGCGCGCTGCCCCACATCGTGGCGGAGGTGCGCGAGGACGGCACGGGGGAGATCTCCGTCGACGGTGTGCTCCAGCGCATCGCGGCGGCGGACCTCGCGGAGGCCGGCGCGCAGATGACCTCGCGCATCGCGACGCTCGCGCAGGAGGCAGGGCGCGCGCTGCCCGTCGAGGTCCGCGACCCCGACGGGCTGTGGGCGCTCGTGATCCACCCGGACGGTCGGGTGGACGAGGCGACGGACGCCGACGAGGTGGCACCCCTGACCGGCGACGTGACCGCCGTGGCAGCACCCGGCGCGGTGCCGGCCGCCGGAGGCCCCCTCGCGGCGACGTCGGCCCCGACCGCCGCGGTGGCCCCCGCACCCGCCCCGCCGACCACCGGCGCCACGCCCGCCGTGGACGCGCCGCCCCCGGCCACGCGCCGCGGCGGACCCGCCACGGGCGCGACACCCGCGGTCGGCGGCCGCCGCAGCAGCGGCCCCGCGACCGGGGCGACCCCGGCCGTCGGCGGCACCTCGCTGCCCACGCTCGACGACCTGCTGGCGGCCCGGCACCCCGCGCACGAGGGCCCCGCCGAGCGCGGCTGGCAGCGCACGGTCCGCCGCCTCACGTTCGGCGCGGTGACGCCGCAGCCGGGGCGCGCCGAGCGCGTCCGGCGGTCGCAGGTCGAGGCCGTGCGCCGCACGTTCGACGGCCCGCGCACGGTCGTCGTCGTCAACCCCAAGGGCGGCGCGCACAAGACGACCGCGACGATGATGCTCGCGGCGACGTTCGGCCTGCACCGCGGCGGGTACACGCTCGCGTGGGACAACAACGAGACGCGCGGCACGCTCGGCTGGCGCTCGTCGCACGCGGACCACACGCGCACGGCGGTCGACCTGCTGCACGCGCTGCCGGACCTCACCGGGCGCGGCACCCTGCGCATCGGCGACCTCGACTCGTACGTGCGCACGCAGCCGAAGGAGCAGTTCGACGTGCTCGCCTCGGACGAGAACGCGGCGTCGGTGTCGAGCGTCGACGCGGAGTCGTTCCGCGCGCTGCACCAGGTGCTGTCGCAGTTCTACCGGGTGCTCGTCGTGGACACGGGCAACAACATGCGCGCCTCCAACTGGCGCGCGGCGGTCGACACGGCGGACCAGCTCGTCGTCGTCTCGACGCTGCGTGAGGACACGGCGCAGTCGGCGGCGTGGGCGCTCGACGCACTGCGCGCGACCGGCCACGAGGAGCTGGTGCGCCAGGCCGTCACGATCCTGTCGTTCCCCGAGCCGAAGGTCGACAAGGACCTGCGCCAGCGGCTGCGCTCGCACTTCGGCGCGCTCACGCGGGCCGTCGTCGAGGTGCCGCACGACCGGGCGCTCGTCACGGGCGGGCCCATCGCGCACGCGTCCCTGCGCCCGTCGACCCGCGACGCGTGGCTGCGTGCCACGGCCGTGGTGGCCGACGGCCTCTGACCGGCCCACCCGCCGCGCGTCCGTCGGACGGCGTGCCGCTCCCGCCCCGCCCCAGGGGAGGCGACCGGCACGCCGTTCGTGCGTCCCGTGGCCGGACGGGTGCAAGATCGGCGCAGGTGGCGACACCAGGGGGTGAGGGCGGTGCTCACGGGCACCGCCGCCACCGCCGCCGAACCCGCCGGGAGCCGCAGTGCCGACGCACCCCCCGCACGCCGACGTCGTCCCCGGCGGGCCCGCGCCCGCGGCGGACCGGGACCGCGGCGCGCCCGGGGGCACACTCCCGGACGCGCCGCCCGCTCCGCTCGCCGGTGCCGGTCCGGCCGGTGCGTCCCCGCCCGCCCACGACGGCGCCTGGTTCGACTCCCTCGTGCGCGCGCACGCCACGGCGGTGCACCGGTACGTCGCACGCCGCGCGGGCCGGTCGGACGCGGAGGACCTCACGGCCGACGTGCTGACCGTCGCCTGGCGCCGGCGCGACGACGTGCCGGACGGCGCCGAGCTGCCGTGGCTGTACCGGACGGCGGGCTTCGTCGTGGCGAACCACCGCCGCAAGGGACGCCCCGTGCCGGTCGCCGAGGTTCCCGACGTGCCCGACGGTGACGACCCCGCGCTGCGGACCGTGCGGGACGACACCGTGCGGACCGTGCTGGCCGGGCTGTCCGCGCGGGACCGCGAGGTGCTGCTGCTGCACGCCTGGGAGGGGCTGACGGGCGACGCCCTCGCGGCGGTCCTCGGCACCGGGCGTGGCGGGGCGGACGCCGCCCTCTCGCGGGCGCGGTCGCGGCTGCGGGCCGCGTTCGCCGCCGTCGACGCCTGAGGAGCCGGCGCCGACCCGCTGCAAGAGCCGCACCCCCGACGACACAGACGGGGCAGGAGAGCAGCCGCGGCGTCCGGCCCCCGGACCGGCCGGCCCGCTGCACCGCCCCGGCAGGAGGACCCCATGGACGACACGCGCGACCCGCGGCACGACGCACCCGACGACGCCGCGACGGGCAGCGACGGCCCCGACACGGCCGACGCCGTCGCCGCCGGCGCGGACCCTGCTACTGCGGACGCGGCCACTGCGGACGCGACGACCGCCGCCGCCGCGGAGGAGGCCGCTACGGAGGCCGCCGCCAAGGCCGAGGACGCAGCCCTGGCGCGCGTGCGCGCCGCCGACCCGGCGGCGGGTGCGACGCCCGACCTGCCGCGCCTGCACGCGCGCCTGACCGACGCGACGGGCGTCGCCGTCGGCGTGACCACCGGCGGGCCCACCGGAGCGACCACCGGCGGGCCCGCTCCCTCCGCCCCCGACGAGCTCGCCGCGGCCCGCGCGCGCCGCCGCCCCGCGCGCTGGCTGCAGGTCGCCGCGGTGGCGACCGGGGCGGTGCTCGTGGGTGGCGGCGGCTACGCGCTCGGCGCCGCGGGCGGCGACGCGCCCGCCGCGCCGCCGATCGCGCTGCAGGGCCAGGCGGTGGGCACGGAGGCGACCGTCGAGGGTCTCGCCGGAGCCGACGCGGGCACGGCGCGGAGCATGATCGCGCCCGGCTTCGGCTGGCGGACGACGTTCACCGGCGAGGGCCTGCCGACGGAGCCGGGCGAGGCCCGGGCGTGGGCGTTCGACGCCACGTCGGCCGCGACGGCCGAGGCGGCCCGCCGCGCCGCCGAGGTGCTCGGGGTCCCGGGGGAGCCACGTGCCGAGTGGGGGCAGTGGGTCGTCGGCGCGAACGACGGCACCGGGGCGAGCGTGACGATCGGCGGCGACGGGACGGCGAACCTGTGGTTCTACGACCGCGCGCGCGACCCGTCCGTCTGCCAGGCGGGCCTGCCGGAGGAGCTGGACGGCGGGGCGGCCGAGGGTGCGGGTCCGGCCGCGGGCACCGGCGACGCGACCGGCGAGCCGGCCGTCGCCCCCGACATGTCGATCCTGCCCGTGCCGGCGCCGGAACCCGTGCCGGAACCCGCGCCGGCCGACCCGAGCGTGTGCGACCCGGCGGCGACCCCGACCGGCGACGCGGCGGTCGCGGCGGCCCGTGACCTCCTCGACCGCCTCGGCGTCGACACCGCGGGCTACGAGCTCACGGTCGCCGAGGAGACGGGCGTGCCCGGGCTGGTGAACGTGCAGGCGACGCAGGTCGTCGACGGCACGCAGACCGGCGTCGCGTGGACGGTCGGCCTCGCGGGTGACGGCGTGCAGTCCGCGTCCGGCCCGCTCGCGTCGCTCGTCGAGCTCGGCACGTACGACGTCGTCAGCGCCACGGACGCGGTCGAGCGGCTCGGCGACCCGCGGTTCGGTGCCTCGTTCGGCGGCGTGAGCCCGCTGGCGCGCACGGCCGCGGCGGGGGCCGGCACGGAGGACGTGGTCGGGAGCATGCCCGCCGAGCCGCAGCCGGCCCCGGCCGAGCCCACGGTCCCGCCGGTGCCCGCACCGGGCTCGCCGATCGCCTGGCCGGTGCAGCAGGTGACGCTCGTGGACGCGCGCCTCGGCGTCACGCTCCTCACGACGCCGGACGGTGCGACCGTCCTCGTGCCGGCGTGGGAGCTCGCCGACGCGGACGGGCAGACGTGGAGCGTCATCGCCGTCGCGCAGGACCAGCTGGACCTGAGCCCGGTGGACTGACGGCGTGACCTGCTGCGCGACCTCGTCACTGCGGCGCGACCTCGTCAGCCACGGGTGACGAGGTCGGCACCGCGGTGACGAGGTCGGCGCCCCGCCGACGAGGCGCGCGCCCCGAACGGGGCGGGCGTCGGTGGGCGTCGGTAGCGTTCGCCCATGGCCGCCGGACGACTGCTGCTCCTCGACACCGCGTCGCTGTACTTCCGCGCGTACTTCGGTGTCCCCGACTCGGTGAAGGCGCCCGACGGCACACCCGTGAACGCGGTGCGCGGGCTGCTCGACATGATCGCCCGCCTGGTGACCGACCGGCGGCCCACGCGCCTCGTCGCCTGCTGGGACGACGACTGGCGGCCGCAGTTCCGGGTCGACGCGATCCCGTCGTACAAGGCGCACCGCGTCGCGCAGGAGCGGCCCGGCACGACGGGGGTCGAGGAGGTGCCGGACACCCTGTCGCCGCAGGTGCCGGTGATCGTCGAGGCACTCGCCGCGCTCGGCATCGCGCGCGTGGGTGCGCCCGGGTTCGAGGCCGACGACGTCATCGGGACGCTGGTCGCGCGCGAGACCGCGCGCCCGGCGGGGGAGCGCGCCGCCGTCGACGTGGTCACCGGCGACCGGGACCTGTTCCAGCTGGTCGACGACGAGGTGCCCGTGCGGGTGCTCTACACGATCAAGGGCATCAAGGACCTGCTCGTCGTCGACCAGGCGCTGCTCGCGGAGAAGTACGCCGTGCCGACCGGCCGCGCGTACGCGGACATGGCCACGTTGCGCGGCGACGCGAGCGACGGCCTGCCCGGGGTCGCGGGGATCGGCGAGAAGACCGCGGCCGCGCTGATCCACCGGTACGGCTCGCTCGAGGGCGTGCTCGCCGCCCGCGACTCCGGCGACGCCGGCCTCACGCCGACCCAGCGCCGCCGCCTCACCGAGGCCGCCGACTACCTCGCCGTGGCGCCCACGGTCGTCCGGGTCGCCGCGGACGCCCCCGTCGCGGACGCGGACGACCGGCTGCCCGCCACGCCCGCCGACCCGGAGGCGCTGGTCGCGCTCGCGGAGCGGTGGGGGCTGTCGTCGAGCGTGCGACGGGTCGTCGAGGCGCTCAGCGCGGTCGCCTGACGCGGCGGTCGGGCGGTTCGGCGGTCCCCGGCGCGCGTGGCACGATCGTCGACCGTGATCACGGTCAGCACGGACGGCTCCTGCCTGCGCAACCCCGGCGGGGCGATCGGCTGGGCGTGGGTCAACCACGACGGCACGAGCGCGAGCGGCGGTGCCCGCTCCGGCACCAACCAGGTCGCGGAGCTCATGGCCGTGCTCGAGGCGGTGCTCGCGCACCCGGGGGACGAGCCGCTGCGCGTCGTCGCCGACTCGCAGTACGCGATCAAGTGCGCGTCGGAGTGGCTGCCCGGCTGGAAGCGCAAGGGCTGGCGCACGGCCGGCGGCGGACCCGTGCAGAACCTCGGACTCGTGCAGGCCATCGACCGCGCCATCACGGACCGGACCGGGCCGGTGACGTTCGGCTGGGTCCGCGGGCACACCGGCGACCGCTTCAACGAGCGGGCGGACGAGCTCGCCGGGGTCGCCGCGCGTGCTGCCCGTGAGGGCACGCTGCCCGCCGGGACGATGCGCGCGACGCCGGTGCTCGAGCCCGTCGGCGCGGCACCGGCGCGGCGCACGCGTGCCGCGACGGCGACCGGTACCCGTACCCGTGCAGCGACCACCCGCACCCCCGCCGCGACCGCCCCGGGCGCACCGGCAGCGTCCCCCGCGGCCCCGTCCGCCACGGCCCCGTCGGCCACCGAGCGACCGGAGCCGGACGTCCTCTTCTAGGCCCCCGCGCGTTCCGCACCGCCGGGCGCGTCCCACCACCACGGCGGGCGGGACCCCGCGCGCGCCGGAGGGGGGCCGGCACGTGCGCGAGGTCCCGCCCGGGGGACCCGCCGGGGGAGGGCGGGTCGTCCGGTCGCCGGCGGCGCGCGCCGCCGGCGAAGTCGTCAGCCCCCGGAGTCCAGCGCCGCCCGGACCGTCTGCGTGAGCCGCTCCACCTGCGCCGCGAACCAGCCGGGGCGCGCGTCCTCCCAGTACTGGCCGACCGACGCGAGCGGGTACACGAGCACCTGCGGTGCGTCGTGCGCGAGCACGATCTCCGTGCCGTAGCGGTCGCTGGCCGCGGCCCACCGCAGGGCGGGCGCCTGCGCCACGACGAGGTCGCCGAGTGCCACGCCGAACGCGTCGGCCAGGGGACGGTGGTCGGGCCGCTCGGCCGCCTCGGACCACTGCGTGCGCACGCGGTCGAACAACGCCGCGACGGCCGCCGCGTCCGCGGGGTCGTCGCACAGGTCCGCGAGGAGGGTCCGCTGCTGGGCGAGCCAGATGCGCTCGGCCGGGTTGAGGTCGTCGACGGTGTGCCCGAGGTCGCTCGGCGCCGGCGCGGTGGCGGGCGCTGCGGTGGCGGGCTCCGCGGTGACCGGCTCCGCAGTGACCGGATCTGCGGCGGAGTCGCCGGCGGCACCGGTCGCCTCGCCGGCGCCGTCTGCGGGGTCGGCGGGGAGCGGGGAGTCGCCGGGGCCGTGCGGCGTGGGCAGCACGGCGCCCTGCGGCGGGGTCCGGTGCTCGAAGATGCCCATGCGCGCTGCATCGGCGCCCTCAGGAGGTCCCTTGACACACCGAGGGCCGGTGTCGCCCGGACGGACGTCCGTGGCGGCACCGGCCCTCGGGACCGGTCGGTGCGGGTCAGCCGACGCGGACCACCTGCGCGGCGGCACCCGGGAGGTAGCCGTCGTCCCCGCCGTAGAGCACGGTCACGACGTTCGTCGAGCGCACCGCCGGCAGGGTCACCTGGGCCGTGCCGTCGGCGAGCTGCACCACGTCCAGCGGACGCAGGCCGAGCAGGACGCGGACCGACCCGGTGCCCGCGGGGGCCCCCTCGACCGTGCCGCCGACCGTCACGGTGACGGTCGGGGTGCTGCCGCGCGGCACGGTCCACGTGTCGGCCGAGAGCGTCACGCGGGACGCGGCCCGCGTGATGCGCAGGTCGGCACGGGCCGACTGGGACCGCGCGAGGTCCGCCGTGCCGCCGAAGACGGCCACGAGGCGGTGCGTGCCGGCCCCGAGGTCCCGCGGCAGCTCGACCGTGGCGGTGCCGACGAGCCCGTCGACGGTCAGCTCGCCGGTCGCGACGACCCTGCTGCCCTCGCGGATCTCGACCGGGCCGGACGGTGCCCAGCTCTGGCCGGTGACCGTGACGGTCGCGGTGACGGGCGAGCCGTACCGGGCCGACGAGGCGGAGAGCCGCAGCGTCGTCGTCGAGGCCGACGCGGCGAACTCGCGCTCGACCACCTCCGACGTCGACCCCGCGTACAGCGCCGTGTCCGGCACGTACTCGGCCCGGAACGCGTGCGGCCCGGCGCCGAGCGACGCGGTGCCCCACACGCCGGCCCCGTCGACGACCTCGGTCTCACCGAGGAGCGTCTCGCCGTCGTAGACGCGGAACGTCCCCGTCGCCTCGCCCGGGCTCACCGTCATCTGGAACAGCGTCTCCTCGCCGGCCGTCCACGCCGACTCGACGTCGAGCGTCGTCGTCGTGGTGATCGCGTCGGGCACGGTCACGTCGATGACCTGGGCCCGGTCGCCCGTGCCGTTGAGGTGGTGCAGCGCGAGGATCCGCGCGTCGGCGGCACCCGGGCCCTTGTGGACGTCGACCGTCGCACCGGCGAACGACGCCGAGACGAAGTCCGCGCCGATGTTCGACTCGAACCACAGCGGCGGGTCGTACGGGTCGACCGTGAACGGCCCGACCTGGTCGATCACGCCGTCGGCGGGGAACGCGTACTCGCTGTACATCGCGGCCCAGACGCCGACCTGCGTGCCCGGCTCGACCCCGAGCGCCGCGAGCGGCACCGGCACGGTGAGCACGTTGTTGTCGAACGACCCGGCCTCGATCTCGCCCGCGAACGGGAAGGCGAGCTCCGGACCGGCGATCAGGTCCTCGGTCTCGAGGTCGTACGTCTCGACCACGGTGTAGTCGGTGTCGACGAGCTTGGTGACGATGCTCACGACGTCCGGCTCGCCGTCGCCGTCCGTGTCCACCAGGACGCGGGGCTGCAGCGCGTGCCCGACGACGGCCCAGTCGCCGTCGGTCGCGATGCCGACGCCGAGGTAGCCGTCGGCTGTCGGGTCGCCCCCGGCGGCCTCGACCGCCGGAGCGGTCGATGCCCAGCCCACGTGCCGGATGTCGCCGGCGGCGAGGGTCGACGGCGAGGTCTGCGCGTTCGGCGGCAGCGCGTCGAGGCGCGGGCTGTCGGCGGCGTGCACGAGCGGCGTGACGAGCCCGTACCAGCCGTCCGCGACGACGTCGCGGCCCGTGATCGCGAGCTCGGCCGTCTCCGCGCCGGCGTCCGCGAACGCCACGGGCAGGGCCTCGAGGTCGGTCGTGGGCCGGGGCGCGGCCTGGACCGGCAGGCGCCACTCCTGACCGCCCGAGGTGAGGACCAGGCGTCCGGAGACCTGCGAGACGTACTCGCGGGCGAGGCCCTCGAGCTGCTCCACCTGCTGCGTCGGGTCGATGTCCCGGGCCAGCGTGGCCGGGTCGGCCGTGAACGTCAGCGTGACGATGCCCGTGCCGCCCGCGCGGACCCGCAGCGACGCCGGGCTCGCGGTGATGGACGCCTCGCCGGACGTCGTGCTCTCGGTGACCGACGTGGTGTAGGTGCGCGCCGTGCTGCCGAGGTTCTGCACCGTGACGGCCTTGCGGATCGTCACCGGCTCCGCGCCGACCTGCACGACCCCGAAGCCGACCGAGGCCTGCTGCGGGCGCTCCGCGTTGTAGAGGAGCGTGTCGTTCGTGACGGCCGAGAGGGCGTCGACGCGGCCGGAGCCCACCCGGGCGGGGCCGTAGAACAGGTCGCCGCCGGGCTCCGTCGACACGTCGTGCGTCGCCGTGTTCATGATCCCGGCCTTGATCTGCGCGGCCGACCAGCCCGGACGGGCCTCCTTGACGAGGGCGGCGATGCCGGCCACGTGGGGGGCGGCCATCGACGTGCCGTTGCTCGTCGCACCGGCGTTGCCCGACCCGACGTCCGCCGACACGATCTGCTGGCCGGGCGCCGCGACGTCGGGCTTGGCCCACCCGACGGTTCCGTGCGCACCACGCGAGGAGGACGTGCTGAGGGTGTCGGCGCCGACGTCCTGCCGCGTGGACAGGGCCATCGACGGGCCGATGCGCGCGACCAGCGTGCCGGCCTCGATCTCGGGCAGGAGCGCGTCGGTGGTGGCGGCGGTCATCTGGAAGCCGGGGATCGTGGCGTTGCCCGAGATGCCGGCGGGGAAGATGCGCTCCTCGGTGGGCAGCAGCACGCCGACCGCGCCCGCGGCCGTCGCGTTGTTGAACCGGACGACGGATCCGCACGCGCGGGTCGCGTCGTCGTCGTCCCACCACAGGTAGGCGATCTTGCCGGCGACCGTGGCGGCCTGCTCCGGCGTGAACGGCGTGCAGCCGTCGAACGTCGGGCCGACGTACGCGACCGGCGCCGTGACGTCCGCACCGGAGTACGCGACGGAGTTCTGACCGGCGTGGCGGCCGACGAGCGCGGGGTCGGACGCCTCGGTGACCTCCATGGCGTCGAACGCGAGGTCCTTGCCGATCGACCACGCGACCGTCAGGCCCGCGTAGCCGTTGCCGGGGGAGCCGCCGATGTCCTCGACGTCGCCCTCGTTGCCGGCCGAGAGCACGACGACCGTGCCGAGCGCCGTGAGCTCGCCGACCTGGAGGCTCTCCGGGTCGTCGGCCGGTGCGCCGGCCGCGCCGAGGGAGAGGTTGAGCACGTCGAGGCGGTCGTTGAAGTCGCCGTCGCCGTTCGGGTCGGCCGCGTGGTCGAACGCGAGCGACGTCAGGTTCGTGGACCCGGCGATGTCGCCGAAGACCTTGAGCGCGTAGAGCTGCGCGGCGGGCGCGGTGCCCGGGCCGACGGGCCAGTCGGCGACCGTCTCGAGGGCGCTGTAGTCGCCGCGGAACGTCGCGCCGTCGGGCGTCACGCCGAACCCGGCGGCCGTGCCGGCGACGTGCGAGCCGTGGCCGTTGACGTCGATGGGGTTGTCGTCCGGCGCGGGCACGCGCTGCGCGGGCGTGCCGCCCGCGTGGTAGTCGCGGCCGGCGAAGTCGATGCCGCCGAGGAACTTCTCCGGGTCGAACGAGCCCGCGGGGATCGGCCCCGAGCCGTTCTCCCCGTACGCGGCCTCGTACGCCTCGACCGTGCCCGGGCCGCCGAAGTCGGCGTGCGTGTAGTCGATCCCGGTGTCGACGATGCCGACGGTGACGTCCGTGCCGAGCACGCCGGTGTCCTGCCACGTCGCGAGGGCACGGGTGAACTCGACCTGCGCGGCGTTGTCGAGCGTGCGCTCGGCGACGAGCCGGACCGAGACGACGTCGGGCCGGTCGGCGAGCGTGCGCAGCTGCGCGGCGTCGCCGACGACGAGCGCGCCGGAGACGAGGTTGGTGAGGGTGGCGATGCGGGTCGGCTCGGCGCCGGCGGCGCGTGCCTCGCCCGCGTCGGCGGGGACGACCTCGGCCGCCTTCGCCTCGGTCACCTCCGCGGCCGCCAGGACGTCGGCGGGTGCGCCGCCGTCCTCCGCGACCTCGACGCCCGCGGGGGTGTCGAGCTCGACGAACGCGGTGACCTGTCCGGTGGCGTCCGCGAGGGCGTCGCCGACGCCCTCCTTCTCGACGCGGACGGCCCGGTCCTCGACGAGCAGGCCGGACAGCTCGTCCGGTGGTGGGGCCGCGGCCGCGGGCGGCGCGAGCAGCGCGGTGGCGAGGACGACGGAGGCGGCAGCGAGGCCGGCGAGAGCACGACGTGGCATTTTGTCATCCCGGGGTGTCGGACGGCTGGTGCGGGGCACGGCGGACGCGAGGACGGCGTCCCGGGCGTCACGCCCGGTGTGGCTGCTGTCACAGTTCCCCCCGGGCAGGGTGCACGCTACTGACCGGTAGGCGTTTCGTCACCCCTCCGCCGGAATCCGTGACCCGTCCGGGTCCGTCGGGTTCACGGGGATCCCTCCTGAACCGGTGGTGCCCTCGTCGGCGCGTCCGGCGGACACGCCGTCAGCGCAACGGGACGAACACGTACGAGCCGTGCGTCGTGACGTCCACGCCGCCGTCGGGCCGCCGCACGACGCGGTGCATCGTGCGCCCGACCGGGACCACGAGGACACCTCCGGGGGCGAGCTGGTCGACGAGCGCACGGGGCAGCGCCTCGGCGGCCGCGGAGACGAGCACGCGGTCCCAGCCGCCGGGTCGCGGGCCGCCGAGCACGTGCGGGTCGGCGGGGCGCAGCCGCGCCCACGGCATGCCCGCGGCCGCGACGTTGCCCGCCCCCCACGCGGCGACGGCCGGCTCCAGCTCGACGCCGAGCACCTCGCCCGCCGGCCCGACGAGCCGCGCGAGCAGCGCCGTCGTCCAGCCGGAGCCCGCGCCGACGTCGAGCACGCGCGCGCCCGCGGGCACGGCCAGGAGGCGCAGCATCGCGGCGACGGTGCTCGGCTGCGAGCTCGTCGACCCGTGCCCGAGCGGGAGCGGGCGGTCCTCGTGCGCGTGCGGCCGCTGGTCGGGCGGCAGGAACGCGGCGCGGTCGAGCGCGCGCATCGCTGCCGCCACGTCGGCGGCGCGCGCGGGGTCGGGGTCGTCCGGCGTCCGGCCCGCCATACGGGCAGCGTACGACCGCGCCGCACGGGGGGCGCCGGCGCGTGGCGCCCGTCCGCGGGCCGTCAGGCGGTCGGCGGGATGCCGGCGGTGCTGCCGACGGCGCGCGGTGCGACGGTCGGCACGGGGCCGGTGAGCGCCGCGTGCCGGCCGCGCGGCCGCACGACGGGCACCTGGCCCGTCCGCGGGGCGATCGGGACGGTGGGGATGGCGCCGGTCATGGCCGTGACCGGGACGACCGGGATCTGCCCGGTGGCGGCGGCGACCGCCGCGACGGCACCGGTGCGCGCGGCCGGGTCGACGATCGGGATCTGCCCGGTCAGCGGGCCGGTGCGCGGGACGTCGGCCGCGGCCGGAGCGGTGAGGAACCGCGGCTTGCGGCCCGGCCGCCGGCGGAAGCGCCGCTCCTCGATGCCCTCGAGCGTGGTGGCGCGCCACACGGCGCCGCCGTTGAGCCGGCCGTCCGGGGGCGGCAGCCACGGCACCTTGCGGGACAGCCAGACGCGGATGGTGGCGTGCTCGACGTCGAGGCGGCGCGCGAGCCGTGCGATGTCGTACAGGTCGTCGAGGCCGCCGCCGTCCGCGTGCGGGGTCGACGCGGCTGCGACGGGCGTCGGCGCGGTCGGCGCTGTCCCGGGAGCAGTTGGCTGCGCGTCCAGATCGGGCACGGGTGAAAGCGTAGTGCTCCGACATGCTCGGCCGTGTGGCGTGGACGTAACGGGATGTGCACGGAATCTTCGCACCCGTATTCGCTCAAGTCGGATGGACGTGCGTCCGACTCACTTAACGTGTTACGAGTGAGTGACAGATTGCCGATCCCGCGGCGTCGGTCGGGCGGCAGGCATGCCGCCCCGCGCCGTCAGCCCATCACCCTCCGCCGACCTGCCGGGTGGGGCGTGCCCCTGCCCGCACGCGTCGCGCAGGGTGCGGTCGCCGTGGGCCTCGTGCTCAGCACCGGTGCCGTCGTCGTGACCGCCACCGCGGAGGAGCCGCCCTCGGCGGTGCTCGCCGACGGTCGCGACGAGGGGATCCTGGCCCGCCACGCCGAGGACCGCGCCGCGCTCGCCCGCACCGAGCAGCTGCGTGCCGAGGCCGTCGACGTCGCGTCGGGCGCCATCGAGGAGGCGTCCGCCGTGCGCGCCGACGCCGAGCAGGTCGCCGTCGCCCCCGAGGTGATCGCGGAGCTCGACGCCGCCACGGCGGAGCTGCAGGACGCCATCACGCAGGTCGACGTCGCGCCGCTCACGCCCACCGACCCGCCGGTCGACCGCGACGCCCCCGTCTCACGTTCGGCCCCCCGCGGGGACGACTCCGAGCAGGACGCGGACGCGCCCGCGAAGTCCGCACCGACCGGGGAGGCGGACGACTCCGCGTCGGCGCCCGCGGGGTCCTCCGACCCGACGGCCGTCCCCGCCGACCCGGCCGAGGCGGCCGGCGACGCCGCCGCGCCGGCGGCGGAGGGCGACACGGGCGAGACCACCACGATCCCGCACGCGGGCGACCCCGCGACCGAGCCGCTGCGCGACGCGCTCGAGCGCGTCGCCCGCGCCTCCGACGCCGCCAAGGCGTCGGCCGAGCAGAAGCGGGCCGAGACGGCCGCCGCGGAGGCCGCGGCGCAGGCCGCCGCCGACGAGGCCGCCCGCGTCGCCGCCGAGGAGGCGGCCCAGCGCGCGGCGTGGAAGTCCTCGCTGCAGGGCTTCGAGAACGGTCAGGTGCCCGACTCGGCGCTGTGCGGGGTGTCCTTCTCCCCGTCGGTCCGGCTGCGGTGCGACGCCGCGGAGGCGCTGGAGGCCCTGGACGCAGACTTCGCCGCGCGGTTCGGCAAGCACCTGCAGGTCTCCGACTCCTACCGGCCCTACGCCCAGCAGGTCGCGTGCCGCGCGAACAAGGGCTCGCTGTGCGCGCGCCCGGGCACGTCGAACCACGGCATGGGTGTGGCGGTCGACCTCGGCGGCGCCGTGCAGTCCTTCGGCACGGCCGAGCACGTCTGGATGCGGGAGAACGCCCCCGCCCACGACTGGGTGCTGCCCGAGTGGGCCCGCGCCGGCGGCAGCAAGCCTGAGCCGTGGCACTGGGAGTACGTGGGCTGAGCACGTCCGCCCACAGCCCCGCCGGGCTCCCGCCCGGGCAGGGAGGTCGTGCCGCCCGGGTCCTACGATCGGCGGTATGACCGCGCCCTCCCCGTCCGCCCGGGACGAGCCGCTGGTCGGACGCGCGGGCGAGCTCGACGACCTGGACGCGCTGCTGTCGGGCGCGACGGCCGGCGAGGGCGTCACCGTCGTGCTCGAGGGCGAGCCCGGTGTCGGGCGCACGCGACTCGTCGAGGCCCTGCAGGGCACGGCCGACCTGCTCGGCATCGAGGTCCGCACGGGACGCGCGGTCGGGCCCGCGGCCCCGCCGTACGCGCTGCTCACGGACGCCCTCCTGGGGCCGGTGGGCGGTCGCAGCGCACGCGGGGGCGAGGCGCGCGGGCCGGTCGTCACCGAGCTCGCCGACCTGCTCGACGTCCTGCCCGACGACCGGGCCGACGCGCCGAAGCGGTACGCCCGCGCCGACGAGCTGTTCGCGGCGCTCGTCCGCCGGCACGGCGACCACGGCCCCTGGGTGCTCGTGCTCGAGGACCTGCACCTGGCGGACGCGTGCTCCCTGCGCCTGCTGGCCGGCCTGGCCGGTGAGGGAACGCTCCCGCACGCGCTGACGGTGATGACGACGCGCGCCGTTCCCCACCGCGCCGAGCTCGCCGAGCTCGTCGCCGCCTGGACCCGGGCGGGCGCGCGCTACCTGGAGCTGCGGCCGCTCGGCCCGGCCGCGACCGTCGAGCTCGCCCAGTCGCTGCTGCACGCCAAGGTCGGCCCGCGGCTGCGCGGCGTGCTCGCGACCACGGGCGGCAACCCGCGGCTGGTCGTCGACGTCGTCCGCACCGCGCAGGCGTGCGGCGTGCTGGAGCAGCGGGACGGCGTCGTCGAGGCCGTGGGCACGGGCTGGCTCGACGACCTGGACCGGGTCGGCCGGGCCCACGTCGCGCACCTGGGCACGGGCGTGCTCGCGCTGCTCGGGCAGGCCTCCGTGCTCGGCACGTCGTTCGTCGTGGGCGACCTCGCCGCGCTCGCCGGCGACTCCGTCACCGAGTGCTGGCGGACGCTGCGCCACGGCCTGGCCGCGGGCGTCGTGCACGCGCGCGGCGACCGCCTGGTCTTCCGCCACGACCTCGTGCGGTCCTCCCTCTACGCGGGTCTCGACGCGGGTGACCGCCGGGCCCTGCACGCGCGCGCGGCGTGGGCCCTGCGCGAGGCGGGCGCCCCCACGCACGTGGTGTCCGCGCACCTCGAGCGCGCGCGCTGACGCCTCGCGCGGACCCGCGTCCGGCTCCTAGGTTGGACGACGGGGCGTGCGCCGCGCGCTCCCCGGCACGGGCCCGCCCGGCGGCGCCCGGCCCCACCCCCGCACGAAAACCGAGGAGTGCACATGCCCACGCGCACCGCACGCACCGCCTGGAACGGCTCCCTGCAGGAGGGCAGCGGCCAGGTCGAGCTCACGAGCTCCGGCGTCGGCACCTACCACGTGTCCTTCCCCAAGCGGGCGGCCGAGGAGGCCGGCGGCACGACCAGCCCGGAGGAGCTGATCGCCGCCGCGCACTCGTCGTGCTTCGCGATGCAGCTGTCCGCGCTGCTCGGCGAGAAGGGCCACGCGCCCGAGTCCCTCGACGTGACGGCCGACGTCACGCTGTCGCCGGACCCGGCCGGCGGCTTCCGCATCTCGGGCATCGTGCTGACCGTGCGGGGCGAGGTGCCGGGCGTCGACGCGGACGGGTTCCGCGAGGCCGCCGACGCCGCGAAGGCGACGTGCCCCGTGAGCAAGGCGCTCACCGGCACCACCATCACGCTCGACGCGCAGCTCGAGTCCTGACGGCGCCGCACCCCGCCCCCGGGGCCGCGTGCGCGACGGACGCCGACGCGGGTCCCGGGTGCGGGGTGCGACACTGCCGAGCGTGGCTGTGACGACCGAGAAGCCCGGTGCGGACGTCCGGGACGTGGTGCACGCGCTGCGCGGTGTCGTCCGCGGGTCCGTCGACGACACCACGCGCCGGCGCGCCGAGTACTCCACCGACGCCTCGAACTACCGCGTGGTCCCGCGCGTCGTGGTGTTCCCGCGCGACACCGACGACGTGCTCGCGGCGCTGCACGTCGCGCGCGAGACCGGCACGCCGCTGACCTCGCGCGGCGGCGGGACGTCCGTGGCCGGCAACGCGGTCGGACCGGGGATCGTGCTCGACTTCTCCCGGCACGTGAACCGCGTGCTCGACATCGATCCCGAGGCGCGCACGGCACGGGTCGAGCCGGGTGTCGTCATGTCGCACCTGCAGGCCGCGGCGGCGCCGCACGGGCTGCGGTTCGGCCCCGACCCGTCGACGCAGGCACGCGCGACGCTCGGCGGGATGATCGGGAACAACGCGTGCGGGCCGCGGGCGGTCGCGTTCGGGCGCACCGCGGACAACGTGGTGGACCTCGACGTGGTCGACGGGACGGGGCGCCGCTTCACCGCGCGCGCCGGTGCGGGTGCGCTCGCGGCCGTCCCCGGGCTCGACGCGGTGGTGCGCGGCGGGCTCGAGGTGATCCGTACCGAGCTCGGCCGGTTCACGCGTCAGGTCTCCGGCTACTCCCTCGAGCACCTGCTGCCGGAGAACGGCACCGACCTCGCGAAGGCGCTCGTCGGGACCGAGGGCACGCTCGTCACGCTGCTCGGCGCGACGGTGCGCCTGGTGCCGGTGCCGTCGGCGCCCGTGCTCGTCGTGCTGGGCTACCCCGACATGCCGTCCGCGGCCGACGCCGTGCCCGCGCTGCTCGCGCACCGCCCGCTCGCCGTGGAGGGCATGGACGCCCGGCTCGTCGACGTGGTGCGCCGCGTCAAGGGCGCCGCCGCGGTGCCCGACCTGCCGCCCGGTGCCGGCTGGATGATGGTCGAGGTCGGCGGCGCGACGCTCGACGAGGCGCTCGCGTCGGCCCGTGCGCTCGCGGCCGACGCCGGCACGGACGCCGTCGCGGTCTTCCCGCCCGGGCCGCAGGCCGCGGCGATGTGGCGCATCCGTGAGGACGGCGCCGGGCTCGGGGGGCGCACGCCGGCGGGGGAGCAGGCCTGGCCCGGCTTCGAGGACTCGGCCGTGCCGCCCGAGCGGCTCGGCGCGTACCTGCGCGAGCTCGAGGCGCTCATGGCCGAGCACCGCGTGGACGGGCTCGCGTACGGGCACTTCGGCGACGGGTGCGTGCACCTGCGCATCGACCTGCCGATGGCGGAGTCCGGGCGTCCGCTGCGGGCGTTCATGACGGACGCCGCCCACCTGGTGGCCGCGCACGGCGGCTCGCTGTCCGGTGAGCACGGCGACGGGCGCGCACGCTCCGAGCTGCTGCCCGTCATGTACTCGCAGCGCGCGATCGACCTGTTCGGCGCCGTCAAGGACCTGTTCGACCCGCGCGACCTGCTCAACCCGGGCGTCCTCGTGCGGCCGAACCCGCTCGACGCGGACCTGCGCCGGCCCGCGGCCCGCCCGCTGCTCGCCGGGTCCGGCGGGTTCGCGTTCGCGCACGACGGCGGCGACATGACGACCGCCGTCCACCGCTGCGTGGGCGTCGGCAAGTGCCGGGCCGACACGCGCGCCACCGGCGGCTTCATGTGCCCCTCGTACCTGGCGACGAAGGACGAGAAGGACTCGACGCGCGGCCGCGCGCGCGTGCTGCAGGAGATGGCGAACGGCACGCTCGTGACGAAGGGCTGGTCGTCGCCCGAGGTGCACGACGTGCTCGACCTGTGCCTGAGCTGCAAGGCGTGCTCCTCCGACTGCCCGGCGGGCGTCGACATGGCGCAGTACAAGGCCGAGGTGCTGCACCGCACGTACCGCGGCAGGGTCCGCCCGGTGAACCACTACGCGCTCGGCTGGCTGCCGCGCTGGTCGCGCCTGATCACGGGGCTGCCGGGGCTCGCGTCGCTCGCGAACGCGGTGCTGCGCGTGCGCCCGCTCGCGAGGGCCGTCCTCGCCGCGGGCGGCATGGACACCCGGCGGAAGATGGTCCGCTTCGCGCCCGTGCCGTTCCGGGCCTGGTCGCGCACGGCGGGCGCGCGGTCCGGTGAGGTGCGCGTCGTGGGCGGCGCCGCCGCGGACGGCCTGCCGACCGTGCCGGAGGGCGCCGCCGCGGGCGGCCGCCGACCGCCCGTCGTGCTGTGGACCGACTCGTTCAGCGACACCCTGTCCCCGTCCGTGCCGCACGCCGCCGTCCGCGTGCTGCGCGACGCCGGCTACGACGTGCTCGTGCCGGACCACGACGCGTGCTGCGGCCTCACGTGGATCAGCACGGGGCAGCTCGACGGCGCCCGCAAGCGCCTGTCGCACCTGCTCGAGGTGCTCGGCCCGTTCGCGGTCAACGGCGTGCCGATCGTCGGCCTCGAGCCGTCGTGCACCGCCGTGCTGCGCAGCGACCTGCTCGACCTGCTCCCGGACGACCCCCGGGCCGTCGCGGTCGCGCGCGAGACCCGCACGCTCGCCGAGCTGCTCACGGCCCCGGCCCCCGTGGGCCCGGGCGAGCGGTGGTCCGTGCCGGACCTCTCCGACGTCACCGCCGTCGTCCAGCCGCACTGCCACCACCACTCCGTCATGACGTACACGGCGGACCGGCGCCTGCTCACGGAGGCGGGTGCGCAGTTCTCCGCGCTCGCGGGGTGCTGCGGACTCGCCGGCAACTTCGGCATGGAGAAGGGCCACTACGACGTGTCGGTCGCGGTGGCCGAGGCGTCGCTGCTGCCGGCGCTGCGGGACGCCGCCCCGGGCGACGTCCTCCTCGCCGACGGCTACTCGTGCCGCACGCAGGCCGACCAGCTCGCGGGCGTGCAGGGCGTGCACCTGGCCGAGCTGCTGGCCGCGCACCTGCCGGAGCGCACGCCCGCCGGCTGACCCGCCACCGGCGACCCGCCCGCCGGCTGCCCGGCGGCCGGGGCCGGCGGCGGCCGGTCAGCGGCGCGTGCCGCCCACGCGTCGCAGGACGTCCGCGACGACCTGCCCGTCGAGGTCGGGGTCGCCCGCGCCGAGCAGCGCGTGCAGGAACAGGCCGTCGCCGACGAGCTGCACGAGGCGGGACAGCACGGGGTCGTCGACCGCGCGGTGCAGGCCGGCCGCCCAGCCGTCGAGGTAGGACGCCATGCGCGCCCGCGCCGGCGGGTAGGTGCCGAGCAGCCGCAGGGCCGCGAGCATCGTGCGCTCCTCGGGGCCGTCGGCGGACTGCGAGCCGTCGAGGAACCAGCGGGCCGCGCCGCCCGGGTCGCCCGGCGTGGCCGCCTCGGCCGCGGCGGCGCCCGCGTCGAGGCGCCCGAGCAGGCCCTCGAACAGGTCGTCCTTGGAGCGGAAGTGGTAGAGCAGCCCACCCTTGGAGACCCCGCCGCGGTGGGCGACGACGTCGAGCGTGGCGCCGGCGGGCCCCTCCTCCAGCAGCACGTCCTGGAGCGCGTCGAGGATGCGGTCGCGCGTCGAGGGCATGCGGGGAGCGTAGTCGTGGGCGACGTCACCACTGCGGGCCGGCGGCACGGTGCTACTGTACCGGCTGGACGGTATAGCCGCGTGGCCGAGCGCCACGCCCGTCGCGGGGCAGGGACCCGCGCCGCGTGCCCGTCCCCCGGGCCCCGCCCGGTCATGCGGGAGACCACGACAGGAACCACCGTGCCCACGCACACCCCCACGTCCGCCGCCCCCGTGGCGGCCCCGGCCCGCGCCGGCGCCCGCGAGTGGCTCTCGCTGGCCGTCCTGATGCTCCCCGTCCTCCTGGTGTCGGTCGACACCACGGTGCTCTCGTTCGCGCTGCCGCAGATCTCCGTCGCGCTCGCGCCGTCCGCCGACCAGCTGCTCTGGATCGTGGACGTCTACCCGCTCATGCTCGCGGGCCTCCTGGTCACGATGGGCACGCTGGGCGACCGCGTGGGCCGCCGGCGCCTGCTGCTGATCGGCGCGGCCGGGTTCGGCCTCGTCAGCCTGCTCGCCGCCTTCGCGACGGACGCCGGGCAGCTCGTCGCGGCCCGCGCGCTGCTCGGTGTGTTCGGCGCGACGTTGATGCCCTCGACGCTGTCGCTGCTGCGCAACGTCTTCCTCGACGACGCCCAGCGGCGCCTCGCGATCGCCGTCTGGGCGTCCGGGTTCGCCGGCGGGTCGGTGCTCGGGCCCGTCGTCGGCGGCTGGCTGCTCGAGCACTACTGGTGGGGCTCGATCTTCCTGCTCAACGTCCCCGTGCTGCTCGTCCTCCTCGTCGCCGGGCGCCTGCTGCTGCCCGAGTCGCGCAACCCGTCCGCGGCCCGGCTCGACGTGCCCAGCGTCGTCCTCGCCACCGTCGGCATGCTGCCGCTCGTCTACGGCATCAAGACCACCGCCGGGCACGGCGTCGGCGCGCTCGGCCTGGGTGCGCTCGCGCTCGGCGCCGCCCTCGTCACGGTGTTCGTCCGCCGGCAGACCCGCCTGGCCGAGCCGCTGCTCGACGTGGGGCTGTTCCGGCGGCCGGTGTTCTCGGCCTCCGTGGCGGCGAACTTCATGGCGTCGTTCGCGCTCGCCGGCCTGGTGCTCGTGGTCTCGCAGGTGCTGCAGCTCGTCGTCGGGCTCTCGCCGCGCGAGGCCGGCACGGCGCTCCTGCCGGGCGCCGTCGCCTCCATCGTGTCGGGGATCCTCGCGGTCCGCCTCGCGCGCGCCGTGCCGCGCTGGGCGCTCGTGCCGGCGGGCATGCTGCTCGCGGTGGCGGGCTACGCGGTCGCGGTCGTCGTCGCGCGGGACGTGGGCACGGCCGGCATCGTCGCCGTGTTCTGCCTGGTCGGCGCCGGGGTCGGCCTGGCCGAGACCCTGACGAACGACGCCATCCTGGCCTCCGTCCCGCCCGAGCGCGCCGGCGCGGCGTCCGGGATCTCGGAGACGTCGTACGAGCTCGGCGCGTCGCTCGGCGTGGCCGTGCTGGGGTCGGTGCTGTCGGCCGTCTACCGCGCGGACCTCGTGCTGCCCGCCGCCGTCGAGCCGGGTGCGGCCCACGCCGCCCGCCAGACGCTCGGCGGCGCCATGGTGGTCGCGGACGGCCTGCCGGGTGCGCTCGGCACCCAGGTCCGCGCCGCGGCGGAGGCCGCGTTCACGCACGGCGTCGCGGTGACGTCCGCCGCCACGGCGGTCGCGCTCGCGGTCGTCGGCGTCGCGGTCGGCGTCGTGCTGCGCCGCGCCGGCCTGGGCCGCACGCACGACGCCTGACGCACCCACCCACCGGCGGTGGACGGGACGCGGCACGCGCGTCAGGGTGGGGGCATGCTCGTCGCCTTCTCCGTCGCCCCGCTCGGTGCGGGCGAGTCCGTGTCCGAGGCCGTCGCCGACGCGCTGCGCGTCGTCCGGGCCTCGGGGCTGCCGCACCGCACCGACGCGATGTTCACCACCCTCGAGGGGGAGTGGGACGAGGTGATGGACGTCGTGCGGCGCGCCACCGAGGCCGTCGGGCGGCACGGCGACCGCGTGAGCCTGGTGCTCAAGGCCGACATCCGGCCGGGGCGCACGGGCGAGCTGCAGGGCAAGGTCGACCGGGTCGAGGCGCTGCTCGCCGACGACTGAGGACGCGGCGCGCACGACCATGACCACCCCTTCGACGGGCTGACGAAGCCCGCCGGGTCGTGGGACAGTGGAGGCCCGCGAGGCGCGCGAGGCGGACGCGTCGCCGGCGGTGACGGTGCACGGCTCCTCGGCGGGCGCGTGCCCAGGAAGGGCCCGGACGCGACATGCCGATCTTCGAGCTCGACGACGGACGCCCCCGCCTCGTCCAGCCGATGCAGCCGCTCGCCGGGTCGTTCGCCCAGGAGGTCGGCGCGCTCGTCACCCACCACCTCGCGGCCATCGCCGGGGAGCCCCTGTTCGTGGTCCGCACGCGCGCCGCGGCCGCCGAGCGCGGCGACCTGCCGGAGCTGCTCGCGCTCGACGCGGCCGGTCGGCCGGTGGTCGTCGAGGTCGCGCAGGTGCTGGACGACGACGCGATCGTGGCCGCGCTGCGCCGCGGCGGTGCGGCCGCACGCCTGACGACGTCCGACCTCGCCCGCGCCTACCACGTCGACCCGGGCCGCTTCGGGGCCGACTTCGCCGCGTTCCGGGAGCACGTGCCCGTCGGCGCGCAGACGAGCCGGCGCGACGGCGTCCGCCTCCTGCTGCTGTGCTCCGAGGTCGCCGCCGAGGCCGCCGACACGCTCGCGTTCCTGCGCGGGCCCGCACGCCAGGTCGAGGTCCTCCAGGTGGGGGTCGTGCGCGGTGACGAGCGGCGCCTGCTCGACGTGTCACCGCTCGCGCTGCACGAGGGCGCACGCCGGTCGGTCGAGCCCACGGCGCTGCGGCTCGTGCGGTCGAGCGAGGCGTTCGCGACGGCCATGGCGTACGACGAGCAGCGCGGCACCGGCGCCCCCGCGCGCAAGGCCCCGCCCACGGGCGAGCTGCGCGCCGTGACGCCGCCGCCGCAGCAGCCGGAGCCGCCCGCGCCCACCCCGATCGGCCGGCGCGGCACGGTCACCGAGCCGACGCCGTTGCCCTTCCGCACCGCCGGGCCCACGGCCGAGCCCCGCGGGGGCGACGGGCCGCGCCACGGCCGCCGCGACACGCCGGACTGGCCGCGCGACCCCGCGGACGCGCCCCCGTCCGCGCGGCGCGCCGGCCCGCCGACGCTCACCCCCGTCGCCGGTCTGCGCGCCGCCGCGCCGGCGGGCACGGACGCCGCCGCCGCCGATACGGAGGACGACGACCCCACCGGCGCCACGCACACCGGCGCCACGCCCACCGGCACCCCCACGGGCGCCGCTCCCACGGGCGCCACCCCCACCGCCGCCGCCCCTCCCGGCTCACCGCCGGCGGCTCCGGCACCGTCGCGCCCCGCGCGCGCGGACGAGGGCTGGCCCCACCCCGGGCTCGCGATGCTGGCCAGGCGCCGGCGCGCGGTCACCACCCTGGTGTGGACGCGCGAGCGCCGCGGTCAGCGGTTCACCGCGATGCTGCTGCCGGACGGGCGCATCGAGCTCCCCGACGGCGACGTCGTCACGGACCCCGACGACGCGGCGACCCGCGTGGCCGGCGTCGAGGTGGCGGACGGCTGGCGCGCGTGGCGGCTCGGGGACGGCGGCCCGACGCTGGCGGAGGCCACGGGGGCGCTCTGAGGCTGGCGGGTCAGCCCCACCCGTACGCGGCGAGCCACCGCGTCGTCTCGGCGTAGAAGCGCTCACGCGCGGGCCGGGCGGACAGCGTGAGGTCGTGCATGCCGCCGGGGATGCGCACGAGCGTGCTCACCGGCCCCAGGTGGATCGTCCGCCGCGCGATCGCCTCGGTGTCGAGGACGATGTCGGCGGAGCGCATCTCCTCGCTCCAGCGCGGGCTGATGAGCGTGCGCGCCGACAGCGCGGTCAGCACCGGCACCGTGAGAGCGAGCCCCCGTGCGACGGTCGCGTGCCCGTCGAGCACCGCGCGCAGCCACCCGGCCCGCACGGGGAACGACGGGGTGGGACGCCACCGGTCGTCGATCGGCCACTCGCCGCCGGTGGTCTCCGCGATCGTGCGCGCGTAGTAGCCCGGGTCGATGTTGGGCAGCGGCGCACGCGGCTGGAAGCGTGCGAGCTGGTGGATCGCCGGGGCGCTCACGTGCCGGACGATCGCCGAGCCCTGCAGCTCGAGCCACGGGCTGTTCAGCACGAGGCCGCTGACCGTGCCGGGGTGCCGCGCCGCCCACAGCGACAGGACCAGCCCTCCGGTCGAGTGCCCCATGAGCACCACGCGGGCGACGGGGCCGAGCTCGGCGCGGACCCGGCGCAGGGCGGCCGCGATCTCCTCGTCGTACGTGCGCAGGTCCTCGACGTAGCCGGGGGTCTGGTACGGGCGCAGCGAGCGGCCGTACTTGCGCAGGTCCAGCGCGTAGAACGCCGCGCCGAGCCCGTGCCAGTACTGCGCGAGCGGCGCCTGGAAGAAGTAGTCCGACCACCCGTGCACGTAGAGGACCGCGCGGGCGGGCCGCAGCGTCGCGTCGGGCACGTACCGCACGAGCGTGGCGACGACGGGCCCCTCGTCGTCGTCGGCGAGCGGCAGCAGGCGCGCCTCGAAGCCGTCGCCGAGCACGTCCGGGGCCCACCGGTCGGCGCGCAGGCCGTCGGACGTCGATGCCGGCGGCGCCGGGGCGTCGGGCACCGCCGGTGCGTGCGGCGTGCCCGCCGTCGTCGTCAGCTCCACGTGGACCCCCGTCCGCGGCCGCAGGCGCGTGCGTCGCCGGGACCCGGGACGTGCTGCCGGTCAGACCTCCAGGACGATCTTGCCGAACTGCCGCCCGCTCCACATCCGGCCGAGCGCGTCCGCGGCGCGTGCCAGCGGGTACGTGGAGTCCACGAGCGGCCGCACACCCGTGCGCGCCAGGAAGGCCAGCACCTGCCCGAGCTCGTCGCGCGTGCCCATCGTCGCGCCGACGACGCTGATCTCCTGGAAGAACACGCGCGTCAGCGAGGCGGTGGCGGGGTCGCCGGAGGTCAGGCCGGCGACGACGATCCGCCCGCCGGGGCGCACCGAGCGCACCGAGTGCTCCCACGTCGCGCGCCCGACGCTGTCGAGGACGACGTCGACGCGTCCGACCCGGGCGCCGGGCTCGACGGCGGCGGCCGCCCCGAGCGACAGCGCGCGCTCGCGCCTGCCGGCGTCGCGCCCGGTCACGACCATCTCGAGGCCCGCCGCGGCACCGAGCTGCACGGCCGCGACCGCGAGCCCGCCGCCCGCGCCCTGCACGAGCACCCGCTGCCCGGGCTGCGCACCGCCCGAGCGGAACAGCATCCGGTAGGCCGTCAGGTAGGCCGTCGGCACGCACGCCGCCTCGACCCACGAGAGCTCGGGCGGCTTGGGCAGCACGTTCCACGCCGGCACCGCCACGCGCTCGGCGAGCGTGCCGGGGTACCGCTCGGACAGCAGCGTGCGCGGCTCGTCGGGGTCGACGCCGCGCCCGTCGGGGCCGCCCACCACCGCGTGCACGACGACCTCGCGCCCGTCCGCGGTGACGCCGGCCGCGTCGGTGCCGAGCACCATGGGCAGCTGCTCCGCCCGCAGGCCGACGCCCCGCAGCGACCACAGGTCGTGGTGGTTGAGGGAGGCCGCGCGCACGTCGACGGTCGTCCAGCCCGCCGGCGGGTCGACCAGGACGCCGGGTGCCGGCGCGTCGCCCACCGTGAGGCCGGACAGCGGGTCGTCGGGGGAGAACGCGGTGACGCGGGCGCTCAGCATGCGGTCACGCTAGCCGGGTGCGCGTCGCGGCGGCGCACCCGCGCCGGGCTCACAGCAGCGGGAGCAGCCGCCCCAGGTCCGGCACGGCGTCGGACGTGTACCGCGCGTGCAGCGCGTCGGCGAGGACGTCGACGTCGTAGGGGATGCGGCCCGCCGCGATCCGCACCCACGTGCGGGCGTCGGCCACCTCGAGGTCCCAGCCGCCGCGGGCCTGGACCACCGTGAGCAGGGCGTCCGCGACGACGGCGAGCGCGCGGGGGTCGACGGGGTCCGGGACGCCGGCGGACGTGCCCCGCGCCCGGCGCCCGGACCGCAGCAGGTCGTCGGCGTGCACCACCAGCTCCACGACCCGCGTGAGGGTCATCGTGGACAGGCGCACCGGGCCGCGCCGTGCCTGCACCACGGGGTCGCCGGGGCCGAGGGTCCCCAGGTGCGCGAGCGCCGCCGTGGCGCTGCGCTCGACCGCGCCGACGGGGTCGGACACGTGCTCCGCGGCGAGCCGCCGCGCCGCCTCCGCGGTGTCCGCTGCGCCCGCCGCGTACGTCGCGAGGTACTCGCCGAGCGTGAGGGGGACGACGCCCGCCGGTGCCGGCGTGCACGCGGTGAGCGCCTCCATCGCGCGGCCGACGTGCGCCCACAGCGCGGCGACGGTCCAGCCGTCCAGCACCGACGGCGCGGCGGCGAGCGCCGGGTCGCCGACGTCGTGCGCCCACGTGCGCAGTGCGTCCCACTGGGTGCGCAGGGCGGTGCTCGCGGTCGTGAGGTCGGCGTCCGTGTCCATCGGCCCATCGTGCCGCGCGCGGCGGGGGCGCCGCACGACCGGCGCGCGCGGTCAGTGGTGGGACGCGCCCTCGCGCAGGAAGTCCGTGACGAGCGCGCCCACCTGGTCCTCCTCGATGAGGAAGCCGTCGTGGCCGTACGCCGAGCGCACGTACCGGACCGGTCCCGCACCGGGCACCCCGGCGGCGACGCGCTCGGACTGCGCGGGCAGGAAGAGGCGGTCGGAGTCGACGGCGACGACGAGCCCGCGCGCCGTGACCTGGGCGAGCGCGGCCTCGACACCGCCGCGGTCGCGCCCGAGGTCGTGCGTGATCATCGACCGCGTCAGCGTGACGTACGTGTTCGCGTCGAACCGTCGGGCGAGCTTGTCCCCGTGGTGGTCGAGGTAGGACTGCACGGCGAACCGCCCGCCCTCGAGCGGGTCCTCCGCGCCCTGCGGGATGCGCCCGAACCGCTCGTCGAGCTCGGCGGCGGACCGGTACGTCTGGTGCGCGATCTGCCGGGCGATGCCGAGGCCGACGTGCGGCCCGTCGCCGTCGGCCGCGCCGTAGTAGTCGCCGTCGCGGTACCGCGGGTCGGCGGCGATCGCGCTGAGCTGGGTGTGGAAGCCGGCGATCTGGTCGCCGCCGGTCTGCGCGCACGTGGCGATCGCGGCGAACGCCTCGACGCGGTCGGGCGCGGAGGCGGCCCACTCGAGCACGCGCTGCCCACCCATGGACGCGCCGATGACGAGCGCCCACTGGTCGATGCCGAGCAGGTCGGCCAGGCGGACCTCGGCGGCCACCTGGTCGCGCACGGTCAGCAGCGGGAACCGGCTGCCCCACGGGCGGCCGTCGGGCGCGGTCGACGCCGGGCCCGTGGACCCCTGGCAGCCGCCGAGCACGTTGGGGGCGACGACGAACCAGCGGTCGGTGTCGATCGGTGCGCCCGCGCCGACCATCGACTGCCACCAGCCGGGCGTCGGGTGCCCCTCCCCGGCGGGGCCCGTGACGTGCGAGTCGCCCGTGAGCGCGTGCAGCACGAGCACGGCGTTGCCGCCGTCCTCGTCGAGCTCGCCCCACGTCTCGTACGCGAGCCGCACGGCGGGCAGCCGGCCGCCCGACTCGAGCGCGAACGGCCCGAGGTCGGCGAACTGCCGGCGGCCCACGGGGTCGCCGTCGCGCCACGCCGCGCTCGCGGGCACGGGGACGTCCGGGGCGGGCCGGCGGGTGCCGAGGGTGGCGCCGCGGCGGGTGCGCCGCCCGACCCCGGGCAGGCCGGCGACGTCCGACCCGCCCGGCATCGCGCCACCGGTCGCGACGGGTCCGGGGGACGCGTCGTGCGCGGCGGGCGTGCCGGGGCGGGGGCGGGGCGTCGTCATGCGGTGCGGCTCCTCGGTGGCGGACCGGCTCAGGCGCTCTTGGCGGCGCGGAAGCCGGCGTCCAGGTCGGCCAGGATGTCGTCGACGTGCTCGATGCCGACGGCCAGGCGGACGAGGCCCGGCGTGACGCCGGACAGCTCCTGCTCGGCCGGCGTCAGCTGGCTGTGCGTCGTCGACGCCGGGTGGATGACGAGCGAGCGGACGTCACCGATGTTTGCGACGTTGGAGTGCAGCTCGAGCGCCGAGACGAACGCCTGGCCGGCCGCGGAGCCGCCCTCGAGCTCGAACGCGAGGACCGCGCCGGCGCCCCGGGGGGCGTACTTGAGCTGGTTCGCGTGCCACGGGCTCGACTCGAGGCCCGCGTAGTGCACGCGCACGACGTCCTCGCGGGCCTCCAGCCACTGCGCGACCTTCTGGGCGTTCGCGACGTGCCGCTCCATGCGCAGCGACAGCGTCTCGATGCCCTGGGCGATGAGGAACGCGTTGAACGGGCTGAGGGCGGGGCCCAGGTCGCGCAGGAGCTGCACGCGGGCCTTGAGGACGTAGGACAGGTTCGCGCCGAACGCGCCGCCGACGCCGAGGTCCCGGGCGAACACGAGCCCGTGGTACGACGGGTCCGGCTGGTTGAAGTTCGGGAACCGGTCGGGGTGCTGCGCGTAGTCGAACGTGCCGCCGTCGACGATCACGCCGCCGATCGCGGTGCCGTGCCCGCCCAGGTACTTCGTCGCCGAGTGCACGACGACGTCGGCGCCCCACTGCAGCGGGTTGACGAGGTACGGCGTCGCGACGGTGTTGTCCACGACGAGCGGCACGCCGGCCTCGTGCGCGACGCCCGCGACGGCCTCGATGTCGAGCACGTCGGCCTTGGGGTTCGGGATCGTCTCGGCGAAGAACAGCTTGGTGTTCGGGCGGACCGCGTCGCGCCACGCCTGCGGGTCGTGGGGGTCGGCGACGAACGTCGTCTCGATGCCGAGCTTGGGCAGCGTGTAGTGCAGCAGGTTGTACGTGCCGCCGTAGAGCGACGGGCTCGCGACGACGTGGTCGCCGGCCTCGGCGACGTTGAGGATCGCGAGCGTCTCCGCCGCCTGGCCGGACGCGACCAGGAGCGCGCCGACGCCGCCCTCGAGGTCCGCGATCCGGTTCTCGACGACCTCCTGCGTGGGGTTGCCGATGCGCGTGTAGATCGGGCCGAGCTCGGCGAGCGCGAACCGGTCGGCCGCCTGCTTCGGCGAGTCGAAGACGAACGACGTCGTCTGGTAGATCGGCAGGGCGCGCGCGCCGGTGGCGGCGTCGGGGGTCTGGCCCGCGTGGATCTGGCGGGTCTCGAAGCTCCAGCTCTCGTTGCTCATGGGACGGGCTCCTGGGGGACGGCGCCGGGGGACCGGCGGTCGGGCGGGGCACCCGAGGAGCGCGCTGCCGGCGCCCGCCCCGCGGGGGGGTCGTGGTGCGCACGGGACGAGCCGGGGCTCGGCGGGCGGCCGCCGGGGCGACCGGCCGCGGGTACGGCCGAGCGTGCGCTGGTCAGCGACACATTCGGCGGGACATGTGGCCGAGAGTAGGCCGATCGTCCCGCCTGCCGGTACGGCCGTCTCGCCCCTCGGACGGGGAGGTGTCCGCGCCCCGCGCCGTCCACCCCGCGGCGACGGCCGCGGGAGGCCGGTGCGGACGCCGCCCCGCACCGGCGGCGACCCGGTTCACCCGGACGGCCCAGAGGGTCTGTCCGGGTTCCTCCCGAAGCACAGCGGTGTGACTACTGGGACGTCTGTGACAGATGTTCTCTCCTGGGACCACCGCGGGTAGCGTCGCAGACGTGCATGACGAGCAGCAGCGGGCGACGCCCCGCACCGACGGCTCCGCGGGTCCCCCCGCGGCCGTCCCCCCGACCGCCGCGACGCGAGCCGGGACGAGGTCCCCGCACCGCGCGCCGGCGTGGGTGCGGCACCGCCGGCTGCTCGGGGTGGCACCCGTCGCGCTGCTGACGTTCGGCCTCGTCGCGTCCCCGGCGACCCTCGCCGGCGCCGCGCCCGGCCAGGACGACGTCCGCGACGCGCGCGCCGCCGTCGGGCAGGCGCAGCGCTCCGTCGCGCAGATGGAGGTGCGGCTCGCCGAGCTGGCCGCGTCCGCCGACGCCGCCCAGGTGGCCGTCCAGAGCGCCGGCGAGGACTACGCGCAGGCGCTCGCCGACGCTGACGCTGCGAAGGTCCGCGCGCAGGAGGCGGCGGCGCGCTCCGAGCAGGCGGGTGCCCAGGCCGAGGACGCCAGGCAGCGGCTCGTCGCGGTCGCGCGCCAGCTGGCGCGCTCCGGCGGGTCCGTCGAGGCGCTCGAGGCCGTGCTGTCGGCCGACGGCTTCCAGGACGTGGCCCGCCGGTCGACCGCGCTCAACCGCGCCACCGGCAAGGCCGACGAGGTCGTGCAGGAGTTCACCGCGGCCCTCCTCGTCGCGGAGACGATGCAGACGCGCTCCACGCGCGCCGCCGCGGACGCCGAGACGGCCGCCGCCGCCGCCGAGGACGCCCTCGTGACGGCGCAGGACGCGCAGTCCACCGCCGACGCGTCCCTCACGGCCGGCCAGGCGGAGCGCGACGGCCTCATCGACGCGCTCGCCGCCGCCCGCCAGACCAGCGCCGAGGTCGAGCGCGCCCGCCAGGACGCCCTCGACGCCGAGCGGCGCGCCCGGGCCGAGGCCTCCGCGCAGGCCGACCGCACGCGCCCGGCCGCGCCGGCCGCGACCGCGCCGGCCGGCGGCACGGCCGCGCCGGCGCCGCAGAACCCCGCGCCGGCCAACCCGGCGCCCGCGAACCCCGCTCCCGCGAACCCCGGGCCCGCCCGCCCCGCGCCCGCGAACCCCGCCCCGGCGAACCCCGCCCCCGCGAACCCGGCGCCGGCGAACCCGGCCCCCGCCAACCCGGCTCCCGCGAACCCGGCGCCGGCCAACCCGGCTCCCGCGCCGGCTCCCGCTCCCGCGCCGGCCCCGGCTCCCGCCCCGGCTCCGAGCTCGCCGTACGGCCTGGGCACCGGCACGTCGCGCGGCTCCGCCGGCGCCGGCGCGTCCGCGGTCGCGTGGGCGCAGAGCAAGATCGGCCTGCCGTACGTGTGGGGCGGTACGGGCCCGAACGGGTACGACTGCTCGGGCCTGACCTCGGGCGCGTGGCGCGCCGCGGGCGTCGGCATCAACCGCACCTCGAAGGACCAGTACAAGCAGGTCCTCAAGATCCCGTACGACCAGCTGCGCCCCGGTGACCTGGTCTTCTGGGGCAGCAACAAGAACGACCCGACCTCGATCTACCACGTCGCGATCTACGCCGGGAACGGCCAGATCGTCGAGGCGTCGAAGCCCGGCGTGCCGCTGCGCCAGGTGTCGATGCGCTGGTCGGGCACCATGCCGTTCGCCGGTCGCCCCTGACCCGCGCGGCCCGCACGCACGACGACGCCCGGCCCGCCGCACCCCTCGGGGTGGGCGGACCGGGCGTCGTGGCGTCCGCCCGGCGTCGCCGGCGCGGCGCGGCGATCAGTGGCCGGTGTCGTACCCGGTGTCGATCGCGCGCTGGCGGGAGCGCTCGATCTCGGCCTCGGCCTCGGCGCGGCCGACCCAGTGCGCGCCCTCGACCGACTTGCCGGGCTCGAGGTCCTTGTAGACCTCGAAGAAGTGCTGGATCTCGAGGCGGTGGAAGTCCGACACGTCGTCGATGTCCTGGCGCCACGCGGCGCGCTGGTCGCCCGTCGGCACGCACAGCACCTTGTCGTCGCCGCCGGCCTCGTCGCGCATGCGGAACATGCCGAGCGCGCGGCAGCGGATCAGGCAGCCGGGGAACGTCGGCTCCTCCAGCAGCACGAGTGCGTCGAGCGGGTCGCCGTCCTCGCCGAGGGTCCCCTCGATGAACCCGTAGTCGTCGGGGTAGCGCGTCGAGGTGAAGAGCATGCGGTCCAGACGGATGCGCCCGGTCGCGTGGTCCACCTCGTACTTGTTGCGCTGCCCCTTGGGGATCTCGATCGTGACGTCGAACTCCACAGTGCTTTCCTCCACGCGTCTCCACCCGCCGGCCCTCGTGGGGCGGCAAGGTGGCCGTGGGCGCGTCGTCTCCCCGGGCGCCCTTGTCCAGGACAGTAGTGTGGCGCACCGGCGGGGCGGTACCGACCTCTGTACGGCGAAGCGGGTGACGATGACCACAGGAGCGCGCGTGACGGGCACCGTCGCGCTCGTCCTGGTGCTGGGCGCGGGCGCGTACGCGACCGCGGACGCGCACGACGTCGTGCCCGGGATCGTGACGCTCGCACCGCCCGTGCCGGACCCCTCGCCGTTCCCGACGGCGCCCGGGGCGCTCGCTCCGACCGCGGTGCCGCGCGCGCTGGACGACCTCGACCCCCAGGTCCCGCCGCCGTCGCCCGCGGCGGTGCAGGCGCTCGTCGACGGGCTCGTCGCGGACGCGCGGCTCGGCCCGTCCGTCGGCGTCGTCGTGGCCGACCAGCTCACCGGCGAGGTGCTGGGCGCGCACCAGCCGGACGCGGGCCGGGTCCCGGCGTCGACGGCCAAGCTGCTCACGGGCGTCGCGGCGCTGTCGGCGCTCGACCCGGACGCGACCCTGCCGACGCGCGTGCTCGCGCTCGACGGCGACCGGATCGCGCTCGTCGGCGGCGGCGACGTGCTGCTCGCGGCGGGGGAGGGCAACCCGGACGCGGTCGAGGGCCGCGCCGGCATGGCCGACCTCGCGCGGCGCACCGCCGACGCCCTCGCGCTGCGCGGGACGACGTCGGTCGAGCTCGTCGTCGACGACACGCTCTTCAGCGGTCCCACCGAGCACCCGACGTGGGACGCGGACTACGTCGACATGGGGTTCACGGCGCCGATCACCGCGCTCGCGGTGGACCTCGGCAAGCTGCGCCCCGGGCCGAACCCGCCGCGGGCCGCCGACCCGTCGGTGGCGGCCGCGGAGATCTTCGCGACCCGGCTCGCGGAGGCCGGCATCACGGTCACGGGCGGGCCGTCGCGCGCGCCCCAGCCCGTCGAGGGCAGCGAGCTCGCACGCGTCGAGTCGGCCCCGCTGGCGGACGTCACCCACTACTTCCTCGACACGTCCGACAACACCGTGACGGAGGTCGTCGCCCGGCTCGTGGCCGTGGACGCCGGCCTGCCGGGCAGCTTCGAGGGCGGGACGCAGGCCGTGCTGCGCGCGGTCGGCGCGCTGGGCGTCGACGTGTCGGGAGCGCGCCTCGTCGACGCGTCCGGCCTCGCGGCGACGTCGTCGCTGTCGCCGGCGCTGCTCGCCGACCTCGTGCGCCTGACGACGGACCCGGCGCACCCCCGGCTGCGGGACGTCGCGACGGGCATGCCCGTCGCGGGCCTCACCGGCACGCTCGGCGACCGGTTCACGACGTCGCCCGCGCGCGGGCTCGTGCGCGCGAAAACCGGCAGCCTGCCGGCCGTGACGTCGCTGGCCGGCACGGTGCTCGACGCGCAGGGGCGCCAGCTCGTGTTCGTCGTGATGGCGGACCAGACGCCGCCGGGCGGGCAGTGGGCCCCGCGGCAGGCCGTCGACGCGTTCGTCACCGAGCTCGCGGGGTGCGGCTGCCGCTGACGCGCCGGCGCCGGGCGACGCCGACGCGCCGGCGCCCGGCCGCCGCGCCGGCCGGGTGCGGCGCACGGCCGCGCCCACGTGGTGCCGCGGGTGCCGCGCGACCCGGCGCCCGGGCGCGCGCGCCGGGTTACCGTGACCCGATGGACCCCGCCACGCCCGGACCCGTCGACTGGCACGCGGCCGCACGCGTCGCCGGGCGGCTCGCCCCGCCCGGACCGGTGGCCGGCCGCGCCGTGCTCGAGGCGCTGGTCGAGGAGCTGCGCACGTCGGCGGACGTCGCCGCCCGGCACGTCGTGGACGCCACGGGCATGACGCCCGCCGACGGCCGCAGCGCCGAGGACGTCGCGCGCGTGGTGGTCGTCGACCGGCCCGGGTGGGCGCGCGCCAACGCCGAGATGTTCGCGGTCATGGCCGCCCCGCTCGCGCGGCGCAGCGACGGCTCCGCGGTCGAGGTGCCGGACGTGGCCCGGCTCGCCGCGGCCGCGCAGGCGGGCGGCGTCCTGGCGCTGCTGTCGGGCAAGGTGCTGGGCCAGTTCGACCCGTTCACGGCCGCGCCGGGCGAGCCGGGACGCCTGCTGCTCGTCGCCCCCAACGTGCTGCAGATCGAGCGCGCGCTGCGCGTCGACCCGCACGACTTCCGGCTGTGGGTGTCCCTGCACGAGCAGACGCACGCGCTCCAGTTCGCCGCGGCGCCGTGGCTCGCGGGCCACCTGCGCGCGCGTTCGGCCGACCTGCTGTCCGACCTCGCCGACCTCACGCCGCGACCCGACTCGACCGGCTCGGGCCGTGCCGGTTCGGACCGGCCCGCGGGACCGCGTCTCGACGAGCTCGTGGCGTCCGTCGCGCGCGGGCTGACGGGGCCCGAGGGGTCCGGCGGCGTGCTGCAGGTGCTCACGCCCCGCCAGCGCGCCGTGTTCGACGAGGTCAGCGGCGTCATGGCCCTGCTCGAGGGGCACGCCGACGTGATGATGGACGAGGTCGGCCCGCGCGTGGTGCCGTCCGTGCGGGCGATCCGGCGCGCCTTCGAGCGGCGCCGCGACCAGGCGGCGCGCGCGGGCGGCGTCGAGCGCGTGCTGCGCCGCCTGCTGGGCCTGGACCTCAAGCTCGCGCAGTACCGCGACGGCGCGGCGTTCGTCCGCGGCGTGCGCCGGCGCGCGGGCGCCGACGGGCTCAACGCCGTCTGGTCGGGGCCCGGCGCGCTGCCCTCGCCCGCGGAGATCGGCGACCCGGACGCGTGGGTCCGCCGCGTGCACGGGTGAGCGGACCCGCCCCGGCGGTGGCGGCCGTGCGCACGGCCGTGCGCGGCGCGCTCGCCGACGTCCCGCCGGGCGCGACCGTGCTCGTGGCGTGCTCGGGGGGCGCGGACTCGCTCGCGCTGGCCGCCGGGCTCGCGCACGAGGCCCGGCGGCGGGCCCGCGGCGGGACCGGCCTCGTCGCCGGTGCGGTCGTCGTGGACCACGGCCTGCAGGACGGGTCCGCCGCCGTGGCCGCCGCGGCCGCGACCGCCTGCCGCGGGCTGGGGCTCGACCCCGTCGACGTCGTCCGCGTCGAGGTGGGCGGGGACGGCGGCCCGGAGGCGGCCGCGCGCACCGCCCGGTACGCCGCGCTGGACGACGCCGCACGCCGCGCCGGTGCCGCCGCCGTGCTGCTCGGGCACACGCTCGACGACCAGGCCGAGGGCGTGCTCCTCGCGCTCGCCCGCGGATCGGGGGAGCGTGCGCTGGCCGGGATGCGACCGGTGCGCGGGCTGCTGCGCCGGCCGCTGCTGGGCCTGCGCCGCACCTGCACCGAGGACGCGTGCGCCGCCCAGGGCCTCGCGCCGTGGCAGGACCCGACGAACGGGCGCGACGCCCCCGCCGGGGTCGCGGCCCTGCCGCTGCGCAGCCGCGTGCGCCGTGACGTCCTGCCGGTGCTCGAGGACGTCCTGGGACCCGGGGTGGCGGAGGCGCTCGCCCGCACCGCCGACGCGCTGGCGGAGTCGGCCGACGCGCTCGACGCCCTCGCGGCCGACCTCCTGCGCGCGGCGGCGGTCGACCCCGGCGGGGACGACCGCGCGCCCCTCGGCGCCGACGTCCTCGCCCTCGACGTCGACGTCCTCGCGGGGGCGCCCTCGGCCGTCCGGCGCCGCGCGCTGCACACGGCCGCAGTGCGCTCCGGGGTCCCGGCGGGGGCGCTCGCACGGGCCCACGTGCTCGCCGTCGACGCCCTCCTCGGCGAGTGGCGCGGGCAGGGTGACGTGCACCTACCGGGAGCGCGGGCGGCCCGGCGCTCGTGTGGCAGGCTCTACCTCGGCGGGCTCGACCCCCGCCCGGCCGACCCCCTGCGCGGTGCGCCGGGGCGGTCGGACGGGGGCACGACCGGTGACGAGCACGACGAGCGGGAGTGAGACGGTGGACGCGTCGGACATGGGTGACGACCTCGAGCGGGTGCTCCTGAGCGAGGAGCAGCTGCAGAGCCGGCTGGACGAGATCGCGGCGCAGATCGACACCGACTACGCGGGCCGCGACCTGCTGCTCGTGGGCGTCCTCAAGGGTGCGGTCATGGTCATGGCGGACCTCGCGCGGCGCGTGCGCGTGCCGGTCGCGATGGACTGGATGGCCGTGTCGTCCTACGGGTCGGGCACCAAGTCGTCCGGCGTCGTGCGGATCCTCAAGGACCTCGACACGGACCTGACCGGCAAGCACGTCATCATCGTCGAGGACATCATCGACTCCGGCCTGACGCTGAGCTGGCTGCTGTCGAACCTGCGCTCGCGCGGGCCGGCGTCGGTCGAGATCGCGACGATGCTGCGCAAGCCCGACGCCGCGAAGGTCGAGGTGCCCGTGCGCTACGTCGGCTTCGACATCCCCAACGAGTTCGTCGTGGGGTACGGCCTCGACTACGCCGAGAGGTACCGCAACCTGCCGTTCGTCGGCACGCTCGCGCCCCACGTCTACGGTCAGTGACGCCCGCGCGCGTCGCCGCCGCACCGGCTGTGCCCTGGGCGAACACCCAGGGATCGTCCAGTGCCGCCGTGTACCGTCGTGCGCCGGAAGTCCCTGCGAGCGGAGGATGAGGGGCGCACGCCCCGATCGCCCATGAACCTCAAGCGTCTCGTCCGCGGCCCCCTGGTGTGGGTCGCGCTGGCCATCGTGCTCACGGTGGTCGCCCTCAGCATGCTGCGCATGCCCAGCGTCCAGCAGGTCGACACCTCGACCGGCCTCGAGCTGCTCGAGGACGGCAAGGTCGAGCAGGTCCTCATCACGGAGGGCACGCAGCGCGTCGACCTCACGCTGAGCGAGGCCTACAAGCCCGACGAGGACACCGACCTCGGCACGCAGGTCTACTTCTTCTACGTCACGCCGCAGGGCGAGCAGGTCGTCGAGGCCGTCACCGCCGCCGACCCCGCCGAGGGCTTCACGTCGAAGGTCCCGCAGCCGTCGTGGTGGGGCAGCCTGCTCGGCATCCTCCTGCCGTTCGTCATCATCCTGGGCCTGTTCTGGTTCCTCATGTCGAACATGCAGGGCGGCGGCTCGCGCGTCATGAGCTTCGGCAAGTCGCGCGCCAAGCTCGTGAGCAAGGAGTCGCCGAAGGTCACGTTCGCCGACGTCGCGGGCGTGGACGAGGCGGTCGAGGAGCTGCAGGAGATCAAGGAGTTCCTCGCGGAGCCGGCCAAGTTCCAGGCCGTCGGCGCGAAGATCCCCAAGGGCGTGCTGCTCTACGGTCCCCCCGGCACCGGCAAGACCCTGCTCGCGCGCGCCGTCGCCGGCGAGGCGGGCGTGCCGTTCTACTCGATCTCCGGCTCGGACTTCGTCGAGATGTTCGTGGGCGTCGGCGCGAGCCGCGTGCGCGACCTGTTCCAGCAGGCCAAGGAGAACTCGCCGGCGATCATCTTCGTCGACGAGATCGACGCGGTCGGGCGCCACCGCGGCGCCGGCCTGGGCGGCGGGCACGACGAGCGCGAGCAGACGCTCAACCAGATGCTCGTCGAGATGGACGGGTTCGACGTCAAGACGAACGTCATCCTCATCGCGGCGACGAACCGGCCCGACATCCTCGACCCCGCGCTGCTGCGGCCGGGCCGCTTCGACCGCCAGGTCGCCGTCGAGCCGCCGGACCTCAAGGGCCGTGAGCGGATCCTCGCGGTGCACTCGCAGGGCAAGCCGATGGCGCCGGGCGTCGACCTCGCGGTCGTCGCGCGCCGCACCCCCGGCTTCAGCGGCGCCGACCTGGCGAACGTGCTGAACGAGGCCGCGCTGCTCACGGCGCGCCGGGGCGCGCAGGTCATCGACGACGAGGCGCTGGACGAGGCGATCGACCGCGTCATCGCCGGTCCGCAGAAGCGCACGCGCGTGATGAACGTCAAGGAGCTCAAGATCACGGCGTACCACGAGGGCGGCCACGCCCTGGTGGCGGCCGCGATGCGGTACACCGACCCGGTGACGAAGGTGACGATCCTGCCCCGCGGGCGTGCCCTCGGCTACACGATGGTCATGCCGATGGAGGACAAGTACTCCACGACGCGCAACGAGCTGCTCGACCAGCTCGCGTACGCCATGGGCGGCCGCGTCGCCGAGGAGCTCGTGTTCCACGACCCCACCACGGGCGCCAGCAACGACATCGAGAAGGCCACGTCGACGGCCCGCAAGATGGTCACGCAGTACGGGATGAGCTCGCGGATCGGCGCCATCAAGCTCGGCCAGGAGTCGAGCGAGATGTTCCTCGGCCGCGACGTCGGCCACCAGCGCGACTACTCCGAGGACGTGGCCGCGGCCATCGACCTGGAGGTCCGCGGGCTGATCGAGCGTGCGCACGACGAGGCGCGCGACGTCCTCGTCGAGTACCGCGACGTGCTGGACCACCTCGTGCTCGAGCTGCTCGAGAAGGAGACGCTGAACGGCGAGCAGCTCGCGGCGATCTTCGCGCCGGTCACCAAGCGCCCCCCGCGCGACGTGTGGATCTCCGGCGACGACCGGGCGGTCAGCGACCGCGGGCCCGTCATGACGCCGGCCGAGAAGGCCGCGCAGAACGGTCACCCGGTCGTCCCGCAGGACGAGGCCGCGGCGGCCGACGAGGAGCGCCCGGTGACGGCGGTCATCGAGGTGCCGCCGGGCCAGACCCCGGACATGGGCGGGCAGCGCTGACGTGACGGACGGGACGGTCGGCGCGGAGGCGGGCGCGCGGCAGCGGGACGTGCCGCGGGTCGACGGTGCGCAGCCGGTCGGCGGTGCGCGGCCCGATGGTGCCCGGCCGGACGGCGGTGCGCGGCCCGACGGCGGGATCACGCCGATCGGCGCCGTGGGCCTCGGTGCGGGGCTGGCGGTCGGCCCCTTCGACGAGGAGCGCGCCACGCGTGCCGTGCGCGAGCTGCTGCTCGCGGTCGGGGAGGACCCGGACCGCGAGGGCCTGCGGGCGACCCCGGGGCGCGTCGCGCGCGCGTACCGGGAGATCTTCGCGGGCCTGTACCAGGAGCCCCGCGACGTCCTGACCACCACGTTCGACCTCGGGCACGAGGAGATGGTCCTCGTGCGCGACATCGAGGTGTACTCCACGTGCGAGCACCACCTCGTGCCGTTCCACGGCGTCGCGCACGTCGGCTACATCCCCGGTGAGGACGGCCGGATCACGGGGCTGTCGAAGCTCGCCCGGCTCGTCGACGTGTACGCCCGCCGCCCGCAGGTGCAGGAGCGCCTCACGTCGCAGGTCGCGGACGCGCTCGTCGAGGTGCTGCGGCCGCGCGGCGTCCTCGTGGTGGTCGAGTGCGAGCACCTGTGCATGTCGATGCGCGGCGTGCGCAAGCCCGGTGCGCGCACCGTGACGTCCGCCGTGCGCGGGCAGATGCGCGACGTCGCCACGCGCGCCGAGGCGATGAGCCTCGTCGCCGGGCGCTGAGCGCGGCGGCGTGGCCGTGCCCGCGGACCAGCGGCTCACCGCCCTGCCGGCGGCGTTGCGCGACCCCGGCCGCACGCTCGTGATGGGCGTCGTCAACGTCACGCCCGACTCGTTCTCCGACGGCGGCCGCTGGTTCGACGCCGACGCCGCCGTCGCGCACGCGCTCGAGCTCGCCGCCCAGGGGGCGGACCTGCTCGACGTCGGCGGGGAGTCCACGCGGCCCGGTGCGGCGCGCGTGCCGGTCGACGAGGAGCTGGCCCGCGTGCTGCCCGTGGTGCGCCGGCTCGTGGACGCCGGCGCGGCGGTCAGCGTCGACACCACGCGCGCCTCGGTCGCCCGGGCCGCCGTCGAGGCGGGGGCCGTGCTCGTCAACGACGTCAGCGGCGGCGTGGCCGACCCGGAGATGGCCGCGGTGGTGGCGGGCACGGGCGCGGCGTACGTCGCGATGCACTGGCGCGGGCACGCCGACGTCATGGACGCGCACGACGTGTACGACGACGTCGTCGCGGACGTCCGGCGCGAGCTGGCCGAGCGCGTGGACGCGCTGCGCGCCGCGGGCGTGCGCGACGACCAGGTCGTCCTCGACCCCGGCCTCGGCTTCGCGAAGACCGGCGCGAGCAACTGGCCGCTGCTCGCGCACCTGCCCGAGCTCGTCGCGGACGGGTTCCCCGTGCTGGTCGGGGCGAGCCGCAAGCGCTTCCTCGGCCACCTCCTGGCCGGCCCCGCCGGGCGCCCGGTGCCGCCGGCCGAGCGCGACGACGCGACGGCCGCCGTCTCGGCGCTCGCCGCGGCGGCGGGCGTGTGGGCGGTGCGCGTGCACGAGGTCGCCGCGTCGGCCGCCGCCGTGCGGGTCGCGGCGGCGTGGCGCAGGGCCGCGTCCACAGGGCCGGTGGGTACGGGCACGACGACGGAAGCCGGGCGCGCGACGGTGCGCGTGGGGCATGCTGCGGGCAGGACGCCCGGGCCGGAGGGAGTGCGGTGAGCGCGCAGGACGACGTGCAGGACGGCGGCGGGCGACGGCTGGACCAGATCCGCCTCGAGGGCATCCGCGCGACCGGGTACCACGGGGTGTTCGCGCACGAGCGGCGCGAGGGGCAGACGTTCGTCGCGGACGTCGTGGTGCACCTCGACACGCGCCGCGCGGCCGCGACCGACGACCTCGCCCACACGCTGAACTACGGCACGCTGGCCGAGCACGTCGCGGCGGTGCTCGCCGGCGACCCGGCCGACCTGATCGAGACCGTGGCGGAGCGCATCGCGGCGACCGTGCTCGTGCAGCCGCACGTGCACGCCGTCGACGTGGCGGTCCACAAGCCGCAGGCGCCGATCACGGTGCCGTTCGGGGACGTCGTCGTCTCGATCCGGCGTGACCGGACCAAGCTGCCGGCCGCCGAGCCGTACCGGCCCTCGACCGGTGAGCCGCGCCGCGCGCCGGCCGGACCGCGGCAGCCCCTGCTGCACCCGCCGACCGCGCCGCTGCCCGTGACCCCGGCCCCGGGCGTCGCGGTGACCACCGAGGCCGCCGACCTGCCGCGCGACCCGGCCGAGCTGCCCGTCGAGCTGCCGGGCGGGGTCGAGGTCGGACCGGACGGGTCGGGGCCGCTCGTCGTCGCGCCGGCGCCCACGGGCGCCGTGCCCACCGGGGTGCTCCCGGCGGTCGCGGCGGGCGCCGCGTCACCGCCGGCGGGCCTGCCGGTGCACGGCGGGCCGCGGCACGAGCCGGACCACGCCGGTGCCGGCGAGGGCGGCGCACCCGCGCACGACGACGCGTCCGCCGACGCCCGCACGCAGCTCCTCCCGCCCGTGCGCGACGAGCAGCCGGCGTACCCGCCGCAGGACCCGCGGCCCGAGCCGTTCGCCGACGCGCACACGCAGCTCATGCCGCCGGTCGACGACGACGTCGTCGAGGGGGACGTGCTGAGCGACGAGCTCGACCGCGCCCCCGCGACCGCGGTCGAGACGGTGCTGGCCCTGGGCGCGAACCTGGGACCGGCGCAGGAGACGCTGCGGCGGGCGGTCTCGGACCTCGCGGCCGTCCCCGGGCTGGAGATCGTGGCGGTGTCGCCGCTGGCCCGCACCGCGTCGGTGGGCGGGCCCGAGCAGCCGGACTACCTCAACGCGGTGGTCCTGGCGCGGACCACGCTCGCGCCGCGCGAGCTGCTGCGCGCGGTGCACGCGGTCGAGCACCGGCACGGCCGCGAGCGGCTCGAGCGCTGGGGCCCGCGGACGCTCGACATCGACATCGTCGTGCACGGGACGACGCTCGCCGTCGCGGACGACCTCGAGCTGCCGCACCCGCGTGCGCACGAGCGCGCGTTCGTGCTCGAGCCGTGGGCGCAGGTGGACCCGGAGGCGGTGCTGCCGGGTCTGGGCGGCGGCCCGGTCGCGCGGCTCGCGGCCACGGCGCCCGACCGGGACGGCGTGCGCTGGATGGCGCTCGACTGGCTGACGGCGCCCGTCCCGGCGGCCAGCCCGGAGCCGGGCGGCCCGGACGCCGGCGAGACGGTCCAGCGGTACGGCGCGGACCACGACGGCGACCCGGAGCGCCCGTACGGGGCGGACCACCGGGACGACGCGGACGTGCCGTACGGCGCCCACCACCGGGACGGCGCCGACCGCCCGCGCGGCGCCGACGCGTCCCCGGAGGCCGCGACGTCGTCCCCGTTCGACCCGGTCCGCTCGGTGGACCCCTCCGCACCGCCCGAGGGCCCGCGGCCGTTCCTGCCGGTGACCGGCACGTCCCCGGCGGTGCCGCCGACGGCGCCCGGCCCGTGGCCCGGTGACCCGCACGGGGACGCGTACCGGCCGTGACCGCGACCCGCCTGCGCACGCTGCTCCTCCTCGCCGCCGCCACCACGGCGGTGACGTGGTGGCTCATGCGGATGACCGTCGGCCGGGGCGCGTCGACGCCGCCCGAGGTGCCGTGGCTCGTCGTCGCGGTCGAGCTGGTCATCGCCGGGTTCGTGCTCGCGCTGGGGTGGACCGTGCGGCAGTACCAGCAGGGCAGGCGCCCGTCGCTGAGCCCGCTGCGCGCGGCGCGCACGGCGGTGCTGGCGAAGGCGTCGTGCTACACCGGCGCGCTGCTCGTCGGCTGGTACGGCGGCCAGACGCTGTCGCTCCTCACGGACGCCGACGTGCCGGGCAACCCGTCGCGCGCGGGCGCCGCGGCCGTCGCGGCGCTCGGCGCCGCCGTGCTGGCCGGGGTCGGCCTCGTGGCCGAGCACTTCTGCCGCGTCCCGCCGTCGGACGGCGAGGGGGAGCGCCGCGGCGAGCCGGACGCGGACGCCGGCGTCGTCTGACCGCGCCACGCCGCCCCGGACCGGGACGGCGGTCGGCGCCCGGTCGTCCGCGACGACCAGCACGGACGCGTCCCGCGGGTGGCGCGGCGCCCGCGCGCCCGGTGCCAGGATGGTGCCCATGACCACCGACACCCCGGGGCACGTCCCCGCGCCCGCGGCCCCCGCCGCCGGACCGTTCGACCCCGCGGACGTGACGTGGACGCCGGTGTCGACGCGCCTGGCCACGGTGCGCCTGCTCATGCTCGGGCTGTGGGGCGGCGGGCTCGTCCTCCTGCTCGCCGGGATGGCGGCGCTCATCGGGGTCGGCTGGGTGTGGGTCTTCCCCGCGGTGACCGCCGTGCTCGTGCTCTGGCCCGCGCTGCTCGTGGTGCGGCAGGTCCGCGCGCTCGCGTACGCCGAGCGTGCCGAGGACCTGCTGATCCGCCGCGGCATCCTGTTCCGCCAGCTGGTCGTCGTGCCGTACGGCCGCATGCAGTACGTCGACGTGAGCGCCGGCCCCGTGCAGCGTCGCTTCGGCATCGCCACGGTCCAGCTGCACACCGCCGCGCCGGGCACCGACGCGACGATCCCCGGCCTGCCCCCGCAGGAGGCCGCCCGCCTGCGCGACCGGCTGGCGTCGCGCGGCGAGGCCCGGCTGGCGGGGCTGTGAGCACTGACCTGCGGCCGGTCCCGGAGGCGGCGCCGGAGGACGCGTACGACTGGCGGCGCATGCACCCCGTGACGCCCGCGCTGCGGGGCTGGAAGGTCTTCGTCGCGTTCCTCGCGTACACCGGCTACCAGGCCGTGGAGAACCTGCGCGGCCTGGGGGAGTGGCTCGGCCCCGGCCGGGCGTGGCTCGTGGTGATCGGGGTGCTGCTCCTCGTCGCCGTCGTCGGCTTCGTGTACTCCGCGCTCGCGTGGCGCGTGACGCGGTTCGCGGTGACGGACGAGGCGGTGCACCTGCGCACCGGCCTGCTGTTCCGCCAGCAGCGCCAGGCCCGGCTCGACCGGCTGCAGGCCGTCGACGTGGTCCAGCCGCTGCTCGCGCGCCTGCTGGGGCTCGCGCAGCTGAACCTGGAGGTCGCCGGCGGCACGGGCTCCGCCGTGCAGCTCGCGTTCCTGCGCGAGCCGGAGGCCGAGTCTCTGCGCGCGCAGATCCTCGCGCTGTCGGCGGGCCTGCGGCCCGCGGCCGCGGCGCCGGCCGCACCCGGTGCCGGCGCGGTCGCCCCGGCGGGCACGGCCGGGCCGGGGGAGCACACGGTCGGCGGGACGGTCGGCGGGACGATCGACGTCCCGGCCGGCGGCGCCGCTCCGGTCGCGGGGGCGCCGGCTGCCGCAGGTGCGCCGGGTGGAGCCCCGGCGCCCACGTTCGCCGCGGCCCCCGAGCAGCAGGTGTACGAGGTGCCCATGCCGCGCCTCGTCCGCTCGATCCTGCGCTCCGGGGCCCCGTACGTGTTCCTCGTGGCGGTCGCCGGCGGCGTCGTCGGGGCCGTCGCGGCGCGCGACGTGGGCCCCCTGTTCGTCGTGGTGCCCGGCGCGCTCGGCATCGGCGGCTACGTCTGGGGGCGGCTCAACGTCGCGGCGACGTTCCGCGCGGCGACGTCGCCCGACGGCATCCGGCTGCGCCACGGCCTGACGGAGACGCGGACGCAGACGGTGCCCCCGGGGCGCGTGCAGGCCGTGCGGCTCACGCAGGGACCGCTGTGGCGGCGCCCGGACTGGTGGCGGATCGAGATGAACGTCGCCGGGTACGGCGCCGAGGCCACCAACGAGTCCGTGCTGCACCCGGTCGCCACCCGGCAGGAGGCGGCCGTCGCGATGTGGCTCGTGCTGCCCGACCTCGGCACGGACGACCCGCTCGCCGCGCTCGACGCCGCCTACGACGGGTCCGGCGACGACGGCGGCTTCACGCCGGCGCCGCGCCGCGCCCGCTGGCTCGACCCCCTCGGCTGGCGCCGGCACGGCGTGCTGGTGACGCGCACCGCGCTGATCATGCGCTCGGGCCGCTGGTGGCGGACGGTCGTCGTCGTGCCGCACGAGCGCACGCAGAGCCTCGCGGTCACGCAGGGGCCGGTGCAGCGCCGGCTCGGCGTGGCGACGTTCGTGGCGCACTCGACGCCCGGGCCGGTCAGCCCGCAGGTCGCGCACCTCGACGGCGCGGTCGCGGGCGCCCTGCTGGGCGAGCAGGCGGAGCGTGCGCGCCAGGCGCGGGCCGTCGCGGGCCCGGAGCTGTGGATGCGGGCGGCGGAGGCGCCGCACGCGCCTGCGTCGCTGGGCGTCGGCGCGCGCGTCGGGGCCGGGGACGGGCCGGCGCTGCCGGGGGACGGCCCCGCACTGCCGGGGGACGGTCCGGCCGGGCCCGGGGACCCGCGGTGAGCGCCGACCCCGCCGCCCGCCCCGGGCGCCTCGGGGTCGGCGTGGTCGGGGCGGGCCGCGTGGGCGCGGTGCTCGGCAACGCGCTGCGCGGCGCCGGGCACCCCGTGGTCGCGGTCAGCGCGGTGTCCCAGGAGTCCCGCGAGCGGGCCGCCACGCTGTTGCCGGGGGTACCGGTCGTCGACGTGCCGGAGGTCGTCCGGCGCAGCGAGCTCGTGCTGCTGGCCGTCCCGGACGACGTCCTGCCGGGGCTCGTCCGGGGGCTCGCGGAGACGGGCCGCTGGCAGGCGGGGCAGATCGTCGTGCACACGTCGGGGCGCTTCGGGGTGGACGTGCTCGCGCCCGCGCGCGCCGCGGGGGTCATCCCGCTCGCGCTGCACCCCGCCATGACGTTCACGGGCACGTCGCTCGACCTCGCGCGGCTCGTCGGCTGCGCGTTCGCGGTGACCGCACCCGCACCCGTGCTGCCGATCGGTCAGGCGCTCGTCGTGGAGGTCGGCGGGGAGCCCGTCGTCCTCGCGGAGGGGGCGCGCGGGCTGTACCACGCGGGCCTCGCGCACGCGGCGAACCACCTGGTCGTCCTCGTGGCGCAGGCGTCGCAGGCGCTGCGTGCGGCCGGCGTCGCCGAGCCGGGCCGCGTGCTGCGCCCGCTGCTCGACGCCGCCCTCGACGGGGCGCTGCGCGCCGAGGACGCCACCGGCGCGGACGGGCCCGGCGCGATCGGCGCGCTCACGGGCCCGGTGCGCCGCGGGGACGCGGGGACCGTGCACGAGCACGCTGTGACCCTCGCCGCACTGGGGGCCGCGACGGGCGCGGTGGACGTGCCCAGCGGGTACGGTGCCCTGGCCCGCGCGGCGACGTCGCGGGCGCTCGCGGCGGGCCTCCTGGGCCCGGCGGAGGCCGAGCGGGTCCTGGACGCGCTCGCGGGCATCAACGCCGGCCCCACCGCGTTGGACCCTGACGACGGAACCGGGTCCCCGGGCCCGGACGGGCAGGACGACGGCGGCACGTCGCCGCAGGAGGACGCATGACGGGCAGTCCCGTGCTGGTGCACGACCGCGAGTCGCTCGAGCGCGCGCTCGACGCGCAGGACGAGGCCGCGCTCGCCGCGGACGACGCCGACGGCGGGCGCCCCTACCTGCGTGCCGTCGTCATGACGATGGGCGCGCTGCACGACGGGCACCTCGCGCTGGTCCGGCGCGCGCGCGAGCTCGCGGACGCCGTGGTCGTGACGATCTTCGTGAACCCGCTGCAGTTCGGCCCCACCGAGGACCTCGCGCGCTACCCGCGCGACCTCGAGGGCGACCTGCGCCGGCTCACGGGCGAGGGCCTGCTCGGCGCGGGCGACGTCGTGCTCGCCCCGACGGTGGACGTCGTCTACCCCGGCGGGGACCCGGTGGTGCGGGTCGCGGCGGGCGCCGTGGGCGACGTGCTCGAGGGCGCGGCCCGCCCCGGCCACCTGGACGGCGTGCTGACCGTGGTGCTCAAGCTGATGCACCTGACGCGGCCGGACGTCGCGGTGTTCGGGGCCAAGGACGCCCAGCAGCTCGCCGCGGTGCGGCGGATGGTGCGCGACCTGGACGTGCCGGTCGAGGTGGTCGCGCACCCGACGGTCCGCGAGGACGACGGGCTGGCCCTGTCGAGCCGCAACGCCTACCTGTCCGCGGCGGAGCGCGCGCGTGCGCTGGCGCTGTCCGCGGCGCTGCGTGCGGGTGCGGCGGCGGCCGGCGGTGGGCCCGACGCCGTGCGGACGGCCGCCCGCGCGACGCTCGACGCGGCGCTGACCGCGGACGACGCGGTCGACTACGTCGCGCTCGTCGACCCCGCGACGTTCGCCGACGCCGACGCCACGACCGGCGACGCGCTGCTGCTGGTCGCCGCGCGCATCGGCGCGACGCGCCTCATCGACAACGCGCCGGTGGCCCTCGGGGGCGCCGGCGGCACCGACCCGACCTCAGCCGCGGCCCCCGGGGCCGACGGCGTCCGCACGGCCGGAGGTGCCGCGTGACCACGCTCCAGCGCACGATGATGACCGGCAAGATCCACCGCGCGACGGTCACGGCGGCGGACCTGCACTACGTCGGCTCCATCACGGTGGACGCGGACCTGCTCGCGGCGGCCGACGTGCTGCCGGGCCAGCAGGTCGACGTCGTCGACGTGACGAACGGCGCCCGCCTGACGACGTACGCGATCGCCGGCGCGGCGGGTTCGGGGCAGGTGTGCGTCAACGGCGCCGCCGCGCACCTCGTGCACCCGGGGGACGTCGTCATCGTGATCGCCTACGGCACGATGTCGGACGCCGAGGCGCGGACGTACAGCCCGCACGTCGTGCTGGTGGACGCGGACAACCAGGTCCTCGACACGAACGAGGACCCGGGCCAGGTGCCGGCGGCGTGGACCGCCGAGGCCGGGCTCGTGCCGAGCGGCCTGCCGTTCGGCGAGGGGCGCGCCGCCGTGGCGTCGGCCCCGCACGCGCCCGGGCACGCCCCGCACGCGCCCGGGCACGCCCCGGACGCCGGCCGCCCCGGCAGCCGGTGACCCACCTCGCGACCCGCCTGGCGGCCCCGGCCCCCGGCTGGACGGTGCACGCGGACGCGGTCGTCGTCGGCTCCGGCGTCGCCGGGCTGACCGCTGCCCTCGAGCTGCGCACGCGGGTGCGCCGCGTGCTGCTCGTGACCAAGGACGTGCTGTCGTCCGGGTCGACGGTGTGGGCGCAGGGCGGCATCGCCGCGGCCCTCGACCCCGGCGACTCGCCCGCGGCGCACCTGCACGACACGCTGGTGGCCGGCGCCGGCCTGTGCGACCCGCGCGCGGTCGAGGTGCTCGTGACGGAGGGGCCCGCCCGGGTGCACGAGCTTGTGGCCCGTGGTGCGGTCTTCGACACCGGTCCCGACGGCGCGATCAGCCTGACCCGCGAGGGCGGCCACCTCACGGACCGCATCGCGCACGCGGGCGGCGACGCGACGGGCGCGGAGATCTCCCGCGCGCTCGTGGCGCAGATCGTGGCGGTCCGCGACGACCCGGGCATCGAGGTCGTCGAGCACGCGCTGGTCCTCGACGTGCTCACGGGCGAGCCCGGTCCCGACGGCGCACCCGGTCCGGTGCGCGGCGTGACGCTGCACGTCATCGGGGAGGGCTCCCGCGACGGCGTCGGGGCGGCGCTGGCCCCGGCCGTGGTGCTCGCCACGGGCGGGATCGGGCAGGTGTTCCGCTCGTCGACCAACCCGGCGCTCGCCACGGGCGACGGCATCGCGGCGGCCCTGCGCGCGGGCGCCCGGCTCGCGGACCTGGAGTTCGTGCAGTTCCACCCGACCGTGCTGTGGCTCGGCTCGGGCGTGAAGGGCCAGCTGACGCTCGTCTCGGAGGCCGTCCGCGGCGAGGGCGCGTACCTGCTCGACACCGACGGCTTCCGGTTCATGCCGGACGAGCACCCGCTGGCCGAGCTCGCGCCCCGGGACGTCGTGGCGCACGCCATCGTGCGGCGCACCGCCGCCACGGGCACCGACCACGTCTGGCTCGACGCGCGCCACCTGGGCCCCGACTTCCTGCGCGGCCGCTTCCCGACGATCCACGCGCGGCTGCTCGAGCACGGCATCGACCTGACGACCGACCTCGTGCCGGTCGCGCCCGCCCAGCACTACCACTCGGGCGGGGTCGTGACGGACCTCGACGGGCGGGCGTCCGTCCCGGGGCTGTACGCGGTGGGGGAGGTCGCGTGCACGGGGGTGCACGGGGCGAACCGGCTCGCGTCGAACTCGCTGCTCGAGGGGCTGGTGTTCGCGCACCGGGCCGCGCGGGACGTGGTCGCGCGCCTGGAGGGCGGGTTCCTCACGGACGGCGACCCGGTCGAGCGGCCCGGGGACGCGGCCCTCGTGGCGGCGGCGGCGCGCTCGCGCGTGCAGCGGGCGGCCACCGACGGGCCCGGCGTGCTCCGGTCGGGCGACGGCCTGCGCCGCGCCGTGGACGCGCTCGCGGCCGTGCCGACCGACGCCCACCGTCGGCACGACGACGGCCGCGCCCTCGCCGCCCCGCAGACCGCCGAGTGGGAGACGACCAACGTCCACCAGGTCGCGACGGTGCTGACGCAGGCGGCGCTCGCGCGCGAGGAGTCGCGCGGCGGGCACGCCCGCACCGACTTCCCGGCCTCGTCGGACGACTGGCGCGTCCGCGTGGAGGTGGCGCTCGGCCCCGGCGGGGCGGTGGGCGTCACGCGCGCCCCCGTCCGCCCGGCGTGAGGGCGCACCCGCGGTCCGTCCTCCGCGGAGCGTCACCACCTCCCCCCGGCGGGGGAGACGTCGCGTCCGCCGGTCCGATCCGGTGCACGCGGTGCCGTCCCTAGGCTCCGGGACATGCCCCCTCCCGCACCCGTCCCCCCGCGCCTCGGCCCGTGGTCGCGCACCTGGCGCTACCTCGTGGCGGGGGGCACCGGCCTCGTCGTCTGGTCCGTCGTCGTGCTGGACGCGTCGACCAACGCGCCCGAGCCCGGGTCCCTCGGCATCGGGCTGCTCGTCACCGCCGACCTCCTGATCGGGCTCGGCTCGCTCGCGCTGCTGCCGCTGCGCCGGCAGGTGCCCGTCGTGGTGGCGGTGCTGCTCGTCGCGGCGACGTCCGTGTCGACCTTCGCGGTCGGGCCGGCCGCCCTCGCGCTCGTCTCGCTCGCCACGCGCCGCCGGTGGCGCGAGCTGCTGCCCGTCGGCGGCGTCTGGCTCCTGGGCTCGGTCGCCAACGAGATGCTGAACGCGACCGTGGTCCGCGACGAGCGGGTCGGCGTGATGCTGCTGCCGGCGCTGGGGCTGTCCGCGCTCGTCTGGGGGCTGCTGGTCGCGATCGGCTTCTACGTCGGCACGCGCCGCGAGCTCGTCCGCTCGCTGGAGGAGCGTGCCCTGGTCGCGGAGGCGGCGCAGGAGTCCCGCGCCGAGCAGGCGCGCGCCGCCGAGCGGACGCGGATCGCCCGCGAGATGCACGACGTCCTCGCGCACCGGATCTCGCTCGTCGCGCTGCAGGCCGGCGGCCTCGCGTTCCGCGACGACCTGAGCCGCGACGAGGTCCGCGCCGCCGCGGAGACGGTCCGCGACGGAGCGCACCGCGCCCTCGAGGAGCTGCGCGAGGTGCTGGGCGTGCTGCGCGCCGACGCGCCCGCCGCGACGGAGGAGGAGCCGCCGCAGCCGACGCTCGACGAGCTGCCCGCGCTGCTCGCGGACGTCGACGAGGCGGGCGCGCCCGTGACGCTCGACGTCTCGGCCCTGCCCGGTGCGACGCGCACGTCGCTCTCCGGCGTCCCCGCGTCGGTGTCGCGCACGGCCTTCCGGCTGCTGCAGGAGGCGCTGACGAACGCGCAGAAGCACGCGCCGGGGGCGCCGGTCGCGGTGCGCCTCGCGGGTGAGCCCGGCGGGCGGCTGGAGCTCACGGTCGTCAACGACGCGGCGCCCGTGGGCGTCCACGCGGGGTCCCGGGTGCCCGGGGCGGGGCTGGGGCTGGTGGGCGCCCGCGAGCGGGCGACCCTCGCCGGCGGCGGCCTCGAGCACGGGCCCGACGCGGCCGGCCGGTTCGTCGTGAGAGCGTGGCTGCCGTGGTCGGCGTGATGGGATCGGGAGCGGGTGCGGCGGTGCCGGACGGGGGCGCGCCGGCGGGGTCGGGCGGCGGCCCGGGTGCGGTGCCGGGGCCGGTGCGGGTCGTCGTCGTGGACGACGACGCGCTCGTGCGCGCCGGCCTGCGCCTGATCCTCGGCGGCGATCCGGGGCTCTCGGTGGTCGGCGAGTGCGCGGACGGCCAGGAGGCCGTGGCGGAGGTGCTGCGGCTGCGTCCCGACGTCGTCCTCATGGACGTGCGCATGCCGCGCGTCGACGGACTGACGGCGCTGCGCACGCTGCGCGCGCGGGGCTCGGCCGCCCGCGTCGTCGTCCTGACGACCTTCGACGCCGACGAGCTGGTGCTCCGCGCGCTCCGCGAGGGCGCCGCGGGGTTCCTGCTCAAGGACACGCCGCCCGCGCAGCTCGTCGACGCGGTGCGCCGCGTGGCGGCGGGGGAGCCGGCGCTGTCCCCGACGGTGACGGCGCAGCTCATCGCGTCGGTGGCCCAGCCGCAGGACGCGGGTCGGCGGGTGGCGGCGCGGCGGCTGCTCGCGGGGCTGACCCCGCGCGAGCGCGACGTCGCGCTGGCCGTGGCGGAGGGGTTGTCCAACACGGAGATCGCCGCGCAGCTCCACCTGGGCCTGGCGACGGTGAAGACGCACGTGGGGCACCTGTACGCGAAGCTCGGCGCCGCGAACCGGGTGCAGGTGGCGCGCGTGGTGCACGACGCGGGCCGGCCCTGACGGCGGCCCGCCGCACCGCCGCGGAGACGTGGGACGACCGATAATTTCGGTCACGATCGCGCAACAGCGAGCGGGCGAACCTTCCGCTGGACGCTAGTTCAGCCCATGATCATGACGTACTTTGCAGTCTCACTGCCGTCATTGCGCAAGGGAGCGTCGATGCGTCGCACACGTAGGCCCCGTCGAGGTCGCGAAACTATCGGGATCGGAGCACTGGTCGTCGGCAGCCTCGTCGTCGCCCCGCTCCTGGGATCCCTCGTGGTGGGCGCGGCGAACGCTGCCGACCCCGTCGTCGTGCTGGAGGCGGACTTCGACGACGGCACGCTGGGTGACCTGCAGCAGAGCGGCACGCCCACGCTCGAGCACGTCGCCGAGGGTGCCGGCCAGGCCCTGAGCATCTCGACGCGTGCGAACACGTGGGACTCGGTCCAGTCGGCCACCGGCGTCCTCGAGGCGGGGGTCGAGTACGCGTTCTCCGCGCGGATCCGCCTGGTGGACGAGGCGGCCGACTCGGTCGGGCGCTTCACGCTGTACGACGGCGCCTACACGCCGGTCGGCGCCACGGCCGTGAGCACGACCGCGTGGACGACGATCACCGGTGCCTACACGGTCCCCGCCGGTGTCGACGCCGGCACGGTGAAGCTGGCCCTCGAGGCCGGACCGTGGGACGGGTCCCTCAAGCCGTCGTTCCTGCTCGACGACGTCCTCGTCACCCGCACGGCCCCCGACGGTGAGGAGCCCGACCCCGACGTCGTCCCGGGCGGCGCCGTGAACCCCACGGCCACCCCCGTCACCGCCGCGCGCGGCACGGGCGACGTCGCGGCGCTCACGTTCGACGACGGCCCCAACCCGGGGGAGACGGCGGACCTCCTCGACTTCCTCGCCGAGAACGAGCTGCCCGCGACGTTCTGCGTCATCGGCCAGAACATCGAGGCGCCGGGCGGCGCGGAGCTGCTCCAGCGGATGGTCCGCGAGGGCCACACGCTCTGCAACCACTCCACCGGCTACGACGACATGGGCTCCTGGACGGCGGAGCAGGTGCGCGCCGACCTCGTGGAGAACCTCGCGATCATCCGCGAGGCGCTCGGCGACCCGGACGCCCCGGTGCCGTACTTCCGCGCGCCCAACGGCTCGTGGGGCGCGACCCCGGCGGTCGCCGTCTCGCTCGGCATGCAGCCGCTCGGGGTGGTCAACACGATCAACGACTGGGCCACGCAGGACGAGGCCGTGCTCACGGCCAACCTCCGCACGGCCATGCAGGCCGGCCAGCTCGTGCTCGTGCACGACGGCGGCGGCGACCGCGCGGCCTCCGTCGCGGCGACGCGCACGGTCGTCACCGAGCGGCTGGCCGACGGCTGGACGTTCACGCTGCCGCAGGGCGGCGCGGCCGAGGCCCCGACCGGCGCCTCGATCGTGGCGGACTTCGAGGACGGCACCCTCCAGGGCTGGTCGGCACGCGCCGACGGTGCGGGGACGCCGACCGTCGAGGTCGTCGAGCCCGGTCGCGAGAGCGACCACGCGGCGCGGGTCAGCGGCCGCACGTCGCAGGGCCAGGGCATCCAGGTCCCCGTCGCGGGGGTCCTCGTGCCCGGCACGAGCTACGACCTCGAGGCGTGGGTGAGGTTCGAGGGCACGCCGGGCGACATGACGCTCAGCGCCCACACCCGCACCGGCGAGACGGACGGCTACAGCAACCTGGTCCAGCTCACGGGCCTGACCACCGAGTGGACGCGCGTGACGGGCCGGTTCACGGTCCCGACGGGCGTGCAGGAGGTCTACCTCGAGACCACCTGGGTCAGCAGCACCGACCCGGGCAACACCTCGACGTTCCTCGTCGACGACATCTCCATCACCGCCACGGCCCCGGGCACGGTGCAGGACCTGCCGCCGCTCAAGGGCACGGTCGACTTCCCGCTCGGCGTGGCCATCGACAGCCGCGAGACCGTCGGTTCGGCCGCGGAGCTCACCGAGCGGCACTTCGACCAGCTCACGCCCGAGAACCACATGAAGCCCGAGGCCTGGTACGCGGGCACGACGTTCACCCCGCACCCCGAGGCGGACGCGATCATGCGGTACGCGCAGGAGAACGACCTGCGCGTGTACGGGCACGTGCTCGCGTGGCACGCCCAGACGCCGGCCTGGTTCTTCCAGGACGCCGCCGGGCAGCCGCTCGCCGCGGACGCGGCCGGCCAGCAGGTGCTGCGCGACCGGCTCCGCACGCACGTGTTCGACATCGCGGAGTACATGGCGGCGGAGTACGGCCTCTTCGGGTCGGACACCAACCCGCTCGTCGCCTGGGACGTGGTCAACGAGGTCATCTCGGACGGCTCCGAGTTCGCCGACGGCATGCGCCGCAGCGAGTGGTACCGGATCCTCGGCGAGGAGTTCGTCGACCTGGCGTTCCAGTACGCCGACGAGGCGTTCAACGACGAGTACGCGGCGCCCGGCGTCGAGCGTCCCGTCACCCTGTTCATCAACGACTACAACACCGAGCAGGCCGGCAAGCAGCAGCGGTACTACGACCTGGTCCAGCGGCTGCTGGCTCGTGGCGTCCCGGTCGACGGCGTGGGCCACCAGTTCCACGTCAGCCTGGCGATGCCGGTCTCCACGCTCGACGACGCGCTCGAGCGGTTCTCCGGGCTCGGCCTCACGCAGGCCGTCACGGAGCTCGACGTCACCACCGGCACGCCCGAGAGCCAGGCCCGGTTCATCGAGCAGGGCTACTACTACCGCGACGCGTTCCGGATCTTCCGCGAGCACACCGACGAGCTGTTCTCGGTCACGGTGTGGGGTCTGACGGACGCACGCAGCTGGCGCGACGCGTCGGGCGGGCCGCTGCTGTTCGACGACGACCTGTCGGCCAAGCCGGCCTACTACGGCGCCGCCGACGCGGAGCTGCCCGCGCGACTGCGCACGGCGGACGTGTTCGCCGGCGACGTGCCCCTCGACGGGGACGCCACGTCCGCCGACGAGTGGGACCGGCTGCGCCTGCACGCGATCGACGACGTGGCCGCGTTCCAGCTCCGCTGGGCCGCCGACCACCTCACCGCGTACGTCACGGTGGCGGACGCGACCGTGCAGGACGGCGACGCGGTGACGTTCGTCGTCGGTGACGAGGAGTACACGTTCGGGCGGGACGGCGAGGGCGACGTCGACGGCGTCGTCACCGAGTCGGGCGACGGCTGGTCGGCCGTCGTCCACCTGCCGCTCGTCGACGCCGCCGAGGGCGACACCGTCGACTTCGACCTGCGCGTCACGGACGGGTCGACCACGACGGGCTGGAACACGCCCGGCGCGGTCGGCACCCTCTCGCTCGTCGAGGCGCTGTCCTACCTCGAGGTCGTCGAGACCGGCACCGCGCCGGACGTCGACGGCGAGGTGGACGAGGCCTGGTCTGCGGCGGGTGTGGTCGCCACCGAGAAGCAGGTCGAGGGCACGGGCGGCGCGGTCGCCCAGGTCCGCACCCTGTGGCGCGGCAACCTCCTGTACGTGCTCGCCGACGTGGCCGACCCGGTGGTCGACGTGACCGGGTCCGACCCGTGGGTGCAGGACTCGGTCGAGATCTACGTCGACCCGGGCAACTACAAGAGCGCGGCCTACCGGTACGACGACACGCAGATCCGCATCAGCGCGGACAACGTGGTCTCGTTCGGCACCGGCGACACCGCGTTCCAGGAGAGCCGCCTGCAGTCGGCCGTGGTCCGCACGGACGGCGGCTACCGCGTCGAGGCGGCGATCAGCCTGCTCGGCGAGGCCGGTCTCGGCACGTTCCACGGCCTGGACTTCCAGGTCAACGACGCCACCGCGGGCGCACGTCAGTCGATCCGCAACTGGGCCGACCCCACGGGCGCCGGATACCAGACCCCGTCCCGCTGGGGCGTGGGGCAGCTGGTGGCGGCCGAGGAGGAGCCGGAGCCGACGCCGACCCCGACGCCGACCCCGACGCCGACGGACGAGCCGACGGCGACCCCGACCGTCGACCCGACGGCCCCGCCGACGACCGGGCCCACGGCGCCGCCGACGAACCCGTCCGTCGGGAAGCCGTCGATCGTGGCCGACCCGGCGCGGGTGCGCGCCGGTGGGCGGGTCGACGTCCGTCTGGCCGGCTTCGAGGCCGGCCAGCGGGTCGCCGTCTCGCTGGGCGCCGGGGCCACGGCCCGCGGCGGCGCGGGCGTCGGCGCGGCTGCTGCCGCGACGGCGCCGGTCGGCAGCACCGTGCTCGGCACGGTGACGACGGCGGCGGACGGCACGGCCACCGTGACGGTGACGGTGCCGGCCCGCACGGCGGCCGGCGTGTACGTCCTGCAGGCGTCGACCGACCGCACGGTGCTCGCGAGCACCACGCTGACGGTGCTGGCCGCGCAGGCGTCGGCCGGGGGCGGCCTGGCCGTCACCGGTGCCGGGCTCGGGCTCGGCGTGCTCGCCGTGCTCGTGCTGACGGCGGGCGTCGTGCTCGTCGTCGCCCGCAGGCGGGGGCTGCTCACGCGGCCCTGACAGCGTGACCCGGCCGGGACGCATCCCGGCCGGGTCGCGGTGCGGACCGCCGGCGCATGGCCGGTCCGCACCTCGACGAGCCCCACGGGCGGTCCCCCCCGGCTGCCCGTGGGGCTCGGTCGCGCCCGGGACCGGGCGGGTGGACCGTGCGGCTGGACCGTGCGCGGGCGCGCCGCGTCCACGCGCTAGCGTGCCGCCCGTGACGACGCCGACCGACCCCCGCCTGCCCGGTGACCCGGGACCCGACGCCGTGGCGGTGGCCCGCGTCGTGGCCGCCGCCCTCGACGAGGACCTGGGCGCCGCGCCGGGGCGCGACGTGACGACGCAGGCGACGGTCGACGCGGCGGCGCGGGGGACCGCGGACCTGGCGGCCCGTGCCGACGGCGTGGTCGCCGGCCTCGTCGTCGTGCCGGACGTGCTCGCGCAGGTGGCGGACCGCCTCCGCCTGCCCCGCCCGACGGTCACCTGGCTCGTCCCGGACGGCACCGCGGTGCGCGCGGGCGACGTCGTCGCGCGCCTCGACGGCCCCGTGCAGGTGCTCCTCGTCGCCGAGCGGACGCTGCTCAACCTCGTGAGCCGGGCGTCCGGCGTGGCGACCCACACGCGGCGCTGGGCGGACGCGCTGACGGGCACGGGCGCGCAGGTGCTCGACACGCGCAAGACGACGCCCGGGCTGCGCGCCCTCGAGAAGTACGCCGTGCGCTGCGGCGGCGGCACCAACAAGCGCATGGGCCTGCACGACGTCGCGATGGTCAAGGACAACCACGTGGTGGCCGCCGGGTCGGTCGCGGGCGCCGTCGCGGCGGTGCGGGCCGCGTTCCCCGACGTCGCGGTGCAGGTGGAGGTCGACCGGCCGGAGCAGGCCGACGAGGCCCTCGACGCCGGTGCGGACTTCCTGCTGCTCGACAACATGGACGACGCGACGCTGCGCGACACGGTCGCCCGGGTCCGGGCGCGCGCGGCGGCCACCGGCCACGTCGACCTCGAGGCGACGGGCAACCTCACGCTCGACCGCGCGGCCGCGGTCGCCGCGACGGGCGTCGACTTCCTCTCCGTCGGCGCGCTCACCCACTCGTCGCCGATCCTGGACGTGGCGCTGGACCTGCACGCCGGCGCCTGACCCGTCCGCGGGACGGCGGCGCCGCCGTGACGTCCCGCACGTGCGTCGCCGGGCGCCCGGGAGGCCCCCGGCGCGACCGTAGGATTGCGCGGTGACCGCCACGCCCACGGTGCCCGCCGACGACGTCCCCGAGCAGATCCAGGTCCGCCGCGCCAAGCGCGAGCGGCTCCTGGCGGCGGGCGTCGCGCCGTACCCGGTCGGGGTGCCGCGCACGCACACGATCGAGGGCGTCCGCGCCGCGCACCCGGACCTCGAGCCGGGCACCGAGACGGACGACGTCGTGGGCCTCGCAGGCCGCGTCGTGTTCCTGCGCGTCACCGGCCGCCTCGCGTTCGCGACGCTGCAGGACGGGGCGGGCAACCGCCTCCAGGCGATGCTCAGCGAGAAGGAGGTCGGCGCGGAGGCGCTGGCCGCGTTCAAGGCGGACGTCGACCTCGGGGACCACGTGTTCGTGCACGGCCGTGTGGTTGCGTCCCGCCGCGGCGAGCTCAGCGTCATGGCGGACGAGTGGCGCATGGCCGCGAAGGCGATCCGGCCCCTGCCCAACCTCTACGACGGTGCCGAGCTGTCGGAGGAGGCCCGCGTGCGGCAGCGGTATGTCGACCTGATCGTGCGGCCGGCTGCGCGGGACATGGTGCGGCTGCGGGCCGCGGTCGTGCGTTCCGTGCGCGAGAACTTCTGGCGCCGCGGCTATCTCGAGGTCGAGACCCCCATGCTGCAGGTGCGCCCCGAGGGTGCCGCGGCGCGCCAGTTCGAGACGCACATGAACGCGTTCGACATCGACCTGTACCTGCGGATCGCACCCGAGCTGTTCCTCAAGCGCGCGGCGGTCGGCGGCGTCGAGAAGGTCTTCGAGATCAACCGCAACTTCCGCAACGAGGGCGTCGACGCGACGCATTCCCCGGAGTTCGCCATGCTCGAGGCCTACGAGGCCTACGGCGACTACGACACGATGGCGGCGCTCACCCGCGACCTCGTGCAGACGGCCGCGCAGGACGCGCTCGGGACCACCGTGGTGACGCTCGCCGACGGGTCCGCGTACGACCTCGGGGGCGACTGGACGGAGCTGACGATGTACGGCTCGCTGTCCGAGGCGCTCGGCGAGGAGATCACGCACGACACGTCGGACGAGCACCTCTCGGAGCTGCTGGAGAAGGCCGAGATCGAGCTCGCGCCCGCCCGCCGCAATCACGGCAAGATGGTCGAGGAGCTGTGGGAGCACCACGTCGGCTCGACGCTGTGGGCGCCGACGTTCGTGCGCGACTTCCCCGTCGAGACGTCCCCGCTCACGCGCGACCACCGCACCGAGCGCGGCCTGGTCGAGAAGTGGGACCTGTACGTGCGCGGCATGGAGCTCGCCACGGCGTACTCCGAGCTCGTGGACCCCGTGGTCCAGCGGGAGCGCTTCGAGGCGCAGGCGCTGCTGGCCGCGCGCGGCGACGACGAGGCGATGCGCGTCGACGAGGACTTCCTGGCCGCGATGGAGCACGCCATGCCGCCGTCCGGCGGCATGGGCATGGGCATCGACCGGCTGCTCATCGCCATGACAGGTCACGGCATCCGTGACACGATCCTTTTCCCGCTCGTGAAGCCGCAGGCGTGATGCAGTCATTGTGGCGGAGGTGACCATGGACAACTGGGGCGGCGTTCTCGCCGCATTGCTGCCGTCGATCGGTGTCGGCGTGATCTTCTGGTTCGCGATGCGTGCCATCGTGAACGCGGACCGCGCAGAACGTCAGGCGCTGGCGCAGATGGACGGCGAGAGCGGGTCGGCGACCGTCGACCGCGCGGCGGATTCCTGAGAGATTTCCAGCAGCGTTTGACGCGCCGGAATGACGAGTGTCACGCTGTGACGGTCAGCACGACTCACATTGTTCTCAGGAGTACTTCATGGCGCAGAAGGTTCAGGTCCTGCTCGTCGACGACGTCGACGGCGGCACGGCCGACGAGACCGTCACGTTCGGGCTCGACGGCGTGACCTACGAGATCGACCTGACGACCGAGAACGCCGCCAAGCTCCGCGACGCCCTCGGCACGTGGGTCGGTCACGCGCGCCGCGTGGGCGGACGCTCCTCCTCCGGCCGCTCGTCGGGCCGCTCGTCCTCCGCCGGCTCGTCCTCCTCGCGCGCGGCGCGGGCGAACGAGGCGCAGGAGATCCGCGAGTGGGCCAAGTCGAACGGCTACCAGGTCTCCGAGCGCGGCCGCATCTCGGCCGAGGTGAAGCAGGCGTACGACGACGCGCACTGAGCGCGCCGCACCGTCGCGCACCGCGACGTGACGAGGGCCCGGCACCGCACAGGTGCCGGGCCCTCGCCCGTGCGTCGTGACGCGGGGCGTCAGGACGCGCGGTCGACCGTGAGCTCGCGCGCGGCCGCGTACTGCGCCCGCACGTGCGGCTCGGCGGGGGCGCGGACGACCTCGGCGTCCGTGGCCGCCGACCACGCGGGTGCGGCGTCCGTGCCGGAGAGCACCCACGCCGCCTGCCGTGCGGCGCCGTCGGCGACGTACTCGCCGGGCGTCGGCACGTGCACGTCGAGCCCGAGGACCGTCGGTGCGATCCGGCGGACCGCCTCGGACTGCGCCCCGCCGCCGATGAGGAACAGCCGCTCGACGGGCACGCCGACGTCGCGCAGGGCGTCGATGCCGTCGGCCAGCGAGCAGAGCATGCCCTCGACCGCGGCGCGGGCGAGGTGCGCGGGCGTGGTGTTCGTCAGGCGCATGCCGTGCAGGGCGCCGGTCGCGTCGGGCTTGTTCGGCGTGCGCTCGCCCTCGAGGTACGGGACGTGCACGAGGCCGTCGGCGCCGGCGGGCGCCGACAGCGCGAGCGCGGACAGCCCGGCGTGGTCGACGCCGAGGATGCGCCGGGCCGCGTCGAGGACGCGCGACGCGTTGAGCGTGCACGCGAGCGGCAGGTACGCACCGGTCGCGTCGGCGAAGCCGGTGACGAGGCCGGAGCCGTCCGCCGTCGGGGCCTTCGCCACGGCGGACACGACACCGGACGTGCCGATCGACACCGCCACGTCGCCGGGCTGCAGACCCAGCGCGAGCGCGGCGCCCGCGTTGTCGCCGGCGCCCGGGGCGAGCACCGCTCCGCCGCCGGCCAGCCGCGGGCCCGCCTCCCGCGGGCCGAGCACGCGCGGCAGGCGCGGCACGGAGCCGAGGGCGCGCTCGAGCAGGTCGAGGCGGTAGTCCTCGGTGAACGGGGACCAGTAGCCCGTGCCCGACGCGTCGGACCGGTCGGTGACGAGGCCCTCCCAGCCCGCCCCGGCGAGGCCGCCGGCGAGCTTCCACGTCAGCCAGTCGTGGGGGAGCGCGACGGCCGCGACGCGGGCCGCGTTCTCGGGCTCGGCGTCGCGCAGCCACCGCAGCTTCGTGACGGTGAGGGACGCGACGGGCACCGACCCGATCGCCGACGCCCACGCCTGCGCGCCGGCCACGACGTCGCCGTCGCCGAGCTCGGCGATCAGGTCGCGGGCCGCACCCGCCGACCGGGTGTCGTTCCACAGCAGCGCGTCGCGGACGACCTCGCCGTCCGCGTCGAGCGCCACCATGCCGTGCTGCTGGCCGCCGACGGCCACCGCGGCCACGTCGTCGAGGCCGCCGGCCTGCGCGACGGCCTCCTGCAGCGCGTCCCACCAGGCCGCGGGTGCGACCTCGGTGCCGTCGGGGTGCGACGCACGACCCTGCCGCACGAGCGCGCCGGTCTCTGCGTCGCGCACCACCACCTTGCACGACTGCGTGGACGAGTCCACACCTGCCACGAGCGTCATCGCCTGTGCTCCTCCGCGAGCTGGCCCGCGGCGGTCGGCCGCGGGTCGGGTGTCCGGGCGGGGAAGGGGGGCGCGCCCCGCGTCGCCCGGACGGGGCGCGGGGGCGGGGACGGCGACGCCCGCCGGAGCGCCCCGGTCGTGCAGGGGGGCTCCGGCGGGCGTGCCGGACGTGCGGTCGGTCAGCCGCGGGCGCCGAGCGCGTGCTCGAGCGCGAGCTGGTTGAGGCGCACGAAGCCGAAGCCGCGCTCACCGACGGCGTCGGCGTCGAAGTCCTCGAACGCCGAGCGGTCGTTCAGCAGGTCGGCGACCGTCTCGCCCTCGGCGAGCGTGGGCTCGGCGAGCGACAGGACGCCGGCGGCCTCGAGGGCCTCCTGGACCTCGGGGTCGGCGCGGAACGCGAGCGCCCGCTCCTTGAGCAGGATGTACGTCGACATGTTCGCCGCCGCCGAGTCCCACACGCCCTGGAAGTCCTCGGTGCGCGAGGGCTTGTAGTCGAAGTGGATCGGGCCGTCGTAGCGCGGGCCGCCGCTGGGGAAGCCGTTCTCCAGCAGGTCGACCGTGGCGAACGCCGAGAACAGGTCGCCGTGGCCGAACACGAGGTCCTGGTCGTACTTGATGGACCGCTGCCCGTTGAGGTCGATGTGGAAGAGCTTGCCCTGCCACAGTGCCTGCGCGATGCCGGTGGTGAAGTTCAGGCCCGCCATCTGCTCGTGCCCGACCTCGGGGTTGAGCCCGACGATGTCGGCGTGCTCGAGCGTCGAGATCAGGGCGATCGCGTGCCCGATCGTCGGCAGGAGGATGTCGCCGCGGGGCTCGTTGGGCTTGGGCTCGAGCGCGATGCGCAGGCCGTAGCCCTTCTCCTTGATGTACGCGGCGACGGTGTCGATGCCCTCGGCGTAGCGGTCGTGCGCGGCGTTGAGGTCCTTGGCCGAGTCGTACTCGGCGCCCTCGCGGCCGCCCCACATGACGAACGTGTCGGCGCCCAGGTCGGCGGCGAGGTCGACGTTGCGGAGCACCTTGCGCAGGCCGAAGCGGCGCACGCGGCGGTCGTTCGACGTGAACGCGCCGTCCTTGAACACCGGGTGGCTGAAGGTGTTCGTGGTGACCATCTCGACCGTGATGCCGGTCTCGGCCAGGGCGCCCTTGAAGCGCTCGAGGATCTTGTCGCGCTCCGAGTCGGACGAGCCGAACGGCACGACGTCGTCGTCGTGGAACGTCACGTGCGCGGCGCCGAGCTCGGCGAGCTTGTGCACGGCCTCGACCGGGTCGAGCCAGGAGCGCGTGTTGGACCCGAACTGGTCCTGCGCGTTCCAGCCGACGGTCCAGAGACCGAAGGAGAACTTGTCGTCAGGGGTGGGCTTGCGAACCATGGGCACATCTCCACGTCGAGCGGTCGGGTCCGCCCGGCGACAGCGCCCGACGGATTTGTTCTCGCGATGAATTTATCCATGGAACTGGGCTAGGGTCAAGCCATGGCCGAGGCGAGCGACGACGCGCACCCCGCCGGTGGCGCGTCGGCGCCGGAGCGACCGGGCGTCGCGGACGACCCCGACGCCCCCCGCCGCACCCGGCACGGCCGCGCCGCCGAGCGCGTGCCGGACCCGGTGCGCGCCCGCCGCCAGGAGCACCTGCGCGAGCACAACCTCTCGGTGGCGCTCGCGAGCGTCGTCGACGCGACCGCGCCGCCCTCCCGCGCGCAGATCGCCGCCGCCACCGGCCTCGCCCGCGGCACCGTCACCGGCCTCGTCGACGTGCTCATCGAGGCCGGGCTGGTCCGCGAGCTCGACCCCGTCGCGGTCCCGCGCGCGGGGCGTCCGGCGGTGCCGCTCGTGCCGGCCGCGGGACGGATCGCGGGCGTCGGCATGGAGGTCAACGTCGACTACCTCGGCGTGCGCGTCGTGGACCTCGCCGGCGGTGTGCTCGTGGAGCGCGTCGAGCAGGACGACCTGCGCGGGGCCGACCCGGGTGACGTGCTCGACCGGCTCGCCGCCCTCGCGGGCCCCGTGCTCGCCGGCCTGCAGGCCGACGGCGTCCGCGTCGCGGGGACCGCCCTCGCGCTGCCCGGGCTCGTCGACCGGGTGACCGGGCCCCTGCGCGTGGCGCCGAACCTGGGCTGGCGGGACGTCGACGTCGTCGCCCGCCTCGCCGCCGACCCCGTGCTCGCCTCGTTCCCGCCCCGGCTCGCGAACGAGGCGAACCTCGCCGCCCGGGCCGAGGCGCACGTGCGCCGCGGCGCGGACGGGCCGTCGTTCCTCTACGTGTCCGGTGAGGTGGGCGTCGGTGGTGCGCTCGTGCTCGACGGCGAGATCTTCCTCGGCCGGCACGGCTGGAGCGGGGAGATCGGGCACATGGTCGTGGACGGCTCCGCACGCGGCGGCCCCGCGACGCTCGAGCGCCTCGCCGGCCAGGACGCGATCGCCACCGCGGCGGGCCTGCCCGCCGGCAGCCGCTTCGCGGAGCTCCTCGCCGCCGTCGAGGCGGGGGACCGGCGCGCCCTCGACGCCGTGCACGGCGCCGCCCGCTGGCTGGGCCTCGCGCTCGCCACGGTCGCCAACGTCGTGGACGTCGGGGCCGTCGTGCTCGGCGGGACGTTCGGGCAGCTGTACCCGCACGTCGAGGCGCCCGTGCGCGACGCGCTCGACGCGCACGTCATCTTCGCGCCGTGGTCCACGCTGGAGGTCTCGCGCGCCCGCGCCGGTGCCTACCCCGCGATGACGGGCGGCGCGCTGGCCGTGCTGCGCCAGGTCGTCGCGGAGCCGTCCGTCTGGCTGACCCCGGACGCCGCCGCCGCGTCCCCCCGCTGACCCGGCGCCCGCCCACCCTCCCGCCGGCCCCCGCCGCGCCGCCGACCTCGTCACTCGGACGCGACCTCGTCACCTGTGGATGACGAGGTCGCGCGGGAGTGACGAGGTCGCGCGGGAGTGACGAGGTCGCGTCCCGGTCCGGGGGAGGGGCGCGGGTCCACGGGACGCGCGGGCGCGCGGGCCTCCGTAGGGTCGCTCCCGTGGACGACCTGACGACGCAGCCCGAGCCCGCCACCGACGCCGAGACCCTCGCGCACGGGTCCGTCCCGCTGTGGGTGGGCACGTACCCGCGCGCGGGGATCGGCACCGAGCCGGGGCGCGGCGAGGGCGTGTGGGTCGTCGACCTGGACCCGGCCACCGGGACGCTGAACCGGCCGCGGCCGGCCGTCGAGACGCCGGCGCCGTCGTTCGTCGTGGCGCACCCGTCGGGGCGCGTGGTGTACGCGGTGGCGGAGGACGACCCGGGCACCGTGACGGCGTTCGCGGTCGACGACGAGGGCGCGCTCAGCGCCGTGGCGACCGTGCCCGTCGGTGGTGCGCACCCGTGCCACCTGCTCCTCGTCGAGGACGCCCTGTACGTGGCCTGCTACTCGGACGGCGTGCTGGCCGTCCTGCCCCTCACGCCCGACGGCGCGTTCGCGCCCGAGGTGCTCGCCGCGCCCGGCCCGGCCCGGACGTTCACCCGCGCCGGCTCGGGTCCGGTGACGGACCGGCAGGAGGGGTCGCACGCGCACTTCGTCGCCCTGACGCCGGACGCCCGGCACGTGCTCGTGTCGGACCTCGGCACGGACGAGCTGCGCCGGTACGCGCGTGCCGCCGACGGCACGCTGACCGACGACGGCGTCGCCGCGACCCTGCCGCCCGGCACCGGCCCGCGGCACGTCGCGTTCGCACCGGACGCGCGCCACCTGTACGTCGTGGGGGAGCTCGACGCGGCCGTGCACGTGCTCGCGTGGGACGCGGCCTCGGCGACGGGCCACCCGGTGGCGGCCGCGCCCGCCGTCGACGCCGCGCACGCGGGCGGGGCGGCGCCCTCCCCGTCCCACGTGCTGCTCGAGGGGGACCGCCTCCTGCTCGGGGTGCGCGGTGCCGACGTCGTGACGACGTACCCGGTGGCGGCGGACGGGTCGCTCGGCGCGGGCACGTCGTCGCCGCTGGGCGGCCGGACGCCGCGGCACCTGGACGTCGTCGCCGACTGGACCGTGGTGGCGCTGCAGGACTCGCACGCGGTGGTCGTCCTGGACCACGACGGCACGGAGGTCGGCAGGGCGCCGATCCCGTCGCCCGCGTGCATCACCCGCGTGCGCTGACCGCGGCCCGGGCCACCGGCCGGCACGTCGGCGGCGGCCGCGACCTCCGGCGGCCGCGGCCGTGGCGTGCGCGGGCCGCCCGCCGCGTGACAATGGGCACGTGACCGTCGAGCGCGCACCCCGGGTGGCCATGCTCTCGGTGCACACGTCCCCCCTGGACCAGCCCGGGACGGGCGACGCCGGCGGCATGAACGTGTACGTGCTCGAGCTGTCCCGCGCGCTGGCCGCCCGCGGTGCGCGCGTCGAGATCTTCACGCGCGCGACGTCGTCCGACCTGCCCGAGACGGTCGTCCTCGACGGGACGACGGCCGACGGCCGCGTCCTCGCCGGCACGGAGGCCCGCGACGTCCTGCTGGCCGCGGACGTGCCGGCCGGCGTCGTGCCGCCGGTGCTCGTGCACCACGTGCCGGCCGGACCGTTCGAGGCCCTCGACAAGAACGACCTGCCGGGCGTCCTGTGCGCCATGGCGGCCGGCGTCCTGCGCTCGGAGGCGGCCCGGCGGCCCGGCTGGTACGACGTCGTGCACTCGCACTACTGGCTCTCGGGGCAGGTCGGCGCGCTCGCCGCCCAGCGCTGGGAGGTCCCGCTCGTGCACACCGCGCACACCCTCGCGCGCGTGAAGAACGCGAGCCTCGGCCCCGGCGACTCCCCGGAGCCGACCGTGCGGATCGTGGGGGAGGAGCAGGTCGTCGCGGAGGCGGACGCGCTCGTCGCGTCCACGCCGGTCGAGGCGCGCGAGCTCGTCGACCTCTACGCCGCCGACCCGCAGCGGGTGCACGTCGTCGAGCCGGGTGTCGACCTGGACCGGTTCGCCCCCGCCGCGCCCGGCGGGCGCGAGGCCGCCCGCCGCGCCGTGGGCCTGCCGCTCGACCGGCAGGTCGTCCTGTTCGCGGGGCGGGTGCAGGCGCTCAAGGCCCCCGACGTGCTGGTCCGCGCCCTCGGCGTGCTGAAGGCGACGGGCCGGCCGGTCCCGCTGCTCGTCGTGCTCGGCGGCCCGAGCGGCCGCGTGACGGCCGTGCGTGAGCTGCTCGCGCTCGCCTCGACCTGCGGCGTCGCGGACGACGTCCTCGTCCACCCGCCGGCGCCGCGCCACCGCCTGCCGCTGTGGTACCACGCGGCCGACGTCGTCGCGATGCCGTCGCGCTCCGAGTCCTTCGGGCTCGTCGCCGCGGAGGCGCAGGCCAGCGGCGTCCCGGTGCTCGCCGCAGCCGTGGGCGGGCTGCGCACCGTCGTCGACGACGGCGTGTCCGGCCGGCTCGTCCCGGGCCACGACCCCGCGCGCTGGGCCGACGCGGTCGCCGACGCGCTCGCGGACGACGACCGACGCGCCGCGTGGGGCCGCGCGGCCCGCGGCGTCGCCGAGCGCTTCGGCTGGGACACCGCCGCGGACCAGCTGGTCAAGGTCTACACGGTCGCCGCCGAGCAGCGCCGCTGACCCCTCGCGCGACCGGGCCGCCGACGGCCGGCCGGCCACGCGCCCGGCTCCGGGACGGACGTCCCTGCGCCCGCCCGGCGGGCCTGCGGCAGGATGGGTCCATGACCTACACCCTCGTGCTGCTCCGCCACGGCGAGAGCGAGTGGAACGCCAAGAACCTGTTCACCGGCTGGGTCGACGTGCCGTTGTCGGAGAAGGGCGTCGGGGAGGCCAAGCGCGGCGGCACGCTGCTGACCGACGCGGGCGTGCTGCCGGACGTCGTGCACACGTCGCTCCTGCGCCGTGCGATCACGACCGCGAACTACGCGCTCGACGTGGCCGACCGCCTCTGGATCCCGGTGAAGCGCTCGTGGCGCCTGAACGAGCGCCACTACGGCGCGCTGCAGGGCAAGAACAAGAAGCAGACGCTCGAGGAGTACGGCGAGGAGCAGTTCATGCTCTGGCGCCGCTCGTACGACGTCCCGCCGCCCGAGATCGAGCTCGGCAGCGAGTTCTCGCAGGACACGGACCCGCGCTACGCCGGTGAGCCCATCCCGCGCACCGAGGCGCTCGCGCAGGTGCTCGTCCGCGCGCTGCCCTACTGGGACGCCGAGATCGTGCCCGACCTGCAGGCCGGCAAGACGGTCCTGGTGGCGGCGCACGGCAACTCCATCCGCGCGCTGGTCAAGCACCTCGACGACGTCGACGAGCAGACGATCGCCGGCATCAACATCCCCACCGGCATCCCGCTGCTCTACGAGCTCGACGAGGAGACGCTGAAGCCCACGGTCACGGGCGGCACGTACCTCGACCCCGAGGCCGCGAAGGCCGCGATCGCCGCGGTGGCGAACCAGGGTCGCTGACCACGACGAGGCGAGGCGCCCGCCCCCTCCCCGGGTCGGGCGCCTCGCGGTACGGGCGGTGCGGCGGGTCAGCCCGAGCGCACCGCGGCCGGGTCCAGCGCGTGCGCGGCGTCGCCCGTGACGAGGTAGCCGACGCGGCGCGCGACCGACACCCCGTGGTCCCCGAACCGCTCGTAGTACCGGCCGAGCAGGGTCACGTCGACCGTCACCTGCGCGGGGCGGTCCCAGTCGCCCGACAGCATCGCGGTGAAGGTGTCGGTGTGCAGCTGGTCGAGCAGGTCGTCGTCCTGCTCGATGCTCACGGCGAGGTCGAGGTCGCGCGTCTCCAGCAGGGTCGTGGTGCGGCGTGCGACGCGGACCGCCGCGTCCTGCATCTGCGTGAACGTCGACTCGAGGCCCGCGGGCACGGCCGCGGCGGGGTACCGCAGCCGGGCCACCTGGGCGACGTGCCGGGCGAGGTCGCCCATGCGCTCGAGGGACGCGCTCATGCGCAGCGCCGAGACGACGACGCGCAGGTCGGTGGCGACGGGCTGCTGCTGCGCGAGGAGGCGCACGCACCGCTCGTCGAGGTCCTGCTCGAGGGCGTCGATCGCGAGGTCGTCGGCGATCACCGACTCGGCGAGCCCGAGGTCCGCCGTCAGCAGCGCGACGCCGGCGTGGGTGATGGCTTGCTCGACCCGGCCGCTCATGGCCACCAGGTCCTCACCGAGCTGCTTGAGCTCGTTGTTGAAGATGTCCCGCATGTGATCCCTTCCTGCGCGCAGGTGCGCCGTGCGGCCCACACCGTGGCACGGCCCGGTGAACGTCGGCCACCGCGCAGGTGAACACCCGGAGGCCGTCCGGCGTCCCGCCCGGCACCGGCCGGATCCGCCCGGGGCGTCGGCCTACTGTGGCCTCGTGGAGTGGATGAACGGGCTCGCGCCGCTGGTGGCCGGGGCGCTCGGCGTGCTGGTGGGCGCGGTCGCCGTGGGTGCCTTCCGGTGGAGCGAGCGGTCCCAGCACACGGTGCCGCCGCAGCCCGAGCCGGAGCTCGACGACGGCCTCGTGCGCGCGCTCGCGGTGCTGCGGTCGGCGGCGGTCGTCCTCGACCCGGAGGACCGGGTGGTGCGAGCCAGCCCGCCGGCGCACGCGCTCGGGCTGGTGCGCGACGGCCGGCTCGTGCACGCGGCGATGCGCGACCTCGTGGCCGCGGTGCGCCGGGACGGCGTCATCCGCGACGAGGAGGTCGACGTCCCGCGCGGTCCCGTGGGCCCGGGCCGGCTGCTCGTTCAGGCGCGCGTCGCGCAGGTGACGCCCGAGCACGTGCTGCTCCTCGCGGAGGACCTCACGCAGGCTCGCCGCCTCGAGGCGATCCGCCGCGACTTCGTCGTCAACGTGTCGCACGAGCTGAAGACGCCCGTCGGCGCGCTGTCGCTGCTGGCCGAGACGGTGCAGGACGCCGCCGACGACCCGCAGGCCGTGCGCCGGTTCGCGGGGCGCATGCAGGCGGAGGCGACCCGGCTGTCGGCGCTCGTGCACGAGATCATCGAGCTGTCCCGGCTGCAGGCGACCGGGGCGCTCGAGGAGGCCGAGCCGGTCGAGGTCGACGAGGTCGTCGCCGAGGCCGTGGACCGTGCCCGCACGGGCGCGGACGCCAAGCGGGTGCGCGTCAGCACGGGCGGCGAGAGCGGCGTGACCGTCTTCGGCGACCACAACCTGCTCGTCACCGCGGTGCGCAACCTGCTCGACAACGCGGTGGCGTACTCACCGGCGGGCACGCAGGTCGCCGTGGGCGTCCGGCGCCGCGGGGAGCTCGTCGAGATCGCGGTCGTCGACGAGGGCGTCGGCATCGACCCGGCCGACCAGGAGCGCGTGTTCGAGCGGTTCTACCGCGTGGACCCGGCACGCTCGCGCGACACGGGCGGCACCGGTCTCGGTCTGTCCATCGTCAAGCACGTCGCGGCCGACCACGGCGGGGACGTGTCGGTCTGGTCGCAGCCCGGCCGCGGCTCGACGTTCACCCTCCGCCTGCCCGTCGCGGACTCCCGTCCCCCGGAGCCGCCCCCGTCCGACACCGACACCGGCACCCCGCCGGGCCGACCCCTGTCCAGGAGCAACCCGTGACCCGCATCCTGCTCGTGGAGGACGAGGAGTCCTACCGCGACCCCCTCACCTACCAGCTGACCCGCGAGGGCTACGACGTCGTCACCGCCGCGACGGGCCCCGAGGCCCTCGAACGGTTCGCCGCGGGCGGCGCCGACCTCGTCCTGCTCGACCTCATGCTGCCCGGCCTGCCCGGCACCGAGGTGTGCCGGCGCCTGCGCCTGGAGTCCGACGTGCCGGTCATCATGCTCACGGCCAAGGACGACGAGATCGACAAGGTCGTGGGCCTCGAGCTCGGCGCCGACGACTACGTGACGAAGCCCTACTCGTCGCGCGAGCTGCTCGCGCGGATCCGGGCCGTGCTGCGCCGCCGCGAGGCCGGCGCCCGCGCCGCCGCGGACGGCGAGGAGCCGGCGGACGACGGCACGCTCGAGGTCGGGGGCGTCCGCATGGACGTCGACCGGCACACCGTGCACGTGAACGGCACGCTCGTGCCGTTCCCCCTCAAGGAGTTCGAGCTGCTCGAGATGCTGCTGCGCAACCCCGGGCGCGTGCTGACCCGCGGCCAGCTGATCGACCGCGTGTGGGGCTCCGACTACGTCGGCGACACCAAGACCCTCGACGTTCACGTCAAGCGCATCCGCGCGAAGATCGAGCCGGACCCGTCGGCCCCGGCGCTGCTGACCACCGTCCGCGGCCTGGGCTACAAGCTGTCGGACCCCCGCGACGAGTGAGCGGGCCGCCGCCGACGCCCGGGGCCTGGTCGCCGGTCCTGGACGGCGCGTCTGGTCGTCCACCGTTCATCCCGGGTTCACCGAGCGCCGCCGCAGCGGTCACCTCGCGTCCCTAGCGTCGGCACCGGCCGCGCACCGACCGGTGCGCGCGGAACGACAGGATGGGTCACAGTGAAGCTCTCCCCTCGCAACCGTCTCGGTGCCGTCGCCCTCACGGGCGCCGTGGCGCTGACCCTGGCCGCGTGCAGCTCCGGTGGCAACGCCCAGGAGCCGGCCGGGACAGCCGGCGGTGACGCGCCCGCCGAGCTGAGCGGCTCGCTCGCCGGCGCCGGCGCCTCGTCCCAGGAGAAGGCCGTGGCGGGCTGGATCGCCGGTTTCGCCGACCAGTACCCCGGCGTGGTGCTCAGCTACGACGCCGTCGGCTCGGGCGGTGGCCGCGAGCAGTTCCTCGCGGGCGCCGTCCAGTTCGCGGGCTCGGACGCCGCGCTCAAGGAGGACGAGCTGGCGCAGGCCGAGGAGCGCTGCGTCGGCGGCGAGGCCGTCGAGCTGCCGCTCTACATCTCCCCGATCGCGGTCGTCTACAACCTCCCGGACGTGGACGCGGAGCACCTGAACATGTCGGCCGCCACCATCGCCAAGATCTTCAACCGCGAGATCACGTCCTGGGACGACCCGGCGATCGCCGCCGAGAACCCCGACGTCGAGCTCCCCGCGATCGACATCATCCCGGTCAACCGCTCCGACGAGTCCGGCACCACCGAGAACTTCACGGAGTACCTCGCCGCCGCGTCGGACGGCGCGTGGCCGCACGAGGCGAGCGGCGACTGGCCGCTGGCGGGCGGTCAGTCCGGGCAGGGCACGCAGGGCGTCATCGACACGGTCGCGGGCGCCGAGGGCGCGATCGGCTACGCCGACGCGTCGCGCGCCCAGGACCTCGGCACGGTCGCCCTCAAGGTCGGCGAGGAGTACGTGCCGTTCTCGGCCGAGGCGGCCGCGGCGGTCGTCGACGCCTCCCCGCGTGCCGAGGGCGCGACCGAGAACCGTCTCGTCGTCGACCTCGACCGCACCACGACCGAGCCCGGCACCTACCCGCTGGTGCTCGTCTCGTACCACCTCGCCTGCTCGGTGTACGAGGACCAGGCCGACGCCGACAACGTCAAGGCGTACCTGACCTACGTCGCCAGCGAGGCCGGCCAGGAGCGTGCGGCCGACCCGGGCGTCGCGGGTGCCGCCCCGATCTCGGCGGAGCTGCGCGGCGAGGTCCAGGCCGCGATCGACTCGATCACCGCGGGCTGAGGGAGCCGACCCGCGTGACCGCAGCGGACGGGAGCCGTCCCGGGACGCGACGTCCCGGGGCGGCTCCTGCCCTGCGTGCCGGCGGGTCGCGTCCGCCGGCGGCACCCCGCACGACACCCTCCCCACCCCCACCCCCCGGAGAAGCCGTGGCTCTCACCACCACTCCCGCACGCCGGCCCGGTCCCGCGCCGGAGCGCGGCCCCGCCGACGCCGCCGCGGCCGTCCGCGCGGCGTCGACGGGCCGCGTCGGCGGCAAGGTCTTCGCCGGCCTGTCGACCGGGGCCGGCGTCCTCATCCTCGTGACGCTCGCCGCGGTCGCCGTCTTCCTGCTCGTCGAGGCGTGGCCCGCGCTGACGGCGTCGTCCGAGGAGCTCGGCGAGATCTCGTGGTTCGACGGTGGCTCGGTCGCCGAGTACGTCGGCCCGCTGGTGTTCGGGACGCTGCTCGCGGCGCTCCTCGCGCTGCTGCTGGCGGTGCCCGTGTCGGTCGGGATCGCGCTGTTCATCTCGCACTACGCCCCGCGGCGCCTCGCGCAGAGCCTCGGCTACCTGATCGACCTGCTCGCGGCGATCCCGTCGGTCGTCTACGGGCTGTGGGGCGCGCTGTGGCTGCTCGGCGTGGTCGACCCGTTCTTCACGTGGCTGTCCTCGACCCTCGGGTTCGTGCCGCTGTTCGCCGACTACCAGGCGCCCGCCAAGAACATCCTGTCGGCCTCGATCGTGCTCGCCGTGATGATCCTGCCGATCATCACAGCGGTCTCGCGGGAGGTGTTCCTGCAGACGCCGCGCCTGCACGAGGAGGCCTCGCTCGCCCTCGGTGCCACGCGCTGGGAGATGGTCCGCCAGGCGGTCCTGCCGTTCGGGCGCTCCGGCGTCATCAGCGCCTCGATGCTGGGTCTGGGCCGCGCGCTCGGCGAGACGATGGCCGTGCTCATGGTCATCTCGCCCGGGTTCCTGTACTCGTTCCACCTGCTCCAGCCGGGGCAGCAGCAGACCATCGCGGCGAACATCGCCTCGAAGTTCCCGGAGGCGAGCGGGCTGTCGGTGAGCGCGCTCATCGCGACGGGCCTCGCGCTGTTCGTCATCACGTTCGTGGTCAACTTCGCAGCGCGCTGGGTCATCGCGCGGCGCGCCGAGTTCTCGGGAGCCAACTGATGGCCGTCGACACCGCCCACGCCGGCTCCTCGCTCGTGGACCCGGGGCACGGCCGGCTGCCCGGCTGGAGCACCTGGGCGTTCGCCGGCGGCGGCCTGGTCGCGGCGTTCCTGCTGCTGCTCGTCCTCGGGTCGCCCACCGTCGCCGGTGTGGTCGCGCTCGGCGCGGTGCTGTTCGCGGTCGGGTCGACCGTCGCCTCGTTCGTCGTCGAGGGCCGCCGCCGCGCGGTGGACCGCCTCGCCACGACGCTCGTCACGGGCGCCTTCCTGCTCGCGCTGATCCCGCTGGTGTCGCTGATCCTGCTCGTCGTCGGCCGCGGGACGCGGTCGTTCAGCTGGACGTTCCTCACGACCGACATGATCGGCGTGTTCGGGGACATGGCCGAGGGCGGCGTCGCGCACGCGATCCTCGGCACGCTGCTCATCACGTTCGCGGCGGCCGTCATCTCCGTGCCGATCGGGCTGCTCACGGCCATCTACCTCGTCGAGTACGGCCGCGGGCCGCTCGCCCGGGCCATCACGTTCCTCGTCGACGTCATGACGGGCATCCCGTCGATCGTCGCCGGCCTGTTCGGCTTCGCGCTGTTCACGCTGGTGTTCGGCCCGGCGTACCGCGCGGGCGTCATGGGCGCCGTCGCGCTGGCCCTGCTGATGACGCCGGTCGTCATCCGCTCGGTGGAGGAGATGCTGCGGCTGGTGCCGAACGAGCTCCGCGAGGCGTCCTACGCGCTGGGCGTGCCCAAGTGGCTGACCATCGTCAAGGTCGTCCTGCGCACCGCCGTCGCGGGCATCGTCACGGGCGTCATGCTGGCCCTGGCGCGCGTGATCGGCGAGACCGCGCCCCTGCTGCTCACCGTCGGCCTCGTCACGCAGGTGAACACGGACCTGTTCGACGGGCGCATGGCCACCCTGCCCGTGTTCGCGTACCGGCAGTACGAGCAGGGCGGCACGGGCATCGACCGCGCCTGGGCCGCCGCGCTCACCCTCATCCTCATCGTCATGCTGCTCAACCTGCTCGCCCGGTTGATCAGCCGCTGGTTCGCCCCCCGGGGCGCCCGCTGACCGCTCGATCCGTCCCGGATCACGAAAAGGAGCACCCCATGTCCAAGCGGATCGACGTCTCGGACCTCGACGTCTACTACGGCGACTTCCTCGCCGTCGAGGGCGTCACGATGGCCATCGAGGCCCGCCAGGCCACCGCGCTCATCGGCCCCTCGGGCTGCGGCAAGTCGACGTTCCTGCGCACCCTCAACCGCATGCACGAGGTGATCCCCGGCGCGCGCGTGACGGGCAAGGCGCTCATGGACGGGCAGGACCTCTACGGGTCGGACGTCGACCCGGTGACGGTGCGGCGCCAGATCGGGATGGTGTTCCAGCGCCCGAACCCGTTCCCCACCATGTCCATCGCGGACAACGTCCTCGCGGGCGCCAAGCTGAACAACCGCCGCATGTCCAAGGGCGACTCGCAGGACCTCGTCGAGCAGTCGCTGCGCGGCGCGAACCTGTGGAACGAGGTCAAGGACCGCCTCGAGCGCCCGGGCTCGTCGCTGTCCGGCGGGCAGCAGCAGCGCCTGTGCATCGCGCGCGCCATCGCCGTGCGGCCGCAGGTGCTGCTCATGGACGAGCCCTGCTCGGCCCTGGACCCCATCTCGACGCTCGCGATCGAGGACCTCATCGCCGAGCTCAAGAGCGACTACACGATCGTCATCGTCACGCACAACATGCAGCAGGCCGCGCGCGTGTCGGACCGGACGGCGTTCTTCAACATCGCCGGCACGGGCAAGCCGGGCAGGCTCGTCGAGATGGACGACACGGCGACGATGTTCTCCTCGCCGCGCGAGCAGGCCACAGAGGACTACATCTCCGGCCGCTTCGGCTGACGGGCGCGTCCGGCCGGGCGGTGTGCGCCCACCGTGCGTGCAGGGCCCGGGGGCCGGTGGGTCAGGAGTCGCCCCGCTCGCCCTCGCCCTCCGGGTCGGCGTCCTGGCCCTGCTGGGGCTCGGAGGCCTCCTGGGTCTCGCCGGGCGTCGGCGACGGCGCCGGCGTGCCGGACGGCGCCGGCGTGGCACCGAGCTGCTCGAGCAGCGGCGCGTACTCGGCGAGCGTGCCGTCGAGGACCGGCACCGAGACCGACGAGCTGCCGCCGGCCGGCGTGGAGATCGTGACGCTCGTCATGCCCCCGGGAGGGGCGGCGACCGCCGCGACCGGGACCTCGGCGGTCCGGTAGCGCCCCGGTGCGTCCGTGCCTCCCATGAGGACGGTGCCGGCGCTCGGGACGTCGACCTCGACCGCCTCGCCGCCCTCGACCGTCAGCGTCACGGTGGTGTCCTCGCCCGAGGTGTTGCTCAGCGCGCCGACGAGCAGACCGGGCGCGCCCTCGGCCTCGGTGACCACCAGGAGGTTGAGCGCGCGGACCTCGTCGACCGTGATGGCGACGCCGTCCGACGGCGGGTAGTCGGAGATCGTCGTGATCTGGTTCGTGGCGGAGCAGCCGGCGAGCACGGCGGCGGACGCGAGCGCCAGCGCGGTGAGGCGCCGGGTGGCCGTCCGGGGCGTGCGGACGGCGCGGGGGCGGGGCGTGGTCACGATGTCTCCTGCTCGACTCTGCGCTCGTCCGGCGGCGGGGCCGGCGGCGCGGGGCGGACTCCGGGCCAGCGTACCGGCGCCGCAGGGGCGGGCGAGCGCAGGGTGGGCGTGGGGCGCGCACGGGGCCGTGCACCGCGTCCCCGGCGGGGTGCGGCCGGGCGGGCGCGCGGCGCACGCCGGCGCGCCGCGCGCGAGCAGCACGCGCCTGACCTGGGGTTTCGCCGCCAGGACGGCTGTCCGACGCCGGGTTCGGGGGGGTATGGGCGTGATACCATACACGTCTGCGAAAGGGGACACCGGCAGATGACTTTCACTGTTGGGGAGACCGTCGTCTACCCGCACCACGGTGCAGCCAAGATCGAAGAGATCAAGACCCGCACGATCCGCGGCGAGGACAAGATCTACCTCAAGCTCAAGGTCGCGCACGGTGACCTCACCATCGAGGTGCCCGCCGAGAACGTCGACCTCGTGGGTGTCCGCGACGTCGTCGGCCAGGAGGGCCTGGACCGCGTGTTCGAGGTGCTGCGCGCCCCGTACACGGAGGAGCCGACCAACTGGTCGCGCCGCTACAAGGCCAACCTCGAGAAGCTCCAGTCGGGCGACGTCATCAAGGTGGCGGAGGTCGTCCGCGACCTGTCGCGCCGGGACGCCGACCGTGGCCTGTCCGCCGGCGAGAAGCGCATGCTCGCCAAGGCACGCCAGATCCTCGTCTCGGAGCTGGCCCTGGCCGAGCACACCGAGGAGGACAAGGCCGAGGCCATCCTCGACGAGGTCCTCGCGTCCTGACGACGCAGCGAGAGGTCCGGGCGCGCGACGCGCGCCCGGACCTCTCGCTGTGCGCCCACGTCGCCGAGCCGGGAGCCGCATGAGCGTCGCCGCCGTCCTCACCGCCGCCGGGAGCGGCTCGCGCCTTGGTCACGCACTGCCCAAGGCGGTCGTCCCCGTCGCGGGCGCACCGCTCGTGACGCACGCCGCCCGCGCGCTGCTCACCGCCCGCGCCGCCGACGGCTCGCGGGTCACGGCCCTGGTCGTCACGGCCCCTGCCGAGCACGTCCACGCCGTGACGCAGGCCCTCGCGCCCGTCGCCGACCTCGGCGTGCCGGTGCGGGTCGTCGTGGGCGGCGCCACGCGGCAGGCCTCGGTGGCCGCGGGCCTCGCCGCCTTGCCCCTGGGCGTCGAGGTCGTGCTCGTGCACGACGCCGCCCGCGCGTTCGCCCCCGCGGCGCTCGTCGCGCGCGTGGTCGACGCCGTGCGCGCGGGGCACGACGCCGTCGTCCCCGGGCTGCCGGTCGTCGACACGGTCAAGCGCGTGGCGTCGTGGGACGCCGCGGGCGGTCCCGTGGTGGACACCCCGCCGCGTGAGGCGCTGCGCGCGGTCCAGACGCCGCAGGGCTTCGCCCACGACGTGCTCGTGCGCGCGCACGCGGCCGGCGCCCACCGCGCCGCCGACGAGGCCACCGCGGCGTCCGACGACGCCGGCCTGGTCGAGGCCGCCGGCGGCCGCGTGTGGATGGTGCCCGGGGACGAGCGGGCCGCCAAGATCACCACCCCCCGCGACGTCGTGCTCGCCGAGGCGTGGCACGCGGCGCCCACCCCCGGAGGACCGTCGTGAACCTGCGCACCGGCATCGGCGTCGACGTGCACGCCTACGACCCCGACCCCGCGCCCGGGGCCGTCCTGCACCTCGCCGGCCTCGAGTGGCCCGGCGAGACGCCGCTGGCCGGCCACTCCGACGCGGACGTCGCGGCGCACGCCGCCGCCGACGCCCTGCTGTCCGCGTCCGCCCTGGGTGACCTCGGCGCGCAGTTCGGCACGAGCGACCCCCGCTGGGCCGGGGCCTCGGGTGCGGCGCTGCTCGCGGAGACGGCGCGGCGGGTGCGCGAGGCCGGGTTCACCATCGGCAACGTCGCGGTGCAGGTCGTCGGCAACCGCCCGCGGCTGGGCCCGCGCCGCGCCGAGGCGCAGGCGGTGCTGTCCGCGGCGTGCGGGGCCCCCGTCACGGTGACGGCGACGACGACCGACGGGCTCGGGCTCACGGGCCGCGGCGAGGGCGTCGCGGCGATCGCGACGGCGCTCGTCACCGCGCCGGGGGACTGACCTCCGCGGGCTCGGTCGTCCCGCTGCCGTGGTCGCGCACCGGCGGATCCCCCGCCCCGGCCGGCGCCTCGTGCGCCGGCGGCGCGGTGCGTCGGCGCCCCTGGACGCTGCCGAGCAGCACGCCGCCCACCACGAGGCCGCCCAGCAGCAGCTCCGCCGGCGCGGGCGACTCGTCCAGCACGAGCCACGACGACCCGATCCCGACCACGGGCACGAGCATCGAGAACGGCGCGACCACGCTCGACGGGTGCCGCACCATGAGCCACGTCCACAGGCCCGAGCCGACGAGCGTCGCGACGAGCACCGTGAACAGCAGGCCGCCGAGGGCGGCGAGGCCCGTGGGCGAGGTCAGGCCCGTCAGCGACGCCCGGATCCGCTCGGGCCCCTCGATCGCGAGGGCCAGCGCCAGCATGGGCAGCGGCGGCACGACCGACATCCACAGCATGAGCCGGAACGGCGAGTCCGGCTGGGCGCGCCGGTTGCAGAGGTTGCCGAGCGCCCAGCCCAGCCCGCCGCAGAGGGTGAGGACGACGGGCAGGAGCGCCGCACCGCCGTCGAGCCCGGCGCGGTGCACGGCGATGCCGGCCAGGCCCGTGACGGCCACCGCCACGCCGAGGCCCTGGCGGCCCGTCAGGCGCTCGCGCAGCAGCACGGCGGCGAGGAGCACCGTGAACGGCGCCGAGGACTGCAGGACGAGCGACGCCAGCCCGGCGGGCATGCCGTTCTCCATCGCGAGGTAGAGGAACGCGAACTGCAGCACGCCGAACCCCAGCCCGTAGCCGATGATCCACCGCCACGCGACGCGCGGGCGCGGCACCAGCAGCAGCGTCGGGACGGCGACGAGCGCCCAGCGCAGCGCCACCAGGAAGAACGGCGGGAACTGCTCGAGCGACAGGTGGATCGCGGGGAAGTTCAGTCCCCACGTGACCGCGACGAGCGCGGCGAGGAGGCGGTGGCGGGGCGGCACGCGGCGAGTATGCGCGCCGACACGGCGCGCGACCATCCTGCGGTCGAGTGCCGGACGGGCGTCGCGATCCGGACGAATCGCCGGTACCGTGCGACGGCGTGACGATGCCCAGCACCGACGAGCGCGACGACGCGCCGGCCACGGGCACGCGCGCCCCGCGACCCGCCCCAGCGCTACCCCGCCGCACGGCACCGCAGCCCGTGCGCGAGCGCAACCGTGTCGCGCTCGAGACGCTCGAGGCGACCTTCGCCGGCCTGCAGCAGATCGACGAGCGTGCGCGGCCCGTCGCCCCGCCCGACCCGCCGCCGGACGTCGAGCTGCCCTGGCCCACGCGCTGAGCACGCGCGCTGTCGGGCCGGCCGCGGTGCCGGCCGCCGCCGGCGCCGGCGGGGCGTCAGTGCACCGGCGCGTGCGCGCCCGTGGCGCGGGCGGCGTCCGTGACGAGGACGAGCTTGCCGCCCGCGTGCCCGGCGCGGGAGCGGTGGTGCGCCTGGGCGGCGTCCTCGAGGGCGTACGTCCCGGTGACGAGCACGTCGAGCGACCCGTCGGCGGCGAGGGCCGTGAGCTGGCCGCGGGCGGCGTCCCGGACGTCCGTGCCGGGGTCGGCGCCCGGCCCGTGCCCGAGGCCGCGGATGCCGAGCTCGGCGGCACGGTCGAGGGCCACGAGCGTGGCGACGCGACGGCGGTCCGCGACGAGGGCGAGCGACGTCTCGAGGGCTTCGGGCGTCCCCACGGTGTCGACGGCCGCGACGACGTCGCCGAGCCCGGCCGCCGCCTCCCGGAGGCGGTCGAGCAGCCCGGGGCCGTGCGTGACCGGGACGGCGCCGAGGCGGCTCAGGCAGGCGTGCCACCCCGGGGACGCCGTGGCGACGACGTGCGCGCCGCGCAGGACGGCGAGCTGGACGGCCATCCGCCCGACGCCGCCGGACCCGCCGTGCACCACGACGACCTCGTCGGCGTCCACCTCGGTGGCGACGACGGCGTGCAGCGCCGCCGCGCCCGCCGCCAGCAGCCCCGCGGCGGCGGGCGCCGGCAGCGAGGGCGGGCGGCGCACCAGCACCTGCTGCGGCACCGTCACGAGGTCGGCGTAGCCGCCGCGCACGGGCCACGCGGCGACCTCGTCGCCGGGGGAGAACCAGCGCACGCCCGCGCCGACGGCGCGCACGACGCCCGCCACCTCGATGCCGAGGTCGACGGGGGGCGTGCCGCCGGAGCCCGGCGCGTAGCTCTTCCAGTCCCACGGGTTCACGCCGGCCGCCTCGACGGCGACGAGCACCTGCCCCGGACCCGGCTCCGCGGACTCCCGCTGGACCACGCGCAGGACCTCGGGCCCGCCGAGCGAGCCCGCCACGACGGCACGTCCCGTGTACGTCACGGGCGAAAGCCTGTCCTGCCCGGGGTCACCCACCAAGCCGAGGGCCGTCACCCGATGGGGCGAACGTCGATTCCGCGTCACCCGTCCGGGCGCGTACGGGCGCGGCGCAGTCACAGCGTCGGCACGGGCGCCGGCGTCCGGTTCGCCCGGTCCGCGGGTGAATCGGCGTGTCGCGGCCATCTTCCGCGCGGCGTGACCCGGCCGTGCGCCCGGACCCGCGCGTGCGCCGCGTGCGGCCACCCCGGGGTGCCGGCGACGACCGAGCCGTGTCGGCGCTCGGTGCGTCCGTGCACGTCGCAGCGCTGCGGTGCCCTCCTGCGCCGGGAGGTGGGGCGTGTCGGGCAGCCCCATGGGCGGGCTGTGTCGCCGCCGGACGTGGGATGGTCGGCGCGGGCACCTGAGCGTCCGTCCAGGACAAGTGCGTGAAATCCTTGACTATCGTCACGCGGATCGATGAGATGATGACCGGGGCGTAGAGCGGGCCGGGGGGGTCGCGCACGCCACCGCGAGGAGGAAGTCATGAACCGACTGCCGGTCGCCGAGCGTCGTGAGCAGCTCATCGAGGCGGCGCTCGCCGTCGCCACCCGGGACGGGGTCGACGGCACGACTGTGCGCGCCGTCGCCGCCGAGGCCGGGGTGTCCCTCGGTGTCGTCCACTACTGCTTCCGGGACAAGGACGAGCTGCTGCGCGCGATGGCCCATGCCATCACCGAACGCAACAGCGCGCGTGCCATGGCCGAGATGCCGGACTACGCACCCGTGCTCGACCTGATCGTGGGCGTGCTCGACGGGCTGTGGGCCAACATCCGCAACACGCGGGGGCCGCAGCTGCTGACGTACGAGCTCACCACGACGTCGCTGCGGCACCCCGAGCTCCGGCAGGTCGGCGTCGACCAGTACGTCAACAGCTGGGCGGCCGCCGAGCACTTCCTCGAGGAGGTCGAGCGGGTGGCCGGCGTGACGTGGCGCGTGCCGCGCACCATGGTGGCGCGCTCGATCATCGCCGCGATCGACGGCTACTCGCTGGCGTGGCTCGTCGACGGCGACGAGGAGGCCGGCTACACCGGGCTGCGGATGTTCGCCGAGCACCTCGCCCGCCTCGCGCTGCCGGCGCCGCGGCTCGAGGTCCTGGCGGACGAGACGTCGGGCGGTGCCGCGGACGTCGACGGTCCGGCCCTCCCCGGCCCTGCGCTCAAGGGCGCGGTGCTGACCGACTCCGCGGTGCTGGCCGACTCCGCGGTGCTGGCCGACTCCGCTGTGCGGGACGAGCTCGTCGACGACAGCCCCGCACGCCGGCTCGAGGCGTCCCCCACCCCGAACCTCACCGCCCTGGCGTGAGGCGCGCCGGTGCCGGCGGCCCTCAGGGGGCGGGCCGCCGGCGCCGCGCAGGACCGGCGGGCGGCGTCCGCGCCGGTAGCCTGGTCGGGTGAGCCTGCGGCTGTTCGACAGCGGCACCCAGTCGGTGCGCGACTTCGTCCCTCTCGTCGAGGGCGAGGTCGGCCTCTACCTGTGCGGTGCCACGGTGCAGGCGCCGCCCCACATCGGGCACCTGCGCTCCGGTGTCGCGTTCGACGTGCTGGTCCGCTGGCTGCGCCGCGGGGGCACGCGCGTGACCCTGGTCCGCAACGTCACCGACATCGACGACAAGATCCTCGCCAAGGCGGCCGACGCGGGTGAGCCGTGGTGGGCGTGGGCGATGGCGAACGAGCGCGCGTTCACCGCCGCCTACGACGCGCTGGGCGTCCTGCCGCCGAGCTACGAGCCCCGGGCGACCGGCCACGTGCCCGCGATGCTCGAGCTTATGGAGCGCCTCGTCGAGCGCGGGCACGCGTACGTCGCCGGACCCGGGGACGTGTACTTCGACGTCCGCTCGTGGCCGTCCTACGGCGCCCTGACGAACCAGCGCATCGACGACATGGTCGACTCGCCCGACGACACGACCCGCGGCGGCAAGCGCGACGCCCACGACTTCGCGCTGTGGAAGGCACCGAGGCCGGGGGAGCCGCCCACCGCCTCGTGGGACACGCCGTACGGCCGCGGCCGGCCCGGGTGGCACCTGGAGTGCTCGGCGATGGCGCACCGCTACCTCGGCGAGACGTTCGACATCCACGGCGGCGGGCTCGACCTGCGCTTCCCGCACCACGAGAACGAGCAGGCGCAGTCGCACGCCGCCGGGTACGGGTTCGCGCGCTACTGGCTGCACAACGGCTGGGTCACGCAGAGCGGCGCCAAGATGAGCAAGTCGCTCGGCAACGGGCTGCTCGTCACGACGGTGCTGGAGAAGGTCCGCCCGGTCGTGCTGCGCTACGCGATGACGGCCGTGCAGTACCGCTCGATGCTGGAGTGGACCGACGACACGCTGCGCGAGGCCGAGGCGACGTGGGACCGCCTCGCCGGGTTCGTCCAGCGCGCGGTGGAGCGCGTCGGCGCCGCCGGGCCGGACGAGGTGGCGGCCGCGACGCTGCCCACCGGCTTCGCCGCCGCGATGGACGACGACCTCAACGTGCCCGCCGCGCTCGCGGTGGTGCACGAGACGCTGCGTGCGGGCAACAGCGCGCTCGCGGCGGGCGACGACGCGACGGCACGTGCCGCGATGGTCACGCTGCGGGGCATGCTCGACGTGCTGGGCCTCGACCCGGCGTCGCCGCAGTGGACGGCTGCCGCGGGCGGGGACGGCCGCGCCGAGCGCGCGCTCGCGTCGCTGGTCGCCGCCGAGATCGACGCGCGTGCGGCCGCCAGGGCCGCACGCGACTGGGCCACCGCCGACGCGATCCGCGAGCGCCTCACGGCCGCGGGCGTCGTCGTCGAGGACTCGCCGACGGGGGCGCGCTGGACGCTCGCCGCCCCCACCGACACCACGGAGGACTGATGGCCGGAAACTCCTCGCGCCGCGGCGCGACCCGTAAGGCGGGATCCAAGAAGGGCGCGACCGTCGGCACCGGCGGTCACGGGCGCCGCTCACTCGAGGGCAGGGGCCCGACGCCGAAGGCCGAGGACCGGCCCTACCACGTCGCGCACAAGCGCAAGGTGGCGGCCACGAAGGGCACGACGTCGTCCGGGCGGCCCACCGCCGGCGCGTCGCGCAGTGCCGGGGGCGCACGCGGCGGACGCACGAGCTCGACCCACGAGATGGTCGCGGGCCGCAACTCGGTGCTCGAGGCGCTGCGTGCGGGCATCCCGGTCACGACCGTCTACATCGCCACGCGGCTGGAGGCCGACGACCGCACGCGCGAGATCGTCGCGATCGCGGCCGACGCGCGCTACCCGCTGCTGGAGGTCGGCCGCGCCGAGCTCGACCGGCTCACCGACGACGCGGTGCACCAGGGCGTGGCGCTGCAGGTGCCGCCGTACGAGTACGCCGAGCCGGACGACCTGCTCGACGCGGCCGAGGTCGCCGGGGTGCCGCCCCTGGTGGTCGCGCTCGACGGCGTCACCGACCCCCGCAACCTCGGCGCCGTGCTGCGCTCCGCGGGGGCCTTCGGCGCGCACGGCGTGCTGGTGCCGGAGCGGCGCTCGGCCGGGGTCACGGCGGCCGCGTGGAAGGTCTCCGCCGGCGCGGCGGCGCGCGTGCCCGTCGCCCGGGCCACGAACCTCACCCGTGCCCTGCAGGCGTACCGGCAGGCCGGCGTGTTCGTCGTCGGCCTGGACGCGGGCGGGGACGTGCCGCTCGCCGAGCTGCCGTACGCGAACGACCCGCTGGTGCTGGTCGTCGGGTCGGAGGGCAAGGGCCTGTCGCGCCTCGTGCGCGAGCAGTGCGACGCGATCGCGTCCATCCCTATCGCGTCCGCCGTCGAGTCGCTCAACGCCGGCGTGGCCGCGGGCATCGCGCTGTACGAGGTCGCGCGCCAGCGGACCGCCTGACACGCCCGGGTCCCGTGCCCGCACGACCACGGCGCCGCTCCTCCGAGAGACCCGGGGGGACGGCGCCGTCGTCGTGACGTCGGCGGTCAGCCGATCAGCTGATCCGGGTCGTAGTCCCCGGCGCGCGACCCGGAGGCCGCGTCACCGTCACGCAGGTCCTCCGCGCGCGTGCCGAGGACGGCCTGCTCGTCGGGCCGGGTCGGCAGGATGTTGTTCACGTAGCTCTTCACGACCTCGGTCATCGGCACGTCCCGGTGGTGCTGCTGCGACAGGTACCACCGGTGGTCCAGCAGCTCGTGGTAGACCTGCGCGGGCTCGAGCTTCGTGCGCAGCTCGCGCGGCACGCGGCGCACGGCCGGCTCGAAGACCTCCGTGAGCCAGTCGTGCGCGACGAACGACTCGTCCTCCGCCTGCCGGTCGGTCGCGGCGCGGAACTCGTCGAGGTCGTTGAGCAGCCGGCGCGCCTGGTTCTCCTGCACGTCGAGCCCGGTGAGGCGCATGAGCCGGCGGGAGTGGTGGCCGGCGTCGACGACCTTGGGCTGGATGCGCACCGAGGTGCCCTCCAGGTCGGTCGTGATGTCGAGCTCGCCGACGTCGAAGCCGAGGTTGTTGAGCCGGTCGATGCGCGCCTGCACGCGCCACCGCTCGCCGTACCCGAACGACTCGACCTCGGTGAGCGCCTGCCACAGCTCCTGGTACCGCTCGGCGAGCGCGTCACCGATCGCGATGGCGTCCTCGTGCTCGTCGAGGAACTCGCCGGCCTGCAGGTCCATGAGCTCACCGATGATGTTGACCCGCGCCACCTCGAGGTCGTAGCTGCGCTGCCCGACCGAGAGCCGGTCGTGCAGGTCGCCCGTCTCGGCGTCGACGAGGTACGCGGCGAACGTCTCCGCGTCGCGCCGGAACAGCGTGTTCGACAGCGACACGTCGCCCCAGTAGAACCCGGCGAGGTGCAGGCGGACCATGAGGACCGCGAGCGCGTCGATCAGGCGCGTGGCGGTGTCGGGCCGCAGCGACTGGCTGAACAGGGCGCGGTACGGCAGCGAGAACGACAGGTGCTGGGTGATGAGCACCGCCTCGAGCGGTTCGCCGTCGGGGGCGCGGCGGCCCGTGATGACGCCGACCGGCTCGACGCTGGGCACGTCGATCTTGCGCAGCTGGCGCAGCAGCTCGTACTCGCGGTACGCGACGCTCTCGCCGATCTCCTTGATCGCGATGACCCGCCCGGACAGCCGCGCGAACCGCACGACGTGCCGGGAGATGCCGCGGGGGAGGGCGGCGAGGTTCTCGGCCGGCCAGTCCTCCAGCGGGATGTGCCAGGGGAGGTCGAGGAGCGCCGGGTCCGGGTTCGCCGCCGTGATCTGCAGACGCTGCGCCGTGCCGCTCATGGGTCGATCCTCTCAGGTCCGGGCCGGACACGACGAAGCGGGCCCGGTCGTGACCGGACCCGCCTCGTCGGTGGTGCGTGGTGCGTCAGACGGCCATGCGCTCGCCCGAGCCCGCGTGGAACAGGTGCTGCTCGTTCGGGCGGATGCGGACGTTGATCGCGTCGCCCTTGGCGGGCACCTGGCGGGGGTCGACGCGCACGATGATCTGCGCGTCGCCGGCGCCGGAGTGGACCTGGCTGGCCTGGCCGAACTCGTTGGTCAGCGAGCCGTAGACGTACGCGTCGGAGCCGAGCTCCTCGACGATGTTGACCTCGACCGGGAACGAGTCGGGCGTGCCGGAGGGCACGACGTCGAGCGCCTCGGGCCGGAAGCCGACCGTGATGTGGCCCTTGTCGTCGTCCGCCAGGCGGCCGATGACGTCGCGGGGGAGCAGCAGCCGCGACTGGCCGACCGACGCGGCGCCGTCGAGCACCGGGAACGTCCCGATGTTCATGGCGGGCGAGCCGATGAAGCCGGCGACGAAGACGTTCGCGGGCGTGTCGTACATGTCACGCGGCGTGCCGACCTGCTGGAGGATGCCGTCCTTGAGGACCGCGATGCGGTCACCCATCGTCAGGGCCTCGGTCTGGTCGTGCGTGACGTAGACCGTCGTGACGCCGAGGCGGCGCTGCAGCGACGCGATCTGCGTACGCGTCTGCACGCGGAGCTTGGCGTCGAGGTTCGACAGCGGCTCGTCCATGAGGAAGACCTGCGGCTGGCGGACGATGGCACGGCCCATGGCGACGCGCTGGCGCTGGCCACCGGAGAGCGCCTTCGGCTTGCGGTCGAGGTACTGCGTGAGGTCGAGGATCTTGGCGGCCTCCTCGACGCGGGTGCGGATCTCCGCCTTCGGCGTGCCCGCGATCTTGAGCGCGAAGCCCATGTTGTCGGCGACCGACATGTGCGGGTACAGCGCGTAGTTCTGGAAGACCATCGCGATGTCGCGGTCCTTCGGCTGGACGTCCGTGACGTCGCGGTCGCCGATGAGGATGCGGCCGGCGTTGACGTCCTCCAGGCCGGCGAGCATGCGCAGCGAGGTGGACTTGCCACAGCCCGAGGGGCCGACGAGGACGAGGAACTCGCCGTCCTCGATGTGGAGGTTGAGCGCGTCCACCGCGGGACGCTCGGTGCCCGGATAGATCCGGGTCGCGTTGTCGAAAGTGACCGTAGCCATGAGCGGTCTTTCCCTTCACCGGCAGGTACGTGCCGGACGATCCGTCGTGAAGAGTGTCAACGCAGGGTCGGTGGAGGCACCCTGCCGAGCGCTGTGTCTCCGCTGACACGGGCCGGGGGCGTCCTGTCGAACGTCCTCGGCCGGGTCGTCAGTATGGCACACCTCACGTGTCGGGCGGCCGCCGGCGTGGGGCGCCGCGGCACGCGGGCGGACGCCCCCGGACGTGGTCCGGGGGCACACCCGGACGGCGGACGGCCACCCGGTGCCCAGGTCAGCGCGTCGCGCGCTCCACCACGGCGAGCGCGGCGACCACGTCCTGCGGCCCGTCGACGCGGTAGCGCGCGGCGGTCGCGCCGGCACCGACCTTGACCGTCAGGTCGTCGGGGCCGAGAGCCGCGAACGCGTGCTCGTCGGTCACGTCGTCGCCCGCGTAGAGGACGACCGGCGCACCCAGCTCGCGACGCAGCGCGGCCAGCGCGCTGCCCTTGTCGGCCGGCAGCACCGTGAGCTCGACGACGTCCTTGCCGTGCAGCGTCCCGGCGCCCAGCTCGGCCCCGAGCGCGAGCGCCTCCTGCTCCGCGGGCCCGGCGACGTCGCGCTCGGCGAGCCGCGTGTGCACCACGACGGCGGTCGGCTTCGTCTCGACCCAGACGCCGTCGCGTCCGCGGGCGACCGCGGCCGCGCGCGCGCCCAGCGACGCCAGCCGGTCGGCCTGCGCCGACGTCAGCTCGACGACGTCGCGCTCGAGCCCGAACGTCGTCACGCGCGCCCGCTCGGCGCCGTGGCTGCCGACGAGGTAGGTGCCCGGCGGCACCGCGGCCAGCGCGTGCAGGTCGGCCATCGCGCGGCCGGAGACGAGCGCCAGCGCGATGCCGTCGCGGCCGCCGAGCGCGGCGAGGACCTCGACGCCCGCCGGCAGGATCGCGGAGCTCGCGGGGTCGTCCACGAGCGGGGAGAGGGTGCCGTCGAAGTCGAGGGCGAGCAGCACGGGGCGTCGGCCCGCGTCGGCGAGGACCTCCTCCAGGCGCTGCGCGAGCGCGTGCGCGTCCTGCGGCGCGGCGTCCGGGGGCCCGGCCGGGCCCCCGGTGGTGGGCGTCGGCTCAGTCATCACGGCCCCGGTCGGCGTCGTAGGGGTCGCCGTGGCGCTGCGCGTCCTCGTACTGCGGTGCGTCCTGGTACCGCAGTACCCCGGCGGTGGCGTCGTCGCCCGGCGCGTCGCCGGTCGTGTCGCGGACCGGTACGGACGTGAGCGCGGAGAGGAACTCGTGCGACCACGCCGCCACGTCGTGGCCGAGGACGCGCCGGCGCAGACGCCGCATGCGCTTGCGGGACTCGCGCGGGTCCATGTGCACGGCGTACGTGATGGCGTCCTTCATGCCGTCGATGTCGTGCGGGTTGACCAGCACCGACCCGACGAGCTCGTCCGCGGCGCCGGTGAACTCGCTCAGCACGAGCGCACCGCGGTCGTCCGAGCGGGCCGCCACGTACTCCTTCGCGACCAGGTTCATGCCGTCGCGCAGCGCGGTGACGAGCATGACGTCGGCCGCGAGGTAGAGGGCGGCCATCTCCTCCATGGGGAACGACTGGTGCAGGTACTGCACGGGCGCGTGGCCGACCTGCCCGTAGTCGCCGTTGATGCGCCCGACCAGCAGCTCGACGTCGTCGCGCAGCTGCTGGTAGGCGCCGACGTTCTCCCGGCTCGGGCTGGCGACCTGCACGAGCGTCGTCTCGGTCGGCGACAGGCGCCCGTCCTCGAGCAGCTCGCCGTACGCCTTGATGCGGTGCCGGATGCCCTTGGTGTAGTCCAGGCGGTCCACGCCCAGCAGCAGCACCTCGGGGTCGCCGAGCTCGGTCCGGATCTCCTTGGCGCGGGTCTGGACCTCCGGCGTGCGGGCGAGCTGGTCGAACGCGTGCGAGTCGATCGAGATGGGGAACGCCGCCGCGCGCACGTGGCGCTGCTGCGGGGTCCCCTCGCCGACCGTCACGACCTGCCCGCGCGCCGTCAGGTCGGTCAGGCGGCGCACCACGCGGACGAAGTTCGCCGCGTCGCCCGCGCGCTGGAAGCCGATCAGGTCCGCGCCGAGCAGGCCCTCGACGACCTGCTTGCGCCACGGCAGCTGGGCGAAGATCTCCAGCGGCGGGAAGGGGATGTGGTGGAAGTAGCCGATGCGCAGGTCCGGGCGCAGCTCCCGCAGGAACGCGGGGACGAGCTGCAGCTGGTAGTCGTGCACCCACACGGTGCCGCCGCGCGCGGCCTGGCCGGCGGCGGCCTCCGCGAACCGGCGGTTCACCTTGCGGTAGGCGTCCCACCACTGCCGGTGGAACTGCGGCGGCGCGATGACGTCGTGGTACAGCGGCCACAGCGTGTCGTTCGCGAAGCCCTCGTAGTACCGCTCCATGTCCTGCTCGGTCAGCATGACCGGGACCAGGCGCATGCCCTCGTCCACGAACGGGTCGAGCTCGAGACCGGGAGACCCGCCCCAGCCGACCCAGGCTCCCTCGGCGTTGGCCATCACGGGGGCGAGGGCGGTCACCAGGCCGCCGGGGGACCGGCTCCAGGTCGGCTCGCCGGACTCGTCCAGGCTCACGTCGACCGGAAGGCGGTTCGCGACGACGACCAGGTCGTGGCCGTCGGCGGGCACGTCGAAGGGCACGCGGATCAACTCCTCGGGATCGGTGCCGACCCTAGTCGTCCGCCCCGCCGCCCGCCCGGGGTGCGGCGCGGGTGTGGCCTCCCCCACGCGCGGCGACGCGCCCGCTAGCGTGCCGGGCATGGAGCGGATCGGCCTGACGCCGGGATCGGAGATCGGCGGGTACACGATCGTCGCGCCGCTCGGGTCGGGCGGCATGGGGACCGTGTACCGCGCCGTCGACGGCGGCGGCACCGCGGTGGCGCTCAAGCTGCTGCACCCGCACGTCGGTGCCGACGCGGTCGTGCGGACCCGGCTGATGCGCGAGGTCGCCGCGCTGCAGCGCCTGCGCCACCCTGCGGTCGCCGCCGTGCTCGACGCGGAGGCCGACTCGACCGAGGCGTTCATCGTCACCGAGCTCGTCCCCGGCGACACGCTCACCGAGCACGTGCGCGAGCGCGGCCCCCTCGCCCCCGAGGACCTGCTCGCGCTCGCGGAGGGGCTGCGCTCGGCGCTCGCCGCGGTGCACGCGGCCGGCGTCGTGCACCGCGACCTCAAGCCGTCCAACGTGCTGCTCACCGACGACGGCCCGGTGCTCATCGACTTCGGCCTGGCGCAGGGCGTCGACGACGACGCGACGCTCACCACCGCCGGGTTCGTGCTCGGAACGCCGGGCTACCTCGCGCCCGAGCTGCTCGACGGCGCGGAGCCGAGCGTCGCCACCGACCTGTGGGGCTGGGCGGCCCTGCTCGCGTTCGCCGCCACGGGGCGCGACCCGTTCGGCTCGCGGCCCGTCGAGGCCGTGCTCGCGCTCGCCCGCTCGGGCGACGCCGACCTCGCGGGGGTCGGGCCGCTGACCGCGGCGGCGATCGCGGGGGCGCTGCGCCCGGACCCGGCGGAGCGGACGACGCCCGAGGACGTCGTCGCGGCGCTGCGCGTCGTCGCCGCCGAGGGCGAGCTGCCGCCCGGTGCGGACGCGGCCGTGGTACTGGCCGCGGTCACGGGGGCGGCGGGTGCCGACGCCGACGCGGACGACGAGGACACCGACGTCGCGGTGCCGGAGGAGGGCGAGCCGGGGGACGAGCTCGATGACGAGCCCGACGACGAGCTCGATGACCAGCTTGATGACGAGCTCGACGACGACGATGCCGCGCTCGCGGAGGACGACGTGGCGACGACGCTGGTCGGGCGCGACGAGATGCCGACGACGGTCGTCGCGGCCGACGTCGACGCGACCCGGGACGACGCACCCGCCGGCGCGTCCGACGACGACGCCTCCGACGACAGCGCGGACGACGACGACCCCGACGACGACCTCGACGACGCCGCCGACCACGCGGACGAGGACGGCGCCGCGCACCGGTCGGCGGGCGCCGGCACCGCGCCGACGGTCGCGCTCGCGGGCGCCGCGGCCCGTGCCGGCACGACCGCCGTCGGCCCGCCCGAGCCCCCGGCGAACGACGGGTACACGGTCGCGGTGCCGCTCGGCGCCGGCCGCGACCACCCGGACCGCGACCCCGACGCGACGCTGGTCGACGCGCGCGCGTGGGAGGACCCGGCAGGCCACGCGGCCCACGACGACGGCTTCCCCGACGACGGCTTCCACGACGACGGCTTCCCCGACGACGACCCCGACGACCCCGACGGCGTCGACTGGATCGAGGACGACCTCGAGCGCTCGGAGGGACCGTCCACCGAGGGCTCCGGGTACGTCCGGCCCCGCGCGCGGCGCCGGTGGGGGACGCTGCTCGCGCTCGCGCTGCTCGTCGGCGTGGCCGGCGCCCACGCGCCCGGCATCACGCTCGCGGTCGTGCTGGTGCTCGTGGTGGTCGTCCGGGCGGTGGGCTCGACGGTCGAGTCGATGCACGGGCGGCGCGAGCGCGCCGGCGTGCGCCGGTCCGACGTGCCGCTCGCGGTCGCGTCCTCGCCCTGGTACCTCGTGCGCGCGCTGGTCGGCCTGCTCCCGTCCGTGCTGGTGAGCGCGAGCGTCGTCGTCATCGCGGTCGGCGTGGCGTGGTGGCTGGTCGGCTCCGGGCGGTGGGTGCTCGGCGACGCCGTGCCGGGGGAGCCGCCGAGCGGGCTCGCCGCGTCGGTGGCCGTCGGGTCCGCCGTGCTGCTCGCGGTGCTCGTGCTGTGGTTCGGGCCGTTGTCGGCCATGACGCGCACGGGGGCCCGGCGGGTCCTCGCGGGGGTGGCGCCCGGGTGGGTCGGCGCGCTCGTCGTCGTGGCCCTCGCCCTGGTCGCGGCCGCCGCCCTCGCGCACCAGGTGCTCGCGGGCTCGCCGATCGAGTGGGCCCCGCTGCCCGTGCCGCGGATGCCCCTGCCCTGACCGCCCGCGCCCGGCACGAAGCGGTTCACGTGCGGCCGCCGGGCCGGACCGGGACCACGGGCCCCTCGGCAGGCCGGGGCCCAGCGCCTACCCTGGGCCCGTGCGTACCCGTCCGGCCCCGGTGCTGCGGCACGCGCGCGCCCGCGCGCTGACGCTCGCCGGCGTGCTGGTCGCGGCGACGCCGCTCGTCGCTGCCGCCCAGGGGCGCGTGATGGTGCACCGGTGCGTCGCCGCCGACGGCGCGCTGGCGTCCCTCGGCCTGCGGATGGACGTGCTGGCGTCGGCCGACCACTGCCCGCAGGGCGCGTACGCGCTCGGGGCCACGTCGCAGGGTGCGGTGCTGCTCCTGAGCGTCGCCGTGCCGGTCGTCGTCCTGCACCTCGTCCTGGCGGCCGCCGGTCTCGGGCTGGGGGCGCTGGTCCGCCGCGCCCGTACCGGCGTGGTCGCCCTGCTGGGCGCCGCCGCCGTCCGCCGGGTCGTCGCCCGTGCGCTGCCGGCCGTGCCGCGCACCCCCCTCACCGCGCCCGTGCTGCCCGTGCTGGTGCGCCACGACCGCGGCCTCGTGCTCGTCCGCCCGCACCGGGGGCCGCCCGCGGCCTGCTGACCGGCTCGGCCGGTCCCGTGCCCGCACGTCCCGCCGGTGAACGCCGGCACCCGGAGCACCAGGAGCACCCATGCCCACGAACGACCCCCGCCCCACCAAGGCCGTCCGGCGCGACGAGGCCCGCGCCAAGGCCATCGCCATGCGCCAGGAGCAGGAGCGCAAGGCCAAGCGCAACCGCCTGCTCGCCATCGGCGGTCTCATCGCGGCCATCGCGGTCCTCGCGGCCGTCGTGATCGTCATCGTCCGCCAGGGCGCCGAGCGCGCCGAGGCCTACGGCACGGTCCAGTACGGCGCCGGGGCCGAGGGCCTCGTCGTCCCGGCCGTCGACGAGGTCGAGGCCCCGTCCGTCGCGGAGGGCGGCGGCATCCCCGTCAGCGCCGCCGGCGTCGGCGAGGCGGCCGAGGACGGCACGACGGTGACCGTGTACTTCGACTTCATGTGCCCCTACTGCGGCCAGTTCGACGCCGCGAACGGTGCCGAGCTCGAGCAGCTCGCCGCGCAGGAGGGCATCACGATCGAGTACAAGCCGATCGCGTTCCTCGACGGCACGTCGCAGGGCACCTTCTACTCGACGCGCGCGGCCAACGCGGTCGCGGTCGTCGCGGACCAGGACCCCGAGCACATGACCGCCTTCATGACGGCGCTCTACGAGAACCAGCCGGAGGAGGGCTCGTCCGGCCTGAGCGACGCCGAGATCGCGGAGCTCGCGACCGAGGTCGGGGTGCCCGCCGACGTGACCGAGCAGTTCACCGCGACGGTCGACGGCACCTACGAGGTCGCGGCGGACGACGGCACCGAGGAGCGGGACGGCACGTGGCGCACCTTCGCCCCGTGGGTACTCGCCGCCACGGAGCAGGCGAACACCGACCTCGGCGGCGTCAGCACGCCGTCGGTGCTCATCGACGGCGAGAAGTGGGAGGGCGACCTGTACACGCCCGGCCCGCTGACCGAGGCCGTGCTCGCGGCCGCCGCGCAGGGCTGACCCGCGCAGGGCTGACCCGCGCAGGCCGACCGCGGGCGCCCGTCCCTGACCGGGGACGGGCGCCCGCGGCGTCCGGGCGCCGGCCGCTACGCTGGCGCCGTCGCCTCCTTAGCTCAGCTGGCCAGAGCAGCTGTCTTGTAAACAGCAGGTCGTCGGTTCGAATCCGACAGGGGGCTCCACTCGTCCGGGCCCGCCGCCCGGCCGTCACCCGCCGCGCGGGGTGCGTGTCACGCGCCGCCGTGCGTCCGGTCGGCCGGGGTCGCGTGCAGCGACGGCAGGTACTGCGCGACGTGGTCCGCCAGGACGGACTCCGCCCGCTCGCCGTCGCCCGCCACCAGCGCGTCGTAGATCGGCCGGTGGTGCGCGGCGACGTCGGCCAGCGGCATCGTGGACGACAGCAGCGAGACGATCGTCATGACCTCGATGCCGAGGGCGTTCCACGCACGCAGCAGCGAGTCGTTGCCCGCCCCGCGCACGACGGCGCGGTGGAAGTGCGTGCTGCCGCTCGCGAGGGCGAGGCGGTCGCCGCGCTCGGCGGCCTCCTCCATGAGGGTGAGCGCCTCGGCGAGGGCCTCGCCGGCGCCGCGTAGACGGGGTGCGGCCAGGCGACCCGCGAGGCCCTCGAGGGCGGCGCGGACGGGGACGGCGTCGCGCAGGTCGCGCTCCCCGACCTCGCGCACGCGCGTGCCGGTGTGGCTCTGGGTCTCGAGCAGGCCGAGGGCCGCCAGCTCCCGGAACGCCTCGCGCACGGGGGTCTGGCTGGTGCCCAGCTCCTGGGCCACCTTCAGCTCACGCAGGCGGGCCCCCACGGCGATCCGGCCCTCGGCGATCTCGACGAGCAGGTGGTCGCGGATCTGGCTCGACAAGGTCTCCCGGCTGAGCGTCGGCCTGCCCGGCGCCGCCGCTCCGACCCTCGGCGTGTCTCGCACGTGCAGGAGCGTACTCGGCCGCCGTTCGGGAGTGCGGTCTCGATGATCCGGGGAGCGCACCCGCCGCCGGACCGCGGACGCGTGCGCGAGCCGGTGCTCCGGGCCAGGGAGACTGGGGGCGATGAGTCACGACGCGTCCGCTCCCACCGCCCGTGGCGGGTTCCTGTCGCGCGCCGCCGTGCTCGGCGTGTACCTGCCGGCCCTCGTGTTCGAGCTCGGGATGGGCGCGGTCGTGCCGGTCGTCGCCGTGCGGGCCGTCGAGCTCGGCGCCGACCTCGCCACCGCCGGTGTGCTCGCCGCGCTCCTCGGCGTCGGGCAGCTGCTCGCCGACATCCCGGCCGGCGCGCTCGCGAGCCGCGTCGGCGACCGCGCCGCCATGCTCATGGCCTCCGGTGTCGCGGTGGTCGCGTTCGCCGGCTGCGCGCTCGCGGACCGGGTCGCGCTGCTCGCCGTCGGGGCGCTGTGCGTCGGCGCGACGAACGCCGTGTTCATGCTCGCGCGCCAGGCGTACGTCACCGCCATCACGCCGGTCGTGTACCGCGCGCGGGCGCTGTCCACGCTCGGCGGCGTCGGCCGCATGGGCGTGTTCCTCGGGCCGTTCCTCGGGGCGGGCGTCATGCACCTGACCGCGACGCCCGCCGCGTTCTGGCTGGCGGTCGCGACCACGGTCCTCGCCGTCGTCGTCCTGCTCGCGGTGCCCGACGTCGAGGCGCCCGGCGCACGGAACCGGCCCCGGGTCTCCGTCGCGACGGTCGTGCGCGACCACCGGCACGTGCTCGCGACGCTCGGCACGGCCGTGCTCCTCGTCGGCGCGGTGCGTGGCGCCCGGCAGACCGTCGTGCCGCTGTGGGGCGAGCACCTGGGGCTGGCGCCCGCGACGACGAGCCTCGTGTACGGCGTCGCCGGCGCGCTCGACGTCCTCCTCTTCTACCCGGCGGGCCGCATCATGGACCGGCGCGGGCGGCTCGCCGTCGCCGTGCCGTCGATGCTCGTGATGGCGGTCGCGCTGCTCCTGCTGCCCACCACGGGCACGGTCGCCGGGCTCGCGGCCGTCGCGATGCTGCTGGGCGCCGGCAACGGCATCAGCTCCGGGCTGCTCATGACGCTGGGGTCGGACGTCGCGCCGCCCGAGCGGCGGGCGGCGTTCCTCGGTGCGTGGCGCCTCCTGCAGGACTCCGGCAACGCCGCCGGTCCGCTGGTGGTGTCCGCGGGCGCCGCCGTCGGCAGCCTGGGCGCCGGGGTCCTGGCGACGGGCGGGCTGGCGGCCGTCGCCGCGGGGGCGCTCGCGCGGACGGTGCCGCGGTGGTCGGTGCACGCGTCGCGGCGCACGCGCGTCGCCGCCGGCCTGCGTCCCGACGGGCGGCCCGTGGAGCCCGAGACCGCCGTGGGCTGACGGCCGGACCGGGGAGCCGCCGGTCGTCGGAGCGCCGGGCCGGTCTGAGAGCGCCGGGCCGGCCTCAGACCGCCGGGCCGGTCTCCTCCAGCAGCCGCAGCGCCGCGCTCACGCGGGGGTTGCGCGCGGGGTCCGCGTCGATGCCGAGCGTCCCGTAGACCGCGTACACGTGGTTCTGCACGGACTTCTCCGTGATCCCGAGCTGCTCCGCGATGCCGGAGTTCGACAGGCCCTGCGCGAGCAGCCGCAGCACCTCGTACTGCCGCTGGGTGAGCTGCGCGACCGCCGACCCGTGCCGCGGGGTCATCCGGCCGAGCAGCGCCGGGTCGAGGACCGTGCGCCCCGCGGCGGCGGCGCGCACGGCAGCCAGCAGCGTCGCCTCGTCCGTCATGCTCGTCTTGGACAGGTAGCCCCAGCCGTGGCCGACGTCCCGGGGCAGGTCCAGGAGCAGGTCCATCGCGTCGTGCGCGGACAGCAGCAGGATCCCCAGGTCGGGCTGCTCGCGGCGCAGGAGCACGCCGAGCGCGATGCCGTTGCCGTCGGGGAGGTCGATGTCGAGCACGACCACGTCGGCCGTGCCGGGCCGCAGCACGCGGCGGGCGTCGGACACGGTGGCGCACGACGCCACGACCCGAAGGTCCGGGTCGACCGCCACCGTGCGTTCGAGCATGGAGCGGAAGAGTGGTTGGTCCTCGACGATCGCGACGCGCAGCGGGTGGTCGGCAGGTGAGCTCATTACCGGCCAGTATCGTCGCCCCGGGCATCCGGCGCGCGGGACCGGTGCGCCCGACCGGGGGACGAGGAGCCGTGGATGGCGGGGACGCACGACTCGGTGCCGCTCTCTGTGCGCCGGCGCGACGACGAGGCCGACCGCACCGTGCTCCTGCGCGCGTCCGCGCTCGTCGCGGCCGGCTACGGCGTCGGCGCCTCCTTCCAGGCGGCGTACATCTACACGCGGGTGGTGCCCGGCTGGGACGACGTCGCCCTGTGGCAGCGCCTGACCGCCAACGTGGTCGGGGTCGTCGTGCTCGTCGCGGCGCTGGCCGCCGTCCGCGTGCACCGGGCGCGCTCCGGCTGGGCGGTCGCGGCGGGCACGCTGGCCGCCGCGACGCTCATGGCGGTGGTGCGGACCCTGGTGCAGGTCATGGTCGGCGTGTACCCGGCCGACGACGTGGCCGCGTTGCGCGCCGAGCTCCTCGCGGCTGTCGTCGCGGGCGCCGTCTCGGCGGGGATCGGGGTGTGGGTCATGCTCGGCCGACGCTCCGCGCGCCGGCGGACGCGCGCGGCCGAGCGCGACGCCGTGGCCGTCGAGCACGCCGTGCGGGCGCTCGAGGACGAGGAGATCCGCATCCGGCGTCAGGTGGCCGAGGGCCTGCACGGCACGCTCCAGCAGCGGCTCGTGCTCGTCGACGCCCACCTCGCCGAGGTCGAGGCCCGCCGGCGCACGAGCGACGCCGGCCTCGCCGACGAGCTCGCGTGGGTGCGTCGCGAGCTCGCGCAGATCCGCGACGACGACGTGCGCCAGATGAGCCGGCTGCTCTACCCCGACCGGCTCGAGCTCGGGCTCGTGCCGGCGGTCCGCGCGCTGCTCGGGCGGCTGCCCGCGACGATCGCGACGAGCCTGCACGCGAGCGAGGCGATGCGCGCGCTGGACGACCCGACGCGCAGCGACGTCACGGTCCCCGAGCGGCTGCTGGCCCTGCGCGTCGTCGAGGAGGCCGTGACGAACGCGCTGAAGCACGGTCCCGCGTCCCGCGTCGACGTGCGGCTCGACGTCGAGGGCGCGGTGCTGCACATCGTCGTGGCGAACGACGGCGCCCCGTACGCGCCCCGCGCCGTCGACCCGGTGTCGGGGACGTCACGCCTCGCCCAGCGGCTCGCGGTGGCCGGCGGGCGGCTGCGGGTGGGGCCGGGGGCGGACGTCGGGGTGCGGGTCGAGGCGCACCTGCCGCTGGGCGTCGGCACGCCCTGACGCGGGCCGGTCCCGCACCGCGTCACTCGACGGGCAGGGGCACGGGCCGCTTCGGCATCCGCAGGTCGCCCGACGAGTGGCCGCGCAGCCGACGGGTCGCCCAGGGGTACGCGTGCTCCCGGAACCAGCGCGCGTCGGCGCGCGCGCGGTCGAGTCGGGGGACCGGCGGCGCGGGCGCGAGCGGGTCGTCCCAGTCGGCGCGCTCGGGCGGCTGGCCGAGGCCGACGAGCGCGGCCTGCGCGACCCGGGCGTGCCCGTCGGTGGTCATGTGGATGCGGTCCTCCGACCACATCCGCCAGTCGAGGAGGCTGCGCATGCCCCATGCGTCGAGCACGTAGGCGCCGTGCCGGCGCGCGATCGACCAGATGTCCGCGTTGTAGACGCCGACGCGGGCGCGCGTGGCCTTGACGAGCGGGCTCTGGCGGGTGTCGAACCCGGTGCCGAGCAGCACGTCCGCACCCGTCGCGCGCACCCGCGCGACGACGGCCTCGAGCTCGGCGGCCAGCCGGTCGACGTCGACGGCCGGGCGCAGGATGTCGTTGCCGCCGCCGATGATGCTGACGAGGTCGGGCTGCAGCTCGAGGGCCGCGGGCACCTGCTCGCGCAGGATCGGCCCCATCAGCCGGCCGCGGACGGCGAGGTTCGCGTACTCGAGCGGGGCCAGGCCGGCCGCGACGCGGCGTCGCGACAGGTGCGACGCGAGCTGGTCGGCCCACCCGCGCTGCGGGGCCTGCCGGCCGTCGGGCGCGTCCCACAGGCCCTCGGTGAAGGAGTCGCCGCAGGCGACGTAGCGGGCCCAGCGGGGTGCGCTCGCGGCGGGGGTCGGATGGGCGTGGTCGTCGGCGTGCACGTGTCCCACTATGCCCCGTCCGGGGGACACGACCGGCTCCCGGCCGGACCGTCGTCCCAGGGCAGCGTCGTCAGGGCAGCGTCCAGTCGACCGGCTCGGCCCCCTGCGCCACGAGCAGCTCGTTCACGCGGGAGAACGGACGGGACCCGAAGAAGCCGCGGCTCGCCGACAGCGGGCTCGGGTGCGGGCTCGCGACGACGGGCACGTCGCCCAGCGCGGGCCGCAGCTGCTGCGCGTCGCGGCCCCACAGCACGGCGACGAGCGGCCCGCCCCGCTCCACGAGCGCCGCGATGGCCCGGTCCGTGAGCTGCTCCCAGCCCTTGCCGCGGTGCGACGCCGGCGCACCGGGCCGCACCGTCAGGACGCGGTTCAGCAGCATCACGCCCTGGTCCGACCACGGCGTGAGGTCCCCCGACGACGGCGCCGGGACGCCGACGTCCGCCACCAGCTCGGTGAAGATGTTCGCGAGCGAGCGCGGTACCGGCCGCACGTCGGGCTGCACCGAGAACGACAGACCCATGGGGTGCCCCGGCGTCGGGTACGGGTCCTGGCCGACGACGAGCACGCGCACGTCGGCCAGCGGACGCCGGAACGCGTGCAGCACGGCGTCGCCGGCGGGCAGGTACGCGCGCCCGGCCGCGACCTCGGCGCGCAGGAAGTCGCCGGCGGAGCGCAGCGCGTCCTGGGCCGGGGCGAGGGCCCGGGCCCAGTCGGCGGCGACGAGCTGGTCCAGGGGTGCGGGGGTCACGGCGCCGCACGCTACCGCCGCCCGAGGGCGCCCGCGCCGTCGCCCGTGCGACACCGACGGAGGAATGACACCCCTGTCATTCGCACGTAGCATGGCGGAGCCGTCCGCGAGGGCGGCGCACGGTGCCGGGCCTGACCCGGCGCGTGCGGACGACCGACGCACCGGAGGCACCATGGACGCCGCGGCGAGCAGCGCGACCGCCACGCTCGAGGAGTCCCGGCCCGTCGGCGCCGCGACGACGCTCTCCGAGCGCGACCAGGCGGTCCTCGCCTTCGAGCGTCAGTGGTGGAAGTACGCGGGCGCGAAGGAGCAGGCCGTCCGCGAGCTGTTCGACATGTCGGCCACCCGGTACTACCAGGTGCTCAACGCGCTGATCGACGACCCGGCGGCCCTCGCGTTCGACCCGATGCTGGTCAAGCGCCTGCGGCGCATGCGGACCTCGCGCCAGCGCGCGCGCACGGCGCGCCGCCTCGGCGCCGACGCCTGACGTCGGACCCCGCCGCACGGACGTGCCCGGGCGTCCCCGAGCCGCGCGGGTCGACCCGTTAGCCTTTCCGCCGTGAGCAAGGCCGACTACCCCTACCCGGACGACGAGTTCGACGCCGCGACGCCCGACGGGCCACGTGGCGTGCACCGTGCGCCCCGCTCCGCGTGGAGCCGCTGGTGGCCGTTCCTGGTCGTGCTGCTGGTCGTGCCGGTGCTCGCGTACGGCGCCGTGGCCTACCTCTCCCGGACGGGTGACCTGCCCGTCGTCGGCGGCGGCACAGCGCCCGCGGCGGAGGAGACCCAGGCGCCCGAGGACCCGGCCGCGGGGGAACCCGCACCCGAGGGCGAGGGGCCGACCGAGACCGCCCCCGAGCCGGAGGCCCCCGTCGCGGAGCCCGTGCTCACGACGCCCGTCGAGGTGCTCAACGGCGCACGCGTCGCGGGCCTCGCGGGCCGGGTCGCCGACGACCTGCTCGCCGCGGGCTTCACGGACGTGGCCCCCGACAACGCGACGGAGGACCTGCCCGACGTGTCGACCGTCTACGTCGCGTCGGAGGACCTGCGCACCACGGCCGACCTCGTCGCCTCGACCACGGGCGTCCCGGCGGTCGAGGTCGACCCGGACCGCGCCCTCGTCGGCATCGTCGTCGTGCTGGTCACCGACCCGGCGGCCTGACCGCGCGCCCCTCCCGGCGGACGGACGAACCCCCTGTTCCCGCCCACGCGGCCGCCGCTACGCTCCACGCACCGGGGCGACGGCGGAGCGTCCCGGCACCCGGACGGCGAGGAGCGGGCATGGCGCAGGGCACGGTCAAGTGGTTCAACGCGGAGAAGGGGTTCGGCTTCATCACGCCCGAGGGCGGCGGCCAGGACCTCTTCGTCCACTACAGCGCGATCCAGGTCGACGGCTACCGCTCCCTCGAGGAGGGGCAGGCGGTCGACTTCGAGGTGGGGCAGGGCACCAAGGGGCCGCAGGCCGAGCAGGTCCGCCCCGTCTGACCTCGCAGCACCGCGGGCCCGCCTGTTCCGCCGGCCCGCTCGACCGGCCCGGTCGCGGACGTCCGCGACCGGGCCGTCGTCGTGCTCCCGCCGGCTCCGAGTGGGCCCGGCGGGGTGCTCGCCCGGCCGACGTCCCGGCTCCGCTGCTTGCACTCGCAGGGGTCGAGTGCTAACCATTGGGTTAGCACTCTCCGGTGGAGAGTGACAGCAGCACACCGGCCTAGGTGAGGGTCGTCGCGATGCGGGACGTGACCGCGCGCGCGACCCGTCCGTCGCGGGCACCGACCGGCCGACCCACGAACTGGAAGAAGGATCACAGCCCCATGGCCAAGATCATCGCCTTCAACGAGGAGGCCCGGCGGAGCATGGAGCGAGGGCTCAACATCCTCGCCGACACCGTCAAGGTCACACTCGGCCCGAAGGGCCGCAACGTCGTGCTCGACAAGAAGTGGGGCGCGCCGACGATCACCAACGACGGCGTCTCCATCGCCAAGGAGATCGACCTCGAGGACCCGTACGAGCGCATCGGTGCGGAGCTCGTCAAGGAGGTCGCCAAGAAGACGGACGACGTCGCCGGTGACGGCACCACGACGGCCACCGTCCTCGCCCAGGCGCTCGTGCGCGAGGGTCTGCGCAACGTCGCGGCCGGCGCCAACCCGATCGCCCTGAAGAAGGGCATCGAGAAGGCGGTCCAGGCCGTCACGGCCGAGCTGCTGACGCAGGCCAAGGAGATCGAGACCAAGGAGGAGATCGCCGCCACGGCCGCCATCTCCGCCGCGGACACCCAGATCGGCGAGCTCATCGCCGAGGCCCTCGACAAGGTGGGCAAGGAGGGTGTCATCACCGTCGAGGAGTCCTCGGGCCTCGGCCTGGAGCTCGAGCTCACGGAGGGCATGCGCTTCGACAAGGGCTACCTGTCGGCGTACTTCGTGACGGACCCGGAGCGCCAGGAGGCGGTCCTCGAGGACGCGTACGTCCTGCTCGTCGAGTCGAAGATCTCGAACGTCAAGGACCTGCTGCCGCTGCTGGAGAAGGTCATCCAGGCCGGCAAGCCGCTGTTCATCGTCTCCGAGGACGTCGAGGGCGAGGCCCTGGCCACGCTCGTCGTCAACAAGATCCGTGGCACGTTCAAGTCGGTCGCCGTCAAGGCCCCCGGCTTCGGCGACCGCCGCAAGGCGATGCTGCAGGACATGGCGGTCCTCACGGGCGGCCAGGTCGTCTCGGAGACCGTCGGTCTCAAGCTCGACACGGTGGGCCTCGAGGTCCTCGGCACGGCGCGCAAGATCGTCGTCACCAAGGACGAGACCACGATGGTCGAGGGCGGCGGCGACGCCGAGCAGATCCAGGGTCGCGTGAACCAGATCCGCGCCGAGATCGAGAACTCGGACTCGGACTACGACCGCGAGAAGCTCCAGGAGCGCCTCGCGAAGCTCGCCGGTGGCGTGGCCGTCATCAAGGCGGGCGCGGCGACCGAGGTCGAGCTCAAGGAGCGCAAGCACCGCATCGAGGACGCCGTGCGCAACGCGAAGGCGGCCGTCGAGGAGGGCATCGTCGCCGGTGGTGGCGTTGCGCTGATCCACGCCGGCAAGCTCGCGTTCGAGAAGCTCGAGCTCGAGGGTGACGAGGCGACCGGTGCCAACATCGTGCGCGTCGCGATCGAGGCCCCGCTCAAGCAGATCGCGATCAACGCCGGGCTCGAGGGCGGCGTCGTGGCGGAGAAGGTCCGCAACCTCCCCGCCGGTCAGGGCCTCAACGCCGCGACCGGTGTGTACGAGGACCTGCTGGCCGCGGGCGTCAACGACCCGGTCAAGGTGACGCGTTCCGCGCTGCAGAACGCCGCGTCGATCGCTGCCCTGTTCCTCACCACGGAGGCCGTCGTGGCCGACAAGCCGGAGAAGTCCGGTGCGGCCCCGGCCGGTGGCGGCGAGGACTTCGGCGGCGGCTTCTGAGCCTGAGCCGGTCCAGCACCGACTGAACGGTCCGAGGGCCGGTCACCCCGCACGGGGTGGCCGGCCCTCGGCGTACCCGCTCCGTCCCGCGCCGGGACCGGTGCGGTGCGCTCAGGCGCTGCGGCGCACCGGCACCTGGCGGTACGACGCGAGGAAGTTGCCCATCCGCTCGACCGCCTCGGCCAGGACCCGCGCCTCGGGCAGCGTCACGATGCGCAGGTGGTCGGGTGTCGGCCAGTTGAAGCCCGTGCCCGCCACGAGCAGGATCCGCTCGCGGACCAGCAGGTCGTAGACGAGCTGGGCGTCGTCGTGGATCTCGTGCACCTCGGGGTCGAGGCGCGGGAAGAGGTACAGCGCGCCGTCCGGGCGGACGCAGTCGACGCCGGGGATCGAGGCGATGCCCTCCCAGGCGACCTGGCGCTGCTCGTACAGCCGGCCGCCGGGTGCGACGAGCGCCTCGATCGACTGGACGCCGCCGAGCGCCGCCTGGATGGCGTGCTGCGCGGGCACGTTGGGGCACAGGCGCGTCGACGCGAGCAGCGTCATGCCCTCGAGGAACCCGCGCGCGTGCGCCTGCGGCCCGGTGACGACGACCCACCCCGACCGGTAACCCGCGACGCGGTAGGTCTTGGACAGGCCGTTGAACGTCAGGCACAGCAGGTCGGGCGCGACGGACGCCAGCGGGACGTGCTGCGCCCCGTCGAAGAGGATGCGGTCGTAGATCTCGTCGGCGAGCAGCAGGAGGCTGTGCTCGCGCGCCACCTCGGCGATCTGCTCGAGCACCTCGCGGCTGTACACGGCGCCGGTCGGGTTGTTCGGGTTGATGACGACGATGGCCTTGGTGCGGGGCGTGATCCGCGCGCGGATGTCCTCGACGTCGGGCTGCCAGCCGGAGGACTCGTCGCAGCGGTAGTGCACGGGCTTGCCGTCGGACAGGCTCGCCATGGCCGTCCACAGCGGGTAGTCGGGCGAGGGGATGAGCACCTCGTCGCCCTCGTCGAGCAGGGCCTGCAGCGTCATCGTGATGAGCTCGGAGACGCCGTTGCCGAGGTACACGTCGTCGACGTCGAACGTCGGGAACCCGGGCACGGTCTCGTAGCGCGTGACGATGGCCCGCCGGGCGGACAGGATGCCGCGCGACTCGGTGTACCCGTGCGCGTGGGGGATCGCGGCGATGACGTCGGCGACGATCTGGTGCGGCGCGTGGAACCCGAACGCCGCCGGGTTGCCGGTGTTGAGCTTGAGGACCGACAGGCCCTCGGCCTCCATGCGGGCTGCCTCGTCGAGCGCCTTGCCACGGATCTCGTAGAGGACGTCCTTGAGCTTCGCGGACTGGTCGAGGGGGCGCAGCGGCATGGCAGGGATGCTATCGCCGGCGGCGGGGCGGGCGATGCAGCCACCTGGCAGCAGGTGGCCTGGTCACGGCGGCGTCGCGGCCCCGCGGCCGCCCGCGCCGCAGGGTCGGGACCGGCGGAAACGCAGTGTTTACGTGCGGGGCGGGGTCCGAGAAACACGGAGTCCCTAGCGTCCTCACCCATGGGCACCGGGCTGTATACGCCGCGGGACACAGCGCGGTGCGTCGCGGCACCCGGCAGCCCCGAGCACCTCCCGACCCCTCGCACGTCCCGACGAAAGGCACCTGCGTTGACCCGACACCCCCTCCCTGTCCGGGCGTCCCGTGGCCGCGCGCTCGCGCTGTCCGCCGGCGTCCTCGCCACCGCGCTCGCCCTGTCGGCCTGCGGCGCCCGCGCCGGCGCCTCCGGCGAGGCCGGCTCGACGTCGTCGGGTGGTGAGTCCTGCGTGGACACCTCCGGCGACACCGTGAAGATCGGCTTCCTCAACTCGCTGTCCGGCACCATGGCGATCTCCGAGCAGACCGTGCGCGACTCGCTCGACCTCGCCGCGGAGGAGATCAACGCGGCCGGCGGCGTGCTCGGCAAGGAGCTCGAGATCGTCGGCGAGGACGGCGCCTCGGAGCCCACCGTCTTCGCCGAGAAGGCGGAGAAGCTCATCTCGTCCGACTGCGTCGCCGCGGTGTTCGGCGGCTGGACCTCGTCGTCGCGCAAGGCGATGCTGCCGGTCTTCGAGTCCCGCGACGCGCTGCTGTTCTACCCGGTCCAGTACGAGGGCCTGGAGGCGTCGCCGAACATCTTCTACACGGGTGCGACGACCAACCAGCAGATCATCCCCGGCATGGACTACCTCAAGGAGCAGGGCAAGACGAAGGTCTTCCTGGTCGGCTCCGACTACGTCTTCCCGCGCACGGCGAACAAGATCATCAACGCCTACGCCGAGGCGAACGGCATCGAGATCGTCGGCGAGGAGTACGCGCCGCTCGGGCACACCGACTTCTCGACGATCGTCAACAAGCTCAAGGCATCCGGCGCCGACGCGGTGTTCAACACCCTGAACGGCGACTCGAACGTCGCGTTCTTCAAGGAGTACAAGAACGTCGGCCTGACGCCCGAGACGGCGCCCGTGGTCTCCGTCTCCATCGCGGAGGAGGAGGTCGGCGGCATCGGCGTCGAGAACGTCGCGGGCCAGCTGACGGCGTGGAACTACTACCAGACGGTCGAGTCGCCCGCGAACGAGGAGTTCGTCGCGGCGTTCAAGGAGAAGTACGGCGACGACCGTCCGACCTCCGACCCGATGGAGGCCGCCTACACGTCGCTGTACCTGTGGAAGGGCATGGTCGAGAAGGCGGAGTCGTTCGACGTCGCCGCCATCCAGGAGGCCGCCGACGGCGTGTCGTTCGACGCCCCCGAGGGCACCGTCACGGTGGACGGCGACAACCACCACATCGCCAAGACGGCGTACATCGGCGAGATCGCCGAGGACGGGCTCATCTACCCGGTGTGGCAGTCGGACGGCCCGATCGAGCCGGACCCGTTCCTCGAGGGCTACGACTGGGCCGAGGGCCTGTCCTGACCTGACGCCCCACGCGCACCCCGATCGCGACGGCCCGGCCGGTCCGACCCCTCGGCCGGCCGGGCCGTCGCCCGCGCACCACACCACGGAAGGCGGCCCATGGACGCCCTGCTACCCCAGCTGTTCGCGGGTCTGAGCCTCGGCTCGGTCCTGCTGCTCGCCGCGCTCGGCCTCGCCCTGACCTTCGGGCAGATGGGCGTCATCAACATGGCGCACGGCGAGTTCATGATGGCCGGCGCGTACACCGCGTTCGTCGTGCAGCAGGTGCTGCCCGACGCGGGTGTCTCGCTGCTCGTCGCCCTGCCGCTCGGCTTCGTCGTCGGCGGGCTGCTCGGCCTGCTGCTCGAGGTCACGCTCATCTCGCGCATGTACCGGCGCCCGCTCGACACGCTGCTCGTGACGTTCGGCGTCTCGCTGGTGCTGCAGCAGCTCGCGCGGGACGTGTTCGGTGCGCCGAACGTCGACGTGCGCGCACCGGCGTGGCTGTCCGGCGCGGTGCCGGTGCTCGGCATGGAGCTGCCGAAGAGCCGCCTGTTCATCCTCGCGCTCGCGATCGTCGCCGTCGGGGCGCTGTCGGTCGTGCTCAAGGTGACGCCGCTCGGGCGGCGGATCCGCGCGACGGTGCAGAACCGCGACCTCGCGGAGACGTCGGGCGTGTCGACGCGGGCCACCGACCGGCTGACCTTCTTCGTGGGGTCCGGGATCGCGGGGATCGCCGGGGTGGCGCTGACGCTGCTCGGGTCGATCGGCCCGACGCTCGGGACCAGCTACATCGTCGACGCGTTCCTGGTGGTCGTCGCCGGCGGGATCGGCCAGCTCAAGGGCGCCGTGATCGCCGCCGTCGGGCTCGGGGTCCTGCAGGCGGCGTTCGAGTACTCGACGACCGCGAGCCTCGCGAAGGTGCTCGTGTTCGTCGTCGTCGTCGCGTTCCTGCAGCTGCGGCCGCAGGGGCTCGTGTCGGTCCGCACCCGGAGCCTCGCGTGAGCGCGGCGGCGGTGGACACGGGGGAGCGCCCCGTGTGGTGGCGGCGCGAGGGCGTGCGCGCGTGGGGCGGGATCGCGCTCGCCGCGGTGCTGCTGATCGGCGTCGCGCCGGCCGTGCTGTCCGACTTCCGGCTCAACCTGCTCGCCAAGTTCCTGTGCCTGGCGATGGTCGCGGTCGGGATCGGGCTGGCGTGGGGGCGCGGCGGGATGCTCGTGCTGGGCCAGGGCGTGTTCTTCGGCCTCGGCGGCTACCTCATGGCGATGCACATGAAGCTGTCGGACGCCGGCCCGGGCGGCGTCCCGGACTTCCTGCTGCTGTACGGCGACGGCGTCGTGCCGGCGTGGTGGGAGCCGCTGCGCTCCCCGGTCGTCACGGTCCTCGCCATCCTGGTGCTGCCGGCCGCGATCGCGACGGTGCTCGGCCTGGCGGTCTTCCGGCGGCGGGTGCGCGGCGCGTACTTCGCGATCCTGTCGCAGGCGCTCGCCGCGGCGTTCGCGATCCTGCTCGTCGGCCAGCAGAAGGTCACCGGCGGCACGAACGGGCTCAACGGGTTCCGGTCGTTCTTCGGCTACGACCTCGCCGACCCGGTCAACAAGCGGATGCTCTACCTCATCGCGGCCGGCGTGCTCATCGCCATGGTCGCGGCCGTGCGGCTGCTCATGCGCTCGCGCTACGGCGAGCTGCTCGTGGCGGTGCGCGACCAGGAGAACCGCGTGCGGTTCCTCGGGTACGACCCCGCGGTGGTCAAGGTCGTCGCGTACGCGGTGGCGGCGGCGTTCGCGGCGATCGGCGGTGCGCTGTTCGCGCCGGTCGTCGGGATCATCTCGCCCGCCGACGTCGGCGTCGTGCCCTCCATCGCGCTGCTCGTGGGCGTCGCCATCGGCGGGCGCGCCACGCTCCTGGGCCCCGTGCTCGGCTCCATCGCCGTGTCCTGGGCCGAGACGACGCTGTCCGAGCAGTTCCCGTCCTTCTGGACCTACTTCCAGGGGGCGCTGTTCATCGTGGTCGTCGCGTTCCTGCCCAACGGGCTCGCGACGCTCGGCGGGGCGCTGCGCCGCCGGCGCGGCGCCGCCGGGCCGGACGCCGGTCCCGGGGCGGACGCCGGGCCGGGTCCCGGCACCGACGCACCCGCCGACCCCCGGGCGGGCAGCGCCACCGACACCGTCGACACCGCCGGGAGGCACGCATGAGCGACCCCACGCCCGCACCCGACGCGGACGACGCCCCCCGCCTCGACCCCGAGGCGCTCGAGCAGGTGCTCGCCGCCCCGCCGGCGCGGTTCACGCACGACTACCTGGAGGTCCGCGGGCTGCGGGTCGTGTTCGACGGGTTCGTGGCCGTCGACGGCGTCGACCTCACCGTCACCCGCGGTGACCTGCGGTTCCTCATCGGCCCCAACGGTGCGGGCAAGACGACGGTCGTCGACGCGATCACCGGGCTCGTCCCCGCGACGGGGTCCGCGAGCTTCGGGGGCGCCGACCTGCTCGGCCGGCCGTCGCACCGCATCGCGCGGGCCGGCGTGGGCCGCACGTTCCAGACGGCGAGCGTCTTCGACGAGCTGACCGTGCTGCAGAACCTCGACATCGCCGCCGGGGCGCGGCGGCCGGCGCTCAGCCTCCTGCGGCGCCGGCAGGGCGTGCCGGCCGAGGTCGAGGCCGCCCTCGAGACGGTCGGCCTCGCGCACGTGCGCGACCGGCCGGCCGGCGTCCTCGCGCACGGGCAGAAGCAGTGGCTCGAGATCGGCATGCTGCTCGTCCAGGACGCCCGCCTGCTGCTGCTCGACGAGCCCGTCGCCGGCATGAGCCAGGCCGAGCGCGAGCAGACCGGCCTGCTGCTGCAGCGGATCGGCGAGCAGCGGACCGTCGTCGTCGTCGAGCACGACATGGAGTTCCTGCGCGCGTTCGCGGCGTCCGTGACGGTGCTGCACCAGGGGAAGGTCCTCGCCGAGGGCACGGTCGCGCAGGTGCAGGCGGACCCGCGGGTCGTCGAGGTGTACCTGGGGACCGGCGCGCACGGGCGCGGGTCGCGTACGGCCGGTGCGACTGCCGGGCACGCGGCCGGCGTGACGACGGAGGTGGAGTGATGCTGCAGCTGTGCGGTGTGCACGTCGGGTACGGGCGCACGGAGGTCGTGCGCGGGGTGGACGTCGAGGTGCCGGACGGGCAGGTCGTCGCGGTCCTCGGCCACAACGGCGCCGGGAAGACGACGCTGCTGCGGGCGGCCGTGGGGCTCCTGCCCCTCCGGTCCGGGGCCGTGCTGATCGACGGCGACGACGTCACGCGGGCCCGGCCGCACCAGCGCGTGCGGCGCGGCCTCGCCTACGTCCCGCAGGGGCAGCAGTCCTTCGGGCAGCTGACGGCACGCGAGAACCTCCTGCTGGTCGCGGACGTGGCGGGCGCCGCCGGGTCGCGCCGGGTGGACGAGGCGCTCGACCTGTTCCCGGCGCTGCGCGAGGTGCTGAGCCGGCGGGCCGGGCTGCTGTCCGGCGGGCAGCGCCAGCAGCTCGCGATCGCGCGGGCGCTCGTCACCGGGCCGCGCGTGATGGTCCTCGACGAGCCCACCGAGGGCATCCAGCCGTCCGTCGTCGCGGAGATCGAGGGTGCGGTCGTGCAGCTCGCGGCCGACGGGCTGGGGGTGCTGCTCGTCGAGCAGCACGTCGGGTTCGCGCTCGGGGCGGCGTCCCGCTACCACGTGCTCGAGTCGGGGCGGGTGACCGCCACGGGCGCGGGTGGTGCGGAGCAGCAGGACGTCGTCCGGGCGGCGATGGCCCTGTGAGCGGTGCGGCGCTTCCGCCGCCGGGGGGCGCAGGTGCCGGACTACGCTTCCCCGGTATGGGAACCGGTGCCGGTGACGACCCGACGCCCGTGATGGCGGCCGGCGGCGCCCCCGTCACGGGGTCGCTGCGGGACGCGGTCTACCACCGGCTGCGCGACGAGATCCTCAACGGCCGCGTCTCGCCGCGTGAGCGCCTGACCGAGCCGAAGCTCTCCAAGGCGTTCGAGGTCTCCCGCACCCCGGTGCGCGAGGCGCTGTCGCGGTTGCTGTCCGACGGCCTGGTCGAGCGCACGGACTTCGGGTACGCCGTCGTCGTGCCGTCCCTCGAGACGCTGCGCAACCTCTACGAGCTGCGCATCACCCTCGAGCTGCGCGGCATCGCGCGGGCCATCGAGAACCCGCAGGTCCAGCACGACGCGGCCCTGCTCAGGGCCGAGCTCGCCCGGTGGGACGAGCTGCGCGACGACCTGCCCACGCCCGACGCCAGCTTCGTGGTCCTCGACGAGGGCTTCCACCAGGTGCTCTCGCGCGCCTCGGGGAACGTCCAGCTCACCGACGCCCTCGTCACCGTGAACCAGAAGATCCGCGCCGTGCGCATGCACGACTTCGTCGAGGAGGAGCGGATCACGGCCACCGTCGACGAGCACCGGGAGATCCTCCGGCTCGTCCTCGCCCGCCGGCTGCCGGAGTCCCTCACCGCGCTGCACAAGCACGTGGGGGAGTCGCTCGAGGTCGTGATGGACCGCGCGACGACCGCGATGGCGCGGATGGCGATCGCGGGCTGACGGCGCGGCCGTGCCGCTCACCCCGCGAGGATCGCCGCGCAGTCGTCCTCCCAGAAGTCGGCCGTGCTCCGGTCGACGCGCCCGACGCCCGGGAACGCGGCCGGCCACAGCTCCGTGAGGTCGATGCGACCGTCGGCCTGGTAGAAGCCGTACTCCATGCTGTCGTACCCCGTCACGTGCTCGCAGACGGCCCGCGCGCCGGTCTGCACCGTGGCCACGTCGAGGACGGCGTCGTCGGGCAGGGTCACGGTCAGCGACATCGTGTTGGCGAACCCGTCCAGGCGGACGAGCGTGCTGACGTCGACCGCGTCCGGCAGTGCCTCGAGGACCGCGTCCTTGACGACGCGGACGATGGCGACCCCGTTCTCGTCGCGGGGCGGGCCGGAGACCTGGTCGCGCAAGGCGTTGCACCCGGACAGGGCGACGGTGAGCGCGAGCACGGCGCCGAGGCCGGTCAGGGTGCGGATGCGGCGTGGCATGACGGGCGGGTCCTCCGAGTGGTGGCGGGGGGCCGTGGACGGGGTGGGGCCACCGCCGTCGCGCGCGTGCGGTCAGGTGCCCGCACCCCGTCCCCCCGCGGGCCGGCGGCGGCGTCGACTCCTGCCCCGAGGCGGTCACCCTAGACGGGGCCGCGACCGTAACCCCGCGTTCACGTCGGCGGGCGCCGGGTGAAACACAGCCTTCCTACGGTCCGGATACCGGGGTGTATACAGCCCCGTCCACTCCGGCCGCCGCGGTCGGACCGACCCGAGGGGCCGCCGTGCTCGACACCCTGCCCGCCGCCCGCCGCGGCGAGACCGCCGTCCCGATCCAGCGCACGGTCGCCGTGCTCCGCGAGCACGCGGCCGCCGCGCCGCCTGCCGAGGAGCATGCCGGGCCGGGGGCATCGCTCGGCGTGCGGGCGGTGGACGCGTGAGGGCGGTGACGTCGGGCACGCGGACGCCGGACGAGGCCGCGGTCCCGGGCGGTGCCGACGGGTACGGACCGGCCGCGGCGGACGGGACGGCGCGGGCACGGGTGCGCGCGGCGTACGCCCGGGTGCGCGCGGCCGACCGCCCGGAGGTGTGGATCGCCCTCGTCCCGGAGGCGGACGCGCTCGCCGCGGCCGACGCCGTCGACGCGCGCGTCGCCGCGGGCGAACGGCTCCCGCTCGCGGGCACGACGCTGGCCGTGAAGGACAACGTCGACGTCGCCGGGCTGCCCACCACGGCCGGCTGCCCCTCGTACGCCACCGACCCCGCCGGGCGGCCCGGGCCCGCGGCGCGGACGGCACCGGCCGTGCAGGCGCTCGTCGACGCGGGTGCGGTCGTGCTCGGCAAGACGAACCTGGACCAGTTCGCGACCGGGCTGGTCGGGACCCGCAGCCCGTACGGGGCGGTGCGGCACGCGACCCTGCCGGACCGGGTCTCGGGCGGGTCCTCGTCGGGGTCGGCCGTCGCCGTTGCGCTGGGCGTCGCGGACATCGGGATCGGCACGGACACCGCGGGGTCCGGTCGCGTGCCCGCCGCCTTCCACGGGCTCGTCGGCATCAAGACGACGATCGGCCTGGTGCCCACGGCGGGCGTCGTGCCCGCCTGCCCGTCCTACGACGTCGTCACGACGTTCACCCGCGACCTCGCGACGGGGGTGCTCGCGACGCGGCTGATGGTCGGGGCTGGGGCTGGGGCGGGGTCTGGGTCGGGGGTTGGATCGGGCGCGGGAGACGTCGACGCCGGTGGCGCGGTGGCCGACGACGACGCGGCGCCCGACGCCGGCGGCGGTGCGCGGCGCCGGTGGCCCGCCGACGTGCGGGTCGGCCTGCGGGACGCGCCCGTGGTGGCCGTGCCGCGCCCGGCGGACCTCGCGCCCCTCTCGGACGCGTGGCGCGCGGCGTTCGCCGGTGCGGTCGCCCGCGCGCGGGCCGTCGGGGCGCGCGCGGTCGAGGTCGACGTGTCCGGCCTGCTCGCGGCCGGGCGGCTGCTCTACGACGGTGCCCTCGTCGCCGAGCGGTACGCGGCCGTCGGTGACTTCCTGGCGACGGGCCCGGCCGACGCCGACCCGACGGTCGCGTCGATCGTCCTGGCGGGGGGCTCGGTGCCGGCCGCCGCGTACGTGCGCGACCGCCTGCGGCTCGACGAGGCGCGCGCCGCGGCGGTGCGCACGCTCGACGGGTGCGACCTGCTCCTGCTCCCCACCACCACCGAGCACCCCACGATCGCGGCGGTGCAGGCCGACCCCGTCGGCATCAACCGGCGGCTCGGCACGTACACGAACTTCGTCAACCTGCTGAACCTCGCCGCCGTGGCGGTGCCCGTGGGCGAGGCCGACGGCGGGCCGTTCGGGGTCACCGTGCTGGCGCGGGCGTGCGAGGACCAGCTCGCGCTCGACCTGGCGGCGCGCCTGCTGGGGGAGGGGACCGCGGGCGGCCCGCGGGCGGCGGCGGGTTCGGCCGGTGGGGCCGGTCCGGCGGGGCGGCCGGCGTCCGGGCAGGTGCCGGCCCCCGCGCCCTCGTCCGCGCCCTCGTCCGCGCCCCTGTCGGCGCCGCTGCTGGTGCCGGGCACCGTGGAGCTGCTCGTCGTCGGCGCGCACCTGCGCGGGCAGCCGCTGCAGGGCCAGCTCGCCGACCTGGGCGCGCGGTTCGACCGCGCGGTGACGACGTCGGACGCCTACCGGCTCGTCGCGCTCGACACGGTGCCGCGCAAGCCGGGGCTCGTCCGCGTCGGGCCGGGCGACGGTGCGCCCATCGCCGGCGAGGTGTGGCGCCTCGCGCCGGGCGCGCTCGGCGTGTTCCTGGCCGCGTTGCCGGCACCCATGACCCTGGGGCAGGTCGAGCTCGCCGACGGCACGTGGGTCGTCGGGTTCGGGTGCACCGCCGAGGCCGGGGCGACCGGCGCCGACCTCACCGACACCGGGGGGTGGCTCGCGGCCCTCGCGCGGGGACGCTGAGCCGGGGCGCGCGACGGACTGCCCGCCGTGCGCACCGACGGGCGGCCGCGCGTCGCACGCCGCGTGCCGGCAGACGGCGTGTCAGCAGGCGGCGCGGTGCCCGGCGGCGCGCCGGTCGGCGTGGTGGTCGCGTGCGGTCGCGTCGGGGGCACCGTCCGGGCGCCGGTCGCGGGCCCGCACCCGCAGCCCGGACGCGCGCAGCCGCCGCACCAGCTCCCGCGTGCCGACCGGCACGGCACCGAGGGCGACCACGTCGTCCCAGCGCTCCGCCGGGACGTCGTAGTGGTCGCGGTCGAACGCCCGCCGCGGGATGCCGGCGCGCGCCGCGAAGGCGTGCAGCTCGTCGTACGAGGCGTCGCTGACGAGGTGACCCCACACGGTGCCGTGGCGCGGCCACAGCGGAGGGTCGACGAGCACGGTCACCGGGCGAGCGTACGGCGGTCGTCGCCCGGGGACGGCGGCCGCGCGGTCGCACCGACCCCCGGGGTCGTCGAGGCTCGAGGAGCGGGGGCACACCCCGAGGCGAGGGGCGCCGACCCGACCCCAGCCCGCGGGAGGGCGGCGGCGCTCACCCGCGCGGGCCGCTCGGCGCGGACGCCCGGCGGGGCCGCCCTAGCGTCGGCGCGTCCGTCGTCGACGGGTCGCCCGCCGGGCGGCCGCGGCGGACGCGAGGGAGGTCCCATGAGCAGGTACGAGGTCGACGCCGGCCATCTCGACGGGTCGGCGGCGGCGGTGCTCGCGCGCGCGGCCACCATCCAGGCCGAGGTGGCGGGCATGCAGCGGCAGCTCACCGAGCTGCAGGCGTCGTGGCGCGGCGGTGCGGCCGGGGCGTTCTCGGCGCTCGTCGCCGAGTGGACGGCCACGCAGGCGCGCGTCGAGCAGTCCCTCGGGCAGATCGCGACGGCGATGCAGGCCGCCGCACGTACGTACGCGGACGCGGAGGCGCACGCCGCGCGGCTGTTCACGCACTGACGCCCGGGCCGTGCGGCCGCGCACGCGGGGCCGGCGGTGCCGGTCCGTCAGCGGGCGCGCGCGTGCGGGTGTCTCGGCGGCCGGGGCCGGTGCGTCAGCGCGGGCTCGTGGGCTGCGGTGCGTCGACGACGGGCGGGGACCCCGTGCCCCGCTCGTCGTCCTGCCCCGGGGTGTCCGAGGCGTCGTCCGCGGCCCTGGCAGCCTCGAGGCGTCCCAGCTCCTTCTCGAGGCGCTGGAGCTCTGCCGCGACGTTCTGCCGCGCCGGCTCCTCCCACCCCTGCGCGAGGGGGCTGACGAACAGCGAGGGGCGGGCCAGCAGCTTGCGCAGGATCCGGGTCCGGGCCCGCACGTAGTCCTCGAGGGGCAGGTGCGCGTACTCCGAGCGCACGTCGTGCAGGTACGCCTTGTACCGCTGCGGCTCGGCCGCGAGCATCGCGAGGTCCGCGTCGCACAGGACCGCGCAGTCGAGGTCCTTGCGGTTCGGGGCGTGGCGCACGAGCGCCGACACGAGCTCCCCGACCCGCTGGGCCCGGTGCTCCGGCACGCCGAGCGCGGTCAGCTGCTCGCGGGCGAGGCGCGCACTGGCCGCCTCGTCCTCCCCGCCCTGGTTGGCGTACGCCTTGCGCTCCGCGGAGTCGAACACCACGCCGTGGTACCAGGCCGCGAGCCGGACGAGGTCGGGCTCGTGCACCTCCTCGTCGAGCTCGTCCACGTGCGCGAGCACCTCGACGAGGTGCTTGACGTTGTGGAAGTGCCGGCCGGTCTGGGACCAGCGGTCGAGGAGGTCCTCACCGGTACGGCGGATCTCCTCGGGGGAGGCGGTGCCACCCGCTCCGACGACGCTGCGGGAGAAGGCCGGCAGAAGCCAGCCCGGTGCGTCATGGACGCCCATGGATCATGCCTCACGACGGTGACGTAGGACGCGCCATCGTAGCCGCGTCCGGGGAGGACGGCGCACCCTCGGTCCCACTGGACGGACGTCCGGTGACGCCGCCGGGCGCGTCCGCAGCGGCCGCGCCGGCGGGTCCGTCGACCGGCAGGACGACCCGCACCGTGGTGCCGCCGCCGGGCGTCTCCTCGATGCCGACCTGCCCGTCGTGCGACGCGACGATCGCGGCCGCGATCGCCATGCCGAGCCCCGAACCACCGGACTCGCGCGTGCGCGAGGCGTCGACGCGGTAGAACCGCTCGAACACGCGCGCGGCGTGCTCGGGCGGGATGCCGGGGCCGTGGTCGCGCACCTCGAGCAGCGCGGTGCGCCGGCCGTCGGCGTCGCGGCCCGCGGGCCCCACGCGGACCTCCACCGGCGTGCCTGCCGGGGTGTGCTGCGCGGCGTTGCCGACGAGGTTCGCGAGCACCTGGCGCAGCCGCACCTCGTCGCCCTGCACCACGACGGGTGCCGCCGGGGCGAGCGTCTCCAGCCGCACGGGACGGTCCGGGTCGATCGCGCGCAGGTCGCTCACGGCGTCGGCCGCCAGCACCGTCAGGTCCACCGGCCCCAGCCGGCCGGGCAGTCCCTCGTCGAGCCGGGCGAGCGCGAGCAGGTCCTCGACGAGGGAGCCCATGCGGCGTGCGGAGCCCTCGATGCGGCGCATGGTGTCGTCCACCTGCTCGGGCGTCGTCATGGCGCCCATCCGGTACAGCTCGGCGTACCCGCGGATCGCGGCCAGGGGCGTGCGCAGCTCGTGGGACGCGTCGGCGACGAACCGCCGCATGCGCGCCTCGGACGCCGTGCGCGCGTCGAACGCCTGCTCGATCTGCGCGAGCATGCCGTTGAGCGCGGCGCCCAGCCTGCCCACCTCGGTGGTGGCGGGTGCCTGCGGGACGCGCTGCGACAGGTCGCCCGCGGCGATGGCGGCGGCCGTGTCCTCGATCTCCCGCAGCGGGCGCAGCGAGCGCTGCACGGCCCAGCCGCCGACGATCGCACCGATGACCATGAGGGCGGCGCCGCTGGAGACGAGGATCCAGGTCATGCGGGTCGCCGTCCGGTCGATGTCGCGCAGCGGCAGCGCCACGGACAGGATCACGTCGCTCCCGTCCGCGTACGGGTAGGACACGACCCGCCAGCGGGATCCCGTCCGGTCCGACGCGACCGTGTACGGACGTCCCAGCTCCGCGCTCTCGGGGGTCAGCCCGTTCGGCACGCGCGGCGTGCCGTACTCCTCGACCGTGTACGGGTTGCTCACCAGCTCCTGGGCGCGCCAGCCCAGCTGGGCGACGACGTAGTAGTCCGACGGGGTCGTGGCGTCGGCGTCCCAGGGCGCGGCGGGGTCGAACAGCTCCCGGACCTGCTGGAACCCCTCGTTCTTCAGCTTCGCGTCCACCTGGGCCACGAGCTCGCGCTCGAGCAGGGTCGAGCTGGCCAGGCCCGCCAGGGCGAGGCCCGTCCCGAGCAGCACGACGATGATCGACACGAGCCGCTCGCTCAGCGGCACGTGGTCCCAGCGCTCGCGCACCGCCGCGGCGGCCGCGGCGCGCCGGCTGGTGCCCGGTGGCGCGTCGCTCACGTCGACTCGCGCAGCAGGTAGCCGATGCCGCGCCGGGTGTGGATGAGGGGCGGCAGCCGCTCCCCGTCGGGGCCCGTCAGCTGGTCGATCTTGCGCCGCAGGTAGGAGATGTAGGACTCGACGATGTTCGCGTCGCCGCCCCAGTCGTACTGCCACACGTGGTCCAGGATCTGCGTCTTGGACAGCACGCGGTTCGGGTTGAGCATCAGGTAGCGCAGCAGCTTGAACTCGGTGGGGGACAGCTCGATGGGCTGCCCGGCGCGCCGGACCTCGTAGGTGTCCTCGTCGAGCTCGAGGTCGGCGTAGCGCAGCACGGAGGTGCTGTCCTGGTCGCCCGGGGTGGTGCGGCGCAGGATCGCGCGGATGCGCGCCACGACCTCCTCGAGGCTGAACGGCTTCGTGACGTAGTCGTCGCCGCCGACGGTCAGGCCCTGCACCTTGTCGGCGGTGTCGTCCCGCGCCGTGAGGAACAGGACGGGCACGTGCTGGCCCTTCTCGCGCAGGCGGCGCGTGACGGTGAACCCGTCCATGTCGGGGAGCATGACGTCGAGCACGACCAGGTCGGGGTCGGTGTCCCGCGCGAGGCGGAGGGCGGACCCGCCGTCGGCGGCGGCGTGCACCTCGAACCCGGCGAAGCGCAGCGACGTGGCCAGCAGCTCGCGGATGTTCGGCTCGTCGTCCACGACGAGGAGCCTGGCCTCGGGTGTCCCGGACGCGGTGCTCATGGCCCCATTCTCCCGCCGGGATCTGGGAGTCGCCTGAGAGGGACCGGAGCCCGCGGCGCGGAGTCTGAGAGCCGGCTGGACGCGCTCGGCGCGGCGCGGGCCGGCCGCGGCGGATCGTGATCGACATGTGACCTCGCGCCTCGGGCCGTGGGCGTCCGGCCGTTACCGTGGGAGCGTGACCGCAGACACCACCGGCCGGGTCCTCGCCACCGGCGGCCCCGCGGACGCCCCGGGCGGCGCCGCGCGAACCGGCCGCAGCCCGCGCGTGACCGTCGTCCAGAGCTCTCCCGACGCGACGCTCGACCGCTTCGCCGACTGGCTCGGCGAGGTCGACGTCCGCCTCGTGCGCGCCGACCTCGGCGACGCGATCCCCGGTCCGACCGAGGTCGGCGACGGCCTCGTCGTCCTCGGCGGGCACATGTCCGCGCACGACGACGCCGTGGCCCCCTGGCTGCCGGGCCTGCGCGCGCTCCTCGCCGTCGTCAGCGCCACCGACGTGCCCGCCCTCGGCATCTGCCTGGGCGCGCAGCTGCTGGCCGTGGCCCGCGGGGGCCGCGTCGAGCTCGCCGCCCCGCCCGGACGCGAGGCCGGCGTCGTGGACGTGCGCTGGCGCCCCGAGGCCGAGCAGGACGCCCTGCTCTCGGGGCTGGCGCGGGCCGCCGGGCCCCGCCGCAGCACCGCGCAGGCGAGCATGCACGCCGACGCGGTGGTCGACCTCCCGCGCGGGGCGGTGTGGCTCGCGTCGTCGTCGACGTACCCGTTCCAGGCGTTCCGGATCGGCTCCGCGTGGGGCGTGCAGTTCCACCCGGAGGCGAGCCGCGAGACGCTGCGCGCGTGGGCCGACGGTCACGTCGACGTCGACACCGAGGCCGTGGTGGCGCAGGCCGACGCGCGCGCCGACGAGGTCGAGGCCGCCGGCCGCGCGCTCGCCGAGTCGTTCGCCGCTCTCGTGCGCACGCGCGCGGCGGTGCGCGTCCCGGTCTGACCCGCCGGCCGGCCCCGGACGCACGACGAGCGTGCGACCCGGTCGGGTCGCACGCTCGTCGCGTGAGGGGTGGGTCAGGCCTCGATCTCGGGCGTGACCGGCGTGACCGGCGTGCCCTCGAGCTGCCGCGGCGCGGAGCCCTGCTTGAGGGCCATGAGGCGCGCCTCGATCTCGAGCTGCTCGCCGGTCGACTCGAGCTCGGCGAACTGGTTGTCCAGCGAGGACGCGGCGATCTCGGCGTGGCCCATCGCCACGGCCTCCTCGCGGCGCACCTTCTCCTCGAACCGCGCGAGCTCGCTCGTCGGGTCGAGCACGTTGATCGAGCCGATCGCCTGCTGGACCTGGCGCTGCGCCTGCGCCGACTTCTGGCGCGCGACGAGCGTGTCCCGGCGCTGCTTGAGCTGGCCGAGCTTGTCCTTCATCTGCGACAGGCCGGCCTTGAGCTTGTCGACCGTCTCGCGCTGCGAGGCGATGATCGGCTCGGCGTCGCGGACCTCCTGCTCGGCGGTGATCTGCTTGCCGAGGGCGATCTTCGCGAGGTTGTCGAACCGGTCCGCACGGACGCCGTCGCCCTGGGCGCGCGCCTGGTCGGCGGCCGACGACGCGGCCAGCGCCTTCTGCCCCCACTCGCGCGCGGCGCGGACGTCCTCGTTGTAGTCCTGCTCGGCCAGGCGCAGGTTGCCGATCGTCTGCGCGATGGCCTTCTCCGCGTCGGCGATGGAGTTCGTGTAGTCCCGCACCAGCTGGTCGAGCATCTTCTGCGGGTCCTCGGCCTGGTCGATCAGGGCGTTGACGTTCGCCCGCGCCAGCTGCGTGATGCGCCCGAAGATGGACTGCTTCTCGGTCATCGTCCCGTGCCTCTCGTTCGTACCGGAAAACCCTCTGGTGAGCCGTCGTAGCGGCATCAGAACCCGCCGTCGAACCCGCCGTCGCCGAACCCGCCGCCGTCGAACCCGCCGCCGTCACCGCCGCCGCCCCAGCCGCCACCGCCGCCGAAGCCGCCGCCGCCGCGCAGGATCGAGTCGAGCAGGATGCCGCCGAGCACCATCCCGCCGACGCCGGACACCATGTCACCCGCGCCGCCGCGCCGCGCGTAGCCGCGGCCGCCGTACCCGCCCGGGCCGTACCCGCCGCCGTAGCCGGCCATCTGCTCGGCGTTCTCGACGTCGACCTGCGCGAGGCGCTGCGCCTCGGCGACGAGCTGCTCGCCCTGCTGGGCGGTCGCGAGCGCGGCCTCCGGGTCGGTGGCCCGCTGGTCGGCGGCGCGCATGCGCAGCCGGTCCGCCTCGGCGAGCCGCGTGCGTGCCTGCGGTCCGACCGCGCCGCGGCGGGTGCTGACGTAGTCGGCCGTCGCGCGGACCGCCGACTCGAGCCGGCCCAGGGTGTCGTCGAGCAGCGCCTGCGCGCGTCGCGAGCGCTCCGCCTGCTGGCGCATCGGGGCGAGGGCCTCGTCGATCGCCGCCTCCGCCGCGGTGATGCGCCGCAGCGCGGCGAGCGGGTCGCCCTGCCCCGAGCGCGCCGCCGACGCGGCGGCCACGGCCTCGCGCGCCTCGATCGCCCGCGGCTCGACCTGGGCGTTGCCGCGCGCGAGCCGGGCGGCGTCGGACAGGTCGCTCGTGATGGACGCGACCGCGTTCTCGAGCCGGACGCCCACCGCGGCGAGGTCCTCGCCGGCGGTGTCCACGGCGTCCAGCAGGCGCCGGACCTGGCCGAGCGCCTCCTCGGCCGCGCGTGCGTAGCCGACCGCGGTGCTGCGCTCACCCGCGGCGACGCGCTGGCGTCCCTCCGCGAGCGCGGTGCCGACCTCGCCGAGCAGCAGCTCCGCCTGGTCGGGGTTGCCCGCGACCGAGGTCAGGGCGCTCGCCGGGTAGCGCGCCGCGAGCGCGGACAGCGCCGCACGGGCCGGAGCCACGCGGGCGCGCAGCGTGGCGGCCTCGCGCTCGTGCGCGTCGAGGGCGTCGTCGACGCGCTCCTCGATCGCGCGCAGCTGGTCGAAGGCCTCCTTCTGCTCGTCCAGGCGCTGCCCGATCTCGCGGCACAGGCGCAGGATCGCGGCCGACGTCCCGCGCACGTGCTCCTCGGTGTCCGGGATGTCGTCGTCGAGCGTCTGGCGCAGGCGGAACGCCTCGGTCAGCCGCTGCTTGCCGTCGACCAGCACGGTCTCGAACTCGCGCGTCGACGCGGCGCCGAACTGGGCCTGGGCGAACCCGAGCTCCTCCTCCGACGAGCGCAGGGCGTCGTCGAGGCGCACGAGCGCCTGCGCGGAGCGGCGGTCGAGCTCGGCCGTCGGGAGCTGGTGGAACTCGTCCGCGGTCGATGCCACGCGCGTGGCGCCGGCGGTGTCCTGCAGCGGGCGGCCGGCGGGCTGCTGCTTCCTGCGGCGGGACGTGAACGTCGTGAGCAGGAAGATCCCGCCGATGACGACGAGACCGACGAGCAGCGCGGTCATGAAGCCTCCTCCGCCGCCCCCGGCACCGGGGACGGCGTTGCCCGTGGCGGCGGCCTCGACGCCCTCGGCCGTCGTGACGGCCGCGCCGGCCCAGTCGCCCGCGCGCAGGTCGTCCTCCGCGGACCGGGCGATGGCCTGCATCTCCTCGGCGGTGATGGCGCCCGCCGACTCGGGCACGAGCGCGTAGCGCTCCGTCTCCGTCGCCACGGCCAGGACCACGTCGTCGGCGCCCAGCTGGCTCGCCTCCGCCGCCGCCTGCGCCCACTCCGTGCCGCCCGCGGCGCCCGTGAACTCGGGCACGTAGACGACGTACAGCTGGTAGTCCGTCTGGGCGGCGAGCTGGTCGAGGGCCGCCTGCACCTCCGCCTCCTCGCCGGCGCTGAGCACGCCGGACTCGTCCGTCACGTCCTCGCGCAGCGCAGGGGGCGGCACCGCCGCGGCGGCACCCGCCCCGGCCATGAGCAGGCTCGCGCCCAGCGCGACACCCGCTCCCACGGTGACGACCCGACCTCGCAGTGCACGCACTCGTCGATCCTTTCTCACGCCTGCACACGTCGCAACGGACCGCGCCCCTCCGGGGTTCCGGGTGCCGCCGACCGGGCACGTTCCTACCGCGCGCCGTCCGAGCTCCGTCGTCGGGTCGAGGAGGGTCATGGCGCGTCAACCGCGGGCGGTGCATGGCGATTCCGGGGCGGCGGGTCGGTGGGGGAGCAGCGCGCCGCCGGCCGCCGTCAGAGCGTGCGCAGCAGCGTGTCCGAGCCGCCGTTGCGGCCCACCGGCACGAAGCCGTGCCGCTCGTACAGCGCGCGGGCGGCGGTGTTGCCGTCCTCGACGCTCAGGCTCACCGCCCGCCACCCGGCCGTGCGCGCCCGGTCGAGGAACCCGCTGAGCAGCAGGGTGCCGACGCCGCGCCCGCGCGCGCCCGCGGCCACCGCCATGCCGAGCTCGGGGACGTCGTCGGCGACGTAGCCGTAGCCGGGTGCGTCCGCCGTGAGCGCCCGCGCCCAGACGGCGCCGACGGGCGCGGTGCCGTCCACGGCGACGACGCCGAGGTCGCCCGGCCGGCGCCACCCGTCGAGGTAGCGACCGGTGTGCGGGTCGCTCCGCACGTCGTCGAGGGTGAAACGCGCCTCGCCGGTCCAGTTGAACGCCTCGAGCAGCAGGTCGAGGAGGAGGTCGAGGTCGTCGTCGGTCGCGTCACGCAGGTGCACGGCTGCACCGTCGCACGGGCGGCCGCTCACGGTCGACCGCGAGGCCGCCAAGGCTGCCTCCGTCCCCGCTGACCCCGGCCCTGCCCCGCCTAACTGCCCCGTTCCCGCCGCCGGGCCCGGGTTCGCCGTCCGTCGACAGGGCCCACGGACGACGAACCCGGAGGTCCTCAGCGCCGACGCGCTCGCGTGCTGAGGAACCCCGGGTTCACGAGGGGGAGGTGGGTGGGGGCGCTGCGCGAGCGCCGCCGGTCACGGCGCTACGCCCAGGTCCTCCGCGTCGACGATCGTGTAGGCGTAGCCCTGCTCCGCCAGGAAGCGCTGGCGGTGGGCGGCGAACTCCTGGTCGACCGTGTCGCGCGCGACCACCGTGTAGAAGTGCGCGGTCTTGCCCGACGCCTTGGGCCGCATGATCCGCCCGAGGCGCTGCGCCTCCTCCTGGCGTGACCCGAACGAGCCCGACACCTGGATCGCCACCGACGCCTCCGGCAGGTCGATCGAGAAGTTCGCGACCTTCGAGACGACGAGCTTGGTGATCTCCCCGTGCCGGAACGCGTCGAACAGCCGCTGGCGCTCCTTCACCGGGGTCTCGCCGGTGATGACGTCGGCGCCGATGTGCTCGGCGATCTCGTGCAGCTGGTCGAGGTACTGGCCGATGACGAGGGTCGGCTCGCCGGCGTGCTTCGCGACGAGCTGGTCGACGACGCGCTCCTTGCCGCCCGCCGTCGCGGCCAGCCGGTAGCGCTCCTCCGGCTCGGCGATCGCGTAGAGCATCCGGTCGGCGTCCGGGAGGGTCAGGCGGACCTCGACGCACTCGGCGGGGGCGATGTAGCCCTGCGCCTCGATGTCCTTCCACGGCGCGTCGAACCGCTTGGGGCCGATGAGCGAGAAGACCTCGTCCTCGCGGCCGTCCTCGCGCACGAGCGTCGCGGTCAGGCCCAGGCGACGGCGCGCCTGCAGGTCCGCCGTCATGCGGAAGATCGGCGCGGGCAGCAGGTGCACCTCGTCGTAGACGACCAGACCCCAGTCGCGCGCGTCGAGCAGCTCGAGGTGCGTGTAGACGCCCTTCCGCCGCGTCGTCAGCACCTGGTAGGTGGCGATCGTGACGGGGCGGATCTCCTTGCGCGTGCCCGAGTACTCGCCGATCTCGTCCTCGGTGAGCGACGTGCGCTTGACCAGCTCGTCGCGCCACTGCCGGGCGCTGACGGTGTTGGTCACGAGGATCAGCGTGGTCGTCGAGCTCTTGGCCATCGCGCCGGCGCCGACGAGCGTCTTGCCGGCGCCGCAGGGCAGGACCACGACGCCGGAGCCGCCGTGCCAGAAGTTCTCGACCGCCTGGTTCTGGTACGGGCGCAGCGCCCACCCGTCCTCGGCGAGCGCGATCGGGTGCGCCTCGCCGTCGACGTACCCGGCGAGGTCCTCCGCCGGCCAGCCGAGCTTGAGCAGCACCTGCTTGAGGTGCCCGCGCTCGGACTTGTGCACCACGACGTCGGTGTCGTCGATGCGCTCGCCCAGCAGGCCGGCCGTCTTCTTGGACCGCATGACCTCGACCAGGACCGCCGCGTCGAGCGCGTGCAGCACCAGGCCGTGGACCGGGTCCTGGATGAGCTGCAGGCGCCCGTAGCGGGCCATGGTCTCCGCGACGTCGACCAGGAGCGCGTGCGGCACGGGGTAGCGGCTGAACTCGAGCAGCGTGTCGACGACCTGCTCGGCGTCGTGACCCGCGGCGCGCGCGTTCCACAGGCCGAGCGGGGTCAGGCGGTAGGTGTGCACGTGCTCGGGCGCGCGCTCGAGCTCGGCGAACGGTGCGATGGCGCGGCGGCAGGCGTCCGCCTGGTCGTGGTCGACCTCCAGCAGGAGCGTCTTGTCGCTCTGGACGATGAGCGGGCCGTCGGGCACGCGGTTCTCCTCGGGTCGTGCGGTGCCGCCCTCGGGCGGCGCAGGTCGGTGGCCGGGTCGATGACCGGGCCGGTCGTGCGGGGCCGTGCACGCGTCGTCGGGTCGGGACGTCAGCCGGTGCCGTCCGCCGGGACGACACCCGCGATGCGGTGCACCGCGACGGTGAGCTCCGCCTCACGGCGCGGGTCGAGCGCCCGGAGCCGGCCGCCCTCGACGCGCAGCGGCCGCACGAGCCGTCGGTCCGACCGCCCGTCCGGGCCGACGAGCTCGAGCCAGACGAGGCTGCGGGACTGGGCGGCCTCGCGCAGGAGCAGCAACGCGTCGGCGGGGTCGGTTGTTCCGGCACCCGCCGGGCTCGGCGCCGGCGGCACCGCCGGCGTGGCCGGGCCGGTCGGGGCGTCGTCGGCGGGCGTGGCTGCGTCCGCCGACGCACCCGCGGCGGAGCCGTCGGTGCCGAGCACGCGGCCGGTGCGCGGTGCGGCGGGCGGGACGCGTGCCCCGTCGGTGGCGACGTCCGCGGCGGTGACCGGCACGGCGTTCGCGTCCGCGCGCCGCAGGACGTCCACGACGCGCGCGGCCCGCGCCCGCACGTCGGGCTGGTGCACAGCGGTGCCGTCGACGGCCCGCCGCCGGGCCCGCGCCGCCGCGCGTCCGCGCACCCGCCGTGTCGGTGCGACGCCGTGCACGACGGCGCCCCGCGCGTCCTCGGCCACGGGCGCCAGGCCGCGTGCGCGCAGTGCCTCGAGCAGCTCCGCGGTCGAGGCGTCGGCGACCAGCACGGTCGGTGCGAGCGTGCGCAGGCCGAGGCCGGCCAGGCGCGGGTCCTCGGCGAGACCGGCGAGCAGCGTCGGGTCGTCGGAGCGGACGTACGCGTGCGCCGCGCCCGCCCGCAGCCGGCCGTGCCGGCGGGCGACGTCCCGCACGAGGTACTCCAGCGGCTGCGGCACGCGGCCCCGCGCGGCGGTGTCCAGCCGGGCGAGCAGCTCGTCCGCCGAGGCGCCCGCGTCGAGCGCGCGGCGGACCGTCTCCGCGGTGAAGCGGACGGTGATCGCGCCCCCGCGGGACTCGACGCGCGCGGCGCTCTCGAGCAGGTCCTCGAGCTCGGCGCTCGGCCGGCCGGGCACGACGCCGGTCAGGTCGCCCTGCAGCAGCACCTCGTCGACGGCGGCCGGCAGGTCGGCCGCGAGCGCGGCCGCGGGGTCGGGTGCGGCGGCCGGGTCGCCGGCGTCGAGCGCGGCGTCCTCGGCGAGCAGCGCGCGCCCTGCGCCGGACAGCGCGCCGGCGCCCAGGACGCCGAGGCGGCCGGCCTCGGCGAGCACAGCGTCCACGGCGGCACGCGGCGGCACCGACCGGGGCGTGCGCCAGCGGAGCACGGCGTGCACCGTCTCGGGGGTGGGGGCCGTGCCGGGCGGCACGTCGGCGAGCACGTCCAGGACCGTGCGGCGCAGCCGCGGCACCCACGGGCGTGCGAGCTCGGGGTCGAGCGCGGCCCGCAGCGTCCCGCGCTCGTCGCGCTCGCCGACGAGCCACGGCGTGCGGACGGACAGCAGCCACGCCCGCGCGAGCCGCACCCAGCGCTGCGGCACGTCCTCGGCGTCCCAGACGTCGGACTCGACGGTGGGGACGAACGCGGGGGTCTCCTCGCCGTCGTCGGCGACGAGGCCGGCCGCCCCGGCGAGCTCCACGAGCCAGGCCGCCTCGGCGTCGTCCACGTCGAGCGCCTGGGCGGTGCGGCGCAGGTCGCGCGAGCCCAGCCCGCCGGCGCGCAGCACGCCCGGCGGCGCCTGCTCCCACACATGGACGAGCTGGCGCACGAGCCGCACGGTCCGCTCGGCGGCCCCCGTGGACTCGGCGGCCACCAGCGGCGCCGGGCGCGTCGGCGCGTCGGCCGCGGTCGGCGCGAGGGCCGGGGCGCGGTGCGTGCGCCCGCCCCGCAGGCGCAGGGCGACGTCGCGCGGCATGACGACGTGCCGGTCGTCGCCGCGCAGGAGCATGCCGCGCCGCACGAGCCAGTCGACGGCGTCGGCCGCCGGGCCACCGGCGGGCGCGCGGCCCACGGGTGGGCCCCACAGCAGGGCGTCGACGACCTGACCGGCCGCGGCGGGTGCCTGCGCGAGCGCGGCGCGGAGGTCGGCGGGCGCCTCGGGGCCGGTGCGTCGCCGCTCGGACGCCGGCGCCAGCCCGGCCGCGGTCGCACCGAGCGCGTCGGCCGTGCCGGGCGCCGCGCGCAGGCCGTCGTCGTCGGGCCAGAGCAGCGCGAGGCCGACGGCGGTCGCGACGGCCGCGCGGACCGCGGCGGCGGCGTCGGCCGGGGCCGCGGCGCCGACCGCCCGCACGACGTCGTCGACACCCGGCGGGGGTGCCTGCGGGTCCTCGGTGAGCACGACGACGGCCTCGACGACCTGCAGCACCAGGGCGTCGACGCCCGCGAGCGCACGGTCGAGGCTGGACCGGCTCGTCGCCCGCGCGGCCAGCGACGCGAGGGTCGCGGGCGAGGGCGTGGCCAGGTCAGGTCGGCGCGTGAGCAGGGCGACGAGGTCGTCGTCGCTGCGCGCCCGCAGGTACCCGGAGAACGTGGCCATCCGCACAACGATACGAGCGCGCCGGACCGGTCACGCACGCAACGGGCGACGGATCGTCGCCGCGGGGCGGTGCGAGGGCTCCCCGCGCGCCGTCCGCGACGTGGTGCCGACGGTCCGTCGCCGCGTGCGCGGCGTGTGGCAGGGTGGGGCGGCCGGGCGACGAGAGGGCGGACACGTGGACGAGGGGACCGGGGCGCAGCAGCCGCGCACGGACGGGACGGCGGTGGCGCCGGACGTGCTCGCCGCGCTGCGGGCGGACGCGCAGGCGGACCTGCCGCGGACGGCGGCGCTGCGGCACGCGCTGCACCGCGTGCCGGAGATCGGCCTCGACCTGCCCGACACGCAGCGCCTCGTCCTGGACGCGCTCGCGGACCTCGACCTCGAGGTGCACACGGGCCGCGCCCTGTCGTCCGTGACCGCGGTGCTCCGCGGCGGACGGCCCGGGCCCACGGTGCTGCTGCGCGGCGACATGGACGCGCTGCCCGTGGCGGAGGAGCCGGGCGAGGAGTTCGCGTCCGAGCAGCCGGGCGTCATGCACGCCTGCGGGCACGACCTGCACGTCGCCGGTCTCGTCGGCGCGGCGCGCCTGCTCGCGGCCCGCCGGGACGAGATCGCCGGGTCGGTCGTCCTGATGTTCCAGCCGGGCGAGGAGGGGCTGCACGGCGCGCGCCTCATGATCGAGGAGGGCGTGCTCGAGGCCGCCGGGCCGCGCGTCGTCGCGGCGTACGGCCTGCACGTCGTCTCGTCGATCCTGCCCACGGGCCTCGTCTCCGGCCGCGCCGGGACGATGATGGCGGCGTCCGACACCGTCCGCGTCACCGTGCACGGGCGGGGCGGGCACGCCTCCAAGCCGCACCTCGCGCAGGACCCCGTGCCCGTGGCCGCCGGGATCGTGCTGGCGCTGCAGGCGATGGTCACGCGCCAGTTCGACGTGTTCGACCCGGTCGTCGTCACGGTCGGCCACATCCGCGCGGGCAGCCGGGACAACGTCATCCCCGACGACGCGCACATCGAGGCGACGGTCCGCACGTTCAGCGCCGCGACGCACGCCGCCGCGCCGGAGCGCATCGCGCGCCTCGCCGAGCACGTCGCCGCCGCGCACGGCCTGACCGCCACGGTCGACTACGAGCGCGGCTACCCGGTCACGTCCAACGACGCGGGCGAGGCCGACCGGGCCGAGCGCGTCGCGCGTGCCCTGCTCGGGGACGCCGGCTGGCTGACGGCGGGCGAGCCCGTGCCCGGCGCTGAGGACTTCAGCTACGTGCTGCAGGAGGTCCCGGGCGCGTTCGTGTTCCTCGGCGCGACGCCCGCGGGCGACGACCCGCAGACCGCGCCCTACAACCACTCGCCGCGCGCCCGCTTCGCCGACGACGCGCTCGCGGTCGGCTCGGCGCTGCTCGCTGCGCTCGCGCTCGACCGGCTCGCGGAGGGCTGACCCGACCGCCGCGCGCCGGTGCGCGGTACGGGCCGCGTCGGCGTGGTCTCCGGGGGCGTGGACGTCACCGGGTCGTGAGGCCCGGGCGTCTCACGGGGCGCCGGGGTCGGGCGGCGGCTCCGCCGGGGTGCTCGGGTCCGGCGGCGGCTCGGGCGCCGACGGTTCCGGCACCGGCGGCTGGGGCGTGGACGGCTCCGGCGCGGGCGGCTCGGGCTCGGGCGGCTCAGGTGCCGGCGGAGGCGGGCTGCCGGGGTCGGCGCCGGGCGCGACCGGCGCGACCGGCGCGGGTGGCGCGTCACCGCCCACCGGCACGCCGGCCGCGCCGCCCCGCCGCGGACGTGCCGGCGCGTCGGGGGGCGCCTCCATGCCGGGTGCGACGGCGGCCGGAGGCGGGGGCCCGGTGATCGGCATCGCCGACCGGACGGCGGCGGTCTCGGCGAGGAGGACCTCTCCGACGCCGGCCAGGCGTGCCGCGGCCGCGGTGCCGCCGGGCGGGCCCGGGTCGGAGGCGTCGTCGCCGACACGGGCGGCGTCGTCGAGGGCGGTCCGCAGCCGCGTGCGCAGCGTCTCGTCGACGACGCCGGCGGAGGCGGACCACACCAGCTCACCGTCGGTGACCGCAGCTGCGAGCGCGTCCCGCACCGCGATGAACCGGGCGCCGGCGGCGACCGGTGCCGTGGTCCGTGACGTGCTCGGCCACGGGGCCGACCGGTTCGCGGAGGCATCCGCCGTGGCCGTGCGCGCGTCGCGGACGAGCGCCCAGGACGTGGCCACCCCGGCGAGGGTCAGGACGCCCACGAGGCAGACGACGACGGCGCGGCGGGAGCCCGTGGTCCGGCGGACGGGGGCGTCGTCGTCGCGCTCCTGGTAAGACGACGGGACCGCGACGGTCCCGTCGCCCCCGGCCCGCCCCGTGAGGCCTGACCAGGAGAGGCGGTGCTCACGGGCGGTCGCGATGGGTGCCGGTGCCGGTGCCGGTGCCGGGCGCGCCGCCGCCGCGCCCCGTGGGGGCGCGGGCTCGTCCGGCGATGCGTCCACGGCCATCCACACTACGAGCCCTCGTGCTCAGGGCCTCGGTCTCGAACGGGTGATCCGCGCGCTCACGCGTGCCGTACGCACGTCGTGGCCGTGGGCCGGGCCGCGAGCCGGTCCGCGTCGATGGGCTCGCCGCCCACCGCGCAGACGCCGTACGTGCCGGCGTCCAGGCGGGCGAGCGCCGCGTCCACCTCGGCCAGCCGGCGCACCGCGTCGGCCGCGAGGGCCTCGAGCTGGGCGCGCTCGAACGCGATCGTCGTGCCCTCGGGGTCGTGCTCGTCGTCGACGTTCGACCCGCGGGCGGCGTCGACCACGTCGGTGCGCGCCGCGCCCAGCGAGGCGAGCCGGTCCGCCGCCTCGGCGCGCTGCTCGAGCAGCCGGGCGCGTGCCGCGTCCGCGTCCACACCGGTGACGTCCACGCGCACAGTCCAGCACCCGGCACCGACACCCGCCGGGCGGACGGCGCGCCGGGAGGGGTCCGCCGCGGTCGGCGGCCCACGCCCGGGCGCGGGCATCGCGTGTCAGCGCGTGCGCCTGCCGGTAGCCTGGACGCTGCGTCCACGTGCCGTGGGCGCGCGCGTCTTTCCGAGGAGTCCAGTGCCCACCGGCAAGGTCAAGTGGTTCGACACCGAGCGTGGCTTCGGCTTCATCGCCAGCGACGACGGTGGCGAGGTGTTCCTGCACGCCTCCGCGCTGCCCGCGGGCGTCACCGCGCCCAAGCCCGGCACGCGCGTGGACTTCGGCGTGGCCGACGGCCGGCGCGGGCCGCAGGCGCTCTCGGTCACCGTGCTGGACCCCGTCCCGTCCGTCGTGAAGGCCAAGCGTGTGCCGGCCGAGGAGATGGCCGTGGTCGTCGAGGACCTCATCAAGGTGCTCGACAAGATCGGCAACGACCTGCGCCGCGGCCGCTACCCCGAGGGGGCGCGCGCCGGGCAGTACGCCGCGCTGCTGCGCGCCGTCGCGGACAAGCTCGAGGCCTGACGTGGCCGCCACCAAGGACGCCGTCCTCGACCGCGCCGTCGACCTCGCGCGGGAGGTCGCGCTCGAGATCGCCGAGGAGCCGTCGCACGTCGGGGAGTACCTGGGTGCCGTGCACGAGGGCGACCGGCTGGTCTCCCACCGGTTCGCGTGCACCGCGCGCGGGTACCGCGGGTGGGCGTGGACCGTCACGGTCGCGCGCGTGCCGCGCGGGCGCACCGCCACGGTCTGCGAGGCCGAGCTGCTGCCCGCCGAGGACGCGATCCTGCCGCGGCCGTGGCTGCCGTGGTCGGAGCGTCTGCGGCCGGGCGACATCGGCCCGGGCGACGTGCTGCCGTTCCGCCCCGACGACCCGCGCCTCGAGCCCGGTTGGACGCCCACGGGCGACCCCGAGCTCGACGAGGTCGCGATCGACGAGCTCGCGCTCGCGCGCGTCCGGGTGCTGTCGCCGCAGGGTCGCGACGAGGCCGCCGAGCGCTGGTACCGCGGGTCCCGGGGGCCGACCAGCGCGGGTGCCGTCGCGTCCGCCGCGGCGTGCGGGTCGTGCGGGTTCCTCGTGCCGCTGCAGGGGTCGCTCGGCACCGTCTTCGGCGTGTGCGCCAACGCGTGGTCGCCCGACGACGGCAAGGTCGTCAGCCTCGACCACGGCTGCGGCGCGCACTCCGAGACGGACGTCGACCCGCTGCCGTCGGAGTGGCCCTCGGGCGGCCCGCTGATCGACGAGACCAGCATCGACGTGGTGGACCGCGGGCCGGCGCGCGTCGCGGAGGTCGCGCCAGTCGTGGCCGCGGACGACGCGCCGACGGACGCGCTCCCCACGGAGGAGGTCCCGACGGACGAGGTCCCCACGGACGCGGCCCTCACCGACGAGGCCACGACGGACGAGGCCCCCACCGACGAGGTCCCGACGGACGAGGTCCCCGCCCCGGACGCCGGCGACGCGGTGACGGGCGAGACGGCACCCCCGGAGGCCGACGCGCCCGTGACGGAGGACGTCCCGGCCGACGAGGACGCCGCCGCCCCGACGCCGGCCGAGGCCGCGCTCGCCGAGGCCGCGGCCGACGCGGACGCCCCCGCCGACGCGGACACCGCCGCCGACGACGACCCCGAGGTCCCGGCCGCCGACGGCGGCGACGCACCGACCTCCCGGTGACCGCCGACGTCTTCGGCACGGCCGCGCTGCGCGGTGCGGTGCTGGAGGCGTGGCGGGCGTCCCCCGCGCGGCTGCGCGAGGACGCCAACACCGAGGAGGACCACGCTCGCGGTTACTACCGCGACCGGGTCGTGGTCGAGCTCGCGCAGAACGCCGCGGACGCGGCGGCGCGCGCGGGCGTCCCCGGCCGGCTGCTCCTGCGGCTGACGTCCGACCCGGACGGCCCCCGCACGCTCGTCGCGGCGAACACGGGTGCGCCGCTCGACGCCGCGGGCGTGGCGTCGCTCGCGTCGATGCGCGCGTCGGCCAAGCGGGACGGCCCGCCGTCGACCGTCGGCAGGTTCGGCGTGGGGTTCGCGGCGGTGCGGGCGGTCGCGGACGACGTCGTCGTCTGCTCCACGACGGGCGCGGTGCGCTTCTCGCTCGACGCGACCCGGGCCGCGCTCGCGGAGACCGCCGCGCGGGAGGCCGCGCACGGGCGGCCCGACCTGGCGGCCGAGGTGGACCGCCGCGAGGGCTCCCTGCCGGCGCTGCGCCTGCCGTGGGAGGCCGCGGACCGGCCGCCAGCGGGCTACGACACGGCCGTCGTCCTGCACCTGCGTGACGACGCCGCCGCGGACGCGGTCCGGGGGCTGCTCGCCGAGGTCGGCGACGCGCTCCTGCTGGCGCTGCCGGCCCTGGTCGAGGTCGTCGTCGAGGACGACGCCGCGCCGGCGCGGCGGGTCACGGGCGTGACCGACCGGTGGCACGTGGGCACCGCCGAGGGGGAGCTCCCCCTCGCGCTCCTGGCGGACCGCCCCGTCGAGGAGCGCTCGGCCCGCCGCTGGCGCGTCACGTGGGCGGTGCCCCGGCCGGGCGCCGGCGTGCGGCCCCCGGGGGTGGTGCACGCGCCGACGCCCACCGACGAGCCGCTGTCCCTGCCGGCGCTGCTCGTCGCGACGCTGCCGCTGGACCCCTCGCGCCGGCACGTGGCCGCGGGGCCGCTGACGCACGCGGTGCTGGACCACGCCGCGGACGCGTACGCCGCGCTCCTGGCCGACCTCGCCGCCAGCGGTCGTGACGTCCTCGACCTGGTGCCGACGGGCCTGCCGGACGGGCCCCTGGACGCGGCGCTGCGCGAGCGGGTCGTCGCGGCGCTCGTGCGCACGCCGCTGCTCGTGCCGGCGGCGGGGGAGGGCCTCGTCGCGCCACGCCGGGCGGTGCTCGTGCGGGACCTGACGGACGTCGCCGCGGTGCGGGCGTTGGGCACGGTGCTGACGGGCCTCGTGCACGTGCCGCCCGCGGGGCGCACCGCGGCCCGGGTGCTCGGCGTGGAGGAGCGCACGCTCGCGGAGGTGGTCGACGACCTGCCCGCGGGGGAGGGCCTGGACTGGGCGGCGCTGTACGACGCGCTGGAGCCGGCCGCGGCCGACCCGCGCACACGGGAGTCGCTGGGTGCGCTGCCCGTGCCGCTCGCGGACGGCCGCACGGTGCGCGGCGCGCGGGGCACGGTCGTGCTCGACCCCGACCTGGCGGACGCGCTCGCGCCGGGGACGCTGGCCATCCTGCGGGCGGGCGGGCTGCGCGTCGTCGACCCGCGTGCGGCGCGGCCCCTGCTCGTCCGCCTGGGCGCGGAGCAGCCGGACGCGTCGGCCCTGCTGGCGCACCCGGCCGTGCGGGCCGCGGTGCTCGCGCAGGCCGACGACGACGACCTGGCGCACGCCGCGCAGGTCACCGACGCGGTGCTGGACCTGGTGGCGGCGCTGCCGGCGGTCCGGGACGCCGACGGGCCCGTGGCCGCCGACGTCGTCCCGCCCGACGCCGCCGGGTGGCTGGGCCTGCTGACGCTGACCGCGGCCGACGGCGAGCCGTCGCCCGCGCACGGCCTCGTGCTGCCCGGCTCGCCCGCGGCCGGCCTGCTCGACGACCGGGTGCTCGCGCCCGTCGCGATCGACGTGCTCGACCGGTGGGGGCCGGCGGTCCTCACGGCCGTCGGCGTCCGGGCGGACCTCGTGGTGACGCGCGTGCCGGACGTCGTCACGGGCGTGCTCGCGGACGACGACCCGGACGACCCGGCGGCGCTGGCGGCGGCGTCCCTGGACGGCTGGTCCGAGTACGTGGACCACCTCGCGGACGCCGTGGGCGCGGGCCTGTACGTCGGCGACCTCGACGCGGTCGCCGACCTCGACGCGGTCGCGGAGGACGCGTGGCTCGGCGTGCTCGCGCGCGTGGCCTCCCGCCCGCGGCTGCGCGCCGCGCTGCTCACCCCCGTGCGCGCGGAGGGCTCGCCGGTGCCGCTGCCGTCGTACGCCGCGTGGTGGCTGCGCACGCGGGTCGAGCCGGCGCTGCCGGCGGTGTTCGCGCTCGCGGGGTCGGACGCGCCGGCGGGCCTGCTGCCACCGGTGCCGACCGCGTACGCGCACCTGGACGCCGAGGTGCTGCGCGCGCTCGGCGGTGTGGGCTCGCTCGCCGAGCTGGGCCCGGCCGACTGGGACGAGGTGCTCGACCGGCTCGGGCCGCCGGGCACGGTCGTGCCGCCCCAGGTCGCCGGCCGGGTGTGGCGCGCGTGGGCGGCGGGCGGCGTGCCGGGCACGCTGGCCCCGGACGTCGTCGTGGCGCTCGCCGGGCCCGCCGGCGCCGTGATGGCCGAGGCGTCGTCCGCGGTCGTCGCCGACTCCCCGGCGTGGTGGCAGCGCCGCGACCTGGGCGCGCTCGTCCCCGTCCCCGCGGGTGCCGACGCCGCGCAGGTCGCCGAGCGGCTCGACCTGCCGCGCGCGTCCGAGCTGGCCGAGGGCCGGGTCGACGAGCCGGGCGAGACCGAGCCGGTCCCGGAGGGCGTCGCCGAGCTGCTCGCCGGCGCGCCGGCGGTGTGGGAGCGGCACGACGACCTGCGGGTCGACGGCGAGCCGGTGGAGTGGTGGGTCGAGGGCGCCGGGACGGACGCGCGCGTGCACGCCGTGCACGTCGCGGCGCTGGCCGCCGGCCTCGCCGCCGCCGCGGGCGCGTGGCACCTGCGCGCCGCGGTCGAGGCGCTCCTCGTGGACCCCGGGCGTCCCGACGCCGTGCTCGACCTCGTCCTCGGCTGAGCCCGCCCTGCACCGGATCCCGGCGCGCCCCCCGCGCGGGCGCGGCGGTCGCTAGGGTGCCAGACGGAGTGCCCGGTGGACCGTCTCGAGGGGGAGATGACATGGCCGATCGTGGGCAGCCCGTGGCAGGGGGCCGCAGGGACGGCGTGCTGGACCAGGACCGCGACCTGCCGCCGGTGGCGCTCGACGCCGCCGCGGTCGAGGCGGAGGACCGTCGCTGGACCCCGCTGCGGATCGTCGTCTGGAGCCTCGTCGCCCTGCTCGGTGGCGTGGCGTGGGTGATCATCGCGCTGGTCCGCGGGGAGACCGTCAACGCGATCTGGTTCGTGTTCGCCGCGGTGTGCACGTACCTGATCGCGTACCGCTTCTACTCGCGGTACATCGAGCGGCACGTGCTGCGCCCGGACGACCGGCGCGCGACCCCGGCCGAGTACTCCGCCGACGGCAAGGACTACGTCGCCACCGACCGGCGCGTGCTGTTCGGCCACCACTTCGCGGCCATCGCCGGCGCCGGGCCGCTCGTGGGCCCCGTGCTCGCCGCCCAGATGGGGTACCTGCCGGGGACGGTGTGGATCATCGTCGGCGTCGTCCTGGCCGGGGCGGTGCAGGACTACCTGGTGCTGTTCTTCTCGATGCGCCGCGGCGGCCGGTCGCTGGGGCAGATGGCCCGCGACGAGCTCGGCGTGGTCGGCGGCACGGCGGCGCTGCTCGCGACGCTCGTCATCATGGTGATCATCGTCGCGATCCTCGCGCTGGTCGTCGTGAACGCGCTGGCCGAGAGCCCGTGGGGCGTCTTCTCCGTCGCGATGACCATCCCGATCGCCCTGTTCATGGGCGTGTACCTGCGGTTCCTGCGGCCCGGGAAGGTCGCCGAGGTGTCGGTCATCGGCTTCGTGCTGCTGCTCACCGCCATCGTGGGCGGCGGCATGATCGCCGACACCGCGTGGGGCGCCGACGTGTTCACGCTCGACCGCACGACCATCGCCTGGGGCATCGTCGTGTACGGCTTCGTGGCGGCGGTGCTGCCGGTGTGGCTGCTGCTGGCCCCGCGGGACTACCTGTCGACGTTCATGAAGATCGGCACGATCGTGATGCTCGCCGTCGCGATCGTGCTGGTCCGGCCGGTGCTCGAGCAGCCGGCGGTGAGCGAGTTCGCCAGCACCGGGACCGGGCCGGTGGTCGCGGGCTCGCTGTTCCCGTTCCTGTTCGTGACGATCGCGTGCGGTGCGCTGTCGGGCTTCCACGCGCTCATCGCGTCGGGCACGACGCCGAAGCTCGTCGAGAAGGAGCGCCAGACCCGCCTCATCGGCTACGGCGGCATGCTCATGGAGTCGTTCGTGGCGATCATGGCGCTGGTCGCGGCGCTGTCGATCGACCGGGGCATCTACTTCGCGATGAACGCCTCGGCGGCCGCGACGGGCGGCACCGTGGAGGGGGCCGTCGCGTTCGTCAACGGCCTCGGGCTGACCGGCGTGGACCTGACGCCCGGGGTGCTCGAGCAGACGGCGCGGGACGTCGGCGAGGAGACGATCGTGTCCCGCACGGGCGGTGCGCCGACGCTGTCCGTGGGGCTCGCGCACATCATGCAGCAGGTGGTCGGCGGCTCCGGGATGATGGCGTTCTGGTACCACTTCGCGATCATGTTCGAGGCGCTGTTCATCCTCACCGCGGTCGACGCGGGCACGCGCGTCGCGCGGTTCATGCTGCAGGACAGCATCGGCAACGTCGTCCCGCGCTTCCGCGACACGTCGTGGCGACCCGGCGCCTGGTTCGCCACCGCGGTGATGGTCACCGCGTGGGGCGCCGTGCTGCTCATGGGCGTCACCGACCCGCTCGGCGGCATCAACACGCTGTTCCCGCTGTTCGGGATCGCGAACCAGCTGCTCGCCGCGATCGCGCTCGCGGTCTGCATGGCGATCATCGCGAAGCAGGGCACGGCGCGGTACCTGTGGGTGGTGGCGCTGCCGCTGGCGTTCGCGGCGGCCGTCACGATCACGGCGTCGTTCCAGAAGATCTTCTCGCCCGTCCCCGCGATCGGGTACTTCGCGCAGCACCGCGCGTTCCGGGACGCGCTCGCGGCGGGGGAGACCAGCTTCGGCACCGCGACCAGCGTGGAGGCGATGGAGGCGGTCGTGCGCAACACGATGATCCAGGGCGTCCTGTCCATCGTGTTCGTGACCCTCGCGATCGTCGTCATCCTCACCGCGCTCGGGGCGACGTACCGGTCGCTGCGCTCCGGGGGTGCGCCGAGCGCGGAGGTGCCGGCCACGCCGTCGCGGATCTTCGCGCCCGCCGGCTTCCTGCCCACGCCGCCGGAGAAGGAGCTCGAGGCGCGGTGGCGCGAGCACGAGGCGGCGCACCCGCCCGTGCGCGCGCGGGGGCACGCGTGACGCCGCCGCGGACCGGCGCGCGGCGCGGGGTGCGGTGGTTCGTGCGCGCCCTGCTCGGCGAGGACGCGTACGAGCGGTACCTCGAGCACCAGGCCGCGCACGGCCGCGGCCCGGGCGACCCCGGTGTGCTGACCGAGCGGCAGTTCTGGCGCGACCGCACCGACCGGCAGGACCGCGCGCCGCAGGGACGCTGCTGCTGAGGACGCGGCGCACTTTCTGTCCGGTTGACCCCGAAACGTCACGGTCCGGTAACGTCACCGCCGTGCCCGAGCTCCCCGTGGTCCGCCGACGTGAGATCCGGCGCTGGCAGCAGCGCCGGCGGCGGCGCGGGCCGTGGGTCCGCCTGCTCGCCCCGGTCGGTGTGCTGGCCCTCGCGTCGGGTGCCGTCGTGGCCCTGGCGCCGGGTGCGCAGGCGCCGGGCACGGTGAGCGCCGCCGTCGAGCTGGTGGACCGCGGACGCGCCGCCGCGTCGCGCAGCACCGACCGGGACGCCGCCGCGACCCCCACCGTGACGCCCACCGCCTCCCCGACGGACGTGCCCACGCCGACCCCGTCGGCGCCCGCGCCCACCGTGACCCCCGAGGCCGCCGCCCCGCCGGAGCCCGCGCCGCCCGCGCCCGCCCCGGAGGCCGCGCCGGCGCCGGCCCCGCCGGCGCAGCAGCCCGCCCCGGCGCCCGCCGCGGCCGCCGCCCCCGCCGACGCGCTCACCGCCCGCATCGTCGAGCTCACGAACGCCGAGCGGCGCGCCGCCGGCCTCGGTGACCTCGCGGTCTCGGCGTGCGCGGCGCAGCAGGCGACGCAGCGGACGGCCGTCCTCGTCGCCGAGGGACGCTTCGAGCACGACCCCCTGCAGCCGATCGTCGCGGCGTGCGGCGCCGGCGCGGTGGGGGAGAACCTGTCCCTGGGCTACCGGTCCGCCGAGGCCGCGGTCGAGGGGTGGATGAACTCGTCCGGGCACCGGGCCAACATCCTGCGCACGTCCTACCGGCAGATCGGTGTCGGCTGCACGTCCGGCCCGCGCGGGTGGCTCTGCGCGCAGGTGTTCCTGGGCTGAGGCCGCCTCGTCGTCAGGCTGCGTCGGTGTCCTGCTCCGCCTCGCGCTGCTCACGCGCGAGCCGGCGCGCCCACACGACGCCGACCACCCCGACGAGCGTCCCCGCGGCGCAGACGGCCACCGTGGTCGGCTCCGCCGCGCCGAACGCCCAGAACGCGCCCGTGACGACGAGGGCGAGGGCCCACACGACCGTCCCGACGGACATCACGCGGGCGAGGTCGACGTCGAGCGGCGGGGGCGGTGTGCGCCGGGGGTGCAGGAGGGTGTCGAGGAGGGAGCGCACCGTTCGATCGTAGCCGCGGCCGGTCGCGCGGCGGGGTCAGCGCGCGGGCGCCAGCAGCGCGGCGGCGAGCGCGTCGACCGCGGGCGCCATCGCGTCGAACGACGCCCGGTACACCGCGTCGGACTGCCCGATCGGGTCGACGACGTCGTCCTCCCCGACGCCCGCGAGGTGCCGGACCGCCGCGGCCAGCGCGGGCAGCGCGCGCACCCGCTCGCCGGGGGTGGCCCCCGCCGCCGCGAGAGCGGCCGGGTCGACGTGCCGCAGCAGGCGCGCGAGCTCGAGCAGCGTGAACGTGCGGCGCACCGCCGCGGGCGCGTGCTCGACGACCGCCGACCGGTGCCCGCGCGTGAGCGTGACGACCAGGTCGACGTCCCGGAGCACGGCGGGCGTGAGCTGCCGCGCGGCGAACCCGCCGGCGTCCGCGCCCGCGCCGGCGAGGAGCGGCACCATCGGCCTGCTCACGGGCGCGCCCACGACCGCGTGCGTCCCGGCGGACTCCACCACCACGTCCGTGCCCGCCAGCCGCTGCCGCAGGAGCCGCTCGACGACCGGGGAGCGGCAGATGTTCCCGGTGCACACGGTGAGGACGCGGGCGGGCGCGGGGGGCTGGGTCACGGGGGTGATCATGCCGGACGGCTAGCATCACCGGCGCGTGCGCCCCGTTCGGAGGACGCGGACGCAGCGACGGTGGGGGAGACCAGTGGCACATCCGGGGTGGGGCGAGCAGTGGGCGACGCAGCGGGTCCCCGTCGCGCGGACGTCCGGCTCCGCACCTCGCGGCGGTCGGGGCCGCGCACGGCGGCCGCAGCGGCGGTCCCGGCGCACGGCGCGCACGGTTCTCCTCGCGGTTGCGGGCGTCCTCGTGATCGTCGTCGCCGCGGGCACGTGGTTCGCGCTCGACGCTCTGCGGGCACGTGACTCGCTCCAGGCGGCCGCCGCCGACGTGAACCGGCTGCAGGACCTCGTGACCGCAGGCGACGTCGCCGGTGCCGACCTGGTTGTCCCCGACCTCCAGCGCCACGCCGCCGATGCGCGCGAGCGGACGGAGGGTCCGCTCTGGTCGGTCGCGGCGGCGCTGCCGTGGGCGGGGCCGAACGTCGGGGCCGTGCGCACGGTCGCGCAGGTGGTCGACGGGCTCGCGCAGCGCGCGCTGCCGCCGCTCGTGCAGGCCACGCAGGTCGTCGACCCGGCGGCTCTCGCGCCGGTCGACGGTGCGCTCGACCTGGCCCCGCTCATCGCGATCGCACCGCAGGTCACGGGCGCCGACACGGCGGTGCGCGCGTCGGCCGACCAGCTCGCGGCCGTCGACGTGGACGGCCTGGTGGCGCAGGTCGCGGCGCCGGTGCGCGAGCTGCGGGCGCAGGTCGCCGCGGTCGCCGCGGACACCGCGACCGCGTCGCGCGCCGTGCAGCTCATCCCCGCGATGCTCGGCGCCGAGGGGCCGCGCGAGTACCTGGTCCTCGTGCAGAACAACGCGGAGCCGCGTGCCACCGGCGGGATCGCGGGCGCCGTGCTGCTGCTGCGGGCCGAGGACGGGCGGCTCGAGGTGGTGGAGCAGCGCACCGGCGGTGAGCTGTCCGGTCTCGTCGAGCCCGTCGTCGAGCTGAGCCCGGTCGAGCAGGACCTCTTCGGGCCGCTGCTCGCGACGGACATGCGCGACGTCAACTTCACGCCGCACTTCCCGCGGTCGGCGCAGATCGCCCGGAGCATCTGGGCGCAGGAGATCGGCGGCGAGGTGGACGGCGTGCTGTCGGTCGACCCGGGGGCGCTCGCCCTCGTGCTCGGCGCCACGGGCCCCGTCCAGGTGCCCGGTGTCGGCGCGCTGACCGCGGAGGACGTCGTGCCGACGCTCCTCAACCGCGTGTACCTCGACCTCGAGGACCCGCGGGACCAGGACGCGTTCTTCGCGGCGACGGCTGCGGCGGTGTTCGGCGCCGTCGCCGGCGGGCAGGGCGACCCGGCTGGCGCCGTGGACGCGCTGGCCGAGGCCGCGCGGCAGGGTCGGCTCATGGTCTGGTCCGCGGACGCGGACGAGCAGGCGCTCGTGGAGGGCACGGTCCTGTCCGGTGAGCTGCGCGGTACGGCTGGCGAGTCCCCGGTCGTGGGGGTGTTCCTCAACGACGGGACGCAGGCGAAGGTCGGCTACTACCTCGACGTCGAGGGCGGCGTGACGAGCCGCTCCTGCCGCCCGGACGGGAGCCAGGAGCTCGAGCTGGCGCTGGAGTACACGTATTCCGCGCCGGCTGACGCAGCGACGCTGCCCGACTACCTGATCGGGTTGGATCACATCGTCCAACCGGGTGAATTCCAGACCAACCTGCTGCTGTACCTGCCCGGTAATTCTCGAATGACGGACCTCGTCATCGACGGACAACCCGGGCAACTTCACGCGCAGGTGCACGACGACCTCAGTGTCGGCTCGCTGACGTGGGTGTTCGAACCGGGTCAGAAACGGACAATCGACGCCACAATCCACACCGGCCCTGGTCAGAGCGGTGATCCACTGCTACGGACCACGCCGACGGCCGCAGGTTTCGGGAATGTGTCAGCCCTTTCCTCGTGCGGATCCAGCAGTTAACCTGCGAACACCGCAGCTCGACCTCGAGTGCGGGCCATGTCAGTTGGGGGAGTTCCCATGAAGATCCGCCGCACGGTCGCCACGGCCGTCACCGCTGCCGCACTCGCGCTGGCGCCGACCGCTGCGTTCGCGTACGGCGCAGCCGACTACACCAACCGCGGCACGGCGTCGGACACGACGCCCGCGCTCGGTGAGTCCTTCACCATCACCGTCGAGGGCCCGGGGAACACGCCGGTCAACCTGACGGTGACGTCGAACCCCGCGTCGATCCCGGACTCGGCGATCTCGATCGCCGGTACGCGGACCGCGACCAAGACGACCGCTGCCAACGGTGTCGCGACCTTCTCGGTCACGCTGTCGCAGGCCGGCACCTACACCGCCGTCGTCACCGACGGCGTGTCGGGCGAGGTCCTCAGCACCCAGACGTTCGCCGTCGCGGCGGGCTCCGGGGCCGGCGGCACGGCGTCGGCCGGCGCGGGCCAGCTGAGCGCCACGGGCTCGAACGCGATGCCGATCGCCCTCGGCGCGGGCGCGCTCATGCTCGCCGGTGCGGGTGCGATCGTGGTGGCGAACAAGCGTCGTCAGGGCGCGAGCGCCTGAGACCGCGCATCACCTAGCAAGGCGGAGGACCCGCGCGGACCGCGCGGGTCCTCCGCCTTGTATCACGCGTTCCCTGGCTCTCCCGGTGGGCGTCACGGCGCCATGGGGCACCACTGGTAGTGGCAGCAGCCCCGCGCCAGCAGCCATGGACGAACGAAGGATGAAAGATGGAGCTCCGCGACTACCTGTCGATCGTGATCAAGCGATGGGTGTCCATCGCCGCTCTGACCGTGATCGGTGTAGGTGCCGCCGTCGCAGGCACGCTGCTGGCGAAGCCCACGTACACCGCGGTCACGCAGGTGTACGTCTCGGTGCAGGGTTCCAGTTCCACGAACGACCTCCTGCAGGGCGCCAACTTCACGCGCCAGCAGGTCGCGTCGTATGCCCGCCTCGTCACCACCCCGCTCGTCCTGGGGCCTGTGATCGACGAGCTTGGCCTCGACATGCGGGCAGACGACCTCGCAGGCCGGATCACCGCCGAGACCCCGCCGAGCTCGGCCATCGTCAGCATCAGCGTCTCGGACGAGTCGCCGTCCCTCGCGGCCGCGCTCGCCAACGCGGTCGCCGGAGAGTTCCGGACCGCCGTGTCGGAGCTGGACGCGCCGACGGACGGTACGCCGTCGAACGTCAAGCTCACGGTCGTCCGCGACGCGGCTGCACCCGAGGAGCCGTCGTCGCCTAACCCGAAGCTGAACGTAGCGCTCGGCCTTCTCGTCGGCCTCGCCGTCGGCGTGGCCGTTGCTGTGCTCCGCGAGCTGTTGGACACACGCGTGCGTGACGAGGCGTCCGTCGCCAACGTCACCGACACGTCCGTCGTCGGGGTCATCGCGTTCGACGAGGACGTGGACAGCCGACCGCTGATCGTCCAGACCGATCCCCAGAGCCCTCGAGCGGAGGCGTTCCGTCGACTACGGACGAACGTGCAGTTCCTCGAGGTGGACGATCGCCCGAGCACCATCGTGGTGACGTCGTCGCTGCCAGGCGAGGGTAAGTCGACGACGACGATCAACCTCGCGATCGCTCTTGCGGATGCTGGTACCCGCGTGCTCCTCGTCGACGCGGACCTGCGCCGGCCGTCGGTCGCGAAGAGGCTGGGGATCGAGGGCAGCGTCGGCCTGACGACCGTCCTCATCGGCCGTGCGTCGCTCACCGACGTTGTCCAGCCGTGGGGCAACGGCAGGCTCCATGTGCTGCCGTCGGGACAGATCCCACCCAACCCCAGCGAACTTCTCGGTTCGAAGGCCATGTCGACGCTCCTCGAGCAGGCGCTCGGCCTCTACGACATCGTCCTCATCGACACGCCGCCGTTGCTGCCCGTGACGGATGCCGCGATCCTCGGCCGCCTGTCGGGGGGTGTTCTCCTCGTGGTCGGTGCTGGCCGCGTTCACCGCAATCAGCTCGCGGAGGCGCTGGGCGCGCTCGACGCGGTCGATGCGCACGTGCTGGGCATCGTGGTCAACCGCGAGCCGCGACGCCAGAGCAGTGCGTACCAGTACTACGAGTACACGTCGGACCGCTCAGGTTCCTCGGCGCCCCGGAAGCCGAGTCGACGGACGAGGTCGACGAAGGTCAGGTCCGCGGCTCGCCTGGCGGCGCCGGAGGTGGCGCCGCCCCTCCAGTCCGGCGCGGCCGGGCACGCCGCCCCGTTGTGGCCCGGCGAGTCGATGTCCGAGGCAGCACTCCGCGAGCGACGAGGGCTGTCGCCGCAGCACCAGCGTGGTGCCAGGTAGCGCGACCTCGACGGACGGGACTTGCCGGCCGGTCCGTCGGTGCGTCGCACGCCACCGGCCTCGATCCCACGGAAGACGGACGACATGACGAAGGACGGCAGTCAGCCGCCGACGACCGGTGACCTGGTGGTGGTGCTCGCGAAGGGCTACCCCCCGACGACAGGTGGCGTGGAGAAGTACTCGGGGGAGGTCGCGGCCGCTTACCTGGCCGTCGGGTACGAGGTCGCTGTGCTGACCCAGACGACAGGCAGCCGCGGCTGGACGACGCGACGTGCCAACGGGCGCCCGTACACGTTGTGGAACGCGGGCAGTGGCGGTCAGGCACTGACCTTCCTCCGCATGCTGGGCGAGGCGAGGCGCCTCGTCCGCCGCCGGCCGGTCGCTCGCGTGCACGCGACCACATGGCGCGTCGCACTTGTCGCGGCGCTCGTCATGGGACGAGCCACGAAGGCCGTCACGGTTCACGGCCGTGAGGTGATGAACGTGCCTGCCTTCCTGCGGCCGGCGATGCGATGGGTCCTGGGCGGCGCCGATGTAGTCGTCGCAGTCTCGGAGGCGACCCGGGCCGCTGCGCGCGCCGAACTGGGCCCGTCCGTCGACGGGCCACGCTGGAAGGTCAGCTACAACGGCCTCTCCTTTCTCTCGTCCGACGACGTGCTGACCGTTCGCCCCGAGGGACCAGTGAGAATCCTGTCGCTCTCGCGGCTCGTCCCTCGCAAGAACGTCCAGGGCAGCCTGGCGGCCTTGGCGGTGCTGAGGGAGGAGGGCGTCGATGCATTCGAGATGAACGTGGCCGGGACCGGGCCCATGCGCGAGGAGTTGGAGGCGCTCGCGCAGACACTCGGCCTCGCGGACAAGGTCCACTTTCTCGGGTACGTCCCGGACGAGGAGCTCCCCCGCCTGTACCAGCGTGCCGACGTCTTCCTGCACCCACACACCCACGTCGGGGAGGGGCGGGACTTCGAGGGATTCGGGCTCGTAATCGCCGACGCGATGTCGTTCGGCTGCGCGGTGATCAGCGGGGATGCCGGCGGACCTCGGGAGGTGGTGGACCACGCCTCGACAGGGCTGCTGGTCGACGGGCACGACAGTGCGGCCTTGGTCGCCGCTCTGCGATCCGTCATCGTCGACCAGGGTCTGCGGCGTTCGCTCGGCGACAAGGCACGTGAGGTAGCGCCCCGCCGGTTCACGTGGAGCGGGCACATTCGTCCCGTCGTCGATGCCTTCGACGGCGATGGCAGCAACGCCGGTGCCGTGGCCCCAGGGGCTCCTCGTGGGTGAACCGGCCGTGAGCGTCATCCTGCCCGTCTACCAGGCGGGGGTGGCGCTCGAGCAGAGCTTCGCCCGGATATCCCGCACCCGGCTGCCGGACGCGGAGATCCTGGTCGTCGACGACGGCTCGACGGACGGTACCGCGCACCGCGTCCGTTCGTTCGCGGCACGGGACGCGCGAGTCCGGCCGGTCCTCCTCGAGCAGAACGGCGGTGTCGCCGCCGCACGCAATACCGCGTTGGCCCTCGCGCGAGGCGAGTACGTGTGGTTCCTCGACTGGGACGACGAGTGGGACGAGTCGATCGCCGAGAAGCTCGTTGAGCGCGCACGAGAAGCGCGCGCTGACGTCGTCGTGTGCCGGGCGACGTGGCGTCAGCCCGACGGGCTCGACACCGCGGTGCTCGATGGGCTGCCGGCCGCACGGACGCTCACGGGCCCGGAGGCATTCGATCTCGTCCTGGCAGGCCGCTTCAGGGGCTACCTCTGGAGCAAGCTGTTCCGCCGCGACCTGCTGGGTGCGGATCCGTTCCCCCCGATGCAGTCGCAGAGCGACTTCTGCGGCCTAGTCCCTGTGCTGGCGGCCGCCGCGACCGTCGCCACGGTGCCCGACGTCCTCTACCACCACGTGATCCGCGAAGGCTCCATCACGAACTCCCGGCACCCCGTGCTGGACAACCTGAATCGCTGCCGGGAGACGGTGCGGCGTGTCGCGGAGACGCTGCCACCGAGCGAGGGACGGGAGCGGCTGCTCCTCCACTACGACTACCACGCGTGGCATCTCGCGCGCGTCAACACCGCGCTCCGGCTCAGCTCGGCGGACGTGGCACGAGCGGAGATCAAGGACGTGGTGGGACGGATGCGCCTTGGCGAGATCGCGGCGTTGGTTCCCGTCTCCCTGGACGTCGCCACCCGCTCGTTGCTCGTGCGCGTCGCCGGCCAGCAGTACGCCGCGGTCCGTCGCCTCTACGTGGGTGTGCGGGCGCGGCTCCGCAAGGTCCGCGGGCGCCTCAAGGTCGCGCGATGAGCCGACTCCACCGGAGCAGGGTCGCACCCGTCCGCGGAGCGCTCCGCTCATGACGGTCGTTGACCTGGTCCTCGTGGGGCTGGCCGGGCTGGCGGCACTCGCGGTGGTGTACCCGTACGTAGTCTATCCGTGGGTCCTCGGGCGCCTCTCTCCCCAGCCGGTAGCGCGCCGAGCGCGTCCGAGTGACGGTGCATCGTTCGCGCTGCTGTTCTCGGCGTACAACGAGGCGGCGGTCCTCCCTGAGAAGCTGGCGAACCTACGACAGCTGCGGGATCGGTACCCCGCGCTCGCCGTGCTGGTCTACGACGACGGCTCGACGGACGGCACGCGGGAGATGCTGGCTGCGGCCGGCGACCTCCTGACGCTGGTCGTCGGAGAGGGCCGGCGCGGCAAGGCCCATGGCATGAAGACCCTGGTGGCGCGGACCGACCGTGAGCTCCTGGTGTTCACGGATGCGAACGTGCTCCTTGATGACGGCGCGCTGTCGGCGCTGCAGGCATGGTTCGCGGACCCGTCCGTCGGTGGCGTGTGCGGGCACCTCGAGTACCTGTTTCAGTCCGAGACCGCGACCGAACGGGTGGGCGGGCGGTACTGGCGCATCGAGGAGCAGATCAAGAAGCGGGAGTCCGCCACCGGTAACGTCATGGGGGGCGACGGCTCGATCTTTGCTGTCCGGCGCACCCTGTACCCCGAATTCCCCGACACCGTGCAGGACGACTTCACGGTGACAATGTCCGTCGTCTTCGCCGGCGCGCGCCTCATCTACGTGGACGATGTCGTCGCCTACGAGCGCCTGGTGTCGGGCAGCAGCGACGAGTTCCGGCGGAAGGTGCGTATCGCGGCACGCGCGTATCACACCCATCGTCAAATGATTGGACGGGTTCGTGCCATGCGCCGGTTCGATCGATTCAAGTACTTCTCCCACAAATTTGTACGTTGGTGGGGTGCGCTTTGGGCCAGTATTGTCGCTCTTGCCGGTACGGTGCTCGTCGGCCGCGCGTCGGTCGCCCTTGCGGCAGTGTTGCTTGGAGCCACGTTGCTGGTCGCGTGGCGCGGCCGGCGGCTGACATCCGTGGATTCGGTGCTCGAGGTGCTCCTCGCTATGGTGGCGACGCTCGCCGGCGTGATGCTTGCGATGAGAGGACGCACGGTGTCGACGTGGACGCCGCCTGTCTCCCGGTGAGCGACCGGCGCCAGCGGACACCCGCAATTAAAGCCCCAGCTCGATGCGGCGTATTGTGAACAGAGGTCGACCGTGAGCCCCGCACATCTCTTCATCTTCGGATCGGTCCTGGTGCTGCTTTTTGCGCTGACCGCTTACAGGGCGTCCTCGATTTTGGCACCCGCGCCACTATGGAACGCGGCATGGGCGGTGCTGTTCCTCGCTACGGGCGCGTTGGGAGCCGACTTCATATACTCCACGAACGCGGTCATGATCCTGTTCTTGGCGGTGCTCACATTCAATGTCGGCGCGGTCCTGGTGGACAGCGCGCCGCGGGATGGCGAGCGGCGCGACGACACCATGCCGAGACGTATCCCGTCCTGGATCTTGCTGGCATGTGTGGGGGTAGGCCTGCTCGGTGCCGTTGAGTTAAGCCGCTCCTTCGGGACGGCCCTGCTCGAACTACGTTCCCTCGGTGAGCTCTTCTCTGCGGGGCAACAGAACGCCGTGTTGATCTTCCGCGGGGAAGCGGAACTGACGCAGTTGCAGAAGGCGTCCTTCGCCCTCCTGCAGGCAGGGTCGGTGCTTGCGGGTGCCAAGGTGCGGCTAGAGCGCTCTCGCACCGCAGTGATGTGGTGCGGTGCGTTCCTGCTCACGGCCATGCTCTGGAGCTCTATCACCACGCAGCGGTCGTATCTGCTCATACTGGCGGTGTGGGCAGTTGCAGGATACGTAGCGGCGGCTGTTCGTCAAGGTACGTTCGTTCTACCGCCGAAGACCCTGCTTCGAGCGGGTGCATCGGTCGCTGTGCTGGCGCTCCTAGTGGTCTACTTTCGGGCCGTGCGCGTCAGTGGCGATGGAGCGAGCCTCAGCGGCGACACCTTCGCTTCGGCGCGACTTTGGGTGGCGGGATACATTCCGACATTCTCTGCCTGGTATGACAATGGTGGGTCAAACGCGGGCGAGGTCTCGCCCGGGCTCCTCGGCGGCGTGTACGCGCTGTTCGGCGCAGGGACCGAGGGCGGCGACGACTCTGGAGGATACGAGTACATCGGTGCCGGCTTGAGCTCCAATGCCGCGACCATGATGCGAAGCGTTTTCTCGACGGCGGGGGTTTTTGCTGCTTTTGTCAGTATGGCGACGTACGGCATCGTTGCGCAGGCGGTATATCGCCGCGCACTGGCCGGACGGACTGTCGCGGCCGCAATGTATGCGGGCGTTGTAGCGTCGATCCTCTGGTCCACCAATGCGTGGTTCTTCAACTATGGCGGGCGCTTGCTGGCACTGGCTGCGGTGGTGACCTTCGCTGTCGCCGTCCGTACGCTCAGAGCGGATGAAGCGGTGACCGTGCGCCCAGGCACCAGGGCCTTCACCGTGGGCGTGCCGGTTCAATCCATCGCACCAATGCACCATCGTCGCCGACCAGGACCGCGGAAGCCCAGCCGGGCAGCGGGGAGCTCAGCGCGTTCCAGCGCTAGCTAAGCACATGGTTTTGCTCGAACACGCTTTTCGCCAAGGGGCCCGGCGGTGGAGCCAAGCTCGACGCTCCTGTGCGTCAAACGAGTCGGTTAGAGGCGGCTGCAAATTCGGGCGCGAGTTGTTCAACCGTGAAGTGGCTCAAAGCGCGCTTCCTTGCCCTCGCGCCGAGAGATGTGCGCAAACCGGGATCGGCGAGTCGAGCCAAAGCGGCAGTGAGCTCGGCGACCGAGCCCGGCCGGACGAGAATGCCTGCTTCGCCGAGCGCCCACCGCACGGGCGGCAGATCGCTCGCTACGATCGCCCGCCCGAGCATCATGGCGTCGATCAACTTGGCCGGAAGCTGCCCGCGAGAGACGATCCCGGCGTGACTAGGGATGGCAACGACGTCGGAGTCGCGCGTCACGGATAGGCCGACGTCGAGGGTCGTGGTGCCCATCCACGTCTCCCACGTGTGCGCGTCGGACGGCGCGTCGTCCGTGATGACGAGGCGGTAGCCGTCGTCCTGCAGGCGGGCCACCGCTGCCCTCAGTTCCGGGACGCCCTTGTGTGCGCGGTTGGTCCCCACGAAGGCGACGGTCGGTCGTCGATGTACGTGGGGCGCGCCCTGCCCGAGATCCGGCCGGGCGTGCGGGATCACCGTGCCGCCGTAGCGCTGCTGCAGTGTGGGGTTGCTCGTGAGAACCGGGACGTCTTGGAGAAGCCTTCGCATGCGTCGCATCTCTGCGACCTTCGGTCGACGCATTAGCTCGCGAGCGACGCGCTTCGTCCACGCCGTCGCCGTGTTGCCGAATGCGAGCGTCTTCTCGATGTCCGGGTCATCGACGTCGGCCAGGAGCGGTACACCTGCTGCTCGGGCAGCCGCGTGAGCGGCGCCTAAGGAGTTGGCGAAGGGCTTGATTGCGACGCACAGGTCTGCTCCGGCCAGGGCTGCCGCGACGTCGTGTGGCGACGTACCGACGGCGCGGCAGTCGGCGGCGAAGGCCGTCTGGGCCAGAGGGCCCCAGAGCTGTGCGTCGTGGAGCGCCACCACACTGGTCTCCCACCCCAGGTGCCGCGCAAGTAGCCACAGCGCGTACGTGCGGCCGAGTGAGTTGTCGCCGAGGGCTGGGGTGACGAAGACGACTCTCACAGATGGTTTCCCTGTCGACGGCGAATGTACGGCGCGGCGCTCGTCGCGAGACGTCATCCGCCGCGCCGGACGAATCGGCGGGCGAGGTCCCACAGTCCAAGTAGGTCCATGCGCACCGGGCGTACGACGATTGCCGCCAGGACGTAGACGAGCGCGAAGCAGCACGGCACAGCGAGGACCTCCAGAATCGCCGGTGCGTCGAGAGCGGAGACTGCGGCCCAGGCCGCAGCGACGCCGGTACCGGTGCACAGGACGATTCGGCCGGCGCCGGTAAGCACGGGCCGCAGCGGAACGCCGGCCATGCGGCAAGACCACACGAGCGCAACCGGCCACATCAGCGCTGAGCCAGTGACGTAGCCCCACGCGACTCCGACGGGTCCAAGGGGAGAGAGAGCCAGGATTGCTGCCGTGCGGACCACGGCCGCCACGACGCTGTACCGAAGGAGGCTGTTGCCGAGGCCGTGTGAGACGAAGATCCAGTAGGCGACGTATGACACCTGCTGCAACGCGCCTGCGGCGCCGAGTACCTGGATGACGGGGACGGCAGCAGACCACTGCGGGCCTAGCGCGAAGTCGGCGAGTGCCGCCGGGGCGCAGATGGCGACCGCCGCAATGGGGATGACCCCGTAGCCGAGGGCTGCTTGGCCCACTCGTAGGTACCGGGCATAGCGCTGTCCGTCTCCTCGTAGGCGCGAGAGGACGGGGAGTGCCACTGTCGTGAGAGGGGTCTTGAATTGGCCGAGGGGAGCGACCACCAGTTGGAACGAGCGCGAGTACAGGCCGAGCCGTTGCGGTGTAGTCGTGAACCCGAGGACGAACGTATCGGCGTTGTTCCCGAGATAGGCGACGACCTGGGCCGCCGAGACGCTTGCCCCGAAGCGTACGAGGTGCGCGCTCTCCGCCAGGGAGCTCGGCATGCCGGGCCACCACTGTGCCGCCGCGGCCAGAATCACGGCGCCCACCCCGGCGCTGCAGACGTACTGCGTGACGACCGCCCAGAAGCCGGCGCCGTTCGCCGCGAGAACCACTGCGACGAAGATCGCCAGCGTGGCCGCGACGACGTCGGCCACTACCAGCGCGGTGAACCTCATGTCCCTGTTGAGGCTCGCGCGGAACTGCGCTGCGAAGCCGTTGAGCACGAAAGTCGAGCTGAGGACCGCGGTTATCACCGCAGCCTCGGGCGAGCCGAAGGCCGCGGCGATGGGCCGTGACGCTGCGATGTAGAGGGCGCACAACAGCACTCCGACGACGAGGTTGGCCCAGAACAGGTTCGAGCGCTGACTCGCGCTGAGCTCCTTTGCCTGGATCGCTGCGACGGACAGTCCCAGGTCACGGATGACCTCTCCCACACCGACGGCCGCCACCGGCACAGCGACAAGGCCGAAGTCGGCCGGCGAGAGGAGCCGGGACAGGACCAGGAGTCCGACGATCTGGAGTCCGACCTTCGCCGCGAGTCCCAGCAGGCTGGTACGCGTCCCCCGCACGGCCTTTCCCGCAAGATTGGCCTCGCTCACCGGAGGAGCCGACGCGAACGATGTCTGGCATCGCGAATCAGCTGACGCGCCTCGGCCGGCAGGTGAACCGATGCCCGGTAAGGACCTGCTCGCAGAGCTACGTGGACGTCCCCGCTACGCGCTGGGCGATCAGTGAGGACGCGACGGACCTCATCCCAGTGCGCGTTGATCGCCTTGCGCGCACGTGTCGTGTCGAGGCGGCCCAGCGCGTTAAGCCCCCCTCGGGTCAAGGCACCGGCTGCCTCGTCCCAGCTCTTCCAGGAGACGCGCGTCCCGCCGAGGTGCGCGAGGAGGCCGTCGAACTTGTGCTGCGCCGCCGAATCCACGACTAGCGCCGCTGGAACGCCGTACGACGCCGCAGTCACGTACCCGTGCATCGAGGAACCCACGTATCCGGCGGAGTTGCGGATCGCCTCGATCACCGCCCGAGCGGACCGAGGGCGGTCGAAGACGATCGGCGCCGTCGCCATGGCTGCACCGACGGACCGTGCCAGCTCGTCGTCGCCGTGGCACTCGCCGATCCCGATCAGGCAGATGCGTCGGCCGGTGGCGGTGGCCACGGCGTCCAGCGCGGCGGCGGCGTGCTGGTGGTCCCGGTGACCGTAGCGTCCGTTGAGGTGGGCAACGACGTATCCGTGCGCCGGTGCAGAGCGCAGCTCATCAGGCCACTCCCCGCGCCCGTCTCGGGTGTCCGGGGCCGCGTCCGACAGTTCGAGCGCGGTGTCGGGGACCACGGCGAGGGAGAGGTCCGAGTCAAGCTGAAGGGTGGCGGCACTCTTTTCGTCCCGCACAGCTACATAGTCCGCGGCGCGGAGCGCCGCTCGGGCGGCGGGCCGCGAAAGCCCGATCGGGGCGCGGGGGGCACCGGCGGCGTTGATGACCAGCGGTGCCTTGTCGCGGATGGCCTGACGTGCCGCGCCCACCCACAGGTCCGCGTACGCGCTGGAGCGGACCGAACGGTAAGTCGGAAGGTTCGTCGTCCGGGTGTGCAGGATATTGCCCCCGCCCACGATCACGGCGTCGAAGCTGAGCGCAGTGGCCTCGCGCGTGGAGATCGACGCGGGGACGTCCAGGTAGGGCTGCCCCCCGACCGGCGAAACATGGACGATCTCGTCGAAAAGGTCGCTCAACCGATGACGCACAAGGAGAGGGAAAAGAAGGTCGCCGTAGTTCAGGACGTCGAAGGTCCCGTAGTGCCCTAGTCGCATCAGTCTCTGTCCGCTAGTTGTTGCTCGAGGAAGGGTAGGCGCGGCGCCGTTCACTGCGCTCTTACCGCGCCCCCTCGCCCGCGAGCATGGCGCGCAGCGTTCGCGCCAGGATCATGACATCTCCGAAGAGCGTCCAGTTCTCGACGTAGGCGACGTCCATCCGCATCGCCGTCTCGGCGTCGAGGTTGGAGCGGCCCGAGACCTGCCAGAGACCCGTCAGCCCGGGCCGCACGCGGAGCCGGCGGTGGGCCGCCCGGTCGTACGTCGCCACCTCCGCCTCGATCTGCGGCCGCGGCCCCACCAGGCTCATCTCCCCGCGCAGCACGTTGAACAGCTGCGGCAGCTCGTCGAGCGAGTACCGGCGCAGCACGCGCCCCACCGGTGTCACGCGGGGGTCGTTCTTCGGCTTGTAGAAGACGCCGACCGCCGTCACGCCCTCGGCGGCGAGCACCTCGGCGAGCCTGTCGTGCGCGCCCACCTGCATGGAGCGGAACTTGTAGATGTGGAACGGGCGCCCGTCCTTGCCGATGCGCTCCTGCTTGTACAGCACGGGTCCGCGGCTCGTGAGCTTCACCAGCAGCGCGAGGACCAGCAGGACCGGGGAGATCACGAGCGTGATGGCGAGGGCGCCGAACCAGTCGAACAGCGACTTCACGATGTACTTCGACCCCGTGAAGCGGGCCTCGTCGACGTAGACGAGCGGCAGGCCGTTCACAGGCTGCATGAGCACGCGGGGGCCGGCGACGTCGGTGAGGTTGAGTGTGATCGCCATGTCGATGCCGCTGCCCTCGAGGTCCCAGGCGAGCGCACGCACCTCCTCGTTGGACATCGAGTACGAGCCCGCGACCGCCACGGCTGCGACCCCCTGCTGCTGGGCGAGGCGGGCCGCGTCGGTGTGCGCCCCCAGCACGGGGACGCCGGCCACCGCGTGCGCGCGTGGCCGTGCGTCGTGGTCGACGAGGCAGACGCCGGTCACCTGGTAACCGGCGCGGGGGTTGCGGTGGAACTCGTGGATGAGTGCGGCGACGGTGCTGCGCGGGCCCACGACGAGGACGTCCGACCGGTCCGCGCCGGCGTCGCGACTGCGGTGCAGCCGACGGCGCCAGGCCATGCGGCCGGCGAGCACCAGGAGGAGCCCGAGGGGCGCCGCGATGCCGAGGTAGCCGCGGCCGATCTCCATGCGGAAGAGGAAGCCGATGACGGCGACGGACGCGAAGAGGTGCCACGTCACCTGCGTGACGCGCGTGAACTCACCCGGGCCCGTCCCGACGAGTCGGCGGTCGCGTGTACGGCCGAAGGTGAGTGCGGCGCACCAGGCGACGAGCAGCACGAGGGACACGCTCAGATACGAGGGGGAGAACTCGCCCGAGACGACGGCGGGGTCGTCGAGGGGAAATCGCACGGCATAGGCGACGGCGACCGCGACGACGACGGCGGCTGCGTCGGTGACGGCCACCCGGTGGGCGTAGGCCCGTGCCCAGTGCAGGGAAGGTGCGCTCGCGCTCGTCGCCGGGGCGTCCTCGGCGACCCTGCGCGCGGTGACTCCCACCGTCGCGCCCATGGTCCCCCTCGGGTGATGTGGAATTGCATTCCACCCAGTAACCGGGAACGCTAACAGGGTCACTCGAGCAGGGCGCCGGGCATAAACCGGACATTCGGCGCCATAAAATGACGCAAAGGTGCGAATCGTGGGGGGAATTCACCCACATGTGCGGCGGCCGGTGAGGCGACCGCGTGGCGCGGCCCCCGTCGCCGCATCACGGGCCGGACGCCGCCACCGCTCGTAACACGCCTCTGCCACACTGCGCCGCATGGCGACCTCTCCCCCTGAGGAGATGCCGGTCGAGACCACCGCTGCCCCCCGCAGCGCGGTCGACCGCTTCTTCAAGATCACCGAGCGCGGCTCCACCATCGGCACCGAGGTCCGTGGCGGCCTCGTCACCTTCTTCACGATGAGCTACATCATCGTGCTCAACCCCCTCATCCTCGGCTTCGTCCCCGACGGCACCGGCGAGTTCCTCGGCGGCGGCACGGGCGACGGCAGCAACCTCCCGCTCATCGCCGCGGCGACCGCGCTGGTCGCGGGCGTGCTGTCCGTCCTCATGGGCCTCGTCGCGAACTTCCCGATGGCCCTGGCCGCGGGTCTCGGCCTCAACGCCGTCGTGGCGTTCACCATCGCGTCCCTGCCGGACGTGACGTGGGCGGACGCCATGGGCGTCGTCGTGCTCGAGGGCCTGATCATCCTGGCGCTCGTCCTCACCGGGTTCCGCACCGCCGTGTTCCGCGCCGTCCCGCGCGAGCTCAAGACCGCGATCGGCGTCGGCATCGGCCTGTTCATCGCGCTCATTGGCTTCGTCAACGCCGGCTTCGTCCGGCAGGGCGGCGGCACGCCGCTCGAGCTGGGCATCGGCGGCTCGCTCGCCGGCTGGCCGTCGCTCGTGTTCGTGCTCGGGCTCATCACGGCGATCGTCCTCATGGTCAGGCGCGTGCGCGGCGGTCTGCTCATCGCCGTCATCGCGACCACGGTGCTCGCGGTCGTCGTCGAGGCCATCGCGAAGATCGGCGACACGGCAGGCGGCGAGAACCCGACCGGCTGGCACCAGAACGTCCCGGCGCTGCCCGACTCGCTCGCGTCCCTGCCGGACCTGTCGCTGCTCGGCCAGTTCTCGCTCTTCGGGGCCGTCGGCAAGATCGGCATCCTCGCCGTGGCGCTGCTCGTCTTCGCCATCCTGCTCGCCGACTTCTTCGACACGATGGGCACGATGGTCGCGGTCGGGTCCGAGGCCGGCCTGCTCGACGAGGGTGGCAACCCGCCCCGCACCAAGCAGATCCTGCTCGTCGACTCCCTCGGCGCCGTCGCGGGCGGCATGGGCTCGGTCTCCTCCAACACCGCCTACGTCGAGTCGACGTCCGGAGTCGCGGAGGGTGCGCGCACGGGCCTCGCGTCGGTCGTCACCGGCATCGCGTTCCTGCTCTCGACGTTCCTGTCGCCGCTCGTGGCGATGGTCCCGTCGGAGGCGGCCGCGCCCGTGCTGGTCGTCGTCGGCTTCCTCATGGTCACGCAGGTGGCGAACCTCGACTGGAAGTCGCCGGAGATCGCCATCCCGGCGTTCCTGACGCTGGCGCTCATGCCGTTCACCTACTCGATCACGACCGGCATCGGCGCGGGCTTCATCGCGTTCGTCGTCATCAAGATCGCCCTCGGCAAGGCCCGCCAGGTGCACCCGCTCATGTGGGTCGCCGCGGCGGCGTTCGTCCTGTACTTCACGCTCGGCCCGATCCAGGACGCCCTCGGCATCTGACGTCTACCGCGCCGGCCCGCCCTCGGCGGCCGCCGGCCGGCTCTGCCCCCGGCCCGGGTCCGCACTCGCGGACCCGGGCCGCGTGCGTCCGGGCCGCCGCAGCACCCGGGGCAGCGCCCAGGCGAGCGCCGCGACGCCCACCGCCGCGCCGAGGGTGTTGAGCACGACGTCCTGCACCGTGGGGAACCGGTCCGGCAGCGCGCGCTGCACCGTCTCGATGGTCACGCTCGTCGCGAGCGCCAGCAGCACCACGGCCCACCACCGCCGGGCGCCCAGCAGCAGGCCGACCAGCACGCCGAACGGCACGAACATGACCACGTTCGCGACGGCCTCCAGGGCCTCGAAGGTGAGCGGCACGCCCCGGTCGGTCAGCCACGCGAGCACGGTGCGGACGACCCCGAGGGACCCGTCGTGCGTCCGGCCCGGCGTCAGCGTGACCGCCGCGACCGCCGCGAGGTAGCCGACGAGGACGGGCACGACGACGCGACGCGGCACCGGGGACGGCACGGGGGACGGCGCGGACGACGGCATCGGCCCAGCATGCCCGCCCGGCCGCGCGCGGATGTTCACCCAGGCCAGCGCGGTGCGGCGCCGCTAGAGTCGCCCCAACCCCATCCTTCGACGACAGGCGGAGCACTCGTGCGCATCTCGGTCATCGGCTGCGGCTACCTCGGCGCGGTGCACGCGGCGAGCATGGCGTCGCTCGGGCACGACGTGGTCGGCATCGACGTCGACGCCGACAAGGTCGCGCGCCTGGCCGCCGGCACCGCGCCGTTCTACGAGCCGGGCCTGCCGGAGCTGCTCGCCGAGGTCGGCAGCACGGGCCGGCTGCGGTTCAGCACCGACATGGCCGACGCCGCCGGTGCGCAGGTGCACTTCCTCTGCGTCGGGACGCCGCAGAAGCACGGTGAGTTCCGCGCGGACCTCTCCTACGTCGACGCGGCGTTCACGGCGCTGCTGCCGCACGTCGCACCGGGTGACGTCGTCGCCGGGAAGTCGACCGTGCCCGTCGGCACCGCGGAGGCGCTCGCGTCCCGGCTCACGCCCACGGGGGCGGCGCTCGTGTGGAACCCCGAGTTCCTGCGCGAGGGCTTCGCGGTCAAGGACACGCTGCACCCCGACCGCCTCGTGTACGGCCTGCCGACGGACGACGAGGGCAACCCGACGCCCGCGGGCGAGGCCGCGCACGCGCTGCTCGACGCCGTCTACGCGACCCCGCTCGCCGAGGGCACGCCGCTCGTCACCACGGACTACGCGACCGCCCAGCTCGTCAAGGTCGCCGCCAACTCGTTCCTCGCCACGAAGATCTCCTTCATCAACGCGATGGCCGAGCTGTGCGAGGCGACCGGCGCGGACGTGACGAGCCTCGCCGACGCGATCGGCTACGACGCCCGCATCGGCCGCCGCTTCCTCAACGCGGGGCTCGGCTTCGGCGGCGGCTGCCTGCCCAAGGACATCCGCGCCTTCATGGCCCGCGCCGGCGAGCTCGGCGTGGACCAGGCGCTGTCGTTCCTGCGCGAGGTCGACTCCATCAACATGCGCCGGCGCGTGCGCATGGTCGACCTGGCGCGCGAGGTCTGCGCCGGGTCGATCGTCGGGCGGCGCGTCGCGGTGCTGGGCGCCGCGTTCAAGCCGGACAGCGACGACGTCCGCGACTCGCCCGCGCTCTCGGTGGCCGCGCAGATGCAGCTGCAGGGCGCCCACGTCACGGTGACCGACCCGCAGGCGGTCGAGAACGCGCGCGCCAAGTGGCCCGACCTCAAGTACGCGGCCACCGCGCTCGAGGCGGCGCAGGACGCCGACGTCGTGCTGCTCGCCACCGAGTGGGCCGAGTACCGCGAGCTGGACCCGGCCGAGCTCGGCGCCGTGGTCGCCCGGCGCACGATCGTCGACGGTCGCAACGTGCTCGACCCGCGTGCGTGGCGCGCCGCCGGCTTCACGTACCGGGCGCTCGGGCGCCCCTGAGCGTCCCGGTACCCCCTCCGGCCGCTACGGCCCGACCAGCACGAGCGTGCAGACCATCGCGTCGCCGTCGCGCGTGCACGCGGTGACCGCCTGCTCCAGACCGGGGTCGACCACGTTCGCGCGGTGGCCGGGCGACGCCATCCACGCCGCCGCCACGTCGACCGGGTCGGCGGCCGCCCGGCTGAGGTTCTCCGCCGCGGTGCTGCGGGGCGCGCACGCCGCCAGCACGTCAGTGAGCGGGGCGTGCTCGAGCGCCTGCCCCACGAGGGCGGCGGCGCGCGCACCGGCCGCATCGGCCGCGCAGGGGGCGTCGCCCCACGCGGGCAGCCCCGCGGCCACGCGCTCGGCGGTCGCGGCGGCGAGCAGCTCGCGCGCGTAGTCGGCGGGGTCCACGCCCGCCAGGTCCAGGACGGCCGGCGTGCTCGGCTCCCCGGCCGGTACGGGCGCACCGTCCCCGCGGCTCGTCCCGAGCGTCACGACGACCGCGACCACCAGGAGCACCGCGGCGAGCGCGAACAGCAGGACCGCCGTGCCCGGCAGCGGCGCGCGCCGCGCCGCCGCGGGGGAGGGGTCGTCGTGGGGCACCCGGGCATGCTGCCACGGCCCGACGGGGGAGGAGTGACCCGGCGCACCAACCGTTTCCCCGGGTAATGATGTAAAGTAATGACCTGTGACCACGACCTCCGACGTCCCCGCCGCCGACGTGACGCTCGCCGCGGACCTCGCGCTCGCCGCCGAGCTCCGCGTCTCGCTCGGGCGCGCGACGCGGCGCCTCAAGGGGGAGCGGGGCGAGGCCGGGCTGTCGGACCCGCAGTTCAACGTGCTCGCGATCCTGCTGCGCGAGGGACCCATGTCCCCCGGCGGGCTCGCCGACGTCGAGCGGATCCAGCCGCCCGCCATGACGCGCACCGTCAACTGCCTCGTGGAGCGCGGGCTCGTCCGCAAGGAGGAGCACCCCACCGACGGCCGCCAGGTCGTCGTCACGCTCACCGAGGCGGGGGAGGCCGAGGTCGCCGAGACGCGCCGCCGCCGCGACGCGTGGCTGTCCGCCCGCCTCGCCGACCTCACCGCCGCCGAGCGGGCCACCCTGGTCCAGGCCGCCGAGCTGCTCCGGAGGATCGCCGCCTCGTGAGTGCCACCTTCTCCTCCCTGACCTTCCGCAACTACCGCCTGTGGTTCGCGGGTGCCCTCGTCGCCAACGTCGGCACCTGGATGCAGCGCGTCGCGCAGGACTGGCTCGTGCTGACCCAGCTCACCGCCGACTCCGGCGTCGCCGTCGGCATCACGACGGCGCTGCAGTTCGGGCCGACGCTCGTGCTGTCCGCCTGGGCCGGCGTGCTCGCCGACCGGTTCGACCGCCGCAAGCTCCTCGTCCTCACGCAGGTCGCGCAGGGCGTGCTCGCCGCAGGCCTCGGCGCCCTCGTGCTCAGCGGGCACGCGCAGCTCTGGCACGTGTACGTGTTCGCCGGCCTGCTCGGCTGCGTCACCGCGATCGACGGTCCCGTCCGGCAGACGTTCGTCGCGGAGCTCGTCCCCGCGGGGCGCCTCTCGAACGCGGTCGGCCTGAACAGCGCGTCGTTCAACGCGGCACGGCTCATCGGACCCGGCGCCGCCGGGCTGCTCATCGCCGCCGTCGGCACCGGCTGGGTGTTCGTCATCAACGCCGTGACGTTCGCGGCGACGATCGTCTCGCTCGTCCTCATGCGCCGCGCCGACCTCTACCCGATGCCGCACGCCAAGCGCGCCAAGGGGCAGATCCGCGAGGGCGTCGCGTACGTGCGCAACCGCAGCGACATCCTCGTCATCATGGTCGTCGTCGGCGTGGTCTCCACGTTCGGCCTGAACTTCCAGCTGACCAGCGCCCTCATGGCGCGCCTCGAGTTCGGCCGCGGCGCGCAGGAGTACGGGATCCTCGGGTCCGTCCTCGCGATCGGCTCGCTCACCGGTGCGCTGCTCGCCGCCCGGCGCGAGCGGCCGCGCGTGCGCCTGGTCATCGGCGCCGCCTTCGCGTTCGGCGTCACGACCGGCGTGATGGCGCTCATGCCGACGTACACGAGCTACGCGATCGCGTGCATCCCCGTCGGCTTCGCGTCCCTGACGATGATGACGGCCGCGAACACCGCCATCCAGATGAGCACCGACCCCGCGATGCGCGGACGCGTCATGGCGCTCTACATGATGGTCTTCCTCGGCGCGACGCCCATCGGGTCGCCCATCGTCGGCTGGATCGGCGAGACGTTCGGTGCCCGGTGGTCCATCGGCGTCGGGTCGATCAGCGCCCTCCTCGTCTCGGTCGGCGCGGCGTGGTGGGCCCGGTCGCACTGGAACGTGCGTCTCCGCTACCACGTGACGGGCCGGCCCCACGTCGAGGTCGTGCACCTCGGCCTGCCGGGCGGCGACGCGGACGCCGAGGACGCGCTGAGCGCGAACGCCGCCGGCGAGCGGCGCGCCGCGTCCGCGCCCGCGCGCGTCGGCGCGCAGGAGGCCGCGGACCGCCAGCACGCGGCCTGACGAGGCCGCGCGGCCCCGCGCCGCGGGTGACGGTCCGGGTGAAACCCGGCCGGACGCCGGTGTCCGGTACGTCCCGGATGTCAGCATCGTCGGCGTGGAGCACCCCGGTCTGCCGACGCACGCTCCCGGCCGCGGTGCCGACCCGTCCACCGGGACCGGCGCGGGCGACGCCGGCGCGGACGCCGACGAGCCGCGCGCGGACGCCGGCCGGCCCCGCGGCGCGGATGCCGGCGCGGGTCGGCGCCGCGGCCGGACGGTCGCCCGTGTCCTCCTCGCCCTCGTCGTCCTGCTGCTCGCCGCGGCCGGGTGGGTCGCGTTCCGCGTGGCGCAGGCGGCCGGGGCGCTGCAGGACGCGCGCGCGGGGCTGGCCGGCGTCGAGGTCGACCCCCGCGCGGCCGGTGCGGCCGCCGGCGACCTGGAGGGGCTGCGCACGCACACGTCGCGCGCCCGCGACGCGGCGTCCGACCCGGTGTGGCGGGCGGCGGAGGTCGTCCCGTGGGCGGGCGACCAGCTGACGGCCGTGCGCGTCGTGGCGACGTCCGTCGACGACCTCGTGCGCGACGCGCTGCCCGCCGTCGACGCGCTCGGCGGCCTCCTCGACGACGGCCTGCGCGGCCCGGACGGCCGGGTCGACGTCGCCGCCGTCCAGCGCGGCGCCGACTCCCTGCGCACCGCCGCGGCGACGACCTCCGCCGCCCGGGAGCGCCTCGACGCCCTGGACCCCGGGCAGCTCGTCGGCCCGCTGGCCGGGCCCGTGCGGGAGGTGCAGGGCGCCGTCGCCCGCGCCGACGCCGCCCTCGCCCCCGCGGCGCGCGGCCTCGCGCTCGTGCCCGGGCTCCTCGGCGCCGACGCGCCGCGCACGTACCTCGTCCTCGCCCTCAACTCCGCCGAGCTGCGCGCACCCGGCGGGATCGTCGGCTCCGTGACGGCCGTCCACGTCGAGGACGGCGCCGTGCGGGTCGTCGACCAGCGCAGCACCGAGGACCTCCGCTCGCTCGACGCGCCGATCCTGCCGCTGACGGCCGAGGAGGTCGCGACGCACACGGACCGCCTCGGACGCTGGCTGCAGAACGCGGCCCTGACACCGCACTTCCCGCGCACCGCCGAGCTCGTCGCGGCGCGCTGGCGGCGGGACGTCGGCGGCCCCGTCGACGGCGTGGTCGCCACCGACCCCGTCGCGATCGGCGCGCTCGTCGGCGCCGTCGGCCCGCTGACGGACCCCGACGGGGGCACCCTCAGCGCCGACGGGTTCCTGCGCACGGTCCTGCGGGACGTGTACGTCCGGCACCCCGACGGCGCAGCGTCCGACGCGTACTTCGCGTCCGTGGCCTCGTCGGTCGTCGCGGCCGTCGCCGGCGGCGCCGGCAGCACCGAGGACCTCGTGGCAGCGCTCACCGGCGCGGTCGACGACCGCCGCGTGCGGGTGTGGTCGGCGCACGCCGACGAGCAGGAGGTCCTCGCCGGGACGGTCGTGGGCGGCGCCTTCCTCGACGCTCCGTTCGCGGCGCAGGCCGGGCTGTTCCTCGACGACGCGAGCCAGGGCAAGCTCGGCGTCGACCTCGCGGCCGCCGTGACGTTCCGCGACGCGCGCTGCGACGACGCGCGCCCGCGTGTGACCGCGGTCCTCACGCTCGACTACCGGCCGCCGGCCGACGTGGCGACGTTGCCGGAACGCGTGGTCGGCTCGCCGTCCCTCGGCGTCCCGCTCGGCACGCTGACCACGACGGTGTCCGTGTGGTCGCCGCTCGGCGCGGGCCCGGCCCCGCTGCGCCGCGACGGGGTGGCCGTCGGCGGCACCACCACGACGCTCGCCGGCCGCGACGTCCAGCAGGTGGGGTCCGTGCTGGCGCCGGGGGCGCACCAGGAGGTCGCGGTCGACCTGCCGCTGCACGACGGCGCGCTGACCCTCTGGACGACGCCGACGGTCTCGTCGCCCGGCGTCGCGTCCTTCCGCTGCCCCTGACCGTCCCACGGACGGGTGAATTAGGACGAAACGGACACGCTTCACCCGGGTGCAGCTTCGCCGACGCGTGCCCGTGGAGTGACGATGGTCCCGAAATGTCCGGATCGACGAGGGAGTCGCCATGCGCCACACCGTCCGGGCCGCGGGAGCGGCGGCCCTCCTCCTCGCGTCGGTCGGCGTCGCGCCGTCAGTCGCCTCCGCCACGCCGGCGGCCGACCCGGCGGCGGACTGCACGCCCGCGGTCGACGAGTACGGCGCCCCGCTGCCGTGCGAGGTCCGCGTCGAGGTGCTCTCGCCCGTCTGCGACGCCGACGTGCCGAAGCTCCGGTACGCCCTGACCGTCGTCGGCGCCGCGCGCGACACCGTCGACGTCACCTGGGTGAACCCGGACGGCGAGGACGTCGTCCAGGCGGACCAGCCGCTGTCCGGGACCGTGCCGTGGCCGGGCGCCGTGGTCGACGCCGGCGGCCGGCCCGTCGACTGGCCGGGCTGGCGCCTCGAGGGCGGCACGTGGGTGCAGGGCGACGAGTACGACTGGGTCCGGCCCGAGGTCACGGTCCGCTTCGACGTCAACCCGGCGGCGACCGTGACGGTCGCCTACCCGCCGTCGTCGCCCGTGTGCCTCACGGCCCCACCCCGCAGCGACGTGCTCGCCGCCGGCGCCGAGCCCGGCGTCGGGCCCGGAGACGGAGCCGGAGAGCGCTCCGAGGTGCTCGCGGCGACGGGCGCCCAGGTCGCGGTGCTGGCCGCGGGTGCCGCGGGCCTCGTGGCCCTCGGCATGGGCGCGGTCGCACTCCGCCGGCGCCGCCAGGGCTGACGCCGGGGAGCGGTACGCCGCGACGAGGGGGTCAGCCCAGCCGGGCGACGACGTGGTCGACGCACGCCGTGAGCGCCCGGACGTCGTCCGGGTCCACGGCGGGGAACATGCCCACCCGCAGCTGGTTGCGCCCGAGCTTGCGGTACGGCTCGACGTCGACGACTCCGTGCCGGCGCAGGACCGCGGTGACGGCCGTGGCGTCGATCGCGGCGTCGAGGTCGACCGTGCCGACCACGGGGGAGCGCAGCGCGGGGTCGGCGACGAACGGGGTCGCCCACGCGCGCTCCTGCGCCCACGCGTAGAGGTGGCCGGAGGACTCCGCGGTGCGCGCGGCGGCCCACGTCAGCCCGCCCTGCGCGAGCAGCCACTCGACCTGCTCGGCGAGCAGCACGAGCGTCGCGAGGGCCGGGGTGTTCAGGGTCTGGTCGGCACGCGAGTTCGTCACGGCCGCGGTGAAGGACAGGAACTCCGGCACCCACCGGCCCGACCGCTCCACCGCGGCGGCGCGCTCGACCGCCGCCGGCGACGCGAGCGCCAGCCACAGGCCGCCGTCCGCGGCGAACGACTTCTGCGGCGCGAAGTAGTAGACGTCGGTCTCGGCCACGTCGACCGTGACGCCGCCGGCGGCGGACGTGCCGTCCACCACGACGAGCGCTCCCGCCTCCCGCGAGCCCGGCACGCGCCGCACGGGCGCGAGCACGCCCGTGGAGGTCTCGTTGTGCGGCCACGCGTACACGTCGGCGCCGTCGACGAGGGTGGGGACGACCGCCTCGCCCGCCGGGGCGCTCACCACGTGCGAGTCGGCGAGGAACGGGGCGCGCGACGTCGCGGCGGCGAACTTGGCGCCGAACTCCCCGAACTGCGCGTGCGCCGCCCGCCCGCGCACGAGGGAGACGGTCGCCACGTCCCAGAACGCCGTCGAGCCGCCGTTGCCGAGCACGACCTCGTACCCGTCGGGGGCGCCGAACAGCTCGGACAGCCCGGCCCGCACCCGCCCGACCAGAGCACGCACGGGCGCCTGCCGGTGCGACGTGCCGAGCAGCGAGCGGCCCGCGGCAGCGAGGGCGTCGACCTGCGCGGGCCGGACCTTGGACGGGCCGCACCCGAACCGGCCGTCGCGCGGCAGCAGGTCGGCGGGGATCGTGACGGCGGGGGCCTGGGCATCGGGCACCTGCCGAGGATAACGACGCCGGTCCGGCCGGCGGGCGGGGCGTCCGCGGGTCGCCCCGGGGCCCTCCGTCCGGCCGCACCCGCGCGCGGGGGCGCCGACTACCCTGGTCCCGCACACGCGGCGGTCGACCCGCCGCCGGAGCGCGAGTGGGAGGCCGAGCGGTGAGCGACCTGATCGACACGACGGAGATGTACCTCAAGACGATCTACGAGCTCACCGAGGAAGGCATCACCCCCCTGCGCGCCCGCATCGCCGAGCGGCTCGGGCACTCGGGCCCGACCGTGTCGCAGACCGTCGCGCGCATGGAGCGCGACGGTCTCGTCGTCGTCACGGGCGACCGCCACCTCGAGCTCACCGAGGTGGGCCAGTCGAAGGCCGTCCGCGTCATGCGCAAGCACCGCCTCGCCGAGCGCCTCCTCACCGACGTCATCGGGCTGGACTGGCCGCACGTCCACGAGGAGGCGTGCCGCTGGGAGCACGTCATGAGCGAGCGCGTGGAGAAGCGGCTCGCCGCCCTGCTCGACCACCCGCACTTCGACCCCTACGGCAACCCGATCCCCGGGCTCGACGAGATCGGGGAGGAGCGCACGCCCGTGCGGTTCCTCGACGGCGTGGTCCCGCTGACGTCCGCCGACGCCGCGGTGCGCCCCACGGCGGTCGTCGCGCGCATCGCGGAGCCGCTGCAGGTCGACGTCGAGCTGCTCGAGCGGCTGGCCGACGCCGGCGTGCAGCCCGGCGTGGAGGTCTCGGTCGAGCGCGGGCCCGGCATCGTGACGATCGGCGTGCCCGGCTCGGGCACAGTCGTGGACCTGCCGCTGGAGATCGCGCGGCACATCTTCGTCGGACGCGGCTGACGCGACGGGGTCGGCGCACGCGCGTCCCTCGAACGGGTGAACCCTGTCACGCCGGTCGCGTTCCCACGCGCGGCGTCGAGGCGCCCGGGACCGCTGCCCTGCACGTCAGGGGCACGCCGGTGCCCGGCCGCGCCGGCGGCCCCGGACGGCCGTCCATGATCGTTCCGAGATCGTCGTGACCGGAGCGTGACAATCGCGCAGAGCGTCATGTACGTTCGTCCTGCTTCTCGGAACCCTCCTCCGTGGGAGCCCTACGAGCGGAACGCCGAACCCTGCCGCCGCTCACAGGTTCCGTACGACTCGCCGGCAGGGGCGGGGGACCCAAATCGCGGGTACCGGAGACGGTGCCCTTGGGGTGAAGCCGGGCGGACGGAACGACAGCACGCACCTCGGTGCGCGTGGTCGGGACGGACGACCGGCCGGGTGTTCTCCCACCCGAACCCGACAGCTCACCTCGTAGGCGCCAGGAGAGGCACACGTTGTCCGAGAGCATCACCCGGGCGCGCCACCGCGCCGCGCGTCGTCCGTCGACGCCACTGACCGAGTTTGCCAGCGCCGCTTCCGAGCAGATGGGTACCGTCGGCCGCCGTTCTGCCGTCGTCGCCGCGTCCTCGGGGCTCATGGTCTCCATGCTGGCCCTTCCTTCGAGCGCTGCCACCGGCGAGTCCGCCGGCAGCCTGGCGGCCGTCGACACGGCTGCCCTGACGGCCTCCGCACGAGCCGTCCTCAACACCTCCCCGGTCGTCTCGGCCCCGGCCGAGGCCGTCTTCACGGTCGACGCCCCGATGGTCTCGGCCGTCAAGCCGCCTCCGCCGCCGCCCCCGGCCCCCGAGCCGGTGCGCACGCGCGCCGCCTCCCGCACGGCCGAGCGGGCCGCCGCCTCGACCGAGTCGGCCTCGACCGCCTCCGCGTCGACGCAGAAGGCGTCCAACAACCCGATCCCGCAGAGCGTGTCGGGCAACGCGGTCCTCGAGGTCGCCGCCCGCTACGTGGGCGTCCCGTACGTCTCCGGCGGCGCGTCGCCTTCGGGCATGGACTGCTCCGGCTTCACGTCGTACGTCTACGCGCAGCTCGGCATCACCCTGCCGCGCACGTCGTCGGCCCAGCGCAACGCCGGCACGGTCGTGTCGCGTGCCGAGGCCCAGCCGGGTGACCTCATCTGGAGCCCCGGGCACATCGGCATCTACGCCGGCGGCGACATGATGATCGACGCTCCCCGCCCCGGTAAGACGGTGCAGTTCCGCTCGATCTGGCAGAGCTCGCCGACGTTCATCCGGATCGGCTGACCCGGCCGACGCCGACGTGACGAGGCCCCGACGACCTGATGGTCGTCGGGGCCTCGTCGCATCCGGACCGAATGTGCGTGCGCGTACCCTGGTCCCGCATCGACGCTGTTCCTTCTCGTCGCGGACCGGCAGCCAGCCGGGCCGACCACCGAGGTCAGGAGTGCACCGTGCTGACGACCGTCCCTTCGGAGGGCCCGCCCGGCCCCCCACCCGTGCCCGTGCCGAACCGGACGCTGCTGCTCAACGCCAGCGGTGAGCCGCTGTGCGTCGTGACGATGCACCGCGCGGTGGTCCTGGTGATGACCGGCAAGGCGACGGTGCTCGAGTCGGACGGCCGCGTGCTGCACTCCGAACGCCAGGAGGTGCCCCTGCCCGTGGTGCTCGTCCTCACCCGGTACGTGCACGTGCCCGCGCGCCGGCCCGTGCCGCCCACGCGCCGCACGGTGCTGCAGCGCGACGGCCACCGCTGCGCCTACTGCGGTGGTGGCGCCGACACCGTCGACCACGTGCACCCCCGCTCGCGCGGCGGCCGCCACGAGTGGACGAACGTCGTCGCGGCGTGCGTCCGGTGCAACCACCGCAAGGCGGACCGGACCCTCCACGAGCTCGGGTGGGAGCTGCCCTTTCGTCCGCACGCACCCCGGTGGTCCTTCACGGTCGGTGGTGCCGCGGCGCGCACGGAGCCGGCCTGGTCGCCCTACCTCGTCGCCTGAGGGCGGCGGGGTTCGGGCCGGTGGTGGGCCGGCCGTGGGCCGGAGGTGGGGGACCGAGGTCCGTCCGCTGATCGTCATGGATGTGCCACGATGGGGTCAGGTCAGCACCACAGACTCGTCGTGACGGCGCGACGGGCACCGACGCGGAGGCGGGCATGACGCGCGAGCACGAGATCCTCGTCGGGGTGGACGGGTCGGTCGCCGGCCTCCACGCCCTCGACTGGGCGACGCACGAGGCGCGCACCCGCGGCGCCCGGCTCCGCCTGCTGGTCGCGTACGCGCTGCCGTCGTTCACGGTCGCCGGCCTCGACGGCGCCTACGCCGTGATCGACGACGAGACCATCCGTGCCGGTGCGCAGTCGGTGCTGGACGAGGCGCTCCTGCACGTCGGGCGCTGCGGCGTCCCCGTCGAGGGGCGCGTCGTCACGGGCGACGCGGCCGCGGTGCTCGTCGACGCGTCCCGCACGGCCGACCTCGTCGTCGTCGGGACGCGCGGGCGCGGCGGCTTCGCCGAGCGGCTGCTCGGCACGGTGTCGTCGGCGCTGCCCGCCCACTCGTGGTGCCCGACCGTCGTCGTGCCGTTGCGCGGTGCCGACGGCCGTCCGGTGAAGGACGACCCCGCACCCGTCCGGCCCATCCGGCGGATCGTCGTCGGCGTGGACGGCTCGCCGTCCGCCGAGGTGGCGCTCCGCCTGGCGATCCGGGAGGCGGAGGCGTGGGGTGCCGAGCTCATCGCGGTGTCCGGGGTGCCGGTCAACGCGATGGCCGGCGTCCTGGCGTGGCTGCCCTCGGCCGTGGACCACGACCAGGTGCTGCGCGACGCCGCGGAGGGGCTGGACGTGGTCGTCGACCGCGCACTGGCCCAGCACCCCGGCGTCACGGTGAAGCGGCACGTGCTGGACGGCACGGGCGCCGAGCTGCTCACCGAGTTCTCGGTGGCGACGGACCTCATCGTGGTGGGCTCGCGCGGCCGCGGCGGGTTCGCGGGGCTGCTGCTCGGCTCGACGAGCCAGGCGGTGCTGCACCACACGCGCTGCCCCGTCATGGTCGTGACCGCCCGCGCCGCGGGGGACCGCGCCCGCTGAGCCGTGGCCGTCAGCCGGCCGCGGGTGGCACGTCGGGCCGGCGGACGAGCGCCGACAGCACGACGGTGGACCGCGTGCGCGACACGAACGGCTCCGCCGCGAGCTGCTCGACCACACGCTCCAGGTGACGCATGTCGCGCGCCCGCACCTGCAGCACGAGGTCCACGTCGCCGGTCACGGTGCTCGCGGCGACGACCTCCGGGTAGTCCTCGACGGCGGTGCGCATGGTCGCCGGGCTCGTCGAGCCGTGGCAGAACAGCTCGACGAACGCCTCGGTGTGCCAGCCGAGCGCCGCGGGGTCGAGGCGGACGGTGAACCCGCGGATCACCCCGCGCTCCCGCAGCCGGTCCACGCGCCGCTTCACGGCCGGAGCGCTGAGGGCCACCTGGGCGCCCACCTGCGCGAACGTCGCACGGGCGTCGTGCGCGAGCACGCGCAGGATGGCGGTGTCGAGGTCGTCGAGGCGGTCGGCGTGCACCGTCCCATCCTGACGCCTGCGCGGGTCGCGCCGTGCACGCCCGTGCAGTGCCATTGGTCCGATGTGCCACCGATTGCGGCACATGTGCTCAGGTCGGACGCTGCAGATGCCGATGGGGTCGTGACGACGCGACCTCGCCGAGGGGGGAACGACCGATGAGCGGACGGCAGGACTCCGGCATGCGCCGGGACGCAGCAGCACCGGGACGCACCGGGGCACGACGCACCAGGGGTGACGCAGCGCCCGGTGTGCCGCGCCAGGCGGGACCGGTGGCCTCCGCGCCGACGCCGGCCGTGCCGGCGCCCGTGGCGCCGCTGCTGCCGACGCAGGCCGGGCCCGTGGTGTCCGCGCCCACGCCGCTCGTGCCGCACCCCACCGCCGACCCCGTGCCGCAGCCGCAGCAGCTGCCCGCTCCGGGGCGCGACGCCGACCCGGCGCGGGTCGGGGGCCTGCACCACGTGCCGCAGCAGCGGCCGGCCGCGGACGCGGCGCGCCCCCACGGCGCCCGCCGCGCCACCGCGCTCGTCGCCGTGGCGGCCGTGCTCGCCGCGGCCGGCACCGTGTGGACCGCGGAGCAGGACCACCGTGCGCGCGCCTCGGCCGAGGCCGCCGCCGCCGCCCGCGTCGCCGCCGCGGTCGAGGCCCGCGCACCCGAGCTCGCCGCGCCGCGCGCGGAGACGGCGCTCGCCGGCGCCGCCGTCGCCGCGGGCCAGCGGAGCGCCGCTGCCGCCTCCGCGCGGGCGGCGGCCGACCACGCCGTCGCGACGCTCGCCGCCGCGCCGCAGGCCGGCGACGGCCCGCGCGGCGCGCTGCAGCAGGCCGTCGACGCGACGTCCGCCGTGCTGGGGGCGTCCGCCGTGTCGCTGACGTCGATGCGCGCGACCACGGCGGCCATCGCCGCACCGGAGAAGACCGTCGTCGAGGCGCAGGCGGCGTGGCAGGCCGCCGAGGACGCCCGCATCGCGGCCGAGCGCGCCGCCGCCGAGCAGGCTGCTGCCGCCGCCGCGGCAGCGCGCGCGTCCGCCGGGGGCAGCGCCGCGCGCGCGCCGCGGGCCGCCGCCCCGCGCGCCGCCGCTGCGCGCGCACCCCGGGGCACCACGTCGGCGCCGGCCGCGTCCGGTGGCGGCGGGGCCCCCGCACCTGCCGCGGGCCTCCCGCTCGCGGGCTCGGTGGTGGGCGCGGGCGACGTCGGTGCGGCGCTCAACGCGCACCGGGCCGCCAACGGGCTGGGTGCGCTGAGCATCGCCTCGTCGGGCGCGCGCGGCGAGCACGCGATGCAGATGGCCGCGTCGGACAGCATCTGGCACTCGGGCACGCGCACGGGCTCACCGAAGGCGCGGCCGGAGATCGTCGGGCGCGTCTCGCCGGCGAGCGCGAGCCGCATGATCGCCGCCTACGCGGCGTCCGGCGGGCACAACGCGCAGATGCTCGGGAGCTACTCGACCGCGTACATCGGCGTGGTCCTGCACGACGGGTGGATGTACACGTCCATCACGTTCGGCTGAGGGGCGCGCGCCGGCGCGTCAGGGGGTCGTCAGGGCCGTCGTCAGCTCGTCGAGGGCGTGGTCGAGGTCGGGCACCTCGACCGTCAGCGGGGGCGCGAGGCGCACGGTCGCGCCGTGCGTGTCCTTGGCGAGCACGCCGCGGGCGAGCAGCCGCTCGCACAGCTCGCGCCCCGACGCCGGCCCGCCGGTCAGGCCGGGCGCCACGTCCAGGCCCGCCCACAGGCCGACGGTCCGCACCCCGTGCAGCAGGCCGCGGTCCAGGAGCACGTCGAGGCGGCCCGCCAGGTGCTCCCCGACCGTGCGCGCGCGGGCCTGCAGCGTGCCCGGCGTGAGCAGGTCGACCACGGCCAGACCCACCGCGCACGCGAGCGGGTTGCCCCCGAAGGTGGACCCGTGCGTGCCGGGGGTGAGCACCTCCAGCACGTCCGCGCGTCCCACGACCGCGGAGACGGGCACGATGCCGCCGCCCAGGGCCTTGCCGAGCGTGACGAGGTCGGGCCGCACGTCCCAGCGCTCGCACGCCAGCGTCGAGCCCGTGCGGCCGAGGCCGGACTGGATCTCGTCGGCCACCAGCAGCACGCCCGCCTCGTCGCACACGCGGCGCACCGCCGGCAGGTAGTCGTCCGGCGGCACGACGACGCCCTGCTCGCCCTGCACGGGCTCCAGCAGGACGGCGACCGTCGTCGCGTCGACCGCGCGCGCGACCGCGTCGGCGTCGCCGTAGGGGACGGTGACGAAGCCCGGCGTGTAGGGGCCGAAGCCGCGGCGCGCGTCGGGGTCGGTGGAGAAGGACACGACGGTCGTCGTGCGGCCGTGGAAGTTGCCCTCCGCGACGACGATCGTCGCGCGGTCCGCCGGCACGCCGCGGACCTCGTAGCCCCACTTGCGGCTCGCCTTGATCGCCGTCTCCACGGCCTCCGCGCCCGTGTTCATCGGCAGCACGAGGTGCGAGCGGCCGGCGAGGAGCGGGCCGACGAGCCCGGCCAGGGCCTGCGCGAACGGCTCGAGCAGCTCGTGGTCGAACGCGCGCGACGTGAGCGTCAGGCGGTCGAGCTGCGCGTGCGCGGCGGCGACGAGCGCCGGGTGCCGGTGGCCGAAGTTGAGCGCGGAGTACGCCGAGAGCAGGTCGAGGTAGCGGCGCCCGGCGGTGTCGGTGACCCACGCGCCCTCGGCCGTGGCGACCGTCACGGGCAGCGGGTGGTAGTTCGGCGCGAGCGCCGACCCGACGCCCGCGGGCGTCCCCCCGTGCGCACCCGCGCCGGTCGCCACCGTGCTCACCGCCGCAGCTCGAGGGTGCAGCACTTGGCCCCGCCGCCGCCCTTGAGCAGCTCGCTCGTGTCGACGGGGACGGGCGTGTAGCCGCGCTCGCGCAGCGCCCCGGCGAAGTGCGTCGCGGCCGGCGCCACCACCACGTTCTCGCCGTCCGAGACCGCGTTGAGGCCCAGGGCGGCGGCGTCGTCGGCGGTCGCGACCACGGCCTCGGGGAAGAGCTGCGCGAGCACGGCGCGCGACCCCGGCGAGAACGCCGGCGGGTAGTACGCGACCTGCGGGGCGGCGGCGTCGGAGGAGAGGACCGTGAGCGCCGTGTCGAGGTGGTAGTAGTGCGGGTCGACCAGCTCGAGCGAGATCACGGGCCGCCCGACGAGCTCCTGGAGCTCGGCGTGCGCGGCGCGGGACGTGCGGAAGCCGGTGCCCGCGAGGATCAGGTCGCCCACGACGAGCAGGTCGCCCTCGCCCTCGTTGGTCTGCTCGGCGGTGTGCGTGACCCAGCCGCGGTCGGCGAACCACTTCTGGTACGCGGGCCCCTCGGGCTGGCGCTCGGGGTAGCGGAACTTCGCGGAGTACACGACGCCGTCGACGACGGTCGCGCCGTTGGCGGCGTAGACCATGTCGGGCAGCCCCGGCAGCGGGTCGATCGTCTCGACGGTGTGCCCGAGGTCGAGGAAGGTGTCACGCAGCGTCCGCCACTGCCGCACGGCCAGGTCCACGTCGGTGTGCCGCGTCCGGTCCATCCACGGGTTGATCTCGTACGAGACCGTGTAGTGGGAGGGCTCGCACATCAGGTACTGGCGGGCGGTGCGGCCGGGGGCGTGCGCGGTCATGGGGCTCCTCGTGGGTGCGCGGGGCGGGCGGCCGGCGCACGGGTGGCGCACCGGCCCCCACGAGCGTACGAGCGCCCGCGCGGCGGATCCGGCACGTCGCGTTGCGCGTCGAGGCCGCATCCGTTGCGCGCGGGCGCGGCCGACCACCGGTCCGTTGCGCCGAAACGCGCGCGTGACGTCGAGGACGTGCGTGCGTCACACCGCCAGCTCGCGCGCGGCGCGCGCCAGCACGACGCGCAGCATCAGCGCGAGCGCCGGCGCCGTCAGCCGGGACGTGAGCGCACCGGGCAGGGGCCCGGCGAGCGGCACGCGCTCCTCCCACGTCACGAGGCAGCTCGCGTCGTCGACGGGCTCGACCCGGATCGTCGCCTCGCCGAGCAGCAGCGGCCCGTGCTTGGCGAACACCGCGACACCGGGTGCGGCCCCCGCAGCCTCGCCGCCCGGCCGCTCGTACCGCGTGATCGTCATCCGGTCCGGCAGCCCGGGGGCGCCGAACCGCGCGAACGGCCCCGACACCGCCTCGACGACCGAGCCCCGCCGCGGCGGGCCGTCCGTGCGCACCCGGGTCTGCGGGACCCAGCGGGCGTGGTTGCGCGCGTCCGTCAGGGCCGCGAAGGCGGTGCGCGCGGGCGCGGGGAACCTCCGGGTGACGCGCGCACCCGTGACACCGGCGGGCACGGCGGGGCCGGTGGCGAGGGGGGTCGGCGTCGGCATGCACCGATCCTGCACCGGGGTACGGTCGGGGGCATGCGGACGCGGGTACTGGGTAGGACAGGACGTGAGGTCGGGGTCGTCGGGCTGGGCTGCTGGCAGCTCGGCGGCGACTGGGGGACGGTCGGCGACGACACGGCGCTGGAGGTGCTCGACGCCGCGGTGGGCGCCGGCGTGACGTTCCTCGACACCGCCGACGTGTACGGGGACGGCCGGTCCGAGAAGGTGATCGGGCGCTTCCTCGCGGAGCGGCCCGAGGTCGCGGAGCGCGTGACGGTCGCGACCAAGATGGGCCGCCGCGCGGACCCGCACGTCGCCGACGCGTACACGGCCGACGCGTTCCGCGCCTGGACGGACCGCAGCCGGACGAACCTCGGCGTCGACACCCTCGACCTCGTGCAGCTGCACTGCCCGCCGACGCCCGTGTACGCGCGCGACGACGTGTTCGACGCGCTCGACGCCCTCGTCGAGGAGAAGCGGGTCGCGGCCTACGGCGTCTCGGTCGAGACGGTCGACGAGGCGCTCGCCGCCATCGCGCGCCCGCACGTCGCGAGCGTGCAGATCATCCTCAACGTGTTCCGCCGCAAGCCGCTCGAGCGGGTGCTGCCCGCCGCGGCGGAGGCGGGCGTCGGCATCATCGCGCGCGTGCCGCTCGCGTCCGGCCTGCTGAGCGGCAAGTACGACGCGTCGACGCGGTTCGCGGACGACGACCACCGCAGCTTCAACCGCAACGGCGAGGCGTTCGACGTCGGCGAGACGTTCGCGGGCGTGCCGTACGACATCGGCGTCGAGGCGGCGCGCGAGGTCGCCCAGCACACCCCGGCGGGCGCGTCGACGGCCCAGCTCGCGCTGCGGTGGATCATCGACCAGCCGGGCGTCTCCGTCGTCATCCCCGGGGCGCGCACCCCGGAGCAGGCGCGCGCGAACGCGGCGGCCGAGCAGCTCCCGCCCCTGGACGACGCCACGCTCGCGGCGCTCGCGGACGTCTACGACCGGCGGATCCAGGAGCACGTGCACGACCGCTGGTGACGCGGGGGCGCCCACGACGACGGACGGGGCCCGGTGCCGGTGGGGGCGACCCCACCCGCACCGGGCCCCGTCCGTGCGTGCGTCAGCGACCGCGCGGCAGCGACGGCGTGCGGCCGTTCAGGCGCGGCCGGTCGACGTCGTGCGCGACGCCCTCGACGACCTCCGGGAACCGCTGCGGCGGCGGGCCGAACGCGAGGCGCGCGCCGTCGACGACGGTCCGGCCCATCGCGCGCCCGCCCGCCACGCCGATCGCGGCGCCGATGCCGTAGGGCGCGAGGCGCCCGAGCGCGAGCCCGGCGAACTTGGCCGCCTGCTTCTGCAGCAGCTTGCGCGTCAGGGTGCTGTTGACCTGCTTCACCGAGGACCGCGGCATGCGCGTGAGCAGCAGGCGTCCCATGCGCACGGACGACATGCTGGCGGCGCTCTCGACGGCTTTCGCGCCGTCCTCGCCGAGCACGCTCGCGAGCAGCAGCGCCTTACGCCGCTCGGTGTCCTCGACCTCGATGCCGTGCACCGACGCGACGGCCAGCGAGAACGCCGCCGACGCGCCGAAGAACGTCGCGACGTCGCTGACCGTCAGGGCCGTCGCGATGCCGGTGCCCACGACGGGCGCCGCCGCGGCCGCCCCGACGGCACCGCCCGCACCGGCCACGACGAGCAGGAACTCCTTCTCGAGCAGCTCGATGATCCGGTCGGGCCCGGCCTCGGGGTTGCGCCGGCGCAGGCTCTCGACGTGCGCGTGGATGGTCGCGGACGGGATGGTCACGGCCTTGTCGAGGGCCGTCTGGACGAGCTTCGGCATGCTCAGCGCTCCTCGGTCACGTGCAGGGTGGTGGTGGCGCCGGCCTCGAGCGTGCGGCCGACGGTGCACTTCAGCTCGACGGCGCGGTGCACGACGGCCACGAGCCGCTCGCGCGCGGCGTCGTCGAGCGACGACAGGTCGACCTCGAGCTCCTCGGTGAGGTGCGGGTACCGGTCCTCGGTGGGGTGTGCGAGGCCGCCGACGCGGATCGTCACGCGCACGTCGTCGCCGAGCCGGCGCGTGAGCGCGGCGTCGCTCGACAGGCCCGTGCACGCGCCGAGCGCGATCTTCAGCAGCTCGCCGGGGGAGAAGGAGCCCTCGTCGCCGGTGGACCCGATCAGCACCTCGGCGCCGCGCGAGCTGCGACCGGTGTAGCGGCGCGGACCGGTGCGCTCCAGCCAGAGCGCGGTGTCACCGGCGTTGGCCATCGGGTCCCCCGCGGGGGCAGGGGTGTCCTGCTCGGTCGTCATGCGGCCGATCCTCGCACGGGGGGTGGACGGCCGCAGGGGACCGGGTGCCGGCGGCCGCGGCACCCGGTCCCGCGTCCCCCGGTCAGCCGACCGCGAAGAACACCAGCGCGATCGCGAAGCCCATGAGGCCGATGAGGGTCTCGAGGACCGTCCACGTCTTGAGGGTCGTGCGGACGTCCATGCCGAAGAACCGGCCGACCAGCCAGAAGCCGGAGTCGTTGACGTGCGACGTCATCACCGACCCCGCGGCGACGGCGAGCACGATCGCGGCGAGCTGCACGGCCGAGAAGCCGCCGGACGCGACCGCGGGCTCGATCAGGCCCGCGGTGGTGATGAGCGCGACCGTCGCCGAGCCCTGCGCGATCCGCAGGACCGTCGCGATGAGGAAGCCCGCGACGATGATCGGCAGCCCCAGGTCGCCGAGGGCGTCCTCGAGGGCGGCGCCGATGCCCGACGCCCGCAGCACCGCGCCGAACATGCCGCCGGCGCCCGTGATGAGGATGACCGAGCACACCGGGCCGAGCGCCGACTCGAGCAGCCGCTCGACCGCGGTCCGGTCGCGCCCGCGCCGCCGGCCCATCACCCAGGCGGCGACGAGCACGGCGACGAGCAGCGCGACGGGCGTCGAGCCGATCGCGCGCGCGACCTGCACCCACGTGGCGTCCTCGTCGACGACGCCCGCGCTGCCGAGGGTGTCCAGGCCCGTGTTGACGAAGATCAGCAGCAGTGGCAGCAGCAGCACGCCGAGGACCGTGCCGAACGACGGCGGGCGGTCGGGGTGCTCCTCGTCGGACGTCTTCCCGAGCAGCTCCGGCACGGGCAGCACCCACCGCCGCCCGGCCCACAGGCCGAACAGGTAGGACGTCACGTACCAGGTCGGGATCGCGACGACGAGGCCGAGCAGCACCACCAGCCCGGGGTTCGCGCCCAGCAGCTCCGACGCCGCGACCGGCCCGGGGTGCGGCGGGACGAACACGTGCATGACGGAGAACGCGCCCGCCGCCGGCAGCCCGTACGTGAGCACCGACCCGCCGAGGCGCCGCGCGACCGCGAACACGATCGGCAGCATGACGACCAGGCCGGCGTCGAAGAAGATCGGGAACCCGAAGATGAGCGACGCGACGCCCAGCGCCAGCGGGGCCCGCCGCTCCCCGAACCGCCGCACGAGCGTGTCCGCCATGACCTTCGCGCCGCCGGACGTCTCGACCATCCGGCCGAGCATCGCCCCCAGGCCGACGAGCAGGGCCACGGACCCGAGCGTCGTGCCGAAGCCGGTGGTGAGCACGTCGACCACCGACCCGGCCGGCACACCCGTCGCGAACGCCGTGACGAGCGAGACGAGGATCAGCGCGAGGAACGCGTGCAGGCGCAGCCTGATGATGAGGAAGAGCAGCAGCGCGATCGCCGCGGCCGCGATGCCGAGCAGCGGCCCGGCTCCCAGTGTCTGTTCCCAGTCCTCCGGTGGCACGGCTCCCCCTGGCGGTCGGCGCCCGCGGTGTCCCGCGGTGCGGGTCGGGCGGTCAGTCGGACGGCGGGCGTCCCGCGGGGACGAGCCCCAGCGCACGGATGGCGCGGTCCGCGACGGCGTCGGGCGGCACGTCGACGACGATCGTGACGCCCTGCTCCTCCTCGGCCAGCGGTTCGAGCGTCGCGAGCTGCGACGGCAGCAGCGTCGGGGGCATGAAGTGCCCGGACCGGCCGGACATGCGGCGCGCGAGCAGCTCGCGCGGGGCAGTGAGGTGGACGAACCGCACGCGCCCCTCGGCCGAGCGCAGCACGTCGCGGTAGCTCCGCTTGAGCGCCGAGCACGCGACGATGGACGGGTGGCCCGCGCGGGCCTGCTCGGTCAGCCAGTCGCGGATGCCCTCGAGCCACGGCCACCGGTCGGCGTCGTCCAGCGGCGTGCCGCCCGTCATCCGGGCGATGTTGGCGGGCGGGTGGAACTCGTCGGCCTCGGCGTACGGCCAGCCCAGCCGCTCGCGCAGCACCGTGGCGAGCGTCGTCTTGCCCGAGCCGGCGACCCCCATGACCACGACGTGCTGCACCGGCGCGTCCCCCGGCTGCCGCCCCCCTGCGTCGTCCACCACCCGTTCACCCTGCCGGAGACGCCGCGCGCGAGCCACCCGGGGATGCCGTCAGCGCGACGCGACGGGGCCCGCCCAGGTCGGTGCGCTCGTCCCAGGACCAGCCGGCGGCGGTCAGCCGGGACCGCAGCGCCGGGTCCACGCGCGCGTCGACGTCGTCCGGGGTCTCCAGCACGAGGACGAGCCGGCCGCCGGTGCGCAGGTGCGCGGCGACGGCAGCCAGACCCGCGTCCGCCGGCGCGGTCCAGAACGCGTTGACGTTGACCGCGACCACGACGTCGGCGGGCGGCGGGGCGTCCGGGAGGCGGCCGAGGTCGGCGAGCGCGCCCGTGTGCACGCCCCACGCCCCGGCGGGCGCGCCGACCTGCAGCCACGTGCGCAGGCGGTCGGTCGCCGTGGCGGACCGGTCCAGCGCGTCGTACCGGGCGACGGTCCCGACGAGGTGCGACGCGAGGCCCCGCGGGCCGCTGCCCACCTCCAGCACGCAGCCGCGCGTGAGCTCGGTGACGAGCCGGGCGGCCGCGGTGTGCCGGTCCACGGGCGCCTCCTCGCGTGCCGCCGGCTGCGGTGCCGTCCTGCGGACCGTACGCCGGGCGCGCGGCGCCCGCGACGTCGGTGAGGATGGGGGGTGATGAGCACCTCCGAGGTCCCCGCCCACCTGCACGTCCGCCCGGGCGGCTGGTCGCGCCCCCTGACCCGACCCGCGATGGCGAACGAGGAGGACGCCCGCCCCGGCCTGGCCCTGACCTCGCGGTACCTCGAGCGCGACGGGCGGCCGTGGGTGCCGGTCTCGGGGGAGGTGCACTACGCCCGGATCCCGCGCGAGCGGTGGCGCGAGCGGCTGCAGCTCGTGCGGTCGGGCGGCGTCGACGTCGTCTCGACGTACGTCACGTGGATCCACCACGAGCCGGAGCGCGGGCGCGCCGACTTCACCGGCGGGCTCGACGTCGCGGCGTTCGTGCGGCTCGCGGGCGAGCTCGGGCTGCACGTCGTGCTGCGCGTCGGGCCGTGGGTGCACGGCGAGGTGCGCAACGGTGGCTTCCCGGACTGGGTGCAGGCGGCGCCGGTGCGCCACCGGACGGACGACCCGGCGTACCTGGAGCTCGTGCGGGAGTGGTTCGGCCGCCTGGGGGAGCAGCTCGCGGAGGTCTGCCGGCCCGGCGGCCCGGTGCTCGCGGTCCAGCTCGACAACGAGCTCTACGACCAGCCCGACCACCTGGTGACGCTCAAGCGGCTCGCGCGGGAGGCGGGGATCGTCGCGCCGCTGTGGACGGCGACCGCGTGGGGCGGTGCGCAGCTGCCCGACGGTGAGGTGCTGCCGCTGTACGGCGGGTACGGCGACGGGTTCTGGGTCGACGCCGACGCGGGCTGGCACCCCGCGTTCCGCGCGCACTACCTCGTCTCGCACACGTGGGACGACCCGGGCATCGGCGCCGACGTCCGCGGCGAGGAGCCCGCGGCGGCGACGGTCGACCGCGACGAGTCCTGGCCGCCGGCGACGTGCGAGCTCGGCGGCGGCATGGCCACGGCGTACCACCGGCGGCACGCGCCGACCGCGCTCGACGTCGCGACCGTCGCGCAGACCAAGCTCGCGGCCGGGTCCGCGTGGCAGGGCTACTACATGTACGCGGGCGGCACGAACCCGGCCGCCGGGCTGCAGGAGTCGCAGGCGACCGGCTACCCGAACGACGTGCCGACCTTCGACTACGACTTCCACGCCCCGATCGGCGCCGCCGGGGTGCTCGCGCCGTCGCACGCGGCGCTGCGCGTGCAGCACGCGTTCCTCGCCGCGTTCGGGGACCGGCTCGCGACCATGCCCTCGACCCTCCCCGACGAGGTGCCGACGGGCGTCGACGACGCGGCACGCCTGCGCTGGGCCGTGCGCGCGGACGACGACGGCACCGGGTTCGCGCTGCTGGCGTGGCACCAGCCGCACGTGGCGCTGCCCCTGCTGCGCGGCGTCCGCCTGCGCGTCGACCTGCCCGGCGGGCCGCTCGTGCTGCCGTCGTCGCCGGTCGACGTGCCGCCGGGCACGCTCGCCCGCTGGCCGCTGGGGCTGCGTGTGGGGGGCGAGGCCGGCGTGCGGCTGCGCTGGGCCACGGCGTCGGCGCTCACCGAGCTGGGCGACGGCACGCTCGTGCTGCTCGCGCACGACGGTCTGCCCGCCGAGGTGGCGGTCGACGCCGCGGTCGAGGCGGCCGGTGACGGCTGGACGACCGTCGCGCCCGGCGTGCACCGGGCCGACCCGCGCACGGGCGGCCTGCTCGCGCTCGCGGGCGGGGCGGCGCGCGTGCTGGTCGTCGGCGCGTCGGACGCCGACCGCGTCTGGGTCGTCGAGGGACCGGCGGGGCGGGAGCTGCTGCTCGCCGACGCGCCGCTGTGGACGGACGGGGACGACGTGGTGGTGCGCTCCGCCGACGTGCCGGTCGTGCGCCGGTGGGTCGGCGACCGGTGGGCGGCGGTCGACGTGGCCCCCGACGCGCCGGTGGCGGGGGAGGCCGCGCCGTCCGGCGGGGCCGTGCGCACGGCGTGCGTACGCCCGGCCGGCGACGTGCCCGTGTCCTACGGCGAGGCCGGCGGCCGTGCGTCCGCGCCCACGCCGGAGCGCGTCGCCGCGCTCGCGGCCGAGCACCGGCTCGCGGACGTCGGCACCCCCGTGCCGGGCACCGTGCGGCTGCTGCGCGTCGACTGGGCCGGGGACGTCGCCCAGCTGCTCGTCGACGGCCGGGTGGTCGCGGACCGGTTCGGGGACGGCAGCCCGTGGCACGTCGACCTCGACGTGCTCGACGGCGCGGAGGGTGACCGCGTGGGCGTGCGCGTCCTGCCGCTGCACCCCGACGCCCGCGTCTGGCTCCCGGCGGACGCGGCCGACCGACGGCGGTCGGTGCGCGGTCCGCTGGGTGCACTCGACGCGGTGTCGGTGGCCCGGACGACGACGTGGCGTGCGCCGCTGGGCTGAGGCGGCGGCCGCCGGTGGCGGCCGGTTGGACAGACGTCCGGTTCGCGTCGGATCATGGGAACATCCCATGTCTGTACCGCGTTAGGACATGTGCTATGAGGAAGCGATACGAGGAACTCGAGACCGACGACGGCCGTGTGATCCGCTACGTCCGGCACCGGAACGGCGGCGGCATGGTCGCCAAGGGCGCACGCGTGTCCGAGGACGCCTTCGTCGCCGACGGCACCTGGGTCGACCCGGGCGCGCAGGTGCAGGCCGGCGCCCACGTCGGCCGGCACTGCTGGGTCGAGCCCGGCGCCGTCGTCGCGGAGGGTGCACACCTGGCCACGTACGTGCACGTGGGACGCGACGCCGTGCTCGGCCGCGACGTCCGGCTCGGCTCACGGGCCGAGGTCGGCGCCGGCGCGCGCCTGGAGGACGGCGTGGTCGTGGCCCCCGAGGCGCACGTCCCCGAGGGTGCCGAGGTGCGCCCCCGCGGCTTCCCGCCGCACGTCCTCGCGGCGTAGCCCGCTCCACCCGAAGGAGGGCAGGGCCGCCACGGCGGTTCACCCGCCGGTGCGGTCTGCCGGCGCCCGGGGACCGGCAGGATGGCGCCCATGCGCAGCGAGATCTTCGACCAGGCCAACCTCGAGGTGGACGGCAGCCGCCGGTTCGCCCTGCAGAACCGCAAGATGCTCAAGGTGGCGCTCGGTGAGCCCGTCATCGCCGCCAAGGGCGTGATGGTGGCGTACCAGGGCGCCGTCCAGTTCCACCACAAGGGCGCCGACAGCCTCGCCAAGTTCGTCAAGCGGGCCATCAGCTCCGACGACCAGGCGCTCATGACCGTCTCCGGGCAGGGCGACGTGTTCTTCGCCCGCTACGCGCACGACGTGTTCATCCTCGAGCTCGAGGGCGACGCCCTCAGCATCGGCGGCGGCAACCTGCTCGCGTTCGACGCGGCCCTGCAGTGGGACCTGCACCGCACGCGGGGCGCCGGGATGATGACGGGCGGCCTGTTCAGCACCCTCATCCACGGGCACGGCTCGGTCGCGCTGACGTCCGACGGCCCGCCGGTCATCCTCGACTGCTCGCAGCAGCCGACGTTCGTCGACCCGACCGCCGCGGTCTGCTGGTCGGCGAACCTGTCGCCCGAGGTCGTCTCCAGCATGAACGTGTCGTCGCTGCTGCGCGGCGGCACGGGCGAGGCGTTCCAGTACAAGTTCCACGGGCCGGGCTTCGTCATCGTCCAGCCGTCGGAGGGCGTGCCGGTGGTGGCCGCGGGCTGACCCCAGCCCGTCCGGTCCCGAGCGGGCGCCACGCCCCGGTCCCCTCCGCACGGCGGGGGCCGGGGCGGCGCGCGTCGGGGACCTTCACGTGACGGCCACCGGGTGCACATACCCCCGGGGGTATGGTCGACGGCATGACGACCTCCCCTTCCCGGCGCCCCGCGTCCGCGCCGACGGCGCCCGCGGCCGGCCCGCCCCTCCCCGCCGTCGTGGCGGCGACCGACCCCACCGGGGCGCCGCGATGAGGCTCGTCGTCGTCGGGGGCGTGGCCGGCGGGATGAGCTGCGCCGCGCGTGCGCGCCGACTCGACGAGTCGGCCGAGATCGTCGTGCTCGAGCGCGGGGAGCACGTCTCGTTCGCGAGCTGCGGCCTGCCGTACCACGTGGGCGGCGAGATCGAGGAGGCCGACGGGCTGCTCGTCCAGACACCCGAGTCGCTGCGCGCCTCGCTCCGCCTCGACGTGCGCCCCGGCCACGACGTGCGCGGGGTCGACACCGAGCGCCGGGTGGTGACGGTTCGCACGGCCGCGGGGGAGCAGGAGCTCGCGTACGACGCGCTGGTCCTGGCCCCCGGCGCGCGGGCCGTGCGACCGCCGGTCCCGGGCCTGGACTCGCCGCGCGTGCGCACGCTGCGCACCGTCGCCGACGCGGTCGCGCTGCGTACGGGCGTCGACGCCGGCGCCCGCCGGGCCGTCGTGCTGGGAGCCGGGTTCATCGGGCTCGAGGCGGCCGAGGCGCTGGCGCACCGCGGGCTGCAGGTGACCGTGGTGGAGCGGGCCGGGCACGTGCTGCCGCCGCTCGAGGACGAGATCGCCCGCCCCGTCACCGAGGAGCTCGCGCGCCTCGGCGTCGACGTGCGCGCCGGGACCGCCGCGACGGCCGTCGAGGCGGGCACGGACCACGACGTCGTCGTGCTGTCGGACGGGTCCCGCGTGCCCGCGCATCTCGTGGTGCTGTCGGCCGGCGTGCGGCCGGACACCGAGGCCTTCGAGGCCGCGGGGATCGTGTGCGAGCGCGGCGCGATCGTCGTCGACGAGCACGGGCGCACGTCGGCGCCCGGCGTGTGGGCGGTCGGGGACGCCGTCGTGTCGACCGACGCCGTCACGGGCGTGCGCCGGCCCGTGCCGCTGGCCGGTCCGGCCAACCGTGCCGGGCGGCTCGTGGCGGACGACATCCTGCGCCCCGGGTCGGCGCGTCCGCTGCCCGCACCGCTCGGCACGGCGGTCGTGCGCGTCGGCGCGCTCACCGCCGCGACGACCGGCGCGAACCGGGCGGCGCTCGACGCGGCGCAGGTTCCGTACCGCACGCTGCACCTGCACCCGAACCAGCACGTCGGCTGGTTCCCCGGTGCGGCGCAGATCCACCTCGTCGTGCACGTCGGGGCGCAGGACGGACGCCTGCTGGGCGCGCAGGCCGTCGGCACGGACGGCGTCGACAAGCGGATCGACGTCCTCGCGACCGCGCTGCGCGCCGGCCTCGCCGTCGACGACCTCATCGACCTCGACCTCGCGTACTCCCCGCCCTACGGGCAGGCCAAGGACGCGGTGAACCTCGTCGGCATGGTCGGCGCCAACGTCCTCGACGGCACGCTGCGGCTCTGGTACGCCCAGGACCTCGACGCCGTGCTGGACTCGGCGCTCGTCCTCGACGTGCGTACCGCCGCCGAGGTCGCCACGGGCATGCTGCCCGGCGCCCTGCACGTCCCGCACACGCAGCTGCGGGCGCGCCTGGACGAGGTGCGCGCGGCGGTAGCCGGCCGGCCGGTGCGCGTGCTGTGCGCGTCCGGGGTCCGCTCGGCGATCGCGCACCGCGTCCTCGCGCAGGCGGGCGTCGACTCCGCGTCGCTGTCCGGCGGCGTCCTCACGCTGCGCGCGGTGCTCGGTGAGCGTGCCGACGCCATGCTGACGGCCGCACCCGCCCTCGTCTGAGCCCACTCGTCCCGACCTCCGCCCGACCGGAAGGACCCTCGTGATCAGCACCGACGCGGACGCCCAGCGCCGCATCCTGCACCGGCTGACCCGCGCCCGCGGCCAGCTGAGCGCCGTCATCGACGCCGTCGAGAACGGCGGCTCGTGCCGCGACGTCGTGACCCAGCTCGCCGCCGTGTCCAGCGCGCTCGACCGCGCCGGCTTCGCCGTCATCGCCACCGCGATGAAGGAGTGCGTCACGGAGCCCGACGGCGAGCGCGCCGACGGCATCACCACCGCCGAGCTCGAGAAGCTCTTCCTCACGCTCGCCTGAGCACGACCCCCGCACGACCCCGCACGACCCCCACCCTGAAGGAGAACGTCCCGTGTGCTTCCCCACCGCCTGCACCACCTGCGGCAAGACGACCTGGAGCGGGTGCGGCCAGCACGTCGAGGACGTGCGCCGTGCCGTCCCCGCGGCGCAGTGGTGCCCCGGCCACGCCGACGCCCCGGGCGCTGACGCGTCGGCGTCCGGCGGCTTCTGGTCCCGCCTGCTGCGGCGGTGACGCCGAGGGGTTCCCGCCGCCCCCCGGCCCGGTGTTCCCTGGGGCCGTGACCGCACCCGTGCCGACCGAGTGGCTGCTCGACTCCGACCCCGCCTTGCGCTGGCAGGTCGAGCGCGACCTGCTGGACCTGCCGGAGGAGACGTGGTCCGCGACGCGGGCCCGCGTCGCGACCGAGGGGTTCGGCGCGCAGCTCCTCGCGCTGCAGGACCCCGACGGGCAGTGGGCGGGCGGCGCGTTCTTCCCCGCGGGCTTCGACTTCGCGTCGGTCGAGACGGCGGGGCAGCCGTGGACCGCGACGACCTGGTCCCTGAACTCGCTGCGGGAGTGGGGCGTCGGTGCCGACGCGCTCGCCGGCACCGCCGACCGGCTCGCCGCCCACGCCCGCTGGGAGTACGACGACCTGCCGTACTGGGGCGGTGAGGTCGACTGCTGCATCAACTCCTGGACGCTGTCCAACGGGCTGTGGCTCGGCGCGGACGTGGACGGGATCGTCGACTGGTTCCTCGCGCACCGCATGGACGACGGCGGGTGGAACTGCGAGTGGGTGGAGGGGTCGACGCGGTCGTCGTTCCCCTCCACCCTCAACACCCTCAAGGGCCTGCTCGACTACGAGCTCGCGACCGGCGACCGGGAGCGGGTGCGTGCGGCGCGCCTCGCGGGTCAGGAGTACCTGCTCTCCCGCTCGCTGTTCCGGCGGCTGGCGACGGGCGAACCGTTCGCGCCGTGGGCCCTGCGCCTCGCGTACCCGTTCCGCGCGTACTACAGCGTGCTCAACGCCGCCGACCACCTGCGCGCCGCGTCCCTGCACGACGGCACCCCGCCCGACCCGCGCACGGCCGACGCGATCGAGCACATCCGCGCCGCGCGGCAGCCGGACGGGACCTGGCTCCAGGAACGGCGGCACCCCGGTGCGGTGTGGTTCGAGGTCGACGTGCCGGCGGGCGAGCCGTCGAGGTGGCTGACGTTCCTCGCGACCCGCGTGCTGCGCTGGTGGGACGGCGAGCCGCCCGCGGGCGAGCCCCCGACCACCACCACCGTCTGACACCCGGCCGGCACGGGCGCGGCCGACGGCGAGGGGGCCCGCGCACGGTGCGCGGGCCCCCTCGTGGTGCGGTCTCGTCAGCGGGTCGCCGCGAGCGCGTCCTCGGCGATCGCGAGGGCCGTCGCGAGGTCGACCTCGTCGGCGGCCGAGGCGGTGAGCTCGACCGTGCGCGGCAGCAGCGGGCGGCCCAGCGCGCGGTAGTCCCAGCCGGCGGCGCGGTACGCGTCGGCGTCGAGGGCGTGGCGGCCGTCGACGATGCGGCGGTGGGCGACGAGCCAGCCCATCATCTCCGGGTCGGCGGTGCGGAACTGCGACCACTCGGTGAGCAGCGCCACGACGTCCGCACCGTGCAGGGCGGCCGGCATGCTCTCGGCGTAGGTCAGCTCCGGGTACGTGCGGCGCGCGTTGTCCATCGCCTCGGGGTCGTACACCTGCACGATCGCCCCCTCCTCGTGCAGCATGCGCGCCACGTCGAGCGCCGGGGCGTCGCGGATGTCGTCCGAGTTCGGCTTGAACGCGGCGCCGAGCGCGGCGACGCGGACGCCCGCGAGGGACCCGCCGGCGAGCTCGCGCACCAGGTCGACCGTGCGCTTGCGGCGGCGGACGTTGATCGCGTCGACCTCGTGCAGGAACGCGACCGCCTGGCCGACGCCGAGCTCCTCGGCGCGGGCCGCGAAGGCGCGGATGTCCTTGGGCAGGCAGCCGCCGCCGAAGCCGAGGCCCGGCTTGAGGAACCGGCCGCCGATGCGGTCGTCGAACGACAGCGCCTTGGCCAGCAGGTTCACGTCGGCGCCGGTGACCTCGCAGACCTCGGCCATCGCGTTGATGTAGGAGATCTTCGTCGCGAGGAACGAGTTGGCCGCGACCTTGACGAGCTCGGCGGTCGCGAGGTCGCACTCCACCAGCGGCGTCCCGCGGTCGAGCACCGGGCGGAACGCGGCCGCGAGCTGCGCCGACGCCCACGCCGACGTCGTGCCGAACACGAGGCGGTCGGGCGCGAGCGTGTCCTGCACGGCGTAGCCCTCGCGCAGGAACTCCGGGTTCCACGCGAGCTCGATGTCCGTGCCGGCCGGCGCGGTCGCGTGCAGACGCTCGGTCAGGGCCTGCGCGGTGCCGATCTGCACGGTGGACTTGCCGACGACGAGAGCGCGGCGCGTCAGGTGCGGTGCGAGGGCGTCGACCGCGGCGTACACGTACGACAGGTCCGCGGCCTGGGAGTCCTTGCGCTGCGGCGTGCCGACGCAGACGAAGTGGACGTCGCCGAACTCGCCGGCCTCGGCGTAGTCCTGCGTGAACCGCAGCCGGCCGCTCGCGAGCGCGTCGACCAGCATGGCCTGCAGGCCGGGCTCGAAGAACGGCACCTCGCCGGCGGACAGGCGGGCGATCTTCGCCGCGTCGACGTCGACGCCGAGCACGTCGAACCCGAGGGCGGCCATGCAGACCGCGTGCGTGGCGCCGAGGTAGCCGGTGCCGATGACGGTCATGCGGGGACGGGCGACGACCGGGATGCCGTCGACGCTCGTGGGGACGGGCAGCTGCTCACTCATGGGGTCCTCCAGGGTGTGCGGGGCCTGCCCACGGCGGTGCGCGGGCCGGACAGAGGGGGTGGGGGCGTACGGGGACGTGCGGTGCGACCGGCCGGGCGGCGGGCCGCGTCAGGTCAGGTGCAGTCGTCGGGGGCCACGCCACCGACGGAGGTCAGGAGCGTGTTGGAGCACTCCACGACGTTGTCGCGCGCGGGGCGGGGCGCGACGAGGAAGCCCTCGGGGGAGTCGAGCTCGCCGCTGTTGCCGCGGAACACGTTGTCCGTGCCCCAGCCGTCGACGATCTCGTGGGTCTGGAAGCCGTCGGCGGTGGAGTGCCGGCCGACGTTGTCCTCGATCGTCCAGCCGCGGCCCTTGACGTCGACCCAGGAGTCGGCGTCGCCGGCGAGCGCGCTGCCGTCGAGCTGGTTGCGGGCGATCAGCCCGTCGTCGGTGCCCTCCTTGACGTCGACCGCCTCGCTCGTCGTCGCGAAGATCGCGTTCGCCACGACGCGGTTGCGGTGGCTGGGGTCGGGCTCGCAGTCCGACACGTCACAGAAGTTGGACTCCGCGGTGCCGACGTAGACGCCCTCGCCGAACTTCGGCTTGCGCAGGCCGGTGTCGCTGATGACGTTGCCCGTGACGAGGTTGTCGGTGCTCGAGCGGCGCAGGTGGATCGCCTCGTCGCCGATGTGGTGCACCCGCAGGCGGGAGATCGTCGTGCCCGTGGTGCCGTCGGCCATCACGGCCTTCTGCGCGTTGCGGACCGTGAAGCCGTCGAGCAGCCAGTGCTGCGCGCCGTCCAGGTGCAGGGCGTAGCCGCCCTTGAGCCCGCCGCCGTCGAGCACCGCGCCGCGGCCGCCGCACAGCGCGATCGGCTGGTCCGCGGTGCCGGACGCGCCGGTGACGAACTCGCCGGCGTAGACGCCGTCGGCCAGGCCGATGACGTCACCGGGTGCGGCGTCGTCCAGCGCGGCCTGCAGCTCGTCGGCGGAGCCGACCGGCACGGTCACGGCCGGGCACTCGGGGGCCTCCGCGACGGGCTCGGTCATCCAGGACGGCATCGGGGTGGCGCCGGCGGCCGAGGCGCCGGCGTCGTCGTCCTTCTCCTTGTCCTTGTCCTTGTCGTCCTTGTCGTCCTTGTCCTCGTCCTTCTTCCCGTCGTCCGAGCCGTCCGAGTCGTCCTCGTCGCCCGTGGGCAGCGGGTCGGGCGTGGGGACGGGCGGCGACGTCCACCGGGACGTCGGCGAGGAGGTCGGCCCCGCGGTGTCGGCCGGCGCCGTGCAGCCGGCGAGGCCGACGACGGCGAGCAGGACGATCCCGTTCCGGAGGTCAGCGCGGCGCATCGAGCACCCCTTCCTGCGGACGGGTCCGCATGTCGTGCGTGCTCAGCGGGAGGTCGTTGGCGGGCCGGCCGACGATCGTCGACAGCCTCGCCTGCTCCGCGTAGGGGTGGGTGCGGGTGCGGGGACGGCCAGCGCCGCGCACGGCGGTCACGACCACCAGGAGCCCCAGCAGCACCCACATGACGGTGAGGGGCTGGGCGGCGTTGCGCACGACCGTCCAGAACGGCTTCGTGCTGGCCCACCCGCCCTCGTCGTTGCCGGTCACCTCGAGCTCGGTGCCCGTCACGCGCTTGCGGTCCACGGCGCTGGGGCCGCGGCCCGCCAGGTCGTTCTCCGTCACCACGGTCGTGCCCACGTCGCCGACCAGCGTCACGGCGTGCAGCGTCATGCCCGACACCGTGTTGCGGCGCACGTCCGCGACGGCGTCGCGCAGGTAGATGCCGTTGGAGCCGTCGTCGAGGACGTTGCCGCTGACCGTCGCGGACAGGACGCCGTCGCGCAGCGCGATGCCGTGCCGTGCGTTGTCGCGCAGCCGGTTGCCGACGACCGCGACCTCGGAGGCCGGGTCGCGCACGACGATGCCCATGTCGTTCCCGGACACGTCGTTCGCCGTCAGGCTGACGTTGCGGCCGCCGACGACCTCGATGCCGTACCGGGCGTTGTCCGACGCCACGCTGTTGGACACCGAGTTGTTGCCGTAGTCGCCGACCGGTGACCCGGTGGCGCTCGGGCCGTCCGCGAGGGACTCGCCGCGCAGCTCGATGCCGTTGTCGCCGTTGCCGGTGGCCGAGACCTCGCTCAGCACGATGCCGGTGGTCGCGCGGGACAGCACGATGCCGTCGCCCGCGTTGCCGCTCACCTCGGTGGCGCTGATCGCTGCGTTCGCGACGAAGCGGTGCAGGACCAGCCCGTCGACGAGGCTGTCGGACACGACCGTGTCCGTGATGTCGACGCCGTTCGCGCTCGACAGGAACAGGCCGAACGCGTTGCCGTCGAACGTCACGCCGTCGATGCGTGCGGCGACGTAGCTGTACGAGGGGTCGTCCAGGTCGACCTCCGGCAGCGGCAGCTCGCCCGCGGGCAGCACGCCCGGCACGGCGCCGGCCGGCTCCTCGACGGGAGGGGCAGCGTCGGTGGGAGGGGCGCCGGGCTCCGTCGCCGGGGCGGTGCCCTTCATGGCGGAGACGTCGTCGCGCAGCTCGCGCCCGAACTGCTCGAGCGCACCCCCGGTGGGACGGTCCGTGCCGGTCAGGGCGACGCCGCCGGTGCGCCCGCTCCAGAAGCCGAGGTCGCGGAACTCGGTGGCCCGCAGGTCGACCTGGCCGCCGACGGCGCGGACGTACGCGCGGCCGTCGTCGGTCAGCAGGTCCGGCGCACCCGCCGTGCGGTCCCAGCTCGTGATGACGACCGGGTCGTTCGCGGTCCCGCCGGTCACGAGCTTGCCGCCGTAGTTGACGATCGAGACGAACCGCTCGGAGTCGCTCGCGAGCCGCACGGTCAGGCCGCCGGCGCCGCTGAGCTCGAGCGTCGCGCCCGGCTGGACGACGACGTTCTCGCTCAGCAGGAACGCGCCGTCGGGCTGACGCACGAACGTCTGCGGCGCGAGCGCCAGCAGGTCGGTGACGGTGTAGGGGGCCTCGCGCTTGGTCAGCACGAGCGTGTAGGTGGAGCCGCTGGTCAGGCGGTACGGCGCGTCCATCTCGAGCTGGCGCCAGCGGACCATCGACGCGACGGTGCGGATCTCGTCGAGACGGTCGTCCTCGTCCGCGACCAGCACCGGCTCGGTCGTCACGTCGCCCGGGTAGGGACGACCGCCGGCCGACGCGTCGACGTCCTCGGTGTCGAGCTCGTCGGTGGTGTCCGCGCCCGTGGGCGCGGTCGCCGGCGCGCTCGTCGTGGCGGCGGAGGCGTCGCCGGCGGGGGTCGACCCGGACGGTGCGGGGTCGGCCGGCGCCGACTCGGACGCGGCGGAGGCGGGGAGGACGGCGGCCCCCTGCCCGGCCGGTTCGCCGGTGCCGAACGGGTCGATGCCGGCGCCGACGAGGATCCCGGCCACGGCGGTCGCGAGACCCCTCGGGTCGGCCGGTGCGGTCGCGCCGTCAGCAGCGGAGGCCGGGGCGGCGACGAGCGTCGTCACGAGGACGGCGCCGAGCGTGCCGGCGGCCAGGCGGCGGCGCTGCCTGGCGGCGCTCACGCGGAGACCCCCGACCGGCGCATCGCGAGCGCGCCGACGGGCTGCGGGGCGACCGGCCGCACCGGTGCCGGGGGCTGCACCGTGGTCGTGCGCGGGGTCAGCGTGCGGGCCGTCTGGCCGTCGCCGCCGACCTGGTCGGCGTGCCGCGTGAGCCAGCCCTGCTTGTTCATGGTGACGAACGCGTACAGCTTGATGGGCAGCGCGATGAAGATGACGACGAGCGTGACGAGCGGCAGGAGCACGATGTCCTTCGGGTGGTGGCGCAGGTAGGAGAGCCCGCGGATGCCGCGGCCGATCAGGAGCCAGGCCACGACGGCCACGATGCCCCAGGTCGTCGCCTCGAGCCGCGCGAACACCATGTACCCGAGCGTGATGCCCATGGTCACCGGCGTGAGCAGGATCTGGAGGACGGTGATCTTGGTGACGAACGGGACCCGCCACAGCCAGCCCTTGTAGACGGCGGTGAGGTAGCAGCGGTAGCTGTTGCGGCTCCAGCGCACGCGCTGCTTGACGAACGCGCGGAACGACGCCGGGAACATCGACAGCGCGCGCGCCGCGGACTGGTGCACGGTCTTGTAGCCGGAGGCGAGCACCAGCCAGGTGAGCCGCCCGTCGTCACCGGCGATGCAGCGCCGGCCGAGGAAGAACTCGTCCTCGAGGTTCTCCAGCACCGGCAGGACCGCGGCGCGGCGGTACGCGGCCGTCCGGCCCGACACGCACGCGACGGCCCCGGCGCGGCCCATGGCCGGCACGTAGTCGTAGTAGCGCAGGCTGACCAGCCAGTCCGCGACGCGACGCCACACGCTCGAGCGCCGGTCGTACACGTTCTGCTGCGTGCTGACGCCGCCGACCTCGGGGTCGGCGAACGGCATCTGCACGGCCTCGAGCAGCCCCGGCATCCACGTGGTGTCGGAGTCGGTGAGCACGAGCAGCTCGCTGCGGGCCCGGCGGATGCCCTCGCCCAGCGCCGAGCGCTTGCCGGCGTGCTTGAACAGAACGGGTGTGACGCGCGGGTCGCCGAGGGCGGTGATGCGCTCGAACGCCTCGGTGTCGGCGAGGTCGAGGACGACGATGATCTCCGTCGGCCCCTGCGACCGCCACGACTCGAGGCAGCTCATGAGGATGTCGGGGTCCTCGTGGAACGACGGGACGATCACCGACGTCGTCGTCCGGAAGTCCGTCCGGATGGGCTGTGCCAGGCGGGACAGCACGACGCGGTACAGCCACAGCCCCCACACGACGAGGCCGGCCAGCGCGAGCGGGAACGCGTCCCGCAGGGTGTCGAACGTCAGTGCGCTCGTGTCGAGGGCAGGCAGCATGGGGAAGGTGGCCGAGGGCATCGGACTCCCGTCGAGTGGGTGGCGGTGTCTCCGTTGACCTGGCTGACCGAAACGTATGCGTGACGGAGACGGTCCGATATCGCCCGTTCGGGCAAATCACGCAAAAGGCCCTCGTTCGGGTAGATCCGTCTAGATCGTGACGGGCGCAGTCGCAGTGGCCTTGACCGTTGACCGAGCGGCGCGCTCTCCGGGGCGTCGGTGCAGGTGGGGGCCCAAGGTGGCGTGCGCTGCGGGGCTTGCGGCAGGGCCGCGGCGGTTTGCCACGAACGGGTGACTTCTCATCGCACGGGTGGAAAACAATGAACCGGACGACTGTCCAGCATCCGGTCTATACAGCCCCCTGCTGGCGCCCTGAGTGGACCCATTCGGCCGCACGACGGCGTCCGTGAGCCCCCGCACGCGGCCCGGACGGCGCGCCCGGGTTCTGCCGCGGGACTCCGTCGGCCGGGAGGAGGCGGGGGCCGAGAGGTCCGAGCAAGCCTCCTGGCGCCTCGGGAAATCGCCTTCCGCACAGGTCGGCGTGGCACACTCCCGCCGACCCACCCGTGGGGCGTCGAGAAGTCGGAACGGAGGAGAAGACCACCATGTCGACGCTGCTCCCGCCGGCCCGTCGGGCCGTGAGCGTGCTCGTCGAGGCGCACCTGAGCGCGTTCGGGAAGACGTACGCGAAGGCACGTGCACGTGACGTCCCGCCGCGCCGGGCCTACGCCCTCGGCACCGTGACGGCGCTGTTCCTCGCTCCCGCACCCACCATGCGCGGCCCGCGCCGCGAGTGGGCGACGGCGTGCGAGGAGGAGCTCGCGGTGCGCCGGGCGCGCACCATGCTCGCCTGACCGCGGGCGACAACCACGCCATCAGCGTCACGGCGTTCGGCGCGGTCGCGGTCGCATGCTCGCCGGAGGGTGCGGTTTCTCGCGGCGACGACGATCACGTCGCGGCCGATCGTCGAATCGGCCGAGCTGGTAACGGCGACTCCGGCGGCCCGGCGTTCGCGCTGACGTCCTCTGGTCAGGCCCTCGCAGCCGGAATCATCAGCGGAATGGACGCCCCTACCGAACAGGTCAACCGAACTCGGGGCAGTCCCTCATGAGCGCCGCGGTAGATAGACCATAGATGTAGACGCAATGTAGACTCGTCGGATGACGGACACCACGACGGTTCGTGTGCGCACCTCGACCCGCGACGACCTCAACAAGCTCAGCGCCGAACGCGGCGAGCCCGTCGAGGCGGTCATCCGCGACGGCATCGCCCTGCTGCGTCGCGAGCAGTGGCGCCGGCAGGCCGAGATCGACGCTCGCGCAGCCGCCGCCGATCCAGCGGACCGCGCCGAGGTCGCCTCGATCCTGGCCGACCTGGCCGGGTGATGCGCGCCGACGTCTACCGGCTGAAGGCCGCAGACACCCGTGGGCACGAACAGGCCGGCCCTCGCTTCGCCGTCGTCGTTCTCGCGTCCCGGTTCGATCACCTGAGCACCTGGCTGGTCGTCCCGACCTCCACCCGGGCGCGCCCGTTCGTGTTCCGGCCCGCGATCGAGATCCCGGGACACGGGGAGACGCTCGCGCTGTGCGACGCGGTCACTGCCGTCGACCCGCAGGCACGTCTGGGGGACGTGGTCGGCTACCTTCCGCTCGAGGCGATGCAGCGGATCGACTACGCGCTCGCGGGCTTGCTAGACCTCGAGTGAGGCGGCGGTGCCCGCCGCTCCAGCGCCCGAGCTCCTGGCACCGGAGTTCAGGACCCGGCTCCACCGACCCACGCGAGGCAAACCGTGTACCTGCAGATGACGCGCGAGGAGGCCGGAGGCCGAGCGCCGGTTCGCCGAGTGGGTGGCGGCGGAGGACGCCCGTCGTGACAGGCTCCACGCGTGGGTCGCCGCAACGGGTGGGCCGTCCCTCGACCCGACGCTCGAGAGCCTGCGCGCGCTGAACGTCTGGTAACACGCGCGGGCCGTGGAGGCGCAGCAGGACCCGTCGCCGGGCCGTCCGCCGTGGGCGCCGCCGCCGAACCCGCACTTCGTGCCCCGCCCCGGTGGCCCGCGCCCCCGTGAGCGACGCGGTCATGCGCTTGTGGGACCTCGTGACCGTCCACGTCGCCGACGTCCTGCGCGCGCAGGTGCCCGGTTCGACGTGGATCTGCTTCCGCAACGGCGACCGGCGGGACGAACGCAACGGCAAGCCGATGATGGACATCGGCTGGCCCGAGAACCCGGCCGACGTCATCACGCTCGCGCACGGGAGCGTCCCGGCGGCCGTGGGCAGCGGCCGCCCGTTCCTGCCCGACCACCTGCACGACAAGGTGGTGCGGACCCTCAGGCAGCTCGAGGGGAACCGGAGCGCCCGTGGCTGAGGAGCTCATCCTCGCGGCGGGGCACCCCGACGAGTTCCTCTCCGGTGCCCTGCCCGCGCTCGACGAGCCGCTCGCCCGCACGCTCCTGGGCGGGTTGGGGGTGGACGTGTCCGCCGTGCCGGAGGGGGTCCTCGACGCCGGCCGTGGCACGGTCTTCTGGCAGATCGCCCTCGAGCCCGACGCGCAGGGGGCGCTCACGCAGCTCGCGGGCGAGGTGTACGGCGACCCGCCGGTGGACCCGGAGGACGTGCTTGCCCTGTGGGCGACGGTGCAGGGCCTGGCCGCCGCGCTGGGTGCCCGTATGTGGGTGCGGATCGGGGGAGCTGCGGAGCCGCTGACCGCGGAGCTGCTGGCCGCGGTGGTGGGAGTGGGCGGGTCATCCTCGAGGTGACGCGCCCGACGTCACGAGGCACGCCTGGGTGACTCTCGCCCTTCCGAGCTGGGCGAGGTGTGCCGGCGGCGCGCCTGCGCAGGCCGTTTACGTTCGAGCGGATGGCCGGGATGCGCCTCACACGCCGGGCTGGCAAGGCCACCGTGCCTGGCGGCTACCCGCCGGGGCAGTCGTCGCTGCCGCCGCCGCTGCGGCAAATGGGACGGTCGGCCGGGGGCGGCGGCGGCTCCCGCTCCCAGCGGTCCGACGGCACCGCGAACAAGGCCGCCACGGCGACGCCCACCACGAACGGCACCATGCCGAAGGCGGTGAGGACGTAGCGCCGGGCGGCGACGGTGCCGACGACGAGCAGGAGGAGGCACGCGCCGGCCGTGACCACGTAGCGGTTCGCCTCGGCCTCGGTCGGCGCGTTCGCCGGCACGCCGATGGAGAAGTAGACGTCCCACCACTGCACGAACACCGCGGCGACGAGGATTGCGCCGAGCGTGAGGCACAGGCTCGCGAGCGGGCGGGCACGCGACGGCCCGCGCGAGGTCCGCCCGATCGCCATGGGGGCCGTGCCGCGCACCGGGTCGGGGGCGTGTCGGTCGTCGCCGTGCGGTGCGTCCGCCATGGCGCCTCCTCATGCCGTCGCGCGAGTCTGGCAGCGGGCGGGTATTGGCGGGCGGGTTCTGGGACGACGGCGGCGCTGGGGCTTCTGGGCCGAAGGCTCGCCACCGAGGCGCGACGACGTGCCCTCGACACGGGCACCGGTACCCTGGACCCGCGTCGAGCGAGCCTTGGCCCGCCCGGCGACGCACGGGACGTGCGAGAACCGCCACGGGACCTGGACGCCGACCGTCCGGACCGCCGCCGACGACTCTCCCCGTCCCTCGCGCCTGTAGCTCAGGGGATAGAGCACCGCTCTCCTAAAGCGGGTGTCGGCAGTTCGAATCTGCCCAGGCGCACCACGTCTCCGCAGGTCATGGCCCTACCGGGACTGCCTGACTCCGCTCAGGGATTTCCGGAGTCCGCACTGAGTCCGCGAGCGCCCGAGTCCGAGCCTCAGTGAGCCTGTCAGTCAGGAGGTCGAGGTCTCCGTCGAACAGGTCGCTGTAGTGTCCAAGGTCATGCTGGCCTTCTCGTGGCCGAGCATTCGCTGGACGGCAAGCACGCTCGCACCGGCGGCCACCGCGAGGCTCGCGGCGGTGTGTCTCAACTCGTGCGGCGTCAGCCCTGCGACACCCGCGTCGGTGGCTGCGCCGTCGAACCAGTCACGTCGCGCGTTCCCCACGCGCATCGCGGTGTCGCCGCCTGCAGGGAACAGCAGATCGTCGGCGGAGCGATCGTCGAGTGCCGCTTCGATGGCCCCCCGCAGGAAGCCGGGGAACGGGACGGAGCGACGCTGGTGGTCCTTGGGGGCGCCCCATTCAAGCCGCCTGTTCACCTCGGTGACGCTTCGTTCTATGTTTTAGCTGACGGCGAAAGACGTCTACGTCGCGTACCCGTAGAGCTGCAAGTTCCCCCCATCTCAGACCGCAGTACGACAGGACCATGACGATGTCTGCGTGGTCACCGGCGGATTCAGCCAGCGCCTCGACCTCGTGTGTAGACAGGTAGCGCCGGCGAGCGACCCGCTGGCGCGGCAGGGCCAGTCCCTCAGCCGGATTGACGGCCAAGGCGTCGCGCTTTCACCGCGGACTGAAGAATCGAGTGCAGGAGTCCCACGATCTTGCGCACAGTCCCCGCGGCGAGCCCGGTCGCGGCGAGTTCGTTGGTCCACCACCTGGAGAGACTCCGGGTCCAGGGACGAGAGACGAGTGCTGCCTCATCGGGGCAGCACGTGGAAGTTGAGGATGGACTGGTTCCCTGCCCGCGACCGCGTGAAGCATCGTCGTGCATCACCGCGAGGGTCGGAAGCAGCCCCGAGATGCATGGGCCACGCTCGCAACCCGACGGACGTCCACAAGGAGCCAGATCGCCGGATCGAGACCTCAATGGCGCTCTAACATCACTGGCATCGGCGCGCCGCCATGCAACTCACCGCGAAGAGCGCCATGGTTTGCTTGGCGGCCGCGTCTGCTCCTGAGCCGCGCGCCAAGCTCGTTGTGACCCAGCACTCGTGTTGATACCTCGGCCATGCTGGGCAGCAGTCGGCTCCTGTCCCGCGCAAGTAGACGAGGAACTAAATGCAATTCATCCCGCGCGACCCGGACCTCGAGACCTTAGTCGGACGCATCCGCCGAGGCGCGATAGACCTGCAGCCCAACTTTCAGCGCGGCGAGGTTTGGGGCCGCGCAAAGCAGCAGCGCCTGGTCGACAGTGTCCTTCGAGGTTGGCATATTCCACCGGTGCACTTGGTCGCGCGTGAAGACGGCGGGTACGACGTGCTCGACGGCCAGCAGCGACTTACTGCGCTTCGAGATTTCTCGCTGGGGAAATTTGCCGTCGACGGACACATTGAACCGCTTGATTCCAAGATGGCGATGCTGCACGGGCTCCGATATGAGGAACTGCCGCCGCACGTTCGCGGCCGATACGATACCTTTTCGATCAGGGTTCTTGAGTTGCATAACTTTCAGCCGGAGGAGCCTCATGAGTTATTCTTCCGGCTAAACCAGCCAACGAGCCTCACGGAGGCCGAGAAGAGAAACGCATTCATCGGTGGCGCGAGGAACCAAGTAAAGGAACTAGTTAGTTGGGCAGTTGACGCCGGTATGCGTCCTGAACGCTTGGGCTTTTCGAACTCTAGACTCGCTTATGATGACATCATCGCGCGCTTCCTGCTGACGATTGAACAGTCCTCGCTAAACGAGAAGATAACTGCTCAGCGCGTTACGTATAGGTATCGAGGCGAGGACGGGTTCAGCGAAGACATCATCGGGTTGGCGCGAGACTCGCTGTCGTTCTTCCTGTCGCAATCGTTTCTCGGTGCTGGTGTTGCCCATCCGAAGCCAAACAAGGCAACGTTGCACACGTGGCTATGCTTCGCGGCAGGTATGTCGCGCTGGGGCGATCTCGGTGAGATCGGCGGAGTTGCGTCCGATGCGATTGAGCACATCGAGAGGAGCAGATCCTCTCGCGATTTCTCGTCCACCATAGCGATGGGTGCGGCGCTTGCCGTGTTCCATGACAGGTCCACCGCACGCGTGGCTGACGTGTCGTCCGTCGTCCTTCGGGATCTCATCGCATGGATGGTCATGGTGGACCTCGAGAACGAGCGGCTGCATGCCAGCCACCCAGCGAGCGACCTAGCCGCCGCGGCGTGGGCACGAGTCGATCTGAGGGAGCCTGAGCGGAGCCTGCTGGCCTTTGCTCAGGAGGCGGACTGGGGACACCAGGGATGGATCTAAGAGCGGTCGAACGAAGCAAGTGGCTCAGATCGCTGCCCTTTCGAACCTACGCGACGACCCTCCAACCGGCGCGGATTTCTCTCAGATCCGGAGCGGACCTCGAACTGCCGTTCGCGCCCGGCTTGACCGTCCTTAGCGGCGGGAACGGTGCTGGGAAGAGTGCGGTGCTGGGTGCGCTTTGGCGGTGCCTCGCTGGCGACGTTGCTGTGCCCCGCGACTTGAAGTCGTGTCCTCCATGGCTGACTCGGATTTCGATTGAGGGCGTGTCAAGTGGCAAGGCGTGGCAGGCCGAGCTCGCGATCGGGGGGAATGGAGAGTCCAACGGATCTACCTCCTGCCCGGTTCCCGTTGTCCATCTCGATCCGTCGGGGGAGTCAGACGAGATCGTGCGGCGCCTTCGAAGAGACCCGGCGAGTGGTGACTTGCTCGAAGGTCTCGACCCCGGCGACTTGGCCCCTGACCTACAAGCCCTCGCTTCGTTCTTGATCCGAAAGACATACAGTCACGTTGGTGTATATGAGATCACGGGGATGGATGAAGAAGAGGCCGCTACACCATTCTTCGAGGTTGAAGTCGGAGGCGACTCGTATAACTCGCTATCTATGGGCCGAGGGGAGCTGAGTGCATTACATCTGATCTGGCGTCTCGACCGACTCGCTTCGGGTTCCATCGTTCTCATCGAAGAGCCTGAGAGCCACTTGGCGGTGTATTCGCACGATGCGCTAGTTTACGTGCTGGCAAAGATCGTTATCGATCGCAATCTCAGTCTTATATGTGCCAGTCATACGCCAAGCTTCTTTCGCCGACTGCCCGAAGGAAGTGTGGCCGTTATTGAGTCGTCACCGACGCCGTCGATTACGACCTCCCTGAGTTCGGGCGAAGCCGCGCGTCAACTAGGCGTTGCGCCCGAGGGGTCCGTTCACTTGGTTTGTGAAGACGAGTGTGCGGCGCTTTTATTAGGGGAGATGCTAGAGCTTGCCGACCCAGATCTTCGTCGGCGCGTAACGATCAGCTACTCAGTGGACGGTGAGTCAGGCGTTCGCCGGATTGTGGAGGGATTGAAAACGGCGGGGGACCGAGTTGCGGTGATCGGCGTCCTCGACGGCGACCAGCGAGCGGCCGGGAATGCGCCGCACACGTTCCTCCCCGGTGACGCTGCGCCCGAGATTGTGCTGCAGCAGGCTCTTTCGCTATGGCGGTTGGGTGGGGTCGAGTGGCGCCCGCCCTTTCCCGGGGGTGCTCAGCGACTGCGGGCGGTGCTTGCTCGGCTGGACGGGATCGATCACCACGATTGGATCGACGGGCTGGCGTCTGAGTACGGCGGCAAGGCGTACGTCATCAAGGCGCTAGCCCCTCTCATCGCATCGGGCGCCGCCGAGGGGGCGCATCTCGATGAGCTTGTGATCGCTGTGCGTTCGCGCTTGCCGGTCGTCTAGCGTGTTTGCAAGAGTGCCTGTCACGATCCAGCCCTCGGAGAATCGGAAGGCAAAGGTGACCAGGGGGTCGTAGGTTTCGCTTCTGGCGGGCGCCATGGCCGGTGCGGACCCGTGCTCGGCATGAGTCCGCGCAGAGTCCGCAGTGAAGCAGGCGAGCTTCGGTAGTTTCCAGGGGTCGGCGCGGGCTGCGCCGCAGGTCACGCGCGAGATTCCCGAGTAGCCAGCACCTCTCGGCGTTTACCGGTAGTGCCCGTAACGCTCTCCTAAAGCGGGTGTCGGCAGTTCGAATCTGCCCAGGCGCACAGAACGGGTGTGCAGAGCAGGGGCTACATCGACGCTGCAGCTGCAGCGGGTCCCTTCCCCGATACGCAGGGTTTGGCCAGCCCGTGCTGAGTGGCTCGCCTCAGGCGCTCGACGACTTGTCGAGGATGTGGACCGACGCCGGCGGACGCAGAGCGACCAGTGTCCGACGCTGCTCCAGCTTCGCGGTGGCGTCTCGGAGAGAGAGCGAGGGCGGGCGAGCCAGGACCGCCCGATCACCCATGTCGCGGCCGAGGCGGGGATCGCGCACCAGACACTGTCGAGGTGGAAAGCCCGCCACGACGCGCTCGGCGAGGTTGGTCTGTTCGACCGCTCGAGCGCCCCGCACGCGAGCCCGACCCAGCTGCCGGCCGAAGTCGTCGAGCTGATCGAGTGCTGGCGGCGTGAGCGCAAGTGGACCGCCCGGCAGATCCACCGCGAGCTCGTCCGGGCCGGGCCGGGCGCTGCGTCTCGGTGGCGACCGTGGGCCGGTGGCTGGTCCGGCTCGGGATCAACCGCCGCCGCGACCGGGACCCCGATGGGTCCACCACCGCACCGGCCAGACGATCACCGCTCGATACCCGCGCCTCTCGTCACTCGAGAGCGCCGTCGTACTCACTGACCGGGAGGACTCGAACTGCGCAAGGGCGACCTTCGTTGTCCTCGCCTATGGAGTAACAGACATCGGATCCAGCGATCAGGCGATCGAAGGCGCCGCTGGGAACTACCGAACGTCGGCCAAAGAAGAGGTCCCGCTGGCCAGGTACGGATAGGAAACCGAAGCCCTTCTCTGGGAAGACTCGGAGGACTCTCGAGTACTCCATCTCTCCGCCCCTTACATTTACTGAGCCCAGTCGTTGTCCCAGGGTGTCGGCGTTTGAGCGCAGGTAAGCCGTGGTGGCAAGCGTAGACGCACGAGATACGAGCCCCTTCGCCTGGACCAGGCGAACATGATAAGCGTCGTCTCGCTTCTTCAAGGCGGGGAGAATTACGTCGGCCACGTCTTCAAGTCTCTCCAAGCCCTCCGCCACTTCTCCGACGCCTAGATGGTCTCGGGCCAACTCGAGCGCGGCACGAAACGCAACCGCGGCCGCGTCGTGGGCCACATCCGAATGGTTCGCGAGCAAACCGAGCGCGCCGTCGAGCGCTGAGTGCTTGTCTCCGCACTGGATGTGGCCCCGGACGATCTCGAGTTGGAGCACAGGATCCTCGCGGCGGGTCCTTGCGGCCTGCTGGAGGAGGACAAGCCCTCTCTTGGGGTCGCCAGCGCGCCGCATGAAGAACCTGCCCGCGTGATACAAGCAACTAGGATCTCCATCAGCGTGCTCAAGGGCAAGCTCGTACGACTGTGTAGCACCACCGATGTCGTTCTCGCGGTCGCGGAGAAGCGCCTCGATGCGGTAGGACTCGTGGTAGTCGGGCGCGAGGATCTGTGCTTCCTGAATCAGTTCGAATGCAATCGGCGCATCACCGCGGTCGTGTAGCGTCATTGCGTTCATGAGTTTCATCGCAACGCCGAAGTCCGAAGGGCCGCCAACCGTCAGGGACCGCTCGCCATAGGGATCGGCAACGCTGGCGGAAGCGAGCCTCGCTCCCTGCTCCAAGATCCGGCTATGCCGCCCAGTGATAGAAGTGCGTTGAGTCTGCGAAAGCGCGTGGCGGCGATCAAGATACGTACGCGCGAACTCGGTCAGCTCGTACTCGCTTCGAACGCCGCCACCGCGAGCCACCGGCTGCAGGCTTACAAAGTTGGTGGTGATCAACTGAGCAAGCGCTTCCTGTAAGGCGTCCGCTGGCAGGTCGGTTAACTCGGCGATCGCCGCCTGGGAGTGCCTCCCCGGGAGCGCCTGGAGGCACCGCAGCGCGGCGAGGCTCTCGTCGCTGAGGAACTCGTAGACATTACTCATACAGAAGTCGAGAAAGTTGCCGCTGCCAGACAGCGCGTCTTCTGGCCTGCGGCCGGCCTGAATGACGCTTACAAACCATTTGATGTACAGGGGATGGCTGCGCATCTTATGAATAAATCGCTCGAGCACCTCCTGCGGTGCGGATGCGAGCGCGCCTACTCCGCGAGTCCTTGCGGTCGCTCGGAGTAGCGTCACGCCGTCGTTAGCTTCGAGCGGGCCCAGTCTTAGAGGAATCTCGAGGCTGCCTAGACCGATCCTGCTTGTGATCAGCACCTTACTGTTATTGGGTAGGCGCGAGAGGAACTCCCGGAGTCGTGCGTCAAGCACGGTCTCGAGATTGTCTAGAATGAGGAGGACGCGAAATGTCTCCATATAAGCGAGAACTTCTGCTAATGGATCATTGATCTCGGCTCCGGATCCCGCAAGCTCCCGCGCGGCTGCTCCCAGCATGCCGAGACTGTCCCTGATGGCACCCTCGATTCTGGTCACCTCTGTGCTGGTGAGTTGAGCAGCCTTTGCTGTTGTCCACACGATCGCGTCGAAGGGTTGGCGCTCCTCGTCGAGGAGTGCGTACGCCGTCTTGAGTGCGAGCGCTGTCTTGCCTACTCCGCCGTCGCCGACCACGCTGATCACTGGGAAAGGTCCGCGAACCATCTGCAGCAACTTCTTCTCGTCGGAGGCGCGGCCGACGAGCCCAGTATCATCGAAGTCGGGGAGTGGCAGGTTGTGCCTGCTTACATCGGGCTCTATGTCAAGGAAGCGAATGTCCATGTCGAGGACTGTGCTCGGGTCTTTGCGAATTCTGGCCGTAGTTCCGTCCAGTGACGGCCACATGTCGCGGTATCGCAGAAGAGTTCCGACCAGATCCTGAACGGTCGGCAGGTCGGCGATCTCGAGCGGCCGCGTATGTGCCACGCGATTCCTGATCGGGAGTAACTGGTAGATCCTCGGTCGCCACTCGGGCAGGTTGTCCGCGAACGCGGGATGCAGCGAAGCTTTATGGCGATCAATGAGGTGAAGTGTCTCGCTGAAGTCGACGAACGGTAGGACATCAGTGAGCCGCGCTTCCGTGCCGAGGTCGGGCTGCTTCGCCATGCGGCGACGAGCTTCCTGCAGCACGTCGCTTGGAAGCGCCTCATCGGGTGTGACGCCTGGAAGCGCCTCGACGAGGGCGAGGCGTAAGTCTTCCTCCAGAGCCGACAGCAAGGCATAGCACGTCAGACGGGAGGCGCTGAACGACATCGGGTGCTCCATCCTGTTGGCCCACGGCGCCGGGACTGGACACCGCGAGGGCAGCCCTAGACCCGGGGGCTTGGTCGACTAGCTGATCGCAATTGCCCCGACACGAAGATTAGGCGCGGTGTAGGCCTGTCGTGAATAGGTTGGGTGGGTGTCGTCCTCGCGATTGCGGCGATTCGCGGACCCGGCAGGCACTGTCGGGCGCCCGATCGGTGGTCCCGTAGGCGCGAAGGTGCGTCGCGGGTGCCTTTGGCTCGAGGCGTCGTCAGCGCGGAGCCCGGAACGGGGCCCTACATCGACTATCCACGCGTACATCCTCAGGTCACCGCGTTGCGTGGGAGCAAGACCGAACTCCTGAAGCGTGTCCGCAGTTCGAATCTGTACAGGCGCAGAGTGTTGGTGCGCGACAGAGGCGACGCCTACGTGGGAACGCGGTACTCGCTGGGCTCGCGCGGACCGGCGCTCGCTCGGTGGCCCCCCGGGGTGAGCCACCGGACCCCGCGACAGTGCACCCTTCTTCCCGTTGCCTCGAAAGGCGCCGCCGCCCAGTCCGGTGCACGATCGTGCGGGCTAGGCGCAGCCCGGTGTGCGCCAGGAGAGGGGTCGGTGTGAAGGGCAACGCGACGTCGGTCCACCGCAACGCGGCACTGCTGTCCTTGGCGACGACGGTGGCGGAGCGTGTGACGACGTCCGCCGACATCGACCGTCGGCTCGCGCCTGTGCTGGACCGCCTGCGGCTCCCCACCGGCCTGCTCCAGCGGGTCGCCGGTGTGCACGAGCGGCGCAACTGGGCTGAGGGCCAGACCTTCGACTCCGCCGCGGTCGCGGCGGGCGAGAAGGCGCTGGCTGAGGCGGGCGTCAACCCCGGCGACGTCGGCATGCTGATCAACACCTCGGTCACCCGCAAGCACCTCGAGCCCTCGGTGGCGGTGCGTCTGCACCACGGCATGGGCCTGCCGCCGTCGGCCGTCAACTTCGACCTCGCCAACGCGTGCCTCGGCTTCGTCAACGGCATGACGCTCGCGGCGCAGCTCATCGACGCGGGGCAGATCCGCTACGCCGTCGTCGTCGACGGCGAGGACGCCGACGAGATCCAGGACATCACGATCGACCGGCTCAACCGGCCAGGGGTGACGCGCAGGGACTTCATGCGCGAGTTCCCGAGCCTGACCCTCGGCTCGGGCGCCGTGGCCGCGGTGATCGGGCCGGCCGACGCCCACCCCGAGGGCCACCGGATGCTGGGCGGGGTGACGCGCGCGGCGACGCAGTTCAACGAGCTGTGCGTGGGCAGCGTGAACGGGATGTTCACCGACGCCAAGGCCCTGCTCAAGGGCGGGCTGGACCTCGTCATGTCGGCGTGGAAAGAGGCGAAGACGGACTGGAGCTGGTCGGCGATGGACCGCTACGTCCTCCACCAGGTCTCCGACGTCCACACGGACGCGATCGTGAAGGCCGCCGGCCTCGACCGCAGCCGGGTGCCGCTCACCTACCCGCGGTACGGCAACGTGGGGCCCGCCTCGATCCCCATGACCCTCGCGGAGGAGGCGCGGCACCTCGCGCCCGGCGACCGCGTGCTGCTCATGGGCGTGGGCTCCGGCATCAACACGGCGATGACGGAGATCGCCTGGTGATGCGCGCACTGCTGGCCGCAGCCGGGGCCATCGCACCCGCCTCGCTGCCGCCGCGGGGGCTCCACGGCCTCGACCCGTCCTTCTCGCGCCTCGTCACGGCGGGACCGGGCGCGCACACCTGGCACCTGCTGGACAACGCCGACCACCTCGACCGGCTCGGCGTCGAGCCGGTCGGCACCCTGCTCTGCGTGCACGGCAACCCCACGTGGTCCTACCTGTGGCGTCGCCTGGTCGCGGAGGCGGCCGACCGGGCCGCGGCCGGGGGGGAGGCGTGGCGGGTCGTGGCCGTCGACCAGCTCGACATGGGCTTCTCCGAGCGCACCGGGTCGCCGCGGGGGCTGCCGCAGCGGGTCGCGGACCTGGGCGACCTCACGACCGCGCTGGGCCTCGCCGGCCCCGTCGTCACCGTTGGGCACGACTGGGGCGGCGTCATCAGCCTCGGCTGGGCGGTCGACCACCCGGACCTCCTCGCGGGCGTCGTCCTGCTCAACACCGCCGTGCACCAGCCGGCGCACCTGCGGGTGCCGGTGCCGCTGCGGCTCGCGCTGCGCCCGGCGGTCCTGGGCTCGGCCACCGTCGCGACGCCGGCCTTCCTCGAGACGACCCTCGCGCTCGCCCGCCCGCGCCTGCCCCGGCCGGTCCGCGACGCCTACCGCGCCCCGTACCGGGAGGCCGCGCGCCGCGGGGGCATCGGCGGCTTCGTCGCGGACATCCCCGTGACGGCCGCCCACCCCAGCGCCGCCGAGCTCGACCGCGTCGCCGCGGGGGTGCGCGCGCTGGACGTCCCGGCGCTGCTGCTCTGGGGCCCGGGCGACCCGGTCTTCGGCGACCAGTACCTGGACGACCTCGTCGACCGCCTGCCGCACGCCGCCGTGCACCGGTTCGAGGGGGCCGGGCACCTCGTCGCCGAGGACGTCGACTACGCGACCGCCGCGCTCGACTGGCTCGCCAGCGCCACGACCGGCCCCGGCGCCCCGGCCGCCGACGCCCCGCCACCCGACGCCCCGGCTGAATACGACGTGCCCGGGACCCGCTCGGCCGACACCCCCGCGCCGCCCTACGAGCCGCCGCGCTACGAGCCCCTGTGGCACCACCTCGACGCCCAGCGGGACAGCACGCGGACGGCACTCGTCGAGATGGCACCGACCGGCGGTGCGGGACCGCGCGTGGTCACCTGGGCGCTGCTCGCCCGCCGCGTGCGCGAGCTGGCCGCCGGCCTGACCGCCGTCGGCGTGCGGCCCGGGGACCGTGTCTCCCTGCTGGTCCCGCCCGGTGCGGACCTGACCGCCGTCCTGTACGCGTGCCTGCGGATCGGTGCCGTCGTCGTGGTGGCCGACGCGGGCCTGGGCGTGCGGGGCCTGACCCGGGCGGTCCGCGGTGCTCGGCCCGACCACGTCGTCGGAGAGCTGCCCGGGCTCACGGTCGCCCGCGCCCTCGGCTGGCCCGGCCGCCGCATCTCCACCACGCCGCTGCTCCCCGCCGTCGCCCGCGCGCTCGGCGTCGGCCACGCCCTGGTCGACCTCGTGGACGCCGGGCGCGGCGTCGAGCTCCCGGCGGAGCCGAGCCCCGACGCGACCGCCGCGGTGCTGTTCACCTCCGGCTCCACCGGCCCAGCCAAGGGCGTCGTCTACACCCACCGGCAGCTCGCCGCCGTGGCCGGTGCGCTGCGCGCGCAGTACGACCTCGGCGCCGGCACCGGCCTCGTCGCGGGCTTCGCCCCCTTCGCGCTGCTCGCACCGGCGCTGGGCGCACGCTCGGTCACGCCGGACATGGACGTCACCTCCCCGCGCACCCTCACCGCCCCGGCCGTGGCGGCCGCAGCCGCGGCGGTGGACGCGACGGTCCTCTTCCTGTCCCCGGCGGCGCTGGCGAACGTCGTCGCGACGGCGGGCGACCTGACCCCCGCGGACCACGCCGCGCTCGCCCGCGTCCGGACCTTCCTGTCGGCGGGTGCCCCGGTGCCCGAGCACCTGCTCGCCGCCGCGGGCCGGCTCATGCCGAACGCGGAGCCGCACACGCCGTACGGCATGACGGAGGGGCTGCTCATGACGGACGCCACCCTCGCGGGCATCCGCGAGGCGACCGCCGCCCGGGCCGACGGCGACCCGGGCGGGGTCTGCGTGGGTCGCCCCACCGCGACCACGCAGGTGCGCATCAGCCCGCTCGGTGACGACGGCGCCGCGACCGGTGAGCCGACCACCGAGGCCGGCCGGACGGGCGAGATCCTCGTCAGCGCGCCCCACCTCAAGGACGGCTACTTCCGGCTGCACCTGACGGACCGCGCTGCCGCCCGGGACGTCCCCGGGAGGCGCTGGCACCGCACGGGCGACGTCGGCCACCTGGACGGCGAGGGCAGGCTGTGGGTCGAGGGGCGCCTCGCGCACGTCGTCACCACGGCCGACGGCGTGGTCACCCCCGTGGGCCTCGAGCAGCGCGTCGAGCGGGTCCCGGCCGTGGACCGCGCGGGCGTCGTGGGGATCGGGCCGCGGGGGACCCAGCTGCTCGTCGCCGTCGTCGAGACCCGGCCGCGGACCCGACGTCCCGGCCTGGCGCCCGCGGAGCTGGCCGGCGCCGTCCGCGCCGCGGTGCCCGCGCCGCTCGCCGCGGTCCTCGTCGTGCCCGGCCTGCCCACGGACGTGCGGCACAACTCGAAGATCGACCGCACCCGGCTCGCCCGCTGGGCCGAGGACGTGCTGTCCGGGGGACGGGTGCGCCGCCCGTGAGGGTCCTGGTCACGGGCGCGAGCGGGCTCCTCGGCCGCGCGGTCGCCGCGCGCGTGCGCGCCGCGGGCCACGAGGTGCGCACGTTCCAGCGCCGCCCGAGCGGCGTGCCGGGCGTCGAGGACGTGCGCGGCTCCGTGACGGCGGCGGACGACGTCGCGCGGGCCGTCGCCGGGGTCGACGGCGTCGTCCACCTCGCCGCGAAGGTCTCCCTCGCGGGCGACCCGGCCGACTTCGAGCGGGTCAACGTGCACGGGACCGAGCGACTCCTGGCTGCCGCCGCCCGCGCGGGAGCCACGCGGTTCGTGCAGGTGTCCTCGCCGTCCGTCGCGCACAGCGGCCGCTCGATCGTCGGCGACGACGCCCGGCCCGCGGACCCCGGGCGCGCCCGCGGCGACTACGCCCGGACGAAGGCGCGGGCGGAGCTCGCGGCCCTCGCGGCGGACGGCGACGGCATGCGCGTCGTCGCCCTGCGCCCGCACCTGGTCTGGGGCCCGGGCGACACCCAGCTGGTCGCCCGCATCGTCGCGAGGGCCCGGGCGGGCCGCCTGCCGCTGCTCGACGGCGGCCGCGCGCTCATCGACACCACCTACGTCGACAACGCGGCCGCCGCGATCGCCGCGGCGCTCGAGCGGGCCGACGACGACGCGGTGCACGGCAACGCGTACGTCGTCACCAACGGCGAGCCTCGCCCGGTGGCCGACATGCTCGCAGGGATCTGCGCCGCCGCGGGGGTGCCGGCCCCGCGCTGGAGCGTCCCCGCCGGGCTGGCGCGCGCCGCGGGCGGCGCGGTGGAGGCGGTGTGGCGGGTGCGTCCGGGGCAGGACGAGCCGCCGATGACGCGCTTCCTCGCCGAGCAGCTCTCGACCGCCCACTGGTTCGACCAGCGGCGCACGCGCGCCGACCTGCGGTGGCGCCCCGAGGTGACGATCGACGAGGGGCTCGCGCGACTGCGCACCGCGGCGGCACGCGGTCGCTGACCCCCGCCCGCTCGCCGCCGGTACCCCGCGGTGATGGAGTGGGTGGTCCGATCCGCGCCCACCCAGGAGGACCCATGCAGTACCGCACCCTCGGCCGCAGCGGCACCGTCGTCTCGACGCAGACGCTCGGCACGATGACGTTCGGCGCGGAGGCGGACGAGGAGACGTCGCACGCGATCCTCACGCGGTTCGTCGAGGCGGGCGGCACGTTCGTCGACACCGCCGACGTCTACAGCGCGGGCGTGTCGGAGGAGGTCATCGGGCGGTGGCTGGCGCAGCACCCGACCGAGGCGCGTCAGCTCGTCCTCGCCACCAAGGGTCGGTTCCCCATGGGCGACGGGGCGAACGACCTCGGTCTCTCCCGCCGCCACCTGCGCGACGCGCTCGACGCGTCCCTCCGACGCCTGGGCGTCGACCACGTCGACCTCTACCAGGTGCACGCCTGGGACGCCCTCACACCCGTCGAGGAGACGCTGCGCTTCCTCGACGACGCGGTGACGGCCGGCAAGATCGGCTACTACGGCTTCTCCAACTACCTGGGCTGGCAGCTGACCAAGGCGGTGCACGTCGCCCGTGCGCACGGCTGGTCGGCCCCCGTGACGCTCCAGCCGCAGTACAACCTGCTCGTCCGCGACATCGAGCACGAGGTCGTCCCCGCCGCGCTCGACGCCGGCCTCGGCCTGCTGCCGTGGTCCCCGCTGGCCGGGGGCTGGCTCACCGGCAAGTACCGGCGCGACGTCGACCCCACCGGGGCGACGCGGCTCGGCGAGAACCCGCAGCGGGGGATGGAGGCGTGGGCCGCCCGCAACGCCGACGAGCGGACGTGGCAGGTGCTCGACGTCCTGCGCGAGGTCGCCGAGCAGCACGACGCCTCGATGTCGCAGGTGGCGCTCGCGTGGCTGGCGGAGCAGCCGGCGGTCACGTCGGTGATCCTCGGCGCGCGGACCGTCGAGCAGCTCGACGACAACCTCGGCGCGGCCGACCTCCGGCTCTCGCCCGACGCGATCGAGCGGCTGACCGAGGTCAGCACGCCGCGGGTCGACGACTACCCCTACGGCAAGGCGGGCGTGCAGCAGCGGAACCGGTCCATCACCGGCGGGCGCTGAGCGGCCGAACCGCGTCGCCGCCGCCGCCGGGAGCCTGCCGGTACGGCGGTCGACGCCGTGAGTGTGTCGCGCGGGGGCAGGGCCGCACGGCGGTAGGCTGACCTCAGCCGGTGCTGAACCAGGCCCGGGGCGATCGTGCTCCGTGGTGGTGTGCCTGACGCCCGGTCGCGCGGCACCACCGGCTCGGCACGGACCCGCGCGAGACGCCGAGGGCGATGCCGTGACGTCGTCGCCCGTCGGCGCACGTCGTCGACCCGGGCGCGTCCGCGCCCGAGACGGGGCGCGTCCGGCGGTCCGGGCGGCCTCGACACGCACTGCTGCACCCGCTCGCCCGACGGGCGCGGTGCGAAGGAGGAGAAGTGGCACGAGCAGGCGGCCAGCGTCGGTCCGGTCGCGCGCGGACCGAGCCCGGCGCTCAGCGCCGCCGCCCCCCGCGTCCCGCGGAGGACGGCATCATCCCGGTGCTGGCGGAGGTCGCGCGCGGCGTCGACCGCTCGGTGCAGCGCGCGGCCGCCAAGCCGTCGGTGCGGACGAAGTTCCACGTCGTGGCGCTGCTCGTGCGCGAGGAGCGGGCACGGCTGACGGGCGACAGCGCCCTCACCGACGGCCGGCGGTCCAAGCAGCTGGCCCGGCTGGACGAGGTCGCGACGGTGCTGGCGCGGACGGCGGCGCGGGACACGTCCCTGCTCGCGCTGCTCGCCGAGGACGTGCGCCTGTCCGACGCGGCGCGCGCGTACAAGGCGACCCTCATGCGCGCCGGCGGCCTGGAGCCGCCCGACGAGCCCGCGCCCGCCGCACCGGCCGCCCCGGAGCCGAACGCCGAGAAGCGGGTCGTGCCCCAGTCGGTCATCTCGTTCCAGCGGGCGAACCCGTTCCTCGCGCCGGACTTCGAGGGTGCGGCGCAGCGGATCGCCGCGCGCCCCCGTCGACTGGCCGGCTGGGAGCTGCTCGAACCGCTCTTCCGCTCGTTCGAGGAAGCCGGCCCCGGCGCCCCCGCCTGCATGCCGCTGCCCGAGCCGCGCGTCGTGCCGACGCCCCCCGGCCGCGAGCTGATGCGCCACCAGGCCGAGGTCGTGGCAGCGGCCGCGCGCGGCCACCGCACGTTCCTGCTCGCCGACGAGCCGGGCCTGGGCAAGACCGCCCAGGCGCTGCTCGCCGCGCAGGCGGCCGACGCCTTCCCGCTGCTCGTCGTGGTCCCCAACGTGGTGAAGACGAACTGGGCGCACGAGGTGGGGCTGTGGACGCCGCTGCGGCGGGCCACCGTGGTCCACGGCGACGGCGAGCAGGTCGACGCCTTCGCGGACGTCGTGATCGTGAACTACGAGATCCTCGACCGGCACGTGGGCTGGCTCGGCGACCTCGGCTTCCGCGGCATGGTGGTCGACGAGGCGCACTTCATCAAGAACAAGTCGTCCCAGCGCTCGCAGCACGTCCTCGCGCTGTCCGAGCGCATCCGCGCCCGCACGTCGCGGGCGCTGCTGATGGCGCTCACGGGCACGCCGCTGATCAACGACATCGAGGACTTCCGGGCGATCTGGCAGTTCCTCGGCTGGATCGACGACGAGAAGCCGCTCGGGCGGCTCATGACGGCCCTGGAGGACACCGGCCTCACCCCGGCGGACCGCGGGTTCTCCGCCGCGGCCCGCACGGCCGTGATCGACATGGGCATCGTGCGCCGCCGCAAGATCGACGTGGTCGCCGACATCCCCGCCCGCCGGGTCGCGGACCTGCCGGTCGAGCTCGACGGCGCGGCCGGCCGCTCGATCCGCGCCGCCGAGGAGGCGCTCGCGCGCCGGCTGGTCGGCCGCTACCGCGCCGCCCTGGAGGCGCGCACCGGCGACCCCGGCGTCGTGGGGCTCGACCTGGACCTGGCGCGTCGCGTCGCCGCGGCCGAGCTCAAGGACTCGAGCGACAAGGCCGGCGGCGAGAACGTCTTCACGATGGTCCGCCGGATCGGCCAGGCGAAGGCCGGGCCGGCCGCGGACTACGCCGCCCAGCTGGCCCGCAACGTCGGCAAGGTCGTGTTCTTCGCCAAGCACGTCGACGTGATGGACCAGGCCGAGCAGACCTTCGCCGACCGCGGCATCCGGTACGCCTCGATCCGCGGGGACCAGACGCCGCGGGTCCGCGAACGGAACGTCACCGCCTTCGTCGACGACCCCGAGGTGTCCATCGCCGTGTGCTCGCTGACGGCCGCCGGCGTGGGCCTGAACCTCCAGGTCGCGTCGAACATGGTGCTGGCCGAGCTCTCCTGGACCGACGCCGAGCAGACCCAGGCCATCGACCGCATCCACCGGATCGGCCAGTCCGAGCCGGTCACCGCGTGGCGGATCATCGCCGCGCAGACCATCGACGCGAAGATCGCCGAGCTCATCGACAGCAAGGCGGGGCTGGCCGCGCGGGCGCTCGACGGGGCGGCGCAGGAGGACGGCGGGTCCACGGACGTGCAGCTCGAGGCACTGGTCGCACTGCTCACCGACGCATGGGCCGCGGACGGCGGACGCTGACACGACCCGCGCCCCGAGGGGTGATGGGCTGAGCGGATGCCTCGAGTCGCAGTCGTCGACGCCGGGATCATCGGCCTGTCCACCGCGCTCGGCCGGGACGCCTGACCACCTCTGCCGCGCGCGGACGGCGGGCGGGCCGTACCGTCGTCGGCACCTCGAGGACGGGAGACAGCCATGGGATACCTGGGCAAGGCGATGAAGAGCGGGCTCGCGATCAAGGCGGCGCAGATCGCCCGGCGGGAGATGTCGAAGCCCGAGAACCAGCGCAAGGCCAAGGAGCTGGTGAGCAGGCTCCGGAACCGCGGCGGCGCGCGGCCGTCCGGGCGGCCCTGAGCCGGTCCGGCCCGCGCGCCTGACGACGCGGAGGTCGGCGGCGTCCGGCGGGACGGAACAACCGTCCGCCGGGCGGCGCTGCACCCGTCGTGATCGACCCCGACGTCCGCCTCTCCCTGCTGGACCGCTCCCGCACGCGCGTCGGCGAGACCGACGCCGCCGCGCTCCGCGGCACCGTCGCACGCGCGACGCGCGCCGAGCGCTTCGGGTACGACCGGTTCTGGGTCGCCGAGCACCACGGCGTCCCGGGGATCGCGGGCGCCGCTCCGGCGGTCCTGCTCGCGGCGGTCGCCGGGGCGACGACGACCGTCCGCCTCGGCTCGGCCGGGGTGATGCTGCCGCACCACCAGCCGCTCGTGGTGGCCGAGCAGTTCGCCACGCTGGCCGCCTTCGCGCCCGGTCGCGTCGACCTCGGGCTCGGCCGCTCGCCGGGCTTCACGCCGCCGGTGCGCCGGGCCCTGCGGGAGACCGAGCGGGACTTCGCCGCCGACCTCGCCGAGCTGCGGGGGTTCCTGGACGGGACGGCGGAGATCACCCTGCACCCGCAGCCGGACGGGCCGGTGCCGATGCACGTCCTGGCCACGGGGACCGGGCTGCAGGTCGCGGCCGCGCTCGGGCTGCCCGTGATCGTCGGCGGCCCGCTCCTGGGGGTGGGCGGCGACCCCACGCCGGGGCTCGAGGCCCTGGCCGCCTACCGCCGCGACTTCACGCCCTCCCCGCAGCAGCCGGAGCCGCGGGTGGCGATCAGCCTCGACGTGCTCGTCGCCGACACCGCCGCGGAGGCCGCCGACCTGCTGCTGCCGGAGGCGTGGGCGATGGCCCGGAGCCGGACCACCGGTGTCTTCCCGCCCCTGGAACCGGTGGCCGCCGTGCGTGCCGCGGCGCGCACCCCGCGCCAGCAGGGGTACCTCGAGCAGACCGCTGCCGCGGCGATCGCCGGCACGCAGGCCCACGTGGAGCGGCGCCTCGCCGAGCTCCTCGACCGCACCGGCGCCGCCGAGCTGGTCGCCGCGGGCAGCACGTTCGACCGCGCCGCCCTCGCCGCCTCGGACGACGCCCTGGCCGCGCTGTTCGGCCGCGCGCGGACCGGGTGATCTCCGCCGGTCCGGGAGGACGAGCCCGGGCCCGCGACCACGCGTTCCCCGCCGTCACGGGCCCCCTGCGCAGGGCTGCCGCCCGCGTCCGGCACCTGCGCTTTTCGCTCGGAACGTCGGATTCCTCCCTTCCGGTGTACGTTCGAGGTCGCACCGTCGGCGGTGCGTATTCCGTGCGACCGGGGGGACGCCATGGAACACAGGTCTGGGCGCGCGCTGCGCGCCGTCGCTGCACTGGCATCGGCGGTGCTGGCCTTCGGGCTCGCCGGCGCGGCGTCGGCCCAGGGGCTGAGCGCCGGGGGCGTCCCGGCAGCGGTGCCGATGGCGGTGCCACCGGCGACCGGCGACAACGCGGTCATCACCGTCCGGGTGGGGGCCGACCGCCAGGGCACGACGGGTGTCTCCGGCCTCGCCGGGGTGACGCTGCAGCTCTACGACGGCACGACCGAGCCCACCACGCCGGTCGCCGCCGACTGGGCGACGTGCGTGTCGGACGCCGACGGTGACTGCAGCTTCGTCGTCCCGGACACCGAGCCGGGCGCCTTCGGGTGCTTCCTCGGCGCGGGCGCCAACTGCGACCGCAGGTTCTGGGTCGTGCAGACCGGCGTGCCGTCCGGTTTCACCGCGAACGCGACGCTGCGCACGGGCAACGGCGACGGCACGGGCTCCCAGCTGACGGCGTACCGGTTCCGCACGGGCACGACCCTGCGCGCCGGCAGCACGTACAGCTCGCAGTCGGCCTTCATGGTCGGGACGGGGAGCACGAACCGCACCGCGTCCGGCGGCACCTGGCAGCAGTCGAGGGTCAACCCCGCGCCGCTGCAGCAGTGCGGCCTGCGGGTCGCGCTGATCCTCGACCTCTCCGGCTCGGTGACCGCACCGCAGCTGGTCCAGCTCAAGGCGGCGGCGGACACCTTCGTCGACTCGCTGGTCGGCACGCCGTCGGAGATGGCCGTGTTCTCGTTCTCCAACGCCAGCCCCGCGACGGGCGCGACGCAGAACTACCCCGGCCTCACCTCCATCTCGACGCAGGCGAGCGCCGACGCGGTCAAGTCCCGCTACGCGGCGTGGACGTCGGGCGGCGGCACCAACTGGGACCGCGGCCTCGCCGCCGCCGCCGAGGCGGACGCGTCCTACGACATCGCGGTCGTCATCACCGACGGGGACCCGACCTTCTACTCGCAGCCCGCCGAGGGCCCCGGCAACTTCAACCGCTTCCGCGAGACCGAGAACGGCATCTTCTCCGCCAACGCCGTCAAGGCGCAGGGCACCCGCGTCCTCGCCGTCGGTGTCGGGGCCGGTGTGAGCGACCCGACGACCGCGCAGAACCTCGCCGCGATCTCGGGTCCCGTCCGGTACGACGGCACGAACTCACAGGCCGCCGACCACTACCAGGTGTCCGACTACACGGTCGTCGGCCAGGCGCTGCGCCAGCTGGCGCTCGGGGAGTGCGCCGGCTCGTTGTCGGTGGTCAAGCAGATCGTCGGCTCGGGCGGCGACGTCGCGAGCGCCACGCCCGCTGGTGCCGGGTGGACGTTCGGCGCGTCCACGACGTCGACCGGCGTCACGCTGCCGACGCCCGGTGCGACGACGGACGCGTCGAGCGCGGTGAACTTCCCGATCACCTACGACGCCGGGACCACCGCGGGCACGATCGAGGTGCAGGAGGAGCCGCAGGAGGGCACCGCCCTGTTCCCCGTCGACGGGGCGAACGCGGTCTGCACGGACCTCGACACGGGGCAGCCCGTGGCCGTCACGAACGCCGGGGCGACCGGCTTCTCCGTGGACGTGGCGAGCACCGCCGCGATCAGCTGCACGGTCTACAACCAGGTGGCCGGGCCCGCCTCGGTCACGGTCGACAAGCTGTGGGTGATCAACGGCGCCGACCCCGTGCCGGAAGGCGGCCAGCCTCCCGGCTTCACCTCGCAGCTGACCCTCACGGGCCCCGGCGCGGCAGGCGCGACGCCCCAGGCCTGGAGCGTGACGCGCACGGGGTACGTCGCGGGGAACACCGTGACGGTCCAGGAGGACCTGACGCTGCAGACGCCGGAGGTGGACCTCGACCTCTGCGACGTCGCGGAGGCCGAGGTCGTCGAGGTCGACGGTGAGCCCGTGACGCCCACCCCGGTCACCGGCGCGGGGTACGACGTGACGCTCGCGGAGGGCGACAACCTCGTCGTGATCCGCAACACGATCGACTGCGAGTCCCGGCTGACGCTCGCGAAGAACGTCGAGGGCAGCGCGGCGCCCACCCTCTGGGACCTCGCCGCGTTGCCGGCACCCGGCGCGCCCGCGGGGCAGCTGCCGGGGCCGAGCGGGCAGGCGGGCAGCGCGGCAGTGACCGAGCAGGTGGTGACGGCCGGCGTGCCGTACCAGCTCGCGGAGTCGGGCGGTCCGGCGACCTACGTGCAGGTGGACCAGCGGTCCGACCTGCAGGTGTACCCGCAGTCGACCGGGTCGTGGGCGTGCAACCGCGTCACCAGCGCGGGGGAGGTCGTCCCGGGGTTCACCGACGGCCTCAACGGCGGCGTCACGGTCCCGCTCGCCGCCCGGATCCTGTGCACGGCGACCAACCAGACGGCACAGCTGACGCTCGCGAAGGAGGTCGTCAACGCGGCCGGGGGCACGGCGGTGGCGTCCGACTTCACGCTGCGCGCGGTCCCGGGCACCACGCCGCCCGTCGCGGGGCTCGCCGACGTCGAGGTCGCCGGCGCCGCGCCGGAGGACGCCCAGGCGGTCGAGATCCGGCCCGGGCACCCCTACGCCCTGAGCGAGAGCGGCCCGGCCGGCTACGGCCTCACGGGGCTCGAGTGCCTCGTCGACGGCGTCCCCCAGGAGGTCACGGAGATCACGGTGGGTGCCGGCCAGAGCGTCCTGTGCACCTTCGTGAACGCCGACGACCCCGCGCAGCTCACGCTCCGCAAGGTCGTCGAGCCGGGCACGACGGGGGCGACGCAGACCCCCGCGGACTGGACGCTGACCGCGACACCGCAGGGGATCGAGGACCAGGACCCGGTCTCGGGCGACGGCGCCGAGGGCGTGACCGACGTCGAGGTCGTGGCGGGCAGCTACGCGCTGTCGGAGTCCGAGGTCGCGGGCTTCGACGCGGGCGCGTGGGAGTGCGCCGACGCGGCCGGCGGGGACGTGGCCGTCGAGGACGGCGTCGTGGCGCTCGCGAACGGCGCGGACGTGACGTGCACGATCACGAACACGGCGCAGCAGCCGACGTTGACCCTGGTCAAGGAGGTCACGAACGACGACGGCGGGGCGGCCGGTACGGACGCCTGGACGTTGACGGCGACCGGACCCACCGCCGGGCTCACCGGCGTGACCGGGGACGACGCGGTCACCGACGCGCCCGTGGCGATCGGCAGCTACGCGCTGTCGGAGTCCGGACCGGCCGGGTACACCGCCGGGACGTGGACGTGCGCCGACGGCGGCACCGAGGTGCCCGTCGAGGACGCCGCGGTCGCGATCGGCCTCGGCCAGGACGTGACCTGCACGATCGTCAACGACGACCAGCCGGCGGAGCTCACGCTGCGCAAGGTGGTGGACGCGGGCGAGTCGGGCGCGACGCAGACGGCCGCGGACTGGACCGTGACGGCGACGCCGCAGGGCATCGCCGGCCAGGACCCCGTCTCGGGGGACGGTGCGGACGGCGTGACCGACGTGCAGGTGGCCGCGGGCAGCTACGCGCTGTCGGAGTCGGACGTCGCGGGCTTCGACGCGGGCGCGTGGGGGTGCGTCGACGCGGCCGGCGGGGACGTGGCCGTCGAGGACGGCGTCGTGGCGCTCGCGAACGGCGCGGACGTGACGTGCACGATCACGAACACGGCGCAGCAGCCGCTGCTGACCCTGGTCAAGGAGGTCACGAACGACGACGGCGGTACGGCCGCCGCGGGCGCCTGGACGCTCACGGCCACCGGCCCCACCGCGGGCCGGACCGGCGTGACCGGCGACGCAGCCGTGACCGCCGCACCGGTCGCCATCGGCAGCTACGCGCTCACCGAGTCCGGACCCGCCGGGTACACCGCGGGCGCCTGGACGTGCGCCGACGGCGGCACCGATCTGCCCGTCGAGGACGGGTCGGTCGCGATCGGCCTCGGCCAGGACGTCACGTGCACGATCGTCAACGACGACCAGCCGGCGCAGCTGACCCTGCGCAAGGTCGTGGACCCCGGGACGACGGGATCGACGCGGACGCCGGCGGACTGGACGCTGACCGCGGCGCCGCAGGGCATCCCGGGTCAGGACGCCGTCTCGGGCAACGGCGCCGACGGCGTCACCGACGTCGACGTCTCGGCGGGCAGCTATGCGCTCTCCGAGTCGTTCGTGCCGGGTTTCGAGACGGGCGAGTGGGGCTGCGTCGACGCGGCCGGTGCGCCGGTCGAGCTCGACCAGGGCTCGCTCCCGCTGACGAACGGCGCGGACGTGACCTGCACGATCACCAACACGGCCGTCCCGTCCACGCTGACCCTCGTCAAGGAGGTGACCAACGACGACGGCGGCACGGCGCAGCCGCGCGACGTGGTCCTCACCGCGACCGGGCCCACGGCGGTCCTGACGGGCCGGACCGGGGACGACGCGATCACCGCCGGACCCGTGGCGGTCGGCAGCTACGCGCTCACCGAGGACGGGCTCCCGGGGTACACCGCGAGCGAGTGGGCGTGCGGCACCGAGGAGGAGGACCTGCCGGTCGAGGACGGCGTGGTCGCCATCGACACCGGGCAGGACGTCACCTGCACGCTCCTCAACGACGACCAGCCGGGGCGGCTGACGCTGCTCAAGGACGTCGTGAACACCGGCGGCGGCACGGCCGTGCCGACCGACTGGACGCTCGCGGCCGACACGTCGGCGCAGGCGATCTCGGGGCGCACCGGGGACGCGGCCGTGACCGACGTCGAGGTGCCCGCCGGTGCGTACACCCTGTCCGAGACGGGCGGACCGGCCGGCTACACCGCGTCGCCGTGGACGTGCGAGGGCGGCACCCTCGAGGGCGACACGGTCACCGTCGCCAACGGGGAGACGGTCCGCTGCACCGTCGTCAACCAGTACGCGCTGCCCCTCCTGACGCTCGTCAAGGTGGTCGTCAACGACGACGGCGGGACCGCGTCCCCGGCGGACTGGACGCTCACCGCGCAGGGACCGGAGACGGTCTCCGGCGTCCCTGGCGAGAACGGCGCGGCAGTCACCGCGTCGCCCGTCGCACCCGGGAGGTACGTCCTGACGGAGGAGGGTCCCGGCGGCTACACGGCGGGATGGGTGTGCGTGAACCGGGGCGAGCCCGTCGCGCTCGACGGCGACGCGCTCGACCTCGCCGCCGGCGACGACGTCACGTGCACGGTGACGAACGACGACTCCCCGGTGCCGCCGCCGCCCGCGTGGACCGCCGTCAAGGAGAGCGACCCGCCGTCCGGGGCATCGGTGCAGCCGGGCGACGTCATCACCTACACGATCCGGGTGGAGCCCGTCGGGGGCGCGAGCGTCGACGGCGTCCTGGTCGTCGACGAGCTCGCGGGCGTGCTGGTGGGCGCGACCCTGGTCGAGGGCAGCATCGACGCGAGCGCGGGGACGGCGTTCCCGTCCGGCACCCGGCTCACGTGGCTCCTGCCGACGCTGCAGGGCGCGCAGACGCTCACCTACCAGGTGCGGGTGGACGACGGCGTGAGCGGGGTGACGCTGCGCAACGTCGTGACGGCCCCCGGGGCGGAGCCGTGCGACCCGACGGTGCCGGTGACGCTCGCCGTCCTGGTGGACCCCACGGACGACTGCCGGTCGACGACGCACCCGGTCGTGACGCCGGAGACCCCGCCGTCGTCCGGGTCGTCCTGGACCACACCGGCGCGGCGGGCGCCGTACTGGCTCGCGGCCACCGGCGGCACGGACGCGCCGCTCGCTCTGGGCGCGCTCGCGCTGCTGGCGACCGGTGCCGCGATGACGTGGGGCGTGCGCCGGAGGAGGTCGTAGGAGGTCGTAGCGTCGTCCTCCACCGCACCGCACGCGACGGAGGAGCCCTGCCGATGCCCGACTCCACCGCACGGCTGGAGGCACTCCAGGACGGCGCCGACCCCGGCGCCGTCCTGGACCTGCTGGACACCCTGGAGCCGGTCGGGATCGACGGGCTGCTGGGCCGGTGGGCGGGCCGCGGAATCCCCACCGGGCACCCCTTCGACGGGCTGCTGGAGGCGCTCGGCTGGTACGGCAAGCGCATGGACACGGCCGACGTCGTGCACCCGCTCGTGTTCCGTGGCGCGCGCGGGCGGCTCGTGAGCATCACCCCGACGCTGCTGCCCGTCGGCCCCGCGCTGCGGCTGGCGCCGGTCGTGCCGCGAGCCGTCGCGGCACGGGCGTTCGCGCTGGTCAGGCCGCTGCTCACGACGTCGAGGCCCCAGGCGCGCCTGCGGACGGTCACCTACCGGGGCGTCGCTTCGGCGGCGATGGTCTACGACCGGCTGCCGATCATCGACGTGTTCCGGCGCGTCGACGACGACACGCTGCTCGGGGTCATGGACCTGCGCGGGCAGCCGCACCCGTACGTGTTCGTGCTGCGGCGCGAGCGTTCCGCGGGCTGACCTAGGCCGGCCCGCCGGCCAGCAGGCGGTCACCGGCGATGCGGGCCATCGCCCGGACCCGCGTGCGGCGGCCGAGCAGCCGCGCGACGCGCGTGCGCGCTGGCGTGCCTCGACACGGCCGTCGAGACGTGGATGCGGACCGACCGCGCCCGTGACCTTGAGGACCTGTGGCTCGAGGCCGTCGCCGCCGTCCGGGGCTTCCCGCCGCCGGGCCGGCGCCCCTAGGGTCGTCGGCGTCCGCTCCCGGCCCGACGACGGGGTGCCCATGACCGACGCGACCGACGCGACCGATGCGGCCGCCGGGGTGGACGACCCCGGTCCCTTCTTCCACGGCACCAAGGCGGACCTGCGGGTCGGCGACGTGCTGGAGCCCGGCCGGCGCTCGAACTTCGGCACCGGCCGGGCCGCGAACCACGTCTACGTGACCGCGACGCTGGACGCCGCGACCTGGGGTGCAGAGCTCGCAGCCGGCGACGGACCGGGCCGCATCTACCGCGTCGAGCCGACGGGTCCCGTCGAGGACGACCCGAACCTCACGAACACCCGGTTCCCCGGCAACCCGACCCGCTCGTACCGGACGCGCGAGCCGGTGCGGGTGGTCGGCGAGGTCGAGGACTGGGAGCCCCACCCGCCCGAGGTGCTCGCGTCCATGCGCGCCCACCTCGCGGAGCTCGCACGTCAGGGCGTCGAGGCGATCGACGACTGACCCGGCGCGCTCGGCGCCCCACCCACGCACGCCCACCCACGTCCGCCCGCCCACGCCCGCCGCGCCGGGCCCAGGCACCGCGCCGAGTTCGCTGGTGCGGCGCCGAGCTCGCTGGTTCTCCGCGGCGACCTCGAGGTGCAACCGGCGAACTCGGCGGCGAGGGGGGAGGGGTCGGGTCAGGGGTGGTGGGTGTCGAGGAGGTCGCGCAGCCAGCCGGCGCCGCGCACGTGCGCGCCGAGGGCCTCGACGCGTCGGCGCAGCTCGCGGTCGGAGGTGACGACGAGGACGTCACGCGCCCCGTCCGCGTCGGCGGGCCCCTCCGCGTCGGCGGGGCCGACGGCGCGGGTCGCCGCCGCCACGACGTCCACGATCGCCGAGTCCCCGTCGCGCTCGGCGCGCACGACCTCGATCGCGTCCCACGAGCCGCGCGCGTCGGACGCCCGTCCCTCCAGCACCACGACGACCCGCCGCCCGGCGAGCTCCGGGTCGTCGACGGCCGCCGCCAGCCCGTCGAGCAGGCGCGCCGCCGCCCCCGCACGGTCCTTCCACCAGCCGTCGGGCCGCGCGCCGACCACGTTCGCGGCGTCGACGACGAGCGTCCCCGCGTCCCGCCCGTGCTGCGCACCCGTCACCGTCCGAGGTCTACCCGACCGTGCCGGTGGTCCGCCAGGCGGCTGGTCCGTCCGTGGCCGCGCGTGGCAGGCGGCGGCGCCGACGCGCACGATGTGCGGGTGAGGGGTCGGGTGCGGGCGTGGGCCGCCGCGGCGGTGGGCGTTGTGGTGCTGGCGTCCGGCTGTGCGCAGCAGCAGGTGGAGCGGCCCGTCGTCGTCGTGCGCGCACCCGTCGCGGTGGCCAAGGCAGCGACGCCGGAGCCGCCGACGCCCGCGCCCGCCGACCTGGCCGCGCTGCCGACGATCGACCCGGTGACCGTCGTCCCCGGCCTGCCCGGGGCCGACGGCCTCGAGCAGCGCCGCAGCGACGACGCCGCGTTCGGCACGTGGCAGACGGCGACCGTCGTCCGGGACACCGCCGGCTACGACGCCGTGGGTGGGCGCGCGGTCGGCACGGTGCCGGCCATGACGCTCGACGTGCCGACCGTCCTGCCGGTGGTCGACCAACGGGGCGGCTGGCTGCGCGTGCTCGTCGCGAGCCGCGGCGCGCTGCCGAGCCAGGACGTGACCCAGGTCAACGGCCGCACCGCGTGGATCCGCGCGGAGGACACCGTGACCTCGGGCACGAGCTGGCGCCTGCACCTCGACCTCGCGGCACGCACGCTGACCGTCGAGGACGGCACGACGACGCAGACGGTCCCCGTGATCGCGGTCGGCGCCCCGGGGTCGCCGACGCCGACCGCGCCGCAGTTCGTCGTCGGCACCTTCTGGGACCAGCCCGGCACCGCCACGCCCCGCGTGGTCCTGCTGTCGAGCCAGAGCGAGACCCTGGACGCCTACGACACGCGGACCGGCACGTCGGCCACCGCCATCCACACCACCCCGTACGCCCGCACGGGCGCGATCTCCAACGGGTGCGTCCGCGTCGGCGACGACGTGCTGGACCTGCTGTGGCACAAGGTCCCGGCCGGGACGATGCTCACGGTCGCCTGACCCCCCGCGGCGCGACGACGGCCGCGCCCGGCCTCAGCGCACCGCGGCCAGCGCGTCGGCCGCGCGGATCAGGCCCAGGTGGCTGAACGCCTGCGGGAAGTTGCCGATGAGCCGCCCGGCCTCGGCGTCGTACTCCTCGCTGAGCAGCCCGAGGTCGTTCGCGTAGCCGACGAGCTGGTCCATGAGCGCCTCGGCGTCGTCCACCCGCCCGCTGTGCGCGTACTGCTCGACGAGCCAGAAGTTGCAGATCAGGAACGGGTGCTCGCCGCCCTCGAGGCCGTCGAGCCCGGCGTCGGTGCGGTACCGGTGCAGCAGGCCGTGCTCGTCGCGCAGGTCGGCCTCGATGCGGGCGACCGTGCCGAGCATGCGCGGGTCGTCGTGGCGCAGGTAGCCGGTGTGCGGCAGCTGGAGCAGGGACGCGTCGACCTCGGTGCCGTCGTACGTCTGCGTGTAGCTGTTCGTGGCCTCGTCGAAGCCGCGGGTGTCGATCTCGGCCCGGAGCCGGTCGCGCAGCTCGCGCCACCGCTCGACCGGGCCGTCGAGCCCGTGGTCCTCGACGGCGCGGATGCCCCGGTCGAACGCCGCCCACATCATCACGCGGCCGTGCGTGAACATGTGCAGGTCGCCGCGCATCTCCCAGATGCCGTGGTCGGGGCGGTCGTAGTTCGCCTCGCAGTACCGCAGCAGGTTCTTCTGCAGGCCCCACGAGTACCGGTCCTCGGCGACGCCGGCGTCCCGCAGCTCCCCGAGCGCGATCATCACCTCGCCGACCACGTCCGCCTGGTACTGGTCGGCCGCGCCGTTGCCGATGCGCACGGGCCGGGACCCCTCGTAGCCGTCGAGGTGGTCGAGCTCCTTCTCGTCGAGCTCCCGCTCGCCGGCGATGCCGTACATGATCCGGATGTCGTCGGCGTCGCCGGCGACCGCGCGCAGCAGCCAGTCGCGCCAGAGCTGGGCGCCCCGGGTCAGGCCGTGCGCGATCGCGACCTCGATGGTCAGCGCCGCGTCGCGCAGCCACACGAACCGGTAGTCCCAGTTGCGCGAGCCGCCGAGGTCCTCCGGCAGGGAGGCCGTGGGCGCGGCGACGATGCCGCCGGTGCGCGCGTGCGTCAGCGCCCGCAGCACCAGCAGCGACCGCAGGACGAGGGGGTCGTGACCGGTGTCCACCGTCAGGCGCGCGGACCAGTCGGTCCAGAACTCGAGCGTCTGCGCGAGCGCCCGGTCCGCGTCCACCGGCCCGGGCGGGGCCTCGTGCGACGGGAACCAGGTGAGGTCCCAGTCGAGCACCTGCCCGGCCTCCAGGCCGAAGCGGCCCGTCAGGCGCGGCGCGCGGGCGCCCTCGTGCTGGTGGGCCGACCCCGGCCGGCCGGTCGGGTCGTCGTCCGCGTCGTCGGACGCGGTGCGGTGCAGCAGCGGCCCGTTGACGAGCACCCCGTCGGGGCCCGCGAGCGACAGCAGCGCCGGCCGCCCCTCGCGCTCCACGACCCGCACCCACGGCGTCGCGCGCGCGTAGTCGAACCGCAGGCGCAGGTCGTGCTCGACCTCGACCGTGCCCTCCAGGCACTCGACGCGCCGCACCAGGTCCGCGCGGTCCGTCACGGGCGGGAGGAAGTCGGTGACGCGGACCCGGCCGGTCGGGGTCTGCCACGTCGTCTCGAGCACGAACGTCTGCGGCAGGTACCGGCGCTCGACGACCTCGCCGTCGACGGCCGACAGCCGCCACCGCCCGTCGTCGGGCCCGCCGAGCAGGGCCGAGAACACGGCCGGCGAGTCGAACCTTGGCAGGCACAGCCAGTCGATGCTCCCGTCCCGGGAGACCAGCGGCCCCGTGCTGAGGTCGGACAGGAGGGCGTAGTCCTCGAGGTGGGTGCTCACGTCGTCCATTGTTCGGGATCTGGACGCACGTGCAGGACGGCGGCGCCGGTCAGGGGGCCGTACCGGGCGTCGGGGCGGTGAGGCGTGCGACGAGGTACGTCGTGCGGCCGGACGCGAACGCCGCGAACCCGCGCGACCCCTCGACGGCGGCGAACCGGCGCATCAGCGGGTGGACGACGCGGGGGAGCCACGCGCCGATGAGCGCGCGCTTGCGGGTGTCGTCGCGGCGCAGCGCGGCGACCACGTGCGGCGTGACGTCGGCGTGGTCCACGAGCGTGAGGCCGGACGCGCGGAGGTCGGCGAGGAGGCCGGGGACCGCGTCGGTGGGCCGGAAGTCGGCGAGGAGCAGCACGCCGCCGGGGCGCAGGACCCGGCGGACCTCGCCGAGGAACGCCGGCAGCGACGGGTAGCAGTGCGACGACTCGACGTTGAGCACGGCGTCGAACGACGCGTCCGGGAACGGCATGGCCTGCGCGTCACCGTGCACGAACGTCAGGCCGGGGGCGGTCCGGTGCCGCCGGGAGAGGTCGACCGCCGCGGCGGAGAAGTCGAGCCCGACGACGGACCGCGGGCCGTGCGTGCGCGCCACGTACGCGCTGCCGCCGCCGCGGCCCGACCCCACCTCGAGCACGTCCCGGCCGGTCAGGTCGACTCCGTCGATCGTGCGCTCGTAGAGGTTGATGCAGAGGCGGTCGGGCTCGTCCGCGGGGGAGAGGGCGAGGTCGCCGTCGTCGTCCGCCGCCGGCGCGTAGCCGTAGTTCATGAACGCCCACTCGGGGCGCCGCACGCGCAGCGCGAGGAGCTCGTACGCCGTGCGCCAGCCGAGCCGTCGTCCGTCCATGCCGGCTCCCTCGCCCACGGGCGGCGGGCACGCTGCCGGCCGCTGCCCGCCACCGTAGGGCGTCGCTCACGCTCGCTGCCCGGACGTCCGCCGCGGCGGGCACTGCCGTGCCCTATCTGACTCTCTGATCCGCGCGTACGCTGATCCTCATGCGCACCGTGACGGCCACCCACGCCTCGCGCGGGTTCTCCGACCTGCTCGACGCGGTCGAGCACGGCGAGACCATCGCCATCACGCGAGCCGGGCACGTCGTCGCGGAGATCCGGCCGGCGGCCGCGACGACCGGGCGCGCACTCCGCGAGGCGCTCGCCGGCGTCTCCCGGCTGGACGAGGACCTCGAGAGCGACATCGCGGCCGCCACGGCGCTGCTGACGACCGAGCAGGACGATCCGTGGCGCGTCGACTGATCCTCGACACGACGACCCTCATCGCCTACGAACGAGGCACGATCGACCGGTCGCAGCTCGACGCCGACGACCTGGCCATCGCGGCGATCACTGTCGCTGAGTTCCGCACCGGCATCGAGCTCGCGGACACCGCGCAGCGCGCGGCCGAACGCGCCCGCGTGCTCGCCGCGATCACGTCGGCGATCACCGTCCTCGACTACACCGAACGCACCGCCGCCGAGCACGCCCGGCTCCTGGCCCACGTCCGACGTTCGGGGGTGCCTCGCGGCGCGCACGACCTGGTCATCGCCGCGCACGCAGTCGAGCACGGGCGGGCGATCGCCTCGCACGACCTGCGTGCTCGCTTCGGCGACCTGCCGGGCGTGACGGCGGTACGCGTGTAGGTCAGGCGGCGCGCGCCGGTGCTTCGCCGAGTTCGGTGGTTGCGCACCGAGTTCGTCACTCGTAGGTGTCGAACTCGACGCGGAACTGACGAACTCGGCGGGGGGAGGGGGCTCGGTGTGCGCCGACGGGCGGACCGGGCGCGGGCGGGGGGGCGACCGGGGAGCGTCAGCCCTCGACGGGCTCGTCGTCGTCCGGCTGGTCGGGCGACTCGTCGGCCGGCTCCTGGTTCACGTCCGTCCGGGCGGGGCCGGGGCCTGTGTCGGCGGACCCGTCGACCTGGCCGTCGCCGTGGGTGCCGCCGCCCTGCGACGGGGGTCCGGGGTTCTCGCTCATGGGTGCTCCTCCGCGTGCGGTGGTGCGCGGTGGGCGGACGTGCCGCCCCTCACCCCGAGCATCGCTACCCGGGCGTCCGAACGCACGTCGGGGTGGCGACACGCGGGCGCGGACGGGGCGGCGCGTGCGAGGCTCGACGCCTCGGAGCGAGGGGGCACACATGGAGACCGCGGACGTCATGGGATGGGTGCGGGAGTACGAGCGCGCGTGGCGGGACCAGGACGTCGCCGCCGTGGAGCGGCTGTTCACCGAGGACGCGCTGTACCTGCGCGGCGCGTACGACGAGGGCTTGCGGGGACGCGCGGCCATCGCGGAGTTCTGGCTCGACCCGACGCCGTTCACGATGTCCGCGGAGCCCGTCGCGGTCGCGCCGCCGATGGCGGTCGTCCGTGTCGAGGTGCAGTACCTCGGCGACGACCCGCACGAGTTCCGGGACCTGTGGGTCATGCGGTTCGCGGCCGACGGGCGCGCCGAGCACTTCGAGGAGTGGGCGCACTGGCCGGGCCTGGAGTACGCGGGCCCGGGCGCCGACTGACCGGCCCCCGCGCCGCGTGACGTGCCGCGGCGGGGGCGCGTCAGAGCACCCCCGGGTCGCCCGCGTACGGACGCAGGGTCGCCGGCGCAGGGAAGGGCAGCGTCCACGTGCGCATCTCCGCGTCCACCGCGCCGAAGTCGTCCATCTTCACGACGACGCGCTCGGGGCTGACCTCGACCAGGCGCACGCGCATCCACCGGCCGTCCTCGACCTGGAGCTGCCACAGGTCCGCGAGCCAGTGCAGGCCGCGCGCGTCGAGCGCCTCCTCCGCGACGTCCCAGTCGACGACGTCGGTCACGGGGTGCCCGAGCCGGTCGATCGCGACGAAGCCGGCGCCGTCCGGGCGCACCCATCCGACGAGCTCGCGGTCGCCCGCCCGGCGGTGCTCGATCCAGTCCACGGGAAGCATGCCGCGAGCGTAGGGAACCGCACCCGGCGCGGCACCGGCATAACGCCTGCATGGTCGCTGTGACCGGCACGTGGGACGACGTGTCCCACGCCCTGTGTTCCAGGTCATGTGTCCAGTCACGGACGGGCGCGGGGGTGCTGTCACCCCCGCAGATGTGCGCTCCTGACGTGAATGCCCGGTCTGTCTGCACACTCGTGACCACCAGTAGTGGCTGTCCCCCTTCCGTGTGTGCCGACCCGTGCTTATCGTGAGAGACGTGCACCCAGTCAGTGAGAGGCTCCGTGACGCTCGCGAGCGTTCCGGCCTGAGCCAGGCCGACCTCGCCCGCGCCGCGTTGATGCACCCCAGCTACGTCTCGCACCTCGAGCGTGGCATCCGGGGACCCGGTCCGGCGGCGCTGGAGCGCCTCGCGACCGCGCTCGGTATCACCGTCACGTACCTGGAACAGGGCGAGCGGTCACCGGCGTACCAGGCGTCCGAGGCCGCCGTCGTCCGCGCCCGCCAGCTCGTACGTTCCGGGCGCCCCGGTGCGGCCGCAGCGGAGCTCGCGGCCGTCGACCTCGACGCGCTCGACGTCGACCAGGCGGGGCGCGTCCTGCTCGCGCACGCCGACGCCCTCGACCGCGTCGGCGAGCTCGAGGAGGCGTACCGACTGCTCGCGGAGGCGACGCAGCGGTTCACCGACGGGCACCGCGCTGTGCGCGCCGCGCAGGCGGCCGCCCGGTTGGTGATGGCACTGACGCAGGCGGGGGAGCTGACGCCGGCCGTGCAGGCGGGCGAGCACCACCTGGTCACCCTGGCGGACGCGGCGAGCGGCAGCGATGCGCTCTTCCGCCTCGAGTCGACCGTCGTCTGGGCCTACGTCGCGCGCGGCGACACCATGTACGCACTGGTGCGGGGCAAGGACCTGCTCGCACGCGCACTGCAGGACGGGTCGGCGCGCGCCGTCTCGGCCGTGCACTGGAACCTGGCCTTCGTCGAGGACGCCCACGGGCACGGCGAGGAGGCGCTCGGCCACCTGCGGGCCGCGCTGGCGATCGCCGGTGCCGACGAGGCCGACAACGACGTCCCCCTGCTGCGCCTCGACCTCGCGCAGCTGCTGCTCCAGGTGACGCCGCCGCGCCCCAAGGAGGCACTGGTCGAGCTCGACGCCGCGCGTCTCGCCCTTGAGATCAGCGAGTCGGGCGTCGACCTCGCCCGCGCCGCCACCTTCCGCTCGCGCGCCCTGCTCATGCTGGGGCAGCCGCGGGCCGCTCTGACGTACGCCGTCAAGGCCGTCGAGCTCATCGGCCCCGGCGACCGACGCGACGGCGCTGCCGCTCACGAGGTGCTCGGCGACGCCCTGCTGGCGTCGGGCGAGCGCGTCCCTGCGCTCAAGGCGTACCGGGAGGCGGCGGCCCGGCTCGAGTCGATGCCGCCCGGCCGTCCCGCCGCCACCGCGTGGCGTAGCGTGGCCGACCGGCTACGGACCGCCGGCGACAGCATGGAGGCTGTCGTGGAGGCATACGGCCGCGCGCTGGGTGCCCTCGGGACCCGCACGACGCTGCGTCCGCCCACCGGACGCTGAGGGCCCACGCATCACGTCGGACGACGGCGGTCCCGTACCGGGGCCGCCGTCGTCCGCGTTCGGGGCCGGTTGCACCCCGGCGACGGCGTCCGGCGCGGTCGTCCACGGCGACCGTGCTCCGGGGATGTCACGGGGTGGAGTCGCCAGATCAGAGCCCGCTGCGGAACGACTCTCACGTTCTGCGGGGCGGTGCAGCGAGCCGCGTGGGCATTTCCGGCCCCGATCCGTCCGGCAGGGCACGGCGCTCTCACCAGGCGCAACGCGACACGCCCGGGCGACCAAAATTCGGGGAGAGTCTATACCAGTATTCCCCGAGTCATTGCGGGCGCGACACTCAGGCCGAGAACATTCCGCTGTGCCGGACAGACCGGCGCACCAGACCGGAGGTCCCCGCCATGAAGAAGAAGCTCATCGTCGCCGTGTTCGTCGCCCTCACTGCCGTCACCGGCGTCACCGGCGCCTCGATCGCGCAGGCGGACTCGGCCGAGGCCGCGCCCTGCTGCAAGTACTGACACTACGCGCGCCCCGCACCCCGGGCTCGACGCGAACGCGCCGCGCCCGACCGGATCCCCGGTCGGGGCGGCGCGTCGTCGTTTCCGGACCGACGCGGGCGCCGCCCGCCGGTCCGACGTCGACGCACTCCTCGCTCCACCCCCGGCACACCGTGCCCGTGACGTCCGCCCCTCACGCCTCGCCCGCCAGCCCCGCGGCCCGGCGGGCGGCGTCCTCGACGCGGGCCCGGTGCGCCGCCCACTGCTCGGCGGTGCGGCCCGTGACGTTGAGGTCGCCCGGCCGCTGGCCCGCCAGCCCGTCGATGCCCTCCCGCAGCACGTCGGCGTGGCCCGCGTGGCGCGCCACCTCGACGACCAGGTGCACGAGCACCGCGTGCAGCGTCACGTCGCCGCTCGGCCCCCACCAGGGCACGACGCCCGGCGCGTCGAGCGGCAGCGCCGCCACCGTCGCGTCGGCGTGCTCCGCCGAGTGGGCCCACAGCTCCAGCACCTGGTCCCGCGTCTCGTGCAGCGCGGCCCACATGTCCGCGTCCGGCTCGGCGTCCTCGGCCATCCACGGCGCGTCCTCGCGCGGGCTGGGCCGGCCGAAGACGCTGCCCAGGTAGCCGAGCTGCACGCCCCCCACGTGCTTGACCAGCCCGAGCAGGTTCGTGCCGGTCGGGGTCAGCGGACGGCGCACGTCGTAGTCGCTCAGCCCGTCCAGCTTGCCGAGCAGGTCCTCGCGGCTGCGGCGCAGGTACCGGTGCAGCGTCTCCTTGTCGTCCATCCGCCCACTGTGGCGCACGCCACCGACAGCACGGCGGCGTCAGGCGCCGAGCGTGCCCCGCACGATCGAGTCGCCGGAGTGCGCCGGGTCGCCGTCGAGCGGCTCGGACGACACGTCGACCACGGGGAACTCGTCCACGTCCAGGTCGTCGGGCAGCGTGAAGCGGCCCGACGTCCCCGTGAGCGGCCCGAGGCTCACCAGCCCCGACACGTCCGGGCGCAGGAGCCACACCTCGCGGTAACCGCCCGACGCCGGGCCGTCGTCCGCGACGTCGACCACGAGCACGCGGGAGCCGTCCGGGGCGGTCTCGAGCTCGGCGGAGCCGGCCGCGTCCCAGCCGGGCAGCGCGTCGAGCTCGGCCCGGGCGACCACGGTCGTCGCCGGCTCGCGCGTCGCCGTCCACCAGGCGCCGGCGCCGCCGACGACCAGGCCCGCAGCGGCGGCACCGGCCACCCAGGCCCAGCGGCGCGGCCGCAGCGGAACGACGGGGGCGAGCCCGGGCTCGCGTGCGGGTGCGGGTGCAGCGGCGGGTCCGCCGCCGCTCGCGACCGGCTCGTCCGCCCGTGCGCCGGCGCCGGGCGCACCCGCGACGGGCACGGCGGTCGCCGTCGCGTCGTCGACCACGACGGGGGTGGGGTCGAGGGCCAGCTCGCCCGCGATCCGCTCCCACACGTGCGGGGCGGGGGCGACCAGCGGTCCGTCCGCCTGGGCGGCGCGTGCCACCCCGACCAGGTCGCGCAGCTGCGCGAGCTCGGCCGAGCAGCGCGGGCACGCCGCCACGTGGGCGCGCTCGTCCGGGGTGCCCGTGTCCTCGCCCAGGGCGAGGAGGCTCAGCACGTCGTCGTCCACGTGCGCGTCACTCGGCGACACCCTCCACCTCCCATCGGGTCCGCAGCCGGGCGAGGCTGCGTCGGACGTGACTCTTCACGGTGCCCAGCGGCAGGTCCAGGCGCCGCGCGATCTGCTCGTGCGTGAGGTCGTCGTAGAAGGCCAGGTGCAGGATCGTGCGCTGCGGGTCGCCCAGCCGGTCGAGCTCGTCCCGCACGACGACCCGGTCGACCACGCGGTCGGCGTGGCCGGGCGCGGCCTGCGTGCCGGCCGCGACGGCCGACGTCTCCGCCGCCGCCTCGAGCCGGCCGTCGCGTGCACGGCGTGCGTGCGCGTCGGCCACCGCGTGCTTCGTGATGCCCAGCAGCCAGGCGGGCAGGCGGGCGCGCGTCGGGTCGAACCGCTGCCGGCTGCGCCACGCGTCGACGAACACCTGCTGCGTGACGTCCTCCGCCTCGGCGATCGTGCCCAGCGAGCGCAGCGCGACCGTGTGCACGAGCGCCGCCCACCGGCGGTACGCCTCGCGGACGGCGGTGTCGTCGCCCGCGGCGAAGGCCTCGCCGAGGGCCGCGACACCGTCGTCGGCGCCCTGGCCCGGCTCCGGCGGCACAGCCGGCACGCCGGACGGGGGGACTGCCACCGCCACGGACCGCTCCTCACCCGCCGTCCGCTCGCGCGCCCGCTGCAGCACGGTCAGCCGCCCACGGGGAGGGCGGTGACGACGACGTTGTCCGAATAGTGTCCGACGTCCCGGTCGAACGCACCTCCGCAGGTGACGAGGACGAGCCGGGGGGCGCCCGCACGGTCGAACCACTCGCCGACCGGTGCCGTGTCCTTCGGCACCCGCACGACGTCCCGCACGCGGTACTCGTACGTCGCGCCGTCGGCGGTGGTGACGACGACGGCGGTGCCGGCGCCCACGTCGCGCAGCCGGGCGAACGGGCCGACGCCGGTGGTCCGCGAGTCGACGTGCGCGGCGAGCAGCGTCGACCCGGCGGGTGCGGCCGGTGCGGGGCCGAACTCGTACCAGGCGGCGACGTCGGCGCGGTCGGGGAGCTCCATGTCGCCCTCCGGTGCGACGCCGGCCGGCTCGACCGGCATGTCGATCTCGAGGTCGGGAACCTGCACCCGGACCGGTGGGACGACGGCGGCCACGGGCAGGGCGCCGAGCGACGCGTCCTGCACCGGGACGGGCGGCGCGGTCGTCGCGCCGCCGGCGGGCACCGGTGCCGCCGACGGTGTCGCCGACGCGGACGCGGACGCACCGGCCGGCGTCTGCGCGGGCGCGGCACCGCCGCACGCCGTCAGGACGACGAGCGCCGCCACGGCCGCGACCGCACGGAACGCGCCGCGGAGCCGGAACGCGCCGCCCGGGCGGAGCATGCCGCCGGGGCGGCGGACGGCGGGGACGGCCGCGGCCCGGCGGTGGACGGCGGGTGCCGCCGTCCACCCCCGGGCCACGGTGCGCTCCGCCGGGGTACCGGTCAGCGGTCGCCCGTCACGGTCGCCGCGGACGTGCGGCGCGTGACGGCCAGGACGGCGGCGGCGAGGACGGCGAACGCGCCCGCACCGAGCAGCCACGGCTGCGTCCGGGTGTCGTCGACCAGGCCCAGCTGGCCCGCCTGCACACCGGACGGCGCGCTGTGCAGGCCATCGACGACCTGCGTCGCGAGCGCGAGGGTCGACGGCGACGCGGTCGCGCTGCCCCACGCGTAGACGATCGTGTTGGTGCCCTCGGTGACGGGGACGTCGGCCGGGCCGAGCAGCACCGGCTCGGTGGTGCCGGCCGCGACGACGCTCGCCGCGACGGTGCCCGCGGGCAGGTCCAGCGTCTGCTCGTTCGGGTTGGTCAGGTTCGAGATGACCGGCTGACCGCCCGCGAGGACGTCGACGGCCGGTGCGGCCGCGACGTGCCGGACCGTGAGGCGCCCCTGGCCGGCGGCCGTCGGGCTGGTGTCGTTGGTGAAGAGCGTCGCCGTCGGCTCGCCCGCGGTGTCGAGGTGGGCGGCGGCCGTGTAGTTGCCGCCGGCCTCGAGGGCGAGGTCGACCGGGCCGATGGCGGGGGAGCTCGCGTCGGCCGCGTCGGCCGCCGTGATCGCCACCGTGTACGTCCCCGCGGGGAGGTCGAGCGGGCCGGCGAGCGTGCCGGGCGTGAAGTCGTCGAGCGTGCGCTCGCCGTTCACCCACACGTCCACGGTGAGGCCCGGGACGCCGTGCAGCACCGAGAGCTGCGCGGCGTCGGCACCGGCCGCCTGCGCGGGCACGGCGGCGAGGGTCAGTGCTGCGACGGCGAACGAACCGGTTGCTGCGGCGAGGGATCGAGCGCGCATGAAGGTCCTCCTGGATCGGCCCGCGGTGCGGGCGGTGTCGTGCTGACACCTCTACTTCCGTCCGGGGGCACCGCGCGGATGCATGCAGACGCATCGAGCTTCTCGGGATCGTGCCGGGGCGGTGCCGCGTTCAGGGGCGACGGCGGCGCAGCACCTCGCGGACCGACGGGACCACGGTGCCCGCGCGGGCCATGTCCGCGCGTGCCAGCCGCCGGTTGCGCAGCACGCCGGTCACGCCGACGAGCCACGGCACGAGCAGCACGGCGAACGCGAGGCGGTAGGCGTCGAGCGAGTACGTCGTCGCACCCGGCGGCGACGCGACCTGCAGGACCACGCCGACCGCGAGGATCCCGACCATCGTCGACGCGAACCCGCCCGTGTTGACGAAGCCCGTGGCCGTGCCCAGCCGGTCGGCCGCCGTGGACGTGCGGGCGAAGTCGAGCCCGACGAGCGACACGGGCCCGCCCGCACCCACGACCACGCAGAACACGGCGAGCTGGGCGAACGGGCGCGGCGTGTCCGGGACGAGCAGCCAGACCCACGCGGCGAGCGTCGCGGTGGCGGAGGCGAGCACCGACCAGCTGCGTCGCAGCGGGTGCCGGGCGGTCCAGCGCCCCACCAGCGGGCCGGAGACCATCGCGGAGACCGTGAGCACGCTGAGCAGGGCGCTCGCCTCCCCGGGGGACCGGCCCTGCGCGGTGACGAAGAACGGCACCCCCCACAGCAGCGCGACGACGTTCGCGCTGAACGGTGCGAGGAAGTGCGACCAGAACCCGAGCCGGGTGCCCGCGGGGCGCGCCGCGTCGCGCACGGCGTGCAGGAACCGGGCGCGGGCCGCCGACGCGATCGCGTCCGCGGGGGTCGCGGGGACCGGGGCCCGGACGCCGACCCACGCGACCACCGCCACGAGCATCCCGAGCGCCGCCAGCACACCGAACGTCACGCCCCAGCCGCGCGCGTGCAGCAGCCACGCCACCGCGACGGCCGACACGAGCTGCCCCGACTGCCCGATGAGGCCCGTCAGCTGCACCAGCACGGGCACCCGCCGGGGCGGGAACCACTCCGCGACGAGGCGGCACGCGCTGATGAAGATGCCCGCGTCGCCGGCCCCGATGAGCACGCGCGCGACGATCGCCGTCGGCACGTCGTCGGCCCACGCGAGCAGCGCCTGCCCGACCGCCATCACGAGCGACCCGCCCGCGACCAGCGCCCGCGCCCCGAACCGGTCGAGGAGCTGCCCGGCGGGGATCTGCAGCGCCGCGTACACGGCGAGCTGGACGACGGAGAACGCCGCGAGGCCCGTGGCGGACAGCCCGAACCGCTCGATCGCGTCGACGCCCGCGACGCCGAGCGCCGTGCGGTGGACCACCGCCACGAGGTAGGCGAGCGCCGCCGCCGTGTACACCACCACGGCACCGCGCCTTGCCATCGCGTCCGTCCCTCCCGGGCCGGCGTCCGCCGTCCGCGCCCAGCCTAGGCACGCGACGGGAAGGGACGGGAGGCGACCGGACCGGGACGGACCGGGGGAGCCCGGCGCGGCCCGGGAGGGGGAGGCGCCGGTCGGGTCGCGAGGGCCGCACGGGCTCGCGAGAGCCGGGTCGGCGCGGGGCCGGAGGCCGGCGCCGCGGCCGCCGGCGGGCGGCGCCGCGGAGGGGGTGCGCCGCCCGTGACCAGGGCAGACGCGACATGTCGGGCACCGGTCGGCCCGGCGCGGCGGCGGGCGGGGTGAGGTTCCGTCGCGCCGAGCTGGACGGTCGGCCGACTTCACCCTGACGGGTGGTCTGGACGTTTGACCAACGCCTGCCGATGAGCCACACTCGTACCTGACGGTGCGCATCGCCTGCCCCCTGCGTGGTGCGCACCGTCTCTCAATCTCCCGCCGGTCGGCGGTCACGAGAGCGGGACGGGTCACCCCGTCCCGCTCTTCGTCTTTTCCCCCTCGAGGCCCCGTCCGGTACGCCGGCGACCGGGGCGTGCCGGGACGGCGATCACGCCGCGACCGGGTCTGCGTGCCCCGGCGTGGCCGCCCGGGCGATCGGCGTCCGGCGGTCTACCGTGCCAGGGTGACCGTCCCCGCCCGCACGCCCGGCTCGGGACCGACCCCGGCCGGTTCGCCCCCGCAGCCGACCCCCGCCGACGCCTCCGCACCGGCCCCCGGGTCCGCCGACGAGCGCACCGACGACCGCACGGACGACCGCACGGACGACCGCGCCGCCGGCCCGCCCGTGGCCCTCGTCGAGCCGCCGTCGCCCGCCGAGGTGCTCGAGGGCGCCGTCGCGACGTGGCGGGGTGCGCTCGTCGAGGCCGCGGGCGCGTCCACGCTGGCGGACGTCGACCAGCTCGGCGACGCGGCGCTCGACCTGTCGGCGGCGCACCCGTCGGGCATGGCGCAGCTGTTCGCCGGCCGCGCGACGCGGCTGTCCAACCTCGTGCGCGAGGCCGGGGCCCTGTCCAGCGCGCGCCGCCGCGCGCGTGCCGTGAGTGCTCGTGCCGCGACGTACACGCAGCGCTACGGCATCGCGCCGACGTCCCTCGCGATCGGCGTCGCCTCGTGGACCGAGCGGTCGACCGCCGACCTGGGCTCGGACGACGTGGGCGCGCTGGCGCACGTGACCCGCCGCACGCCCGACCCCCGCGACACCCGCGCCGAGCGGGGCGCCGACGCCGTGCGCACGGTCCGCGCGCCCGTGCTGCTGCGGCCGGTCACGCTGCGGGGCCGCGGCTCCGGCGAGGGTGACTACGAGCTGGCGCTCGAGCCGTCCCTCGAGGTCAACCCCGTGCTCGCCCGGGCACTGCGCCGCCACGGCGCCCTGCTGGACCCCGCCGCGGTCGCGCGCGGCACGTTCACCGGCGCCGGCTTCGACCCGCGCGGTGCGCTCCAGCGGCTCTCCTCGCTCGGCGAGGCGGTGCTCGAGGACTTCTCCCTGGTCGAGAAGGTCGTCGTCGGCACGTTCATCCACCCGGGCCAGGTGCTGGTCGACGACCTCGACCACCTCGCGGGCGCCCTCGACCGGCACGAGGTCGTCCGCGCCCTCGCCGGCCTCGACGACGCGCGCGAGGCGCTGACGGTCCCGCTCCCGGAGCCGGTCGCGGGCGACCGCGACCCGTCGGTGGAGCGCGGTGCCGGTGACCTCGACCCCGCGCAGCAGCACGTGCTGGACGTCGTCGCGGCGGGCGGGCACGTGTTCGTCGACGCACCGACGGGCGCCGACGTCACGGGCACGCTCGCGGCACTCGTCGCCGACGCCGCCGCGGAGGGCCGCACGGTCCTGTACGTGCCCGGCCACCGCCGCGCCGCGACCGCGCTCGTCGACCGCCTCACGGCGCTGGGGCTCGGGGAGCTCGTCCTCGACGTCGAGCCGCACGCCGGCTGGCGCGCCGCCGCGGGCCGGCGACTGCTCGGTGCCATGACGATCGAGCCGCCGGCGGTCGACGCGGCCGCGGTCGCGACCCTGCGGGCGTCGCTCGTCGAGCACCGGGAGCGGCTGCGCGGGTACGTCGACGCGCTGCACGTGCCCCGCGGGCCCTGGGACGTGTCCGCGTACGACGCCCTGCAGGAGCTCGCCCGCCTCACGTCCGCCCGGCCGACCCCGCGCACCACGGTGCGGCTCACGCCCGAGGTGGCGCGCGTCCTCGACGCCGAGCGCCGCACCCGCCTGGGCCGCGACCTCGTGCGCGCGGGCGAGCTCGCGGCGTTCACGCTGCGCCCCCAGGACACGCCGTGGTTCGGTGCGGACCTGCGCACGTCCGCGGACGCCCAGGTCGTCCGGCACCGCCTCGAGCGCCTGCTCGACGTGTCGCTGCCCGTGCTCCTCGACCGCGTGGCGCACGTCGCCGCCGACACCGGCCTGACTCCCGCGACGACCCTCGACGACTGGGCGGAGCAGCTGCGCATGCTCGACGGCGTTCGTGCGTCGCTCGACGTCTTCCAGCCGCTGGTCTTCGAGCGCACGGCCGCCGACCTCGTCGCGGCGACCGCGTCGAAGGAGTGGCGCGAGCAGCACGACGTGCCGATGGGCTTCTGGGTGCGCCGGCGGCTGCGCAAGCAGGCGAAGGACATGCTCCGCCCGGGCCGCCCGGTCGCCGACCTGCACGGTGCGCTGCTCGAGGTGCAGGCCAGGCGAGAGGTGTGGCAGGCGCACTGCCCCGCCGGCGGGTGGCCGCGGCTGCCCGACGCGCTCGAGGTCATCGAGGAGGAGCACCGCGCGGTCCGGGAGGACGTGGAGGCGCTCGCCGACGTCCTCGCGGGCACGCCCGGGGGCGGCCGCCTCGCCGCGACGCCGTTCCCCGAGCTGCGTGACCGCCTCACGCGCCTGCGGGACACCGCCGACGCGCTCGAGACGCTGCCCGAGCGCACGCACCTCCTGCACGGCGTGCGCGCGGCGGGGCTCGGCGAGCTCGTCGACGACCTCACCGGGCGGCGCGTCGAGCCCGCGCTCGCCCCCGCGGAGCTCGACCTCGCCTGGTGGAGCACGGTGTTCGAGCAGGTGCTCGCCGCCGACCCGGCGCTCGCCGGCTACGACGGTGCCGCGCTCGGCACGCTCTCGGCCCGGTACGCCGAGCTCGACCGAGCGCACGTGGAGAGCCGGACCGCGCCCGTGCTCGCGGCCGCCCTCGCGCGCGTCTCGGCCGCCGTCCGCCAGCACCGCGACCAGGCCGAAGGGCTGTTCGCCGAGCTCGTCGAGGACCGCGTCACGTCCGTGCGGGAGACGCTCGGGCGCTACCCGGACGTGGCGCGCCGGCTGCGGCCCGTGCTCGTCGCGGGCCCCATGCTGGTGTCGCAGGTGCTGCCGGCGGCGCGGACCGTCGACCTCGTCGTCGTCGACGCGGCCGCGCACCTGCCCGTCGAGGCGGCGCTGCCCGCGATCGCGCGCGGCCGTCAGGTCGTCGTGGTCGGGGACGCGCGCTGCGCCTCGGGGTCCGCCGTGCGGGAGCTCGCGGACGTGCTCCCGTCCGTCGCGCTGCACGCCGACGCGTCGCGGCGTGACCCGTACCTGACCGCGTTCCTCGCCCGGCACGGGTACGAGGGCGTGCTCGTGCCCACGCCGCTGCCGTCGGCGCAGCCGCTCGTGCAGCTCGACGTCGTCGACGGCACCGGCATGCCGGACCCGGCGACCGGCACCGTCGACTCGACGCGTGCGGAGGTCGACCGCGTCCTCGAGCTCGTCGTCGAGCACGTGCTGCAGCACCCCGAGGAGTCGCTCGCCGTCGTCACCGTGACGCCCCGGCACGCCGACGCGGTCCGCGAGGTCGTGCTCGCCGAGGTGCGCGACAACCCCGCGCTGGCGTCGTTCTTCGACTCCGGGCGCACGGAGCCGTTCGTCGTCGTCGACCTCGCGAACGTCGCCGGGCTCCGGCGCGAGGCGGTGATCCTGTCCTTCGGGCTGGGACGCACGCCGCACCGACGCGTGCTGCACTCCTTCGGCCCCGTGAGCCGCCCCGGCGGCGACGCGCTCCTGCTCGACGCGCTGGGCTCGACCCGGCACCGCCTCACCGTCGTGTCGTGCTTCGGCGTGGACGACCTCGACCCCGAGCGACTGCGCGACGGCGGCCCCCGGCTCCTGGGGGACCTGCTGCGGTTCACGGCGGACCGCGGGCAGGCCGACGCGCGTGCCGCGGACGCCGGCGGTCGGCCGACCGGTGGCGTGGACCCCGACCGGCTCGTCCTGGACCTGGCCGAGCGCCTGTGGCAGCACGGCCTCGTCGTCGACGTCGACCACGGCGTCCCGGGCGGCGTGCGCATCCCGCTGGTCGTGGGCCACCCCGAGCTGCCCGACGAGATGCTCGTCGCCGTCCTCACCGACGACTCGGACTACGTGCGCGAGCCGAGCGTCCGGGTGCGCGACCGCCTCGCGGCGGACCGCCTGGAGCGGCTGGGCTGGTCGGTGGTGCGGGTGTGGTCCGCCGCCGCGTTCCTCGACCCGCAGGCGGAGGTGGACCGCATCCGCCGCGCGGTGCACACGCGGCTCGTGGAGCGTCGGCCGGAGACCGCCGCGTCGCCGTCGCGCCCCGTGCCGGTGGTCGTGCGCGACGCCCCCGAGGTCGACGACGTCGAGGTGGGCGTGCGCCCCTACGTGCCGGCCCGCCCCGCGACCGGTGCCGTGCCCGTGGTGCGGCCCGCGACCGGCGCCGTGCAGGCGGTGCCGACGGGGGAGACTCCTGCCGCGCCGGCGACGACGGGCGCGGTGCCCACCGGGGCGGACCCCGCGGTGCCCGCGACGGCGACGCGGCGTGGGACGCCGACGGGTGCGACGCAGGTCGTGCGCACGCCGACGGGGGTGCTGCCCGCGGTGGCGTCCCTCGGCAGCGGCGGCATCCCGATGACCCGTCCCGCGACGGGGGCGACGCGTGCCGCCGCGGCGCCGTCCGCGGCCGAGCCGGCGGCGACGACGGGCGAGCAGCTCGTCCTGGCGGTTCGCACGCAGCCGCGCCCGGACGTGCGTCCGGGACTGCCGGTGGGCGCGTACAGCGACGACCAGCTCGACGACCTCGTGCGCTGGCTGTGCTCGGACGGGCAGGAGCGCACCCGCGACGCGCTGGCCGACGCGCTGCGCGCCGAGCTGGGCATCACCCGCCGCAGCCACCGCGTGGACACGGTCGTGCGCGGCGCGGTCGCCCGCGCGTTCACCTGACGGTTCGCCCCAGGGGGCCGGTCCGCGCGACCATCGGGGGATGACCACGGGCACCGGACCCACCCCTGCGCCGCGGCGACGCACGCCCCGGCGCGCCGTACGCCCACCCGGCACGGTCGGCACCGACGAGTCGGTGCTCCGCTCGACCCTGCCCGCGGCACCTGGCGCGACTCCGGTGGCACACCACGAGCCCGCGTCACGGCCGCGTGCCGGCGCAGCCGGCGCCTCTTCCGGAGCGGACGAGACCAGGGCGGGCGCGACCCGTGACGCCGGGCCGACGAGCCCGGCCGGCGCGCCCGACCCGTGGAGCGCGACCCGCTCCGCCGACGACACGGACCACGGCTGGGGGTGCGAGGAGCCGTCGTCGAACGAGGACCGGCTGCGCCGGGAGCGCCCGCCGCACTGGTGAGGCGGGGCGCACCTGCGGGCGCGTGGCGGACCGGTGCGGCGCGCGGCGGACCGGCGGGCGCGTGGCGGACCGGTGCCCAAGGGCTGGTGACGGGTGACGCGCCGCGGCCGACGCGGCCCCCGTCAGGCGGGGCCGGGGCCCGGGGGGATGCTCGGCGGCGCGCCGCCTGCCGGGGGTGCACCGGCCGCGGTGCCGGGGGTGGGACCGTCCGGCGTGCCGCCCCCGGGCGCCGCGTCGTTCCGCACGGCGGGTGATGCCTGCGCGGCGAGCAGGTCGCGGATCTCCTGCAGCAGGAGGACGTCCTCGCTCGGTGCCTGCGGCTCCTCCTCCTGGCCGCGCTTGCGGCGCGCGGCCAGCGCGTTGAGGGGCAGGACGATGAGGAAGTAGATCCCCGCGGCGGTGAGCAGGAACTGCAGCAGCGCGTTCAGGATGAGGCCGAGCCGCACCGGGTCGGCGCCCTCCTGCCACGAGTACGGCCCGACGTTCCAGAGCTGCTCGAGGTTCGGCTGGCCGAAGATCCACCCGATGAGCGGGCTGAGCAGCCCGTCCTGGATGGCACCGACGATCGCCGTGAACGCGGCGCCGATGACGACGCCGACGGCGAGCTCGACCGCGTTGCCGCGGGACACGAAGTCCTTGAAGCCCTGGAGGACCTTGCTCATGCCCTTCAGGCGCTCGCTGCTGCCGACGGTACGAAGGCGGTCGCCCGCTCCGCGTCGACGGTCCCGCGCGTTCTCGCTCATGGCGTGCTCCCCCTGCTCCGGGCATGCGTCGTCCGTCGATCATGGCACGACGACCGCGACGAGCCGAGCGGAGGCGGACGCCTCGGCCAGGCGGACGGCCTCGTCCGGTGCGACCGCCACGAGGACCGGGACGTCCGGCGCGCCGCTCGCACCGCCGAGCAGCCCGCCGCCCGCACCGTCGGACGGCGGGGCGGGGAGGACGAGCGCGCGCCGGGCGACGGTCTCGCCCGGGCCGCCCTCGGGACGGGCGGCGACGAGGTCGACGTGCGCGCCGGGGGCGAGGAGCGCCGCGACCGCGGGGTCGTCGAGGCGCACGGCGGCCACCACCGTGCCCGCCGGGCCGGTCGGGGTGCCGCCCCCGAGGAGCGTGGGCGTGAGCGGCTGGCGCGCCGGCAGGTCGACCACCGGTGCGGCGCCCACCGCGTCGTCCGGTGCGGTCAGCGCGCCCGCCGGCACCGCGTCGGGCGGCACCCGCGCGACCGTGACGTCGGAGGTGGTGAGCGGGGTCCCGGCGGTCGCGTCGGCGGCGAGCACGAGCACCGGGACCGTGCGGGGCGGCGGCGGCCTCAGCGCCTGGACGGTCGCGGCGGCGGCCGCGCCCAGGCACACCGCGGCGACGACGACGCGCCACCGCCACAGCGCACCCCGCAGGCGTACGGCCGCGGGTGCCCGCACCCGCGGCAGCGGAGGAGGCAGGGCGGGCGACAGGTCGTCCGGGCGCGTGGCGTTGAGGGGCAGCACGCCCGGGACGCTAGGCCCCGTCGGTCGCCGCCGGTCGGGCGCGTGCCACCAGCGGTGGACGGGCGCGTGTCGCCGCGCGGCTGTGGTCGGGTCAGGGCGGGAACGCCCCCGCGGTCAGGAGGAGGCAACCTTCGTCGTCGTGGCAGCGCTGCCGGACGAGGAACCGCCGGACGAGGAGCTGCCGGACGAGGAGCTGCCCGAGGAGGAGCTGCCCGAGGATCCGCCGGACGAGGATCCGCCCGAGGACGACCCGCCCGAGGACGACCCGCCCGATGACGACCCGCCCGATGACGACCCGCCCGACGACGACCCGCCCGACGACGACCCGCCCGACGCCGACCCCGCCGCGGCGGGCGCCGACGCGCTCGTCGACGACCCGCCCGCGCGCGCGTCCGTCCGGTAGAAACCGGAGCCCTTGAAGACGACCCCGACGGACGAGAACACCTTGCGCAGACGCCCCTCGCACTCGGGGCAGACGCTCAGGGCGTCGTCGGTGAAGGACTGCTGGACCTCGAAGGCGTGCTCGCACGCGGTGCACCGGTAGGAATAGGTGGGCACTGGCCGACTCCCGTGGAACTCGTGTGCCGGGCGTGCGCCCGGCGGGGACGTGAGGACCCCGGTGCGGCGGCGGAGCCGGCACGGGTACGTGTGCGCGGTACGTCCCGCGTGCACGGCGAGGGCTGGGCGTCCGGGCGGCGCACGAGCCGCGGCACCCGTGGGAACCGCACCCGCGACGCGGCACCCGTGAAAGCTGGCACTCTCGAGGTCCGAGTGCCAACACTACTCACGGCGTCAAGCGCGGGGGGTGGGTACTAGCCTTCGACCGTGCCCCGCCGCTCTCGTCTGCGCACTGCGCTCGTCGTCGTCGCCTCCGTCGTCGTCGCGGCGCTGCTCGCCACGACGCTCCTCGCGGCCGTGGTGCTCCGCCGCCCGCTTCCCGAGGGGTCGGGCGAGGAGACAGTCCCCGGCCTCGGCGAGGAGGTGCGGGTCTCGCGGGACGCGCGCGGCGTGCCGACGATCGTCGCGCGGACGGCCGAGGACCTGTTCGCCGGGCAGGGGTACGTGTCCGCGCAGGACCGCTTCTTCGAGATGGACTACCGCCGGCACGTCACGGCCGGGCGGCTGTCGGAGCTGGTCGGCGAGAACGAGGAGGCGCTGGCGGCGGACATGGTGATCCGCACGATGGGCTGGCGGCGCGTCGCGGAGCAGGAGTGGGAGCTGCTGCCGGCCGACGCCCGCCGCTACCTCGAGGCGTACGCGGCCGGGGTCAACGCCTACCTCGACGGGCGGGACACGGCCGCGATCGCGATGGAGTACACGGTCCTGGGCCAGCGCGTGCCCGTCGAGCGCCCCGAGCGGTGGGACCCGGTCGACTCCCTCGCGTGGCTCAAGGCGATGGCGTGGGACCTGCGGGCGAACTACGACGACGAGCTCGCCCGCGCGCTGACGTACCAGTCGGTGCCCGACGTGGCGCGGGTGGAGCAGCTGTTCCCGGCGTACCCGCAGGACCGCAACCTGCCGATCCTCGACGCCGCGTCGGTCGCGCAGCAGGCGGCGCAGACCGTCGCGGCCGACGTCGACCTCACCGAGGTGCTCGGCGAGGCGGACCTGCAGGAGGCGCTCGCGGCCGCCGACCGTGCGCTCGCGGCCGTGCCGCACCTCGTGGGGGAGGGCGACGGCGTCGGCTCGAACTCGTGGGTCGTCGCGGGTGAGCACACCGCGTCCGGCGCGCCGCTGCTGGCCAACGACCCGCACCTGTCGATCTCCGCGCCGGGCATCTGGTCGCAGGTGGGCCTGCGGTGCGCGCAGGTCGACGACGCGTGCCCGTTCGACGTGTCCGGCTTCGCGCTGGCGGGCCTGCCGGGCGTCGTGATCGGGCACAACGCGGACCTCGCGTGGGGGCTGACGAACCTCGGCGCCGACGTGACCGACTTCTTCCTCGAGCGCGTCGTGGACGGCGAGGTCGTGGTGGACGGGCGCCGCGAGCCGCTGGAGGTGCGCACCGAGACCATCCGGGTCGCCGGCGGCGAGGACGTCGAGCTGGTCGTCCGCGCCACGCGGCACGGGCCGCTCGTGTCCGAGGTGCTCGACGTCGACGGCGTCTCCCGCGTCCCCGTGCCCGAGGGTGCGCCGGGCCGGCGGTTCGAGGTCGCCCTCTCGTGGACCGCGCTGCAGCCGGGCCGGACCGCGGAGGCGGTCCTGGCGATGATGACCGCGCAGGACGCCGACGACGTCGCGGCCGCGGCCGCCCTGCTGGACGTCCCGTCCCAGAACATCGTGTTCGCCACGACGGACGGCCACATCGGCTACCAGGCGCCCGGCCGCATCCCCGTGCGCGCGAGCGTGCCGGCCTCGCCCGTGCCGTCCGACGGCACGTGGCCGCGGCCGGGCTGGGACTCCCGCTACGACTGGCAGGGGTACGTCGACCCCGCGGAGATGCCGCGCGTCGTCGACCCGGCGGAGGGCTTCGTCGTCGCCGCGAACCAGGCGGTCACGCCTGCCGGGCTCGGGCCGTTCCTCGCGGAGGACACCGACTACGGGTACCGCGCGCAGCGGATCCGCGACCTGCTCACGGCGGAGATCGCCGCCGGGCGCCCCCTCGACGCGGCCGGCATGGCCGACCTGCAGACCGACCAGCACAACCCGTACGCGGACGTGCTCGTGCCGGCGCTCCTCGAGGTCGACCTGGAGGAGCCGTTCGTCGCCGAGGGTCAGGACCTGCTGCGCCGGTGGGACCGCGTGGCGTCGGCCGACTCCGCGGCCGCCGCGTACCTCGCGGCGGTGTGGGCGGACCTGCTGGAGCTGACGTTCGCCGACGACCTGCCGGACGGGCACGCGGCGTCCGGCGACTCCCGCTGGCTCGAGGTGGTCCGCACGATCCTGGCGGAGCCCACGTCGCCGTGGTGGGACGACCGCTCGACGCCCGGCCTCGTCGAGGGACGCGACGAGATCCTGTCGCGGGCGCTGACCGATGCGCGGTACTCGCTCACCGCGACCCTCGGCAGCCGCACGGAGGACTGGGCGTGGGGGAAGCTGCACGTCGCCGCGCCCGAGCACCCCGTGCTCGGCGGGGAGGGCATCCCCGGGGTCGTGCGCTCCTTCGTCAACCCGCCGGCGCAGCGCGTGGGCGGCGGCTCGTCGGTCGTCGACGCGACCGGGTGGGACGCGGCGTCCGGCTCCTTCGCGGTCACGAGCGCACCGTCGATGCGCATGGTCGTCGACCTGGGCGACCTCGACTCCTCGACGTGGGTCAACCTGACCGGCACGTCGGGGCACCCCGCCAGCCCGCACTACGACGACCAGCTCCCGGCATGGGCGCGCGGCGAGCAGTTCGCGTGGCCGTTCTCCGACGCGGCGGTCGAGGCGGACGCGGTCGACCGGCAGACGCTGGTCCCCGGGCAGGACTGAGCCGCGGCCCGTCCGGGCCGCGGCGCCGGGTCAGCCGTCCGCCGCCCCCACGCGCCACCAGCGCTCGGGGGTCGCGACGGCCGAGACGGGCCGGTCGTGCGGCTCGCGCGGGAGGGGGACGCCGAGCACCTCGTCGGCGTGCACGAGCGCGACGACGGGGACGCCCGGCCGCACGTGCGCCAGCACCCGGTCGTACCAGCCGCCGCCCTGGCCCAGGCGCGTGCCGGCGGCGTCGACCGCGAGCGCCGGCACGAGCACCACGTCCGCGTCGCGCACGGCGTCGGCGCCCAGCGGCGGCGTGCCGGGCTCGGGCGGCCGACCGGGCGCACGCTCGCGCAGGTCGTGCGCGCCGTCGTACTCCGCCCAGTCCCGCTGCAGGCCGGTCCCCAGCACGGGCAGCAGCAGGCGGACGCCCCGCCCGGCGAGCGCCTCGATGACCGGACCGGTCCCCGGCTCGCCCGGCCGTGACGCGTACACGCTGACGCAGCTGGCGTGCGCGACCTCCGGGATCGTCAGCACCACGGCGGCGAGGCGTTCCGCGACCTGGTCGCGCAGCCGGGGGGAGCGGTGACCGCGCTGGGTGCGTACCCGCCGGCGCAGCTCGTGCTTCGCCTCCGCCGCGGACGGGCGGCGCGCGGACCCGCGGTCCTCGGCCCCACGTCGCCCTCGACCGTCGCCACCGCCGCCGGCAGGGGTGTGCCAGGACGGCTGGGCGACGGTGCTCATGGGTCCAGTGTGGCGCAGTGCGCGCCCCGGCGGGGCCGGACGGCGGTGCGGTCGGCATCGGGGTGACAGCGGCACCGGCTCGGGCGCAGGTCGCCGCGCCGGACTGCGGCACTGCGACCAGCGGGCAGAATGCCCGCATGAGATCGGTGCAGGACCACCTCGCGGCCGTCCTCGCGGCAGTGGGTCCGGTGACGCCGCTGGACGTGCTGCTGCACGACGCGTCGGGCTGCATCCTCGCGGCCGACGTCGCGGCGCCCATCGACGTGCCGGCGGTGCCCGTGGCGGCGCGTGACGGCTACGCGGTCGCGGCGCGCGACACCGAGCACGGCGCCGGCGGTCGCGTCCCGGACCTGCCCGTGGCGCACGACGTGCACGCCGGCTCGCCGGCGGGGCTGCGGCACGTCGCGGGCACCGCGGTGCGGGTGGCGTCCGGCGGACCGCTGCCGATCGGCGCGGACGCGGTCGTGCCGATCGAGGAGACGGACCGCGGCACCGCCCGCGTCGCGCTGCAGCGCCCGGCGCGGCCGGGCCAGCACGTGCGCCACGCGGGTGCGGACGTGCACGCGGGTGACGTCGTCCTGCCTGCCGGCACGCGGCTCGGCGCCCGGCAGATCGCGCTCGCGGCGGCCATGGGCCGCGGGCGCCTGCCCGTGCACCCGACGCCCCGCGTCGTGCTGCTGTCGGTCGGGGACGAGCTCGTGGAGCCGACGACGGCCGTGCGGCCCGGCACGGTGTTCGAGGCCGACGGGCACGCGCTGGAGGCCGCCGTGCTCGATGCCGGTGCCGCGGCGGTGCGCGTGGGCGTCGTGCCCGACGAGCGCGCCACGCTGCGCGAGGCGCTGGAGGACCAGCTGGTGCGCGCGGACCTCGTCGTGCTCACCGGCGGGCTGTCGGAGCTGGTGCACGACACCGTCAAGGACGTCCTCGCCCCGCTCGGCACCGTCCGCCTCGACCAGGTCGCCATGACGCCGGGGATGCGGCACGGGTTCGGGACGGTCGGGCGCGGCGTCGGCGGGCGCGACGAGGACCAGGGCGTGCCCGTGTTCGCGCTGCAGGGGCACCCGGTGGCGGCGCAGGTGTCGTTCGAGGTGTTCGTGCGGCCCGCGCTGCGGGCCATGGCCGGGCACACCGAGCTGTTCCGCCCGTCCGTGGCGGCCGCCGCGACGCAGGGCTGGGCGTCGCCGCCCGGGCTGCGGCAGTTCGTCCCCGCCACGGTCCTCGGCTCGCCCGACGAGGGGTACCGGGTGACGCCGCTCGGCGACCCGGCGGCCCCGTCGACGACGGCCCTCGCGCACGCGAACGCCCTCGCCGTGGTGGGGGAGACGGACGCCGCCGTGCGGCCCGGCCAGGTCGTGCACTGCCTGGTGCTGGAAGGGTGAGCGGCCGTGCCGGTGGACGAGAGGGGTGAGCGTGGCCGTCGGGTGGCCCGTCGATCTGGTCGACGGTGACGTGCGGCTGCGTCCGCTGCGGCGGCGGGACGCCGACGCGTGGATGGCGCTGCGCGCGGCGAACGCGGGGTGGCTGGAGCCGTGGGACGCGACGAACCCCGAGCCGGTGCGCGGACCGCGGCCGACGTTCGGGCAGTTCGTGCGTTCCCTGGCGGCCCAGGCCCGGGACGGCACGGCGCTGCCGTTCGCGGTGGACCACGACGGCGAGCTGGTGGGGCAGCTGACGGTGTCGTCGATCCAGTACGGGTCGCTGCGCTCCGCGTCGATCGGGTACTGGGTGTCGCGGCACGTCGCGGGGCGCGGGGTCACCCCGACGGCCGTGGCGATGGCGACGGACCACTGCTTCGGGGTCCTGCGCCTGCACCGGGTCGAGATCAACATCCGCCCCGAGAACGCGCCGTCGCTGCGGGTCGTCGAGAAGCTCGGCTTCCGCGACGAGGGCCTGCGGGAGCGGTACCTGCACATCCAGGGGCGGTGGTGCGACCACCGGACCTTCGCGCTCACGGTCGAGGACGTGCCCGAGGGGCTGCTGGCGCGCTGGCACGCGACCCGCCGGTCGACGGCCTGACGGGTCCGCACGCGGCCCCCACGGGTCCGCGGGACCGCGTTCTGGCGCGTCGTCGCACGACACGCCGCTTCCCTGCGGCGGTGACGGCCGGGACGCACCTACCGTCGGTGCGTGAACGGACTCGCAGGCCTCGTGGCGCTCGCGCTCGTCGGCCTGTGGGCTGCGTATCTGGTGCCGCACCACCTGCGGCACCGTCAGCGGCTGCTCGAGGCGCGTGCGGACGACCGGTTCTCGGCCGGTCTGCGCGTGGTCGCGGTGTCGCGGGGCGTGGGCCGGACCGTGCGTCCGGCCCTGGCGTCCGCGACGGCGGGACCGAGCACGACGGCGCTGCTGCTGACCCCGGCGACGGGTGTGCCGGCGGTCGGCGCCGGCACGGCGACAGGAGGCACGACCGTGGACCGACCGCACGCCACCCCCGAGCGCATCTCGGCCGAGGCGGCGCGCCGCCTCGCGCAGGCCCGCGCGGCGCGCGCCGCGGCATCGGCCCGACGCGGCGCTGCCGCGCGCAGGCGCGGGCTGCTGGCCACGCTGCTGCTGGTCGCGTCCGTGGCCGGCTGGGTAGTCACGGGCGTGGTCCCGGCGTCGACGTGGGCATTCGGCGCCGTGCCGACCGTCCTGCTGGGCGCGGTCACCGTGCTGGGCCGCCGTGCGGTCGTGGCCGGCCACGCCGCCGACGAGGCGTGGGCGACGACCATCGAGCGTGAGGAGCGGCTCGCGTCGCGTCCGCGCACCGGCGCGACGCACACGGTGCGCGCGGGCCGCCCCGCGACCGGTGGGGTGCCCGTGGTGCGCCCCGGTGCCGGTCCGGCGGACGTGCCCGTACCGCTCGTCACCGGGCACGCCGTGCGCCCGTCGGACGCGCACACCGAGGTCTTCGAGCGGATCGTCGCCGACGCGGGCGAGAGCGCCGGCCCCGCGCGGCACGCGACCGGCTCGACGCCCGTCGTGCGCCGCTCGGCCACGACGGCACCCACCTCCGGCGTCCCCGCCCCCGGCGACGCGCAGGCCGACGGCGAGACGCAGGACGCCGGCGACGCGGAGGAGTGGTCGCCGGTCCCGGTGCCCCGCCCGACCTACACGATGAAGGCCGCGGCGCCCCGCCGGACGCCGGCCGCGCTCCTGGAGTCCGACGCCGAGGCGTCCACCACGCGCCGCCCCGCCGACCGTCCGGCGGACCGCGACCAGGAGTCCGCGGCGGACGGCGCTGGGGAGTCCGCGGCGGACGCCGCACGTGCCGCGGAGGGCCCCGTGGCGCCGCTCGAGCCCGTGGCGGAGACGACCGGCAGCATCGACCTGAACGCCGTCCTGGCGCGCCGCCGGGCCGCCGGGCAGTGAACGCACGCTGACGGCAGGCGCCGGCGACGGCGCCGGTCAGCGGCCTGCGGCGTCCTCCGCGGCCGGCCCGTCGTGGCCCGTCGGCGGGTGTGACGCACCTCGCGGGGAGGGGCCCGGGCCGGTTTCGTTCCCGGGCCCGTGGGGTGCTAGCGTGTTCCTCGCACAAGGGGCTGTGGCGCAGTTGGTAGCGCGTCTCGTTCGCAATGAGAAGGTCAGGGGTTCGAATCCCCTCAGCTCCACCGCAGAAGGGCCCGTTCCGGGAAGTCCGGGACGGGCCCTTCGTCGTACAGCTTTCCTCGTGCATCGATCGCGCGTGCATGGTCGCGCGGTGATTGTCGAGGGATCTTCGTCCTGCTCCCGTCGCCGTGGTGGCTGCGTCCCGGCCGTCTCAGGCCGTGCCGGACCGTCGCGCCGGGCGTGCCCGCCCGCGTGCACCCGGGAACGACGACGGGCCCCTCCCGAAGGAGGGGCCCGTCGTCGTCCGCGGCCGCGGTGCGGCCGCAGATCACCAGGTCAGCGGCGGCGGTTCTTGCCGGCGTAACCCGCGTAGATGCTCACGAAGATCGCGGCGAGGGCGATCTGGAAGATCAGCTCGATCCAGTCGAAGCCGTCCGTGTCGTTCTGGCCGATCAGGCTCGCGATCCACGTGCCCAGGAGCGCCGCGATGATGCCGATGACGATCGTGGCGATGATCGAGATGTTCTGGTTGCCCCGCACGATGAGGCGACCGAGTGCCCCGATGATCGCGCCGATGACGATGGCCGTGATGATGCCGGTGATGCTCATGCACACTCCTCAAGTCGAGTCAAGGGTCGGAATCCGTGACGGGAGAAAACTAGGGCACTCTGGGCCGGCGCGCCTGTCGAGAGCGCGACCGGCCGAGAATTCGGGTGCGCGGGGCACCTCCGCAGGCCTCGCGGGAGGGGTCCGCGGGTAGGTTGCGGGTGCCGTCCACCGACCCCGAGGAGTCCCCGTGCCCCACGTCGTGCCCGTGGTGCCCGCCCCGCTCGTCGTCGAGCCGGCTGACGCGCCGCCGTACGTCGTCTCGGCTGCGACCACGGTCGTCGTCGCCGCCGCGGACGCCGCCCACCCCGCCGACCACCCGGCGGTCCCCGCCGCGGTGCTGGCGGCGGACCTGCTCGGGCGTTCCGGCGGGCACGCCGTGCCGCTGCGGTTCGACGACCCCGGCGTGCCGGGCGCGGTGCACGTGCGCCTGCTCGACGGCGGACGTGACGCGGACGGTGCCGTGGACGACCTCCCGGCGGGCGACGAGGCGTACCGCGTCGTCGCCGGCGAGCACGGCGTGCAGCTCGACGCCCGCACCCCGGAGGGGCTCGTGCACGCCGTCGTCACGCTGCGCCAGCTGCTGCACGAGCGGCCCGACGGCGTGGTCGAGGTGCCGGCGGTGCGGATCGTCGACGCGCCCCGGTACGCGTGGCGCGGGCTGTCGCTCGACGTCGCGCGCCACTTCGTGAGCGTGCCGGACCTCAAGGTCGTCATCGGCCTGCTCGGCCACTACAAGCTCAACGTGCTGCACCTGCACCTCACGGACGACCAGGCGTGGCGGCTCGACCTGCCGTCGCGGCCCGAGCTCGTGCGCCGGTCCAGCGCGCACTCGGTGGGCGGCGACCCCGGCGGGCACTACACGGCCGCCGACTGGGCGGAGATCCTCACCTACGCGCACGCCCGCGGCGTGCGGGTCGTGCCGGAGATCGACGTCCCCGGGCACGTCAACGCGGCCCAGCACGCCTACGGGGAGCTGACCCCGGGCGGCGAGCCGACCGAGGAGTACCTCGGCATCGAGGTGGGGTTCTCGCGCCTGCACGACGACCTGCCGGCGACGCACGCGTTCCTCGCCGACGTCTTCGGCGACCTCGCGCGGATGACGCCGGGCCCGTACGTGCACGTCGGCGGCGACGAGGTGCTCACCATGGCGCCCGACGAGTACGCACGGCTCGTGCGCGCGGCCGCCCACGCGGTGGCCGCCCACGGCAAGTCGGTCGTCGCGTGGCAGGAGGCCGCGCACGTGCCCGGTCTGCCGCCGGGCACGGTCGTGCAGCTCTGGGACGACCGCGCGGACCCCGCGCCGTTCGTGGCCGCCGCGCACGCCGGTGCGCGGCTGCTGCTGTCGCCCGGCTCACGCGTGTACCTCGACATGAAGTACGACGCCGACTTCCCGCTCGGGCTCGAGTGGGCCGGCCACGTCGAGCTGCGCGACGCCTACGCGTGGGAGCCCGCGGACGTCCTGCCCGGGCTGCCGGAGGGTGCGGTCGTGGGCGTGGAGGCGGCCGTGTGGACCGAGACGCTGCGCACGCTCGACGACCTCACGACCATGCTGCTGCCGCGGCTCGCCGCCGTGGCGGAGGTCGCGTGGAGCGTGCCGGAGCGCCGCGACTGGGCGGACCTCACGCGCCGCCTGACCGCGCACGGGGCGTACTGGGACCGCCTCGGCCTCGCCTGGTACCGCTCGCCGCAGGGCGTCTGGGACGACCCCGCGTCCTGAGGCGCCGGGCCGGGGCCGTCAGATCCAGGTGGGCAGCCACATGCGGATGTGCCACTGCTGCCACGGGACCACCCACGCCGCCCACACCGGGTAGAAGAACAGCCCCGCGGCGACGACCAGCACGGCGAACACCCCCACCGCGACGACCGCCCGCCTGCGCCCGCGCCGGTCCCGCTCGCTGTCGTCGGGGCTCGCCGGCCCGACGAGCAGGCCGAGGACGTAGACGAGCGTCAGCACCACCCACGGCACGAACGCCACCGAGTAGAACGCGAAGATCGTGCGGTGCGCGTACGCGAACCACGGCACCCAGCCGGCGACGATGCCGGACAGCACCGCACCGGCCCGCCAGTCGCGGTACCGCAGGAGCCAGAAGAGCGCGACGAGCACGGAAGCGGCGCCCGCCCACCAGATCAGCGGGTTGCCGACGGCGAGGATCGCCTGCGAGCACGCGTCGGCGCCGCAGGCCGCCTGCGCCTGCTCGCCCGTGAGCCCCGAGACCTCGGTCGGGTACCAGAACGAGGTGGGCCGCCACTGCACGATCCAGCCCACGGGGTGCGCGGCGTACGAGTGCGGCGTCTCCAGCCCGTTGTGGAACAGCCACATGTCCTGGTGGTACTGCCACCAGGAGCGCAGCGCCGGCGGCAGCCACTGCACGCCCTGGTCGGGGTTCGCCTCGGCCCAGTGCCGGTTCCACGCGTTGTCCGAGGCGAACCACGACGCCCACGACGCCACGTACGTGACGGCCGCCGTGCCGACGAGCAGGACGAACGCGAGCAGCCCGTCCTTGACGACGGCGGCCACGTGCCACAGCCGCACGCCCACGGCCCGCCGCGCCCCCATGTCCCACAGCACGGTCATCACGCCGAACACGGCGAGGAAGTACATGCCCGACCACTTGGTGCCGATCGCGAGGCCCAGCAGCACGCCGGCCGCGAGGCGCCACCAGCGGAAGCCGAGCCCCGGCCCCCAGCGCAGCGTGCCGCCGCCGTCGAGCACGGCGGCCGCGCGGTCGGCGAGGCGGCGGCGCGCCTGCTCCCGGTCGAGCACCAGCGCCCCGAACGCCGCGAGCGCGAAGAACATGAGGAACGGGTCGAGCAGGCTGATCCGGGAGTGCACGATCGCCAGGCCGTCGACGGCGAGGAACAGCCCCGCGAGCGTGCCGAGCGCCGTGGAGGCGAAGATCCGCCGGCCGATGCGCGCGACCATGAGCACCGCGAGCGTGCCGACGACGGCGGCCGACAGCCGCCACGCGAACGAGCTCTCGACGCCGCCGCCGAGCTGCATGCCGAGCGCGATCATCCACTTGCCGACGAGCGGGTGGACGACGTACTCGGGGTCCGTGCCGAGGCTGCTCGTGTCGCCGCTCTCGAACGCGGCGTTGGGGTCCTCGCCCCACGCGGCCTCGTAGCCGCGCGCGAGCAGCGAGAACGCCTGCTTGACGTAGTACGTCTCGTCGAAGACCAGCGAGTGCGGGCGGGCGAGGTCCCAGAACCGCAGCACGCCGCCCAGCACGGTCACCGCCAGCGCCCACAGCCAGCCGTTCCGGCGGTCGCGCGGCGTCGCGTCGAGCGTGCGGGCGTCGTCGCCGAGGAGGCGGCGCAGGAACGTCTCGCGGCGCGGCTCGTCGGGCTCGTCCGCCGTCTCGCCGCCCGGCGCGTCGGTCGGCTCGTCGACGTCGGCGGCGGGGTCGGCGGCGGGGTCCTCGACCGCCGTCGCGGTCGCGGGACCGTACGGGCTCGCTCCCGGGTCGGCCCCGGGCTCCGGCCTGCCGCCCACGGGCTCCGCCCCGCCGGCCGCCGGTGCCGGCGCGGGGGCCGTCGCGGCGTGCGGGGGGCGGGCGGCGCTGTCGTCGGCCGGGAGCGTTCCCGCACCGCCGGGCACGGGGGTGCCCGGCGCGTCCTCGCGCTCGGCGTCGTCTCCGGTGGGCGGCACGCGGTCATCGTAGAGGCCGCCCCGGGGTGGTGTGACCGGGGTCACCGGCACGTGGTCACGTCGCCGCGGGTGCCAGGCTGGGACCGTGAGCACCGACCGCCCCGACCGCCCCGGCCTGCTCGTGCTGGCCGCCACGCCCATCGGCGACAGCGAGGACGCGTCCGCCCGCCTGCGCCGGCTGCTGGCCGACGCCGACGTGGTCGCCGCCGAGGACACGCGCCGCACGCGCGCGCTCGCCGCGCGGCTCGGGGTGACCATCGGCGGCCGGCTCGTCAGCCACCACGAGCACAACGAGAGCGGGCGGGTGGCGGAGCTGCTCGACGTCGTGGCGGGGGGCGGCACCGTGCTCGTCGTGAGCGACGCCGGCATGCCCGCGGTCTCCGACCCCGGCTTCCGAGCCGTGCAGGCCGCCGTCGCCGCCGACCTGCCCGTGACCGTCGCACCCGGTCCGAGCGCCGTGCTGACGGCCCTCGCGCTCTCCGGGCTGCCGACCGACCGGTTCTGCTTCGAGGGCTTCCTGCCGCGCAAGCCGGGGGAGCGGGCCCGCGCGCTGGCCGCGCTGGCGGCGGAGCGGCGCACGCTCGTGCTGTTCGAGGCCCCGCACCGGGTGCCCGAGACGCTCGACGCGATGGCCGAGGCGTTCGGCGCCGACCGGCCCGGTGCGGTCTGCCGGGAGCTGACGAAGACCTACGAGGAGGTCGTGCGGGGCCCGCTCGCCGAGCTCGCCGCGTGGGCGCACTCGGGTGACGTGCGGGGCGAGGTGGTCCTCGTCGTCGGCGGCGCGCCCGCGGACGGACCCGCCGACGCCGGCGACCTCGTCCCCGAGGTGCTGGCGCGCGTGGACGCCGGCGAGCGGCTCAAGGAGGCCGTGGCGGGCGTCGCCGAGGCGGCGGGCGTCGGCAAGCGCGAGCTCTACGCGGCGGCGCTCGCGGCGCGCACCCGCTGACGCGTCGGCACGCGCCTCAGAGCGCCGAGGAGTCCACGAGCTCGGCGCCCGCCTCGGTCATCGCCGCACGCGCTGCCTCGCCCTGCTCGGGCGTCACCGGGACCGTGAGGTCGGTGAGCACGCGGGCGCGCATGCCGAGGCCGAGCGCGTCGATGGTCGTGGCGCGCACGCAGTGCGACTCGGCGATGCCGACGACGTCGACGTCGGTGACGCCCGCCTCGAGCAGGATCGTGCCGAGCGCGCGGCCGTCGAGGTCGAGCCCCTCGAACCCCGAGTAGGCGGCCGCGTACTCGCCCTTCTTCACGCTGACGTCGGGGCGCAGGTCCGCGAGCGCGGGGTGCAGCTCCGCCTCCGCCGTGCCGACGACCGCGTGCGGGGGCCACGAGTCGACGTAGTCGGGCGTGTCCGAGAAGTGCGCACCGGGGTCGACGTGCCAGTCCTGCGTCGTCACGACGAGGTCGTAGCGGTCGCGGTGCTCGGCCGCGTACCGCGCGACGCCCTCCGCCACGGCGTTGCCGCCGGCGACACCGAGCGCCCCGCCCTCGCAGAACGTCGGCTGCACGTCCACCACCACCAGGGCGCGACGGCCCTGCGTCCGCTGCTCGCTCATCCGGACATTCTCGGTGGTATGCCACGCCGCGTCCCGTCCTCGCGGCGTGTGCCCCGCCACACGCGCCCTTGCGTGGCGGTCGCGCGGCGCGGACGCTGGGGGGCGCCGTCATCCCGGCGGCCCGACGGGAGGTGCCGCGATGGCCGGACGGCTCAGGGTCCGCGCGACGCGCGGGGCGGCGGTCGCGGGCGCGGCGGTGGCGCTCGCCCTGCTGACGGGGTGCACGGGCGGCCCGGTCGGGTCCGGCACCCCCACCGCCGGCGCGGACGCGGCCGGGAGCGCCACCTCCACCCCGGCCGACGTGCCCGCCACCGCGGCGCCCGCGCCCACGTCGCCGGTGCGCGACGTGCCGACGGTCGCCGTCACCGCGGTGGAGGAGGTGGCGACCGGCCTCGACGCGCCCTGGGGGCTGGCGTTCCTCCCCGACGCGCGGGCGGTCGTCACGCTGCGCGACGCGGCGCGGCTCGTGGTGGTCGGGCCCGACGGCGCCGTCGATGAGGTGACCGGCCCCGGCGCGGACGAGGTCGCTGCGACCGCCGTGCCGCGCGGCGAGGGCGGCCTGCTGGGCGTCGCCGTCGTCCCCGGCGCGCCCGCCGGCGGGCCCGTCGACGTGGTGCTGTACGTGACGGCCGCGCAGGACAACCGGGTGCTGCGCGCGACGCTCGACGGCACGACGCTCGGCCCGGTGCGCGCGGTGGTCACCGGCATCCCCCGCGGCACCAACCACAACGGCGGACGGCTGGCCTTCGGGCCCGACGGCGCGCTCTACGTCACGACGGGCGACGTCTACGAGACGGGCCTCGCGCCGGACCCGGCCAGCCTCGGCGGCAAGGTGCTGCGCGTGACCGCCGACGGTGCGCCCGCACCCGGCAACCCGGACCCCGCGTCCCCGGTGTGGACGCGGGGGCACCGCAACGTGCAGGGCATCGGGTGGGCGCCCGACGGCCGCGCGTTCGCCGCCGAGTTCGGGCAGGACACGTGGGACGAGCTCAACGTGCTGCACGCCGGTGCCGACCACGGCTGGCCGTCCGTCGAGGGCACCGGCGGCGCGGCGCAGGGGTTCGTGGACCCCGTCGCGCATTGGTCGACCGACGACGCGTCGCCCAGCGGCCTCGCGGTCACCGACGAGGGCGTCTACCTCGCCGGGCTGCGCGGGGAGACGCTGTGGCGGGTCCCGCTGCGCCCGGTCGACCCCGCGGCGCTCGCGGACCCGGCGCAGGACGCGGCGGGTGTCGGCACGCCGCAGCCGCTGCTCGCGGGGGAGCACGGGCGCCTGCGCGCGGTCGAGGCCGCGCCGGACGGCTCGCTGTGGGTGCTGACGAACAACACGGACGGCCGCGGCGACCCTCGCCCCGGCGACGACCGCCTGCTGCGCGTGCGCGTCGGCTGATCCCGGGACCGGGTCCGCCCGGCGTGTCCGGCGTGTCCACCGTGTCCGGGTTCGTGACGATCGGTACTGTGTGCGCCGACCACCTGCACCCCGGAAGGAGCCGTCATGCCGGCGAGGGCGAAGAGCATCCTGATGTGGGTCGTCGTCATCTTCCTGGTGTACGCGGTCGTGACGAACCCGGACCGGGCCGCCGACGTCGTCCGGTCCGTCTGGGACTTCCTGTGGGCCGCGATCCAGGGCTTCGGGGAGTTCTTCCGCAACCTGGCGGGGGAGTGACGGCGCCGGCGCACCGGGAGGGGTGACGACATGGGCGCGGACCGCGCGACACGCATCGTCATGTCGCACCGGCTGCTGCGCCGGTACGTCCTGCCCGGTGAGCGGGTCGTGCTCGCGACGCGCCGGCACTGGGCGAAGCTGCTCGAGCCCGCGCTGACGTGCCTCGCCGTGTTCGTCGTCGTGGCGTGGCTGACCCTCGAGCTGCAGCCGGAGGTCGGCGACGGCGCGCTGTGGCTGTGGTGGCTGTGGCTCGCGGCGCTCGCGCGGCTCGGCTGGTTCGCGCTCGTCTGGCGCGTGGAGTGGTTCGTCGCGACCGACAAGCGGATGCTCCTGCTCACGGGTCTGGTCACGCACCAGATCGGGATGATGCCGCTGATGAAGGTCACGGACATGCGGTACTCGCGGTCCGTGCTCGGGCAGGTGCTGGGCTACGGGCAGTTCCTGCTGGAGTCCGCGGGCCAGGACCAGGCGCTGCGCAGCATCGACTGGGTCGCGCGCCCCGACGCGACGTACCGGGACCTGTGCGCGCTGATCTTCACGCCCGCCGCGCCGCACGGGGGCGACGGGGCACCCCGGGTCGCGTCGCAGGAGGCGTTCGCCCGCTCGCACGGGTTGGCGTGGCCGGGACGCGCGCCGGCCGGGCCGCCGGCCGGGGGCGGGCAGCCGGCGGCCGCGTTCGCGGGCGGCGGCCCGGGTGCGGCGGGTGGTGCCGGTGCTGCCGGTGGCGCGCGGTGGACCCGGCCCGTGACGCGTCCGCCGTCGGTGGCGCCGGCGTGGCCGGGAGCGGGCGCGCGTCCGGGCGAGGCCGACACGCAGCCGATCCGCGTCGACGCGGGCCCCGGGCCGGCGCCCGCCGCGGCCGTCGACCCGGGCGCCGGTGCGCTGCCCCCGACGCTCGCCGAGGCCAGCGTCTCGCCGCTCGCCGTCGAGGCGGAGGCGATCGCCGGCGAGGACGCGCTCCGCCGGGCCGAGGAGGACGCCGACGACCGGTCGTGGGACGTGTCCGAGTCGACGGCCACGTTCGTGCCCCTGCCGCGCCCCGGCGGGGACGCGCCGCCCGCGCCGGACCGCCCGACGGACGGAAGGCCGGACGGCGAGGACGGGCGTCCGACCTAGGATCGGCGCATGTCCCGCATCCTGTCGGCCGTCGCGTGGCCCTACGCCAACGGCCCCCGTCACATCGGTCATGTCGCCGGGTTCGGCGTCCCCTCGGACGTGTTCAGCCGGTACATGCGCATGGCGGGCCACGACGTGCTCATGGTGTCGGGCACGGACGAGCACGGGACGCCGATCCTCGTGCAGGCCGACAAGGAGGGCGTCGGCGCGCAGGAGCTCGCGGACCGGTACAACCGCGTCATCGTCGAGGACCTCACGCAGCTCGGCCTGTCCTACGACCTGTTCACGCGCACGACGACGCGCAACCACTACGCGGTCGTGCAGGAGATGTTCCGCACGGTGCACAAGAACGGGTACATGGTCGCGAGGACGACGATGGGCGCGGTCAGCCCGTCGACGGGCCGCACCCTGCCGGACCGCTACATCGAGGGCACGTGCCCGATCTGCGGGTACGACGGTGCGCGCGGCGACCAGTGCGACAACTGCGGCAACCAGCTCGACCCGATCGACCTGAAGAACCCGCGCAGCCGCATCAACGGCGAGACGCCGAAGTTCGTCGAGTCCGAGCACTTCTTCCTCGACCTGCCCGCGCTCACGGACGCGCTCGGCGCGTGGCTGCGCACGCGCACGCAGTGGCGTCCGAACGTCCTGAAGTTCTCGCTCAACCTGCTCGACGACGTGCGCCCGCGCGCCATGACGCGGGACATCGACTGGGGCATCCCGGTGCCGCTGCCGGGCTGGGAGGACAACAACGCCAAGCGCCTGTACGTGTGGTTCGACGCGGTGATCGGGTACCTGTCCGCGTCGGTCGAGTGGGCGCGGCGCAGCGGCGACCCGGACGCGTGGCGGCAGTGGTGGAACGATCCGTCCGCGCTGTCGTACTACTTCATGGGCAAGGACAACATCACGTTCCACAGCCAGATCTGGCCGGCGGAGCTGCTCGCCTACGACGGCAAGGGCGCGCGCGGCGGCGAGCCGGGTGCCTACGGGTCGCTCAACCTCCCGACCGAGGTCGTCTCGAGCGAGTTCCTCAACGTCGAGGGCAAGCAGTTCTCGTCCTCGCGCGGGGTTGTCATCCTCGTGCGCGACATGCTGTCGCGGTACCAGCCGGACGCGCTGCGGTACTACATCTCCGCGGCGGGGCCCGAGGCGCAGGACGTCGACTTCACGTGGCAGGAGTTCAAGCGCCGCACGAACGACGAGCTCGTCGCCGGGTGGGGCAACCTCGTCAACCGCACCGCGAGCATGGTGCACAAGAACTTCGGCGTGATCCCGACGCCGGGGCAGCGCCAGCCCGTGGACGAGGCGCTGCTGGCCGAGGTGACGACCGCGTTCGGCCGTGTCGGGGAGCTCGTCGGCACGCACCGCCAGCGCGCCGCCCTGGGCGAGGCCATGCGCGTGGTCGGTGAGGCGAACCGGTACGTCTCCGAGACGGAGCCGTGGAAGCTCAAGGGCGACCCGGACCGCCTCGCGACCGTGCTGCACACGACGACGCAGGCGGTGAGCGACCTCAACACGCTGCTCGCGCCGTTCCTGCCGTTCGCCGCGCAGCAGGTGCACGAGACCTTCGGCGGCACGGGGACGTTCTCGCCGCAGCCCCGCATCGACGAGGTCACGGACCTCGACGACGACTCGCGGGGCTACCCCGTCATCACGGGCGACTACCGGCTCGGTGCGACGGTCGCGCCGTGGCAGCCGCGCGCGGTCGTGCCGGGCACGCCGGTCGCGAAGCCGACGCCGGTGTTCACGAAGCTCGACGACGCGATCGTCGAGGAGGAGCTCGACCGGCTGCGCCAGGGCTGATGGGCCGCAAGCAGAGGGAGCGCGGCTGGCCGCCCGCGCCGGAGCCGCTGCCGCTGCCCGTCATCGACGACCACACGCACCTCGAGTCGGTCGTCGACTGGCGCGCGGACGGCTGGGACCCCACCGACCCGGGCGTGCACCCCGACCTCGCGGCGCACCTGGCGCGGGCGGCGCAGGTCGGGGTGACCCGGATGGTGCAGGTCGGCTGCGACCTCGACGCGCTCGCGTGGACGGACGCGGCCGTGCGGGCGCACGGCGCGCTCGTGGGTGCGGTCGCGATCCACCCCAACGAGGCGGTGCTGCACGCTGGCGTCCGGGAGGTCGCACCCGACGGGCTCGACCCCGACCCGCAGCCGCGGCACGACGTCCCGCTCGACGAGGCGGTCGCGCGCGTCGCGGCCGTGGCGCGGGACAACCCGCGCGTGCGGGCGATCGGGGAGACCGGGCTGGACTTCTTCCGTGCCGGCGACGCGGGCCGTGCGGTGCAGCGGGAGGCGTTCCGCGCGCACGTCGCGCTCGCCAAGGAGCTCGGCCTGGCCCTGCAGATCCACGACCGCGACGCGCACGAGGAGGTCGTCGACGTCCTGCTGCGTGACGGGGCACCCGAGCGGACGGTGTTCCACTGCTTCTCCGGCGGGGCGGCCCTCGCGGAGGTCGCGGCGCGCCACGGGTGGTTCTGCTCGTTCGCCGGGCCGGTGTCGTTCCCCGCCAACGACGACCTGCGCGCCGCGCTGCGCGTGCTGCCGCCGGCGCTCGTGCTGGTCGAGACCGACGCGCCGTACCTCACGGTGCACCCGTACCGCGGCCGCCCGAACGCGCCGTACCTGCTGCCGGGCACCGTGCGGACCGTCGCCGAGGTCACGGGCCGGTCGCTCGGGGACGTGTGCGCGCAGGTCGGCGCTGCCGCGGAGGCGGTCTACGGCTCCTGGTGAGGCGCGCCGTGCGGTGCTCGCCGGGCTCGGGCAGTGCTGGACGGATGTCCACCGCGGCGCCCCGCGGGGTGGTCGCCAGGTCACGGATCGGTTACGGTCGGTGGCGGAACCGTGGCGGACGCCCGTCAAGGTGCTCCGCACGGCTGCCGATGACCACGGGACGGGCGAGCCCCGGGCAGCACGGACCCGCGGCACCGTCCGACCACGCACCAGGGCACGTGATCCCGCCCGCCGACCCGAAGGACACAGTGACCGGTCCCGACCGCACCCACCGCCGCACCGGCGAGGGCACGCCGCGCCCCGCGCGTCGGCTCGCGCACGGCGTGGCGCAGGCGACCGTCCTGGCGCTCGTGATGGGCGGGACGACCGCGTTCGCCGCGCTGCACAAGGACGTGACCGTCGACGTCGACGGGCGCGAGGTCGAGGTGCAGGCGTTCGGCCGGACCGTGGGTGACGTGCTCGCCGCCGCGGAGATCGAGGTGGGCGAGCGCGACCTCGTCGCGCCCGACCTCGACGCCCCCGTGGGCCGTACCAGCCAGGTCGTCGTGCGGCACGGGCGCGAGATCGACGTGGAGGTCGACGGCGAGGAGCGGTCGGTGTGGACGACGGCGCTGACCGTGGGCGAGGCCGTCGACGGCCTGGGCCTGCGTGACGGCGTGCGCCTGTCCGCGTCCCGGTCGGCCGAGGTGGGCCGCGACGTGCTGCGGGTCTCGACGCAGAAGACCGTGCACCTGGTCGTCGACGGCCAGGTCATCGACGGCGTCAGCAGCGGTGCGACGGTCCGCGACGCGCTGCGCGACATCGGGCTCGTGCTCGAGGAGGGCGACCGCGTGTCCGTCCCGCTCGACGCGGCGGCCGTGGACGGGCTGGTCGTGCTGGTGACCCGCGCCGCGAGCTCGGGGGAGACCGTGACCGAGACCGTGCCGTTCGCGGAGAAGGAGGTCGAGGACGCGACGCTCGTGACGGGCACGCGCAAGGTCCAGACCGCCGGACGCGCCGGGGTGCGCACCACGACGTACGCGCTCGACGTGGTGGGCGGCGTCGTCGTCGGCCGCACGCCGGTCGCGTCGATGGTGACGGTGCCGCCGGTCGACCAGGTGATCCGGGTGGGGACGGCACCGCTGCCCGACCCGGCGGAGGTGTCGGTCGAGCCGGGCACGGCGCAGGCGATCGGCAAGGAGCTCGCGGCGGCGCGCGGGTGGGGCGACGACCAGTTCGCCTGCCTGCTCAAGCTGTGGAACAAGGAGAGCGGGTGGCGCGTCGACGCGGACAACCCGTCGTCGTCGGCGTACGGCATCCCGCAGGCGCTGCCGGGCTCCAAGATGGCCAGCGCGGGCGCCGACTGGCGGACCAACCCGGCCACGCAGATCACCTGGGGCCTCGGCTACATCGCCGGCCGGTACGGCAACCCCTGCGGCGCCTGGGCGCACTCGCAGGCGAAGAACTGGTACTGACCCCCGTGCAGCGCCCGGCGCGCGCCGGGTGACGTGCGCCTCAGGGGGTTGGCAGCGGGGTCACAATTCCGTTACGGTCGCGTGTCGCGATTGACCGGCCGTGCCCGCTCGGGCCAGGCCGCCAGCCGCGGCGAGTGCGCCCGATCCGCGGTGTGCTGACGGCCGGATCGGGGATCCGGGCCGGTGGGGCCGTGGCCCGCCGAGCTGCTCACGCAGCGGGCGTGCGCACCCGCCGGGCGCCGACCGGCGCACCGCTCCCCGTGCCCGGGCACGACGACGGCTGGAGCCTCGTGCAGTTCTCGACCCCCACCACCGGCACGACCTCCTCCGACGCAGCCGAGCCCGCCGCACCGCCCCGCCGCACGCGCTGGCTCGCGGTCACCGCGGGCGTCGCCGCGCTCGTCGTGGGCGCCGGCACCGCCGGCTACGCCCACGTCCACAAGGCGGTGGTGCTCGACGTCGACGGGCGCACGCAGGAGGTGTCCACGTTCGCCGGCTCGGTCGAAGGGCTCCTCGACGAGGAGGGCGTCGTCGTGGGCGACAGGGACGTCGTGTCGGCGTCCGGTGCGCTCACCGACGGCCTCGAGGTCGTCGTCCGCCACGCGACGCCCGTCACGGTGGCGATGGACGGCGCCGAGGAGGTCGTCTGGACCACCGCGCTGTCCGCCGAGGAGGCGCTCACGGACCTCGCCGACCGTGCGAGCAGCGTCGCGCTGGTCGCGTCCCGCTCGTCCGCCGGCGGCCGCCCCGAGCTGCCGCTCGAGCTCGTCGTCCGCGGCGCCGCCGAGGTGCACGTCGACGGCCAGGTGCTGCCGGTGAGCGACGCCGACGCGACCGTCGCGAGCGTGCTGGGCGAGCTCGGCGTGACGCTGACGCCGCTGGACCGCGTGCAGGTCGTGCGCGGCGCCGACGGCCGTGTCGACGTGCTCGTGGAGCGCGTCGTGGTGCAGAACGTCACGACGACGCACGAGGTGCCGTTCACGTCGCGCACGCAGGACGACGCCGCCCGGTACACGGGCGAGCGCGCGGTCGCGCAGGCCGGCGTCGCCGGGGTCCGCACGGTGGTCGAGCGCGTCACGACCGTCAACGGGGCCGAGCAGCGTCGTCTGCCGCTTCTCGACGCCGTCACGCAGCAGCCGGTCGAGGAGGTCGTCTCGGTGGGCACCAAGCCGCGCCCGGCGCCCAAGCCGGCGCCGGCACCCGCGGCGCCCGCGCGTCCCGCGGCCCCCGCCGCACCCGCCGCGGGCGGCGCGGCCGGACCGATCACGGCCGGCGGCGACGCGGACTCCCTCAACTGGGCGGCGCTCGCCAAGTGCGAGTCCGGTGGCCGCGCCGACATCGTGTCCTCCACCGGCAAGTACCACGGGCTGTACCAGTTCTCGGTCGCCACGTGGCAGGCCGTGGGTGGCAGCGGCCTGCCGTCGCAGGCGTCGGCCGAGGAGCAGACCGCCCGCGCCAAGATGCTCTACAACCGCTCGGGCGCCGGGCAGTGGCCGCACTGCGGCAAGAACCTGTTCAGCTGACGCGACCCGCCCCACCGGCCCCGCCCCCGACCCCGGAGGCGGGGCCGCGGTGCGTCCGCCCTGCCCGCATCCGCCCTGCCCGCATCGGCCCTGCCCGCATCGGCCCTGCCGCGCGCGAGCTCGTCACTCCCGCGCGAGCTCGTCCCGTCGGAGTGACGATCTCGGCGTCGGGGGGGCGTGGCGGGGCGGGCGGAGGGCTCCGGGGCGGGGACGCCGTGGCGCGGGCGGGGGTGGCGCGGTCGTTAGGCTCGGGGCCATGCCAGCCGACGTCGCGCTCCTCGGGCCTGCGGAGATCCGGGCCCTCGCCGCGCGGGCCGGCGTCCGCCCGACCAAGACCCTCGGGCAGAACTTCGTCCTCGACGCGGGCACCGTCCGCAAGATCGTCCGCCAGGCCGACGTCCGGCCGGGTGAGCGCGTCGTCGAGGTCGGGCCCGGGCTCGGTTCGCTGACGCTGGGCCTGATCGAGGCGGGTGCGGACGTCGTCGCGGTCGAGATCGACCCGGTGCTCGCCCGCCTGCTCCCGTCGACGGTCGCGGCGCACGTGCCCGGCCTGACGGTCGCGGCGACGGACGAGGACGCCGAGCGGCGGGAGGTGCGGCTCACCGACGCCGACGGCCGCGACCGGCTCACGGTCCTGACGGCCGACGCGCTCACGGTGACGACGCTGCCCGGCCCGGAACCGACCGCGCTCGTCGCGAACCTGCCCTACAACGTCTCCGTGCCGGTGCTGCTGACGTTCCTCGAGCGGTTCGGGACGCTCGAGCGGGCCCTGGTCATGGTGCAGGCGGAGGTCGCGGACCGGCTCGCGGCCCCGCCCGGCAGCCGCACGTACGGCGTGCCGTCGGCGAAGGTCGCGTGGTACGCGGCCGCGCGGCGCACGGCGACCGTCGGACGCGCCGTCTTCTGGCCCGCACCCAACGTCGACTCCGCGCTCGTGCGGCTCGACCGCCGCGACCCGCCGACCACCACGGTGACGCGCGGCGAGGTCTTCGCCGTGGTCGACGCGGCCTTCGCGCAGCGCCGCAAGACGCTGCGCTCGGCGCTCGCCCAGCTCGCCGGTGCACCGGCCGCCGCGGAAGCCGCGCTGCGGGCCGCGGGGGTGGACCCGCAGGTCCGGGGCGAGCAGCTCGACGTCGCGGCCTTCGCGCGGATCGCCGAGCAGCTCTCGGCCGCCGGACGGCCGCTGCCGCACCGACCTGGCACAGTGGCCCCGTGACGGTGAGCGGTGTGGACGACCTGCCCGAGCGGACGGTGCGCGTGCGCGCACCCGGCAAGGTGAACCTGTCCCTGCGCGTGGGGCCGGTCGGGTCCGACGGCTACCACCCGGTGTCCACCGTGTTCCAGGCGGTGTCGGTGTACGAGGAGGTCGTGGCGCGCTCCGCCGGGGAGTTCGGCGTCACCGCCGAGGGCCCGCAGGCGGCCGCCGTGCCGACCGACGACTCGAACCTCGCGCTGCGGGCCGCCCGGGCCGTGGCCGCGCACGCGGGCGTCGACGACGCCGCGCACCTGCACCTGGTCAAGGGCGTCCCGGTGGCCGGTGGCATGGCGGGCGGCTCGGCCGACGCCGCCGCGGCGCTGCTGGCGTGCGACCAGCTGTGGGGGACCGGCCTGAGCCGCGACGAGCTCGTCACCATCGCCGCCGAGCTGGGCTCCGACGTGCCGTTCGCGCTGGTGGGGCACACCGCGGTCGGGACGGGCCGCGGGCACCTGCTCACGCCCGCGCTGAGCCGCGGCGAGTTCCACTGGGCGTTCGCCGTGCAGGACCGCGGTCTGCCGACGGCCGGCGTCTACGCGGCGTTCGACGACCTGCGCGGCCACGACGCCCAGCCGCTGACCGACGAGCACGACGTGCCGCTCATGCAGGCGCTGCGGGCGGGCGACGCCACGGCGCTGGGCGCGGCGCTGCACAACGACCTCGAGCCGGCCGCCCTGGAGCTCGACCCCGGCCTGGCGGAGCCGCTCGCGGTCGCCACGGACGCGGGCGCGCTGGGCGTCGTCGTGTCCGGGTCGGGCCCGACGGTCGCGGCGCTCGCGCGCAGCCGGCAGCACGCGCTCGCGATCGCCGCGGCGTTCACCGCGTCGGGGGTCGCCGACCGCGTCCTGACCGCGTCGGGGCCGGTGCCCGGGGCGCGTGTGGTCGGGGTGGGTGACTGACGCATGGTGCTCGTCCCCTCCGGCGCCGGTGCGCCGGCCGCGCTGACGCGCGTCGGCGCCGCGGGCGACCCGGACGTCACCGGCTGGAGCCGCCGGCAGCCCGGCCCGGACGGGCTGCGCTGGGACGTGCTGCTCGGCGTGCTGCTGTTCGTCGGTGCCGTCCTCAGCTCGGTGATGTGGCGCGTCACGGGCCTCATCCCGGACCCGGCGCCGGGCTGGCTGTCCGTGCTGCTGCTCGCGGCGCAGACGCTGCCGCTCACGGTGCGCCGGCGCTGGCCGAGCGCGGTCGCGGTGGTCACGGGCGCCGCGTTCATCGTCGCGCAGCTGCTGATGGTGCCCGAGCAGCTCGTCAGCAACATCGCGCTGTTCATGGCCCTGTACACGGTGGGCGCGTGGGAGCGGTCGCGCGCGCGGGCGTTCTGGGTGCGGGCCGGCGTGGTCACCGCGATGTTCACGTGGCTGCTGGTCTCGATCTTCCTGGCCGCGACCGACCCGGACGCGGACATCGGGCTGGAGCGCGCCGGCGCGTTCTCGCCGTTCGTCGCGTACATGCTCATCCAGTTGCTGACCAACGTCCTGTACTTCGCCGGCGCCTGGTGGTTCGGCGACCACGCGTGGGCGTCGGCGCGCGAGCGCGAGCGGACGGCGTGGCGGACCCGGCTGCTGCAGGCGGAGCGCGTGCGGGCCGAGGCGCAGGCCGTCGCGCTCGAGCGCCTGCGGATCGCGCGCGAGCTGCACGACGCGGTCGCGCACCACGTGTCGCTCATGGGCGTGCAGGCCGCCGCGGCCCGCACCGTGCTGGCGAGCGACCCCGCCCGGGCGGCGGCCGCGCTCGGGCACGTCGAGGAGTCCGCACGCGAGGCCGTGGTGGAGCTCCAGGGCCTGCTGGGCACGCTGCGCGAGGGCGCGACGGCCGAGGTCGGCGACCCGGTGGAGCCGGCCCCGCCGGGCGAGGCGCTCGCGTCGCTCGACGTGGCGCGGCTCCCGCAGCTGGTCGAGTCGGCGCGCGCGGCGGGCCTGGAGGTGACGTACCAGGAGGTCGGCGACCCCCAGCGGCTCTCGCCCCTGGCGTCCCTGAACCTCTACCGGATCGCGCAGGAGGCGCTGACGAACGCGCGCAAGCACGCTGGGCCGTCCGCGCGCGCGGACGTGCGCCTGCGCTGGCTGGGCGGGACGGTCGAGCTCGAGGTGTCGGACGACGGCGGCACCGGGCGCCGGGCCGGCGTGGTGCCGTCGACCGGCATGGGGCTCGTGGGCATGCGGGAGCGGGTGGCCTCCGACGGCGGGACGCTCGAGGCGGGCCGGCTGCGCCGGGGCGGGTTCCTGGTCCGCGCGCGGGTGCCCGTGGCGGGTGCCAGGGACAGGTCGGTGGCCGCGGTCGCCGCGGACGGCGGCGCGGGCCCGGGCAGGACGGCCACCGCGGCGGCGTCGACGAGGGGACGGGAGACGGGCGATGGGTGAGCGCGTGCGGGTCGTGCTCGTGGACGACCAGGCGCTGCTGCGCGCGGGCATCGGGACGATCCTGTCCGCCCACCCCGACCTGGAGGTGGTCGGCGAGGCGAGCACGGGCGCCGAGGCCGTGCGGGTGGTCCGCCAGACCCGCCCGGACGTCGTCTGCATGGACGTGCAGATGCCGGACATGGACGGGCTGGAGGCCACGCGGCGCATCACCGCGGACCCGGAGGTGCAGGCGGCCGTCGTCGTGCTCACGACGTTCAACCGCGAGGACTACCTGCTGGAGGCGCTGCGGGCCGGCGCCGTGGGCTACCTGCTCAAGACGTCCCGCCCCGAGCAGCTGCACGAGGCCGTCCTCAGCGCGGCCGCCGGCGAGGGCCTGCTGGCGCCCGAGGTGACGCGCGCCGTCATCGCCCGCGCCGTGGACGCCCGCCCGACGCCCACGTCGACCGCCGCGCCGCTCGTCCCGCTCACCGAGCGGGAGGCCGAGGTGCTCGTCCTCGTGGCACGCGGGCTGAACAACGACGAGATCGCCGCGGAGCTGGTCGTCAGCCGGGCCACCGTCAAGACGCACGTGTCGAACGTGCTCGCCAAGCTCGGGCTGCGGGACCGCGTGCAGGCGGTCGTGTACGCGCACGAGCACGGCCTCACGGGCTGACCTGCGGCGTCGGCCGGCAGCCGCCGTCCGCGCGGCGCCGCCCTCCGTCCGCAGGACGAGGCGCAGGATCGGCCGCCCGCCCGAGGCGCCGGCACCTCCCTCCCGCCTAGCGTCGTCCCCAGGACGTCCGGCAGCCGCCGGGCCAGCGAGGAGGAGGAGACGATGCTCGAGCTCCAGGGCGTCAGCAGGTCCTTCGGGGACCGGCGCGTGCTCGATGACGTGAGCTTCACGGTCGGCCGCGGCCGGCTCACGGGGTTCGTCGGCGGCAACGGCGCCGGCAAGACGACGACGATGCGGATCATCCTCGGCGTGCTCTCGGCGCACGCGGGGTCCGTCACGCTGGACGGCCGGCCGCTCGACGGCGCGAGCCGCGCCCGCTTCGGCTACATGCCGGAGGAGCGGGGCCTGTACCCCAAGATGAAGCTCGCCGAGCAGCTCACCTACCTGGCGCGGCTGCACGGGTTCGACAAGGGTGCCGCGAGCACCCGTGCGCACGACCTGATCGACCGGCTCGGCCTGACCGAGCGCGCCGACGACCCGGTCGAGAACCTCTCGCTCGGCAACCAGCAGCGCGCGCAGATCGCGGCGGCCCTGGTCCACGACCCCGAGGTGCTCGTGCTCGACGAGCCGTTCTCGGGTCTCGACCCGATGGCGGTCGAGGTCGTGCAGGGCGTGCTCGCGGAGCGGGCGGCGCGCGGCGTGCCGGTGCTGTTCTCGTCCCACCAGCTCGACGTCGTGGAGCGGCTGTGCGACGACCTCGTCATCATCGCCGGCGGTCGCATCCGCGCCGCCGGCTCGCGCGAGGAGCTGCGGCGGGCGCACGCCAACGAGCGGCACGAGATCGTCGTCGCCGGCGACATGGGGTGGCTGCGCGACGAGCCCGGCGTGCGGGTCGACGAGCTGGCCGCGGGCTCCGCCGTCTTCGAGGCCGACGCCGCGACGGCGCAGCGCGTGCTCACGGCCGCGCTGGCCCGTGGGCCGGTGGAGTCCTTCACGCCGCTGCGGCCCTCCCTGGCGGAGATCTTCCGCGAGGTCATCACGGACGAGGTGCCGGCCGACGACGCCGGCCGCACGCAGGAGCTGGAGGCAGCCCGATGAGCACCACCACGTCGCACCCCGCGCCGCAGGCGCCGTCGCTCGGCCGCGCCAGCCTGCTGGTCGCCGAGCGGGAGATCACCTCCCAGGTCCGCTCGAAGTCGTTCATCATCTCGACCGCGGTCCTGCTGGGCGCGATCCTCGTCGGCATCGTGATCAGCGCGCTCATCGGCCAGCGCGAGCCGAGCGACACGCCCGTGGCGGTCGTCTCGTCCGTGGCCGGCAGCGTCGACGGCGCAGCCGGCCTGGAGGTGCACGACGTCGCCGACCGCGCCGCCGCGGAGGAGCTGGTCCGCTCGGGCGAGGTCGAGGCGGCGTTGGTGCCGGGCGGCGAGCCGCTCGGGGTGGCCGTCCTCGCGCTCGAGGACGCGCCGTCGGACGTCGTGCAGGCCCTCACGGTGTCGCCGGAGGTCGAGCTGCTCGAGCCGGCGCCGGCCGACGGTGACCTGCGCTACCTCATCACGTTCGCGTTCGGCCTGGTCTTCATGACCTCGGTGATCGGCGCGGGCTCGATGATCGCCCAGAACACGGTGACGGAGAAGCAGTCCCGGATCGTCGAGATCCTGCTGTCGGCGGTGCCGGCGCGTGCGCTGCTCGCGGGCAAGATCCTCGGCAACTCGGTGCTCGCGCTCGGGCAGACCGCCGCCATCGCCGCGGTCGCCGTCCTGGGTCTCGTGGTCACCGGGCAGGACGAGGTGCTGACGCTCATCGGCATGCCGGTCGCGTGGTTCGTGGTCTTCTTCGCGATCGGGTTCGTGCTGCTGGCAGCGATCTTCGCGGCCAGCGCGTCCCTGGTGTCCCGCGTGGAGGACACGGGCTCGGTCCTGCAGCCGGCGATCTGGCTGACGATGGTCCCGTACTTCCTCGTCATCTTCTTCAACGACAACGACCTCGTGCTGCGGATCATGTCGTTCGTGCCCTTCACCGCGCCGGTCGGCATGCCCGTGCGGCTGTTCCTCAACGAGGCGGAGTGGTGGGAGCCGCTCGTGGCGCTGCTGGTGCTGGTCGTCTCGGCGCTCGCGGTGACGGCGGTCGCGGCGCGCATCTACGAGCGGTCGGTGCTGCGCATGGGCGGCCGCGTCTCGGTGCGCGAGGCGCTCGCGCGGTCGGCCGACGACTGAGGGGTTGACCGTCCCGCGGGGCTGGACCAATACTTAAGCGAACGCCTAAGTATTGGTCCGGCGCCGCGGCGTGCCGGACCCCCACCCGAGGAGGACCGCCATGACGAGCACCGCGCCCACCACCCCCGCCACCCGCAGCACCGCCCACTCGACGTTCGTCGTCGAGCGCACGTTCGACGCCTCCGTCGAGCGCGTCTGGCGCGCGTTCGCCGACCCCACCGAGAAGCACGCCTGGTTCGGCACGAGCGACGACTGGACGACGTCCGAGGACACCGACGACTTCCGCGTCGGCGGCACCGCGGTCAGCGAGGGGGAGTTCCACGGCGGGCCGGTCAGCCGCTACGTCGCCACCTACACCGACGTCGTCGAGCCCGAGCGGTTCGTCCTGACCTACGACATGTGGCTCGACGGCGCGCACATCTCGACGTCCGTGGCCACGTACGAGCTCACGGCCGACGGCGACGGCACGCACCTGCGCTACACCGAGCAGGGCGTGCACCTCGACGGACCAGACTCCGCCGAGGGGCGCGAGGAGGGGACGCGGGGCATCTTCGACGTCCTGGCGGTGCACCTGGGAGAATGAGGCCACCATGCCTCACCTGCTCGGCGCGGACCGCGTCCACCTCACCCTCGGCACTCGCACCCTCCTGGACGGCGTCAGCCTCGGCGTCGACGACGGCCAGCGCATCGGCGTCGTCGGCCCCAACGGCGCCGGCAAGTCCACGCTCCTGCGCGTGCTGTCCGGCCGCCAGGAGCCGGACGACGGACGCGTCACACGGGCCGGCGGCACGCGCGTCGCGCTGCTGGACCAGCGCGACGACCTCGGCTCCGGCACCGTCCTGGACGCGGTGCACGGGTCCGCCGACCCGCACGAGTGGGCGTCCGACGCGCGCATCCGTGCCGTGCACACCGGCCTGCTCGCCGACGTCGACCTCGAGGCGGACCTCTCCACGCTCTCCGGCGGGCAGCGCCGCCGCGTCGCGCTCGCGGCGCTGCTCGTGCGCGACGACGAGGTGCTCGTGCTCGACGAGCCGACGAACCACCTCGACGTCGAGGGCGTCGCGTGGCTCGCCGGATACCTCAGCGAGCGGTACGCCGGCAGCTCGGGCGCGCTCGTCGTCGTGACGCACGACCGCTGGTTCCTCGACGCCGTGTGCACCCGCACGTGGGAGGTGCACGACGGCGTCGTCGACCAGTACGAGGGCGGGTACGCCGCGTACGTGCTGGCCCGCGCGGAGCGCGCGCAGCAGGCCGCGACGGTCGAGACGAAGCGGCAGAACCTGCTGCGCAAGGAGCTCGCGTGGCTGCGCCGGGGGGCGCCCGCGCGCACGTCCAAGCCGCGGTTCCGGCTCGACGCCGCCGCCGCCCTGATCGCCGACGAGCCGCCGCCCCGCGACTCGCTCGAGCTCGCCCGCACGGCCACGGCCCGGCTCGGCAAGGACGTGCTCGACCTCGAGGACGTGACGTTCACGCTGCCCGACGGGCGCGTGCTGCTCGACGACGTCACCTGGCGGCTCGGCCCGGGGGACCGGTACGGCGTCGTCGGCGTCAACGGCTCGGGCAAGTCGACGCTGCTCCGCCTGCTGACGGGCCGCGAGCGGCCGACGTCCGGCCGCGTGCGGCGCGGCAAGACCGTGAAGATCGCCGAGCTGCGCCAGGACGTCGAGGACCTCGACGAGGTCGCCGACCTGCGCGTCACCGAGGCCGTCGAGCGCGAGAAGCGCACCATGGTGATCGGCGGCAAGGAGGTCACCGCGAGCCAGCTCGTCGAGCGGCTCGGGTTCACGCGCGACCGCGCCCGCACCCCCGTGCGCGACCTGTCCGGGGGCGAGCGCCGGCGCCTGCAGCTGCTGCGCCTGCTCGTCGGTGAGCCGAACGTGCTGCTGCTCGACGAGCCGACCAACGACCTCGACACCGACACGCTCGCCGCCGTCGAGGACCTGCTGGACGGCTGGCCCGGCACGCTCATCGTCGTCTCGCACGACCGCTACCTGCTCGAGCGCGTGTGCGACCGGCAGGTGGCGCTGCTCGGCGACGGGCACCTGCGCGACCTGCCCGGCGGCGTCGAGCAGTACCTGGAGCTGCGGGCGGCCGCGCTCGCCGGGGCGGGCGGTCCCGCGCCGGTCGGCGCCGTGGCGGGTGCCGCGACGGCCGCCGCGGCATCGGCAGGTCCGTCGGCCGCGGACGCGCGCGCGGCGCGCAAGGAGGCCACCCGGATCGAGCGGCGCCTCGACCGGATCGCCGCGCTCGAGGCCGCGCTGCACGACCGCATGGCCGCGCAGGCCACCGACCACGCGGCCGTGCTCGCGCTGGACACCGAGCTGCGCGCCCTGGCGGCGGAGCGCGAGGAGCTGGAGGCGGCGTGGCTGGAGGCCGCCGAGGTCTCGGGGTGAGCACCGACCCGGTTGCGGGCCCCTCCGCTGCCGGCGCGCCGGCGGGTGCGGCCGGCGACCTCGACCGGGTCTTCCAGGCCCTGTCCGACGGCACGCGACGCGCGCTGGTCGAGCGGCTCGCGCAGGGGCCGGCGTCGGTGAGCACGCTGGCCGACCCGCTGCCGATGTCGCTGCCCGCGGTCACGCAGCACCTCGGCGTGCTGGAGCAGGCGGGCATCGTGACGTCGCACAAGCTCGGGCGCGTGCGCACCTACCAGCTCGTGCCCGACGCGGTCCGCCCGGCGCTGCGCTGGCTGGACCGGCACCGGCTGCCCGCCGAGCAGCGCCTCGACCGGCTCGCGGCGCTCGTCGAGCCGTCCCGGGACTGAGCCGTCAGGCCGGGCGCGTCGCCCGGGTCACGCGTGCCGCCCGGGTCACGCGTGCCGCCCGGGTCCCGGCGTCACGACTCGTCGAAGAGCGTGAGCACGTCCCGCAGCAGCGCCGCCAACCGGTCGCGGTCCGCCTCGGGCAGGTCGCCGAGCAGGCCCCGCTCGACGTCGAGCAGGTCGGCGAACGCCTCGTCGACGCGGCGCAGCCCGGCCGCCGTGAGCTCCACGAGCACGCCCCGGCGGTCGTCCGGCGACGGCCGGCGCTCCACGAGGCCCTGCTCGGCGAGCCGGTCGATGCGGTTGGTCATGGTCCCGCTCGTCACGAGGGTCTGCGTCAGCAGCGCGCCGGGGGAGAGCCGGTACGGCGCACCGGCGCGGCGCAGCGCCGCGAGCACGTCGAACTCCCACGTCTCGAGGCCGTGCCGCGCGAACGCGCCGCGGCGGGCCAGGTCGAGGTGGCGTGCGAGGCGACTGACGCGGGACAGCACCGTCAGGGGTCGTACGTCCAGGTCGGGCCGCTCCCGCTCCCACGCGAGCACGATGCGGTCGACCTCGTCCTGGCGGGTGCGGCCGGCGTGGGTCTCGGCCATGGTCGCAGGGTAGTCGCCGTCGGCCGCGCCGCCGGCAGGCGACGCGGTCAGGACGGCCCGGCGGTGCGCGCGGGCTCGCCGTCCTTCGTCAGCTGCGGACGCCGCTCGAGCCCCGACAGGCCGTTCCAGGCGAGATTCACCAGGTGCGCGGCCACCTCGGCCTTCTGCGGGCTGCGCGCGTCGAGCCACCACTGCCCCGTCAGCGCGACCATGCCCACGAGCATCTGCGCGTAGATGGGGGCCGTGCGCCGGTCGAGGCCCTGCTTGGTGAACTGGTCCGCGAGCAGGTGCTCGACCTGCGACGCGACGTCCCCGATGAGGCTCGAGAACGTGCCCGTCGCCTGCGCGACCGGCGAGTCGCGGACCAGGATGCGGAAGCCCGCCTCGGACGTCTCGATGTAGGACAGCAGCGCGAGCGTGGTCCGCTCGACCAGCGCCTTCGCGTGCCCCCCGCCCTCGAGCGCCTCCGTCAGCGCACCCGTGAGCGCCTGGATCTCGCGGTCCACGACGACGGCGTACACGCCCTCCTTGCCGCCGAAGTGCTCGTACACGACCGGCTTGGAGACGTCGGCACGTGCGGCGATCTCCTCCACGCTCGTGTTGTCGAAGCCCTTCTCGGCGAACAGCGTGCGCGACACGTCGAGCAGCTGGGCGCGTCGCTGCGTCCCGGTCATGCGCGAGCGCGGCGTGCGCTTGGAGTCGGCCACGCGGCCATTGTGCCGTGCGGGGCTGGCAGACTGGGCGGCCGGTCCGCCCTGGTGTAACGGCAGCATGCAGGCCTTTGGAGCCTTGCGGTCCAGGTTCGAATCCTGGGGGCGGAGCCCGGCCCGCCGCGTCGGCGAGGGCGGTCGGGCGCCCGACCGCCCGCTGCGTCCCGGCGGCGCGCCTCCGTCGCCCTCCGTCGCGCGGGGCTCGCCGTGCGTGCGGTCATCCGCCCCGGTACTGGTCAAGCCATTTCTCTAATGGTTAGATTTACCGGCACGACTACTCGACGGGTCGCGCGGACGACGACGTCCGCCCCCGTCCTGACCGCAGAGAGGCGGACAGCATGAGGACCACGAGGTCACGTGTGGCGCGGACCGGAACGGCAGCACTCGCAGCACTGGGGATGCTCACGCTGGCAGCGTGCGGGGGCGGCGACGACGCCGCCTCGGGCGACGGCCCGGTGACCCTGACGATGACCGTCTGGGGCGGGGACGTCGACAAGAAGTCGTACCAGGAGCGCGTCGACCTGTTCGAGGCGTCGCAGGACGAGGTCACGATCGACCTCCAGCTGATCCCCGGCGACCAGTACGAGCAGAAGGTCCAGACCATGATCGCCGGTGGCGACGGGCCGGACATCCTCCAGGTCGCCGAGGGCGTGAACGTCTACTCCTCGAAGAACCAGATCATCCCGCTCGACGACCTCGCGGCCGACGCCGGCCTGGACCTGGAGGAGCGGTTCGGCCCCGTCGGCGGCCTCTACTCCTACGAGGACAGCGTGTACGCGGTCCCCGACCGTTCCGGCGCGATGATCGTCTACTACAACAAGGACATGTTCGACGCCGCGGGCGTCGAGTACCCGGCCGCCGACTGGACGTGGCAGGACGCGCAGGCGGCGATGGAGAAGCTGACGGTCCCCGGTCAGCAGTGGGGCTACGCGGGCGCCGGCTGGTGGGCGCAGTGGTGGTCGTTCGCGTACCAGAACGGCGGCCAGATCATCGACGACGCCGGGCAGCCGGCGGCGAACTCGCCCGAGGTCGTCGAGGCCCTGCAGTGGGCCAACGACCTCACGCACGTGCACCACGTCGCGCCCACCGCCGCCGAGTACGCGGACATGGGCCCCGACATGGGCGGCGACCCGGCGTTCGCCGCGCAGAAGGTCGCGATGAACACGACCGGCTTCTGGGCCATCAACTCGCTGCTCGAGGCCGACTTCAACTGGGACATCGCGCCGATGTGGCAGGGCCCCGAGCAGGCCGTGTCCGCCTTCGGCTCCGGCCTGGCGATCTCCCGTGACAGCGAGCACGCCGAGCAGGCGTTCGAGGCCATCGACTTCCTCACGGACGCGGAGGCGCAGGCCGTCATCATCAAGAACGCGCAGGACGTCCCCGCGAACCTCGAGGTCCAGCAGTCCGAGGCGTTCCTCACGCCCGAGTGGGCCACGCGCGAGGTGAACATGGCGGCGTTCGGCGAGTCCTCGGACTTCGTCTTCACGTCCCCGCTCATCCCCGAGTGGAACGAGATGCAGGCCGCGTTCACCGACAACCTCGAGACGTTCTGGAACGAGGGCGGCGACGCGAAGACCCAGCTGGACATGGTCCAGAAGAAGCTCGAGACCGTCATCGAGCCGGCGAGCTGATGACCGCCGACCTCGGCGGGGCCCTCGGCGCGGTGCGGGCGAGCAGCCCGCGCCGCGCCGGGGGGCGCGGCGCGCCTCGTCAGAAGCTCAGCCGGCGGCGCAAGGCCGAGGCGCGCTGGTTCTGGTTGTTCATCTCCCCGTGGCTCATCGGGTTCGTCGGGTTCCTGCTCGGGCCGATGGTGGCGTCCGTCTACATCTCGCTCACCGAGTGGGACTCGTTCACGCCGGCCGAGTTCGTCGGGCTGGAGAACTACACGACGGCGCTGTCCGACGACCCGATCTTCTGGAAGGCGCTCCGCAACACCTTCTTCTACGCGCTGGTGTCGGTCCCGGTGGGTCTCGCGATCGGGGTGTGGCTCGCGAACCTGCTCAACAAGAAGGTCCGCGGCCGCAAGCTCTTCCGCACCATGATCTACCTGCCCACGCTGGTGCCGCTGGTGGCGACCGCGATGGTGTTCAAGATGGTCCTGGCGCCGTCGGGGCCCCTCAACGACCTGCTCGGCGTGGTCGGCATCCACGGGCCGGACTGGCTGCTCGACCCCACCTGGGTGAAGCCGGCGCTGGTCGTGCTGTCCGCGTGGGGCGCCGGCGGTGCCACCGTGCTGCTGCTGTCCGCGATGAACGGCGTCCCCAAGGAGTTCTACGAGGCCGCGGAGATCGACGGCGCCGGGCCGGTGCGCCAGTTCTGGTCCATCACGTTCCCGCAGATCACGCCGATCATCTTCTTCAACCTCATCATGGGCCTGATCGGCGCGTTCCAGATCTTCTCGCAGGTGTACATCCTCACCTCCGGCGGGCCCGACAACGCGAGCATGATGATGGTGCCCCTGCTCTTCCGCGAGGCCTTCAGCTTCTACCACTTCGGCTACGCGTCGGCGATCGCCTGGCTGCTGTTCCTCGTCATCATCGCGTTCACGATCGTCGCGTTCCGCACGTCCAAGAGCTGGGTCTTCTACGAGACGGAGGTGCGGTGATGACCGTCGCCACCCCGGTGTCGCCCATGGCGGCGCCCCCGCTGACCACCGACGGGTCCCGGCGCGACCACACCCCGGCCCGGACGTTGAAGGCCTTCAAGGCCTCGCCCGCGACCTACGCGGTACTGCTGCTGGTCTCTGCCGTGTTCTTCGTGCCGTTCGTGCTCATGGTCTCGATCGCGCTCGCCAGCGACCAGACGAGCGCGACCAACATGTTCACCATCGTCCCGGGCGAGTGGGAGTGGTCGAACTTCACGCAGGTGTTCACCGCGACGGGGCTGCCCGTGGGCCGGTTCGTCGTCAACTCCGTCGTCATCGCGACGCTGTCCGCCGTCGGCCAGGTGCTCTCGTCCTCGCTCGTCGGCTACGCCTTCGCGCGCCTGCGCGCGCCGGGCAAGAACGTCATGTTCATGGTCGTGCTGGCCACGATGATGATCCCCGCGCAGATCACGATGATCCCGCAGTTCCTGCTGTTCAAGGAGCTCGGCTGGGTCAACACGTTCCTGCCGCTGATCATCCCGAACTTCTTCTCCAACGCGTTCAACGTCTTCCTGGTGCGCCAGTTCGTGTCCCGCGTCTCCGGTGAGCTCGACGAGGCCGCGCAGGTCGACGGGCTCGGCTACTTCGGGATCTACCGCCGGATCATCCTGCCGATGATGTGGCCGATCCTCACGGCCATCGCAATCTTCACGCTCACCGCGGCGTGGGGCGACTTCATGGGCCCCCTCATCTACCTCAACCAGGAGGACATGATGCCCCTGGCCCTCGGCCTGCAGTACATGACCTCCACGAGCAACGCCATGCAGCTGCCGCCGTGGAACCTCGTCATGGTCGGCTCGATCCTCCTGACGGCGCCGATGATCGCCATCTACTACGCCGGGCAGAAGTACCTGTACGAGATGAACGTCTCCGGCGGAAGCGCGGGTGTGAAGTGACCGCACACCAGACGGCGCCCGTCGCGCTGCGCACGTCCGGGCTCGTCATCGACGGCCGCGAGCAGGTGCTGGCCTGCGCCTCCCTGTTCTACTTCCGCATCCCGTGGGAGGAGTGGGCCGCACGGCTCGCGCAGGTGCGGGCCACCGGGTACGAGCTCGTGGACGTGTACGTGCCGTGGAACTTCCACGAGCTCGCACCGGGGGAGTGGGACTTCACGGGCCGGCGCGACCTCGGGCGGTTCCTCGACCTCGCCCACGCCGCCGGGCTGGGCGTCGTCGCCCGCCCCGGGCCCTACATCTGCTCCGAGTGGGACGGCGGCGCGCTGCCCGCGTGGCTGCCCCTCGAACCCGGGCTGGCGCTGCGTCAGGCCGAGCCCCGGTACCTCGCCCACGTGGAGCGCTGGTTCGACCGCGTGCTGCCGCTGCTCGCGCAGCGGCAGCACGGCCGCGGCGGGTCCGTCGTCGCGGTGCAGCTGGAGAACGAGCTGGACTTCTTCGACACCGCCGACCGCGGCGCGTACGTGGGTGCGCTGCGGGACATGGCGCTGCGGCACGGGATCGAGGTCCCGCTCGTCGCGTGCGCCGGTCAGGGCGACCTCGAGGGGGCGACCGGCGGGGTGCCGGGCGTCACGCCCGCGTTCAACTTCTACCCCGACGACCGCTCGCCGTTCCTCGAGCCGGAGGTGCGCCGCTACGCGGACCTGCTGGCCGCACGGGGCGAGCCGCTGCTCGTCACCGAGACCAACCGCCGCCACGTCACGCTGCGCCGCCTGCTGGTCAGCGGTGCGCGCGTGCTGGCCCCGTACCTGCAGGCATCGGGGTACGACTTCGGGTTCACGCCGTCCGTCGGGAACTGGGGCGACCCCGGCGGCTTCATGACGCACGACTACGACTTCGGCGGGTTCCTGTCGCCGACCGGCGCGCCGCGACCCGAGACGGTCGAGGCGCGGGTCCTGACCGCCGTGGCGCGCACGCTCGGGCCGCGGCTCGCGCGCGGCGTCCCCGAGGCGGCCGACGGGGCGTACGCGACGCAGGCGCCGACGAGCAGCTCGCCGTCGCGGGTCGCGCTCGACGGCGGCGGCACGCTTCTCGGCGTGCCGAACCTGGGCGACGAGCCGGCGGACGTCGAGCTCGCCGCCGCCGGCGGCGTCCCCGCCGTCACGCTCACCGTCTCCGCGCACGCGTGCGCGCTCGTCGTGCGGGACCTGCCGCTCGACGGGTTCGGGGGGCGTGGCACGCTCACGCTCGCGACCGGCGACCTCGTCGGCGCCGGACCGCACGGCGTCGAGCTGGCGGCGACCGTGCCCGGCGTGGTGGCGTTCGCCGCCCCGGCGGGCACGCCGACGCTCGTCCGCCTCGACGCGCCGGCCCCCGGGGTGCCCGTGCGCGCGGTGGTGCGCGCGGACGGTGAGCAGTGGGACGTCGTCGTGCGCCACCCGCAGGACGTGCCCGGGCCGGACGGCGCGGTCGACCCGCCGGCCGCGCAGGACGCCGCGGGCGACCCGGCGGCCGTGCGGACCGCGCGCCGCCTCGACCTGCCGACGCGCACCCACGCGACCCGCGCGCACCGCACCGCACCGGCCTCCGAGGAGATCGGGGTGCACCGCGGGCGCGTGCACTACGCCGCCGACGTCACGGGCGCGGCCGAGCTGCTGCTCGAGGGCGCCGGCGACGTCGTCGACCTCGCGCTCGACGGGCGCGCGCTGGCGACGGTCGCCCGGTTCGGCGCGAGCGTCGTCGTGCCCGTCGGCGGGGCGCGGGCGCTGACCGCGACCGTCGAGACGTGGGGGCACCCCAACTTCGACGACGTGCGGCTGCCCGGCCTGCGGATGGGCTCGCTGCGCGGCCTGGGCCGCGTGTGGTCGGTGCTGGGCCGCGAGGACGTGCACGCGCTGTGGACCGTCGACGCGGGCGCGCAGTGGGCCGGCCGGCCGGCGCCCGTGCGACCGCTCGGCGGGTGGAGCAGCACGCGCGTCGGGGCACCCGTGACGTACCGGCGGGACCTCGACGTCGACGGGGTGCACGACCACGCGCTGCACCTGCCGGGCCTCGCCGCCCCCGTCACGGTCACGGTGGACGGCGTCGAGTGCCTGGTCACGCCGCAGGACCCGTGGCTGCACCTCGCCCCGGGCGCGGGCGCCGAGGTGGCGCTGACGGCCCCGCACGTGCCGGGCACGCTCGGCGGGGCGGTGCTGCTGCGGCTGGCGCCGGTCGAGGGCTGGCAGGTCGAGCCGCAGACCGACCGGGAGCTCGTGGCCCTGGCCGGCCGCGACGCACCGGCCGCACCGGTCGACCTGCCCCTGCGCCCGGCGCCCGGCGAGGAGGTCTGGCTCGAGGTGGACCTGCCCGCCGGTGGCTGCTCGGTGCGGTTCTCGGGCACGCACGTGCGCGTCGCTGCGTACGCCCACGGTGAGCTGCTCGGCCGGGTGTGGCTCGAGGACGCCGCGCGCCCGCGGTTCACCGGGGGCGACCCGGGGCGGGTCTGGCTGCCGGCCGCGTGGAACTCTGGGACCATCCGGCTGATGGTCCGCGGGACCGTCGGCGCGGCGGAGCCGGAGCTCGCCGCGGTGCTCGTGCAGCCGACCGGGGAGAGTGCATGGCCGTGAGGAAGCGCTCGTCGCGCGACATCCGCAGCGAGTCGCGCCTCGACGTGCTCCACGCGCTGCTCGCCCAGGGCGGCGCCACGCGCAACCAGCTCGCCCGCGGCACCGGGCTCAGCCTCGCCACCGTCGCCACGGTCGTCTCCGAGCTGCTCGCGGAGGGCCTCGTCGCCGAGACGGGGTCGTCCACGAGCGGCGTCGGCCGCCCCACCACGACCCTGGCGATCCGCGGCGAGCGCGGCATCCTCGCGGGCGTCGACGTCGCCGAGACGTACGTCTCGACGCACGTCTTCGACGCGGCGCTGACCGAGCTCGCGTGCACCGACGTCCCGCTCGACGAGCGCGTGGAGTCGGCCGACCACGTCGTCGAGGGGCTCGTGCGCTCCCTCGACGAGGCGCTCGAGGCGGCCGGCCGGGCGCGGTCCGAGCTCCTCGGCGTGGGCGTGGCGCTGCCCGGGCTGGTGCAGGGCCGCGCCGGCACGATGTCGGTGGTCGTGCCGGCCTGGCACTGGCGGGGCGTCGGCGTCCTGGACCTGCTGCGCCGCCGGCTCGACGTCCCGATCGTCGTGGAGAACCCGCTCAAGGCCATCGCCACGGCCGAGCTGTGGCTCGGCGAGGGACGCCGCGTCGCCAGCATGGTCACGGTGAACCTCGGCACCGGCGTGGGGGTCGGCATCGTGCTCGACGGGACCGTGCTGCGCGGGGCGACCAACTCCGCCGGGGAGTGGGGGCACTCCCTGCTCGTCCACGAGGGCCGCGCCTGCCGGTGCGGCCGGCGCGGCTGCGTCGAGGCGTACGTCGGCGCGCCGGGCATCCAGCAGACGCTGCGGGAGATCGCGCCCGACCACCCGCTCACCGGCACGCAGCTGCAGCGCGACTTCATCGGGGCGCTCGGGGCGGCGCTCGCCGCGCCGGACCCCGACCCCGCGGTCGTGCGCACGCTCGAGCGCACCGCGACCTACCTCGGCGCGGCGATCGCCGACCTCGTCGCGATCATCAACCCCGAGCGCGTCATGCTGACCGGGTGGACCGCCTGGGCGCTGGGGGACCGTCTGCTCCCGGGCACGCACGCGGAGGTCCGCGCGCAGGCGCCGCGCGGCACCACCGCCGACCTCACGGTCGGCATCTCGACGGTCCGGGGCAACTCCGCCGCGATCGGCATGGCGACGCTCGCCCTCGAGCGGTTCCTGGGGGACGCCGGGCTCCTCACGACGCGGTCGCCCCTCGCCCTCTGAGCTGCCCGGCCGGCGCCCTCCCCTCCCAGGGCGCCGACCGGGAGCTTCCTCAGGCGCGCAGGCGCACCTGCAGCGTCGCCGGCGCGGGGCGCGCCGCCGCGTCCGCCTGGACGCCCGGCCCGCACGCCGCCGACCCGAGCCCGTGCTGCACCGCGTCCAGGTGCAGCCACAGCGCGCCGTCGGGGACGAGCTCGTGCGGGTGCCGGGCCTCGGCCAGCGCGCGGTCCGACCACGGACGGGCGGTGAGCTCCAGGCCCGGCACGGTGCGGTGCGCGACGCGGACCTCGCCCGCGGTGAGCGTCAGCGGGCCGTCGGCGAGGCCGAGCACGGCGCGCGTGACGCCCCGACGGGCGCCGTTCTCCTGCGGGTGCGTGTAACGGGTCTGCAGCTCGTCGACGGTGTGCTGCCACCGGCCCGCGAGCGCGGCGAGGTGCGAGTCGGCGTAGGACTCCCCGGGGCCCAGTCCCGTCCAGTCGACGCGCACGCCGCCCGCGTGGGGCTGCTCGAGCGCGAGGAGCCAGCCGAGCCGGGCCACCGTCCCGGGCCAGCGCCCCTCGGGCGTGAGCTCCACGACGAGGTCGGCGGTGCGCTCGTCGACGGTGCGCCACGTCGTGCGCACGCGCAGGCCGCAGTCGGTCGCCGCGCCCGCGACCCGGGAGGTGACGACGACCGCACCGTCCTCGGCGCGCACGTCGTCGACGCGCTCGTGCAGGCGTCCCAGCCCCGCGCGCTCCCACGCCTCGCCGTCGCCCACCGCGTCGTACCAGGACCGGATCCGGTCGTTGTCGGTCGGCGCGCGCCACGCGTCGGCGCGCGCGAGGCGCACGGCGGCGCCGCCGACGCGGACGGGGCGGCCGGTGGCGTCGAGCTCGACCGGTCCGACCCGCCAGCCGCCCGCGGTCGGCACGGCCTTCCCGGTGGCGCGCGGCGGCGGCACGGGGGCGCGCACGAGCACCTGGCCGGCGCCGAGGCCGAGGTGGGCGGGGAACCCAGGGTCGTCGCCGCGCGGCACGGCGCGCAGCACCCACCACGCGGCGGCGGTCGGGTCGAGGTCGGCCAGCAGGGCGTCGAGGCGGTCGCCGAGCACGTCGTCGGCCCGGACCTCGCGGCGCTCGCCGGGGGCGAGGACGTCGTCGAGCTCGCCCTCGGCCAGGACGGCCCCGTCGGCGACGAGCGTCCACACCAGCCGCGCGTGCGCGGTCGACGTGAACGCGTACCGGTTGCGGAGCTCGAGCGTGCGCGGTGCCTGCGTGGCGCGCACCCGCACGGGGGCGTACGCGGCGGCGAGCTCGACCAGCCCGGGGGACGGCGTGCGGTCGGGCAGCAGCAGCCCGTCGGCGATGAACGTGCCGTCGTGCAGCTCCTCGCCGAAGTCGCCGCCGTAGCCGAAGTAGGGCTCGCCGTCGGCCGTCCGGGTGGCGATGCCGTGGTCGAACCACTCCCAGACGAACCCGCCCGCCAGCCGGGCGTGCTCGTCGACGAGGTCGAGGTACTCGGTGAGACCGCCGGGTCCGTTGCCCATGGCGTGCGCGTACTCGCACAGGACGAACGGCATGACGCGCCGCCGCGCGTCGAGCGTCGCGTCGGGCAGCGGGGCCTCCTCACCGCGGGCGATCAGCGCCGTCTCCTCGCTCGTGGGGTACATGCGCGAGTACACGTCGACGTGCTCGCTCGACCAGTCGCCCTCGTAGTGCAGCGGGCGGCTCGCGTCCAGGGCGCGGACGGCCGCGGCCATCGCGCCGACGTTGCACCCGGCCCCGGCCTCGTTGCCCAGGGACCACATGACGACGCTGGGGTGGTGGGCGTCGCGGCGGACCATGCGGGTGACGCGGTCGACGAGCAGGGGCTCCCACGCCGGGTCGTCGGTGGGGTTGCCGCGCCAGCCGAGCGGCTCGAAGCCGTGCGTCTCGAGGTCGTTCTCGTCGACGACGTACAGGCCGTGCTCGTCGCAGAGGTCGAGGAAGTGCGGGTGCGGGGGGTAGTGGCTGGTCCGCACGGCGTTGACGTGGTGGCGCTTCATGTCGAGCACGTCGGCGAGCATGGTCGCGCGGGTGACGGCCCGGCCGCGGGTCGGCTCGAACTCGTGCCGGTTGACGCCGCGCAGCTTCAGGGGCGCACCGTTGAGCGTGAGCACGCCGCCGACGACCTCGACCGTGCGGAAACCGGCGCGCAGCGTGACCGTCTCGGCCGCGGTGCGCACGAGCACGTCGTACAGGCGGGGCGACTCGGCGCTCCACGGCTCGACGCGTGCGCGGACCTCCTCGCCGGCACGGGTGCGCAGGCCGAGCTCGGGCACCTCGACGACCGCGTCGGGCCGTGCCGGTTCCACCGCGACGCGCAGCACGCCCTCGCCGGTGGCGTGGTCGTACGCGGCGTGCAGCGTGACGTGCTCGACCCCGCCCGCCGGCCGGTGCAGCAGCGTGACGTCGCGGAAGATCCCCGACAGCCACCACTGGTCCTGGTCCTCCAGGTAGGTGTGCGCCGACCACTGCGTGACGCGCACGGCGAGCAGGTTCGGACCCTCGCCGAGCGCGTCGGTGACGTCGACCTCGGTCGGCAGCCGGGACCCGTGGGACTGCGCGAGCACGCGACCGTTGACGGCGACCTCGAACCAGGAGTCGACGCCCTCGAACCGCAGGACGACGCGGCCGTCGTCGCGCCACCCGGCAGGCACGGTGAACGCACGGCGGTACTCGCCCGTGGGGTTGTCGCGCGGCACCCGGGGCGGGTCGACGGGGACAGGGAAGAGCACGTTCGTGTACGCGGGGCGGCCGTGGGGCCACGCGTCGGGTGCGCCGGCGAGCTGCCAGTGGCCGGGCACGGGGACGCTGCCCCAGCCGTCCCCGGGGTCGGCCGGGTCGACGCCGGTGTCGGCGGTGGGGAAGAGGCGGAAGCGCCAGTCGCCGTCCAGCGCCACCGCGGCGGCGTCCGTGCCGGGGACGGCGGAGCGGGGTGCGCGCACGCCGGTGGGCGGCAGCAGGGACTCGTGCGCGGGATGGGGCGTCATGGGCGTCCTCGTCGACGTGCGAACGTCCCCGGCGGTCCTCGGCGGGGACGCTGACGGTATTTCCATCGACCATCAGAATAATCGACGCGGCGTGAGCATGGACACACGCCGGCCGCGGACGGCGCGGTCCGGCCGTCGCGGACCGGACGCCGCGTGCGAGGACCGTGCAGGCGGGCGCCGCCTGGCGAGCGCCCGAGGGCGCGGTACGGGGAGGGCGCGCGGTCGCGAGCGCGCCGCGGCGCGGTGCCCGCGGCCGCGTCGGCGGCGGAACGGGCCCCCGGCGCGGCGGTAGAGTCCACTGACGCACGACTACCCGGCCCGTCCCCGGGCACGACGCGAGGAGCACCACTGGTGGACGTCCCCCGCCCAGCCGCCGTCATCGTCCTTGCAGCGGGTGAGGGCACACGGATGCGTTCGGCAACGCCCAAGGTCCTGCACACGCTCGGTGGGCGCTCGATGCTCGGGCACGCGCTCGCCACGGCCCGGGCCCTGGAGCCCGAGCGCGTCGCGGTCGTCGTCCGCCACGAGCGCGAGCGCGTCGCCGCGCACGTCCTCGAGGTCGACCCGGGCGCGCTGCTCGTGGACCAGGACGACGTGCCCGGCACCGGCCGCGCGGTCCAGGTCGCGATGACGGCCCTCGACGGTGCCGCCCAGGCCGCCGCCGCGCAGGGCGAGCACGACCGCGCCGCCGACGGCGCCGCGGCCGACTCCGTGCTCGACGGCGCGGTCGTCGTCGTGGCCGGCGACGTGCCGCTGCTGGACGCGGGCACGCTCACCGAGCTGCTCGCCGCCCACGCCGCCGACGCGAACGCCGTCACGGTGCTCACCACCGACGTCGCCGAGCCCACGGGGTACGGGCGCATCCTGCGCGAGCCCGGCACGGGCGACGTCCTCGGCATCGTCGAGGAGAAGGACGCCGACGACGAGCAGCGGGCCATCACCGAGATCAACACGTCGGTGTACGTGTTCGACGCCCGCGTGCTGCGGGCCGCGCTCGCGCGCCTCGGCCGCGACAACGCGCAGGGCGAGGTCTACCTGACCGACGTCCTCGCGATCGCCCGCGCCGACGGCGGCCACGTGCGCGCGCTGCGCACCGACGACGCCCTGAGCGTCGAGGGCGTCAACGACCGCGTGCAGCTCGCGGTGCTGCGCGCCGAGCTCAACCGCCGGCTGCTGGACGACTGGATGCGCGCCGGCGTCACGGTCGTCGACCCCGCCACCACCTGGGTCGACGTGGACGTCGAGCTCGCGCGCGACGTCACGCTGCTGCAGAACACGCAGCTGCACGGTGCGACGACGGTGGGCGAGGGCGCCACGGTCGGGCCCGACACGACCCTCACGGACGTGGAGATCGGCCCGGGCGCCACGGTCGTGCGGACCCACGGGTCGCTCGCGGTGATCCGTGAGGGCGCGACCGTCGGCCCGTTCGCCTACCTGCGGCCCGGCACCGACCTCGGCGCCGGCGGCAAGATCGGCACGTTCGTCGAGACGAAGAACGCGCAGATCGGCACGGGGTCGAAGATCCCGCACCTGTCCTACGTCGGCGACGCCACGATCGGCGAGTACTCGAACATCGGGGCGGCGTCCGTCACCGTCAACTACGACGGCGTGAGCAAGCACCGCACCGTCATCGGGTCGCACGCCCGCACCGGCTCGGACAACATGTTCGTCGCGCCGGTCGTCGTCGGCGACGGGGCGTACACGGGCGCCGGCACGGTCGTGCGGCGCGACGTCCCCCCGGGCGCCCTGGCGGTCAGCGCCGGCTCGCAGCGCAACATCGAGGGCTGGGTCGTGCGCTCGCGCGGCGGGACGCCCGCCGCCGAGGCCGCCGCCCGCGCCCGCGGGACGCAGGACATCGGCGGGCTCTCCCCGCAGGCCCGCGCCGAGCGCGAGCGCGCGGCCGCCGCCGGCGAGCGGGTCGCGCCGCTGCCCGAGCTGCCCGGGCAGCCCCAGCGGCTCGCCGAGGGCGCCACCACGACGGACGAGGGAACGACGCGATGACCGGCATCACCTCCAAGGACAGCGAGAAGCGCCTGGTTCTCGTGTCGGGGCGCGCGCACCCGGAGCTCGCGCAGGACGTCGCCGAGCACCTCGGCGTCGACCTGCTGCCGACCACGGCGTACGACTTCGCCAACGGCGAGATCTACGTGCGGTTCGGGGAGTCCGTGCGCGGTGCGGACGCCTTCGTCCTGCAGTCGCACTGCTCGCCGATCAACCAGTGGATCATGGAGCAGCTGCTCATGGTCGACGCCCTCAAGCGCGCGTCGGCCAAGACGATCACGGTCGTCGCGCCGTTCTACGGGTACGCCCGCCAGGACAAGAAGCACCGCGGCCGCGAGCCGATCTCCGCGCGCCTCATGGCTGACATCTTCCGCACCGCGGGCGCCGACCGGCTGATGAGCGTCGACCTGCACGCGGCGCAGACCCAGGGCTTCTTCGACGGACCGGTCGACCACCTGTGGGCGCAGCCGATCCTCGTCGAGTACGTCCGCACGCGCGTCGACACGTCGAACGTCACGGTGGTCTCGCCCGACGCCGGCCGCATCCGCGTGGCCGAGCAGTGGGCCGCCAAGCTCGGCGGTGGCCCGCTCGCGTTCGTGCACAAGACGCGCGACGTGCGCAGCCCGAACAAGGCGGTCGCCAACCGTGTCGTCGGCGACGTCGAGGGCCGGTCGTGCGTGATCGTCGACGACCTCATCGACACGGCCGGCACGATCGCCGGCGCCGTGCGCGTGGTCCTCGAGGCCGGCGCCAAGGACGTCATCGTCGCGGCGACCCACGGCGTGCTGTCGGACCCCGCGATCGACCGCCTCCAGTCGTGCGGCGCCCGCGAGGTCATCATCACGGACACGCTGCCGATCGCCGAGGAGCGGCGGTTCCCGCTGCTCACGGTGCTCTCGATCGCGCCGCTGCTCGCGCGCGCGATCCGCGAGGTGTTCGACGACGGGTCCGTGACCTCCCTCTTCGACGGCAACGCCTGACCGTCGCGCGCCGTGCACCGCCCGGACGCGGGCGGTGTGCGGCGCACCCGCCCGGGGCCGGGTAGGATGGCGCAGTTGCCTCGGCGAGGGACGACGGACGGTCGGACGGGACGCACCACCCCGGCTCGGCCCCCGGCTCCGTGATCGACTGGGTGGACGCCTCCGCGTGCGCCCGTCCTGCGTCCCGCGTCGAGGCCACCGGGCCCCGTGCCCGAGCGCGGCCGGTCCCGCCGGCCCCGTGTCCGCCGCATCCCGCGCGCCCGCCCTCCCCGGCGTGGTGCGCCACGTCACGTACCGAGGAGTCCCTGTGTCCGACGTCAAGCTCGCCGCCACCGCCCGCACCGAGTTCGGCAAGGGCGCCGCACGCCGCCTGCGCCGCGCGCGCCAGGTCCCGGCCGTCCTCTACGGGCACGGGACGCAGCCGATGCACGTGGCCCTCCCGGGCCACGAGACGATGCTCGCGCTCAAGCACACCAACGCCCTGTTCGAGATCGACCTCGACGGCGACACGACGCTCGCCATCGTCAAGGACGTCCAGCGCGACGTCGTCCGCCAGGTCATCGAGCACGTCGACCTGCTCATCGTCCGCCGCGGCGAGATGGTCTCCGTCGACGTCCCGGTCGTCGTGACCGGTGAGTCGGCGCCCGGCACGATCCACGTCGTCGAGACGCAGACGCTGTCGCTCGAGGCCGACGCCACCAAGCTGCCGTCGTCCGTCGAGATCTCGATCGAGGGTCTCGCCGCCGGTGCGGCCGTCACGGCCGGCGACGTGATCCTGCCCGAGGGCTCGACCCTCATGAGCGACGCCGAGCAGGTCATCGTCGTCGTCTCGGAGCCGCAGGTCACGGCCGACGACATCGCCGCCGACGCGGCCGTCGCCGACCTGGCCGCCGAGCAGTCCGCGGCCTCCGGGGCGGCGAACGCCTGAGCCTGCCCGCCGTCCGCGCGACGCCCGGTACCGTCCGACGGTGCCGGGCGTCGGCGCGTCCGGACCTGACGCGTCCCACCCCGACCGCCCCCGCACGACGCCCCCACGGAGGACCTCATGAGCGACGGCCCCTGGCTCGTCGTCGGTCTCGGCAACCCCGGTGACCGGTACGCCGGCAACCGCCACAACGTCGGGCAGATGGTGCTCGACGAGCTCGCCGCGCGCGCGGGTGCGTCGTTCGGCGCGCGCGTCGGCTCGCTCGGCCGCCGCCCGCAGGCCACCGCCGTCGAGGTCCGGATGGGCACGCGCCCGGGCGGCGTGCCCGGCCCGCGCGTCCTGCTCGCGAAGCCGACGACGTACATGAACGAGTCGGGCGGCCCCGTGGCCGGCCTGGCCCGGTACCTCGACGTGCCGCCCGAGCGGGTCGTGATGGTCCACGACGAGCTCGACATCCCGTTCGCGGACGTGCGCCTGAAGAAGGGCGGCGGCGAGGGCGGGCACAACGGCCTGCGCGACACCACCAAGGCGCTCGGCACCAAGGACTACGTGCGCGTGCGCGTCGGCGTCGGCCGGCCGCCGGGCCGCATGGACCCCGCCGACTACGTGCTGCGCGACTTCGGCGCCGCCGAGCGCAAGGAGCTGCCCTGGCTCGTCGACCGGGCCGCGGACGCGGTCGAGGCGGTCGTGCTCGAGGGGCTCGAGGCGGCGCAGCAGCGGTTCCACACGAAGGCCTGAGCGCGCCCGCCGCCGGGCGTCGCCACGGTCTGTTCACCCGGAAGACGTCTTCCAGAGGGTGACAAGTGGCCGAGACCGGGTGAAAGTGGACACAACGCCCCAATAGGCATCTATACCCCGTATAACGTCCCCGAGTGGTACGACGACTCACGTCGGGCACGGGGGAATCATGACGCTCACAGCGGACCACGCTTCGTCGCAGTCGGGCAGCGCCGGTGACCGGCGCGGGCACGCGCGCGAGCCGCGCCGGTCCTGGGCGTCCAGCCAGCCGTTCGAGTCGCGCCGCACGCAGGAGAACTCCGACCCGACGGTGCTGGCCCACGCGTGGCGGGCGGTGGGCACGCGGTACGTCGTCGCCGCCGCCGTGACGGACGTGGTGCTGACGCTGGCGGTGTGCCTGGCGGTGCTGTCCGGTGCGATGGGACCGGCCGCCTCCACGCGGTGGGCCCTCGCCGCGGCCGTCGCGTTCGCGGCGCTCGCGGGGCTGACCGGCGGGTACCGGCGGCGCCAGGTCGCCGACGGTCCGGCGGAGTTCCAGTCGCTGCTGCGTGCGGCCCTGGTGCTGATCCTCCTCCTCACGGTCCTGGGCTACGTCTTCCGCGTGCCGGTGCCGCGCAGCTACGTGCTCGTCGGCGTCCCGGTGACCGTCGTCCTGTGCTGGGCGGCGCGGCACGTGCAGCGGCGACGCCTGCACCGCGGTCGCCTCCACGGCGCCGGGATGATGCGCACGGTCGTGGTTGGCGACGAGCTGTCCGCGGCACGGGTCGTGCGGGACATCTCGGCGGTGCCCCACCACGGGTACCGGATCGACGGGGTCTGCCTGCCGTCGTTCGAGGGCCCGCGGCGCATCGGGGGCGCGCCCGTGCTCGGGGCCGTCGCCGACGTCGTGCAGATCGCCGCTGACCGGGCGGCGGACGTGGTCCTGGTCACCGGGGCGTACCTCAGCGGTGACGCCGTGCGCCGGCTGTCGTGGGCGCTGTCCCGAGCCGGCGCGCAGCTCGTCGTCGTGCCCGACATCGTCGAGGTCGCCGGCCCGCGCCTGACCGTGCGCCCCACGGCCGGGCTGTCGCTGCTCCAGGTCGAGATCGAGGCGCCGCGGCCCCGGCTCCTGGTCAAGCAGGTCCTCGACGTGACCCTCGCAGCGGTCGCGCTGCTGCTGCTGGCACCCGTGCTCGCCGTCGCGACCACGGCCGTCGCGCTCTCGTCGCAGGGCGGCGCGATCTACCGCCAGACCCGGGTGGGACGCGACGGCAGGACCTTCACCCTGTTCAAGCTGCGCACGATGTACCGCGACGCCGACGAGCGGCGCGCCGCGCTCCTGGCCAGCGGTCCGCGCGACGGCGTGCTCTTCAAGATGGCCGACGACCCCCGGATCACCCCGGTGGGCCGGGTCCTGCGCCGGTGGTCGGTCGACGAGCTGCCGCAGCTCTTCAACATCCTCCGGGGCGACATGGCGCTCGTCGGGCCGCGGCCCCCGCTGCTCGAGGAGGTGGAGGCGTACGAGGACCCCGTGCAGCGGCGCCTGCACGTGAAGCCGGGGCTGACGGGGCTCTGGCAGGTCAGCGGGCGGTCCGACCTCACGTGGGAGGAGTCGGTCCAGCTCGACCTGCGGTACGTGGACAACTGGTCGGTCGCGATGGACCTGCTCATCCTCTGGAAGACGGCTCGGGCAGTCCTGACCGGCGCAGGGGCGTACTGACCGTGCAGCACCCGTTCCGCGGCGCGACGGCGGGCCGCCCCACCACCCACCGTCAGGAGAGCGCGATGCACGAGCAGGGCCCGCCACCGGTCGTGGGGTACGTCCCCGGCGGCTTCGACATGCTGCACATCGGCCACCTCAACGTGCTGCGCGCAGCCCGGGAGCGGTGCGACCGCCTCGTCGTGGGCGTCGCCGTCGACGCGGCGCTCGTCGCGATGAAGGGACGCCCGCCGGTCGTCCCGCACCACGAGCGGATGGACCTCGTCGCGAGCCTGCGCTTCGTCGACGTCGTCGTCCCCGACCTCGCCCAGGACAAGCGCGTGGCCTGGCGCGCGCACCCGTTCGACGTGCTGTTCAAGGGCGACGACTGGGCCGGCACGCCGAAGGGCGACCGGTTGGAGCGGGAGATGGCGGAGGTGGGCGCGCGTGTGGTCTACCTGCCGTACACGCCGTCGACGTCGTCGACGATGCTGCGCCAGTTCCTCGTGGCGGGTGGGGCGAGGGAGGTCGTGGCGTGAGCGGTCTCCACGTCGCGATGGTGGGCACGCGGGGCGTCCCGGCGCGGTACGGCGGGTTCGAGACGGCGGTCGAGGAGGTCGGCCGCCGGCTCGTCGAGCGCGGGCACCGGGTGCGGGTCTACTGCCGCACGACGGTCGGGGCGCCGCAGCGGACCCACCTCGGCATGGAGCTCGTCACGCTGCCGGCGATGCGCCGCCGCTCGCTCGAGACGCTGAGCCACACGGGCATGTCCCTCGCGCACCTGCTCGCGCGGCGCACCGACGTCGCGCTGGTCTTCAACGCGGCGAACGCGCCGTTCCTGCCCGCGCTGCGGGCGGCGCGCGTTCCCGTCGCGACGCACGTCGACGGGCTCGAGTGGATGCGCGCGAAGTGGGGCGGGGCCGGGCGGCGGTACTACCGGCTCGCGGAGACGGGGGCCGTGCGCTGGTCCGACGCGCTCATCGCGGACGCCATCGGCATCGCGGACTACTACCGCGCCGAGTACGGCGCGCCCACGACCCTGCTGTCGTACGGGGCCCCGGTGCTGGCACCGCAGGACACCGACGCCCTGACCGCGGCCGGCCTGGCGCCCGGCGGGTTCCACCTGGTCGTCGCGCGCTTCGAGCCCGAGAACCACGTCGACCTGCTCGTCGACGGGTACGTGCGGTCCGCGGCACGCCTGCCGCTGGTCGTGGTCGGGTCCGCGCCGTACGCCGACGCGTACACGCAGCGCGTGCACGCGCTGGCCGGCGCCGACCCGAGGGTGCGGTTCCTCGGCGGCGTGTGGGACCAGCGCCTGCTCGACCAGCTGTACGCGCACGCGCTCACCTACGCGCACGGGCACTCGGTCGGCGGCACGAACCCGTCGCTGCTGCGCGCCATCGGCGCCGGCACGGCGACCGTCGCGTACGACGTGTCGTTCAACCGCGAGGTGCTGGGGGAGGACGGGGTGTACGTGCGGGACGTCGACGACGTCGCGCGGGTGCTCACGGCCGCGGAGGCCGACCCGGACGCGACCGCGGCCCGCGGCGCGCGCCTGCGCGAGCGCGCCCGCGACTACGACTGGGAGCTCGTGACGGACGGGTACGAGCAGCTCGTCCACGACCTCGCCGGGCGGCGCACCCCCGGGCCGCAGCGAGCCGCGCGGCGTCGGCCGGCCGGCGCGACGACCCTCGAGGCCGTCCCCGCGCTGGAGGTCACGCCGTGACCGGCACCACGACCGACCGCTCGGCGCCCGTCGGCCGGGAGACCTTCCGGCAGACCCTCGACCGGCTGGGTGCCGCGCAGAAGGGCGCGGCCCGCAGCGCACCCGCGTACTCGCGGTTCGTCAACCGCCGACTCGGTCGCGTGCTCGCGGCGTGGGCCTACCGGCGCGGTCTCACGCCGAACGCCGTCACCGGCGTCAGCGCGCTGTGCACGTTCAGCGCCGTCGCGCTCCTCGCCCTCGTCCCGCCGTCGTGGGGGACGGCGGTGGGCGTGTGCCTCCTCCTCGTCCTCGGGTACGCCTTCGACTCCGCGGACGGTCAGGTCGCCCGGCTCACCGGCACCGGCTCGAGCGCGGGGGAGTGGCTGGACCACATGGTCGACGCGACCAAGGTCGTCGCCCTGCCGCTCGCGCTCGCCGTCGGCCTCTACCGGTTCGAGGCCGTGGACGTGCCGTGGCTGCTCGTGCCGCTGGCCAACGCGGTCGTCGGGTCGGTCCTCTTCTTCGGGATGATGCTCACCGAGCAGCTGCGCCGCGCGCACGGCGTCGTGTCGCGGGCCCCGACGGGCGGGCGGCTGCCGTGGCTGCGCCCGGTGCTCGTGCTTCCCACCGACTACGGCGTCCTGTGCCTGGCGTTCCTGCTCTACGGGCTGCCGCAGGTGTTCGTCCCGGTGCTGGGCGTCCTCACCCTCGGCACGGCCGGCTTCCTCGCCCTCGCGCTGCCGAAGTGGTTCCGGGACGTCCGCTCACTGGGTCGCGGGTCGGCGCCATGAGCGGCGACACCTTCGTCCCCGTCGTCTTCGAGCTCGAGCTCCCGCTCCTCGAGCTGCAGGCGCGGTCGTTCGCACGGCACGTCGCTCCCGAGCTCGTCGAGCGGGTCCTCGTCCTCGACAACACCCGGCACGGCATCCCGGCGCGGTGGCGGGACGCGATCGTCACCGCGTACGGCGTCCACGCACCGCGGGTCGACGTCGTCGCCGCGCGCGACGTCGCGCCCCCGGTGACGGCACTCGGCTGGACGAGCCAGCAGGTGCTCAAGCTCGCGGTCGCCCGGCACGTGCGCACCGACCGCTACGTCGCGCTGGACGCGAAGAACGTCGTCGTCCGCCCGCTCGAGGCCGGCTACCTGCGCGGCCCCGACGGGCGCTCCCGCGTCGGCGCGCACCCCTACACGCACCACCCGCTGCGGCCGTCCGTCGAGCGGGCACTGGCGTACTTCGGGCTCGACGCCGGCGACCACCTGGCGCACTTCCCGGCCACCGTGACGCCGTTCGTCCTGCACACGCAGGAGGTCCTCGGCCTGCTCGACGAGGTCGAGCGCCGGGACGGCACGACGTTCGAACGGGCCTTCGTCCGGCACGACGTCACGGAGTTCGCGCTCTACGCCGCCTGGCTCACGTGGCGGCACGTGGACCGGTCGAGCATCTACGCCGAGGACCAGCCGGGCTGTCCGACGGTGTGGCCCGGGCGGCCGACGCGGGCGGCGGTCGACGAGGCCGTGCGGGCCGCCGGCTCGGGTCTGCCCGTCCTCTCCGTCCACCGCACGGCGCTCGTGCGGATGGACGACGACGCCACGGCGGCGCTCTGCGCGTTCTGGGCGGGCGCCGGGCTGTTCACCGACGCGGCGGCGGCCCGCGCGTACGTCGACGACTACCGGCGGTTCTTCGGCCGGCAGGTGTGGGCCAAGCGCGCACGCGAGGCCCCGGCACGCCTCGCCCGTCGCGTGCGCGAGCGGGTGGGGGCGTGATGGCGCACGGCCCGGTGCGGGCGCTCCTCGACGGCTACTGGTGGCACGAGGGGCCCCCGTCGAACGCGCTCGTCCAGCGCGAGCTCGTGCGGGCGTGGGCCCGCACGCACCCGGAGGACGAGCTGGTCCTCGCGGTGCCCACCGAGCACCTGGAGGCGGTCCGCGACGACGTGCCGCCGGGCGTCGAGCTCGTCGGCGTGCGCCGGCGGCCCCACGGCGTCGCGGTCATGACGGAGTACCCGTCCGTGCTGCGTCGCGCACGGGCCGACGTCGCGGTGACGCACAACTTCGTCCCGTGGGGCGTGCCGAGCGTGGTCTTCCTGCACGACGTGCTCTTCCAGGAGCACCCGGAGTGGTTCACGCCGGCCGAGCGGCTCTACCTGGCGCCCGTCACGGCCCTGCTGCCGCGGGCCGGCGCGGTGCTCACGTCCTCGGCGCACGAGGCGCACCGCATCGAGCGGCTCAACCGGCGGGTGGGGCACGTCCGCCCCATCGGGATCGCGCCCGACCCGCGCCTCACGAGCCTGTCCCCGGTACGCCCGGCCGCGCTCGCGGGCGTCGACGACTTCGTCCTCACCGTCGGTCGGCTCAACGTGCGCAAGAACCTCGGCACCGTGATCGCGGCCGCGGTCCGCAGCGGCGAGGTCGGCCCCGCGCGGCCCCTCGTCGTGGTCGGCGGCCCCGACGGGCGTGGCCCGGGGTTCGGGCCCGAGGCCCGCCGCGCGATCGACGACGGGGCCGTCGTCCTGACCGGGCACGTCGCCGACAGGGAGCTGGCGTGGCTCTACCGGCATGCCGCGCTCTTCGTCTTCCTCTCCCTCGACGAGGGCTTCGGCCTCCCGCCCGTCGAGGCGCTGGCGTTCGGCACCCCCGTCGTCGCGAGCGACATCGGCGTGTTCCGGGAGACCGTCGGCGCGCACGCGCGCCTCGTCGACCCGCTCGACGTCGACGCCACCGCGACCGCGATCAGGCAGGAGCTCGCCCGGGGGCGGCGCACCGTCGTCCCCCCGCCGGGCTGGGACGCCGCCGCAACGGCCCTGCGCGACACCGCTGCCGCGCTCCACCGGGGACGACGCCGTGTCGCCTGAGGTCCGCGCGGCCCCCCGCACGGCGCTCGTCGTCGTGAGCTACGGCTCGTCCGCGCTGCTCGCGGAGAACTTCGCACGCACCGCGTCGGCCCCGGGCACGTCCGCCGTCGTCGTCGACAGCTGGTCGAGCGCCGACGAGCGGGCCGCGGTCCGCGCGCTCGTGGGACGCCACGGGTGGGAGGTCGTCGAGCCGGACGGCAACGTCGGCTTCGGCGTCGGCGCGAACCTCGGCGTCGCGCGCGCCGTGCTGGCCGGCGCGACGCACGTCGTCCTGCTCAACCCGGACCTCGCGCTCGACCCCGACGACGTCGCGCGACTCGTCGCCCGCACGGTCGAGGACCCGGACGCGCTCGTCGCCCCGCGGGTCCTCGCGCCGTCCGGTCAGCCGTTCGCCGCGTCGACGACCGACCTGCTCCTCGACGACGGGACGATGCGGTCGAGCACGCGGCGGCCCGACCCGTCGGACGGCCGTCCGTACGTCGAGTGGCTCTCCGGCGCCTGCCTGGCGTTCGACGTGACGCTCTGGCAGCGGGTCGGCGGGTTCGCCGAGGACTACTTCCTGTACTGGGAGGACGTGGACCTGTCGGTGCGCGCGCAGGAGGCCGGCGCCCGGCTCGTCGTCGCCGCCGAGGTCACGGCGGTGCACGACGAGGGTGGCACGCAGGGGCGCACCGGCCGGGCCAAGTCCGAGACCTACTACTACTTCAACATCCGCAACCGGCTGCTCCACGCGGCGCTGCGGCTCGAGCCGGCGGACCGGCGGCGGTGGTGGCGCACGACGCCGCGCGCGGTGCGGTCGGTCGTCCTGCAGGGCGGGCGGCGCCAGCTCCTCACGTCGGTGGCGCCGTGGCGGGCGACGTTCCGCGGCGTGCGGGACGGACGCCGGGCCCTGCGCGCAGCCGGCACCCGCGTGGCGGTCGGCCCGACGTCAGAGCGTCCGCGTGCCGCGGCGTAGCCGCAGCGCCTCGTGGTAGGCCTCCCGGTGCGCGACTCCTGCGTCGTCCCACTCCCGCCGCGACAGGTCCGGCCGTCGCGCCCGCGGACCGCGTGCCTCGTCGAGCGCCCGGCGGATCGCCGCCGCCCCGAGCTCGCCCTCGAAGGTCAGGACCCAGCCCGGGCCGACCTCTTGCGCGAGCGCTCGGTTCGCCTCGTTGTCGGGCACGAGCACCGGGCGGTCGAGCGAGAGCGCGAGGAGCACGGTCCCCGAGTTGTGCATGTGCAGGTACGGCAGGACGACCAGCTCACCGGACGTCACCGCGCGCACGAGGTCCGCGTCGTCGAGGAAGCGCAGGTCGAGCCGGATCGCGTCGGCGCCGTGCGCCGCGGCCCGGACCTCGGCCTCGAGGTCGGGCCCCGACGGGTTGCCGGCCACGAGCAGGCTGAGGGACGGGTCCACCGCGTGCGCGTCGCGGAACGCGCGGACGAGGCCGACCACGTTCTTGTAGCGGCGCACCAGCCCGGCGTACGTCACCTGCCCGGGGACGGCGTCGGTGCGCTCGGTCTCGCGGAACCAGTCCCGGTAGTGCCCGTGCAGGACCGTGACCGACGGGCGGCCCGTCGGCGGCGTGGTCTCGTTGAGCACGACGTGCAGCGTGGTGGCCCGCTCGAGCAGCCGCAGCCACGCGTAGTCGAGCCGGCCGAGCCCCGACGGCAGCTCGAGGTTGTGCACGGTCCGCACGACCGGCGTGCGGGTCAGCCGGAGGCGCGCCCAGAACGCGTAGGCGAGGACGAGGCGCAGCGCCCGCCGCACCGGGCCGCGCCCGCCGAGCCGGGTCTCCGGCCAGTGCAGGTGGACGACGTCGTACCGGCCGACCAGGGCCCGCGGGTAGGAGAAGAGCACGGGCTCCACACCTGCCGTCCGCTCGAGCGCCGCGTGCAGCATCGCGATGTACGGGTTCGTCGTCGGACGGATCCGGCCGAACGGCTGGAGCACGCGGATCGGTCGACCGGCGGTCGCGGGCACGGGCTCTCCTCGGGACGTCGGTTGGCGGTCGCGCCGACGCTACCGGGCGGCCCGCGCCGCCGGGGGCGCCCGTGACCACGCGCCCGGACCACGAACCCCCTGGACAGGAAGGCGCTCCCGTGCCCGTGCTCACCGTCGCGGTCCTCACGTTCCGCCGCAACGACATGCTGCGTGCGCTCCTGCCGCGGCTCTGCGAGCAGGTCGGCGAGCTGGCCGCCGCGGGTACGTCGGCGGAGGTGCTCGTCGTCGACAACGACCCCGCCGGTGGCGCGTCGGCCGTCGTGGCGGAGCGAGAGGACCCGGAGGTGAGGTACGTCGCCGAGCCGCGGCCCGGGATCGCCGTCGCGCGTGAGCGTGCACTCGCGGAGAGCTCCCGGTCGGACGCCCTGGTCTTCCTCGACGACGACGAGGTCCCCGAGCCGGGCTGGCTCGCGCACCTCGTCGACACGTGGCGCCGGGAGCGCGTCGCCGCCGTCACGGGTCCCGTCGTGTCCGTGTACGACGGCGAGCTCGACCCCTGGATCGTCGCCGGCGGCTTCTACGCCCGCGCGCACAGCCGCGGCCTCGTGACGGGCGACCGCGTACCGGCCGCGGCGACCAACAACCTCCTGCTCGACCTCGCCTCCGTGCGCCGGCACGGGCTGGCGTTCGACACGTCGATCGGGCTCGCAGGCGGAGAGGACACGCGATTCACACGGGCTCTCGTCGCCGCCGGCGAGGAGATCGTCTGGTGCGCGCAGGCGCGCGTGGTGGACAGGGTGCCCCGCGATCGGATGACCCGGGCGTACGTCGTACGGCGCCGGTTCGCCCAGGGTAACGTCAGCGTCGGTGCGTCGGTCGGGCTGGCTCAGGGGGCCCTGGCGGGGGTCGCCGCGCGGCTGCGGTACGGGGTGCCCGCGCTCGGCCGGGTCGTCGTCGGGACGCTCGCCGCGGCGGCGGGCACGGTGGCCCGTCGGCCCGCCCTGCAGGCGCGCGGTGTCGCGGTGTGCTCACGAGGGCTCGGAGCGCTCGCCGCCGTGGTGGGCGCGCGCTACGTGCAGTACCGGCGCACGTCGTCCGGTCGTGCACGGGTCGCGCTGGCCGGGGCACGGGCCGAGGAGGGCGCGTGACGCAGGTTGAGCGCGAGCGGTCGGCCGTCCGGCAGGTCGGCTCGACCGCGGTCGTCAAGGTCGCCGTCATGGGGGTCGCCGGGCTCGCCGGCATCGTGACGAGCCGGCTCGTCATCGAGCACTACGGCGTCGACGCCTTCGCCCAGTACGGCCTGCTCACCGGCCTCACGGGTCTCATGCCGTTCGCGGACCTCGGCGTCGCCGCCGTCATCGTCAACGCCGTCGCGTCGGCGGCGCACCCGCGCACCGACCGCGAGGTGCGACGCACGATCACGAGCGCGTTCCGCATCCTCCTCGTCTCGGCCACGGTCATCGCCACGGTCGCCGTCCTCGCGGGCGTCCTGGGCTGGTGGCCGACCCTGCTGGGCCAGGGGCTCATGGGGGACCGCGGCGCGGTGGCCGCGACCGTGTGCCTCCTCGTCTTCGCGGTCGCCCTCCCGCTCGGCGTGGGGCAGCGCGTGCTCGTGGCGCTCGGCCGGACCGCGCAGCAGACCGCGCTCGGGGGGATCGCGTCGCCGCTCGTCCTCGGAGGCGTCGCGGCGTCCGTCGCGCTCGCGTGGTCGTTCGGGCCGTACGTCGCCGTCTTCTCCTACGTCGCCAACGCCACCGTCGCGCTGGTCAGCCTGGTGCTCGCCGCGCGGCTGCTCTCGCCCCAGGTGACGGCTGCCGCGCGCGACGTGCCGCGCCTGCGTGCCGTCCCTGGCGCCAGGGTGGTCGACGTCGCATGGCCGATGCTCGTCCAGATGATCGCGCTGCCGATGGCCATGCAGACCGACCGCCTGCTGCTCAGCCACCTCGCCGGCACGGCCGAGCTCGCCGAGTACAACCTCGGGTCGCAGACGTTCGGCCTGATCAACCAGGTCGTCGCCGCGGCGGGCGTCGCGCTGTGGCCCGTCTACGCGCGGGCGCGGGCCGCGGGGAAGGTCGAGAGCCCTGCCCGCCCGGCGGCGGTCTTCACCGCCCTCGCGACCGCGCTCGGTCTGCTCCTGTGGCTCGTCCTGCCCGTCGTCACGCAGCTCATCACCCAGGGCAAGATCGAGCTGAGCACGCCGCTCGCTGCGTCCTTCGTGCTCTTCGTCGTCGTGCAGGCGGCGAAGTACCCGCTGGGCATGTACATGACCGATGCCGCGGGCCTGCGGTTCCAGGTGGCGCCGATCGTCGCGATGGTGCCGCTCAACCTCGGACTGTCCTGGGTGCTGATCGCGCCGCTCGGCGCGGCCGGTCCCGTCCTCGGCTCAGCCGTCTCCGTGCTCGTGTGCCAGGTCGTCCCCAACGCCTGGTACGTGCGGCGCGACCTGGCCCGCCGCCGGGTGCTCGCCCCGGTCGCCGGCTGAGCGGACCGCCCGTGCGTACCAGGCGTCGACGAGCCGGACGAGCCGGTCGGCGCGCCACCGGTCGTGCGGGTGCCCGGGCCGGTCGAGCGTGCCGCGCACCGCCGCCGCGAGCGCGGCCGGCACGTCGCCGTCGAGCGGCACGACGCGCGCGTTGTCCGCCGCGAGCAGCGGCGGCCCTCCGAGCGGGAGGCACACGACGGGCGTCCCGAGCGAGCTCGCCTCGGCGGCGACCCAACCCGCCTGGTCGTGCATCGACGGGAAGAGCAGCGCGTCCGCCGAGGCGAAGGCGCGCAGGACCTCCGCGCGCGGGCGGTGCCCGCGGAGGTGCACGCGGTCCGCAACGCCGAGCCGCTGCGCGAGGCGGCGCAGGGCCCGCTCCTCGTACCCGGTCCCGTAGACGTCGAGCCGCCAGCCGTCGAGCGCCGGGTCGGCCATCGCCGTGACGGCGAGCCGTCCACCCTTCCAGGCCAGCAGGCGGGCCGCGAGGACCGCGACGCGACGGCCCCGCGGCTCGGCGCCGTCCGGCGTGCTGAGCGGGGCGAACGCCGCGTTGGGCTCGACGAGGACGTGCGCGGCTCTCCGGAAGCGCTGAGCGACGTCGGCGTTCTGGGCGACGACGACGGCCGCGCGCCGGGCGGCGCGGTCCCCCCACACCGCCCGAGGGACACCGGTGGCGACGACGCGGACGGCCTCGACGAGGGTCCCGCGGACACCGAGCCAGCGCGCGAGCCGGAGCACGGGGAGCGCGGAGGCGCCGCCGACCGGGCCCCAGACGAGTGCCGGACCCTCGAGGGTGGCGGCGCCGCACGGCAGCCAGTCGTTCGCGAACGTCACGTGGTGGACGACGTCGAACGGCGTGCGCGCGTGCATCGCCGTGGCGCGCCGGGCGAAGGCCCGCTGCCACACGACGTAGTACCAGTAGACGCCGAGCGCGCCGCGCTTGAGCGCGACGAGCCGGGGGCCGAGCTCGAGGTGCTCGACGGTCAGGTGCCGGGAGAGGTCGGGGTCGGCGGCGAGCGCCCGCTCGACCGCGGGCCGGAAGCGCTCGCGCGTGACGACGTGCACGTCGTGGTGCGTCGCCGCCGCCACCGCGAACGCCCACCCGGCGTTCGCCTCGGGCTCGTCCCCCGGTCCGCACGCGTACGCGCTCACGAGGACGCGCGGACGGTTCCTCGTGCCTGCCGCACCGGTGACGCCCACGTGCTCCTCCGTCCGCGCGGCCCGTGCCGCACCGGCCACGGTAGGCGGGGACGCGGGACGAAACGGCACAAACCGGCCATGTTCACCCGTCCTGACGGCGACCGCGCGATGCGGTGGCGCATAGTCTGCCCAGCGTCGTGCGGCTGCCGCCGTGCGCGCGCGTCGCGTAGGGGAGCGCTATGAGCGAGGGTGTCTCGGCCGCCGGTCCGGGCCCTGTGCGGGTCCGGTGGTGGCTCGCCGCGCTCGCTCTCGTGGTCGTCGCGGTCGTCGTGGCGGTCGCGCTCGGCCGCGGTCCGGGTGGGGGCGCCCCGGGGGCCGATGGGTCGCGGGTGCCGTCCGCCCCCTCCACCGGCTCCGCCGCGGGTGCGACGGGCGGGACCGGCGACCCGTCCGACGCCGGCGCCGCTGCCGGCCCCACCGGCGTCGCACCCGCCTCTCCCGCCAGCGACGCGCCGGCGGCGCAGGATCCCGCCGAGCCCGACGCGGTGCCGACCGCGACCGTCGCCGTGGACGCGGTGGCCCAGCTGGCGGAGGCCGTGACCGCGCGCGTGAGCGCGTGGGAGGCCGTGACGGGCGAGGCCGTGCAGCCGGGGGAGGTCGGCGGTCCCGCGCTCCGCGTGACGGTCGAGGTGGTCAACGGCACGCCCGCGGCGCTCGACCTGCGCGGGGCCGTCGTCAACCTGTACCACGGGCCGCAGGCGACGCCCGCGGTGGCCCTGACGCAGCCTGGTGGGTCACCGCTGCCGGCCGGCGTCGAGCCCGGCGCGACGGCGACCGGCACGTTCGTCTTCGCCGTGCCGCCGGCCGACCGCGACGACGTGCGCGTCGAGCTCGACGCGCGGGCGGTGGGCCCGGTCCTGGTCTTCACGGGTTCCGCCCCGCGCTGAGACGGACGTCCGACCAGATTCACCCGCACCGGCGCCAGGTTCACCCGTGCGCCGCCGTCGCCGCGGGCGCTTCGACCCGTAATGTCCGGATCGTCTCCGGTCCCGCCGCGTGTCGCGGCGACGCCCACCGCTCCGCACGATCGAGGCACCGATGCGCCACTTCACGAGCGACCTCAGCCGGAACCTCGCCGCCGCCGTCGCCGCGACCCTCGTGCTCGCGGGCCTCGCCGTCGCGGCGGCCCCACCCGTCGCCGCCGCTGAGCCGGCGCCGCTGCCCGCGACGGTGAGCGCCGACGCCCTGCCCACCGCCCAGATCGACGGCGTCGTGTGGAAGCAGGTCGCCGCCGGCGGGACCGTCTACGTCGGCGGCAACTTCGCCAACGCCCGCCCGGCCGGCGTCGCGGTCGGTGGCGCCGGTTCCGTGGCGCGGGCGCACATGATGGCGTACGACCTCGCGACCGGGGCGCTGAGCACGTCGTTCGCGCCGCGCTTCAACGGCCAGGTCAACGACCTGGTCGCCTCGGCGGACGGGCGCACCCTCTACGCCGTCGGTTCCTTCACCACCGTGAACGGCCAGACCCGCAACCGCGCGGCGGCCTTCGACCTGCCGAGCGGGACGCTGAAGCCATGGGCGCCGAACCTCAACGGCTACGCCAAAGGCGTCGACGTCGCGCCGAACGGGACCGTCTACGTCGCGGGGAACTTCTCCCACGTCGGGAACACACCGCGGCCCAAGGTCGCGGCGTTCCACCCGACCACCGCCGCCCTGCAGCCGTTCACCGCGCCCGTCGACGACAACCAGGCGAACGCGGTGCAGGTCGCGCCGGACGGGCTGTCCGTCGTCGTCGCGGGGAACTTCACCAGCATCGGCGGCCAGTCCGCGCAGAGCTACGGGCTCGCGCGCCTCGACGCGGTCACCGGAGCGCTGCTCCCGCTGCCCGTGACCTCGACCGTCCGCAACGCCGGGGCGCAGTCGGCGATCGCCTCGCTGAGCAGCGACGCCACGGGGTTCTACGGCGCTGGCTGGCACACCGCCGCGTCCGGGACGCTCGAGGGCACCTTCAAGGCGTCGTGGGACACGGGTGAGCTCGTGTGGCTCGAGGACTGCCACGGCGACTCGTACTCGGCCGCGCCCCACGGCGGCGCCGTCTACATCGCGAGCCACAAGCACTACTGCGGCAACAGCGGCGGCTTCCCCCAGACGGAGCCCTGGAGCTTCTACCACGGCACAGCCGTGACGAACGACGTGCGTGGGGTCAACACCGCCGACATCTACGGCTACCCGGACCACCCCGGCACGCCGCGCCCCGAGTTCCTCGAGTGGTACCCGAGCTTCACGCCCGGCACGTTCACCGGGACGGACCAGGGGCCGTGGACCGTGTCGAGCGCCGGCGGCTACGTCCTCTTCGGTGGTGAGTTCACGCGGGTCAACGGCACGGGGCAGCAGGGCATCGTGCGGTTCGTGGACCGGTCGTCCGCACCGAACAAGGTCGGTCCCGCCGCCAAGGGCCCGTTCTTCACGCTCGGCGGCCTGTCCTACGCACGCGGCGAGGTGCGCCTGACGTGGCCCGGCAACCCCGACCGCGACGACGCCACGCTGCGCTACGACGTCTACCGGCAGTCGACGTCGACGCCGCCGATCCACACGCGCACCGTCACCGCCCCGTTCTGGGCGCAGCCGGCCATGAGCTTCGTCGACACCGGACTGCCGCCGGGCTCGTCGCAGCGCTACCGCGTCGTCGCGACGGATCCGGCGGGCAACACGGCGATGTCCGACTGGTTCACCGTGACGGTCAGCGACGTCGCCGTGAGCGACTACGCCCAAGAGGTCCTCGCCGACGAGCCGACGTCCTACTGGCGGTTCGGCGAGGCCGACGGGACGACCGCGTACGACTGGGCCGGCACGTCCGACCTCACGACCGCGGGCGTCGCCCGCGGGGCCGCCGGCGCCGTGGTCGACGACGCGAACACGGCCGTCACGTTCCCGGGCACGGCCGCCAGCACGGCCGCGACACGGACCGCCGCCCCGGCGCCGGACGTCTTCTCGGTCGAGGCGTGGTTCCGGACGACGTCGACGACCGGCGGCAAGATCGTCGGCTTCGGCAACCGGGCCACGGGGAGCTCCGGCTCGTACGACCGGCAGGTCTACATGACGAGCGCCGGGCGCCTCGTCTTCGGCGTCTACCCGGGTGCGACGCGCACCGTGACCTCGACCGGGTCGTACAACGACGGCGGGTGGCACCACGTCGTGGCGACCCTCGGGCCGACCGGCATGCAGCTCTTCGTCGACGGACGGCGCGTCGGGCAGCGCACCGACACGACGGCCGGGCAGGCCTACTCCGGGTTCTGGCGGATCGGGGGCGACCAGCTCAGCGGCTGGCCGACCCGCCCGTCGACGGACTACTTCGCGGGCACGGTGGACGACGTCGCGGTCTACCCCCGGGTGCTGACCGTGCAGGAGGTCCGTTCCCACGTGACCACCGCGGGGTACACGGCCGACGTGCCGGCCTCGCCCGCCGACGCGTACGGCGCGGCGGTGTACGCCGCCGAACCGGACCTCTACTGGCGGTTCGACGAGGCGCTCGGCGCGCCGCTGAGCGACGCCGGCACGGCCGGCAACGGCGGCTCGCTCGCCGGCACCGGGTGGACCCGTCAGACCGGCGGTGCGCTCGCCGCCCACCCCGACAACCGGTCCGTGCTCTTCGTCGAGGGCTCGTCCGGGGCGTACAGCACCACCGCCTTCGAGAACCCGCGCGCGTACTCGCTGGAGGCATGGTTCTCCACGGAGAGCACGCGCGGTGGCAAGGTCATCGGCTTCGGCAGCCGGCAGACCGGTACGTCGGGCGACTACGACCGGCACGTCTACCTCCAGGACGACGGCCGGCTCGTCTTCGGCACCTGGACGGGGGCGTCGAACACCATCACGTCGGCCCGGTCCTACAACGACGGCGGGTGGCACCACGTCCTCGCCACCCAGGGACCCGACGGCATGGCCCTCTACGTCGACGGGCAACCCGTCGGCACCCACCCGCAGACCGGCGCGCAGGCGTACACGGGCTACTGGCGGGTCGCGAACGACGCGACGTGGGGCTCGACGTCGGGCGCGCTCGCGGGCCGGATCGACGAGGTCGCCGTGTACTCGCGTGCGCTGACGGCGAACGACGCCCTCCTGCACCACGGGCTCGGCACCACGGGCGCCGCGCCCAACCTCCCCCCGACGGCGACGTTCGACGCCACGCTGACCGGCCGCACGCTCACGCTCGACGGCTCTGCGGCGGCCGACCAGGACGGCACCGTCACGTCGTGGACGTGGGACCTCGGGGACGGCACGACGGCCGAGGGGCCGACGCCCCCGGCGCACACGTACGAGCGCGCCGGCACGTACACGGTCACGCTCACCGTGACGGACGACCGGGGCGCGACGGGTACGCGCGCGCAGTCCGTCACCGTCGTCAACGCACCACCGGTCGCCGTCTTCTCGGCCGGGACGCGCTACCTCGACGTCGCGGTCGACGCCTCCGGGTCGAGCGACCCCGACGGGAGCGTCGCCGGGTACGCCTGGCAGTTCGGCGACGGCGCGACGGCGAGCGGTGCGACCGCCGGCCACACCTACGCGGCCGCCGGCACGTACACCGTGACCCTCACGGTCACCGACCACGACGGGGCGACGACGGCCACGACCCAGGACGTCACGGTCGCCCCGAACCAGCCGCCCGTCGCCGGGTTCGTCGCGCAGCCGTCGGCGCTCGACGTGGCGTTCCAGCCGGTCGGCACGTCGGACCCGGACGGCACGGTCGCGTCGTACGCGTGGGACTTCGGCGACGGGACGGCGTCCGTCGACCAGGCCCCGGCGCACACGTACGCCGCGGCGGGTACCTACACCGTCCGGCTCACCGTCACCGACGACCTCGGGGCGACGGCGACCACGGAGCAGGCGGTCACGGTCACCGCGAACGTCGCGCCCGTCGCCGCGTTCACACCCACCGTCACGCAGCTGCAGGTCGCGGTCGACGCGTCCGCGTCGAGCGATCCCGACGGGTCCGTCGTCGGTCACACCTGGGACTTCGGGGACGGCACGCAGGGCTCGGGGGCGACCGCCCGGCACACGTACGCCGCGAGCGGCACCTACACGGTCACGCTCACGGTCCGGGACAACCGCGGCGCCGAGACGACCGTGAGCCGCGACGTCGTCGCCACCGCCCCGTCGGTGTGGGCACGCGACACGTTCTCGCGCACGACGGCCACGGGCTGGGGGACGGCCGACACCGGGGGAGCGTGGACCCACTTCGGCAGCGCCGGCCAGTACTCCGTCGCCGACGGCACGGGCCGGGTGACGATCGGCACGACGGCGTCGACCCCGCGCCTGCAGCTGCGCTCCGTCGCGGCCGCCGACTCCGACCAGACGGTCCGGTTCTCGCTCGACCGGATCGCGGACGGCGGCGGGACGTCGGTGTCCCTCACGAGCCGCGGGGGCGGCTGGTCGAGCCTCTACCGTGGGCGGGCCTGGGTGCGGGCCGACGGCTCGGTCACGCTCCTCGTCACGCGGATCGCACCGGCGGAGACGACGCTCGCGGCCGTCAACGTGCCGGGGCTCAGGCTCACTGCGGGGGTGCCGCTCAACGTACGGTTCCGCACCGACGGGTCGAGCCCGACCGCCCTGCGCCTCAAGGCATGGACGGGCCCGACCGAACCGGCCGCGTGGCAGGTGCAGACGACCGATGCGACACCCGAGCTGCAGGACGCGGGCGCCGTCGGCCTCGACACCGGCCTCGCCGGCTCGGTGACCAACGCCCCCGTGCGGGTCACGGTCGACGACCTGTTCGCGGGGCAGCCGGGCGCGACGGTCCCCAACCAGGTGCCGGTGCCCGCGTTCACCGCGGCGACGACGGAGCTCGCCGTCGCCGTCGACGGGGCCGCGTCGAGCGACCCGGACGGGACGGTGACGGCCTGGTCGTGGGACTTCGGCGACGGGTCGGCGGCCGCGACGGGGGCGCAGGCGACGCACGGGTACGCGACCGCGGGCACCTACCCGGTGACCCTCACGGTGACCGACGACCGCGGGGCGACGGCGTCGACCACGCAGGACGTCGTCGTGACGCGGCCCGAGGCACCGCCGGCCGCACCGGTGGCCGCTTTCGCGGCCTCGGTGCTCGACCTCACCGTGAGCGTCGACGGATCGGCGTCCGCAGCGGGCGAGGAGGACGTCGTCGCCTGGGCCTGGGACTTCGGCGACGGCACGCAGGCCACCGGCGCGCAGGCGCAGCACGCCTACGCGTCGGCGGGCACGTACCCCGTCTCCCTCACGGTCACCGGGCCGGACGGCACGACGGACACGCTCACGAAGGACGTGACGGTGGCGGCGCCGCCGACCGAGGAGCAGGTCCTCGCGCAGGACGTCTTCGACCGCACGCTCGCGAGCGGGTGGGGCGCGTCCGCCGCCGGCGGCCCGTGGACGCACTTCGGCTCCGCGACGCAGTACTCCGTCGCCCCCGGCTCGGGGACGCTGCAGGCGCTCCAGCCCGGGGCGGCGCCCCGGGTCCGTTGGGCCGGGCTGTCGGCGCGGGACGTCGACGTCCTCGGGCAGGTCTCGCTCGAGAAGGTCGGTGACGGCGGCGGCACGTTCGTCAGCCTGACGGCCCGCTCCGGCAGCTGGTCGAGCCTCTACCGCGGCACGGTCTGGGTGAAGTCGACCGGTGCGCTCAACGTCGTGATCACGCGCATCGCCCCCCGCGAGACGATCCTCGCCCAGGCGAACGTCGCCGGCGGCGCGCTGGCACCCGGTGAGCGGCTGAACGTCCGCCTCCAGGCGGTCGGCGCGGACCCCACGACGTTGCGGCTGCGCACGTGGAAGGAGGGCACGCCCGAGCCCGACACGTGGCAGCTCACGACGACCGACACGACGCCGGAGCTCCAGGACGCGGGCGGGGTCGGCGTGGACGGGCTGCTCAGTGGCACGTCGACCAACGGGCCGGTCGGGATCCGGGTGCACGGCCTCAAGGTCGTCGGGGCGACGGGCTGATCCCGGCGCGCGCACGCCCGGACCGCGGGACGCCCGACCGGTCCCGGGCGTCCGGCCGCCGGCCGGGTGACGAACAGCCCGTCGCGAGCCCGGTCGGTGGGACAGTGGTGCGGCGCGCGGTCACCGGCGGCATCGGAGGGGGACCAGGGCGGATGCGGTGGGCTGGGGAGGACGCCCCGCGTTGGCGCGTCCCCGCGCAGCGCGCGGTCGCTGTCCTGGGGACCCTCCTCGTCGGCGCGCGGATCGACCTCCTGCAGGGGGTGACCCTCGGGCTGCTCCTCGCCCTCGCCCTCACGCCCGTGTGGTGGCGCCCTGCCTGGTCGCTCGTCGGCTACCGGTGGCTCACCGCCACGTCCGGCATCGCCGTCGTCGCGGGCTTCTGGCTCACGCGCCTCGCGGCCGCCGACCACACGACGAACACGACCATCGCGGTGCGCAACAGCGTCCTCGTCATCGGGCTGCCCGTGCTCGTGGGCTTCCTGATCTGGGCGTGCAGGCAGGTGCCGCCACCCCTGCTGGCCGTGTGCTTCGGCGTGGCCATGCTCGTGACCGTCCGGTCCGGCGGCGCGTTCGCGAGCAACCCGTGGAAGTTCGGCTTCGCGACGCCGGTGACGATCGTGGTGCTCGGGCTCGCGTGGTGGTCGGGCCGGCGTGCGGTGCAGGTGGCGGGGGCACTGCTCATCAGCGCCGTGCACGCGCTGAACGACGCGCGGTCCGCCTTCGCCATCCTCTTCCTGGTCGCCGTCGTCATGCTCTGGGAGGGCCGGCCGACCACGGGCACCCGCCGCTCCTCGGGGCTCCGGGCGGGCGCGCTGGTGGCGGGCCTCGGCACGGGCGCCTACTGGCTCGTCCAGGCGCTCATCCTGGACGGCGCGTTCGGGGAGGCGACGCAGGTGCGCACGCAGGCGCAGATCGCCCAGTCCGGTTCCGTGCTGCTCGGCGGCCGGCCCGAGATCGGCGCGTTCAGGGCACTGCTGGCGCACCGCCCGATCGGGTTCGGCAGCGGCACGACGTTGACGAGCGAGGAGATCCTCGTCGCGAAGGAGGGTATGGCGGCGGTCGGCTACGAGCCGAACAACGGGTACGTCGAGAACTACATGTTCGGCGGGCAGATCGAGCTGCACTCCGGGGTCGGGGACCTCTGGGCCTGGGCGGGGGCAGCCGGGCTCCTGCTCGCGGTCGTCCTCGTGGTCCTCGTCGGAGCGCACACGGCGCGGGGCATCGCCGCGTGCACCAGCGTCGCGCTCGGCCTGGCCCTGGGGTTCCGCTTCCTCTGGGACATGCTGTTCAGCCCGCTCGTCTCCTCGACGACGAACCTCGTCCTGCTCCTGGGCCTCGGGTTCGGGGCTTGGTGGGTGGGCGACGGTCCGCGCCGCCCTCAGTCCCGTGCGGAGCCGGTGGGAGCGAACAGCCAGGCGTGAGCCTCCTCCCGGCCGTCGCGGTCGGGCAGCGACGCGAGGACCTCGGCGCGCGGGATCGGCGCGCGCAGCGCCGCGAGGACCGCGGCGCCGAGGGGTTCGGGCGCGTCGCTCGTCGGGACGACGCGGTGGGCGTGCTCCGCGAGCCAGGGGGCGAGCCCGGTCTGGTCGGTCGTCACGACCGTGCACCCGTGCTGGAGAGCCTCGACGATCGGCAGGCCGACCTGCTCGCGCCACGTCGGCGACGCCTGTGACGGCAGCACGAGCACCGTGGCTGCCCGCAGCTCGGCGTGGATCCGGTCACGCGGCGGGTCCACGACGAGTCGCACGCGCTCGTCCGCCTCGGCGAGCGCGCGGACCGCGTCCTCGAGCGGCCCCGTGCCGACCACGGTCAGCGTGGCCGAGGGCAGGGCCGCCGCGACGGCGGGCCACGCGTCGAGGAGGACCGGGAGGCCCTTGCGTGCGACGAGCGCACCGAGGAAGAGGACGCGCCCGGGTTCCCCCGCGGCCTCGGGGCACGTGCACGGCATGGGCAGCGCGGTCACCGTGCGCACCTCCTGGCCGGGGCGCGGCGGCCCGTACAGCGAGCGGTAGGTCGCCTCCGCCTCCGGCGTGCCGAACACGAGCCGGTCGACCGTGCGGGCGACCGCCCGGGACAGCCACCACTTGGCGCGGAACGTCGCGTGCTCACGCGCGGACCGCGGCCGGTACTCCCGGCGCGGGTCGCTGTTGCCGATGACGTACGTGACGACGCGCGGCACCGGCCGGCGGAGCACCAGGTGTCGCAGCCGCAGCGTCGCCAGGCACGTCGCCGCCCGCACGACGCCGGCGAGGAACGCCGGCTCGGTGATCTCCAGGACCTCGACGCGCGAGCGCCAGATCAGCCGCGCCGCCGCCGCGGTGCCCGTCCGGCGGGCATCGATGCGTCCGGCGAGGTCGGTGTCGAAGTCGTAGCGCGGCGCGGTGTAGAGCAGGGTGAGCCGGGGGTCGGCCAGCTGCCGCTCGAGGTGAGCCGTGCGGGCCTGGTCATAGAGCTGGACGTGCGCGCGCAGGGGCCCGTCCGCTCCTCCGGCCTGTGCCGACACCGTCATCGGCGGCCGTGCGCCCCGACCGCGCCCTCGGCGGGGGCAGGCGCGTCCTGCGGCTCCGCGTCCCGCGTCTCGCCGTCACGGGGTCCTGCTTCGCCACCGGCGACCTGGTCGTCCCCGGCCGGGGCGGCGGCGGGCCCCGGCGCGTCGTCGCCGTGGACTGCCTCGGTCGGGACCGGATCGTGCGTCCCGGGGAGGATGCCGCTCTCGACCGGTGCCGGGTCGTGAGGCGGGGCCGCGGAGCCCGCGCTCGCCTCCTCGGCGTCCGCCGCGCGGGCGTCCGCCGCGCCGGCGTCCGGCAGGCGTGCCGGATCCGTCGGGCGCTGCGGGGTGCCCGGGGTGCCCGGGGCGTCCGGCCGCGCCACGTCCGTCACGTGGTCCGCGGCGGCGGCGCTGGTCGCCGGCGCGCGCCGCCGGGCCGTCACCCGCCGCCACCGACCGTGCCGGCGGCCCGGCCCGGGCGCGGAGCCCTGGCCGTACGCCACGCCCGTCCCGTCGTCCTTCCAGTTCGTGGCCACGAAGCCGAGGCACGTCGCGCCCACGCGCCCGAGAGCGGCGAGCGCGCCGCGCAGCTGCTGGCGCCGGGTCGTGCGCAGCCGGGTGACGAGCAGCACCCCGTCGCTGCGGCGGCCGAGCAGGGCCGCGTCCACGACGGGCAGCACGGGCGGGGAGTCGACGACGACGAGGTCGTACCGCTGCGCGGCCTCGTCGAGCAGCGCGTGCATCGCGGGTGAGTCGAGAAGCTGGCTCGGGTTGGGAGGCCGGTCTCCGGCGGGCAGGACGTGGAGGTTCGGCAGCCCCCACGTCTGGACGACCTCCTCGAGGCGCGCGCGCCCGATGAGCACCGTGGTGAGGCCCGCGCCACCCTCGAGCCCGAGCGCGGGCGCGACCGCGGGCATCCGCAGGTCCGCGTCGACGAGCAGCACGGACGCACCCCTCTCGGCCACGGCGGTCGCGAGGTTGACCGACGTCGACGTCTTGCCCTCGCCTGCCATCGCCGAGGTGACGACGATCGTGCGCAGGGGGCGCCCGCTCTCCAGGTACTGGAGGTTCGCCTGGAGCCGCCGGAACGCCTCGGCACGCGGGCTGCCCGGCTCGGTGCGCACGGTCGAGTACGCCGCGCGCGCCGACCGCGTCCGCACGATCGTGCCGAGGACGGGGAGCCCGCCGACCCGCTCGACGTCGGCGCGGGTACGCAGCCGCGTGTCGAGGACCGTGAGCAGGAGCGCGAGGGCGACCCCGAGCACGGCGCCGAGGCCGATGCCCGTCGCCGTGAGGAACCGGGTGTTGGGCTCGAACGGCACGGCGGGTGTGACGGCCGGCGCCACCAGGGTGAGCTCGATCGCGCTGTCGCCCGCTTGCGTGCGCGGCGACAGGTCCTGGACGGTGAGCGCGAGCTGGCGGGCCACGGCGTTCGAGATCTCGGCCGCACGGGCCGGGTCGGCGTCCGTCGTCGAGATCTCCAGGATGACGGTGTTGAGCGGGTTGTCCGCAGTCACCCGCTTGCCCAAGGACTTCGCCGTGGTGTCGAGGTCGAGATCGGCGATGACGGGCTCGAGGACCGCGGGCATGCTCGCGAGCCGCCCGAACGACGTCACGGAGTTCTGCACGAACGTCGACCCCTGGACGAGCTCGCCGGCCGACCCGCCCTCGTTGACGGAGACGAAGACGCTCGCCGAGGCGCGGTAGGCGGGGGCGATCGTCTGGGCGTAGGCCAGGGCCAGTGCGCCACCGAGGAGGGCGAGCGCGGCGATCACGAACCACCGCTTGCGCAGGGCCAGCAGGTACTCGTCGAGCTCCATGCGGTGACGCTCCTCGTGCACGACCGGAGCCCGATCGTCTCACAGGGGCACCGGCGACTCGGCGCCGGAATGGGCCGAATGGGTCGGTTCGGGGGGTGACATCTCGGCACATAACGCCCGCAGGGGTGTCGTGCCAGACCGTGCCCGCGCGCTCCGGCACGCGAGAGGGGCGACCCCGTCCCCTCCGGACGCGGTCGCCCCTCTCGTGGTCCTCCTCACCGGTGACGGGTCACCGGCACGCAGGTCACGGACGCGGAGGCTGCGTGGGCCCGAGTCCCTTCCAGCCGGAGGGGACGCCGAGCGCGCCCGCCACCGAGTCCGTGACGGCGACCGGCACGCCCTGGGCCGCGGTGCGCCCGGTGGCCGCCAGCGTCAGGTCCGCGGCGACGACCGCGGAGCCCTCGACCAGCTTCGACGTCGCGTCGTTGCCGGTGGCGGACCGGAAGTCCGCCAGCGTCGAGTACGACACGAGCTGCGGCCCCGCGGCCCACTGCACGAGGCGCGACGGGTCCTTGGCCGTCGACCGCTGGTAGAGGTTCCCGGCGAAGGTGATCGCGAGGTCCTTGGCGTAGGCCTGCTGCTGGAAGTCGTGCACCTGGATCACCGCCGTGGAGCCCGGCGCGCCGGCGAGGACGTTGTTGCGCACGTCGACCCTGCGCAGGATCCACGGCTGGTGGGAGCCGTCGCCGCGCCGCTCGTCCTGGAGCATCCGGATCGCGTAGGCCCGGTTGCCGCTGATCATGTTGTTCGACACCGCGATCGCGCCGGAGTCGAAGATCTTCAGGCCCGCCTCGCCGTTCGCGTGCAGGTAGTTGCCGGCCACGACGATGTTCTCGCTCAGCTCGATCTCGACGCCGTCCACGCCGTTCGCGACCACCGTGTTGTGCACGACCCGGGAGTTGCGCATGTCGACGTCGAACCACAGTCCTCGGGTCACGTTCGAGTCGAACACCGAACGCTGCACGGTGACGTTCGAGGAGTTGTGGAGCTTGGCGCCGCCGGACGCGGGCTCCGCCTTGAAGTGCTCGGAGTTGTTCCGGGCGAGCACGGACTCGTCGATGGTCAGGTCGTCGGCCTTGCTCGCGACGAGGCCGAGGAGGCCGTTGTCCTCCAGCGTGAGGCGGGAGAAGGCGCTGCCCTTCGCCCACACGTAGACGCCGATGCTCGCGTTGTCCCGCACGACGAGGTTCTCGAGCGTGATGTCAGGGACCTCGGCGCTCACGACGCCGAGGACGGCGGCGTGGTCGCCGTAGCGCTGCACGCCGATGCCGCGCACGGTCGTGCCCTCGCCCTGGATCTGGATGGCCTTCTGCAGCACGCTCGCGCGCACCTCACCGCGGCCCGGGTCGGTGCCGATGACGAGCCGGTCGGCCGCCCGGTCGACGAAGAAGCTGCCCTCCGCGACCTGTGCCGCCGACCCGACCTGCGTCAGCTCGTTCCCGCCGACCCAGACCTGGTCGGGGTAGCCGGCCATGGGGTACGCCGGGTCGACGTAGCGGCTCGACTCGTCCTGGCCGGCGCTGAGCGACACCCGGTGGTCGAGGTCGAGGTCCCACCCGTCGACGTACCAGCCGTAGCCGGACTTCTTCCAACCGGTGACGGCGCGCGAGCCGTCGAACCAGACCGCCTCGTTCGGCGCGGCCTGGATCGTCAGGGCCCGGTTGAACGGGACCTGGACGCTCTCGTGGTACGTCCCGCCGTGCAGGACGATCGTCGCGCCGGTCGGTGCCGACCTCAGCGCGGCGGCGGCACTGCCGAACGGCGACGCGGCCGAGCCGTCGCCCTTGTCGTCTCCGCGCGGCTGGACGTGCAGCGCCCTCGCGGGGACGGCGTAGGCGGTGGTGCCGACCGGGGCCGAGCCGACGCCGGTGGCCGGTGCAGGCGCCGGTGTGGGCGCAGGCGCCGTGGTCGGCTTCGGCGTGGGGGTGGCTGTCGGCTTCGGCGTCGCGGTGGGGGCCGAGGTGGCCGTCGGTGCGGGGGTCGCCGTCGCCGGCACGAGCGTGCGTGCGAGGAGGTCGTCGAAGCGCAGCGCCGTGGCTGCCGTCGACCCCGAGACCCCGCCGCGCACGGCGACCGTGCCCGCCTTCGTGAGGCGCTGCGCGCTCGAGTCCTGCGTCCGGACCTGCCAGTCCGGGGTGGAGGCGCCGACGGGCCACGCGCGGGCGGCCAGGGTGACCGGCGACGTACCGGTCACCTGGAACTCGAACCGGAACTCTGTCGACGCCGACGTGGCGCGCTGGGGCAGGAGCGTGTCGGCGACGAGCACGGTGTCCCCGCCGTTGCCGCGCTCGAGCTTGAGGCTGACCTTCTTGTCCCTACCGAAGCGCAGCGTCGCGCGGTAGGCGGTGCTCGGCCCCGTCCTGCGCAGCTGGAGCGATGCGGAGGCGCCGTTCCCGGCGGTCGGCTGCTTGTCGACGGAGACGGTGACCGCGGCCCGGGCGTCCGTGGCGGACGTCCCGGACGCGACGACCTGCCCCGTGCGCCCCGGGGTGATCCAGAGCTGGCCGCGTCCGGACGCGACGGACGCGCCCGCGGAGGCCTCGGCCGAGTACCTGTGGCCGCTCGCCGCGGTGCCCCAGCCGGCTGCCACGGTCCGGGAGAAGGCGTCCTGCACGACCGTCGATCCCAGCTGGTACGCGGTCGGGGCGGCCGAGGCGGCCTGGCTGGCGGAGACGAGAGTGCCCAGAGCGAGCGCGCCGACGGCGAGAAGGGTGGCGGCCCGACGGAGGCGCCCCTGCGTCGGCGCGGCCGCGCCGGCACCGGTCCGGCCGGTCCCGTCGAGCGGGCGGTCCGGCCGTCGCGTGCGAGGCCGGGAGGGATGCGGGTGCGCGGCCATGTGACCTCCGAGGGGGAGAGGCGGCTGTCGGGTGAGAGCCGGTCGGGTGAAAGGGCACCGACGTACGGCTGCCTCTCGGTCGGGGAGTGTTCCGCAGGCCGTGAGCCACGCCGAGACCCGGAGACCCGCTTGTGGACGCAGTTCCAGTGTGGGTGAAGTGCCGTCCGCGCAAGCACTCGGTGCTCCGCCAGGGCCTCCGCGGGGCCTGTCCCGACCGTGCCACGCAGCACCCGGACGGGTGGGCGACGGAGTGTGCGACCGCGCAGGTCAGTGCCCGGTGACGGTGCCGGTGACCCCGGTGCGCCGCGCTCGCCGGATCGCACGGGAAACGTACCCGCATATCTGTCCAACTGATGGACACCGGGGGGCGGACAGACGTCCAGTTTCCACCAGTTGGACACGTGTACGTGTGACGGAGTTCATGGCGGGGCCCTCCGGCACCCCGGAGAGCGGGCATGTCGGTGTGGGCGTACGGCGGCGGCCGAGCGCGGCATGCCGGGGTCCACGGACGGCTCCGTCGGGGTCACCGTCGGACCCCTCCGTAGACTGGAGCCACCCCGCACCGGCCACGGTTGCGGGGTCGTCGTGCTGGCCGCGCCGCCCCGTCCAGGGCCGTGCGCGGCCGTCGACCGTCCCGTCCCGCACCACGTGAAGGACCCCATGGACCTCACCGGCCTCCTCCCCGCCCTCCTCGCCGACCCCGCCGCCGCGGACGCCGTGGCGTCCGTCCGCGCGCGCGGCGAGCTGGACGTCGTCGGCCCCGCCGGCGTGCGGCCGCCCCTGCTCGCCGCGCTCGCGGGCGCGCACGCCACGGCCCGCGGCGCGGGCGACGCCGGCCGCCCCCTCGTCGTCGTCACCGCGACCGGCCGCGACGCCGACGAGCTGGCCGCGGCGCTGCGCTGCTACCTCCCCGACGACGACGTCGCCGTCCTGCCGAGCTGGGAGACGCTGCCGCACGAGCGCCTGAGCCCGCGCTCGGACACGGTCGCGCGCCGGCTCGCCGTCTTCCGCCGGCTCGCGCACCCGGACCCCGAGCCGGGCCCGACGGGGCAGGTGCGCGTGCTCGTCATGCCCGTGCGGGCGCTGCTGCAGCCGGTCGTCGAGGGCCTAGGGGAGCTCGTCCCGGTGGAGATCCGGACGGGTCAGCAGGTCGACCTCGAGGACGTCGCGCACCGCCTCGCGGACGCCGCCTACACGCGGGTGGACATGGTCGAGCGGCGCGGGGAGTTCGCGGTGCGCGGAGGCATCCTCGACGTGTTCCCGCCCACCGAGGACCACCCGCTGCGCGTCGAGCTGTGGGGCGAGGACGTCGAGGAGATCCGCTGGTTCTCCGTGGCCGACCAGCGCAGCCTCGAGGTGGCCGAGCACGGGGTGTGGGCCCCGCCGTGCCGCGAGATCCTGCTCACGCCGGCCGTGCGCGAGCGGGCCGCGGCGCTCGCGGAGCGCCTGCCCGGCGCGGTGGACATGCTGGAGAAGCTCGCCGAGGGCATCGCGGTCGAGGGCATGGAGTCGCTCGCGCCCGTGCTCGTGGAGCGCATGGTCCCGGTGGTCGACCTGGTCCCCGACGCGTCGCTGCTCGTGCTCGTCGACCCCGAGCGCGTGCGGCGGCGGGCGCACGACCTGGTCGCGACCACCGAGGAGTTCCTGGCGGCCGCGTGGACGTCGGCGGCCGCGGGCGCGCAGGTGCCGCTCGACCTGTCGGCCGCGTCCTTCGCGTCGTTCGCCGACGTGCGGGCGCGCGCGCAGGTGCGCGGGCTCGGCTGGTGGACGCTCAGCGGCTTCACGCTCGACGCGGGTGCGGTCGACGCGGACACCGTGCCCGACGACGGGCTGGGCCACGTCGACGGCGTGCGGACGCTGGTCGTCGCGGCCCGGGAGGTCGAGCGCTACCGCGGCGAGGTGGACCGGGCGGTCGCGGACGTGCGCCGCCTGCAGCAGGACGGCTGGCGCCTGCTGCTGGCCACCGAGGGGCACGGGCCGGCGCAGCGCATGGTCGAGCAGCTGCGCGCGGCCGAGGTGCCGGCGCGGCTGGTCGGCACGGTCGACGACGAGCCCGAGGGCGGGGTGGTGCTGGTCACGCCGGCGCCGGTCGGGCCCGGGTTCGTGCACGAGGGCCTGCGCGTCGCGGTGTTCAGCGAGGCCGACCTCACGGGCCGTGCGGGCTCGAGTACGCGCGACATGCGCCGCATGCCGAGCCGGCGGCGCAACGTCGTCGACCCGCTGCAGCTGCGCCCCGGCGACTTCGTCGTGCACGAGCAGCACGGCGTCGGGCGGTTCGTCGAGCTCGTGCAGCGCACGGTCGGCACGGGTGCGAACGCGGCGACGCGCGAGTACATGGTGATCGAGTACGCGTCGAGCAAGCGCGGGCAGCCCGGCGACCGGCTGTTCGTGCCGACGGACCAGCTCGACCAGGTGACGAAGTACGTGGGCGGCGAGGCGCCGACGCTCAACCGGATGGGCGGCGGCGACTGGGCGAAGACGAAGGGCCGCGCACGCAAGGCCGTCAAGGAGATCGCCGCCGAGCTCATCCGTCTCTACTCGGCGCGGATGGCGACGCCCGGGCACCCGTTCGGGCCGGACACGCCGTGGCAGCGCGAGCTCGAGGACGCGTTCGCGTACGTCGAGACGCCCGACCAGCTCGCCACGATCGACGAGGTCAAGCAGGACATGGAGAAGCCGATCCCGATGGACCGGCTGGTCTGCGGCGACGTCGGCTACGGCAAGACGGAGATCGCCGTGCGCGCCGCGTTCAAGGCCGTGCAGGACGGCAAGCAGGTGGCCGTGCTCGTGCCGACGACCCTGCTCGTCCAGCAGCACCTCGACACGTTCGCCGAGCGGTACTCGGCGTTCCCGGTGAAGGTCCGCGCGCTGTCGCGGTTCCAGAGCGCGAAGGAGAGCAAGGAGGTCCTCGAGGGCCTCGCGGACGGCTCGGTCGACGTCGTCATCGGCACGCACCGCCTCATCACGGGCGGCGTGCGGTTCAAGGACCTCGGGCTCGTCATCATCGACGAGGAGCAGCGGTTCGGGGTCGAGCACAAGGAGACGCTCAAGGCCCTGCGCACGAACGTCGACGTGCTCGCGATGAGCGCGACGCCGATCCCGCGGACGCTCGAGATGGCCGTGACCGGCATCCGCGAGATGTCGACGCTCGCCACGCCGCCCGAGGAGCGGCACCCCGTGCTCACGTTCGTCGGCCCGTACGAGGAGAAGCAGATCGGCGCCGCGATCCGGCGCGAGCTGCTGCGCGAGGGCCAGGTCTTCTACGTGCACAACAAGGTGGAGACGATCGAGCGGACCGCGGCGCGTCTGAGCGAGCTCGTGCCGGAGGCCCGCATCGCGGTCGGCCACGGGAAGATGGGCGAGCACCAGCTGGAGCAGGTCATCCTCGACTTCTGGGAGAAGAAGTTCGACGTGCTCGTCTGCACGACGATCGTCGAGACGGGCCTGGACATCTCGAACGCGAACACGCTCATCCTCGAGCGTGCCGACCGGCTGGGCCTGTCGCAGCTGCACCAGCTGCGCGGGCGCGTGGGCCGTGGGCGCGAGCGTGCCTACGCCTACTTCCTGTACCCGCCGGAGGCGCCGCTCACGGAGACGGCGCACGACCGCCTGCAGACGATCGCGGCGCACACCGACCTCGGCGCCGGCATGGCCGTGGCCATGAAGGACCTCGAGATCCGCGGCGCGGGCAACCTGCTCGGCGGGGAGCAGTCCGGGCACATCGAGGGCGTCGGCTTCGACCTGTACGTGCGCATGGTCGGCGAGGCCGTCGCGAGCTTCCGCGGCGACCAGCGCGAGGAGGTGCCCGACGTCACGATCGAGCTGCCCGTCGACGCGCACATCCCGCACGACTACGTCGCGCACGAGCGGCTGCGCCTCGAGGCGTACCGCAAGATCGCGGCGGCCGCGGACGAGGCGGCGCTCGGCGAGGTGCACGCCGAGCTCACGGACCGCTACGGCGCCGTGCCGGCCGCGGTCGAGAACCTGTTCGACGTCGCCCGCTTCCGCCTGCACGCGCGGAATGCGGGGCTGTCGGACATCACGGCGCAGGGCAGGTTCGTGCGGTTCGCGCCGGTCGAGCTGCCGGAGTCGGCGCAGCTGCGGCTCAAGCGGCTCTACCCCGGCACGGTGCTCAAGCCGGCCGTCCGCACCGCGCTCGTGCCGTTCCCGACGACGGCGCGCATCGGCGGCAAGCCGCTGCACGGCAAGGAGCTGCTCGCGTGGACGCGGCAGTTCGTCGACGCGATCGTGCGGGGCGACGTCGGCGCGGCCGCGCAGGTGGGGACGCGCTGACGCGGGTGCGCGTCCGGGCGGGCCGATGAGTTCCGCGGCCCGCCCGGGTCTGCTCCGCTGACCCGCACCGCCCGGCGCCGCGGCAGGCGCCGACGACCTTCCGGAGCCCCGCCATGGCCGTCCTCGTGTCCACCCTCTTCCTCTCGCTCGACGGCGTCGCCGAGGTCGACCCCGCCTGGCACTTCCCCTACTTCGACGAGCAGATGGGTGCGGGGGTCGGGGAGGACTACGAGGATGCGGACGTGCTGCTGCTCGGGCGCGGCACGTACGAGAGCTTCGCGGGCGCGTGGCCCGACCGGGAGGCAGAGGGCGGCGAGGACGCGGCCTTCGCGAAGGACCTGGGCGACGCACGCAAGATCGTCGTCACGCGCGGCCGGCCCGAGCTGGGCTGGCGCAACGCGGAGCACCTGGACGGGGACCTCGTGGAGGTGGCCGCCGCGCTGCGGGCCGACGAGGGCGTGCGCAAGGTCGTCGTGCCCGGGTCGCTGCAGGTGGTCCGCCAGCTCCTCGCGGCCGGTGTGCTCGACGAGCTGCGGCTGTACGTCCACCCGGTGGTCGCCGGCCACGGCGAGCGACTGTTCCCCGCCGACGGGCCGCTGGTCCCGCTCACCCTGCTGCGCTGCGACCCGTACCCGGCGGGCGTCGTGCGCCTCGTCTACGCGCCGGCCGCAGCGCTGCCCGCGCAGGCGACGTACGAGGACGTGCGGGAGCACCTCCCGCAGGACGGCGCCGCCTGAGCCGCGGGGCCGCGGGCGACGTCCCGCGCCCCGCGGTCGTCCACCGGCGGCCGGTCGCGCACGGCAGCGCCCGGTCGGCGCCGTCGGCCGCGGGCCCTACGATGGCCGCGGTCGATCGACGACTTCCGACGACGGGAGGCTCTGGTGACGGTGCGACGAGGCACGCGGACGCGACGCGGACGGGCACCGGCCCGCAGGACGGGCACGGTGGGCACCGCTCTGCTCGTGGCCGGGCTGCTGGCCGCCTGCTCGGGGCACCCGGGAGCGGCCGCGGTCGTCGACGGGGAGGCGATCCGCACCGACGAGCTCCGGTCGGCCCTCGACGACCTCGCCCCGGTCTACCCGGGCGTCACGGCGCAGGGCGTGCTCACGATCCTCGTGACCGAGCCGTTCCTCGCCGAGGTGGCCGCCGCGCGCGGGCTCGGCGTCAGCGACGAGCAGGCGCGCGCCTTCCTCGTGCAGCAGGCGGCCCAGCAGCTCGGCGAGGAGGAGGCCGCGGCCCTCGACTTCGGCGAGGAGGCGCTCGTGGTGGGGCGCTACTCGGTCGCCGCGGACGCCGTCCAGGGGTCCCCCGACGGGCAGGCGGCCGCCGAGGAGTACCGCGAGCTCCTGACCGAGGCCGACATCGACGTCAACCCGCGCTTCGGCACCTTCCAGGACGCCGGTGTCGCGCCGCCGGCGACGCCCGAGTGGGTCGTCCCCGCCGGCGGTCGCGCACCGGCCACGCCCGGTGACGGCGGTGCCGGTGACGGCGGGCCGGCTCCGACGCCGACGTCCCGATGACGTCCGACCCGGCGCGACGCCGCCGGGGAGGGCGGCACGCCGTCCCGGCGTCGGCCGAGGACGCGCAGCCGGCCGAGGGCGCCGTCGACGCGATGGCATCCGACGCCGCGGCACCCGACGCGACGGCACCCGACGTCCCCGCGGAGGTGGCCGCCGCCGCCGCGCCCGCGGCGGCGGCCTTCGGCCGGCTCGTCGCGGTCATGGACCGGCTCCGCTCCCCGGGCGGGTGCCCGTGGGACGCCGAGCAGACCCACGCCAGCCTCGTGCCGTACGCGCTCGAGGAGGTCCACGAGCTGGCGGAGGCAGTCGACGCGGGCGACCGCGTGGGACTGCGCGAGGAGCTCGGCGACGTGCTGCTGCAGGTGGTGTTCCACGCGCGCGTCGCGCAGGAGGACCCCGCCGACCCGTTCGACGTCGCCGAGGTGGCCGACCGGCTCGTCGCCAAGCTCGTCCGTCGCCACCCGCACGTGTTCGGCGACGAGGCCGGCAGCCCGGCCCCCGGTGACGTGCACCGCCGCTGGGACGAGGCGAAGCGGGCGGAGAAGCCGGCGCGGGTCTCGGCGCTCGACGGCGTGCCGGCCTCCCTCGGCGCGCTCGCGCGCACGCAGAAGGTCGCCGGCAAGGCCGCGCGGGCCGGCCTGCTGACGTCCGCCGCCCCCGACGCACCCGCCGGCGGCACCCCGCACGAGGGTGCCGCCGCGTCCGCCCCGCAGGCCGCGGCCGCCGTCCCCGCACGCGCCGACGTCCCGGCCGGGGCGCCGGCGGACACCGTGCCGCTTTCCACCGACGCGGTGCACCCCGACGACCGGAACGACGTCGACGCCGCGGTGGCCGTGGTCACCGCCCCGGTCGTCGAGGCCGCCACGGCCCCGGATGCCGACGCGCCGGCCGTGGGCAGGCCCGTCCCCGGCACACCGCACGCCGACGCCCCGGCCACCGGCACGCCTGCCACCGGCACGCCTGCCGCCGACGCACCCGCCGCCGACGCGCCTGCCGCCGGCACCCCGGTCGCCGCCACCCCCTCCCCGGATGCCGCCGTCGAGTCGGCCCTCGGGGCGCGGCTGCTCGCGCTCGTCCTCGAGGCCGAGCGCGACGGCGTGGACGCCGAGGGGGCGCTGCGTCGTGCGGCCGCCGCGTGGGAGGTCGGTCTGCGGGCGGCGGAGCGCGGCGACGCGGCCGCCGGCGCCCCGCGGCCGTGGCGGTAAGCGCTTTCTGGGACCGAGGTCCGGGGTGTGCGGCGACGCGTCCCCCCACGATGGACGCGCGCCGGGCGACCGCCCGTGCGCGGCGTGACAGCGAGGAGCAGCCATGAGGATCGGCGTCCCACGCGAGCACCGGCCGGGGGAGCGGCTCGTCGCCGCGACACCCCGCACGGTCGCCGCCCTGCGGGACCTGGGGTACGACGTCGTGGTCGAGCGCGGCGCCGGCAGCGGCGCGACCTTCGCCGACGCGGCGTACGAGGCGGCCGGCGCCCGGGTCGCCGACGCCGCCGACGTGTGGGCGAGCGACGTCGTCACCGCGGTGCACCCACCGCGGGCCGAGGACGTCGAGCACCTGCGCCCCGGCGCCGTCCTCGTCGCGATGATGCAGCCCTTCGCCGACCCCGGTCTGGCCGCGCGCCTCGCGGTGCGCGGCGTGACGGGCCTCGCGCTCGACGCGGTGCCGCGCATCTCCCGCGCGCAGGCGCTCGACGTGCTCTCGACCCTGTCGAACGTCGCCGGGTACCGGGCCGTGATCGAGGCCGCCGAGGAGTTCGGCGGCATGTTCACCGGCCAGGTCACCGCGGCGGGCAAGACCCCGCCGGCACGCGTGTTCGTGATCGGGGCGGGGGTCGCGGGGCTCGCGGCGATCGGCACGGCCGGCAGCCTCGGCGCGCAGGTGCGCGCGTTCGACGTGCGGCCGGAGGTCGGCGAGCAGATCGAGTCGATGGGCGCGCAGTTCGTGCGCGCCGAGGGCGCCGCGCAGGAGGTGTCGTCGGACGGGTACGCGCGCGAGCTCACGGCCGACCAGGAGCGCCTGACCGGTGCGATGTACGCCGAGCAGACCGCGTGGGCCGACGTCGTCGTCACGACCGCACTGGTGCGCGGCACGGCCCCGACGACCATCACCGCGGAGATGGTGGCCGCGATGCGCCCGGGGTCGGTGGTCGTCGACCTGGCCGCGTCCGGCGGCGGCAACTGCGAGCTCACCGTGCCCGGCGAGCGGGTCGTCACGGCGAACGGCGTCGTGGTCCTCGGCTGGACGGACCTGCCGAGCCGCATGCCGCAGCACACGTCGCAGCTGTTCGGCACGAACATCGTCCACCTCATGGCGCTGCTGACGCCCGGCAAGGACGGCACGGTCGTCCTGGACCTCGACGACCCGGTGCAGCGCGGCATGACCGTCGCGCACGCCGGCGACGTGCTCTGGCCGCCGCCGCCCGTGGCCGTCTCGGCGCTGCCCGCGCCGCCCGCCGCGCCCGCACCGGTCGAGACGTCCGAGCAGGCGGCCGCACGCGCCGCGGCCACGCAGGCGGACGCCCGCCGCCGGTCGCAGCGCCGCAGCGTCCTGTACGCGCTCGCGGCGGTGCTCGCGACGCTCGCGCTCACGGCGGCACCGGCATCGTTCGTGGGCCACGCGACGGTCTTCGCGCTCGCGGTGGTCGTCGGCTACTACGTCATCTCGCACGTGAGCCACTCGCTGCACACGCCGCTGATGGCCACCACCAACGCGATCAGCGGGATCATCCTCGTCGGCGCGCTGCTGCAGATCGGCGACGACTCCTGGGTCGTCACCACGCTGGCGTTCGTCGCCGCGACGGTGGCGGCGATCAACATCTTCGGCGGGTTCCTCGTCGCGAACCGCATGATCACCATGTTCCGCAAGGAGGCCTGACGCCGTGCTCACGTCCCTGGCGCAGGCCGTGTACCTGGTCGCGGCGCTCCTGTTCGTCCTGTCCCTCGCGGGCCTGAGCAAGCAGGAGACGGCCCGGCGCGGCAACCTGCTCGGTATGGGCGGGATGGGCCTGGCCCTGCTCGCGACCGTGCTGCTGGCGGCCGACGTCTCCGAGCGGCCCGTCCCCGTGACGCTCCTGCTGATCGCGATGGCCCTGGCCATCGGCGCCGTCGTCGGCACGTGGCGCGCACGCAGCGTCGAGATGACGCAGATGCCCGAGATGATCGCGATCCTGCACTCGTTCGTCGGGCTCGCGGCCGTGCTCGTCGGCTACAACTCCTTCCTCACCGAGGAGCCGGACGCCGTGCACCTCGTCGAGGTGTTCCTCGGCGTGCTCATCGGTGCCGTCACGTTCACGGGCTCGGTCGTCGCGTTCCTCAAGCTGTCCGGGCGCACCCGGTCCGCGCCCCTGACCCTGCCGGGCCGCAACCTGCTCAACCTCGGCGCGCTCGTGCTGTCCGGCGGGCTGCTCGCGTGGTTCCTCGCGGCGCCGTCGGTGCTGCCGCTCCTGCTCATGACGCTCGTCGCGCTCGCGCTCGGCTGGCACCTCGTGGCCGCGATCGGCGGCGGCGACATGCCCGTCGTCGTGTCGATGCTCAACTCGTACTCGGGCTGGGCTGCCGCCGCGGCCGGGTTCATGCTCGGCAACGACCTGCTCATCGTCGTCGGTGCGCTCGTCGGCTCGTCCGGCGCGATCCTGTCGTGGCTCATGTGCAAGGCGATGAACCGGTCGTTCGTCTCCGTGATCCTCGGCGGCTACGGCGCCGAGGGCGGCACGGTCGTGGCGGGCGGCGCGCAGGAGCACGGCGAGCACCGTGAGACCACGGCGGCGGAGGTCGCCGACATGCTCCGCGAGGCGCGCACCGTCGTCATCACGCCCGGCTACGGCATGGCCGTGGCGAAGGCGCAGTACCCCGTGGCCGACCTGACCGCGCGCCTGCGCGCCCGGGGCGTCGACGTGCGGTTCGCGGTGCACCCCGTCGCGGGGCGCCTGCCCGGCCACATGAACGTGCTGCTCGCCGAGGCGAAGGTGCCCTACGACATCGTGCTCGAGATGGACGAGATCAACGGCGACCTGGCGCAGACCGACGTCGTCCTCGTCATCGGCGCGAACGACACCGTCAACCCCGCGGCGCTCGACGACCCCACCTCGCCGATCGCCGGGATGCCCGTGCTCGAGGTGTGGAAGGCCAAGCAGGTCGTCGTGTTCAAGCGGTCGATGGCCACCGGGTACGCCGGGGTGCAGAACCCGCTGTTCTTCCGGGAGAACACCGTGATGCTGTTCGGCGACGCGAAGGACCAGGTGGAGCGCATCGTCGCGCCGCTGACGGCGGGGTGAGACGACCGGGTCCGCGGAAACGATTCGGTAGGTGCGCCGGCCCGGTGCGGGCTCCTAGCGTCGCGCGGGGCCGTGCCGTGACGGCCCCTCGTCGCGAGGAGCCCGCCCATGTCGCCCGCCCGTCCCGCACCCGTGACCCCGCGGTCGACGGTCGCCCTCGTCGCGGCGGCCGTCGTGGCCGTCCTCGTCGCGGCCGGCGCGCTCGCCGCGACGCTCGCCGCCCCGGCCCGTGCGGCGTCGCCGGCCGTGGTGCTGTCGAGCGACTTCGAGACCGGCACGGACGGTTGGGGGCCGCGCGGGGGCGCGGTCACCGTCGCGACGACGACCGAGGACGGGCCGCGCGGGGACCGGAGCCTGCTCGTGCAGGGCCGGACCGAGTGGTGGGACGGTGCGGCCGTCCCCGTGACGGACGTGTTCGAGCCGGGCACGACCTACACGATCGGGCTGTGGCTCAAGCTGCCCGGGGACGGCCCGGCGCCGGCCGACCTGCGGGTGTCCGTGCAGCGGGACGTCGACGGGGTGGCGTCCTACGACACGGTCGCCACCGTGACCGGCGTGACCGGCGAGTGGCAGCAGGTGCTCGCGACCTACACGCCCGGCCCGTTCGACACGGCGTCCCTGTACGTCGAGTCCACCTCGTCCCGCACCGACGTCATGCTCGACGACGTGCTGGTCACGGGCGTGCGGTACACGCCCGACCTGTCGGTGCCGTCCGTGGCCGAGGCCGTCGCCGGCTCCTTCCCCTTCGGCATCGCGGTCGAGCCGCAGGACACCCTCGGCGGCCGCGGCGAGCTCCTGGCCCACCACGCGGTGCAGATCACCCCGGGCAACCAGCTGAAGCCCGACGCGGTGCAGCCGACCGAGGGGACGTTCACGTTCGGTGCCGCCGACGGGCTCGTCGACTACGCGCTCGAGCACGGCATGCGCGTCTACGGCCACACCCTGCTGTGGCACCAGCAGACCCCCGCGTGGTTCTTCCAGGGCGCCGACGGGTCCCCGCTGACGACGTCCGCGGCGGACCAGGCGCTGCTGCGCGAGCGGCTGCGCACCCACATCGAGGCCGTCGCCGACCACTACCGGGAGACGTACGGCGAGTACGGCACGGCCGGCAACCCGGTCTTCGCGTTCGACGTCGTCAACGAGGTGATCGACGAGAGCCAGCCGGACGGACTGCGCCGCAGCGAGTGGTACCGCGTGCTCGGCCCGTCCTACGTCGCCGACGCGTTCCGGTACGCACGCGAGGCGTTCGGCCCGGAGGTGCTGCTCTTCATCAACGACTACAACTCCGAGTACCCGGACAAGCGCGCGCCGTACCTTCGGCTCGTCACGGACCTCCTCGCGCAGGGCGTGCCCGTCGACGGGGTCGGGCACCAGCTGCACGTGGAGGTCGGCCGCTCGATCGCCATGATCGAGGACACGATCGAGGCCTTCGAGGCGCTCGACGTCACGCAGGCGGTCACCGAGCTCGACGTCTCGACGTACCGCGACGCCGGCGAGTCCTGGGGCGCACCGCCGGCCGACCGGCTGCTCGAGCAGGGCTACTACTACCGCGACGTGTTCGCGATGCTCGAGCGCCACGCGTCGTCGCTGACGTCCGTCACGGTGTGGGGGCTGGAGGACTCGCGCACGTGGCTGCGCGCGGGCGCCGCGCCGCTGCTGTTCGACGGCGCCCTGCAGGTCAAGCCGGCGTACTGGGGGATCGTCGACCCCTCCCGCATCGAGCCGACGCCGACGCCGACGGTCACGCCGACGCGGACGCCCACGCCGACGCCCACGCCGACGCCCACGCCCACGCCGACGGTCACGCCGACGCCCACGCCCACGCCCACGGTCACGCGCACACCGACGCCGACACCGACGCCCACGCCGACGCCGTCCGCCACCTGCCGCGTCGCGTACACGACCCACGACTGGAGCACCGGCTTCACGGCGGGCGTGCGCATCACCCACACCGGGACGGTGCCCCTCGACGGCTGGTCGCTGACGTTCACGTTCCCCGGCGGCCAGCGCGTCACGCAGGGCTGGTCGGCCACGTGGTCCCAGGCCGGCGCGACCGTCACCGCCACCAACGCCGCCTGGAACGGTGCGCTGAGGCCGGGCGCCTCGGTCGACATCGGCTTCAACGGGACGCACGGCGGCGCCAACCCGCGGCCCACCTCGTTCGCGCTCGACGGCACCCCCTGCACGGTGGCCTGACCACGCCCCTCCGGGAGCCGGCCCTCGTCTGGACAGTCCGGCCCGCGGACTCACCGGGCGGACTCAGCCTGGCCGGCTCAGCCCGGCCGCCGCGCCACGACGACCGTGCCGTCCACGTCGTCGTCGCGCAGCACGTCGACCGTCCAGCCGGGCGGGCACGCCGCGCGCGTGAGCGGCGCCTGCCGCACGCTCGTCTCCACCAGCACGTGCCCGCCGGCTCGCACCCACGCCGGCGCGGCCGCGAGCAGCCGGCGCTGCACCGCGACGCCGTCCGGACCGCCGTCGAGCGCCACGTGCGGCTCGTGCTCGCGCGCCTCGGGCGGCATGGTCGCGATCGCGGCGTGGGGCACGTAGGGCGCGTTCGCGACGAGCACGTCGACCCGCCCCCGCAGGGTGCCGGGGAGCGGGTCGAGGAGGTCGCCCGTCCACACGCGGCCACGGCCCGCCAGGTTGCGGGCCGCCCACCCCGTGGCCGCGGGGTCCAGGTCCGCCGCGTGCACGTCGGCGCCCGGCACCTCGTGCGCCACGAGCGTCGCGACGGGAGCGACGCCGCAGCAGGCCTCGACCACCACGGGCGACGGGCGGGCACCACGGGCCAGTCGCACCGCGGTGCGCGCGAGCAGCTCGGTGCGGCGGCGCGGCACGAACACCCCGGCGCCCACCGCCAGCCGCAGCCCCGCGAACCCGACCCAGCCCAGCACCGTCTCCAGCGGCTCGCCGGTGACGCGCCGCGCGACCAGGCCCTCGAGGACCTCGTCGGCCGTGGCGGGGGAGGGCGCCGTGCGGACCGTGCCGTCGGCGGCCGTCGTCCCGTGCCGCCCCGCCGCCAGCGCCGCCGCGAGCAGCAGCGCGGCCTCGTCCTCCGCGAACACGCACCCGGCCGCGCGCAGGCGGGTGACGACCGACGCGAGCCGCGCCGGCGCAGGGCCCGGGGACGGTGCGCCGGGCGGTGGGGCGCCGGTCGCGTCGCGTGCGTGCACGCCCCGATCGTCGCACCCGCGTCGGTGCTGGTCACGGGCGTTCCGTCCACCGGTCGAAGGTCCCCCGGGCGGTCCTGCAGGTCACGACTAGGCTGAGGTCGTATCCCCACCGTCTGTCGAAGGAGCACCATGGCCAGCATCGAGGCCGTCGGCGCCCGCGAGATCCTGGACTCGCGCGGCAACCCCACTGTCGAGGTCGAGGTCGCCCTCGACGACGGCACGATCGCCCGCGCGGCCGTCCCCTCGGGCGCGTCCACGGGAGCGTTCGAGGCCGTCGAGCGTCGCGACTCCGACGAGCCCCGCTACGGCGGCAAGGGCGTCCAGGGTGCGGTGAACGCCGTCATCGACGACATCGCCCCCGAGCTCGTCGGCTTCGACGCGAGCGAGCAGCGCCTCGTCGACGCCGCGCTCATCGAGCTCGACGGCACGCCCAACAAGGGCAAGCTCGGCGCGAACGCGATCCTGGGCGTCTCGCTCGCGGTCGCCAAGGCCGCGGCCGACTCGGCCGACCTGCCGCTGTTCCGCTACGTCGGCGGCCCCAACGCGCACGTCCTGCCCGTGCCGATGATGAACATCCTCAACGGTGGGTCGCACGCCGACTCCAACGTCGACGTCCAGGAGTTCATGGTCGCCCCGATCGGCGCCCTCACGTTCCGTGAGGCGCTGCGCACCGGCACCGAGGTCTACCACTCGCTGAAGTCCGTGCTGAAGAGCAAGGGCCTCTCGACGGGCCTCGGCGACGAGGGCGGCTTCGCGCCGAACCTGCCGAGCAACCGCGACGCGCTCGACCTCATCATCGTCGCGATCGAGAAGGCCGGCTTCGTGCCCGGCCGCGACGTCGCGCTCGCGCTCGACGTCGCGGCGACGGAGTTCTTCTCCGACGACAAGTACGCCTTCGAGGGTCAGAAGCTGCAGTCGGCCGCGATGATCGAGTACTACGAGGCGCTCGTCGCGGACTACCCGCTGGTCTCCATCGAGGACCCGCTGGCCGAGGACGACTGGGAGGCGTGGGTCGCGCTCATGTCGCGCATCGGCGACAAGGTCCAGATCGTCGGCGACGACCTGTTCGTCACCAACCCCGAGCGCCTGGCCAAGGGCATCAAGCTCAAGGCGGCGAACTCGCTGCTGGTCAAGCTCAACCAGATCGGCACGCTCACCGAGACGCTCGACGCGGTCTCGCTCGCGCAGCGCAACGGCTTCACGACGATGACCTCGCACCGCTCCGGCGAGACCGAGGACACGACGATCGCCGACCTGTCCGTCGCGACGAACGCCGGCCAGATCAAGACCGGTGCGCCCGCCCGTGGTGAGCGCATCAACAAGTACAACCAGCTCCTGCGCATCGAGGAGGAGCTCGACGACGCCGGCATCTACGCCGGTGCGAGCGCCTTCCCGCGCTTCCAGGCCTGACGTCCGCAGGACGCCGGACCTGACCGACGCCCGGCCCGCCCTCGTGGCGGGCCGGGCGTCGGCGTGTCCGGGCCGGGGCGCGTCGGCGGGGGGTCGTGCGCGCGGCGCGGGTGCCGGTGGAGCCGGTCGTGGAGGTTCCGTGGCGACGTCCCGCGCCGGGCGCGGCGTCCCGGCGGATCACCGGGGACGGGCGCACAATCGTCGGCATGCCCGCGCCCCGTCGTCCCGTCGCGCCCGGTGGCCCGGGCCGCGGGTCGCCGCGCGAGCAGACGCCGTCCGGGCCCGTTCCGCAGGCCGGCCGCACGGGCGGGTCGCGCCCGGCTGCCGGGCGCCCGTCCACGCCGCGCCCCTCCACGCCGCGCCCGTCTCGGCCGGCCGCGCCGCGGTCGGGTCCGGTGCCCAAGGTCGCGCCCGGCCCCGGGGCCACGAGCCGGCCGGGGGCCAACCGCCCCGCCGGGCGGCCGCCGGGCTCGTCCGGGGCCGGCGGACGCTCCGGCACGCCCCCGCGCGGCACCCCCCGTGCGGCGGCGTCGCAGGTACGCGTCCCGCGCATGTTCACGGTCCGCACCATGGTGTTCTCCCTGGTCGTGCTCATCGCCTTCGTGCTCGTCTACCCGACGCTGTCCTCGTTCGTGCAGCACCGCGCCGAGGTGGAGCAGCTGCGTGCGGAGCGGGACGCCGCCGTGGCGCAGAACGACGACCTCGAGGCCGAGCTGCGCCGCTGGGACGATCCCGCGTACGTGGTGGCGCAGGCCCGCGAGCGGCTGTCGTTCGTCATGCCGGGGGAGACGGCCTTCCGCGTCGTCGACCCCGAGACGGTGCCCGACGTGCCCGTCGTCGAGCAGGGAGCCGTCGGCGAGGCGGCGGGCTCGACGCGGCCCTGGTACAGCACGGTGTGGGACTCGGTGCGCCTGGCAGGTGAGGCCCCCGCGGACGCGGAGCCGGCCGGTGTGCCGCCGACCGGGGTCGAGCCGACCGACGGCGGGCCGGGCGCCGGCGCGGCCGACCCGGCGCGCGACGCCGCCGTGCTGGACCCCGCGGCCCCGACGCCCTGAGCGCCGGCGCGGCACCCGCGGCCGCGCCTCGAACCCGCGGCCACCGGCGTGCCCGGCGCCGCGTCCGTCGGCGACAATGGACGGTCGTCCCCGCACCTCGTCCCACGACAGGAACCGCCGTGCCCGCTGCAGACCTCCCCGACCCGACCGCGCACCGCGACACGCCCGGCCCGTCCGCCGGCGCGCCCGCCGCACCGGCGCCGGCCGCGGCCGACGTGACGCCGCGCGACGTCGAGGTGCTCACCGAGCAGCTGGGCCGCCCGCCGCGGGGCGTCGTGGGCGTCGCCGCACGGTGCGTGTGCGGGCGGCCCCTGGTGGTGCGCACGGCGCCGCGGCTCGACGACGGCACGCCCTTCCCGACCACGTACTACCTGACGAGCCCGCAGGCAGTCGCGGCGGTGAGCACCGTCGAGGCGGGCGGGTACATGAAGGAGCTCACCGCGCGGCTGGCGGAGGACGAGGAGCTGGCCGCGGGCCACCGACGCGCGCACGAGGCGTACCTCGCCGACCGCGAGGCGATCGCGCACGTGCCGGAGATCGCGGGCATCTCCGCGGGCGGCATGCCGCACCGCGTGAAGTGCCTGCACGTGCTCGTCGCGCACGCGCTGGCCGCCGGCCCGGGCGTCAACCCGGTGGGCGACGAGGTGCTCGCGATGATCGCCGACCGGTGGCGCCCGGACCGCTGCAGCTGCTGACGCCCGGCACGCCGGGGGAGGCGTGCTCGCCGCACGTCGCGGGTCCGGCGGGATGACACGATGAGCGCGTGACGCGTGTGGCTGCCATCGACTGCGGGACCAACTCCATCCGTCTGCTCGTCGCGGACGTCGACCCGGAGGCCGGCACGCTCGTCGACCTGGACCGCCGCAACGAGGTCGTGCGCCTCGGCCAGGGCGTCGACCGCACCGGCCGGCTCGCGCCCGAGGCACTGGCCCGCACGCTGGACGCCGCGCGCCGGTACCACGACGTGTGCACCGAGCTCGGCGTCGAGGCGGTGCGGTTCGTCGCGACGTCGGCGACGCGCGACGCCGAGAACCGCGCCGACTTCGTGCAGGGCGTGCAGGACGCGCTCGGCGTCGCCCCGGAGGTCGTCGGGGGCGACGAGGAGGCCCGGCTCTCGTTCCGCGGCGCCACCGGCGTGCTCGCGGGGCGGTTCGACGCGCCGTTCCTCGTCGTCGACCTCGGCGGCGGGTCGACCGAGCTCGTGCTCGGCACCGACGCGCCGGAGGCTGCCCTCTCGATGGACGTCGGCTCCGTCCGCATGACCGAGCGCCACCTCCACACGGACCCCCCGACCGAGGACGAGGTGGCCGCGGCCACGGCCGACGTCCGCGCGGCCCTCGACGCGGCCGCGGCCGTCGTGCCCCTCGGCCGCGCCGCGACACTGGTCGGCCTGGCGGGGTCCGTCACGACCATCACCGCGCACGCGCTGCGCCTGCCGGCGTACAGCCGCGACCGCATCGACGGCTCGCGCCTGCCGGTGGCGGACGTGCTCACCGCGTGCGACGACCTCCTGCGGGCCCCGCGTGACCAGCGCGCGGCCCTGCCGTACCTGCACCCGGGCCGCGTCGACGTGATCGGCGCGGGCGCGCTCGTGTGGCGCGAGGTCGTCCGGCGCGTGCGCGACGAGGTCGCCGCGGCCGGCGGTGCGCTCACGCACGTCGTGACCTCGGAGCACGACATCCTCGACGGCATCGCCTGGAGCGTCGCGGAGCGCTGAGGCGGCCGCTGCCCGTCCGTCCACGACCCCGTCGACCCCGCGACCTCGTCGGCCCGGCGCGACCTCGTCCCTCCCGAGTGACGAGCTCGCCGCACGAGTGACGAGCTCGGCACCTGGCGACGGCTCGCCGCACGAGCGACGAGCGCGCCGCGCAGGCGGCGCCGGGGCATCGGGGCGCGGTCGCCGCAACGGTGTGCCGGCCGGGCACGGCCAAGGAAGCGGCGCGTGCGGACGCCCGCTCGCCGAGTTCGTCACTTCTGCGCCGAGGTCGCCGGTCGTGCCCGGCGACCTGGGTGCACAACCGGCGAACTCGCTGCGTGCGGTGGGCTGGTGACGGGCGTGCGCGGGGACCGCGGTGCCAGGACCGGCGGGCTTGCGTGGGCGGGAGGGGAACGGTGCGGCGGGGGCAGCGTCGGGCGGGTTGCCCCGCACCCGGCGCACCGTCCGGTGTGTCGGTCTGGACGGTACTGCGTTCTGCACAGTAGTGTGCGAGCCGCGGGCGCCGGAGGGGCGCCCGCACCACACGTCCCGCGGGAGCGGGGGAGCGGAGGTCGCGTGGACACCACGCAGCTGCTCAAGGGGGTGCTCGACGTCGCGGTGCTCGCCGTGGTCGCCGACGAGGACGGGTACGGCTACGACGTCGTGCGGCGCCTGCGCGCCGCGGGCATCGAGGAGGTCGGGGACGCGTCCGTCTACGGCACGCTCCGACGGCTCTACTCGTCGGGGGCGCTGACGTCGTACGTCGTGCCCAGCGACGAGGGGCCGCACCGCAAGTACTACGGGATCAACGCGCAGGGCCGGGCGATGCTCGACGCGCAGCGCAAGGACTGGGACGAGTTCGCGGGCACGATGTCGCGCCTGCTCGGGACGGAGGCAGGACGATGAGCGTGCTGGACGCCGGTGTGGCGCAGGACGTCGCCCACTACGCCGCCCGGGTGCGGGCGGCCCTCGCCGACCTCGGCGCGGACCAGGTGGACGACCTGACGGACGGGCTCGAGGCGAATCTCGCCGACGCGCTCGCGGACGACGGCCGCGCGCACAGCGGCGGGCTGGTGGAGGAGTTCGGCACGCCGGAGGCGTACGCGGCCGAGCTGCGCGCCGCCGCGGGGCTGGCACCCGCAGGCCGGCGTCACCCGGTCCGGGACGCGCTCGCCGGCCGGTGGCGCGAGGCCTTCGCGATCGACGACGCGGTGCTCGCCTCGCTGCGCGCCAAGCGCGGCTGGCTCCCCGTCGAGGAGGTGCTCGTGGCGCTGCGACCCGCCGGGTGGCTGCTGCGGGGCTGGGCGCTGGCCCAGCTCGTGCTCCGGTCGGTCGGGGCCGAGCCGCCCGAGCCGTGGTGGCTGCCCTCCGGTCTCGTGGGCTGGGTCGTGCTCGCCGCGGCCGTCGTCGCGAGCGTGCAGTGGGGCCGCGGGCACTGGGTGGTGCGCGGGCGCTGGCACGCGGTCGCGACGCTGGTCAGCGCGGTCGGCGCCGTGGCGGCCGCCGTGCTGCTCCTGTGGCTGCCGGCCGCGGACCGGCAGCAGGAGGCGCAGCTGCAGGCGGTGCTGGACACCGCGCCGGTGGACGGCGTCGTGGTCGACGGCGAGACCGCGACCAACCTGTTCGTCTACGACGCCGACGGCAGGCCCGTGCAGGGCGCGCAGATCGTGGACCAGGAGGGGCGGCCGGTGGTCACGGAGCGGTACGCCGGGGAGCTGGGCAGGCAGGGGACCGTCTGGCTCGACGACGACTCCGAGGTGGCCTACCGCGTCGGCGCGCCGGGCGTCGGCGGCGCGCTCCGGTGGAACGCGTACCCGCTGTGGACCGCACCGTCGAGCGCCGTCGACACCGACGAGTGGGCGGGCGACCTGGCGCTGCGGCCCGGTGCGGAGGACGACCTCCTGGCGCCGGCCTGGCCGTTCGACCAGGCGCTGGCCGTGACCGCGTGGGGTCCCGCCGCGACCGAGGACGACGCGACCGAGGACGCCGCGACCGAGGACGCCGCGACGCCGACGCCCGGCCCGTCGGCCGGCGAGGGGGACCCGGGGGCGACCGCCCCGGCCGGCGACGCCGGTGCGCCGCCCGCGCCCGACGCGCCCGTCGCGCCGGCGGACGCGGTGCCCGAGCCGGCGCCGGGCGGCTGAGCGGGGGACGACCGGCGCCGGCGCGGGGCTTGCCGGGCTTGTGGGGATGTCCGAAGTGGTGCAAAGTTCCACTATCTCCACAGATCGACGTCGGCGCCGACGTCGCAGGGCGTCGGCGCCACGGTCCGAACTCAGCCTCGCGAGAAGGAGCCCGACGATGGTGCGAAAGATCATCTCGACCCTGGCGGCATCCGCCCTGCTGGCCTTGAGCCTGTTCGGCGCGGTACAGCCGGCCCAGGCCGCCGCTCCCGGCAGCGAGCTGCGCAACAAGGACACCGGACTGTGCATCGACCGCCGGGAGCACCCCGAGCGGCCGGTGGCGGCGTTCACCACGAAGTGCAACGGCTCGGCCACGCAGCGCTGGGTCTACTCGGCGGCGGACCAGACCATCCGCACCCCGGACGGCCGGTGCCTCGCCACCGGCAGCTCCTCCGGGATCTTCGTCGCGGCCTGCGACAGCGGCCTGCTGGTGCGCTGGGGACAGACCAGCGACGGCCGTATCCACCAGCTCGACTGGGGCATGGGCTGCATCGAGGACTTCCGCACGGCCACACTCACCTGGGGAGCCTGCACCAACAGCCCCAACGAGGTCTGGTCGTCGCTGGCGACCGTCTGACCCTGGAGGCGCGAGTGCGCGGCACCGTGGCGGATCGCCACGGTGCCGCGCCGCGTCACGGGGCTGCTGCCCCGGCGGTCATCGCGAGGTGGCCGAACGACCGAGGCCGAAGTCGAGGTACCCAGGACCTCGACACGGGCGGCCGACGACCGGCGCCGGCCCTGCGCCGCCCGGCGCGGGTGGCGCGGGGAACGGGATGCGGCCGACGGGTGTTTCCCTAGGCTGGAAGCCCGTCCTCCACCCCGGAAAGGCCATGACCGCCGACATCTGGGCCGACATCGGCCTCGTGCTCCTGTTCATCCTCGTCGGCGGCGTGTTCGCCGGCACCGAGCTGGCGCTGGTCTCGCTGCGCGAGTCGCAGCTCGTGCAGCTCGAGAAGCAGTCGGCGCGCGGTGCCCGCGTCGCCGCCGTCGCCCGCAACCCGAACCGGTTCCTCGCCGCGGTGCAGATCGGCGTGACGGTCGCCGGGTTCTTCTCCGCCGCGTTCGGCGCGTCGGCGCTCGCGCCGTCGGTGGCCCCGCTGTTCGAAGGGCTCGGGCTCCGCCCCGGCCCGGCGGAGGGTGCCGCGCTGGTCGTGCTGACGCTCGTCATCGCGTACCTGTCCCTGGTGCTGGGCGAGCTCGCGCCGAAGCGCATCGCGATGCAGAAGAGCCAGCGGGTCGCGCTCACCGTGGCGCCCCCGCTGGACCGCTTCGCGATCCTCATGACGCCGGTGATCTGGCTGCTCTCGCGGTCGACGGACGCGGTCGTGCGGCTCCTCGGCCTCGACCCGCAGGCCACGGGCGAGCAGATCACCGACGAGGAGCTGCGCGACCTCGTCCGCACCCACCCCGACCTGCCCGAGGACGAGCGCCGCCTCATCACCGACGTCTTCTCGGCGGGCGACCGCTCGCTCGCCGAGACGATGCGCCCGCGCGCCGACGTGCAGTTCCTCGCGGCGGCGTCGCCCATCGCGGAGGCCGCGCGCGTCGTCGGCGCGCTGCCGTACTCGCGCTACCCGGTCACGGGCGAGGACTTCGACGACATCGTCGGCTTCGTGCACGTGCGCGACCTGCTCGCACCGGTGGCACGTGCGGTGCGCGAGGCGGACGAGGACCCCGACGCCCACGGCCGCGCCGGCGTCGTCGAGGCGATCGAGGAGGTGTCGACCACGACGGTCGGCGACGTGACGCGCCCGATCGTGTCGCTGCCCGGCACGAACGCGGTGCTGCCGACGATCTCGCTCATGCGCCGCACGGGTTCGCACATGGCCGTCGTCGTGGACGAGTACGGCGGCACCGACGGCATCGTCACGCTCGAGGACCTGCTCGAGGAGCTGGTCGGCGAGATCGTCGACGAGTACGACCCCGTGCCGGTCGCCAGGGGCGGCGAGGCGGTGGACGCGGGCCTGACCCTCGAGGACTTCGCGGAGCGCACGGGTGTGACGCTGCCCGAGGGCGCCTACGAGACCGTCGCCGGCTACGTGCTCGCCGAGCTCGGGCGCATCCCCGTCGTGGGTGAGAGCGTCGAGGTCCGGGACGCCGGCACCGGCGAGCGCAACGCCGACGACGCGGCGGCGTCGGCGCGCACCCGGCTCGTCGTGGTCGAGGTCGACCGCCGCCGCATCACGCGCGTGCGGGTCGAGCGTGACGCGCAGGACGCCGACGGTCGCGACGAGCAGGGCTGAACCCCGCACGGGCGCACCGGGGGTGTGCGCACCGTCACCGCCCCCAGGCACGCGTGGGCTCCCGCGCGGCTCTACCGTGGGACCTATGTCTCAGACGTCCACTCCCGCGGTCGGCGCTGCGTCCGCGACCGGCACGCTCATGCCGGCGCCCCAGGGCAAGCCGCGCAAGGTCCCGCGCGTCATCGTCCTCGGCGGGGGGACGGTCGGGCTGTACTCCGCCCGCCGGCTGCGCAAGCGCATGGGCAAGCGGGACGCGGCGATCGTGGTCGTGGACCCCCGCCCGTACATGACGTACGCGCCGTTCCTGCCCGAGGCGGCGGCCGGCTCGATCGACCCGCGCAACGTCGTCGCCCCGCACCGTCGCGCGCTCAAGGGCATCGACGTGCTGCAGGGCCACGTGACGCACATCGAGCACGCCAACCGCCGCGTCGAGATCACGCCGCTCGAGGGCGACCCGTACTGGGTCACCTACGACCACCTCGTGGTCGGCCTCGGCTCGGTCGCCCGCACGCTGCCCATCCCGGGCCTGGCGGAGTACGGCATCGGCTTCAAGAACGTCGAGGAGGCCATCGCGCTGCGCAACCACGTGCTGGGCCGCATCGACGTGGCGTCGAGCACGTGGGACCCCGAGCTGCGGCGCAAGATGCTGACGTTCGTGTTCGTCGGCGGCGGGTTCGCGGGCATCGAGGCGCTCGCCGAGGTCGAGGACATGGCGCGCTACGCCGTCCGGCACTACAAGCAGATCGAGCCCGAGGAGCTGCGGTTCGTCCTCGTCGAGGGCAGCCCGCGCATCCTGCCCGAGGTCAGCGAGGAGCTCGGCGGCTACACGCTCGAGCAGCTGCGCAAGCGCAACATCGAGATCTTCCTGTCGACGTTCCTCAGCTCGTGCGTCGACGGGCACGTCGTGCTGTCGAACGGCACGGAGTTCGACGCCGAGACGCTCGTGTGGACGGCGGGCGTCAAGGCCAACCCGGTGCTGCGCAACTCGGACCTGCCGCTGGACGCGATGGGCCGGGTCATCGCGAACGAGTACCTGCAGGTGACGGCCGAGGACGGCACCGTCGTCGCCGACGCGTACACGGCCGGCGACTGCGCCGCGGTGCCCGACCTGTACAACCCGGGCAAGTTCTGCCCGCCGAACGCGCAGCACGCGCTGCGCCAGGGCAACCACATCGGCGACAACCTCGCCGTGGTGCTCCGCTCGGGCGAGCCGACCCCGTACAAGCACAAGAACGTCGGCGCCGTCGCGTCGCTCGGCATGTACAAGGGCGTCGCGCAGATGTTCGGCAAGATCAAGGTCCGCGGCTTCCCCGCGTGGGTGCTGCACCGCACGTACCACGTGTTCGCCATGCCGACCGTGAACCGCAAGATCCGCATCATGGCCGGGTGGACGGGGTCGCTGCTGCTGCGCCGCGAGGTCGTCGCCCTCGGCTCGCTGCACGACCCGCGCGCGGAGTTCCGCAGCGCCGCCGTGCCGCCGAAGCCGAAGGTCGAGCAGACGTCGCAGGACACGCCGCCCACCGACGGTGCGACGACGCAGCCGTCCCTGCCGTCGTACAAGGCCGAGCCGGGCTCGCCCGCCGAGAAGCGGGACGAGCACGCCGACAACACGTGACGTCCGCAGCGGCGTGAGGACGGCCCCGGGACCGCGCGGTCCCGGGGCCGTCGTGCGTCGGGCGGTCGGATGGCGGGCCGACCCCGGGCCGGCGCGGCTGGCACGATGACGTCTGCGCCCCCGTAGCCCAACCGGCAGAGGCAACCGGCTTAAACCCGGTCCAGTCCGGGTTCGAACCCCGGCGGGGGCACCGTCCCGGTCGCCGCGCCGCCCGCCGGAATCGTTTCGTCCCCCTGTGCCCGGAAAGCGCTCGCTGCGACACTCTCGACGCGCTTGCGGCGACGTGCGCCGCACGGACGGACGGGGATCACGATGGCGGCGGTGACGGTCGGTGCGGACGGCTCGGTGCGGGAGCGGCGCGGCTGGCGGCACCGGTTCCTGGTGGTCCTCGCGGTCCTCACCGCGGTGGTCGGCGGTCTGCTCGGTCCCGCGGCGTGGGCCCCGGCGCACGCCGCGCCCAAGACCGTGTGGATCCCCGAGCGGTGGGCGCGCACGGGCGAGGTCGCGTGGGCGCCCGAGCGCAGCGCGGAGTCCGACAACTTCGTCGTGCTGTGGGGCGAGCTGGCCGGGACGTCGCCGACGACGGCGCCGACGCAGTACCGGTTCGACCCGGCCAACGTGCTCCGCGAGCTCGAGAGCGCGTACGCCTTCTACGTCGACGACATGCGCTTCACCCCGGAGGCGGGGCTGCTCGCGCAGCACAAGATCATCGTGATCATCACGAGCACGTGGTCGAGCAACCCCGGGCTGAACGCGTGGGCGACCGGCGGGTCCACCGACGGCCGGGTCGGCGTGATCAACCTCGCCCCGGGCGCCGCCCAGCCCGGGTCATGGGGGCTGGTGCACGAGCTCGCGCACGTCCTGCAGAACTACACGTTCCTGGGCCGGTCCGGCTACGGGTTCACGCACGCGTCGGCGGGCACCTTCTGGGAGGCGAGCGCCGAGTTCATGGCGATGCAGGCCCTCCCCGGCAGGGGCGCCGGCGACCTCACGCGGTTCGTCCGCACCGAGAACCTCCCGTACTCCTCGAGCCGGCACCACTACGGCGCGTGGATGCTGATCCAGCACATCGTCGAGACGCACGGCATGACGATGTTCATCCGGATCTGGAACGAGGCGCGCAGCACCGAGCACCCGCTCGAGACGTACCGGCGCCTGGCCGGCCTCACGCAGGACCAGCTGAACGCCGAGGTCGCGCGGTACGCGATGCGCAACGTCACCTGGGACTACGCCAACCGGGCGCAGGTGCAGCCCTTCATCGACCGGCTGTACCCGTTCGTCGTGGCGCAGAGCCTCGTGCAGGTGGACGCCGTGGACGCGGCCGCCCGGCAGTTCGCGGTCCCGGCCGGCATCGCCCCGGGCGCCTACGGGTACACCAAGGTGCGCCTGTACCCGGACACGCCCGGCGGCACGGTGCGCATCCGGCTCCGCGGGCACGTCGACCCCGCGGCGGGGTCCGGCTGGAGCTACGGCTTCGTCGCCGTGCGCGACGGGGTGGCGCGCTACGGGGACGTCGTGCAGGGCGTCGACACGCAGGCGTCGTTCGCGACGCAGCCCGGCGAGGAGGTGTACCTCGTGGTGACGGGGACGCCGACCACGGTGCACAAGCACGCGTTCCTCGACGGATGGACCAGGAGCTACCGCTTCCCGTTCGAGCTCCGGCTCGACGGCGCCCTGCCGCAGGGTCACGTCCCCGGCGGCTCGCGCGGTGCGGCGCCCGGCGGGGGCCGCTGGCACCCCAACGGGGGCGGCTGGGTCGACGCGCGCGCGACGGTCGCCGCGACGGCCTACGTCGGGCCGAACGCCGCGGTGTACGGGCGGGCGTCGGTCACGGGCGACGCCCGCATCGAGGGCCTGGCGTGGGTCAACGACGGCGGGTCGGTGAGCGGCAGCGCGGTCGTGCGGGACAACGCGCTGATCCAGGGCGGCGTGTCGATCGGGGGCACCGCGGTCGTCGGCGGCGACGCCGAGCCGACGGGGTCCTGCAGCTCCGGCACCTACCTGCTCTTCGACCCGGCTCGCGGCTGCGACGGGCGCGGGGGCGAGGCGGACGTCAACCGCTCGTTCGCGCGCTTCGCGACCGCGGACCTGGCGCTGGCACCGGAGGCCACGCCCGCACCCTCGCCCACACCGAGCGCGAGCCCCACGCGGACGCCGGCACCGACGCCCACGGCGTCCGCGACCCCCACGCCCTCGGCGCCGCCCACGCCCTCGGCGCCGCCCACGCCCTCGGTGACCCCCGCCCCGTCCGTGCCGCCGACACCGTCCCCGACCGCGACGGCGAGCCCGGGCGCGTCGTGCACGGCGGACTACCGGGTGACGAGCTCGTGGGCGGGCGGGTTCGTGGCGAACCTCCGCGTCACGGCCGGTGACCGGCAGCTCGCGGGGTGGACCGTGCGCCTCACGCTCCCGTCCGGCGCCGTCGTGCACACGTGGGGGGCCGAGCTGCGCTCGGCGGCGCCGGTCGAGCTCGGCGCCGCCGCCTGGAACGCCCGCCTGGCACCGCGGGGCGCCGTGGACGTCGGCTTCCAGGGGACCGGGTCCGGCGAGGCGGCGTCCGTCAGCTGCACCGCGCACTGACGCACGTCGCACCGAGCCCGTGCGGGCCCGGTGCGACGAGGGAGCCCACGCACCCGTCCCGGGGCGCGGGCTCCCTCGTGCGCTCGGCGCCCGTCGGCGCCGCGGGTGGGTCGGCGGCGGATCACTCCACGGGCAGCCACACCCGCATGGTGGACGGGCCGCGGTTCGCCCACGCGTGGTACGGCACGAGGGGCACCTCGCGCGCGGGGTCCGGTGCGCCCGCCGGCGCGCCGCGGAAGGGCCACGGCCCGTCCGGCAGCTCGCGCGACGCGACCGGGACGAGCACGCGGCCGTCCCGCTCGACGGGCGCCTGCGCGGTCGAGACGACCGCGCTCGCGACGTCGTCACCGAGGTCGGTCGACTCGAGCGCGAGGACGAGCGGGCCGCGCTCGACGGCGACCTGACCGCGCACCGCGTCGACGCGGGGGTCGGCCCACGTCCAGCGGGCGCGCACCGGCAGGTCCAGCACGAGCTGCTCGCCCTGTGCCGGGCCCGCGACCTCGACGTAGCCGGGCGCGGCCTGCGCGGTCGTGCCGTCGGCGCGCGTCACCCGGGCGTCCTCGGCCCACGCGGGGACGCGCAGCGTGAGCGTCCAGCCGTCCTCGGGGCCGCGGACGGTGCGCACCACGACGCGGCCGTCGTCCGGGTAGGAGGTCGTGACCTCGAGCTCGACGGCGCGCCCGTCGGCCAGCTCGGCCCGGATCGTCGCGGGCGCGTACTGGTGCAGCTGGAGGCCGTGGTCGTCGACGGTCGCGACGTACGCCGCGAGCGACGCGACCGTGCGCGTCACGTTGGTCGGGCAGCACGACACCGCGAAGAACGGTGCGCGCAGGCTCGACGCGGCCCGGGGGCTGAGCTCGTCGGGTGCGACCTCGCGCCCCGGGACGCGCTGGTGCAGCGTGTTCGTGTAGTAGAACGCCCGGCCGTCCTGCGAGGGGGAGGCCGCGACGACGTTGTAGAGCGTGCGCTCGACCGCGTCGGCGTGGCGGGCGTCGCCGGTCTGCAGCAGGAGGCGCTGGTTGACCATGACCGAGGCGATGCCGGCGCACGTCTCCGAGTAGGAGCGGTCCGGCGGCAGCTCGAAGTCGGCGCCGAACGACTCGCCCTCGTGGTGCGCGCCCATGCCACCGGTGAGGTACGTGCGGCGCGCGAGCGTGGTGAGCACCTGCGCGGTGACGGCCGCGAGCAGCTCGTCGTCCCCGTCCTCGACGGCGAGGTCGGCCGCACCGGACGCGAGGTACAGCGCCCGCACGGCGTGGCCGTCGAGCACGTGCGCGTCCCGGACCGGGAGGTCGTCCTGGAAGTACTGGGGGCCGAAGTCGATCTCGCCGAGCAGGCCGTGCCCGCGGCGCTCGACGAACAGACGGGCCTGGTCGAGGTAGCGCTGCTCGCCGGTCACGCGGTACAGCTCGACGAGCGCGACCTCGATCTCGGGGTGGCCGCACACGCCCTGCTGCGGCCCGTCGGCGCCGAACTCGCGGCACACGAGGTCGGCGGCGCGCACCGCGACCTGCACGAGCTCGTCGTCGCCGTGCGTGCGCGCCCGGGCGACGCCGGCCTGCACGAGGTGGCCGATGCAGTAGAGCTCGTGGCCCCACTCCAGGTCCGACCACCGCGGCCGCTGGCCGGGGCGGCCGAACATCGTCGAGAGGTAGCCGTCCGGCTCCTGCGCGGCGGCGACGCGGGCGGTCAGCGCGCGCAGGCGCCGGTCCAGGTCGGCGTCGCCGGTGCGCCCGACCTCCCACGCCATGGCCTCGAGCAGCTTGTACGTCTCGGAGTCGGAGAACTCGCGGCCCTGGCGGTCGAGGGGCAGGCGCCCCTCGACGGCGGCGTCGAAGTTGCCGTTCCAGCCGAGGCGCTCGAGCCAGCCCTCGACGTGGGCGATCATCGTGGACGCGTTGAGGTCCTGGAGGTCGCCCCAGAACCCGCCGGTGAGCGTGACCTCGTCGAGGCCGAGCGGGCGCCAGCGCGACCGGGAGGGGACGGCGGGCCGTCCGTGCTGGTGGGGGGCGACGCGGAGGTCGTGGGACTCGGACGGGGGCATGGCGGACTCCGGGGGTGACTCGGGCCTCGTGGGCCGGGCAGGGACGGGGACGAGCGGGCGGGCTACTTGACCGCGCCGACCGTCAGGCCGTCCTTGAGCTGGCGGTAGGTGAGGCTGAAGACGACGAGGATCGGCAGCGAGGTCAGGACGGCGAGGGCCATGAGGCCGGGCCAGTCGATGCCGAAGGCCGACACCTGCTGCGCGAGCAGCGCGCTGAGCGGGTAGCTGCTCGGCGTGAGGTAGAAGTTGACCGCGTACAGGAACTCGCCCCACGCGAGCAGGAAGATCAGCGTGCCGACCGTGAACAGGCCGTTGCGGGCGACCGGCAGCACGACCCGCCAGAACGTGCGGAAGATGCCGGCGCCGTCGATGGACGCCGCCTCCTCCAGCTCGGGCGGGACGGCCCGGAAGAACGGCCGCAGGAGCAGGGTCGCGAACGGGACGAGCAGCGCCGCGTCGGCCAGGATCACGGCGGCCGTGGTGTCGAGCAGGCGCCAGCTGCTGAAGATCTGGAAGAGCGGGATGACGTTCGCGGTCTGCGGCATCATCTGCAGGACGATCAGCAGCCCGAGCCCGACGGTCGGCGCCCAGCCGGTCGTGCGGGCCAGCCCGTAGGCGGCGGGGATGGCGACCGCCAGCACGAGCGCCGTGGTGCCGATGGCGATCGTCGCGGACTGGCCCATCGCCTGCCACAGGGCCGGTGTGATCGCGGCGGCGTACGCGTCGAGCGTGGGCGTGAACACGAACGTCGCGGAGCGGTCGAAGACGTCCGCGGAGCTCTTGATCGACGTGATGAGGATCCACACGATCGGCACGCCGTACATGAGGGTGAGCAGCGCCTTGGTGGCGACGGCGACCGGTCCGGCCTTGACCTCGTTCATCAGTGCGACTCCTCCTTGCGGATGCTGCGGGCGTACAGCACGGCCAGGACGAGCACCCCGGCGACGGCCACGACGGACGTCGCGGCACCGAGGCCGTAGTCGTACCGGACGAACGCCTGCAGGTAGCCCAGGAACGGCAGGGTGTTGGTGGCCGTGCCGGGGCCGCCGTACGTCATGACGTAGATGAAGTCGAAGCTCCGCAGCCCGTACACGAGCGTGAGGATGAGCAGCACGAGCGTCGTGGGGCGCACCGACGGGATCATGATGTGGCGCACCTGCTGGGCCTTGGTGGCGCCGTCGAGCTGCGCGGCCTCGAACACCTCGGGCGAGATGGTCAGCAGCGCGGCCCGGTAGACCAGCGCGTTGAACGGGATGACCGCGAACGAGTTGACGAAGGCGACGGCGGCGAGCGCCCAGTACTGGTCGTAGAGGAACGGCACGGGGGTGTCGCGCAGCCCCGTCGACAGCAGGACCGTGTTGACCAGTCCGGTGTCGGCCAGCAGGAACTTCCACACCGAGCCGTTGACGACGGGCGGCAGCGCCCAGACGAACACCATGAGCGCGAGCAGCGCTCCGGACCACCAGCCCGAGGTGCGCAGGGCGATCGCGCCGCCGAGCCCGAGGCCCATGCCGAGCACGGTGACCACGACGACGAAGACGAGCGTGCGCGTCAGTGCGGCGGTCGTCTCGCCGGACGCGAACCCGGAGGCGAGGTTCTCCAGGCCCGTGAACGCCCAGTCGGCGTTGAGCGTCGCGGCGGTGACCTCGGAGACGGCCATCCGCACGAGCGTGACGAGCGGGTAGATGCTCAGCACGGCCAGGAAGACGGCGGCCGGCAGCAGGAAGATCATGCGCGTCTGGCGCGGTCGGCCTCGGCGCGGCCGGGGGGCCGGGCGGGTGTCGGCCCGCCCGGCCGTCGGCGCGAGTGCGGTGGTCATGAGGACCTCCTGGGGGACGTCGCGCCGACGACCTGGCGCGGGCGGGGGCGTGGGACGGGTCAGTCGAGCAGCGGGCTGATCGCCGCGATCGCGTCGTCGGCGGCCTGCTGCGGCGACTTCTGCCCGCCGATGGCGGCGCTCCAGGCCTGGCCGAGCGTGAGCTGCACGTCGGCGACGGCCTCGGGCGGGATGACGCCCGACGGGTAGTTGGCGCCGAACTGCGTGATGCTCTGCGCGAACGGCTGGAGCAGCGCGTTGCCGGTGACGACCTCGTCGGCCGCGGCGTCGGCGCGGGACGGCAGCGAGCCGACGATCTCGGCCGGCAGCGCCTGGCCCTCCGCGTCGAGGTACGTCGCGGTCAGGTAGTCCCACGCGAGGTCCGGGTTCTCGCTGAACGCGCCGATGCCCTGGCCCTCACCGCCGAGGTACACGCCACCGGTCTCGGACAGCGGCAGCGGGACGACGCCGTACTCGAACTCGGCGTCGGACTCGGCGGTCCCCATCTGCCAGTTGCCGTTGGCCGCGAACGCGGTCTTCCCCGCGGCGAACTGCTGGAACGGGACCGTCTGGTCCCACGTCACGGCCTCCTGCGAGAGCCACCCGCTCTCGACCCATCCGCGCACGCGCGAGAGGCCGGCGGCGAGCGCGTCGGCCTGCGGGTCCTCGTAGGTGAAGCCCTCCGACGTGATCCAGGGGTAGGCCTGCCACTCGCCCTGCGACTGGGGGAGGCCGGACAGCGTGATGCCGGCGTAGCCCGCGTCCTTCGCCTTCGCCATGGCGTCCTCGAGCTCGTCCATCGTGGTGGGCGGCTCGACGCCGATCTCGGCCAGGATGTCGGCGTTGTACCAGAGGCCCAGCAGGTTGACGTACCCCTGCACCGCGTAGGTGGTGTCCTCGATGGTGTGCACGACGGACTCGGGGAACTGGTCCGCGTCGGCGTAGTCCGCCCAGTAGTCGTCCAGCGGGGCGAGCGCGCCGCCGAGCGCGAGGGTGGAGGCCTCGGCGCCGTTGAACACGACGACGTCCGGGCCGGTCTGCGCACCCGCGGCGGACACCAGCTTGGAGTTGAGCTGGTCGTAGGGGACGAAGACGTTGTCCACGCTCACGCCGTCGTGCTCCGACTCGAACTTGGCGCCGAGCTCGTCCATGAGGCGGACCTGGTTCTCGTCCGAGAAGTAGTGCCACACCGTGACGGTGTCGCCGCCGGCGGACCCGCCGTCGTCGCCGCCGCCGTCGGCGCTGGTGCCGCCCGAGCAGGCCGCGAGCAGCAGCGTGCTCACGGTGGCGAGGGAGGTGAGTGCCAGCCGGGGGCGGCGGCGAGGAGTGGGCCGTGCGTCGTTGCCGTTGATGGTCATCAACCGGGCTCCTGAATCTCGTGACGAGGCCCGTCGGGGGGTACCCGGCCCGTGCGTCGTCGGGGGCGCTGACTGCCGGGTTCCCGTCGCTGCCTGCGCGCGGCAGGCAGGTGGTGTCTCCACCGTCCGACGAAAATCGTCGAAACCCGTTTCGGGACGTTAACACCGCGCTTTGGTCCATGCAACCGGGCATGCTGCACCCCGTTTTCGGGCATGATGAGCGCGGCGACGCGGCTGCGACGCCCGGGCGGGACGGAGGACGGCGATGACGACGACGGGCGGCAGGTCCCGACCGGTCACCCTGCGCGAGGTCGCGCAGCACGCCGGGGTGTCGGTGGCGACGGCGTCGAAGGCGCTCAACGGCAAGGCCGACGTCCACCCCGATACGCGCCGCCGGGTGGAGGAGGTCGCCGACCGGCTCGCGTTCACGCCGAACTCGCTCGCACGGGCGATCACCGCCGGGCAGACCGGCACCGTCGGCCTGCTGACGCACGACCTCGAGGGCCGGTTCAGCCTGCCGATCCTGATGGGCGCGGAGGACGCGTTCGGCGCCGGGCGCACGTCGGTGTTCCTCTGCGACGCCCGCGAGGACGCCATCCGCGAGCAGCACCACCTGCGCGCCCTGCTGGGCCGGCGCGTCGACGGGCTCATCGTCGTGGGGTCGAAGACCGACCCCCGGCCGTCGCTCGGGCCGGACGTCGCCGTCCCCGTCGTCTACGCCTACGCGCCGTCCGACGACCCCCGGGACGCCTCCGTCGTGCCGGACAACGTCACGGCCGGGCGGATCGCCACGGAGCACCTGCTCACGCTCGGCCGCCGTCGCATCGCCCACGTGTCCGGGGACGCCACCTACGCCGCCGCGCGCGACCGCGCCGAGGGCGTCGGCCAGGCGCTCGCGGCCGCCGGGCTCGAGCTCGTCGGGCCCGTCCGGTACGGCTCGTGGAGCGAGGCGTGGGGACGCGCGGGCGTGGGCGCCGCGCTCGACGCCGCCCCGGGCATCGACGCGGTCGTCGCCGGCAGCGACCAGATCGCGCGGGGCGTCCTCGACGCGCTGCGTGACCGCGGCGTCACCGTCCCGGACGACGTGGCGGTCGTCGGCTTCGACAACTGGGAGCCGATGATCGCCGGCTCACGACCGGCCCTGACCAGCGTCGACATGAACTTCGAGACCATGGGCCGGCGGGCGGCCACGCGGCTGTTCGCGCGCATCGCCGGGTCGCCGGACGAGGGCGTGGAGACGATCGCGCCGCGCGTGGTCGTGCGGGGGTCGACGGCGAGCGGCTGAGCTCGGTCGCACGGCGCCGGGGTGCGTCGCCGGCGGCTCACCTGTCGCAGGCGCAGACGCGGTTGCTCGACCATCTGCTCGCCGCTCCGCGTCGCGGGCGGGACCGTGTTCGGGTTGGCAGAGAGTGTCCCGCCCGTGCTCACCAGGCCTCGGCAGGCGCGAGAGCCGGGGCGGATGGCTTCCACATCCTCCTCCCGCCCCGCAGTGACGTCCATGATGAGCGTGCAGCCTCATCATTGGTGGCGCCGAGGCGGGTGCCGCTGACTCGCAGGAACACGATCGTGCCAGCGAGGGCGAGCCTCTTGTTCCCGTCCACGAGGGCTCGGTTGCGCGTCAGCGAGTGGAGGAGTGCGGCTGCCTTGGTGAGGAGGTCGGGGTACGTCGGTCCCGCCGATCTGAGTCAGAAGCCGGGCGGCGGCGGACTTGAGCGGCCGGGGTCGCGCACCGCGAGGTCGCAGACGACGCGCCGCCCGACGGCCAGCAGATCCTCGGTGGTCAGCTAGATCATCGGCCGAGGCGCTCGAGTGCCTCGGCGTAGCGAGGAAGTTCGCTGTCCATGACGGCGTCGATGAGGTCGTCGCGTGACGTGCGCTCGATGTAGTCACGCACGGCCCGGCGTGCCACGTCCTGCATCGATCGGTGCTCGACCTCGGCACGTCGCCTCAGTGCTTCCGTCTCGGCTGTGTCGAGTCGGAGAGTCATCGCCATCGGGCAACGGTATCGCTCACGGTATCGGCGGCGTCGGCGGGGGGGGCGTGCGGCCGACGAGTCAGGTCGGCGGGTCCTGCGGTGCCATGGAGTACAGGTTGAGCCGGTTGCCGTCCGGGTCGGCGAGGTCGACGTAGTCCACAGCGCCCTCGACGTGGACCAGCGGCCCGACCTCGAGGCCCATCGCGGCCAGGCGCTCGCGCTCGAGCGCGGCGTCGGTCACGCCCAGCCCCAGGACGACCTCCGCGCCGGAGCGCGCGATCGGCTCCTCGCTGAGCTGCAGCCACACGGTGCCGACGCGGAACTCCACGACCCCCTCGGCGGGCTCCAGGTCCGGCGCCGGGAGCTGGAGCACCCGCCGGTACCACTCCACCGCGACCCGGAGGTCCGCGACCGGCAACCCGACCGTCACGCTCGACACGTCCATGGCCCCATCTTGCGGTGCCGATTCGCCCGTTGTGTACCGACACACCCGGCATACGGGGGATCTGGGTCCTACGGCCGCGCCGTGCGGGCCGTGCGCGCTCCCGGGGCCGGCGGCGCGGCGCGGGCGCGGGAGGCCGTCCGGTGCTGCGTCAGGCGTCGCCGCGCGCGGCGGGTGGGGCGCTCGGCGGCTCGCCCGGCTGCTCACGGGCGCGCAGCTGGGACTCCCAGTCGCGCAGCATCTGCTGGTGCAGCTCGTCGGAGCGGCGCTCCTCGGCGCGGCGCCGTTCCTCCTCGGTGGGGTCCTCGGTGAACCGGCGGGGTCGCTCGTACTCCGGGTACCCGGCGGTCGCGGTGGCGGGCCACGCCACCTGACGGCGCGGGCTCTGGGGGCGGCCGGCGACGAGCCACGCGACGCCGCCCGCGATCGGCAGGAAGACGATGAGGGCGATCCACCAGCCCTTGGACAGGTTCCGGACCCGGTCGCCGTCGGACTGGATGCAGTCGATGAGGCAGAACACGAGCAGCGCCAGCTCGACGACGAACGGCAGGAGGCGCAGCACGACGGGTCCCTTCCCGAGCGGCCGTGGACGACGCGTCGGACGCTAGCGCCTCCCGGTGTCCCGCGGGGCCGGTTCGCCGTGGGCGGCGGCGCCGGACGGGCGCTCTCACCCGATCGGCCCGCGACCGTCGGGACGGCGTCCCGGTCCGGGGTGGCACAGGTCACGTCCGGTGCTGGTTCTGAGGTTAGGCAGACCTTTGTTAGGTTCGCCTCTGTGACCGGGCGCGCACCGGGCACGGCCTCGCCCCACCCATCCCAGGAGTCCCCACCGTGCCCACCCGCCTGCGCGGCGCTGCCCTCGCGGTCGCCGCGGCCCTCGTCCTCGGCGCGTGCGCCGGGACGGCCGGCGCCACCGACGACGCCACGACCGCCACCCCGACCGCCGACGAGCCCACGACGGTCACGGTCACCCACGCCCAGGGCGAGACCGAGGTGCCGTTCCGGCCCGAGACCGTCGTGACGTTCGACCTCGCGTCCCTGACCACGCTGGACGCCCTCGGGGTCGAGGTCGCCGGCCTGCCCAAGCAGAACCTGCCGGGCGAGCTCGCCGGGTTCGACAGCGACGAGTACACGAACGTCGGCACGCTCTTCGAGCCCGACTACGAGGTCGTCAACCAGCTCCAGCCCGACCTGATCATCGTCGCCGGCCGGTCCTCCGAGACGCTCCCGGAGCTGTCGAAGATCGCCCCGACGATCGACCTGTCCAACGACTGGGCGGACTTCCACACGTCCGTCGTCGCCAACAGCGAGGTGCTGGGCGAGATCTTCGGCCTCGAGGACGAGGTCGCCGAGATGGCCGCGGACCTCGACGCCTCCATCGAGGAGGTGCGCACCGCGGCGGCCGACGCCGGCACGGGGCTCATCCTGCTCACGTCGGGCGGCAAGGTCACCGCCTACGGCCCGGGCTCGCGCTTCGGGTTCCTGCACGACGCGCTCGGCGTGACCCCGGCCGTCGAGGACGTCGAGGCCGCGACCCACGGCGAGGCGATCTCGTTCGAGTTCGTCGCCGAGGCGGCGCCCGAGTGGCTGTTCGTGCTCGACCGCGACGCCGCCACCGGGGAGTCCGCCCAGGCCGCCGCACAGGTGCTGGACAACCCGCTCGTGCACGGCACGCCCGCGTGGCAGGCCGAGCAGGTGCACTACCTCGACCCCGCGGCCTGGTACGTCATCAACGGCGGGCTGCCGACGCTGCAGGGCATGACGGACGAGATCGCCACCGCCCTCGGCGTGCAGTGACCCGTACGCCCACCCCGACGCGGCCCGCCCCCGGCGCACCCACCGGCGGCGGGCCGCGCCGTGCGCCCGCGCGCGGGGCGGCGCCGGCCGCGCCGCGACGTCGTGCGCGGTGGGTGCTCGTCGCGGCGGCGTGCGCGCTGCCCCTGCTGGCGGTCGTGAGCCTGTTCGTCGGGGTCGCCGACGTCGCACCAGCCGACCTGCTGCGCCTCGACGCCGACGCGTGGGGGCTCGTCGCGCTGAGCCGCGGCCCGCGGACCGCCGCGCTCCTGCTGGCGGGCGCCTCGACCGCGGCGGTCGGCACGATCATGCAGATGCTCGCCCGCAACCGGTTCGCGGAGCCGTCCACGACCGGCACGGTGGAGTTCGCGGTGCTGGGGCTGCTGGTCGTCACCCTGCTCGCGCCCGGCCTGCCGGTGGCCGGCAAGGTGGTGGTCGCCACGGTGTTCGCCCTGGCGGGCACGGCACTGTTCCTCGCGGTGCTGCGGCGCGTGCCGCTGCGCTCGCCGCTCGTCGTGCCGCTCGTCGGGATCGTCCTGGGCGGCGTCGTCTCGGCGGTCGCGACGTTCATCGCCTACCGGACCGACCTGCTGCAGTCGCTCGCCGCGTGGACCACCGGCGACTTCTCCGGGGTCCTCGCCGGCCGCTACGAGATGCTGTGGGTCGCGGGCGCGCTCGCGGTGGTCGCCTACGTCGTCGCGGACCGGTTCACCGTGGCAGGCCTCGGTGAGGCGTTCACGACCAACCTCGGCCTCAACCACCGGCGCACCGTGAGCACCGGGCTGGTGATCGTGTCGGTCGTGTCGGCGGTGGTCGTCGTGACCGTCGGCGTGGTGCCGTTCCTGGGGCTCGTCGTGCCCAACGTCGTGAGCCTGCTGCGCGGGGACGACGTGCGGCGCTCGCTGCCGTGGGTCGCGACGTTCGGCGCCGGGCTCGTGCTCGCGTGCGACCTGATCGGCCGCCTCGTGCGGTACCCGTACGAGGTGCCCGTGGGCGTGGTCGTCGGAGTCGTCGGCTCGGTGCTGTTCCTCTGGCTGCTGCTGCGCCGGGACACGGGGGCGGGCCGTGTCGGCTGATCTCGACGCCCGCGCCGGCACCGCTCTGCCGGGCGCGTCGCGCCGCCGCCCGCACCCCGCGCGCGTCCTGCTCCTGCTCGCGGCGGTCCTGGCCCTCGGTGCGGTCGCGTTCCTGACGGTCGGCGCGACCGGCTCCTGGGCGTTCGTGCTCCCGTTCCGGGCGACCAAGCTCGCGAGCCTCGCGGTCGTCGGGACCGCCGTCGCGGTGGCGACCGTGCTGTTCCAGACCGTGACGGCGAACCGCATCCTCACGCCGTCGCTGCTCGGCATGGACGCGATGTTCGCGCTCGTGCAGACCGTCCTCGTGTTCGTCCTCGGTGGCGCGGCGCTGGCGGCGCTCGACGCGACGACGATGTTCGTGGGGCAGGTCGCCGTGATGGTGGTGTGCTCGGTGGCGCTGTTCGGGTGGCTGTTCGGCGGGCGCCGGCGCTCGCTGCACCTGCTGCTGCTCGTCGGGGTGGTGCTCGGCACGCTGCTGCGGGCGGCGTCGTCGATGCTGCAGCGCGTCATGGACCCGAACGAGTTCGCCGTGCTCACCAACCGGCTGTTCGCGTCGTTCAACACGATCGACGACACGCTGCTCGGCGTCACGGCGGCCCTCGTCGCGGCCGGGTGCGCGGTGGCGTGGCGGCGCCGGCGGGCGCTCGACGTCCTCGCGCTCGGCCGCGAGGCCGCCACGGGCCTGGGTGTGCCGTACCGGCGCACGGTCCTCGAGGTGCTCGTCGTCGTCGCCGTCCTCGTGTCCGCGTCGACCGCGCTCGTCGGTCCCGTGACGTTCCTCGGCCTGCTGGTCGCGAACGTCGCCTACGTCGTCCTCGGCACGCACGAGCACCGGTGGCTGCTGCCCGGTGCCGCGCTCGTGTCGGTCCTGTTCCTCGTCGCCGGTCAGGTGGTGCTCGAGCACGCGCTCGGGTTCGCGACCAGTCTCGGCGTCGTCATCGAGCTCGTGGGAGGTCTCGTGTTCCTCGTCCTGCTGCTGCGGGGGGCGGCCCGATGATCGAGGTCCGGGGCGTCACCAAGCGCTACGGGTCGGCCACCGTCGTCGACGACGTCACGCTCGACGTGGCCGACGGCGGTCTCGTCGCGCTCATCGGCCCCAACGGGGCCGGCAAGTCCACGCTGCTGTCGATCATGTCGCGGCTGCTGCCCGCCGACGCCGGGACCGTCCTCGTCGACGGCCTGGACGTCGCCACGACGCGCAGCGACGTGCTCGCGCGCCGGCTGGCGATCCTGCGCCAGGACGCGCACGTGGGCTCGCGCCTGACCGTCCGGGACCTGGTGACGTTCGGCCGCTACCCGCACAGCAAGGGCCGGTACACGCTCGAGGACCGCGGGCACGTCGAGCGGGCGCTGGAGTTCCTGGACCTGCACCCGCTGGCGGACCGCTTCCTCGACGAGCTGTCGGGCGGGCAGCGCCAGCGCGCGTTCGTCGCGATGGTGCTGTGCCAGGACACCGACCACGTGCTGCTCGACGAGCCGCTGAACAACCTCGACCTGAAGCACGCCGTCGCGATGATGCGGCTGCTGCGCCGCGCCACCGACGAGCTGGGCAAGACGGTGGTGGTCGTGCTGCACGACATCAACGTCGCGTCGTGCTGGTCCGACCGGATCGTCGCGATGAAGGACGGCCGCGTCGCGCACGACGGCGCCCCCGCGGACGTGGTCCGGCCCGAGGTGCTGTCCGACGTGTACGAGCTCGACGTCGCGGTGCACGAGCTCGACGGCCAGCTGATCGGCACGTACTACCGCTGACGGGTACGGCGGCACGGACGGTGCCGGTTCGCCGTCAGTCCAGGCCTGCGGCCGCCTCCGCCGCCTCGATCCGCGCCGCCCAGGCCTTCTTCGCCGCACGCCAGCCCTCGTCGTCGGCGCCGAGCCGCCAGTAGCCCGAGATCGACAGGTCGGCACGGGCGACGCGCAGCTCGGCACGCAGGTACGCGCGCAGCTCCTGCACCGCGCCGGCCTCGCCGTGCACGAAGGCGCACACGCGCCCGGTCGGCCACGGCCACGCGCGCACCGCGTCGACGAGGGCGACGCCCGGCACGCCCGTACCGGTGTGCACCCAGCGGACCTCCATCCCGGGCGGGGCGTCGATCGCGACCTCCTCGTCGGCGTCGTGCACCTCCAGGACGGCCAGCCCGACCGCGTCGCGCGGCAGCGCCTCGAGGCCCACGGCGACGGCCGGGAGGGCGCTCGCGTCCCCGACCAGCAGGTGGGCGTCGGCGGTCGGGTCCGGCGACCACGCCCCGCCGGGCCCGAACACGAGCACCTCGTCGCCCGGCTGCGCCTGCGCGGCCCACGGGCCGGCGACACCCTCGTCGCCGTGCACGACGAAGTCCAGCGTCAGCTGGTGCGTCGCGGGGTCGTACGCGCGCACCGTGTACGCGCGCATCCGCACCTCCTCGCCCGAGGGCAGGGCCGCCCGCAGCGCGTCGGCGTCGACCCGCCCGTCGGGGCCGAGCGGGCGGGGTCCGGGCGGGGCGAAGCCGAGCTTGACGTAGGAGTCCGCGTGCAGCGGCGCCTCGAACGGCGCCATGCCGGGACCGCCCAGGACGACACGCGCCAGCCGCGGGGTCAGCCGCTGCGTCCGCACCACCCGCGCCAGCACGGGCGCCGGGCGGCGGCGCACGGGCGGGGCCGCGGGGGAGGCGGGGAGGGACGAGGTGCCGGGAAGCGTCACACAGGCGAGCCTAACCTCGGTGGGTCGGTCATCCGCGTGGGCGTGGGCCCCGGGCCGTGCCGGAGCACGCCGTGCGACCATGGCGACGTAGGTCACACCCCTGTGGGGGGAACCCGGTGCCCCGGGCACGCGTTCCGCGTTCGACCGACTCGACCACGTGCCGCGCCGTGCGCCGGCCCCCTCCCGGAGGACCCATGTCCCGGCTCGCCCGGCTGTCTCTCGCCAACCGGTCCGTCGTCGCGCTGATCACCGTCGCGATCGCGGTCTTCGGCTGGATCAGCCTCGGCTCCCTGAAGTCCGAGCTGATCCCGTCCCTGCAGATCCCGACGGCCGTCGTGATCGCCGCGGACCCCGGCTCGTCGCCCCAGCTGGTGGAGACCCAGCTCACCGAGCCGATCGAGCAGGCGATCTCCGCGGTCGACGACGTGGAGTCCGTGACGTCGACGTCCGCGACGTCGGTGTCGACGACCACCGTCCAGCTCACGTACGGCATCGACGTGGACGCCGCCGCGCAGGAGGTGCAGCAGGCGGTCGACCGCATCCGGTCGCAGCTGCCCGAGGGCGTCGACCCCATGGTGATCACCGGGTCGATCGACGACCTGCCGGTCGTGCAGCTCGCCGTCGCCGGGACGCCCGAGGACGTCGAGGAGGGCGAGGACGCCGCCGCCGCGCTCGCGCGCGCCGTCGAGGAGACGGTCGTGCCGCGGCTCGAACAGGTCGAGGGCGTGCGGGACGTGACCGTGTCCGGCGTGGCCGAGCAGGCCGTCACCGTGACGCTCGACCTGCCGGCGCTCACGGCGGCGGGCCTGTCGCCGGTGGCCGTGCAGTCGGTGCTCGAGGACAACGGCCTGGTGCTGCCCACCGGGACGGTCGACGACGGCGACCTGACGCTGTCGGTGCAGGCGGGCTCGGAGATCACGTCGGTCGAGGAGCTCGAGCAGCTGCCGCTGCTCGGGTCGGCCACGGGTCGGCCGGTCGCGCTCGGCGATGTCGCCGACGTGGTGCTCTCGCCCGTGCCCGCGACGTCGTTCTCCCGGCTCGACGGCGCGCCCGCGCTCGCGGTCGCCCTGACGAAGACCCCCGCGGGCAACACGGTCGACGTGTCCCACGGCGCGCAGGAGGCCGTCGAGGAGCTCCGCGCACAGCTCGGCGACGGTGTGGACGTCGAGGTCGTCTTCGACCAGGCGCCGTTCATCGAGGAGTCCATCGAGGGCCTGGCCACCGAGGGCGGCCTCGGCCTCGTCTTCGCCGTGGTCGTCATCCTGCTGTTCCTGCGCTCGCTGCGCTCGACGCTGGTGTCGGCGATCTCCATCCCGCTGTCGCTGCTCGTGACGTTCATCGGCCTGCGCGTCGGCGGGTACTCGCTCAACATCCTCACGCTCGGCGCGATGACCATCGCCATCGGCCGCGTCGTGGACGACTCGATCGTCGTCATCGAGAACATCAAGCGGCACCTGTCGTACGGCGAGCCGAAGCGCGAGGCCATCACGACGGCCGTGCGCGAGGTCGCCGCCGCGATCACGTCGGCGACGATCGCGACGATCGCCGTGTTCGCGCCGATCGCGCTGGTCGGCGGCATGGTCGGCGAGCTGTTCCGGCCGTTCGCCATCACGACGGCCGTCGCGCTCGCGGCCTCCCTGGTGGTGTCGCTGACGATCGTGCCGGTCCTCGCGTACTGGTTCGTGAAGGCCGAGGGCGGCGCCGGCGCGGAGGCGGAGGCCCGCCGCGCGGCCGCGGAGGAGAAGGAGCGCCGGGGCGTGCTGCAGCGCAGCTACCTCGCGACGCTGCGCGGGTCGCTCGCGCACCCGGTGATCACGATCCTGGCCGCGGTCGCGGTGCTCGCCGGCACCGTGGGGCTGTCCACGCGCCTGGAGACGAACTTCCTCGGCGACGCCGGGCAGGACACCCTCACGGTCACCGAGACGTTCCCGGCCGGCACGTCCCTGGCCGCGCAGGACGCGGCGGCCCAGGAGACCGAGTCGGTCCTGCTCGACGTCGACGGCATCGAGACCGTGCAGACCACCGTCGGCTCCGCCGGCGGCATCGAGTCGGTCTTCGGCGGCGGGGGAGCCCCGCGTGCGACGTTCGCGCTCACGCTGACGCCCGACGGCGACAACGCCGCCGTCGAGGCCGACGTGCGCGACGCGGTCGCCGACGTCACGGGCGGCACGCACGGTGACGTGGTCGTGGCCGGTTCCGACGCGGCGTTCGGGTCCTCGACCGTCGACGTCGTGATCCAGGCCGACGACACCGACGAGCTCGCCGAGCTCGCGGCGCGGGTGCAGGAGGTCGTCGAGGGCGTCGAGGGCACCACGGACGTCACGAACAACCTCGCGGCCGACCAGCCGACCGTGCGCGTCACGGTCGACCGTGAGGCGGCGGCCGCCGCGGGCCTCACCGAGACCGCGGTCGTCGGGACCGTCGCCGGCCTCATGAGCCCGCAGCCGGCGGGCACGGTCGACCTGGGCACCGGCCCGGTCGACGTCACGATCGTCGCGACCACGCCGCCCGCGACCGTCGCGGAGCTCGAGCAGCTCGTGCTGCCGACCGCCACGGGGGCCGTCCCGCTCACCGCGGTCGCGGACATCGAGACCGTCGAGGTCCCGGTGTCGGTCACGCGCATCGACGGCCGGCGCGCGGCGACCGTCTCGGCCACGCCCGCGGGCGACGACCTCGGCGCCCTGACGGCGGCCCTCACGACGGCCCTCGAGGACGTCGACGTGCCGCCGGGTGCGAGCGTCGAGATCGGCGGCGTCGCCGCCGACCAGGAGGACGCCTTCGCGGACCTCGGCCTCGCGCTGCTCATCGCGATCGCGATCGTCTACGTGGTCATGGTGGCGACCTTCCGGTCGCTGCTGCAGCCGCTCATCCTGCTGGTCTCGGTGCCGTTCGCCGCGACGGGTGCGCTCGGCGGCCTGCTGCTGACGGGCACGCCGCTCGGTGTGCCGGCCCTCATCGGGCTGCTCATGCTGGTCGGCATCGTCGTGACGAACGCGATCGTGCTCATCGACCTCGTCAACCAGTACCGCGAGCGCGGTCGCGGGATCGACGAGGCCGTCATGGAGGGGTCCCGCAAGCGCCTGCGGCCGATCATCATGACCGCGGCGGCGACGATCTTCGCGCTGCTGCCCATGGCGCTCGGCCTCACCGGCGGCGGCGTGTTCATCTCCAAGCCGCTCGCGATCGTGGTCATCGGCGGGCTCTTCACGTCCACGCTGCTGACCCTCGTGCTCGTCCCGGTGCTGTACACGCTGCTCGTGCGGGCGCAGGACCGGGGCCGCACGCGCCGAGAGGCACGGGTGGAGCGGCGGTCCGCGCGCACGGCCGAGCGGCACGCCGCCGAGCACGCCTCCTGACGCACGCCCCCGACGACGACGCGCCGGCACTCCCCTCCGGGGTGCCGGCGCGTCGTCGTGCGTCCCGCGCGGCCGGCCCCTCCGGCCGGCCACGCAGGGGGTCGGGTGCCGGGGGTCAGGCGTCCCGCGTGCGCAGGCGCACCGCCGCGACGGTGAGCAGGACCGCGACCCAGCCGAGCAGGATCCCGTAGCCGACCCAGGGCCCGGGGGTGAAGGCCATGCCGAAGCCGCTGTTCTCGATCTGCTCGGGCGTGCTCGTGATCGCGGAGCCTGCCGTCGACGGCAGGAACGGGCGCACGTACTCCAGGGGCTCCCAGCTGATCATGAGCAGCACGTTCTCGACGAGCAGGACGAGCCCGATCACGGACGTGATGGCGGCGGCGCTGTTGCGCAGCAGGGCACCGACGGCGAGGCCCAGCAGCGAGATCCCGGTGCAGTAGAGCACCACGCCGACGACGACGCGCGGGACGTGCGGTGCGCCCCAGTCCGGGGCGAGCTGCGGCGCGATCGCGCCGGCCAGCAGGAGGGACGCCCCGACGGCGACGGCGACGGCGACGAACGTGACGACCGCGACGACGAGCACCTTGGCGGCGAGCACCGGCAGGCGTGCCGGCACGGCGGCGAACGTCGAGCGGATCGAGCCGGTCGCGTACTCGCCGGTGACGGAGAGGGCGGCGAGCACGATCAGCGGGAGGGGACCGAGGATCATCGCGGGCATCAGGTACATCTGCAGGACCTCGGCCGACCCGGCGGGCATCCCCTCGACCGGGTCGGGGAAGGAGCGCACGCTCACCGCGCCGAGCGCGGCGATCCCCGCGAAGAGCAGGAACGCCACGGCGAGCGTCCAGTAGGTCGAGCGCAGGGTCCACAGCTTGACCCACTCGGCGTGCACGACGCGGGGGAACGTGACGCGTGCACCGTCGGCGGCGCGGCGCGCCGGTGCCGGGGCACCCGCGGCGGGGGCAGGGGCGGTCGTGGCGGTCATCGGGCCACCTCCGTGGCGGTCGTGCCGGCGCCCGCGGCGCCGCCGGAGCGGTACTCGACGAGGTCGCTGGTCAGGGACATGTACGCGTCCTCGAGGGATCCGGTGACGGGCGTCAGCTCGTGCAGCACGAGACGGGCCGCCGCGGCGACCTCCCCGACGGCGGCGGCGGTCGGGCCCTGCACCTCGAGCAGGCCCGGCTCGGGCGCGTCGACGACGACGTCCGGGCCGGCGAGCAGCGCGGCGAGCTCGGTGGCGTGCGGCGTGCGCACCCGCACGGTGGTGCGGGTGGCGCGGCCGATGACGTCCCGGACCGGCCCGTCCGCGACGATGCGCCCGCGGCCGATGACGAGCAGGTGGTCCGCCGTCACCGCCATCTCGCTCATCAGGTGGGAGGACAGGAAGATGGTGCGGCCCTCGCGCGCCAGGTGCTGCACGAGCCCGCGGACCCACAGGACGCCCTCCGGGTCGAGGCCGTTGACCGGCTCGTCGAGGATCAGGGTGTGCGGGTCGCCGAGCAGCGCCGCGGCGATGCCGAGGCGCTGCCCCATGCCGAGCGAGAAGCCCTTGACCCGCTTGTTGGCCACCGTGCCGAGGCCGGCGAGGTCGATGACCTCGTTGACCCGCGTGGCGCCGATGCCGTGCGTGGCGGCGAGGGTGCGCAGGTGCTGGCGCGCGGTGCGGCTCGGGTGCACGGCCTTCGCGTCGAGCAGCGCACCGACCTCCGTGAGGGGCGCGCGCATGTGCCCGTAGGGGGTGCCGGAGACGGTGACGGACCCGTGGCTCGGACGGTCGAGGCCGACGACCATGCGCATGGTCGTGGACTTGCCGGCGCCGTTGGGGCCGAGGAACCCGGTGACGGCGCCGGGGCGGACGGTGAAGGAGATGTCGTCCACGGCCGTGGTGCGGCCGTAGCGCTTCGTGAGTGACTGCGCCTCGATCATGGCGCGGGGCTCCCCAGGTCGACGGTGTGCGGACACGTCGAACGTAGGCCCGGGAGGCCCGCGGGGAGCACCGTCCGGGGGACGATTCGGACCCGCGGCTCTCATCCCGGGGGACGACACCACACTCAGGGGGATGAGGGAACGCGGCGGCCCCCGCCGACGTTGGTTACGTTGTCGACCAGCACCACCCCGGCCGATCACGACCAGGAGCCCTCATGGCGAATCCCGTCTTCAACAACAGTCCCGTCTTCGCGGACCCGCGGCAGCAGCGCCGCGGCGGCCGCCCCGCACCCTCGGCACCCACGTTCGGCGGTCCGACCGTCGACGCGGCGTCGCTCGAGGCGATGTACGACGGGCCGACCGCGACCACCCGCGACACCGGCCGTCTCACCTACGACGACGTCATCATCAAGACCGGCGGGCTGCTCGCGCTGCTCGTGGCCGTCGCGGCCGTGACCTGGTTCGTCGCGCCCGGCCTGTACATCGTCGGCGCGATCGTCGGCCTCGTCCTCGGCCTGGTGAACGCGTTCAAGCGCAAGCCCAGCCCGGCGCTGATCGTCGCGTACACCGTCGCGGAGGGCGTGTTCCTCGGCGGCATCAGCTACGTGTTCCAGAACAGGCCGATCGGCAACCTCGTCGCCGACGCGCAGCCGATCGTCCTGCAGGCAGTCCTTGCGACGGTCGCAACCTTTGTCGCGTCGCTGTGGCTGTACCGCTCCGGGCGCGTCCGCGTCACCGCGAAGTCGACGCGCTTCCTCCTCATCGCGATGATCGGGTACGCCCTGTTCTCGCTGGTGAACGTCGTGCTCATGTGGGTTCTGCCGAGCACCGAGATGTTCGGCCCGCTGCGCAGCGGGCCCATCGGGATCATCGTGGGCCTGTTCGCGGTGGGCCTGGCGGCCTTCAGCTTGATCGTCGACTTCGACGCGATCAAGCGCGGCGTCGAGCAGGGCGCGCCGAAGAGCTTCGCGTGGACGGCGGCGTTCGGCCTCATCGTCACGCTGGTCTGGCTGTACCTCGAGTTCCTGCGCCTGTTCGCGATCTTCAGCAGCAGCGACTGACGCACCGGCCTCACCGGGGTGCCTGCACCCCGTTCGACGCCCCGTCGGCCACGGCCGGCGGGGCGTCGTCACGCCCGGGGGCAGCGCCCGGGACGCGCCCGTCCCGGCAGGTGGGACGATGACGCCGTGAAGTACGCAGAGCACGTCTCCGAGCTCGTCGGCGGCACCCCGCTCGTCCGGCTGTCCGCCGTGACGGAGGGCCTCGCCGCCACGGTCCTCGCCAAGGTCGAGTACCTGAACCCGGGCGGGTCCGTGAAGGACCGCATCGCCCTGCGGATGGTGGAGGCCGCCGAGGAGGCGGGCCTCCTGCGGCCGGGCGGCACGATCGTCGAGCCGACCTCCGGCAACACCGGCGTCGGCCTGGCGCTCGTCGCGCAGCGCAAGGGCTACCGCTGCGTGTTCGTCTGCCCGGACAAGGTCAGCCAGGACAAGCGGGACGTGCTGCGCGCGTACGGCGCCGAGGTCGTGGTGACGCCGACCGCGGTGCAGCCGGACCACCCGGACTCCTACTACTCGGTGTCGGACCGCATCGCGCGCGAGACGCCGGGTGCGTGGAAGCCGGACCAGTACTCCAACCCGAACGGCCCGGCGAGCCACTACGCGACGACGGGCCCGGAGATCTGGGCGGACACCGAGGGGCGTCTCACGCACTTCGTCACGGGCGTCGGCACGGGCGGCACCATCAGCGGCACCGGCCGGTACCTGCACGACGTGTCCGCGGACCGCCCGGCGGCCGACGGCGGGCGCGTCGTCGTGGTCGGCGCCGACCCCGCGGGGTCCGTGTACTCCGGTGGCGACGGCCGCCCGTACCTGGTCGAGGGCGTGGGCGAGGACTTCTGGCCGCGCGCGTACGACCCGTCGGTGCCCGACGAGATCGTCCCCGTCTCCGACGCCGACTCGTTCGCGATGACCCGGCGCCTGGCGCGCGAGGAGGCGCTGCTCGTCGGCGGCTCGTGCGGCATGGCGGTCGAGGCGACGCTGCGGCACGCGCGCGCCCTGCAGGAGCGCGACCCGCAGGCGGCGGCGCGCGCGGTGTACGTGGTGCTGCTGCCCGACGGCGGGCGCGGCTACATGTCGAAGATCTTCAACGACTCGTGGATGCGCTCGTACGGGTTCCTGGGCTCCGACCAGGGGGCGACGGTCGGCGACGTGCTGCGCACCAAGGACGGCGGGCTGCCGGCGCTCGTGCACACCCACCCCAACGAGACGGTGCGCGACGCGATCGAGATCCTGCGCGAGTACGGCGTCTCGCAGATGCCCGTGGTCGGTGCCGAGCCGCCCGTGATGCTCGGCGAGGTGCAGGGTGCGGTCAGCGAGCGCACGCTGCTCGACGCGGTGTTCTCGGGCGCGGCGTCGCTCGCGGACCGCGTCGACCGGCACATGGAGGCCGCGCTGCCGATCGTCGGGTCGGGGGAGTCCGTCGAGTCCGCGCGGGCCGCGCTCGAGAAGGCCGACGCGCTCATGGTCGTCGACGACGGCAAGCCCGTCGGCGTCGTCACGCGCCACGACCTGCTGGGGTTCCTGGCGCGCTGACGCGCGTCGCGGTGCGCCCGCCGCGCGTCGCGGTGCTGCCCCGCCGCGCGCCCGTGCTCCCGCTGCTCCCGCCGCGGTTAGCATCGCGCCCGGTCGGGACCGCCGGCCGCCCCCCTGCCACCGGGCGCGCAGCCGCGCCGGGTGGCCGTGCACGAAGGACCGACGATGGCGTTGTTCGACCTGCCCCTGCCCGAGCTCGAGCGGTACGTGCCCGAGCTCGACGTCCCCGCGGACCTCGACGCGTTCTGGACCACGACGCTCGACGACGCGCGCACGCACGACCTCGACCCCCGCAGCAGCCCCTACGACGCGGGCCTGCGGCTCATCGACGTCGAGGACCTCGAGTTCTCCGGGTTCGGCGGGCACCGCGTGCGGGCGTGGGTGACGCGCCCCGCCGGGTCCGCGTCGGACGGGTCGGCGCTCCCGGCGGTCGTCGAGTTCCTCGGGTACGGGGGCGGGCGCGGCCGGCCGCACGAGCACCTCGCGTGGGCCGCTGCCGGGTACGTGCACGTGCTCATGGACACGCGCGGGCAGGGGTCGGGCTGGGGAACCGGCGGCGACACCCCGGACCCCGTCGGCTCCGGGCCGGCGACGTCAGGCTTCATGACCCGCGGCATCCTCGACCCCGCGGAGCACTACTACCGCCGCGTCGTGACCGACGGCGTCCGTGCGGTCGAGGCGACGCGGGCGCTGCCGGGCGTCGACCCGGCGCGCGTGGCCGTCGCCGGCGGCAGCCAGGGCGGCGGGCTCGCCCTCGCCGTCGGCGGGCTCGTCGACGGCCTCGTCGCCGTCCTGCCGGACGTGCCGTTCCTGTGCCACTTCCCGCGCGCGCTCGCCATCACCGACAGCGACCCGTACCACGAGGTCGTGCGCTACCTGGCGGTGCACCGGGGCCAGGAGGCGCAGGTCATGCGCACGCTGTCCTACCTCGACGCCGTCCACCTGGCCCGCCGCGCGACGGCCCGCGCCCTGTTCTCCGTCGCCCTGCGCGACACGACGTGCCCGCCGTCGACGGTCTACGCCGCCTACCACCACTACGGCACCCTCGGCGGCGCGGACCCCGCGAAGCAGATCGAGGTCTACGCCTACAACACCCACGAGGGCGGGCAGACCGTGCAGCTCGAGAAGCAGCTGCGCTGGCTGGGCGACCTGCTCGGCTGAGCGGACCCGACCCGCGGACCTCAGCCGGGTTCGACGCCCGGGTCGGCGGTCGCCGCCAGGCCGCCGACCAGTCCGTCGACGAGGAAGTCGAAGCTGACGTCGACGTCGTCCGCCAGGCCGAACCCGCCGGCCAGCTCGAGCGCGACGAACCCGTGCACCGCGGCGCGCACCGCGCGGACGGCGTCGACGTGCCGGCGCGGCGGCACGCCGACGGCGGCCACCAGCGCCGACAGGTGGCCCAGCAGGGTCGCCGCGGCGGCCTGCAGCGCGGCCGCGTCGGGGTGGCCGCGCCAGTCGTCCTGCACCGCCTGGTAGCGACCGGGGCGGGCGTGGGCCCAGGCGCGCAGCGCGTGCGCGACGGCCCGCAGGCGGCCGCGCGGGTCGTCGTCCGCGTCCGAGGCTGCGTCCGCCGCCGCCGCGACGACAGCGTCGAGCTCCGCGACGCAGCGCAGCGTGACCTCGCGGCGCACGCCCGGCAGGCCGTCCACGTGCTTGTAGAGGCTCGGCACGGCGACCCCGGCGCGCGCCGCGACGGCCGCGAGCGTCAGGGCGCGGAAGCCGTCCGGCCCGCCGGCGTCCACCACGTCGAGCGCGAGCGCGGTGACGGCGTCGCGGTCCAGCCCGGCGCGCGGCACTCAGGCGTCCTCGGGTGCGGCTGCCGCGGTGGTCACGGCCGCCACGTGCGCGAGGACGGCGGGCGCCACGACGTCGGCCCGCTGGTGCTGCGGGTAGTGCCCGGCCTCGGGGACCAGCAGCCCGGTGACCTGCGCCGAGCGGGCGCTCGCCAGCACGGCGGCGTGCGCGGCCGCCGCGTCGGACGTCTCCGGGTCCTGCGCGCCCGTGACGACGAGGACGGGGGAGGTGACCTGCTCGAGCAGCGTCTCGTGGCCGCCCGCGACGAGCCCGACCGCCAGCGCGCGCAGCTGCTCGAGGTACGCCGGCCGGCGCAGCGCCGCCCGCAGGTCGCGCAGGTGCTCACCGGTCCACGCCGCCCGGCGCCCGTGCAGCAGCGAGCGGTAGAACCACGCCCACGCGGCCGGGCCCCACGGGCGGCGCAGCAGCACCGACACCTGGGTGCGGACCGCGCGGGAGGCGGCGACGTCGTTGGACGCGTACGCCACGAGCACCAGGCCGCGGACGCGGGCGGGCTCGCGGGCGGCGACGCGTGCCACGGCGCCGGCCGCGAACGACGCGCCGACCAGGACCGCGGGCCGGGCCGCGTCGGCCCCCAGCGCGTCGAGCAGCGCGCTGACGTCGTCGGCCGTCGCGGCGACGCCGTGGTGGGTGAACGTGGCGTCGCTGTCGCCGTGGCCGCGCACGTCGGTGACGGCGACCCGGTGCCCGGCGGCGACGAGCGGGGCGGTGACGTCGCGCCAGGACGAGCGCAGGTCGCCCATGCCGGGGACGAGGACGACGAGCGCGCCGTCGTGGGGGCCGGTGACCTCGTACGCGACGCGGCCCTCCGGCATCGGGAGGTGGAGCACGGTCGGGGAAGGTGTCATGAGGACAAAGCTAATGCCATTAGCCAGACCTGGCAAGAGGTCGGTCCGGACCGGGCAGGGCAGGATGGTCGGGCACTGTCACCCCACGAAGGAGAGCTAGACATGGCCGCAGCCCTGCCCGAGGTCTCGGGCTCCTACGGCAGCAAGCCCACGCTGACGTTCCCCGACGGCGCCGCCCCGGAGGAGCTCGAGGTCGTGGTGCTCAGCCGCGGCGACGGCGACCTCGTCGAGGCCGGCCAGGACATCGAGGTGCACTACCTCGGCCAGTCCTGGCAGGGCGGCGTCTTCGACAACTCGTACGACCGCGGGTCGTCGATCAGCTTCCCGATCGGCGTCGGCGCCGTCATCGCCGGCTGGGACGAGGGCCTCGTCGGCCAGCAGGTCGGCTCGCGCGTCCTGCTGTCCATCCCGTCGCACCTCGCCTACGGCGACCGCGGCGTGCCGCAGGCCGGCATCAAGGGCGGCGACACCCTGGTGTTCGTCGTCGACATCGTCGGCGTCAGCTGACCGGGTCGCCACCGGCCCGATGAGTCCGCGCCGCGCCGCCGGTCGACCCCACCAGGGCGCCGGCGGCGCGGTCGCGAGGGCCGCGGGCACGGCACCGCGGACGGAGGACCGGTGGGCGACGTGGACCCCTGCGGGCTCGACGAGTGGGCGAGCCACTCGCCCTACAGCGACCCCGGCGCGCACGCGGACGTGCTCACCGCCCTGGGGACCGCCCCGCCGGACCTGCACGCCGCCGCCACCGGCCTGATCGCGCACTACCGCGCGGAGGCCGAGACGCTGGACGCGCCGCGGATGACGACGATCGACCTGCGCTGGCTGGAGGCGATCCTCGGCGCCGGGCTGGCGCTCTCGCCGAGTCCGCTGGCCGGACGCCCCCACGCCGACCGCGTCGCCGGCTGCTGCCGCGACCACACGCTCCTCGTGGTGGGGCTGCTGCGTCAGCACGGCGTCGCGGCGCGCTCGCGCATCGGGTTCGCGCGGTACTTCGCGCCCGGCTTCGCGCACGACCACGTCGTCGTGGAGCGCTGGGACGGCCGCCGCTGGGTGCGCAGCGACCCGGAGGTCGACGCGGCGTTCGGCGCCGCCCCGCCGGCGGGGGCCCCGTTCGACCCGTTCGACGTGCCCGCCGGCCTCGACGGCCCGTTCCCCACCGCCGCCGAGCTCTGGACGGCGCACCGCCGCGACGGCCTCGACCTCACCGCGTACGGAGTGTCCCCGCAGATGCCGGACCTGTGCGGTCCCGACTTCGTGCGCGGGTACGTGCTGCTCGAGCTCGCGCACCGCCGCCGCGACGAGCTGCTGCTGTGGGACGTCTGGGGCGCGAACGACGAGGCGACCCCGCCCGGCGAGGCCGACGCGCTCGCCGACGAGGTCGCCGACCTGCTGCTGCGCGCCGACGCCGGCGACTGCGACGCCGAGGACGAGCTCGCCCGCCGGTACGCGAGCGACCCGCGCCTGCACCCGGGGCGGCGCGTGCGCACGCTGTCGCCGCTGGGCCGCGAGGGGTGGACGGACCTGCGCACGCGCACGACGGTCTGGGACGGCTGACACGCCCCGAGCGGGCCGTCCGGCACCCGCCGCCGACCGCGCGGCCACGGCGGCCCCGACGTGCCGTCCGGAGGGTGGCGTGCCACCGTGGGGCGATGAACTCGGTCATCACCGTCGTCGTCGTGCTCGCGCTGATCTGGCTGGCCCTGACCATCCTCGGAGCCCTCGTCGAGGGCCTGCTGTGGCTCGCGGTGGTCGGGTTGGTCCTGCTCGCGGCGACCGTCGTCTACGGGTGGGTCAAGGGCAAGGCGCGCTCCCGGGGGTAGCCCTCGGCAGCCGGGCGCGCACGACCTCCCACTCCCGCACCACCGGGACGCGTCAGCCGCGCAGCCCCACGCGCTGCAGGAAGTCGTTGGCGAACCGCCCCTCCGGGTCGCGGCGCCCGAGCAGCGCGCGGGCGTCGTCCCACCGCGGGTACAGGTCCTGCCACGTGCGGTCCGGGCCCGGGCCGGAGAAGAGCTTGCCCCAGTGCGGGCGCGCGTCGAACGGCGCGAGCGCCGCCTCGATCGCGGGCAGCGCGGCGTCGACCTCGGCCCGCAGCGGCTTCCACGTGAAGTGCAGGGCGACGCGGTCGCCCCCGTGCGCGGTCGACAGCCACAGGTCGTCCCCGGCGATGGACCGGATCTCGCTGACGAACAGCAGCGGGTGGACGAGGTCGCGCAGGCCGCGCAGCGCCTCGATCGCCGCGACGGCGTGCTCGCGCGGGACGAGCCACTCCGACTGCAGCTCGGCACCCGCGCTGGGCGTGAACTCCAGGCGGAAGTGGGGGAGGCGCTCGTGCCACGGGCCGGGGACGCCGCCCTGCTCGGTGCACGCGACCGGGTCCTGGCCGGGCACGGGGTGCATCGGCCGCCCGGCGGGGCGGGCACCGGCCAGCTCGGGGCCGGCCGCCGGGACGCCCGCGTCGACGCGGTGCTTGCGCCACACCTGACCGACGGTGTCGCCGGTCCAGTCGGTGAAGAGGCTGACCGACCACGCCGAGCCCATCAGGTCCTCGAACCGGTCGAGCGCGACCGACCACGGCAGGTCGACGAACACCTCCTGCGCGACGTCGAACGTCGGCTCCACGGCGAGCGTCACGCGGGTGACGACGCCGAGGCCGCCGAGCGCGACCACGGACCCCGGGAGCTCGGGGTCGTCGGCGCCCAGCGTGCGGACCTGCCCGTCGGCACCGACGAGCTCCAGCCCGCGCACGGCCGCGGACAGGTTCGACGCGCGGTCACCGGACCCGTGCGTCGCGGTGGCGACCGTGCCCGCGACGGCGATGTGCGGCAGCGACGCCATGGTGTGCAGCGCCCACCCCTGGGCGTGCAGGTGCCGCGCGAGCTCGCCGTAGCGGACGCCCGCGCCCACCGTGACGGTGCCCGCCTCCGGGTCGAGCTCGATCGGCACGTCGAGCCGGTCGAGCGCGACCAGCGTGCCGGGGCCGTCCGCGAGGTCGTGGAAGGAGTGCCGGGAGCCGAGGGCGCGCACGTTCCGGGCGGCGGCGACGACCGCGGCGACCTCCTCGACGGTCGTCGGGTGCACCACGGGTCCGCCGCGGAACGTGTGGCTGCCGGCCCAGGTGGTGAGGGCCGGGGTGTCGGTGTCGGTCATGTCGAGCCTCCTCGCTCGTCGGACGTCAGGGGCGCGACCGGGGGTCAGCCGGCGCGCGCGGGGGCGGTGACGAAGATGTCGAACAGCTCGGGCGTGTGCGCGTGCACGAGCACCATGAACACGACGGCGTCGAACAGCAGGTGGACGACCAGCACGTACGTCAGCGACTTCGTCAGGGAGAACGTGAAGCCCTGGATCAGCGCGAACGGGATGGTCAGCAGCGGCCCCCACTCGCGGTAGCCGAGCTCCCACAGGAACGACACGAACACGGTGGCCTGCAGCACGTTCGCGGCCCACAGCGGGAAGTGCCGGCGCAGCAGCGCGAACACGGTGCAGACGAAGAACAGCTCGTCCCACGTGCCGACGGCGTTGACCCCGACGAACAGCCGCGCGACGTCCTGCCCCTCGATCACGGTCGGCCAGTTCTGGTAGGCCCCGGACGACAGGAAGTAGTACGGCAGCAGCAGGTAGCCGGCCGTCTGCACGCCGATGAGGTACGCCCACTGGGTCCGCGTCCACCGGCGGCCCGTGCGCCACGGGAACCGGATGACGTCGTCGCCCAGCACGTACCGCGAGAGCACGTACGGGATGACGACGGCGAGGCCGAGGGCGAGCGTGAACCGCAGCATGCTCAGGTCGGACAGGTCGGCGCCGAGCGGGATGGTGCTGACGATGCCCATGCCGGCGCCGATGATCAGCAGGTCCCGGCCGAGCACGCGGTCCGCCGCCCAGCCGAGCGCGATGCCCGCGACGAGCGGCAGGTACGCCAGCGGGCGGACGTGCACCGCGAACATCAGCACCGCCGACCCGCACACGAGCACCGCGGCGACGTACCGCCAGGCCGTGTGCGCAGCGGCTCCGGGCAGGGCGTCGTCGACACCCGTCGGCACGGTCCCCGTCTCGTCCACCCGCACACCCTGCCTCACGGGGCGGGCGGTGCGCGCACCGAGCGGGTCGTGTCCGCGCCCGGGACGGTGCGCGTGGGCGGGGCCGGCCGGCTACGCCTTCGCGGTGCCGGCCTCGAGGATGGACACGATCGAGAACAGCGTGAAGCACACGGCCCCGAGCCCGACGAGCACGTGCGCCGGGACGAAGAACCCGGGCTGCGTCGTCGCCGCCACGAAGAGGAACGCCGCGAAGAACAGGCACGCCAGCGCGGTGCCGACGGGGATCAGCGGGATGCGGTTCGCGAGCGCGAAGGTCCGGCGCCACACCAGCGCCAGCAGCACCACCTTCGACAGGATGCTGAAGCAGATCAGCCCGAGGCCGATGAGCACGCACCCGGGCGCGAGCCGCGCCGGGTCGTCCGAGCCCAGCAGCACGCCGAGCCCGAGGAGCACGTTCACGGTGCCCATCGCCGCGACCCACCACGTCCAGCGGTAGCGCTCGGCGTCACCGAACTCGTTGCGCACCTGGCGGACGATGCTCGCCACGAGCGCCACGAGCGCCGAGCAGATGACGGACAGCCCGGTCAGCACGTTGCCCGCCACGAGGGCGTGCGTCCCGCCGCGCGCGTACAGCGTCGCCGCCACCGTCAGGCCGGTCAGCGCGAGCAGAGCGGGGACCGCGACCAGCACGCCGGCGACCGTGCGCGAGTACGCACCGTCCGGTGGGCCGCTGCCCGGGGTGCGCGCTGCGCTGGCCTGGATGAGCACGAACTTCGTCGAGGCGGTGGCCACCGTGCTCACGCACGCGGCGACGAACCCGATCCCGAGCAGGACGTGGCCGGCGACGACGAACTGGGGCTCGTCGCCGCGCCCGATCACGGTGACGCCCCAGACCGCCGTCGCGACGGCGACCGTGTACCCGAGGGCGGGCAGCGCGACCTCCCAGACGCGCCCGTACCGGTGCACGAGCTGGAGGATGATCGTCGCCGCGGTGGTGAACAGCGCGATGCAGATCGCCGTGAGGGCGACGTCGACGTGGCCGGCGACGAAGTGCCCTGCGTCGTCCCCGCTCGACAGCACGTACAGCCCGAACGCGAGGCACACCGCCCCCATCAGCAACGGGATGGCGCGGAACAGGACACTGATGAACGGGTTCATGCGCAATTTCCCCCCGGACGCGCCGCAGCCGTGCTGACCACGGTAGACCCGGGTGCTGCCCTACGCTCACCATCGTGTCCGAGCCCGACGACGCCCTCGCGGCCGCACCCCACCTGCGCCGCTTCCACGAGCTGCACCCCGAGGTCCCGCTCGTGGTGCTGCCCCCCGAGCGCACGGCGCCACCCGAGCCCCCGGTCCCCGACGACGTGCTCGACGCCGAGCGCAGCGCCACGGACGCCGTGCTCGCCATGCTGCTCGACGCCGTCGGCACAGCCGCCGACGCGGCCGCGGTGCGGACGCTGTGGCGCGCCGGGCGGGTCGACGACACCGTCGTCCCCGTCGCGGAGGCGCGCCTGCCGCTGGCCGCCGCGGACGAGGCCCCGTCGGTGGCCGGCCCGCTGGCCACGGCGCTCGAGCGCGGCGGCTGGACGCTGCGCAGCGGCCGCTCCGGCGCGGCGCGGTACCTCGAGGGCGCGCGCGGTGAGCGGACGGTCCGGGTCGTCGCCGTCGAGGACGTCGTCGTGGTCACCGTGCGGGGGCGCGAGCTGCCCGTGCCGACCGCGACGCAGCACCGGCTCATGGGCGTGGAGGGAGAGGCGTGAGCGACCGGTACGAGGTGCAGCCGTACGTGCTGTCGCGCTCGGCGCAGCAGTGGCGGGACCAGGCCGCGCGGGCGCGGACGGCGGGCGACCGGCTCGTCGACGTGTCGACCGCCGGCTTCGCGCCGGCCGTGGCGTCCGCCGCGACGTCGTGGGCGGCGACGTGGGGCGGCACGGTCCGCACCGTGGCGTCGGGCGCCGACACGATCGGCGCCGAGCTGCTCGCCGCCGCGTCGTCGTACGGCGCGGCCGACCTCGACGCGCAGCAGCGCTTCGACACGTGGCTGGACGGTGCGCCGTGACGACGATCGTGGTCCCGCCGCGGTGCGACGCGATCCCCGAGGTCGAGGGCGACCCCGCGCAGGTGCGCGTGTTCGTCGACGACCTGCTCGCGTCGGCGGTCAACGTCGACGACCTCGACACGTTCGCGCGCGACTCGGCGACCCTGGAGGACTGGTCGGGCGCCGCCGCCGACGCCTACGGGCGGCACGTGCGGGCCGCCGCGGCCGACGCGGACGCGATCTCGGCCGCCGTGCGCCGCGTCGCGCGTGCCGGGGAGGACTACGCCGAGGCCGTCACCGACCTGCAGCGCCGCCGCGGCGTGCTGGCCGAGGACCGCACCGGGTTCCACACCGCACGCGCCGACCTCCTGGCGGACATCCGGGCGGCCACCGAGGCCGACGCCGCGGCCGTGCGCGAGCTCGAGGACCGTGCGGCCGCGCTGACGACCCGCCGGACGACCCTCGTCGAGGACGTCGACCAGCTGGGCAGGGACACGACCGCGGCCGAGCAGGCGATGCTCGACGCGATGACCTCGTACTCGACGCTCGAGAAGGCGCGGGCGGCGGTCACGGGCGGGCGCGACCTGGCCGACTCGGCGCTCGCGAAGCCGGGCTCGCCGTCCTCGGGCGGCTCGCCCGAGGAGGTCGCGGCCTGGTGGGACAGCCTGACCGAGGACGAGCAGCTGGCCGTGCTGGCGGCTCATCCGGAGGTCGTGGGGAGCGCCGACGGCATCCCCGCGACGGTGCGCGACCGCGCCAACCGCCTGCTGCTCGAGACCGACGTCGACGCGCTCGAGCTGCGCGAGGAGCGCGGGGAGATCCTCCCGCCGGCGGACAGTGACGCCCTCGCGAACGGCCGGGCGGCACGCGCGGCGCTCGCGCAGGGCGCCAAGGAGGTCGACCCGATCACGGGCGAGCCGCTCGTGCCCCTGCTGCACCTGTACGACGCGCGCGCGTTCGGGGGCGACGGCAAGGTCGCGATCGCGTTCGGCGACCCCGACACCGCCGACCACGTCTCCGTCATGGTGCCGGGGTACAGCAGCACGGGGACCTCGGCGGAGGGCAACGCCGAGGCGGCGTTCAACATCTACGAGTCGTCGCGATTCTCGGACCCGCGCTCGTCCGTCGCCTCCATCATGTGGATCGGCTACGACGCGCCCAGCGACTGGGACTCGGCGTCCGTGGCGGGGGAGGGACGCGCCATCGACGGCGGCGAGGCCCTCGCGCGCTACGTCGACGGCCTGCGTGCCTCGCGCGACGGCAGCCCCGCCCACCTGACGGTGGTCGGCCACTCCTACGGCTCGACGACGACGGGGCACGCCGCGAGCGACCACGGCCTCGCGGCCGACGACATCGTGCTGGTCGGCAGCCCGGGTGCGGGGGGCGGGGTGGACCACGCGTCCGACCTCGGGGTCGGCGCCGACCACGTCTGGGCCGGCAACAACAGCCGCGACCCCGTCGCGGGGCTCGCCGACAACGGCTGGCTGGGTGGCCACACGCTCTTCGGCGCCGGCCTGGGCAACGACGTCGGCGAGGACGACTTCGGGGCCAACAGGTTCGACGCGGAGTCCACCACCCGCGGCGAGGGGCTCGACCCGTTCGCCGACCACACGAAGTACTTCGACGAGGACACCGAGGCGCTGTTCAACATCGGCCAGATCGTCGTCGGCGACTACGACGAGGTCCTCGGGGCGGACCACAAGTACGACCCCTGGTACCGCGGCCCGGTCGACCCGGAGTACGACCGTGACCCGACGTCGCGGGGCGACCGCGCGGCGGAGTGGTGAGGCGCGCGGTGGCGAGGGGCGCGGTGGTGCGGCGCCGCACGGCCCTGCTGCTCGGCGTGCTCCTCCTGCCGGCCGTGCTCGGCGGGTGCGGGGGCTCCGGCGGCGCGAGCGCCGAGGACCACGCCGGCGCCCGCGACGAGGTGCGGGCCGCGGCCGTGGAGGTCGTGCCGGCCCTCGCGGAGGCGCTCGGCGGTGAGGTCCGCTGGGCCCGCGGCGAGTACGAGGCCTACGGGATCAAGGACGACCGCTCGCTCGCCTACCAGGCGGACGCCGAGATCGCGGCGCCCGCGACCCGCGACGACGTGGCCGCGGCCGTCGCCGACCTCGGCTGGTCCGTCGACGACGGCGGCGGCGACACCGTCGTCGGTGAGCGCGGCGACCTGACGCTGTCCGCGACCGTGCGCGCCGACGTCGTCCGGGTGTCCGTCGACGGGCCGCGGCTGCCGCTCGGTGACGACGGTCCCGAGCGCGCCGGCCAGGAGGGTCTCGGGCTGCCGTACCCGACGTTCGTGCCGGAGGTCGCCCCCGAGGACCGCGAGGACGCCGCGACCGACGGCTGACCGGCGCGACGGGCCGTCCGTTCGCTCGGGCGGCCCGGTCGTCCGGACGGCGTCAGCCGGCCGCCAGCGCGCGCACCGCGTCGATCGTGTCGGCCTCCGACGCCGGCTTGTCGTCCCGGTACCGCAGCACGCGCGCGAACCGCAGCGCGAGCCCGCCGGGGTAGCGCGTCGAGCGCTGCAGGCCGTCGAAGGCGATCTCGACGACCTGCTCGGGCCGCACGACCACGCCCCAGGGCTCGCGCGACTGCGCGAGCGCGAGGAACCGCTCGGTCTGCCACGCGAGCATCTCGTCGGTCATGCCCTTGAACGTCTTGCCGAGCATGACGAACCCACCGGCGGGGTCGCGCGCGCCGAGGTGGATGTTCGACAGCGTCCCGGCGCGCCGGCCCGACCCCCACTCGACGGCGAGCACGACGAGGTCGAGGGTGTGCCGCGGCTTGACCTTGACCCAGGCGGCGCCGCGCCGGCCCGCCTCGTACGGCGCGTCGTAGGCCTTGACGACCACGCCCTCCTGCCCGGCGGCGACGACCGCGCGGAAGTGCTCGGCGGCCACCGCGGGGTCGGCGGTGACGACGCGGTCCACGACGTGCGGGGCGGCGACCTGGTCGAGCACCGCGAGCCGCTCGCGCAGCGGCGCGTCGAGCAGGTCGCGGCCGTCGACGTGCAGGACGTCGAAGAAGAACGGCGTGAGCGACGCGGAGCCCGCGAGCTCGGCGTCGCGCGTGGCGCTGCGCGACGCGGTCTCCTGGAAGGGGCGGGGGCGCCCGGCGTCGTCGAGGGTGAGCGCCTCGCCGTCGAGCACGAGCCGCTGCGCGGGCAGCAGGCGGACGGCCGCGACGATCTCCGGGACGCGCGCCGTGATGTCGTCGAGCGAGCGGGTGTAGACGCGCACGTCGTCGCCGTCGCGGTGGACCTGGATGCGGATGCCGTCGAGCTTGGTGTCGACGACGACCTCGCCGGCCGGCGCGTCGCCCTGCGCCAGGCCTGCCAGCGCGGTCGCGACGTCCGGCGCCGACTGCGCGAGCATCGGCCGCACGGGCCGCCCGACCGTGAGCGTGAACGCGTCCAGGGCCTCGGTCGCCGCCTCGGGGGTGGGCGCCGCCAGCGCGGCGACCGCGACGGCCTCCGTCTCGCCCGCGAGCATCGCGGCCCGGCGCACCGCACCCGCCGGCACGCCCGCGGCCTCCGCCACCGCGTCCAGCAGCAGCGCGTCGAGCGCCCCCTGCCGCAGCTCGCCGGTCACGAGCCCGCGCAGGAGCCGCTGCTCGTCCTGCGTCGCGGCCCCGAACAGCTCCGCCGCCGCTGCCGTCCGCGCCCCTGCCGACCCCGGCCCGGCCAGCTCGGCCATCGCGGCGAACGCGGCGTCCACGTCGGCCGCGGTCAGCGACGGCGTGTCCGCCGGCTCGGGCAGGGACGTCAGCGACCGCCACCCGAGCCCGGTCCGCCGCTGCCGCAGCTCACCGCCGAGGTAGCGGGACACGATCGCCACGTCCTGCGGCCCGTCGGCCGCCGCCCGGCGCAGCACGTCCACGAGCACCGCCCGCTTGGCGAGCCGCGACCGCGTCGCGGCGACGGCGGTGGACGCGGCGGCGACGTCGGCGAGCAGCATGCGGCTCATCCTCACCGCACCCACCGACACCCGCACGAGCACGACGCCGGCGCCGCCACGTACGAGACCGCCGGATCGGGGCCTTGTGTGCCCCGGTCCGACGGTCTCGTCGGGAGGTCGGCGGTGCGTCAGGCCGTCGGCACCGGGCAGGCCACGCCGGTCGAGTTGACCGGGCAGTAGCCGCCGGGGTTCTTCTGCAGGTACTGCTGGTGGGCGGCCTCGGCGTAGTAGAACGGGCCGGCCTCCTCGGCGGGGCGGATCTCCGTGGTGATGTCGCCGTAGCCGTTCGCCTTCAGGCGCGGGCCGTACTCGGCGGCCGTGGCGCGCGCTGCCTCGCCCTGCTCGGGCGTCGTGTAGAACACCGCGGAGCGGTACTGCGTGCCCACGTCGTTGCCCTGACGGAAGCCCTGGGTGGGGTCGTGCTCCTCCCAGAAGTGCCGCATGAGGTCGACGTCCGACAGCTGCTGCGGGTCGTACGCGACCATCACCGTCTCGGTGTGGCCGGTGCGGGCCGTGCACGTCTCCTCGTACGTCGGGTAGGGCGTGTAGCCGCCCATGTACCCGACCGCGGTCGTGACGACGCCGGGCAGCTGCCACGCCTCCTTCTCGGCGCCCCAGAAGCACCCGGACGCCAGGTAGAGCACGCGGGTGCCCTCCGGCCACGGGCCCTGCAGGGGCGTACCCAGCACGGTGTGCGTCTCCGGGATCGCGTACGGGTACCCGTCGCGGCCCTTCAGCGCCTTGTCGGGGTCCACCATCTGCGTGCGCAGCGAGGTGCCGAGCAGCGTCTCGAACAACGAGGCCATGAGCGTCTCTCCTTCTCCTACAGAATCCGTCACGTAGAACCGGGACGGGGTGCCGCCTGTTCCCCGCCGCCCCGCGCGGACGCCCTAGCCTGGGACCCGTGACGAGCTCCGACGCCCACGACTGGTCCACCGCCGGCTTCTCGACCCGCGCCATCCACGCGGGCCAGGCCCCCGAGGCCCGCACCGGCGCCGTGGTGCCCCCCATCCACCAGGTGTCCACGTACAAGCAGGACGGCGTGGGCGGCCTGCGCGACGGCTACGAGTACTCCCGCTCGGGCAACCCGACGCGGCACGCGCTCGAGGAGGCGCTCGCCGCCGCGGAGGGCGGCGCCGCGGCGTTCGCGTTCGCGTCCGGGCTCGCCGCGGAGGACGCGCTGCTGCGCGCGGTGCTGCGCCCCGGCGACCACGTCGTCATCGGGAACGACGTCTACGGCGGCACGTACCGGCTCATCGCGCGCGTGCTCGGCCCGTGGGGAATCGACCACACGCCGGTGGACATGCTGGACCCCGACGCGGTGCTGGCCGCGATCCAGCCGGGCCGCACGCGCGCGATCTGGGCGGAGACGCCCACGAACCCGCTGCTCGGCATCGCCGACGTGGAGGCCATCGCGGTGCACGCGCGGTCCACCGGGGCCGTGCTCGTCGTCGACAACACGTTCGCGACGCCCTACCTGCAGCAGCCGCTCGCGCTCGGCGCCGACGCGGTCGTGCACTCCACCACCAAGTACATCGGCGGGCACTCCGACGTGGTCGGCGGCGCGGTCGTCGTCGCGGACGGTGCGCAGCTGCCCGCGGGGCTCGACGGCCCGACCGGCACCACCGCCCTGCGCGACGCCGTCGGCTTCCTGCAGAACGCGTCGGGCGCCGTCGCCGGGCCGTTCGACGCGTGGCTCACGCTGCGCGGCCTGAAGACGCTCGCCGTGCGCATGGACCGCCACCAGTCCAACGCCGAGCGCGTCACGCGCTTCCTGCTCGACCACCCCGGCGTGACGCACGTGCTCTACCCGGGCCTGCCCGACCACCCCGGCCACGACGTCGCCGCACGCCAGATGACGGGCTTCGGCGGCATGGTCGCGTTCCGGACGGGCGACGCGGAGTCGGCCGTCGCGGTGTGCGGGCACACGCGCGTGTTCACGCTCGCCGAGTCGCTCGGCGGCGTCGAGTCGCTCATCGAGCACCCGGGCCGCATGACGCACGCGTCCGTGGCGGCCACGGCGCTGGAGGTGCCGGACGACCTCGTCCGCCTCTCGGTCGGGATCGAGGACGTCGACGACCTGCTCGCCGACCTCGCGCAGGCGCTCGACGCGGCGGGGCTGGGCCGCGTCGCCACAGGTGCGGGACGTGGGCACGCGGCGGGCGAGGACCACCAGTCGTGACGCAGGACGTGCCGGCGGACGAGGGCCCGGACGCCGCGGAGCCCCCCGTCGCCCCTCTCGTCCTCGAGGACCGGCGCCCGCACCCCGTGCCGCCGTCGGTGCAGGCGGCCGCGTCGTGGTCGTGGCGGCTGCTCGTCATCGCGGCGGCCGTCGCCGTCGGCCTGTGGCTGCTCGCGGTCCTCAAGGTCATCGTCGTCCCCGTCGCCGTGGCCGTGCTGCTGACGGTCCTGCTCTCGCCGCTCGTCTCGTTCCTGCAGCGGCGGGTCCGGCTGCGGCGCGGCGCGGCGGCGGGCGTCGCGCTGATCCTGCTGCTCGGGGTGGTCGCCGGCCTGCTGACGCTCGCGGGCCGCTCCATCGTGCGGGGCATCACCGAGCTGTGGAGCCAGGCGCGGGAGGGCGTCGACACCCTGCTCAGGTGGCTGTCCGAGGGCCCGCTCCAGCTCGGCACCACCGACCTCGAGGGTTACGTCGACCAGCTGCAGGAGGCGGCGGCGGGCAGCGGCGGGCAGATCGCGACGGGCGCGCTGTCCGTGACGCTCACCGTCGGGCACGTGCTCGCCGGCACGCTCATCGCGCTGTTCTGCACGCTGTTCTTCCTCATCGACGGCCGGCGCATCTGGGCGTGGGTCGTCGGGCTGCTGCCGCGCGGCTCGCGCGAGCGCGTGCACCAGGCGGGCCGCCGCGGCTGGGTGACGCTCGGCGCGTACACGCGCACGCAGATCCTCGTCGCCGGCGTCGACGCGCTCGGCATCGGCCTCGGGGCGTTCGCGCTCCAGCTGCCGCTGGCCGTGCCGCTCGCCGTGCTCGTGTTCTTCGGCTCGTTCATCCCGTACGTCGGCGCGATCGCCACCGGCACCATCGCGGTCCTCGTCGCCCTCGTGACGCAGGGCTGGGTGTCGGCGCTGATCATGCTCGTCGTCGTGCTGGGCGTGCAGCAGCTCGAGGGCCACGTGCTGCAGCCGTTCCTCATGGGGCACGCCGTCTCGCTGCACCCCGTGGCGGTGCTGCTCGTCGTGGCGTCCGGCTCGTTCGCCGCCGGGATCGTCGGCGCGCTGTTCGCGGTGCCCGTCGCGGCCGTGCTCAACACCGTGATGCTCTACCTGCACGGGCACGACAAGTTCCCGCAGCTCGGCACGGGGGACCACGTCCCGATCCGACCCCGTGAGCACCCCGTGCTCGACCGCGTGCTCGCGGCCGCCGCCGAGGCGGAGTCCGCGGCGCTCGCGGAGCGCGCGGCACGGAACGGCGGCACCCCGGCCGACCCACCGACGGCGGGGACGACCGGCCCGAGCGCGCCGTGATCGGCGCCCGGGACGTGCGTGCCGCGGCGGAGCTGCTCACCGGGGTCGCCGAGCGCACCCCCGTGCAGCGCAGCCGGGCGCTGTCCGACGTGGCCGGCGTGGACGTCTGGCTCAAGTGCGAGAACCTGCAGCGTGCGGGGTCGTTCAAGATCCGCGGCGCCTACGTGCGCATGTCCCGCCTGTCACCCGCCGAGAAGTCGCGCGGCGTCGTCGCGGCGAGCGCCGGCAACCACGCGCAGGGCGTCGCGCTCGCGGCGCGGCTGCTGGGCCTCGAGTCGGTCGTCTTCATGCCGGTCGACGCGGCGCTGCCGAAGATCGCCGCGACCCGGGGCTACGGCGCGCACGTCCACCTCGTCGGCACGTCGGTCGACGAGGCGCTCGTGCACGCACGCGAGCACGCCGAGCGCACGGGCGCCGTCCTCATCCACCCGTTCGACCACCCCGACGTCGACGCGGGCCAGGGCACCGTCGGGCTCGAGGTCCTCGAGCAGGTGCCCGACGTCGGCACGCTGCTCGTGCCCGTCGGCGGCGGCGGGCTCGCGGCCGGCATCGCGGCGGCGCTCGAGGACCGGCCCGACGTGGGCGTCGTCGGCGTGCAGGCCGCGCGCGCGGCGTCCTACCCGGCGTCGCTCGCGGCCGGCCGGCCGGTCCCCGCCCCCGAGCTGCGGACGATGGCCGACGGCATCGCGATCCGCACCCCCGGTGAGGTGCCGTTCGAGCTGCTCGCGCACCACCGCGTGCCGGTGCGCACGGTGTCGGAGGAGGACCTCTCGCGCGCGCTGCTGCTCGTCGCGGAGCGCGCCAAGCTCGTGGTCGAGCCGTCGGGTGCGGCGGCGGTCGCGGCGCTGATGGCGGACCCGGGGCTCGCGCGGGACGGGCGTCCCGTCGTGTGCGTGCTGTCCGGCGGCAACATCGACCCGCTGGTGCTGCTGCGCGTCGTGCGGCACGGGCTCGCGTCGGCCGGGCGGTACCTGCAGGTGCACGTGCGCGTCGAGGACGCGCCCGGCGCGCTCGCCGGGCTGCTGCACGACGTGGCAGCGATGGGCGGCAACGTCGTGCACGTCGCGCACACCCGCACCGGCGGTGACCTCGCGTACAGCGAGGTGGCGATCGACCTGCAGATCGAGACGAAGGGCCCCGAGCACTGCGGCGACCTCCTCGCGGGCCTGCGCGCGGCGGGCTACCGCCTGGGCGACGCCTGACGCGCGGCGGGCCCGGACGCGCCGACGGCGCCGCACCCCGGGGGTGGCGGCGCCGTCGCGCGTGGTGGTGGCGTCAGCCCGTGAAGGGGCTCGCGCCGGTGATCTCCACCGGGATCTCGCGCCCGTTCGGCGCCTGGTAGGTCGTCGCGTCGCCCACCTTGTGGCCGTGGATCGCCGCACCGAGCGGCGAGGTGGGGGAGAAGACGTCGATGTCGGCCGAGCCGGCGATCTCGCGCGAGCCCAGCAGGAACGTCATCTCGTCGCCGGCGACGACGGCCGTGACGACCATCCCGGGCTCGACGACGCCGTCGTCCGGCGGCGTGCCGATCTGCACGTTGCGGAGCTTGGCCTGCAGCTCGCGGATCCGGGCCTCCTGCTTGGCCTGCTCCTCGCGCGCGGCGTGGTACCCGCCGTTCTCCTTGAGGTCTCCCTCGTCGCGCGCAGCAGCGATGCGGTCCGCGATCTCCTTGCGCCCCACCGTCTCGAGGCGCGTGAGCTCCTCCTTGAGGCGGTCGTAGGCCTCCTGCGTCAGCCACGTGGCCGCAGTCGTGTCGGTCACGATCGCTCCTTCCCTTGCCTCGGTCCACCGCAGTCGGCGGTGGTCGGGTGCCCCGCCGACGCGCACGGGTACGGCGCGGCGGTGCGGGACGGTGTCGCCGTCTGTCCGCGGTCGCGTCGACCATGTCGTACGACGCCGGACCGGGGCGGCGTAAACGTCCATCGTAGCCGGGCGGCCCCGGGTGGGGCGAAAATGGACGTCCGGGACCACCCCGTCGGGTGCACGGCGACGGGGGAGCGGGCCGTCAGGGCAGGGGGCTGCAGGCGTCCACGGTGGCCGACACGGCCTCCTGCACCGTCGGCACCGTGACGGTCACGCGGCGCGTGCGCTCGGCGGCGGGGGGCACCTCCACGTCGAGGACCCCGACCTGCGCGTACGAGCTCGACAGCGCCTGCACCCGGCAGGTCGCGCCGACGCCCGGGTCGGTCGTCACGTCGAACGTGACCTGCGTGGACGCGGCGCCGTCGACGCGGAACCCGATCGTCTTCCACTGCACCGGGTCGCGCAGCACACCGCTGCCGATCCACCCGAGCACGAGCATGGCGACGACCACGAGCGCGGCCATCGCCCATCGCTGCGCGCGGCGGGTGGCGGCGGTGGGCTCCGGTCCGTAGCGCCCGACGGGCGTGCGGGGTGCCGGTGCGACCACGGGTCCTCCAGACGTGGGACGAGGGGCTCGTCGTACGGGTCGTGCGTGCGGGTGGGGGATCATTGTCTCTCGTCCGACGACCTGTGACGGGAGGCCCTGGGTGACCACGGAGCGGCTACGGCTCATGGCGGTGCACGCGCACCCCGACGACGAGTCCAGCAAGGGGGCCGCGACGACCGCGCGCTACGCGGCCGAGGGCGTCGACGTGCTCGTCGTCACCTGCACCGGCGGGGAGCGCGGCGACGTGCTGAACCCGCACTACGGGCCGGCGCCCGCGGGCGGCGAGGAGATGGCGGCGGTCCGGCGCGAGGAGATGGCGGCCGCCGCCGCGGCGCTCGGCGTGCGCCAGCACTGGCTCGGCTTCGTCGACTCCGGCCTGCCCGAGGGCGACCCGCTGCCGCCGCTGCCCGACGGCTGCTTCGCGCTCGTGCCGCTCGAGGAGGCGTCCGCGCCGCTCGTCGAGCTGGTCCGCGACTTCCGCCCGCACGTCGTCACGACCTACGACCCCAGCGGCGGGTACCCGCACCCGGACCACGTCATGTGCCACCGGGTCGCGGTCGAGGCGTTCGCCGCCGCGGGCGACCCCGAGCGCTACCGCGACCGCGGGGCGCCCTGGACGCCGCTGAAGCTGTACTACAACCACGGCTTCTCGCTGGCCCGCATGCGCACCGTGCACGACGCGATCGTCGCGGCCGGCGGCGAGTCGCCGTTCAGCGACTGGATCGACTCGCGGCAGGCGCGGGAGGTGCCCGAGCGCCCGGTGACCACGCGCGTCGAGTGCGCCGACTACTTCCCGCAGCGTGACGCGGCCCTGCGCTCCCACGCGACGCAGATCGACCCCGAGGGCTGGTTCTTCGCCGTCCCGCGCGAGGTCGAGCTCGCGCAGTGGCGCACCGAGGAGTTCGAGCTCGCGGAGTCGCGGGTGCCGACGACGCTGCCCGAGGACGACCTGTTCGCGGGGATCCGCGGGACGGAGGCGGCGCGGTGAACGGGGTCCTGACCGGCGCGGTGCTGGCCGCCGTCGTGCACGCCGAGCGGCTGCCCGGCCCGACGATCGAGTCGCCCGAGGAGGGCTCGCCCGGCTTCCTCGGGTTCGTCGTGACCTTCCTGCTGGCCCTGGTGGTCATCGCGCTCGCGGTGTCCCTCAGCCGGCGCCTGCGCCGCGCCGACCACCGCGCACGGCTGCGCGGCGACGACGCCTCGGGGGACGCGCCCTCCGACGGTGACGTCGCGCGCGCCGAGCTCGACGCGCGCGAGGAGGCAGGGCGCCCCGCGGCGCCGCCCGTCGACGGTCCGGCGACGGGCACGTCGGGCGACCCGTCGGCCGGCCCGTCGGCCGGTCCGGCCGGTGACGACCGTCCGGGGACCGGCCGCACGCCGTGACCGCGCGTCCCGCGGCGCCGGTCCGCCCGGCCGTGCGCGTCACGGTCGCCCAGCTGCAGGTCGGCACGGACCGCGGCGCCAACGTCGAGGTCGCGCGCGACGCGGTCCGTGAGGCGGGGCGCGCCCGGGCCGACGTCGTGGTCCTGCCGGAGTACGCGTCGGCGTTCGACCCGCGTGGCGTCGGCCCCGAGCTCGCGGAGCCGCTCGACGGTCCCTTCGTCTCGGCGCTGCGCGAGGAGGCCGCCCGCGCCGGCGTCGCGGTGCTCGCGGGCACCACCGTGCCGGGCGAGGACGACGGGCCGGGGGCGCCGCGTGCCGTCAACACCGTCGTCGGCGTCACGGCCGACGGTGCGCTCGCCGGGGTCTACCGCAAGGTGCACCTGTACGACGCGTTCGGGCAGCGCGAGTCCGACCGGTTCGTGGCCGGGCCGGCCGACGCGCCGCCGCTGGTGCTCGACGTCGCCGGCCTGCGGTTCGGCGTGATGACGTGCTACGACCTGCGGTTCCCGGAGTCCGCCCGGCGGCTGGTCGACGCGGGCGCGCACGTGCTCGTCGTCCCGGCGGCGTGGGCTGCGGGTCCGCTGAAGTCGACGCACTGGCGCACGCTCGCCGCGGCGCGCGCGATCGAGAACACGTCCGCCGTCGTGGCCGTCGGCCAGGCGGGGCGCGGCGTGGTGGGCCGCTCGCTCGTGGTGGGACCCGACGGGGTGGTGGGCCTCGAGCTCGACGAGACGCCGCAGGTGCGCACGGTGGACCTCGACGCGGACGCGCTGGTCGCGGTGCGCGAGCGCAACCCCTCGCTGACCCACCGCAGGTACGCGGTCGTCCCGCGCACCTGACGCGCCCCCACCGCCCGCGCCACGCCGGCAGGGGACGGCGCCGACGGTCGCGCGTCGCAGCGTCGTCGGTGGGCCGGGGCCGGGGCCGGGGACGCGGGTACGGTGCGTCCGTGCTGATGACCCCGTGCACCTGGTGGCAGCCGCTGTAGCGGCGGCTGCGACCGGACCTGTCCGAGCTGCCCCCGGCGGCTCGGACGTGTGCCGGCACCCGGCACCGGCACGAGGGCGGTGGGCGGCTCCTTCTCGAAGGAGCACCGAATGTCCCGCCCGACCACGTCCGCCGCCGTGTCCTCGCCCGGCGGTGCGGCGTCCACCGCCGCCCGACCCCCCGCGTCCGCGCTGCCCACGCGGTCCGTGCTCGCCGCTCAGCGGCGCAGCGCCGAGCTGGAGCTGGAGCTGGCGAGGGAGCCGCACCGGTTCCGCGTGCTCACCGGGGACCGCCCGACCGGCCCGCTGCACCTCGGGCACTACCTGGGCACCCTGACCAACCGCGTCCGCCTGCAGCGTGCCGGCGTGGAGATGTTCCTCGTCGTCGCCGACTACCAGGTCATCACGGACCGGGATGTCGCCGGGGACGTGCGCGGCAACGTGCGCGAGCTGCTGCTGGACTACCTCGCGACCGGCGTCGCGGCGCGCGGGGACGGCGGCGCCGGCGAGGGCTCGGCCACGATCTTCACGCACAGCGCGGTACCGGCGCTGAACCAGCTGCTCCTGCCGTTCCTCAGCCTCGTCAGCGTCGCGGAGCTGCAGCGCAACCCCACCGTCAAGGCGGAGGCGGCGGCGGCCAAGGCATCCGGCGGCCGGTCGATGAGCGGCCTGCTGCTCACCTACCCGGTTCACCAGGCCGCGGACATCCTCTTCTGCGCCGCCAACCTGGTGCCCGTCGGGCAGGACCAGCTGCCGCACCTCGAGACCACGCGGCTCGTCGCACGGCGCTTCAACGACCGCTACGGCTCCGGCGAGCGGCTGCTGAGCGAGCCGGAGGCGTTGCTCTCACCGGCCCCGCTGCTGCTGGGGACCGACGGCGCGAAGATGAGCAAGAGCGCGGGCAACGCGGTCGCGCTGCGCGCGGACGAGGACGAGACCGCCCGTCTGATCCGCTCGGCCAGGACCGACGCCGGGCGCCACATCACCTACGACCCCGTGCGCCGGCCGGAGGTGGCGAGTCTGCTGCTCACCGCGGCCCTGTGCGCCGGTACCACCCCGGAGGCGCTCGCCGGGGATATCGGCGCCGGCGGGGGCGCCGTGCTCAAGCGGACGGTGACGGAGGCCGTCAACGAGCACCTTCGCCCGCTGCGGGAGCGCCGCCGGGAGCTCGAGGGCGCCGACGACCTTCTGCGGGGCGTCCTGGCGGCCGGCAACCAGCACGCGAACGCCGTGGCGGCGCGCACGCTGCAGCGGGTCCAGGAGGCGATGGGCATGACGTACTGACGCCGCCGGGCTGCGGGCGCGCGTCGTGGACCGCGGCGGCGGGTCAGCCCGCGCGCGACGCCGCGACGGCGACCGCGGCGAAGTGGCACCCGTACCCGATGACCGTCAGCACGTGGAACACCTCGTGGAAGCCGAACCAGCGCGGGCTGGGGTTCGGCCGCTTCAGCGCGTAGATGATCGCGCCGACCGTGTACGCGAGGCCGCCGCCGGCGATGAGCCAGACGATGAGCGGGCCGCCGGTGCGCCAGAACTGGGGCATGAAGCCGACGGCGACCCACCCGAGGGCCAGGTAGATGGGCACGTAGACCCAGCGGGGCGCGTGCAGCCAGAACACGCGCGCGAGCACCCCGACGAGCGCGCCGACCCAGACGACCGTCAGCAGCATCCGCGCCGTCGACGCCGGCAGCAGCAGCACCGCGAGCGGCGTGTACGTGCCCGCGATGATGAGGAAGATGTTCGTGTGGTCGAGGCGGCGCAGGACGGCGGCCACGCGCCGCGTCCACGTGCCGCGGTGGTAGACGGCGCTCGTGCCGAAGAGGAGCACGGCGGAGACGCCGAAGACGGCGGTGGACCACCGGGCGGCCGGGGTGGGTGACAGCGCGACGAGCAGGACCGAGGCGACGAGCACGAACGGGGCGACGCCCGCGTGGACCCAGCCGCGCAGGCGGGGCTTGACCTCGTCGACGACCGCCTCGACGGCGTCGCCGACCGCGTCACCGACGGCCTCGGCGGCGCGCCCGACCCTGCCGTCCGCGGCGTGCCTGGTGTCGCCACCGGGGCCTGCGGGGGTGGAGCTCATACGTCTGTCCCGCCTTCGTCCGGGTCGAACCTACGTCACCGTAGGTTACGCACACGTCGCAGCGGTGTCGACGCGGCCGGCGGTCCGGAGGAGCCCCGGGGCGTGACCGCGGCGAGTACCGTGAGCGCGTCCACCGATCGTCCAGGGGAGGGTCCGCGTGCGCCTGCCGCACCCGCTGTACGGCCTGTACGAGCGCCGCCTGGCCGCCTCGCTGCCGCCGGCGCAGATGCCCCGGCACATCGGCGTCATCCTCGACGGCAACCGCCGGTGGGCGCGCAGCAGCGGCGTCTCCTCGGCGCACGGGCACCGGCGCGGGGCGGACAAGATCGGCGACGTGCTCGCGTGGAGCGAGGACGTCGGCGTCGAGGTCGTCACGCTGTGGATGCTGTCCACCGACAACCTCTCGCGCGACCCCGAGGAGCTCGAGCCGCTGCTCACCGTCATCGAGGACGTGGTGGGCGAGCTCGCCGCCGAGCGCCGCTGGCGCATCCAGGCGGTGGGGGCGCTCGACATGCTCCCCACGCGCACCGCGGAGGCGCTGCGACGCGCGGAGGAGGCGACGGCGGACGTCGACGGGCTGCACGTCAACGCCGCCGTCGGGTACGGCGGCAGGCGGGAGATCGCCGACGCGGTGCGGTCCTTCCTGCGGCACCACGCCGAGGTGGGGACCAGCGTCGAGGAGCTGGCCGGGGCGTTCGACGTCGACCACATCGCCGAGCACCTCTACACCAAGGGGCAGCCCGACCCCGACCTGGTGATCCGCACGTCGGGCGAGCAGCGCCTCGGTGGGTTCCTGCTGTGGCAGAGCGCCCACTCGGAGTTCTACTTCTGCGAGGCGTACTGGCCGGACTTCCGGCGCGTCGACTTCCTGCGCGCGCTGCGCGCGTACGCCCAGCGGGAGCGCCGGCTCGGGCGCTGACGCGCGGGTCCACGGGCCCTGCGGGCCGTCGTGCGACGTCCCGGGTTCCGGCTGATGAACGTCGTGTGACGGGCGAGCGTGTCGCGCGTCACATGCGGGTGCCTGTCGGTGGGCGGCGTTACGTTCCCACCAGAGGACGACACCCGTCGTCCCGGGAGGCCAGCCCATGGAGCCAGTGCTCCGGGAGGAGGGCCGGACCCGGCCCTCGGCCGGCCGACCCCGTCCCGTCGCCGACTGCCGGACGCGGCACGTGCCGCGCACGCGCAGGAGGCACCCGACCAGGCGCTGACGCGCCGGAGGGAGCCTGCCGTGGACCGCACCTCGCAGCACGACCTGGGGGACCGCACGCCGCCGACGGACGCGGCCCCCGGGGGCGGCACCGCTCCCCGTGCCGGCACCGCCTCCCGTCCGGGCACGGCTCCCCGTCCGGGCACCGCGGCCGGGCCCGACCGGCTCACGTACGTCCTCGACACCTCCGTCCTGCTGTCCGACCCGCGCGCGATCCGGCGGTTCGCCGAGCACGACGTCGTCCTGCCCGTGGTCGTCGTCACGGAGCTCGAGGCCAAGCGGCACCACGCCGAGCTCGGCTACTTCGCCCGCACCGCGCTGCGCCTGCTCGACGACCTGCGCGTGCGGCACGGCCGGCTCGACGCGCCCGTGCCCGTGAGCGACGAGGGCGGCACGCTGCGCGTCGAGCTCAACCACGTCGACGACCGCGTGCTGCCGGCCGGGTTCCGGCTCGGCGACAACGACACGCGGATCCTGTCGGTGGCCGCCAACCTCGCGGCCGAGGGGTGCGACGTCACGGTCGTCTCCAAGGACCTGCCGATGCGGATCAAGGCGTCCGCGATGGGCCTGCGCGCCGAGGAGTACCGCGCCGAGCTCGTCGTCGACTCCGGCTGGACGGGCATGGACACGCTCGACGTGAGCGAGCAGCAGATGGCGCAGCTCTGGGAGCACGAGTCCCTGCCGCTCGCCGACGTCGCCCCGCCCCTGTCCGCGCTCGCGGGTGCCCCGCAGGACCTGCCGTGCCACACCGGGCTCGTGCTGCACAGCCCGCGCGGGTCCGCGCTGGGCCGCGTGACGGCGGACAAGCACGTGCAGCTCGTGCGGGGCGACCAGGACGTGTTCGGCGTGCACGGGCGCTCCGCCGAGCAGCGCGTCGCGATCGACCTGCTGCTCGACGAGTCGGTCGGCATCGTCTCCCTCGGCGGGCGCGCGGGCACGGGCAAGTCGGCGCTCGCGCTGTGCGCCGGCCTCGAGGCCGTGCTCGAGCGGCGCCAGCACCGCAAGGTCGTGGTGTTCCGCCCGCTCTACGCGGTCGGCGGGCAGGACCTCGGCTACCTGCCCGGCAGCGAGGCGGAGAAGATGAACCCGTGGGCGCAGGCGGTGTTCGACACGCTCGGCGCGCTCGTGAGCAAGGAGGTGGTCGAGGAGGTGCTCGACCGCGACCTGCTCGAGGTGCTGCCGCTCACGCACATCCGCGGCCGGTCGCTGCACGACGCGTTCGTGATCGTCGACGAGGCGCAGTCCCTCGAGCGCAACGTGCTGCTCACGGTGCTCTCGCGCATCGGGCAGTCGTCGCGCGTGGTGCTCACGCACGACGTCGCGCAGCGCGACAACCTGCGGGTCGGGCGGCACGACGGGGTCGCGGCGGTCATCGAGGCGCTCAAGGGGCACCCGCTGTTCGCGCACGTGACGCTCACCCGGTCCGAGCGCTCGCCGGTCGCGGCGCTCGTCACGGAGCTGTTCGAGGGCATCGAGGCCTGACCGAGGCGGCCGGCGGGCACCGGTCGGTGCCCGCCGGCGAGGTCCCGGGGCGGGACCGGTCGCTCAGCCCTCGACGAGCCGCCCGTCCGCGAGGTGGACCACGCGGTCGGCGAGCGCGACCATGACCGGGTCGTGCGTCGACACGATCGCGGTCATGCCCTCGGCCTCGACGACCGCGCGGATGAGCGCCATGACGGCACGGCCCGTCTCCGTGTCGAGCTGTCCGGTGGGCTCGTCGGCGATGAGCAGGCGCGGCGAGTTCGCCAGCGACCGCGCGATCGCGACGCGCTGCTGCTGACCGCCCGACAGCTGCCCGGGGCGCTGGCGCGCGTGCGGGCCGAGCCCGACGAGGTCGAGCAGCAGCGCGACCCGCGCCTCGCGCTCGGCCACCGGGGTGCGCCGCATCCGCAGCGGCACGCCCACGTTCTCGGCGGCCGTCAGGACCGGCACCAGGCCGAAGGTCTGGAAGATGAACGAGACGACGTCGCGCCGCAGCGCGACCAGCCCGCGCTCGTCCAGCGCGGACACCTCCTGCCCGGCCACGAGCACGCGGCCCTCGTCGGGCCGGTCGAGCCCGCCGATCGCGTTGAGCAGCGTCGTCTTGCCCGAGCCCGAGCGGCCGACGATCGCGACCAGCTCGCCCGGGCGCACGTCGAGCGAGACGTCGCGCAGCGCGTGCACGGCGCCGCGGCCGGATCCGTAGGTGCGGTGCACGTGCTCGACCCGGACGATCGGGTCGACGGCGCCGGCCGCACCGGGTGCGGCGGCGGTCGTCGTGGCGGTCATCGGTCGCCCTCCTCGGCGCTGCGGTCGGGGTGCACCTCGACGTGCGACTGCTCGAGCGCGAGCCGCACGCGGCCCACCAGGTCGAGGGTCTCGCGGTACTCGCGCGGCAGCTGCACGCGGCCGGCGCGGTCCAGCACCGCGAACTCCTCGGCGACCACGTGCTCCGTGCCGTCGTCGCGGGTCGCGGTGCGGCGCAGGACCTCCGAGCTCGTGCGGCCGTCGCGGATCGCGACGGTGCGCTGCACGTGCTCGCTGACGCCGGGGTCGTGCGTGACGACGACGACGGTCGTGCCCAGGTCGCGGTTGACCGCGCGCAGCGCCTCCAGCACGTCGGCCGACGTGGCGGTGTCGAGCTCGCCGGTCGGCTCGTCGGCCAGCAGCACCTGCGGCGCGTTCGCCAGCGCCGTCGCGATCGCGACGCGCTGCTGCTCGCCGCCGGACATCTGCGCCGGCCGGCGCCCCGCGCAGTAGCCGACGCCGAGCACGTCCAGCAGGCCCGCCGCGTCCGCCGCGCGCTGCTTGCGCGGGCGTCCGGCGAGCGCCATCGGCAGGGCCACGTTCTCCGCCGCCGTCAGGTACGGCACGAGGTTGCGGGCGGTCTGCTGCCACACGAACCCGACCATCGTGCGGCGGTAGCGGACCCGGTCGCGTGCATTCATCGCCATCAGGTCCCACGGGCCCACGCGCACGCGACCGGCCGTCGGGACGTCGAGCCCCGACAGCACCGACAGCAGCGTCGACTTGCCGGACCCCGACGCGCCCACGACGGCGACCATCTCGCCCGCCTCGACGAGCAGGTCCAGGCCCTGCAGGGCCTGCACCTCGATGCCCTCCGACTGGTAGATGCGCACGAGCGACTCGCACACGATCAGCGCCGCGCGCCCGAACTCCTCGGGTCGGGCGCGGGCACGCTCCTCGAGCGCGGACAGCGTGCTCGGTGCGAGCGGCTCCTCCACCCTCAGCTGGTCCACGGCGTCCATGCCGGATCCCCTTCCCTCGTCGGTCTCATCGGTCACCCACGCGCAGCACCTCGCCGAGTCGGTCCCGCCGGCGCAGGCTCCGCTCGACGCCCACCGCGACGACCAGGGCCACCAGCAGCGCCGCCGCCGCGACGGCCACGGGCCACGCCGTCGGCGCCACGCGTCCCGGGCCGGGCAGGCCCGTCACCGTGCCGAGCCCGAGCGCGTCGGCGATCAGCCACGGCACGGCGAGGCCGATGAGGGTGCCACCCACCAGTCCGCCGACGACGAGCGGCGCCAGCTCGCCGAGCGTCGCGGCCCGCGCGGTCGCCGCGTCCAGGCCGAGCGTGCGCAGCGTCGACAACGTCCGTCCGCGCTCGCGGGCGGTGGCGACGACGACGAGCGTCAGCGCGAGCACCACGAGCAGCGCGAGCACCCCGACGCCGGCCGTCTGCAGCGCCACGAGCGACGCCGTCAGCGGTGCGGCCGCCCAGGCGGACCACCAGCCGTGGCGCGACGTGACGGTGATGCCGGTCCGCTGCTGCGGTCCCAGGTCCAGCGCCGCCACGGCGGCGACCGCGCCCGGGCCGGACACCCAGGCGCGGTCGGGGTCGGGGACCGTCACCCCCGCGGCGGCGAGCCGCGCGCGGTCGACGACGGCGACGCCGTCGTCCTCGCTCTCGACGGGCAGGGCGACGCGCGCGTCCAGGGTCGGTGCCCCGCGGTCGGCCTGCATCGTGGTGGGCCCGCGCACGTCGAGCCGCACCACGTCGTGGTGCAGCGACACCTGTGGCGACGCCACCGGGACGTGCTCGGCGGCCCGCTCGAGCAGGTCGCCGGTCACGAGCGCGGGGACGGTGCCCGCGGGGCTGTCGGCGCCGGCGAGCGCCGCGAGGCCCGGGTCGACCGGGAGGCCCTCCGCGGCGCGGACCGCGGCCAGCTCGGCGGCGTCGACCACGAGGACGGTCACCGAGAGCCCCGTGCCCTTCTCGAACGGCCGCGCCGGGAGCTGGACACCGGTCGCGACCGCGTCGACGCCGGGAGCCGCCCGCAGCGCGCCGAGGGCGTCGGCGCCCCGGCCCGGGCCGAGGCGCCCGTCGAGCCGGACGTCCGCGCCGACGTGGACGGACGCGGCCTCCCGCTGCCCGACCCGGGTCGTGTGCGCGAGGACGCCGGAGAGCACGACGAGCGCGACGGCGACCGTGACGGCGAGCAGCGGCGTGAGCGCGGTGGCGGCGCCCTGTGCGCGGGCCACCGCGAGCGGCGCGGCGAGGCCGCGCGCCCGGGCGGCCGGCCGGCCGGCTGCGCGCACGACGGCCGGGGCGACGCGCACGACCAGCAGCGACGCGGCCGCCGCGACGAGCACGGGCGCCGCCGCGAGGAGGAGGTCGACGTCGCGTGCCGCGCCGGGCACGAGGCCCCGGGTGCGCACGGACACGACCGAGGCGACGGCGAGGACGACGACGAGCGCCTCGACGACGACCCGGCGGACCTGCCGGCCCGCCTCGAGGCGGGCACGCACCCGGCGGTCGGCGGGCACGCGGCGCCCCGTCCAGGCGCCCGCGGCCGTCCGGGCGGCGAGGACCGGAGGCGCCAGCACGGCGACCGCGGCGACCGCGAGCGCGACCGACACGGACCCGCGGTGCGCGGGGAGCACCGCGGTCACCACGGCCCACGCGAGCCCGCCGACGGCGAGCACGACCGGCAGTGACTCCGCCAGCGCGCGCAGCACCACCGACGCGAGGGACGCGCCGCGGGCCCGCTCGCCCGCGAGCGCGGCGCGCCGGCGGTCGGCCAGCAGCCCGGCGGCGAGCACGAGGCACAGCGAGCCCGTCGCCGCGAGGCCGACGACCACGAGCGAGGCCTGCGCCCTGGCCGCGGTCAGCCGGGTCTCGAAGGCGCCGAGCACGTCGGGCAGGTCACCCGCGACCTGACCGGTCGTCGCGGCGAGCCGCTCCACCTGCCGCCCGAGCGAGCGGGCGGACGCGAGCGTCATCGAGTCGGCCGCCGGTCGGGCGCGCACGCTCGTGTCCAGGCGCGCCGTCGGGTTGAGGTCGCGCAGGTCCGCGAGCCCCGCGTGGGGCACGTACAGCCCCGCCTGCAGGCCCACCGACGCGGCCTCGTCGGTGGGCATGGCGCCGAGGAGGTCGGCGGCGTCGCGCCACACCGGGGACGCGAGGTCGAGGGGCTCGTACAGCCCCGTGACCAGCACGTACGCCGAGACGGACTCACGCCCCATCGTGATGCGCACCGGGCCGCCCGCGAGGTCGAGGCCGATCTCGGCGGCGGCGGGCGCGCTCAGGCCGGCCTCGACGGTGCGGGGGCCCTCGCCCCCGGGGGGCTGCTGCTCGGCGGGCACGAGCTGCGGTGCCCGGCCCGCGACCCAGCGGACGTGCTCGGCGTCGCGGTCGCGGGACTCGACGACCGTCTCGAGCCGCGTCAGGAACGCACCCGCGGGCGTGCGCGCCTCGAAGGTCGGCGTGCGCAGGGCCGCGACCGGTGCCTCGACGAGGTCGCCCAGCTCGTCGTCCAGCAGGTCGGCCGTCGCGAAGACGGGGCTCACCCGGTCGCTCACGAACGGGCCCGCGTAGGGCGGGAGGCCGACGACGTCGGCGGCGGTGCCCGCGTCGCTCAGCGTCCGGCGCACCGCCTCGTCGGCGCTGCGCTCCATCAGGCGCGGCAGGGCGAGCGTCAGCAGCAGGGTGCCGAGCAGCAGCACGGCGGTGCCGGCGAGCAGCGCGGCGTCCTGCGCGGCCCGGCGGCGCGTGACGAGCAGCGCGTCCCCCGTGGCCGCACGGGCGCGCGTGTGCAGGGTGGTCACCGGTCGTCCCCCAGTCGCAGCAGCGCCCCCGACGCGCGCCGCACGAGCAGCACGGCGACGACGGCGACGGTCAGGCAGGCCGCCGCGGCGAGTGCGCCGGCGGCACCGAGCTGGCCGAGCCACGACCAGACCAGCGCGGGTGCGGGCACCGGGGACCGGCCGTCGGCCGAGACGGTGAGCAGCGGCGCGATGACCGCGGCGAGCCCGTACCCGATCACGAGGCCCGCGGCGGTGCCCAGCGCCACGAGCAGCGCGTGCTCGGCGACCAGCCCGCCCACCAGGGCACCGCGGGGTGCGCCGAGCGCCTGCAGCCGGGCCAGCTCCAGCCGTCGCGAGCGGACCGCGACCGTGGCGCTCGTGCCGAGGCCGACCACGAGCAGGGCCGCGGCCGCCAGGCCCACGAGCCGGAGCGCGACGGGCACGCCCACCCGCAGCGGCCCGCCGGTCGCGACGTCCTGCTCCGCGGTGCGCACGGTGACCTCCCCGAGCCCGGTCTCGTGCAGGGCCGCACCCAGCGCGACGCCGTCGTCGCCGGGCGCAGCGGCGAGCCACCACCCGTCGACGAGGTCCTGGTCGCTGCCGGTCGCGAGCAGCAGGCGCGTGAGGGCCTCCCGGTCCACGAGCACCGACGGTCCGCGCGGAGCCCCCGGCAGGTACGGCACGATCGTGTCCACCCAGAGCGAGACGGACACGTTGCCGACGGTCAGGGCCAGCCGGTCGCGCGGCCGCAGGTCGTTCGCCTCGGCCAGCGCGGCCGAGATGGTGGCGGGGGCGGAGCCCTGCACCCGCCACGTCGTGGCGACGAGGTGGGCGCTGGCGTTCACCATCGTCTCGAAGTCGAACTCGCCCACCAGCCGCAGTGCGTCGCCGGCGCCCTCGCCGGTGACCTGGCGCTCGAGGCCGCCGCTCAGGGCGTGGCCGTCCCAGGCGGCGTCCGCGAGCGGGACGGCGGTCGCCGGGGCGTCGAGCGCCGCGGCGGCGCCCGCACCGACGGAGCGGTCCACCACCCGCACGCGGGTCAGGTCGAGCACGACCTGGTCGGTGGGGGGGCCGGCCCCGGTGTCGTCGGGCGGCGGCTCGAGCAGGGCGAACCGCCCGACGACGTCGTCCACCACGAGCGGGCCGGCGGACGGCGGGATCTCGATCGCGAACGGCTGCGTCGTCCCCGGGTCGATGTACGGCAGCTGCGCGTCCAGCCACGTGCGGACGCCGTGCACGTCCGCGACGACGACGCTGAGGCTGCCCCGGGACGGGACGTGGGGCGTCAGGGTCACGGCCACGTCGAGGACGAGCCACTGGGGGTCGCCGGGCAGCGCGACGTGCGCCGTGCGGTCGTCCGGCGCCAGGGCGGAGGTGGCCGCGCGCCACGACGTGTCCGTGCGGCCGCGGAGCGCCTGGGGGCGCGTGGTGTCGACGGCGAGGAGGTGCACGCCGCGGGTGGTGGCGCTCGCGTCGGCGCCGGCGACCTTGCCGGCGGACGCGGAACGGTCGACGACCGGCTGCGCGCTCGCGCCCGGGTGCGCCGCGAGGACCTGCTGGACGGTCCGGCTGCCGTCGGCCCGGTTCCCGCCGAGCTCGTCGACGCGGACGTCCGTGCCCGTCGCGAGGTCCACCTGCTCGAGCTGGGACAGCCGCCACGTCTGGAGGAAGGACTGCGCGAACACGGCGCACGCGACCGCGAGGACGAGCACGAGCGTGGTGCCGGACGCCGCCGCGGGACGACGGGCGACCTGCCAGGCGGCGAGCGGTGCGACGAGGGAGCGCGAGCGACGGGCGAGCGCGTCGGCGCCCGCGGCGACCGGCTGCACCAGCCGCAGCGCGAGGACCGACGCAGCCAGCGCCACCAGCGCCGGTCCGGTCGCGAGCAGCGGGTCGAGCCGCGGCCCGGCGGGGCCCGCCGTCATCGGCGTGCCGTAGTCGAGCAGCTGCCACAGCGTGACGCCGCCCAGCGCCACGAGGGCGAGGTCCGCGCCGGTGCGCACCATGCCCGCGTGCGCGGACGGCGCGGACGACCCGGCGACGTGCCACTGCGGGACGACGAGCGCCACGGCGAGGGTGCCCGCGACGACGGCGCACGTGAGCACGACGGCGGGCGGCACGCCCACGGGCACGGTGAACCCGGCCGGCGCCAGGGGGCCGGAGGCGACCAGCCACGACCACACGCCGCGCGCGAGCCACGGCGCGGCGGCCGCGCACACCACGGCGAGGGCCAGCGCCTCCAGCACGGCGAGCGAGCGCAGCTGGTGCGGGGCCGACCCGCGCGAGGCGAGCAGCTCACCCTCCGCCGACCGGCGCTCACCGAGCAGCCGGGCCGCCAGCAGCATCACGGTCGTCGCGAGCACGGTCAGCAGCAGGCCGACCACGACGACGCCGACCCGGGTGACCGTGAGCTCACGCCACGCCCCGTCGACGGTGCGGTCGACCGTGGTGCGGACGCTGCCGTAGGCGCCCGTGCCGCGCAGGCTGCCCGAGAGCGCGACCTGCGCGTCGTCGACGGCGGCGCGCATGTCCGCGACCGCGCCGTCGGGCGCGCCGGCCAGCACGGGCTCGACGACCACGTTCGCGGTCTCCACCCGGTCGGCGCCGGCGAGCGCCGCCGGGTCGACGAGCATCGGACCCCACGCGTCGGTGACGAGCCGGCCCCCCGAGCCGGGCACGGGGAACAGCGGGTCGTGCGAGCCGCCGAGCAGCCGGTCGCGCGACCAGGTGCCCGGGCGTCCGGTCAGCTCGTGCATCCCCGTCACGAGCCACTCGTCCGCCGTGGCGCCGGTGGTGGCGCGCACCGGCACCACGGTGCCGACGGTCCAGCCGTACGCGCGCGCGGCGACGGACGGCACCGCGACCAGCAGGCGGCCGGCGTCGTCGCGTGCACGGTCGGGCCAGGAGCCCTCGACGAGCCGCGCGGAGTCGTGCTGCCGCGGCGACGCCGCGGGGTAGGCGAGCGGCGGGCTGCCGCTGGCGGACGCGCCGGGCAGCCGCCACAGCGAGCCGCCGAGCCACGTCTCGTCGTGCGTCTCGAGGGCGCCGGTGACGGCGTGCAGCGCCTCGCGCGCCGCGTCGACCACCGGTGCCGCGTCCTTCTTGTTCACGCGCAGCGCGGCCTCGACGGTCACGTCGTCGCGGTCGGCGCGGCTGAGCGCCTCCTCGAGGGCGTCCTCGGCGCTGCCCAGCAGCAGGAGCGCGAAGGTGCCGAGCAGCGTCGTGGCCACCAGCGTCACGAGCAGGACCGTGGCCACGACCGCGGACTGGTCCCGCAGCCGCCGCGTCAGCACGCGCCCTCGCCAGCCCACGTCGCCACCCCTCGTCACGGCTCGGGGGTCGTCCGCCGGGCCTGCAGCGCGCTCAGGCTAGGAGCCGGGTCGGAGCACCTGGATCGATTCGGCCCGGGAGCCACGTCACGGTACGGACACGGGCGAAACGTTGGGGTGCCGCAGCCGGATGTTCCGGGCGCAGCGGGCGGTGCGCCGCCCGGCGGTGCCGCCGGGCGGTCCACCGGGCGGTCTACCGGGCGCCGTGCACGGCTCATCGGTCGCCGACCCGCAGCACCTCGCCGAGCCGGTCGCGACGGCGCACCAGCTGCTCGACCGCGACCGCGACGGTGAGCGCGGCGAGCAGCGCGCCGGCGGCCAGGAGCACCGGCCACACGGCCGGCACGACGTGCCCGCCGCGGGGGTCGCCGGTCAGCCACGGCAGGCCCAGCGCGTCGGTGACGAGCCACGGCACGACGAGGCCGATCACGGCGCCGCCGAGCAGACCGCCCACGACCAGCGGCGCCAGCTCCCCGAGCGTCGCGGCGCGCGCCGTGCGGGCGTCGAGGCCGAGCGTGCGCAGGGTCGACAGCGTGCGGCCGCGCTCGCGGGACGTCGCGACGACGACGAGGACGAGGGTGAGCACGAGCAGCAGCGCGAGCACGCCCACGCCCGCGGTCTGCAGCGTCGCCAGCGCCTCGGTCAGCGGGTCGCCGGCCCACGCGCGCGCCCAGCCGTCCCGCGTCGTGACGGTGATGCCGGAGGCGGTCGCGGGCGGCAGTCCGAGCGCGTCGACGGCGGCCTCGGCGCCCGGGCCGCTCACCCAGGCGCGGTCCGGGGTGGGCACCGCGACGCCGGTGGCGGCCAGCGCGTCGCGGTCGACGACCACGACGCCGTCGTCCTCGAGGGGGACGGGCGCGGCCGCGCGGGCGTCGAGCGGCGGCGCGCCCCCGTCGGGCAGCAGGTCGGTGGTGCCGCGCACGTCCACGGTGACGGCGTCGTTGACGACGCCGATGCGCAGGCCGCCCTCGGTCGGGTGGGCCGCGAGCCGCTCGACGAGCGCCGGGCTCAGGAGCGCGGGCACGGGGGTGCCGGCGTCCGTGCCGGGCGTGCCGAGCGCCGCCAGGCCCGGGTCGACGGGCAGGCCGCGGGCCGCGCGGACGCGGGCGAGCTCGGGGGCGTCGACCACGAGGAGGGTCGCGCTCAGCCCCAGGCCGGACCCCACCGTGCGTCCGGTGAGCTGGTTGCCCCGCACCACCGCGTCGACGCCCGGCGCGTCGGGCAGCGCCGCGAGCGCAGCCCGTCCCACCTCGCGGTCGAGGCGTCCGTCGAGGCGGACGTCGGCGCCCACGCGCAGGTCCGCCGCGTCCTCCTGGCCGGCGCGCACGCTCTGCACGAGCGTGCCGGACAGCACCACGAGCGCGACCGCGACCGTCACGGCGAGCAGCGGCGTCACGGCCGTGGCCGCGCCCTGCGCCCGCGCCGCGGCGAGCGGTGCCGCGAGGCCGCGCGACCGGGCGGCGACCCGGCCCGCCGCCCGGACCGCCGCGGGCGCGACGCGCACCAGGACCAGCGCGGCCGCCGCGGCGGCGAGCACCGGGGCCGCCGCCAGCAGCGGGTCGACGTCACCGTCGCCCACCGGCACGAGCCCGCGTCGGCGCACCGAGACGACGGCGGCCGCGGCGAGGACGACCACGAGCAGCTCGAGGGTGACGCGCCGCGCCGTGCGCAGCGTCGCGAGGTGCGCGCGCTCCTCCGCGTCCGTCGGCACCCGGCGGCGCGTCCACGCGGACGCGGCCGCGTGCGCGGCGAGGACCGCCGGCGCGAGCACCGCGACGGCCGCGACCCCGACGGCGACCGCCGCGGTGCCGGTCGCGCCGGGCAGCGTCGCGAGGACCACCGCGACGGCCACGGCGGCGGTCAGGAGCACGAGCGGCACGGTCTCGGCGAGCGCCCGCACGACCACCGACGCGAGCGACGCACCGCGCGCCCGCTCGGCCGCCAGCAGCACCCGGCGCCGCCCGGCGAGCAGGCCGCCGGCGAGCACGAGGCACAGCGCGGCCGTGGCGGCGATCCCGATGATCGTCAGCGACGCCTGCGCGCGCGCCGCGACGAGCCGGGCCTCGAAGGCGTCGAGCACCGCGGGCAGGTCGGTGCTCACCCGGCCGGACGTCGCGGCGACGTGCAGCACCGTGCGCCGCAGCGCGCGCAGGTCGGCGAGCGTGGCGTGCGTCGTGTCGACGGGCGCGCGCACGGTCGTGCGCAGCTGCTCCACGGGCACGACGGTCGTCAGGTCGGACACCACCTCCGGCGGCACGTAGAGCCCCACGAGGGTGTCGACGTCGGACGCCGTGCTGACGGGCACGACGTCGACGAGCTCGGGCAGGTCCCGCCACGCCGTGTGGCCCGGGTCGAGGGGCTCGTACAGCCCCGTGACGACGAGCAGGGTGTCGACGCGGTCACGCGTCCGGCTCCGCTCGACGAGGAACGGTCCGTCGTCCACGCGCACGCCGAGGGTCTGCGCTGCCGCGGCGCTCATCCCCACCTCGACGCGCGAGGGCAGGTCGGGGCGCTCGGGGCCGGGGAGCAGCTCCTCGGGCACCGGCTGCGGCGCGGTGCCGGCGACCCACCGCACGAGGCCTGCGTCGCGGTCCTCGTCCTCCACGGGCAGGACGAGCGCGACCCGGCTGAGGAACTCGTGGCGCGGACCGGGCACGACGAACGTCGCCGACCGCGCGGACGCGGTGCGTGGGCCGAGCCCCGTGGGGAACTCGGCGGCGAGCCACCCGGCGGTCGCCGATGCCGGCCCCAGCAGGTCGCGCGCGGTGCCCTGCGGGCTGGCCACGACGTCGGCGGCCGTGCCCGCGCGCTCGACGGAGACGCGCGCAGCGCTGTCGGCGGCGCGGTCGACGAGCCGCGGCAGCGCCAGCGCCAGCAGCAGCGCCCCGAGCAGCAGCAGCGCGGTGCCGGCGAGCAGGCCCGCGTCCTGCGCCGCCCGCCGCCGGCCCAGCAGCAGGGCGCCGGCGGTCGTGGCGCGCACGCGGGTCCCCGGGGTCGTCATCGGTCGTCCCCCAGCCTCAGCAGCGCACCTGTCGTACGCCGCACGAGCAGCGTCCCGACGACCGCGACGGTGACGCACGCGCCGACCGCGAGCGCGCTCACGAGCCCGCCCTGCGCGAGCCAGTCCCACACCACGCGGGGCGGCGGGAGCGGGCGCCGCCCCTCCGGCGACGTCGTCAGGACCGGCCCGACGACGTGCCCGAGGAGCGCGCCGACGGCGAGCCCGGCGGCCGCGCCCAGGCCCACGAGCAGGGCGTTCTCGAGCACGAGCGCGCGGACGAGGGCGCGCCGGTCGGCGCCGAGCGCCTGTAGGCGGGCGAGCTCGAGCCGCCGCCCGCGCAGCGCCACCCCGGCGCTCGCGCCCATGCCGACGAGGACGAGCACCCCCGAGGCGAGCGTCACCAGGACGAGGGCCACGGGCACGGCGACGCGCAGGGGGCCGCGGGTCGCCGCGGCCGCGGCGTCGGCACGGACGGTCACCTCGCCGGCCGCGGCGGCCACCAGGTCCGCGCCGACGGCGCGGGCGTCGCCGACCCGCGGCGCGGCCACCCACCACCCGTCGACCTGCTGGGAGATGCTGCCGGCGTCGGCCAGCGCACGTGCGAGCGACCCGGAGTCGACGAGCACGTCCGTGCCGCGCGGCGTACCGGGCAGGTGGGGCACGACGCGCGCGACCAGCGCCCGCACGCGCGTCTCTCCGACCCTGAGCACGACGGCGTCGCCCGTGCCGAGCGCGAGCTCGTCGGCGAGCGGCCGCGCGAGCACGGCGGGCACACCTCGCGCCGGCTCCCATGCCGTCGCGGCGAGCGTGCCGCCCGCGTCGGACCACGTGCCCGTCAGGTCGACCCGCCCGCCGATCGTCGTGGCGTCGGGGGCCTGCGGGCGCAGCCGCAGCGGCGCGTCGTCGAGCGCCGTCGTGGCGGTGCCGCCCCAGCGGACGGCCCCGATCGCGACGGGGGTCGACGGGACGGTCCCGGCGTCCAGCCAGTCCGCGTCCTGCGCCCGGTCCACCGCGCGCACGGACGTGAGCGCCAGGTGCACCTCGTCCTCCGAGTAGCCGCCGCCGGGCGGCGCCGCCGGCTCCTCGACCACGACGCGCGCCGTGACGCCCACCAGCTCCACGGGCAGGGCGAGCGCCGGCACGCCCATCGCGACCTCGAGCGGCGCGTCGAGGGCCGGCAGCGTCGCGTGGGTCCACGCGTGCACGCCGCGCGCGTCCCGCAGGGCGAACGACAGGAACACCTGGCCGGTCGCGGGCAGGGTGGCCGTGGGGGTGACGTCGAGGACGATCCACCGCGGGTCGCCCGGCAGCGGCACCGGAGCGGTCAGCGACGGGTCGTCCTCGGCCGGCGGGGGTGGTGGGGCGAGGTCGGCGAGCACGTCCGCCCACGGCACGTCGGTGCGCCCGCGCAGCAGCTCGGGCCGCGTCGTGTCGACGGCGACCAGGTGCGCGTCGCGGCCGGAGGCCGTGACGTCGTCGCCGGCGCTGACGGCCGCGCCGATCATCGCGGTGCGGTCGAGGACCGGGACCGCCACGGCGCCCGGGTGCGCCGCGAGCACGTCGTCGACGGTCCGGGCGCTCGCGACGCCGTCGCCGCCCAGGTCGTCGACGCGCACGTCGGCGGCGACGGCCAGGTCGACCTGCTCGACCTGGGACGTGCGCCACGTGGCCTGGAACGACTGCGCGAACGTCGCGCACCCCACCGCGACGGCGAGCACGAGCACGGCGCCCGACGCCGTCGCGGGCCGGCGCGCCACCTGCCAGGCGGCGACGGGCCCGACGAGGGAGCGGCTGCGCCGGGCGAGCGCGTCGGCCGCGGCGCCGACGGGCCGCACCAGCCGCAGCGCGAGCACGGCGCCGCCGACGGCGACGAGCGCGGGTGCCACGGCGAGCACCGGGTCCACGCGGGGCACGCCGCCGGGCAGCGGCCCGCCGTACGAGAGCAGCTGCCACAGCGCGACGGCCGCGACGACCACGAGCGCGAGGTCCGCGCCGGCACGTGCGAGGCGCGCCCGCCCGGCGCGGGTCGACGCGGCCGTGCGCCACTGCGGCAGCACGACGGCGACCGCCAGCACGGCCGCGACGACCGCGCACGTCGCGACCGCGGCGAGGGGCGGGACCGCCGGGACGCGGAAGCCCGCGGGGCCGAGCAGCCCGCGGGACACGAGCCACCCGTAGGTGCCGAGCGCGAGCCAGGGCGCGACGAGCGTGGTCCCGGCCGCGAGCGCGGCGGCCTCGAGGGCGGCGAGCGAGCGCAGCTGGCGTGCGGCGGCGCCGCGCGAGACCAGCAGCAGGCTCTCCGTGGCGCGGCGCTCGCCGAGCAGACCGGCGGCGAGCAGCATGACGGTCGCCGCGAGGACGCCCAGGAGCAGCCCGACGACGACGACGGCGACCCGGGTGACCGCCAGCTCGCGCCACGTCGCGTCGATCGTGCGGTGCACGACCGTGCTGACGCGGGCGTTGGCGGGCGTGGCGTCGAGGGCCGACGTCATCGCGAGCTGTGCGTCGTCGACCGCGGCGCGCAGCGCGGCCACGGCCCCGCGCGGCGCCCCCGACAGGCGCGGCACCACGGTCGTCTGCACGGTCTCGACGGCGCCCGTGGCCGTGAGCGCGCCGGGCGCGACGAGCATCGGCCCCCACCCGTCGGTCGTCACGACGCCGCCCCCGCCGGGCACCGGGTGCCGCGGGTCGTGCATCCGCCCGCCCAGGCGGTCGCGGTCCCACGTGCCGGGCGGGCCGACGAGCGCGTGCACACCCGCGACGACCCACGTGTCGGGGCCCTCGCGCGGGCCGGCGCCCGCGGCGATCTCCGTGCCGACCGCCCAGCCGTACTCCTCGGCCGCGACGGCGGGCACGGCGACGAGCAGCCGCCCGGCGTCGTCGCGCGCGCGGTCCGGCCACGCGCCCGCCACGAGCTCGACGTGCTCGGGCGCGGCGGGGTAGTCGGCCGCGTACGCGAGCGGCGCCATGCGGTCCTCGCGTGCCAGGCCGGGCAGCCAGTGCAGCCCGCCGGTGAGCCAGACCTGCTCGTCGGCGTCCAGCGCGCCCAGCACCCGGCCGAGCGTGTCGTGCGCCGTGGCGAGGACGGACCCGACGTCGCCCCCGTTGACGCGCACGACCGCGTCGATCCGCACGTCCTCCTCGTCCGCCCGGTGCAGCGCCTCGTCGAGGGCGTCGTGCGACGCGCCGTCGAGCAGGAGCGCGAACGTGCCGAGCAGCGTCGTGGCGACGAGCGCGACCAGCGTGACCGTCGCGACGACCGCCGCCTGGTCCCGCAGCCGGCCGGTCAGCACGCGCAGCCGCCAGCCCACGTGGTCCCCCCCTCGCGTCGGCCCGGGCGACGTCGCCCGGCGTGGTCGCGACCAGGCTAGGGACCGGCCCGCGGGCGCAGGGGCGCGTGCGGGTCACGGTCCGGACACGGGCGAAACGTTGGGGTGCGGTCGCAGAAACTTTCTGCGCCGGACGACGACGGCCCGCCCGGTGGTACCGGGCGGGCCGTCGGGTCGAGCGGGTCAGGCCTGCGGCGGGCGCGTCATCGCCAGCACGTCGAGCGCCGCGTCGAGCTGCTCCAGCGTGAGGTCCCCGCGCTCGACGTGGCCGAGGTCGATCGTCGCCTGGCGGACCGTGACGCCCGCCTTCACGGCGTGCTTCGCGATGGCCGCGGCGGCCTCGTACCCGATGACACGGTTGAGGGGCGTGACGATCGACGGCGAGGACTCGGCCAGCTCCCGGGCGTGCGCCACGTTCGGCGTCAGGCCGGCGACCGTGCGGTCCGCGAGCACCCGCGAGGCGTTCGCGAGCAGCCGCACCGACTCCAGCACGGCCGACGCGATGACGGGGATCTGCACGTTGAGCTCGAACGAGCCGCTCGCGCCCGCCCACGCGACCGTCGCGTCGTTGCCGACGACGCGCGAGCAGACCATCAGCACGGCCTCGGGCACGACGGGGTTCACCTTGCCGGGCATGATCGACGAGCCCGGCTGCAGGTCGGGGATCGCCAGCTCGCCGAGGCCCGTGTTCGGGCCCGAGCCCATCCAGCGCAGGTCGTTGCAGATCTTCGTCAGGCTCACCGCGATGGTGCGCAGCGCGCCCGACAGCTCGACGAGCCCGTCGCGCGAGCTCTGCGCCTCGAAGTGGTCGCGCGCCTCGGTCAGCGGCAGGCCCGTGTCCTCGACGAGCAGCGCGATGACCCGCTGCGGGAAGCCCGCCGGCGTGTTGATGCCCGTGCCGACGGCCGTGCCGCCCAGCGGCACCTCCGCGGCGCGGGGGAGCGCGGCCTGCAGCCGCTCGACGCCGTAGCGCACGGCAGCCGCGTAGCCGCCGAACTCCTGGCCGAGGGTCACCGGGGTCGCGTCCATGAGGTGCGTGCGACCGGCCTTGACGACCTCGGCCCACGCGGACGCCTTCTCCGCGAGCGCACCCGCGAGGTGCTCGAGCGCCGGCACCAGGTCGCGCACGACGCCGGCGGTGGCGGCCACGTGCACCGACGTCGGGAAGACGTCGTTCGAGGACTGCGACGCGTTGACGTGGTCGTTCGGGTGCACGGCGCGGCCCAGCCGGCGCGTGGCCAGCGTCGCCAGGACCTCGTTCGTGTTCATGTTCGAGCTCGTGCCCGAGCCCGTCTGGTAGACGTCCACGGGGAAGTGCGCGTCGTGCACGCCGCTCGCGACCTCGTCCGCCGCGGCGACGATCGCGTCCGCGACGTCCTGCGGGAGGACGCCGAGCTCGGCGTTCGCGCGGGCCGCGGCCTTCTTCACGCGTGCGAGCGCCTCGACGTGGCCGCGCTCGAGCGTGCTGCCGGAGATGGGGAAGTTCTCGACCGCGCGCTGCGTCTGCGCACGGTAGAGCGCGTCCGCGGGGACGCGGACCTCGCCCATCGTGTCGTGCTCGATGCGGTACGCGGGCTGCGCGTCGGCGGACGAGCCGCCGGAGCGGGTGTCGGGGGAGGTGGCCGACCCGTCGGGGCCAGCCGCGACGTCGGGACCGGTGCTGGAAGCCATGGCCCGATCCTCCCACTCCGAGGGCCGGCGTCCGCTCGGGTGGCGGGACCGGCCGACTGGTAGTCGGATGGTCTTCACCCCGTCCCGGGAGGAAGGTGGCGACGGTGAGACGACGAGCAGCGTTGCTCGCCACGGCGGCTCTCGTGGCGCCGCTCGCTGCGTGCGCGACGGCCGAGGCCGGGCCGCCCACGCTCACCTGGTACATCAACCCGGACTCCGGCGGCCAGGCCGAGATCGCCCGGCAGTGCACCGAGGAGTCCGGCGGCGAGTACCGGCTCTCGACGACGCTGCTCCCGCGGGACGCCCCCGGGCAGCGCGAGCAGCTGATCCGGCGGCTGGCGGCCAACGACGCGTCGATCGACCTCATGAGCCTCGACCCGCCCTACATCCCGGAGTTCGCGAACGCGGGGTTCCTGGCGCCGGTCCCCGCGGACGTGGCCGAGGCCGTGACGCAGGACGTGGCGGAGGGGGCGATCGCCGGCGCGACGTTCCGCGACGAGCTCGTCACCGTGCCGTTCTGGGCCAACACGCAGCTGCTCTGGTACCGCCGGTCGGTGGCCGAGGCGGCGGGCCTGGACATGACGCAGCCGGTCACGTGGGACCAGGTCGTGGAGGTCGCGGCGGCCCAGGACGTCACGGTCGCCGTGCAGGGCGTGCGCGCCGAGTCGCTCACGGTGTGGGTCAACGCGCTGGTCGAGTCGGCGGGCGGGCAGGTGCTCGAGGACGGTGAGGACGAGGACCCGGCCGACGTGCGGCCCACCCTCGACTCCGAGGCGGGCCGCCGCGCAGCCGAGGTGATCCGGAACCTCGCGGACGCCGGCGTGGGCGGCCCGCAGCTCGCCAACGCGAACGAGGACGTCGACGCGAGCATGTTCGAGGCCGAGAACGCGGGCTTCATGGTCAACTGGCCGTTCGTCTGGCCGCGCGCGAAGGCCGCCGTGGAGGCCGGGACCCTCGACCCCTCGGTGGTCGAGGACTTCGGCTGGGCCCTGTACCCGCGGGTCGACGAGGGCGAGGAGTCGCGCCCGCCGTACGGCGGCATCAACCTCGGCGTCGGGGCGTTCAGCCGGCACGTCGACCTCGCGTTCGATGCCGCGCAGTGCATCGCGGACCCGGCCAAGCAGGCGGCGTACTTCGTCACCGACGGCAACCCGCCGTCGAGCCTCGTCGCGTTCGACGACCCCGCGGTCCAGGAGGCGTTCCCCATGGCGGACGTCATCCGCGAGTCGCTGCAGAACGCGGCGCCGCGCCCGCAGACGCAGTTCTACAACGAGGTCTCGTCCAGCCTGCAGCGCACGTGGCACCCGCCCCGCGCGGTCAGCCCGGACACCAGCCCGCGTGACGCCGACGAGCTCATCCGAGCCGTCCTGACCGGGGAGGCGCTGCTGTGAGCTCTCTCGCCGGGGCACCCCCGGCCCTCGCGAAGGACGAGCGCCCGCGCGGGCGCAGCGCCCGCAGCGGTGCCCCGCGCCGCTCCGACCGCGCCCGTCAGGAGGCGCGCCTCGGCATGATGCTGTGCGCGCCCGCGGTGCTCGTGCTCGTCGCCGTCGTCGGCTACCCGATCCTGCAGGCCGTCTGGGACTCGCTGTACAGCTACCGCCTGACCAACCCGGACGCGCGCGCGTTCGTGGGCCTCGACAACTACCTGCTCATCCTGTCCGACCCGCTCTGGTGGCGTGCGCTCGGCGTCACCGTGCTCATCACGGTGGTGACGGTCGCCGTCGAGCTCGTCCTCGGGTTCGGCCTGGCCCTGGTCATGAACCACGCCCTGACGACGCTGCGGCCCGCGCTGCGCACCGCGATCCTCATCCCGTACGCGATCATCACGGTCGTCTCCGCGTTCGCGTTCCTCTACATGTTCGACATCACGAGCGGGTTCGTGAACGCGTGGCTGCCGTTCGTCCCCGACGACACCGACTGGTTCGCGTCGTTCGGCTCGGCGGTGAGCGTCATCATCCTGTCGGAGATCTGGAAGACGACCCCGTTCATCTCGCTGCTGCTCCTGTCGGGCCTGGCGCAGGTGCCCGGGGACCTGGCGGAGGCCGCGAAGGTCGACGGCGCGACCGCGTGGCAGCGGCTGTGGCGCGTGACGATCCCGAACATGAAGGGCGCGATCATGGTCGCCCTGCTGTTCCGGTCGCTCGACGCGTTCCGCATCTTCGACAACATCTTCATCATGACGAACGGCGCCGCGGGCACCGAGTCGGTCGCGTTCCTGGCCTACCGGCAGACCATCCAGCGCCTGGAGATCGGCGTCGGGTCGGCCGTGTCGGTGCTGCTGACGATCCTCGTCGCGCTGATCGCCGTGCTGTTCGTCAAGGGGTTCAACGTGAACCTCGCCGCGTCGACGAGGGGTGGCTGATGACCGCCGCGCGCACGAGGATCTGGTGGTGGGTCGGGGGGCTCGCCATCATCCTGTACTGCCTGTTCCCGGTCGCCTGGATCGTCTCCCTGAGCCTCAAGGCGCCGTCGGACCTCGACAACGGCTCGTTCCTGCCCACGCGCGTGACGTGGCAGAACTACGAGCTCATCCTCACCGGCGCCGCGTCGGACCTGTTCCTGCCGGCGCTGCGCAACTCGGTCGGCATCTGCCTCATCGCCACCGCCATCGCGGTCGTGCTGGCCGCGCTCACGGCCTACGCGGTGGCACGGCTCGACTTCCCCGGCAAGGCGTTCGTGCTCGGGCTCTCGCTCGCGGTGTCGATGTTCCCGGTGATCTCGATCGTGACGCCCCTGTTCAACATCTGGCGCTCGATCGGGCTGTACGACACGTGGCCCGGCCTGGTGATCCCGTACCTGTCGATCACGCTGCCGCTGTCCATCTGGACGCTGTCGGCGTTCTTCCGCGAGATCCCGTGGGAGATGGAGCAGGCCGCGCAGGTCGACGGCGCCACCACGTGGCAGGCGTTCCGCAAGGTGATCGTCCCGCTGGCCGGCCCGGGCGTCGCGACGACGGCGATCATCGCGTTCTTCCTCGCCTGGAACGACTTCGTCTACGGCATCTCGCTCACGTCCACCGAGGCCGCGCGGCCGGTGCCCGCGGCGCTCGCGTTCTTCACCGGCGCCTCCCAGTTCGAGGAGCCGACCGGTGCGACGTCCGCCGCCGCGGTCATCGTCACCATCCCTGTCGTCGTCCTCGTGCTGCTGTTCCAGCGCCAGATCGTCGCCGGGCTGACCCAGGGCGCGGTCAAGGGCTGACGCCCGCCGCCCGTCCCGCGTAAGGAGTGCGCAGATGGCCGCGATCACGCTGAGCCACGTGGTGAAGAAGTACGGCGACGGCTTCGCGGCCGTCAACGACGTCAGCCTGGACATCAAGGACGGGGAGTTCGTCATCCTCGTCGGGCCGTCCGGCTGCGGGAAGTCGACGCTGCTGCGGATGATCGTCGGCCTGGAGGACATCTCCGACGGCGAGATCCTCATCGACGGCGACGTCGTCAACGACAAGGCGCCGCGCGACCGCAGGCTCGCCATGGTCTTCCAGAACTACGCGCTGTACCCGCACCTGACGGTGTTCGAGAACATCGCCTTCCCCCTGCGGCTGGAGAAGGGCAAGTACTCCGACGACGAGATCCGCCGCCGCGTCGAGAAGGCCGCCGACACCCTCGAGCTGCGCGAGCACCTCGACCGCAAGCCCGCGAACCTGTCCGGCGGGCAGCGGCAGCGCGTCGCGATGGGCCGCGCGATCGTCCGGGAGGCGCGCGCCTTCCTGTTCGACGAGCCGCTGTCGAACCTCGACGCGAAGCTGCGCGGTCAGATGCGCACCGAGATCGCGCGCATGCAGCGCCGGCTCGGCACGACGACCGTGTACGTCACGCACGACCAGACCGAGGCGCTGACACTGGGCGACCGCGTCGCGGTGCTCCGCAAGGGGGTGCTCCAGCAGGCGGCCAGCCCCCGGGCGCTCTACGAGCACCCGGTCAACCTCTTCGTCGCCGGGTTCATCGGCTCCCCGCCGATGAACTTCCTGCCCGGGCAGGTCGAGGGCGACGTGCTGCGCATGCCGCTCGTCGACGTGCCGCTGTCGGACGAGCTCCGCCGCCGGATCGGCGACCGCGAGCTCGTCATCGTCGGCCTGCGGCCCGAGCACCTCGAGGACGTCGACACCCTCGAGGAGGCGATGGTCGCCAAGGGCGTCACGTTCGAGGCCGACGTCGACGTCGTCGAGTGGCTCGGTGCCGAGCTGTACGCGTACGTGCCGTTCGAGACGCGCGAGGAGGTCGCCGGCACGCTCGAGGAGCTCGACCGCGACCTCGACGGCGAGGGCATGCGGACCCAGCTCGTCGCCGCGCTCGGGGCGGAGAGCCGCGCACGGGACGGCGACGTCTCGGAGCTGTGGTTCGACCCGACGCGGCTGATGGTGTTCGACCCCGAGACGGGCGACAACCTCACGTACGACGAGGAGGCGGCGCGCGCCGCCGACGCCGAGAGCGAGTCGGAGCGGGCCCGCGCGCTGGAGCGGGTGCAGAAGCGCGCCGACCGGCGGGCGGAGAGCAGCACGCCGGCGGCCTGACGCCGGGGGCCTGACCGGTCGGCTTTGTGCCGGCGTCCGCGGCGGTGTGCCGCCGACGACGGGCCCCGCCCGCGCGGTCAGGCGGGGACGGGCGCGGCGTCCGGCTGGACGCCGATGTCCCCGATGACGTCGGCGAGCCGCGCTCGGCCGTCGGCGAGCGTGTACTCCACGGCGACGATGGCACAGCGGCCCTCGGCGACCGCGTCGGCGAGGGACACCGAGTACCCGTGCAGCGTCTTCGCGGTGTGCAGCACGTGCTCGTGGCCGAGCTCGGCGGCGTCGAACGAGTCGAGCGGGCGCCCGTTCTGGGACAGCCCGATGATCGACGGGATGACGCGGTCCACGACCGCCTGCACGAACCCGGCGGGCATCTGCCCACCGTGCAGCACGTCCGAGGCGGCCGCGACGGCGCCGCAGCGGTCGTGCGCCAGCACCACGACGAGCGGGGCGCCGAGCACCTCGACGCCGTACTCGATGGACCCGATGACGGTCGTGTCGAGCACGTGCCCCGCGGTGCGCACGACGAACACGTCGCCGAGCCCCTGGTCGAAGATGATCTCGGCGGCCACGCGGCTGTCGGAGCAGCCGAACACCACCGCGAACGGGTGCTGCTCGGCGCTGATCTCGGTGCGGCGGTCGATGCCCTGCGACGGGTGCTCCATCCGGTCCTCGACGAAGCGGACGTTGCCCGCGGCGAGCGAGGCCCAGGCCTCGGCGGGCGTCAGGGGCGGGACGGTGGTCATGCTGCTCCTCCGGTCGGGGCGTCGGTGGCGGCGTCGGTGGCCGCGTCGGTAGCGGGGTCGGTAGCGGCGTCGGCGAGCGCGGCCGCCAGCACGGCCGGGTTGTCGAGCTCGGCGGACCGCGGCGGGTTCGCGCCGCGGCGGGACACGGTGATGGCGGCGATGCGCGCGCAGCGCGCCAGGACGTCCTCGACGGTGGCCGCGGCGACGTCCTGCAGGGCCGCGCGGCGGTCCGCGCCCAGCAGCCCCGCGGACCACAGGCCGTCGACGAGCCCCGCCATGAACGAGTCCCCGGCGCCGACGGTGTCCACGACGCGCACGCGCGGCGCGGCGACCTGGAGGCGCGCGCCGGCGGCCGTGCACGCGAAGGCGCCGTCGCCCCCGTGGGTGACCACGACCAGCGCGGGCCCGTTGCGGCTCCAGTCCTCGGCGACCTCCGCCGGCGCCACGCCGGGCAGCAGCCACGCGAGGTCCTCGTCGCTGACCTTGACCACGTCGGCGGCGCGCACCAGGCGCTCCACGACCGGCAGCACGTCCCCGGGGTCGCCCATGAGGGCCGGGCGCAGGTTGGGGTCGTAGGTGACGGTGGACGTGGCACGGCGGGCCTCGAGCAGGTCGGCGACGCGACTGCCGCCCGGCTCCAGGACTGCGCCGATCGAGCCGGTGTGCACGACGAGCGCGTCGTCGTCGTCCTCGTCCCACGCGCCCGGCAGGTCCCACTCGAGGTCGAAGTCGTAGGTCGCGACGCCGTCCGCGTCCAGCCGCGCCGTGGCGACCGGCGTCCGCACCGGGGTGCGGTCGCCGACGAGCACGCGCACGCCCGAGCCCTCGAGGTGCCGGCGGACGAGGTCGCCCTCGGCGTCGGGCGCCAGCCACGTCAGGAGGTCGGCGCGCCGGCCCAGCCGGGCGAGCCCCACCGCGACGTTCGCGGGGCTGCCGCCCGCGATCTCGTCCCGGGTGCCGTCCTGCCGGTGCACCACGTCGACCAGCGCCTCGCCCACGACGAGCGCGCGTCCCTGCCCCGCCACGCTCACGACGCGTCCGCGTCGCGCGCGCCGCCGGCGTCGCGTCCCTCGCCGCGCGCCGCGGCGAGGCGCTCGCGCGCCCCGTCGAGCCACTCCTGGCAGCGCGCGGCCAGGGCCTCGCCGCGCTCCCAGAGCGCGAGCGACTCCTCGAGCGTCGCGGCGCCGGTCTCGAGCCGGTCGACGACGCGGGCGAGCTCGTCGCGCGCCTGCTCGTAGGTGAGGGCCGCCGGGTCGGGTGCCGCCGGGGAGCCCCCGGAGGCGGGAGCGCGGTCCGGGCTGCGGTCGGTGGTGCTGGCGGAGCTGCGGTCGGGGCTGCTGTCGGTCGGGCGTGCCACGGGCACAGTCAACCAGCAGCCCCGGACACCGGCGCGGCGCCGTCCGCGCGCCGGGCGCCCTCCGCCGGCTGCCCCGCTGTGCGACGGCGGCTGCTGTCCGGTGGCGCCCGGCCCGGGCGGGCGGCGCGTCCGACGGGCCCGGCACGCCCGCGCGGGTCCGCGTCGTACCCGGTGCGTCAGCGGTCCACGGTCGCCGCGACCTCGCCGTCGGCGAGCCGCACGCGCAGGGCGTCGCCGGCCGCGACGTCGTCGGGGGAGCGCACGACGTGGCCGTCCGCACGCTGCACGACGGCGTACCCGCGCTCGAGCGTCGCCGCGGGCGACAGCGCGCGCACCTGCGCCGCCAGCCGACCCACCTCGCCGGCCGCCCGGCCGAGCGCGCCGTCGAGGATCCCGCGCCCGCGGTCGACCGCCCGGTGCAGCCGGACCTCGTGCGGGTCGACGAGCGTCCACGGCTGCGCGAGGACGGGCCGCGAGCGCAGCTGCGCGAGGTGGTGCTCCTCGCGCGCGAGCCGGTGCTGCAACGCGGCGTGCGCGCGCGTGCGGGCCTGCACGAGGCGCGCCCGCTCCTCGGTGACGTCCGGCACGACCCGCTTGGCCGCGTCCGTCGGCGTCGAGGCCCGCAGGTCCGCCACCAGGTCGAGCAGAGGGGAGTCCATGTGGTGGCCGATCGCGCTGACCAGGGGCGTGCGGCACGCGGCGGCGGCGCGCACGAGCGTCTCGTTGCTGAACGGCAGGAGGTCCTCGAACGACCCGCCCCCGCGCGCGACGACCACGACGTCCACGCGCGGGTCGGCGTCGAGCTCGGCGATGGCCGCCGTCACCTCGGGGACCGCCGACGGGCCCTGCACGGTCACGCGGCGGACCTCGAACTGGACGGCGGGCCAGCGGGCGCGGGCGTTCGACACGACGTCGTGCTCCGCGTCGCCCTGCTGCGCGCACACGAGCCCGATGACGCCGGGCAGGAACGGGAGCGGCCGCTTGCGGCTCGCGTCGAACAGTCCCTCGGCCGCGAGCACGCCCTTGAGGTGCTCGATGCGCGCGAGCAGCTCGCCGAGGCCGACGAGCCGGACGCGGTCGGCGGAGAAGCCGAGCGAGCCCTTCTTCGGCTGGAACTGCGGCTTCGCGTGCACGACGACGTGCGCGCCGTCGTGGAACCGCTCGCCGAGCGACATCGCCGCCACGGCGGGCAGCGTCACCGACAGCGACATGTCGAGGTCGGTGTCACGCAGCGTCAGGAACAGCAGCGAGTTCCACCGGCGCAGGTTGAGCACCTGCCCCTCGACCCACACGGCGGGCATCCGGGCGACGTAGTCCGCGACCTTGGGGGCGAGGTGGCGCACGGGCCAGGGGCGCTCCGGCGTGGTCTCCCCGGCCTTGAGGGGCAGCGGCAGGCGCTCCGGCGCGGCGTCCGCCGTGCCGTTCGCGCCGCTGCGCTCACCGGTGCCCGGGCTGCTGTCGACGTCCACCCCACCAGCCTGCCGCACTGCACCGACGTCCCCGTCCGGTCGGCGGGCCGGACCGCCCGGCCGGCGCGCCCACACGATCGCCACGACGTGCCCACCCGAGCGGCACCAGCGTCCCCGGGAGTGCGCGCGGGCGGCCACCTAGACTGGTGCGGTGACTTCTCCCGCGACCGACCGGCCCGACGTGCGCCGACGCGTGCTGCTCGCTGCCCCGCGCGGCTACTGCGCGGGCGTCGACCGTGCCGTGGTCGCCGTGGAGAAGGCGCTCGACCACTACGGCGCGCCGGTGTACGTCCGCAAGGAGATCGTGCACAACAAGTTCGTCGTCGAGACCCTCGCGGCCCGCGGCGCCGTCTTCGTCGACGAGACGGACGAGGTGCCCGAGGGCGCCCGCCTGGTGTTCTCCGCGCACGGCGTCTCGCCGGCGGTGCGGGCGTCCGCGGAGGCCCGCAGCCTCCAGACGATCGACGCCACGTGCCCCCTCGTGACCAAGGTGCACAAGGAGGCCGTGCGGTTCGCGTCGGACGACTTCGACATCCTGCTCATCGGCCACGACGGGCACGAGGAGGTCGAGGGCACGCAGGGGGAGGCGCCGCAGCACATCCAGGTGGTGAACTCACCGGACTCGGTCGACGCCGTCGTCGTGCGCGACCCGGAGCGCGTCGTGTGGATCTCGCAGACGACCCTCTCGGTCGACGAGACGATGGAGACGGTGCGCCGGCTGCGCGAGCGGTTCCCGCTCCTGCAGGACCCGCCGAGCGACGACATCTGCTACGCGACGCAGAACCGCCAGGTCGCGGTGAAGAAGCTGGCGCCGGCGTGCGACGTCGTCCTGACGGTCGGGTCCGCCAACTCCTCGAACTCGGTGCGGCTCGTGGAGGTGGCGCTCGACTCGGGCGCCCGCTCCTCCTACCGGATCGACAACGCGACCGAGATGGACCCGGCGTGGTTCGACGGGGCGGTCACGGTCGGCGTGACGTCGGGCGCCTCCGTGCCGGAGGTGCTGGTCGACGAGGTCCTCGCCCGCCTGGCCGAGCTCGGCTTCGGCGACGTCGAGGAGGTCCGCACCGCCACCGAGGACCTCATGTTCTCGCTGCCCCGCGAGCTGCGCGCGGACCTGAAGGCCGGCGGCGCCCCGGACCCGCGGCCGCGCCGCGGCGGGCGCCGCGCCCTGTCCGTCCAGCCCGTCTGACCCGTCCGGCGTCCGGGCCCGTCCGGCCCTGGGCGCACGGCGAGATGGTGCGCCCGTCAGCGCCCGTCAGCCCGCACCCGTGCGGGCGTCGGCGTCGTGCCCGTCGCGCGCCCGCTCGTCGAGCACCACCGCCTGCGCGGTCGAGAAGGCGACCAGCTCGGGGGCGCTCACGGCGGCCAGGCGCGGGTCCGCGGGCGGGGGCGTCGGCAGGTCCTCGTCCACGACGTGCAGGTCCGCGAAGCGGCGGGCGCTCACCAGCACCCGGGTCTCGAGCGACGCGACGGTCTGGTTGTAGGCGCCCGCTGCCGTGTCGATCGCGCGGCCGAGGCGGGTGAGGTGCCCGCCCAGCGTGGCGAGGCGCCCGTGCAGCTCCTTGCCGAGCGTGAGGACCTGCTGCGCGTTCGCCGCGAGGGCGTCCTGCTTCCACGCGTAGGCGACGGTGCGCAGCAGGGCGAGCAGCGTGGTCGGGGTCGCCAGCACGACGTTGCGCTCGAACGCGTACTCCACGATCGCCGGGTCCTGCTCGAGCGCGGCGTGCAGGAAGGACTCGGCCGGCACGAACATGACGACGAACTCCGGCGCGGGGGCGAACTGGTCCCAGTAGCGCTTGGCCGCGAGGGAGTCCACGTGGGCGCGCAGGTGCCGGGCGTGGGCCGCCATCCGCTCCGCGCGGACGCGCTCGTCCGTCGCCTCGCTCGCCTCGAGGAAGCCGAGGAACGCGACCTTCGCGTCGACGACGACGTTCTTGCCACCCGCCAACCGCACCACCATGTCGGGGCGCAGCACGCCGTCGTCCGTGCGCACCGACGCCTGCTCGACGAAGTCGACGTGGGCGAGCATCCCCGCGGCCTCGACCACCCGGCGCAGCTGCACCTCGCCCCACCGCCCCCGCACGTGCGACGACCGCAGGGCCGTGACGAGCTGCGACGTCTGCCCCCGCAGGTGCTCGGACGCCTCGCGCATGGCGCGCACCTGCTCGCCGAGCGCGGCGTCGCCGGCGGCGCGCGCCCGCTGCGCGGTCGCGAGCTCGCCGCGCACCTGCTCCAGCGTGCGGGCGATCGGCTCGACCATCGTCCGGACGGACTCCTCGCGCCGGGCGAGCTCGGCGGCGCTGGTCTGGTGCTCGGCCGCCATGCGCTGGTGCGCGAGCGCGAGGAACTGCTCGCTCGTCGCGGTGAGCGCGTCCGCCGCGAGCGCGCGGAACCGCTCGTCGTCCCCGTCGCCGCGCGCCTCGAGGAGGGACCGTGCCCGCATCGCCTCGACCTCGGCAGCGCGGATGCGGCGCTCCGCCGTCCGCGCCGACCGCGCCCCCGCCGCGACCCACGCGACGGCGCCGCCGAGCAGCGCGCCGACGAGGACGCCCGCGAGCAGCGTGAGGACGAGCGCACCGACCGACATCTGCACCATGGCGCGCACCCTGCCAGGGCCCACCGACACCGGTGCCGCGCGCCGCGCCCGGAGCCACGGGCGCGTCCCGCGCCCCACGGGCGCCGGCGTCGCCCCCACGCAGCCCGGACCCCTACGGACCTGCACCTATGCTGGCCGCCATGGCGACCGAGCACCCGCCCGAGCCGGCCGACCGCGCGCCCGCCGCCCCGCCGACCACCCCGCCGACCACCCCGCCGACCGCCCCGCCGACCGGTGCGCCGGTCCCCGCCCCCGCCGGGGACGTCGTCCCGGGCGCACCCGCGCTCGAGCTGCGCGGCCTGTGGCGGCGGTTCGGCGAGAAGGTGGCCGTGGCCGGCGTCGACCTCACGATCCCCGCCGGCTCGTTCTACGGCCTCGTGGGGCCGAACGGCGCCGGCAAGACGACGACCCTCTCGATGGCGACCGGGCTGCTGCGGCCCGACCACGGCACGGTGCACGTGCACGGCGTCGACCTGTGGGCGAACCCGGTGGAGGTCAAGCGCTCGCTGGGCGTGCTGCCCGACGGCGTGCGGCTGTTCGACCGCCTCACGGGTGCGCAGCTCATCACCTACGCGGGGCTCCTGCAGGGCCTGGACCGCCCGACGGTCGAGTCGCGCACGGGGGACCTGCTCACGGCGATGGACCTCGCGGCGGACGCGAACACGCTGGTCGTCGACTACTCGGCGGGCATGACGAAGAAGGTCGCGCTCGCCTGCGCGCTCGTGCACGCGCCGCGCCTGCTCGTGCTCGACGAGCCGTTCGAGGCGGTCGACCCCGTGTCCGCCGCGAACATCCGCCAGATCCTCGCCCGCTACGTCGCGGGCGGGGGCACGGTCGTCGTGTCGTCGCACGTCATGGACCTCGTGCAGCGCATGTGCGACCACGTGGCCGTCATCGCCGGCGGGCACGTGCTGGCGGCGGGCACGGTCGACGAGGTGCGCGCGGGCCGGTCGCTGGAGGAGCGGTTCGTCGACCTGGTCGGCGGCCGCGTGACGGGGGAGGGGCTGGAGTGGTTGGGCACCTCGTCCGTCTGAAGCTCACGCTGCTGCGCAACAGCCTGCGGCGCAGCGTCTGGCAGGTGCTCGGGCTGGTCGCGGCGGCGCTGTACGGGGTGCTCGTGCTGGCGCTCGTGGCGGCGGGGCTCGTGGCGCTGTCGTTCCAGGACGCGGCGCTGCGCGAGACGGTGCTCGTGCTGCTCGGGTCCGCGCTCGTGCTCGGCTGGTGCGTCGTGCCGCTCGTCGCGTTCGGCGTCGACGCGACCCTCGACCCCCGCCGGTTCGTGACGTACGGCGTGCCGCGCCGCGACCTGCTCGTCGGGCTGACGCTCGCGGGCCTCGTCGGTGTGCCGGGCGTGGTGACGGCACTCGTGGCGCTCGGGACGGCCGCGGTCTGGTGGCGCGAGCCGCTCGCGGCGCTGGCGGCGGTCGTCGGTGCGGTCCTCGCGCTCGCGACGTGCCTCGTGGGGGCACGGGCGACGACGGCGGCACTGGCGCCGGTCATCGCCCGCAGGCGCGTCCGCGAGCTCGTCGCGGTCCTCGCGGTGCTGCTCCTCGCCCTGACGGGTCCGATCCTCGCCGGGCTCACGAACGGCGTCGCGGCACTCGGCGAGGGCGGGCTGCGGCGCGTCGTGGACGTCCTCGGCTGGACGCCGCCGGGCGCCGCGTGGGGCCTGGGGGCGGCGGTCGCGGCGGGGGACGCCGGCGCCGCCGCGCTGCGCCTGCTCGTGGCGGTCGCGACCGTCGCGCTCGCCTACCTCGTGTGGGACCGCGCACTCACGCGCAGCCTGGTGCAGCCCGTGGCGGCGTCGCACGAGGTGAAGGCGCGCGGCCTGGGCTGGTTCGGGCGGCTGCCGGCGACGCCCGCGGGAGCGATCGCGGCGCGCGCGGCGACGTACTGGCTGCGCGACCCGCGCTACGCGACGGCGGTCGCGATCGTGCCGGTCCTCCCCGTCGTCCTCGGCCTGTCGGGGGCGGGCGACATGCTGCTGGTCTGCGGGCCGCTCACCGGTGTCCTGGTGGGGTGGAGCGTCTCGGCGGACGTCGCCTACGACGGCACGGCCTTCTGGACCCACCTGGCCGCGCCGGTGCGCGGGGTCGTGGACCGGCGCGGACGCGTGGTCGTCGCCGGGACGCTGGGCGCGGTCGCGACGGTCGCGGTGACGGTCGGGACGGCGGTCCACGCGGACGCGGTCCAGCACCTGCCGGCGCTGCTGGGCGCGGGCCTGGGCCTGCTGCTCACGTCCCTCGGCGGGGCCTCGGTCGTCTCGGCCCTCGTCGTCTACCCCGTGCAGCAGCCCGGCGACAACCCGTTCTCCACCAAGCAGGGCGTGGGCGCGGCCGCGTTCACGTCGCAGCTCGTGGGTGGTACGGCGGTCCTGGCCCTCGCCGCCCCGACCCTCGTGCTCACGGTCCTCGCGGTCGTCCGCGGCTCGACGGCGCTCGGCTGGGTGGCCCTCGCCGTGGGGCTCGTCCTCGGCACGGGCCTGCTGGTGGGCGGCGTGGTGTGGGGCGGGCGGATCCTGGACCGCACGGGCCCGGACCTGCTGGGGCGCATGCGCGCGTTCCCGTGACGGTGGCGCCGGCCGGTGCCGGGACGGCGCCCGGCGACGACCGACCCGCGGCGCGCCCGTAGACTCGTCCGACGTGGCGCTCACCATCGGCATCGTCGGCCTGCCCAACGTCGGCAAGTCCACCCTCTTCAACGCGCTGACGCGCGCGCAGGTCCTCGCGGCGAACTACCCGTTCGCGACGATCGAGCCGAACGTCGGCGTCGTCCCGCTCCCGGACCCGCGGCTGGACCGGCTGGCGGAGATCTTCGGCTCGGAGCGCGTCCTCCCGGCGACGGTCTCGTTCGTCGACATCGCCGGCATCGTGCGCGGCGCGAGCGAGGGCGAGGGCCTGGGCAACAAGTTCCTCGCCAACATCCGCGAGGCCGACGCGATCTGCGTCGTGACGCGGGCGTTCGCGGACCCCGACGTCGTGCACGTCGACGGCCGGGTCTCCCCGAAGGACGACATCGAGACGATCCACACGGAGCTCGTCCTGGCGGACCTGCAGACGCTCGAGAAGGCCGTGCCGCGCCTGGAGAAGGAGGTGCGCGCCAAGAAGGCCGACGCCGCCGAGCTCGCCGCGGCGCAGCAGGCGCTCGGGCTGCTCGAGCAGGGCACGACCCTGTTCCAGGGTGCGGCGGCCGCGGGCCTCGACCTGGCCGACCTCGCGTCCTTCCAGCTGATGACGACGAAGCCGTTCATCTACGTGTTCAACACCGACGACGCGGGTCTGGCCGACACGGCGATGCAGGACGAGCTGCGCGCGTACGTCGCGCCCGCCGACGCGGTGTTCCTCGACGCCAAGTTCGAGTCGGAGCTCGTCGAGCTCGAGCCCGACGAGGCGCGGGAGATGCTGGGGGAGAACGGCCAGGAGGAGGCGGGTCTCGACCAGCTCGCGCGCGTCGGCTTCCACACGCTCGGCCTGCAGACGTACCTGACGGCGGGCCCCAAGGAGTCGCGCGCGTGGACGATCCGCCGCGGCTGGACGGCACCGCAGGCGGCGGGCGTGATCCACACCGACTTCCAGAAGGGCTTCATCAAGGCGGAGGTCGTCTCCTTCGACGACCTCGTCGAGACCGGCTCGGTCGCCGCGGCGCGCGCTGCCGGCAAGGCGCGCATCGAGGGCAAGGACTACGTGATGGCGGACGGCGACGTCGTGGAGTTCCGCTTCAACGTCTGACCCTCCGCGGGGGCCGCTGGCGCGACGTCACCCGGACGTGGTAAGTATCACGCGTGTTTCCGGCGCGTTGCGGCTGTGCGCGTCTCGTATGATGGACGGTACTCACCAGTATCAATCAGGTAACGATCGACCTGGGCACCTGTCCATGCCCGATATGTCCGTTGGCGCGGGGCTAGCGTTGGCGCAATTCCCGGCGGGCGAGTAAGGCTCCGCGGGCACCCCGCGCCAGACGTGGGACTGCTGCGGCCGCGCCCTCCACGTCTCAGGAGGAACATTGAGGATTACACGCAAGGCTGTCCTCGCGTCGGTCGCTTCAGTCAGCGTCCTTGCGCTCGCGGCCTGCTCCGGCTCGGACGGTGGCGACACCGCCGAGGGTGAGGGCGACAACGCGGGCATCAACGCCAACACCGCGATCAACATCGCCTGGAACCAGCCGTTCTACTCCTTCAACGGCGAGAGCATCACGGGCAACGCGACGGCCAACAACATCATCACGTACATGGCCAACTCGCGCTTCGTCGACTACAACATGGAGCTGGAGCTCGTCGCCGACGAGTCCTTCGGCACCATGGAGAAGGTCAACGACGACCCGCTGACCGTCGAGTTCACCTACGCGGACAGCGCGATGTGGTCCGACGGCGTCGCGGCCGGCCCGGCCGACCTGCTCCTCGAGTGGGCGGCCCAGAGCGGCAAGTTCAACAACGTGGAGCCCGAGCTCGACGACGAGGGCAACGTCACGAACCAGGAGGCGGTCGACGCCGGCGTGTACTTCGACGCCGCGAGCCCCTCCGTGGCGCTCATCGAGGAGACGCCGACGATCGAGGACAACTCGATCACGATGGTCTACTCCAAGCCGTTCGCGGACTGGGAGACGTCGCTCGACAGCAACCTCCCCGCGCACATCGTCGCGCAGCGCGCCCTCGGCATCGAGGACCCGGAGGAGGCGACCGAGGCACTCGTCGCCGCCATCACGGAGAACAAGCCCGAGGAGCTCTCCAAGATCGCGAAGGTCTGGAGCGAGGACTGGAACTTCGCCTCGCTGCCGGAGGACGAGGACCTGCTGGTCACCTCGGGCCCGTACGCCATCACGGACTTCGTCGAGGAGCAGTACCTCACGCTCACGGCCAACGAGAACTACGAGGGCGACCGCCCCGCGGCCTTCGACCAGATCACGGTCCGCTACAACGGCGACCCGATGGGCCAGGTCCAGGCGCTGCAGAACGGTGAGGTCGACCTCATCAGCCCGCAGTCGACGGCCGACGTCCTGACCGCGCTCGAGGCGATCGACACCATCGAGGTCGAGACGAACGTCGAGGGCACGTACGAGCACGTGGACATGCAGCAGGCCAACGGCGGCCCGTTCGACCCGGCCACCTACGGCGGCGACGCCGAGAAGGCCAAGCAGGTCCGCCAGGCGTTCCTCAAGACGATCCCGCGCGAGCAGATCGTCGAGAACCTCATCAAGCCCCTGAACCCCGAGGCCGAGGTCCGCAACTCCTTCACGCAGGTCCCGGACTCGCCGATGTACGAGGGGATCGCCGAGGCCAGCGGCCAGGGCGCCGAGTACGCCGACGTGGACATCGCGGGTGCGCAGGCACTGCTCCAGCAGGTCGGCGTCACGACGCCGGTCCAGGTCCGCCTGCTGTTCGACCCGAACAACACGCGCCGCTCGAACACGTTCGAGCTCATCAAGACGTCGGCCGCCGAGGCCGGCTTCGACGTGATCCCCTACACGGTCCAGACCGACTGGGGCACGGACCTGTCGAACGCCACGGCGTTCTACGACGCGGCGCTGTTCGGCTGGCAGTCGACCTCGACGGCCGTCACCGAGCCGGACGCGAACTTCCGCACCGACGCGACGAACAACTACTACGGCTACTCGAACCCCGCGGTCGACGCGCTGTTCGACGAGCTCCAGGTCGAGACCGACCCCGCCGAGCAGGAGCGCATCCTGGGCGAGGTCGAGAAGCACCTGGTGGACGACGCGTTCGGCGTGACGATCTACCAGCACCCGGGCATCACGGCCTACAACCCGGAGAAGATCAGCAACGTCCAGAAGCTGGGCATCGCGCCCACGATCTTCTACGGCTTCTGGGAGTGGTCCGCGGGCGACGCGGCCACCGACGACGCGACCGAGTGAGTCGTCGGGTCCCCGGCGCGGTGAAGCCCCGCGCCGGGGCCCCGACAGTGCTCGACGACAGAGGGCGCCGAGGCTCCGACCGCGGCGCCCTCCGTCGTGCGCGTACGCTGCCCCACCGTGACACCCCCGCCCACCTCAAGCGGAAGCCGCCGGGATACGATCCCCGTCGTCCGGCTTCCTGTCCCTGCGAGGTAGCCCTGTGCTGAACTTCCTCCTGCGCCGCCTCGCGGCCGGACTCGTCACGTTGTTCGTGGCGCTGTTCCTCATGTACATCCTGGTCAACGCAGCCATCGACCCCCTGGCCGACCTGATCGAGAGCACCGCTGCCAACAAGGAGCAGCTCATCGCGCAGCGGACCGAGCAGCTCGACCTGGACGTCAACGTCGTCATCCGGTTCTTCTGGTGGATCGGCGCCCTGTTCACCGGCGACATGGGCGAGGCGTGGCAGTCCGGCCAGGCCGTGAGCGACCAGCTGACCCGCGCGATCGGGTCGACCATCGAGCTCGTCTCCGCCGCGACCGTGCTGTCGCTGCTCGTGGGCGTCACGGTCGGGATCGTGTCGGCCCTGCGCCAGTACAGCGCGTTCGACTACGTGATCATCTTCTTCTCGTTCCTCCTGTTCTCGCTGCCGTCCTTCTGGGTCGCGGTGCTGCTCAAGCAGTGGGGTGCGATCGGCTTCAACGACTTCCTGCGCGACCCGGTGATCGCCTGGCCGGTGATCATCGGGGCCTCGCTGCTCGTCGGGCTGCTGTGGGCGCTCGCGATCGGCGGGACCGCGCGACGGCGCGTGCAGGTGTTCGCGATCGCCGCCGCGGCCAACGTGGCGCTCCTCGCCTACGTGCAGCTGACCGGCTGGTGGGAGCGTCCGCAGATCGGGCCCGTGCTGCTCGCGCTGCTGGGGGCCGGGTCCGCGTTCGCCGTCGCCGGCGTCTTCGCGGGCCTGCACAACCGGCGCGCGCTGTACGCGGGCCTGACGGTCGTGGCGTTGGGCGTGGCGCTCTACTTCCCGATGCAGGTCGCCTTCGACCAGATGACCGAGTCGCACTGGCTCACGGCGCTCCTCGCGCTCGTCACGGTCGCCGTCGGCTACGGCATCGGCCGCCTGTACGGCGGGCCGGACTGGCGGCTGTCGGCGCGCACCGGCGCGGCCGTGGCGCTCGTCATGGGGACGCTGATCTTCGTGGACCAGGTGATGAGCGTCTGGGGCCCTTACTTCGACGCCCTCGGCGGCCGGCCGATCCCGACCTTCGGTGACCGGACGCCCAACCTCGGCGGCAACTACTGGGTGCAGGTGCTCGACTCCTTCACGCACCTGATCCTGCCGACGGCGACGCTGGTCCTCATCGCGTTCGCGTCGTACACCCGCTACGCACGCTCGAGCATGCTCGAGGTGATGAACCAGGACTACGTGCGCACCGCCCGGGCCAAGGGCCTGCCGGAGCGTCTCGTCATCGTGCGCCACGGGTTCCGCAACGCCCTCATCCCGCTCGCGACCATCGTCCCGATCGACGTCATCACGCTGATCGGCGGCGCGGTCATCACCGAGAACGTGTTCGGACGGCCCGGTATGGGGCAGCTCTTCGTCCGCTCCCTGGATCACGCGGAGATCGAGCCGGTCATGGCCTACCTGCTCGTCGTCGCGTCCCTCGCCATCATCGCCAACATCGTCGCGGACCTCGTGTACGCGGCGATCGACCCCCGGATCCGGTTGGACGCATGAGCACCTCCACGACACCGCAGCCCGAGGAGCGGCTCGAGAACGCCATCGAGCTCCAGGACGTCGCCGGCCTCTCGCAGGGCCAGATCGTGCGTCGCCGGTTCTTCCGCCACAAGGGCGCCATGATCGGCCTGGCCGTCCTCGCCCTGACCGCCCTGCTCGCGCTGACCTCCGTCGGCGTCGGGCCCGTGCCGGGGTGGTGGCAGTGGACGCCCTACGAGCACGGCCCGGTCGTCAACCCGGGCGGTGCACCGACGTTGTCGATGCCGACCTGGCTGGGCGGCGACGGCTTCGCGATCGGCGCGCACCCGTTCGGTCAGGACGAGATCGGGCGCGACATCTTCGCGCGGGTCATGGCCGGCGTGCAGACGTCGCTGATGGTCATGGTCATCATCGGCGGGGTCGCCGCGCTCATCGGCGTGGCGGTCGGCGCCGCGGCGGGCTTCTTCCGCGGTCGCGTCGACACGCTCCTCATGCGCGCGACGGACCTCGTCATCACCATCCCGACGATCGTCATCGGTGCGGTGGTCGGCAAGCTCGCCGGCGGCGTCTCGGGGGTGGTGTTCGCGCTCGCGCTCGGACTCATCCTCTGGACCACGCTCGCGCGGCTCGTGCGCGGGGAGTTCCTCTCCCTGCGCGAACGGGAGTTCGTGGACGCGGCCCGTGTGGCCGGGGCGAGCGACCTGCGGATCATCTTCAAGCACATCCTGCCCAACGCCATCGGCACGCTCATCGTGGCGGTCACGCTGCTCATGAGCTCGGCGATCCTGCTCGAGACGGCGCTGTCCTACCTCGGGTTCGGCATCGTCCGGCCGGAGATCTCGCTGGGGCAGCTCATCAACGAGTACCAGCAGGCGTTCTCGACGCGCCCCTGGCTGTTCTGGTGGCCGGGCCTGTTCATCGTGGTCATCGCCCTGACGATCAACTTCATCGGTGACGGGCTGCGCGACGCGTTCGACCCCCGGCAGAAGCGGATCCCGTCCGAGCGGAAGATGGCGCAGGCGATGGAGGCGGACAGCACGGCCGAGCGCGCCCGCGTCAGCAGCGTCCGTGGGGACCAGGCCACCGACACCGGCTCGGGCAGCGGCACGTGACGTGCCCCCGCACCGCGTCAGCCGGTGACGAGCACGGCGACGCCCGCCGCGGCCAGCACCACGGCCGCACCCAGGCCGAGCACGTGCACCCGGCGCGTCGGGCGCAGACCGTGCTCGGTCCTCGCGCGCTCCGCGCCGTCGAGGTACCCGGCACGCACCAGCGCGTCGTGCCGGGCCTCTATCGCGTCGCCGACGGTCTCGGCGGTCGGCCGGTAGGAGCGGACGGGCCGGTCGCCGGCCGGCGGCCCGCCCGTCGGTGCGACGTCGTCGTCCGCACCGCGTCGGCGGAGCGCGCCGGCAGCGGCGCTCCCGCGCGGGGCCACCGCGACCTGCACGTCGCCGTCGGTGGTGTGCACCACGAGGGACCAGCCGCGCGTCACGCCGCGGTAGGTGGGCCACGGCACCCGCACCGTGCTCAGCACGTTGCGCACCACCAGCTCGCCGTCCGAGACCTCGACCGCCGGGCGCCAGAGCAGCGCCCAGACGGCGAGCACGACCAGCGCGACGAGCGGCAGCAGGCGCAGCGCCTCACGGGCGCCGTCCTGCACCGCGACCGCGCCCAGCGTGACGACCCCCGTCGCGGCCGCCGCGACGGTCAGACCTCGTCCGTACCCCGATGTGAACTCCTGCGTGGCACCCACGTGGCCATGCTCGCAGACCCGCGCACCGCGGCCGCCCCGACCGGGCGGACCGTCGGTGAGCAGGAAGGACGCTGAACGGTGGCCCTCGAGACCCCTCCCGCACCGACCACGACGCCCGTGCTCTCGGTGCGCGGCCTGTGCGTCGACTTCTACGTCGACGGGCGCTGGCACCCGGCCGCCGTCGACGTCAGCTACGACGTGCGCCCCGGGGAGGTGCTCGCCATCGTCGGCGAGTCCGGCTCGGGCAAGACGCAGTCGTCCATGGCGCTGCTCGGGCTCCTGCCCGCGAACGGCCGTGCGCGCGGCTCGGCCCTCATGGGCGACCGCGAGCTGGTCGGCATGCCGCACGGCAAGCTCCGCCGCGTGCGCGGACGGGAGATCTCGATGATCTTCCAGGAGCCGATGACGGCGCTGAACCCCGTGTTCACGATCGGGTACCAGATCGTCGAGACGCTGCGCGCGCACTTCGAGATCGGCCCGGCCGAGGCGCGCGAGCGCGCGGTCGAGCTCCTGCGGCTCGTCGACATCCCGAACCCCGAGAAGCGCGTGGACTCCTACCCGCACCAGCTCTCGGGCGGGCAGCGGCAGCGCGCGATGATCGCCCAGGCGCTCGCGTGCGACCCGCGGCTGCTGATCGCGGACGAGCCCACGACGGCGCTCGACGTCACGGTGCAGGCGGAGATCCTCAAGCTCATGCGGGACCTGCGCGAGCGCATCGACGCGGGCATCGTCCTCATCACCCACGACATGGGCGTGGTGGCCGACATGGCGGACAACATCATCGTCATGAAGGACGGGCGCGTCGTCGACCAGGGCGCGGCCCTGGACGTCTTCCGCAACCCGCAGCACGAGTACACGCAGCGCCTGCTGGACGCGGTCCCGCACCTCGGGCGGGGGACGGCCACCACGGCGGCGCCCGTCGCGCGCGCAACCGTGTCGGAGCCGGCGCGCGCCGGCGCCGCCGCGCCGCTGAGCCCGGACGCGGAGCGCGAGGTCGTCCTCGACGCACGCGACATGGTCATCGAGTACCCGGGCCGGCGCCGCACGCCGGCGTTCCGCGCCGTCGACGGCGTCTCGCTCGAGATCCGCCAGGGCGAGGTCGTCGGCCTGGTCGGCGAGTCGGGCTCGGGCAAGACGACGATCGGCCGCGCCGCGGTCGGTCTGCTGCCGGTCACGGGCGGGCAGCTCCGGATCGTCGGGCACGACATGGTCGGCGCGTCGATGAAGGACCTCAGGCCGCTGCGGACCAAGGTCGGCATCGTCTTCCAGGACCCGGGCTCGTCGCTGAACCCGCGCCTGCCCATCGGCGAGTCCATCGCCGAGCCGCTGCTGCTGCACCGCGGCGTCAAGGGGCAGGAGCTGCAGCGGGAGATCGAGCGGCTGCTCGACCAGGTGCGCCTGCCGCGCGCCATGCGCAACCGGTACCCGCACGAGCTGTCCGGTGGTCAGCGCCAGCGCGTCGGCATCGCCCGGTCGCTCGCGCTGGAGCCCCGCCTGCTCGTCGCCGACGAGCCCACGTCCGCGCTCGACGTGTCGGTGCAGGCGGCGGTGCTCGACCTGTTCCAGGAGCTGCAGCGCGAGCACGGCTTCGCGTGCCTGTTCATCAGCCACGACCTCGCGGTGGTGGAGATCCTCGCGGACCGCGTCGCGGTGATGCGCAACGGCAAGCTCGTCGAGGTGGGGCCGACCGCGCAGGTCGTCAACGCACCGCAGGACCCGTACACGCAGCGGCTCATCGCCGCGGTGCCCGTGCCGGACCCGGAGGCGCAGCGCGAGCGGCGCATGGCGCGCGACGCCCTCCTCGAGGCGCAGCACGCCGAGGTCCTGGCGGAGGAGGCGCGCCACGCCGAGCAGGCGGGCCGCGCCGAGGCCCTCGGGATCGACGAGATCGACAACGAGCGGACGCAGCGCCCCGGCATCTGAGCCCGCGCACGCCGGACGCCCGGTCCCCCAGCGGGGCCGGGCGTCTGCGCGTGCGGGGCGCGGGCCGGCCGGCCCGCCGGCGCACCCTCTCGTGGTGGTCCGCTACGGTCCGGAGGGTTCCGTCCGTTCTGCCACTTCAGTCCTGACCCGGTCACGCCGATAGGGGGACGACGGCTGCGGACGGGTGACGGCCGGACGGGTGGACGCGCGTGCGCGGGAGCGGAGGAACGGTGCGGACGGACGGGACGGGTCGGGCGCGTGGTGGGCGAGTGCGCGTCGTGGCAGCGGGCGCGCTGCTCCTGGCGCTGACGGCGGCGTGCAGCGCCGACCCGGTCGACCCGGCGCGCGCCGGCACGGTCGTCGTGGCCGCGGACCTGCCGTTCGCGTCCCTCAACGCCGGGACGGTCGCGGGCCGGGCGCCGGGGAGCGTGCTGGTGCGCGGCCTCGTGCAGGCGGGATTCGTCGCGCTCGAGCCGGACGGCACCGTCACGCCCGACCCGTCGTTCGGCACGGTCGAGAAGGTCGCCGACGCACCACTGACCGTCCGCTACACGATCGCGCCGACCGCCCGGTGGTCCGACGGCGTGCCCGTGACGCCGGCGGACCTGCTGCTCGAGTGGGCCGCGCGCAGCGGGCAGCTCGACGAGGTCGTCCCGGAGCTCGACGCGGGCGGCCTGCCCGCGGACCCCGCCGCGCTCGACCAGGTCGTCGCGTTCGCCGCGACGTCGCCGGCGCTGGCCCACGCGTCGGCCGTGCCGGTCGTCGACGGCGCGACCGTCACGGTCGTGTACGACCGGCCGGTGGCCGACTGGCAGCTCGCGCTCGACGTGAACCTGCCGGCGCACGTCGTCGGCCGCCTGGCGCTCGACCCGGCGGCGCCCGCCCTGCCCGCGGCTGCCGCCCCCACGGCGTCCGCGACCGCGACGCCCACGCCCGGCCCGACAACGGCCGCCACCGGCACGTCGTCCGCCTCCACCACGCCGACCCCGTCGGCCGACCCCACGGCGGAGGCCGCGACGTGGGCCGCCGCCGTCACCACGGCCGTGCAGCAGCAGGACCGCGCCGCGCTGGTGCCCGTCTCGCGCGTCTGGCGGGCGGCGGGCGCGTCGGGGGACGTCGCCGCCGACCCGACGCTGACGACCACGACCGGCCCGTACGTCCTGGAGCGGGTGGACCAGGACGGCGTCGAGCTGGTCGCCAACGACGCCTACGCGGGTGACCGTGCCGCGCGCTGGGACCGGCTCCGCCTGCGCACGGACCTGGACCCGCTCGCGCAGGTGGACGCCGTGGCCGCCGGCGACGTGGACGTCGCGGCACCGCTGAGCACGGCCGACGTGCTGGCCGCCGCGGCCGACGCCGACGGCGTCGCGACGCGCACCGGCGGGGACGCGGTGCTGCAGCTGGTCCTGCAGGAGCGTGCGGGCGGCCCGTTCGACCCGGCCGCCCACGCCGACGCCCCCGACCCGGCGGCCGCGGCGGCCGCGCTGCGTGCCGCCTTCGTGGCGGCCGTCCCGCGCGCGGACGTGGTGGCGGCGGCGGTCGCGCCGCTGTGGGACGACGCCCGGCCGTCGGACGTCGTCGCCGCTCAGGCCGGCCCCGACGCGCCCGCGGCCGAGGTCGACGCCGCGCTGCCGCCGGAGCCCGACGCGGCGCCGGACGACGCGCCCGTGACCGTCCGCCTGCTCGCGGCGACGGACGACCCGGTCCGCGCCCGCGCCGTCGAGGTGCTCACGCGCGCCGCGGAGCAGGCGGGCCTCGACGTCGTGCCGGCGCAGGTCGAGGACCCGGTGCAGGCGCTGCGCGGCGAGGCGGCCGCGTGGGACGCCGCGCTGGTCCCGGTCGCCCAGGGCGACCTGCCCGTCGCGTCGTGGGTCGCACGCTGGCGCGGGGACGGCGCCGCGAACGTCACGGGGCACGCGGACCCGGCGCTCGACGCGGCGCTCGACGCGGCGGCGGTCACGGTCGACCCGGCGGCGCTGCCGGCGATCCTGGCGCAGACCTCGGGGGACCTGGTCGCGGCGGGCGCGGTGCTGCCGCTCGTGCGCACGCCGGCCGTCCTGCTGGTCGCGGACCGGGACGCGGAGGACGACGCCGGGCTGCCGGTCGTCACGGGAGTCGACGTCCTCGCGCCGGCGCGGGCGGACCTGACGTCGTGGTGGGACTGGGCCCGGACGGACGGCTGACCGCGCCGCCGGCCCGCCGCGCCGCCGCCTGCGCCCGGGCGGGGGAGACAGGCGTCACTGACGTGGTTCGTGGGTGCGGCCGGTAAGATGGGTGCGCGCCGCTGTCGGCGCGTCCCCTCCTCCTCGCTGAGATGAGTTACCCGTATGCCCGCAACCGGCCAGGCCGCCGCCGTGCGTTCCGACCTGCGCAACGTCGCGATCGTCGCCCACGTCGACCACGGCAAGACCACCCTCGTCGACGCCATGCTCTGGCAGTCGGGCGCGTTCGGCGCGCACGACCACGTCGACGAGCGCGCGATGGACTCGGGCGACCTCGAGCGCGAGAAGGGCATCACGATCCTCGCGAAGAACACCGCGATCCGGTACGCCGGTCCCGCGGCCGCAGCGGTCGGCCAGCCCGACGGCGTGACGATCAACGTCATCGACACCCCGGGCCACGCCGACTTCGGTGGCGAGGTCGAGCGCGGCCTGTCGATGGTCGACGGCGTCGTCCTGCTCGTCGACGCGTCGGAGGGCCCGCTGCCGCAGACGCGCTTCGTGCTCCGCAAGGCGCTCGCGGCGAAGCTGCCGGTCATCCTGCTCGTGAACAAGGTCGACCGCCCCGACGCGCGCATCGACGAGGTCGTGCACGAGGCGACCGACCTGCTGCTCGGCCTGGCCTCCGACCTGCACGAGGAGGTCCCGGACCTCGACCTCGACGCGATCCTCGACGTGCCCGTCGTGTACGCGGCCGCCAAGGTCGGGCGCGCGTCGCTCACGCAGCCCGCCGACGGCGGCCTCCCGGACAGCCCGGACCTCGAGCCGCTGTTCGCGACGATCCTCGAGAAGATCCCCGCGCCGACGTACGACCCGCAGGCCCCCCTGCAGGCCCACGTCACCAACCTCGACGCGTCCCCGTTCCTCGGCCGCCTCGCGCTGCTGCGCATCCACAACGGCACCCTGCGCAAGGGCCAGACGGTCGCGTGGGCGCGGCACGACGGCACGCTGCAGAACGTGCGCATCACCGAGCTGCTGGAGACGAAGGCGCTCGAGCGCGTCCCCACGGACGCGGCCGGCCCCGGTGACATCGTGGCCGTCGCCGGCATCGAGGACATCACGATCGGCGAGACGCTCACGGACCCGGACGACCCGCGCCCGCTGCCGCTCATCACGGTCGACGACCCGGCGATCTCGATGACGGTCGGCATCAACACCAGCCCGCTGGCTGGCAAGGGCGGCAAGGGCCACAAGGTCACGGCCCGCCAGGTCAAGGACCGCCTCGACCGCGAGCTCATCGGCAACGTGTCGCTGCGCGTGCTGCCCACCGAGCGTCCCGACGCGTGGGAGGTCCAGGGCCGCGGCGAGCTCGCGCTGGCGATCCTCGTCGAGCAGATGCGCCGCGAGGGCTTCGAGCTCACCGTCGGCAAGCCGCAGGTCGTCACGAAGAAGGTCGACGGCCAGGTGCTCGAGCCGACGGAGCGCATGACCATCGACGTCCCCGAGGAGTACCTGGGCGCCGTCACGCAGCTGCTCGCGCAGCGCAAGGGCCGCATGGAGACGATGAGCAACCACGGCACCGGCTGGGTGCGCATGGAGTTCGTCGTCCCGGCGCGCGGCCTCATCGGCTTCCGCACGCGGTTCCTCACCGACACCCGCGGCACCGGCATCGCGTCGTCCATCGCGGAGGGCTTCGAGCCGTGGGCCGGCCCGATCGAGACGCGCGTCAACGGGTCCCTCGTCGCGGACCGGTCGGGTGTCGCGACGCCGTTCGCGATGCTCAACCTCCAGGACCGCGGGACGTTCTTCGTCGAGGCGACCTCCGAGGTGTACGAGGGCATGGTCGTCGGCGAGAACGCGCGCAACGAGGACATGGACGTCAACATCACCAAGGAGAAGAAGCTCAACAACATCCGCTCCTCCACGTCGGAGTCGTTCGAGAACCTGGTGCCGCCGCGCAAGCTCACGCTCGAGGAGTCCCTCGAGTTCGCGCGCGAGGACGAGTGCGTCGAGGTGACCCCCGAGGTCGTGCGCATCCGCAAGGTGGTGCTCGACCAGACCGAGCGGGCACGGCAGACGGCGCGCAACAAGCGCGCGTGACGCCGACGCGCACCGGCGGGCTGCTCGCCGTCCACGCGCACCCGGACGACGAGTCGCTCGCGACCGGTGCGCTGCTGGCGACGTGGGCGGCCGCCGGTCGCCCGGTCACGGTCGTCACCGCGACGCGCGGCGAACGCGGCGAGGTGATCGGCGAGCGGTGGGCGCACCTCGAGGGGGACGGCCCGGCGCTCGCCGGCCACCGCGTCGGGGAGCTCGCCGGTGCGCTGGCCGCGCTCGGCGTGCGCGACCACCGGTTCCTCGACGAGGTCGCGGACGGCGGCGCCCGCTACGAGGACTCCGGCATGGCATGGGTCGGTGCGACGCGCGCGGGCGCACCCGACGACGTCCCGCCGGGTGCCTTCGTCGGCGTGCCGCTCGAGGAGGCCGCCGGCGCCCTCGCGCGCGTGCTGCGCAGCCGCCGCCCCGAGGTCGTCGCGACCTACGAGCCCGGCGGCGGCTACGGGCACCCCGACCACGTGCGCACGCACGAGGTGACGCGGCGGGCGCTGGAGCTCGCCGCGCGCGAGGGCGACGACGCCGGGTCCGCGCACGTCGTGCCCGTCGTGCTGTGGGCCGCGCAGGGCCGGGCCGCGCTGCGACGAGCGCAGGCCGCGCTCGCCGGCCCCGAGGTGCGCGCCGCGCTGGGCCGTGCGGTCGAGGACCTCGACCTCCCGGACGCCGCGGGTGAGCCCGCGAGCGTCGCGGTGCCCGACGACGCGCTCGACGTCGAGGTCGACGTGCTGCCCGTGCGCGAGCGCGTGCTCGGTGCGCTGCGCGCGCACGCAACCCAGGTGCAGGCGGTGCGGGCCGTGGACGGCGACGCCGCGCTGGTCGGCTGCTACGCCCTCAGCAACCGCGTCCTCGCACCCGTCCTGCCCGTGGAGGCGTACCGCTACGCGCCCGGCAGCCCGCGGGCGGGGCAGGCGCGCGTCACGTGGCCCGCCGGCGTGCGCCCGGTAGCGTGACGCCCGTGCAGCCGCCCACCACCGCGCTCCTCGCCCGCGGCGCCGCGACCTTCCTGCTCGGTGCCGTCGTCGGGGTGCTGGGCACGCTGATGCACCGCGCGATCCGCCCGTGGGGGCTCGTCCTCTGCGTCCTGCTCGTGCTCGTGGCGGTGCTGACCGCGCGGGCGTGGGGCGGCTGGCCCACCTACGTGGGGGCCGTCGGCGGGCTGTTCCTGAGCACGCAGGTGCTGGCCGGCGAGGGCCCCGGTGGCGACGTGCTCGTGCCGGGGACCGACCTGTGGGGCTGGGGGTGGCTCCTCGGCGCCCTCCTCGCCGTGGTGCTCGTGGCGCTGGTCCCGCGGCGCTGGGTCCAGGACGACCCGGCGCCCGGCGGCAGCCCGGGGCACCCGCTGCCGTGACCGGCCCGGAGCCGACGGGTGCTGTGCCGACCGGTGCAGGGCCGACGGGTGCGGTGCCGACCGGCGCGGTGCCGACCGGTGCGGACCGCGCTGCCGGTCCCGACTCGCCGCCCGTCGACGAGGACGCGTTCCGCGCCGCGGTCGGCCGGCTCCCGGCCGGCGTCGCCGTGGTCACCGTCGTGCGCCGCGGGGTCGCGCACGCGACCACGGTCAACTCCGTGGCGTCCGTCTCGCTCGACCCGCCCCTGCTGCTGTTCTCCGTGCACGCGGACTCACGGCTGCGCGAGGTGCTGGACGACGTCGACGGCTGGGCCGTCAGCGTCCTCGCCGACGACCAGGCCGACGTCGCCGACTGGCTCGCCTCGCCGGGCCGGCCCGCCGTCGGGCAGCTCGACCGCGTCCCGCACACCGCCGCCCCGGTCTCGGGCGCGCCGTGGATCGCCGGTGCCGCGGCGTGGTTCGACTGCCGCACCGTCGCCGTGCACGGCGCCGGGGACCACGACGTCGTCGTCGGGGCGGTCCGGGCGGTCGCGCAGGGCGGTGCCGCCGCGGGCGGGCTCGTGCACCTGCGGGGACGCGTCCGCGGCGTCCGCTGAGCACCAGGCGCGGGCGCGCGCGGCGGGCGGGTGATCCTCCCTCCGGGGGACGAGAACGCGATCCGGGGGGCGGCGCCGCGCCGTAGACTCGCCCGGGCGCGGTCTGCGCGCTGCATGGAGCAGACGGGGGTTTGATGACGCACGGGACCGACCGCGGCACGACGGCCGACGGGACGACGGACGACCGGGACGTGCCCGGCGCGCGCCCCGCCCCCGAGGGTGCCCGCGGCAGCGGGGAGACGGCGGCAGTGCCCGCGCCCCGCGTGCCGGCCGGCCCCGCGCAGGACCCGGGGCCGACGCCCGCGGACGACGCCGAGCCGCGCGACGACCGCGACCCGGCCGATGCTGCTGCGGGCGAGGCCGACGACCCGGCCGGCGCGGCCGTGCCCGCCGTCGACGACCCGGCCGACGCTGCCGTGCCCGGGGTCGACGACCCGGCCGACGCGGCCGTGCCCGCGGTCGACGACCAGGCCGACGCGGCCGTGCCCGCGGTCGACGACCCGGCCGACGCGGTCGACGACCCGGCGGACGATGCTCCGGCCGCGGACGCCGCCGAGCCGCGCGACGACCGCGACCAGGCCGATGCCGCTGCGGGCGAGGCCGACGACCCGGGCGACGCTGCTTCGACCGCGGTCGGCGACGCGGACGTCGACGTTCCGCGTGTGGCCGAGGACCCGGGCGACGCTGCTCCGCCGGCGGCCGGCGACGCGGGTGAGGACGCTCCGCGTGTGGCCGATGACCCGGCCGACGTTGCTCCGACCGCGGGCGGGGACGTTCCGCGTGCGACCGATGACCCGGCGGACGTTGCTCCGACCGCGGTCGGCGACGCGGGTGGGGACGTTCGGCGTGTGGCCGAAGACCCGGCCGACACCGTCGAGCCGCGCGCGCACGTGTCGGGCGCGGACGCATTCAGCCCGCCCCCGGCGGGTGCCGACGCATCCAGCCCCGATCGCGCGGACGCCGCCACGGATGGCGTCGCCACGGACGCCGCCGCCACGGACGCGGTCGCCACCGACGCCGCCGCCACGGACGCGGTCGCGACGGACGCCGCCGCCACGCGCCCGCCGGCCGGTCCCGGCGAGTCCCGCCCCGGCCCGGGCGCGACCGGTGCGCGTCCCGCTGGCGCCGAGCGCCCGCGCCCGACGGGCTCCGCCCCCGCCGTCTGGGCGTGGCCGTCCTGGGAGGACGTGGCGGTGACGGCACCGCCCACGACCGGGTCGACGGCCGCACCGTCCGCGGGGTCGGCCGCCGCACCCGAGGCCGAGCCGGGGTCGGTGCCCGCGCCCGACGAGGCGTCGGCCGCCGCACCCGAGGCCGAGCCGGGGTCGGTGCCCGCACCCGACGAGGGGTCGGCCGCCCCGGCGGCGCCGCCCACGGACGACGCGGCGCGGCCGCCCGCACCGCAGGGCACCCGGGGCTTCGGCGGCCTCTCCGCGCTCGCGATGACGGCCCTCAACGCGGCGGCCGTCGGCGTCCCCGCCCACGCGCTGCCCCGCAGCGACATCGACCCCACCGACGCCTCCCGCCGCGCAGCGGGCGGGGAGCCGTCGACCACGCCGTCGGCCGCCCCGTCGGGCCCGTCGTCGGCCGGTGGACCGGCGGAAGCCGCCCCGTCCGAGGCAGCGGCGTCTGACGCAGCGGCGTCGGACGCGACCCCGTCGGACGCGACCCCGTCGGACGCGACCCCGTCTGACGTGACCCCGTCTGACGCGACCCCGTCTGACGCGACCCCGTCCGGCGCAGCGCCGTCCCCGGAGCCCGGGGCCACCCCGAACGAGGACGAGGACGAGGACCAGGACGCCGACCCCGCGGACGCCACGGCGACGCGCGTCGTCCCGCCCGTCGACGCCGCCACGGCGCAGGGCCCGGCCGAGGTCGCGCCGCCCGCCCACCCCGCCGCCACCGAGGTCCTCCCGCCGGCGGCCACCGCGACCGGTGTTGCGGCCGCGACCGGTGTTGCCGCCCCGACCCGCCCCTGGCCGGCCACCGGTCCCGCCACGGACGCGGACCAGGGCCGGCAGGCCCCCGGTGGCCCCGTGACCCCGACGCCCGAGTCCGAGCGCGACCCGTCGCCCCTGGACGTGTTCGAGCCCGACGACGGGCGTCGCCGCTGGCCCCGCACGCTCGCCGTCGTGGGCGGTGTCGTGCTGCTGGCCGGCGGCGCCTACGTGGGGGCGTCGTACGCGCTGGCGGACCGCGTGCCGCGGGGTGCCACCGTCGCGGGCGTCGAGATCGGCGGTCTCACGACCGACGAGGCGCGGGCGGCCCTGACGACCGGCCTCGAGGAGCGCACGGCGCAGCCGGTGCCCGTCGTCGCGCAGGACGCGCAGGCCGAGCTCGACCCGGCGGCCGCCGGCCTGACGTTCGACGCGGACGCGACCGTCGCCCGGCTCACCGGCGTCGACCTCACCGAGCCCGTGCGCCTGTGGCGCCAGCTCGTCGGCGTCGACGTGCAGCCGCCCGTGACCCGCGTGGACGACGACGCGCTGGAGGCGTCGCTGGCGTCGCTGTCGGAGTCCGTGCGCCTGGCGCCGGTCGACGGGTCCGTCGTGTTCGCGGACGGCGCCGCGCACGCCACGGAGGCCACCGACGGCTGGGAGCTCGACGTGCAGGGGGCGACCGAGACGGTGCAGGAGGAGTGGTTGGTGGGGGAGCGCCCGCTGACGCTGCCCACCACGCCGGTCGAGCCGGCGATCACGCAGGCGGAGACGCAGGCCGCGCTGACGGAGGTCGCCCAGCGGCTCGCGGCGGCGCCGATCACGGTGCAGGTCGCGGACCGTCAGGCCGTCCTCGACGTGGCGACCCTCACGGCGAACGCGAGCATGGTCCCGGTCGCCGGCGGTCTCGAGCTGCAGCTCGACGGCGAGGCGCTCGCGGCGGCCGTGCTGGCGCAGGTCCCCGACGTGGTGACGGCCGCGTCGGACGCGCGGTTCGAGTTCCAGAACGGCGCCCCCGCGATCGTCGGCGGCACGCCGGGCACGAGCCTCGACCCGGCGGCGCTGGCCGCCTCGGTCGCGGCGTCGGTCACCTCGGAGCAGCGGGTCGCGCCCGTCGACCTCGTGGCGTCCGACCCCGCGCAGACGACCGCCGCCCTGGAGGCGCTGGGCGTCAAGGAGGTGGTGTCGGAGTTCTCGACCCCCCTGACCAGCGAGCCGCGGCGTACGGCCAACATCGCGGCGGGCCTGCAGAACATCACGGGCACGCTCGTGCGGCCGGGCGAGACGTTCAGCCTCACGGACGCGCTCGGGCCGGTCGACGCCGCGCACGGGTTCGTGGAGGCGGGCGCGATCGTCAACGGCGAGCACAAGGACGCCTGGGGCGGCGGCCTGTCGCAGGTGTCGACCACCGTGTACAACGCGGCCTACTTCGCCGGGTTCGAGGACGTCGAGCACACGCCGCACAGCGAGTGGTTCCAGCGCTACCCCGAGGGGCGCGAGGCCACGATCTTCACCGGCGTGCTCGACATGCGGTGGAAGAACAACACGCCGTACGGCGCGCTCGTGCAGGGCTGGGTCGCCGACGGGCGTGCGCACGTGGCGATCTGGGGCACGAAGCACTTCACGGTCGAGACGTCGAAGAGCGGCCGGTCGGGCGTCGTCGCGCCCACCACGGTGTACTCGCAGTCGCCGACGTGCGAGCCGCAGAGCGCCGGCAACCCCGGCTTCACGGTGACGAATACCCGGCGCGTCCTGCTGAACGGGCAGGTCGTGGACACCGAGTCCGACACGTGGCGGTACAAGCCGCAGAACAAGATCGTCTGCGGGGCCGCGCCGACGGCGCCGGCGCCCTGACGCGCGAGCGCGGCCGACGACGACGCCCGTCCCCCTCGGGGGGCGGGCGTCGTCGCGTGGGTGGAGGGAGCGGGCTCAGCCCTCGGCGACCGCGCCGGGCGCGCGCGGGCGCCGGCGCACGGGCGCGGGCGGGACGAGCTTGCCGAGCAGCACGTCGGCGGCGGGCACGTGCACGTCGCCGCGCCGCGTGCGGACCGTCAGCCCGTCGTCGTCCACGGCGAGCAGGTCACCGAGGACGTCGGTGTACGGCGGCTCGTCGGGACCGCCCACCGGGGCGGCACCGGCCGGCGGCAGGTCGTCGCGCCGCCGGCGCACGACCACGCGCGCGCCCGGCGGCCACGCGCGCCACGGGGGGAGTGCCGCGCCGGTCACGCGGGCCACCGCCCGTGTGGCGTGTCGGACGGTGGACGTCGGCTCGTCGTCGCTGCCACGTGGGGGATACTAGGTCGACCGCTGCACCCGTGGAGGACCGCCCGTGACGTACGTGATCGCCGAGCCCTGCGTGGACGTCAAGGACAAGGCGTGCATCGAGGAGTGTCCGGTCGACTGCATCTACGAGGGCAAGCGCTCCCTCTACATCCAGCCCGACGAGTGCGTCGACTGCGGCGCCTGCGAGCCGGTGTGCCCCGTCGAGGCCATCTACTACGAGGACGACGTCCCCGAGCAGTGGAGCCAGTACTACGAGGCGAACGTGCACTTCTTCGACCAGGTCGGCTCGCCCGGCGGTGCCGCGAAGATGGGGCAGATCGAGCACGACCACCCCATCATCGCCACGCTGCCGCTGCGCGTCCACGGCGAGTGAGGGCCCTGCGCCCGTCCGCGTCGCCGCGGCGGGGCTGACCCGTGGGGCTGGCCACCGGTGACCTGCCGGACTTCCCCTGGGACACCCTGACGCCCTTCGCGGACCTCGCCCGCCGGCACCCCGGCGGCATCGTCGACCTGTCGGTCGGCACGCCGGTCGACCCGACGCCCGCGCTGGTGCGTGAGGCGCTGGCGGCGGCGGCCGACGCGCCCGGCTACCCGACGACGCACGGCACGCCCGCGCTGCGCGCCGCGGTGGTCGACTGGTTCGCGCGGCGCCGGGGCGTGCCCGGGCTCGACCCGGCCGCGGTGCTGCCCACGGTCGGCTCCAAGGAGGCCGTGGCCCTGCTGCCCGCGCTGCTGGGCGTAGGTGCCGGCGACGTGGTCCTGCACCCCGCGACGGCGTACCCGACGTACGACGTCGGCGCCCGCCTCGCCGGTGCGCTGCCCGTGCCGACGGACGACCCGGCCGCGGAGCTCGCGCGCCGGGACGACGTGCGGCTCGTGTGGCTGAACTCGCCCGCGAACCCCCACGGCGCCGTCCTCGCCGTGGAGGAGCTGCGCGCGGTCGTCGCGGCGGCCCGTGCGGCGGGGCGCCGGACGGGCCGGCCCGTCGTCGTCGCGTCCGACGAGTGCTACGCCGAGCTGGTGTGGGACGAGCCGTGGGCGTCGGCAGGGGTGCCCAGCCTGCTGGACCCCCGGGTCACGGGCGGCGACCTGACCGGCCTGCTGGTGACCTACTCGCTCTCGAAGCAGTCGAACCTCGCGGGCTACCGGGCGGCGTTCCTGGCCGGTGACCCAGAACTGGTCGCGCGGCTGCTCGAGACCCGCAAGCACGCCGGGATGATCGTGCCCGCGCCGGTGCAGGCGGCGATGACCACGGCGCTGGGCGACGACGCGCACGTCGCGGAGCAGCGCGAGCGCTACCGTCGCCGCCGCCGGGTCCTGCGCGCCGGGTTCGAGGCCGCGGGCTACGTGGTGGACCACTCGCACGCGGGGCTGTACCTGTGGGTGCGGCCGGACGGACCGCGACAGGACGCGTGGCGCACGGTCGAGGACCTCGCCGGCCTGGGCGTCCTCGTCGCACCCGGCGCGTTCTACGGCGCCGCCGCGGCGGGGCACGTGCGCGCGGCGCTCACGGCCCCCGACGAGCGGGTCGCGGAGGCCGCGGCTCGGCTCCAGGGGGCGTAGTCGGGGAGCACCCGCGGGCCGTACAGTGTGGCCGCGGATGTGAGGAAGGTCACAGGCGGCCCAAGGGCGGGTCGCTCGCTCGTCAAGATCACCGCGGCACGGGTACCGTCGCTGCGGACCGACGGGGGTCACCCCTCGCGTCGGTCGTCGAGGAGCCCAGCAACCGCAGGGCCGCTGCCGCTGGTCGGCGCAGGAAGGAAACACCATGTCGGACGTCGTCACCGCCCCGGTCCAGGCTCCCGTGCAGCTCGTCGTCGAGGGGCAGACCCGCGACCTCCCCGTCGTGCCGGCCACGGAGGGCAACGACGGCATCGTCGTGTCCTCCCTGCTGCGCGACACCGGGATGGTCACGGTCGACCCGGGGTTCATGAACACCGCCGCGTGCGAGTCGCAGATCACCTACATCGACGGCGACGCGGGGATCCTGCGCTACCGGGGGTACCCGATCGAGCAGCTCGCGGCGCAGTCCTCGTTCCTCGAGGTCGCCTACCTGCTCATCCACGGCGAGCTCCCGGACGCGCCGACGCTCGCGGCCTTCGAGGAGCGGGTCAACCGCCACACGCTCGTGCACGAGGACTTCCGCACGTTCCTGGGCTCGTTCCCGCGCGCGGCGCACCCGATGGCCGTCATGGGCTCCGCGCTCAACGCGCTGTCCACGTTCTACCCGGAGTCGCTCGACCCGTTCGACCCGGAGACGGTCGAGCTCGCCACGGTCCTGATCCTCGCGAAGACGCGGACGATCACGTCGTACGTGCACCGCACGTCCAAGGGCGAGCCGCTGCTCTACCCGGACTACTCGCGCGGGTACGTCGAGGACTTCCTGCGCATGACGTTCGCGGTGCCGTACCAGCAGTGGGACCCGGACCCGGTCGTCGTCAACGCCCTGGACAAGCTGCTCATCCTGCACGCCGACCACGAGCAGAACTGCTCCACGTCGACCGTGCGCATCGTCGGGTCGAGCCACGCGAACATCTACGCGTCGGTCGCCGCGGGCATCAACGCGCTGTCGGGGCCGCTGCACGGCGGCGCCAACGAGGCCGTGCTGACGATGCTCGACGAGATCAAGGCGAACGGCGGGGACGCCACCGACTTCATGCGGCGCGTGAAGGACAAGGAGGACGGCGTCCGGCTCATGGGCTTCGGCCACCGGGTCTACAAGAACTACGACCCGCGCGCCGCGATCGTCAAGGAGAGCGCGCACGAGGTCCTGCAGGCGCTCGGCAGCAACGACGAGCTGCTCGACATCGCGATGCGCCTCGAGGAGATCGCGCTGGGCGACGAGTACTTCGTCTCCCGCAAGCTCTACCCGAACGTCGACTTCTACACGGGCCTGATCTACAAGGCGATGGGCTTCTCGGAGCGCATGTTCACGCCGCTGTTCGCGCTCGGGCGCATGCCCGGCTGGATCGCCCAGTGGCGCGAGATGATGAACGACCCGCAGACGAAGATCGGCCGCCCGCGCCAGGTGTACACCGGCGCGACCGCGCGCGACTACGTGGACGTCGCGGAGCGCTGACCGGCCGGCCGCGGCCGACCCACGAGCACCGGAGCCGGTGCCGCCCGTCGTGGCGGCACCGGCTCCGTCGTCCGTGCCGGCGCGTCGTCCGTGCCCGCGCGGGCGTGCGCCCGTCAGCCGGCGACGACGATCCGGACCTGTCCCGCGGGCAGCGGGGCCTCGGCCGGGCCCCACGTCGGCGCGCCACGCGACCACACGAGGTCGGCGACCGCGACCTCGTCGACGGCCACCTCGGCCGCCACCGCGACGGCCCAGTGGGCCGCGACCCAGGCGGCCCGCGGCGGGTCGCCCGGCGCCAGCGCGTCGGCGGTGACGTCGACCGCGTGCGGCGTCGCCTGCGCGGCGTCCGCCGGGCGCACGGCCACCGGCAGCTCGCCGAGGTCGCGCACGAGCCGGCCGAGCAACGGGTCGGTGCCGGCCGCGCCGTCGGCGGGACGCAGGTCGCACGTCACGGCGGCGGGGGAGAACCCGGTGAGGCCGGACGCCCACGCGCGGGCGCGCCCCTCGTGCTGCGCGTACGCGTCGGGGAACCCGGAGCGCTGCACGGCCTGCGCCGCCTCGGTGATGGGCATGTCCCCGTAGCCGGGCACCTCGACGAGCCCGTCGTAGAACCGCCCCGTGGAGTAGACGGGGTCCATGATCTCCTCGACCGTCCCCCAGCCCTGCGACGGCCGCTGCTGGAAGAGCCCGACCGAGTCGCGGTCGCCGTAGTCGATGTTGACGAGCTTCGACTCCTGCAGCGCGGTCGCTATGCCGATGGTGACGGCGCGTGCCGGCAGACCCCGCCGGACCGCGAGCGCCGAGACGAGCGCCGCGTTCTGCGCCTGGTCGGGGCTGAGCCGCCAGTCCGTGCCGTCGAGGTGCGCGACGCAGCGTTCCGCCGTGGGCGCGGCCGGGTGCGTGCGGTCCAGCAGCGTGACCACGCCCGCCACGGCGGCGACGAGCACGCCGACGAGCACGAGGGACGCCATGAGGGCCGCCGCGACCCTCGGGCGGCGGCGGCGACGGGACGACGACGGCCCGGCCACCGTCAGTTGCTGTGCAGCGCGGTGTTCAGCTGCACCCCGGCGCCGGAGCGTGCGACGGCCTCGACGGCGCCGGTCTGCGAGTTGCGGCGGAACAGCACGCCGTCCGCGCCCGCGAGCGCGCGCGCCTTGACGACCCGGGCGCCGTCCTCGGCCGTCGCCGCGTCCGGGACGTCGAAGCCGACGAGCCGTACCTTCGTGCCCGCGGTGACGTACAGGCCGGCCTCGACGACGCAGTCGTCGCCGAGCGGGATGCCCAGCCCGGCGTTGGCGCCGAGCAGGCTGCGCCGCCCGACGGAGACGACCTCCCGGCCGCCGCCGGACAGGGTGCCCATGATCGACGCCCCGCCGCCGACGTCCGAGCCGTCGCCCACGACGACGCCCGCCGAGATGCGGCCCTCGACCATCGACGTGCCCAGCGTGCCGGCGTTGAAGTTCACGAAGCCCTCGTGCATGACGGTCGTGCCGGGCGCGAGGTGCGCGCCGAGGCGCACGCGGTCGGCGTCGGCGACGCGCACGCCCGTCGGCACGACGTAGTCGACCATCCGCGGGAACTTGTCGACGCCGTAGACCGTGACCGGAGCGCCCGTCGCGACGCGCAGCCGTAGGCGGGTCGCCTCGAACCCCTCGACGGCGCACGGTCCGCGGTCCGTCCACACGACGTTCGGCAGGACCCCGAAGACGCCGTCGAGGTTCTGGCCGTGCGGTGCGACGAGCCGGTGCGACAGCAGGTGCAGCCGCAGGTAGGCGTCGGCGGTGTCGGCCGGCGGCGCGTCCAGGTCGACGACCGTCGTCACGACGCGGACGCGCACCCCGCGCGCGGCGTCGTCACGCTCGGCGGCACCGAGGTCGTCCGGGACGGCGGTGTCGGCGGGCGGTGCGCCCAGGGCGGGTGCGGGGTACCAGACGTCGAGCGTCGTGCCGTCGTCGGTGAGGGTGGCCAGGCCGTGGCCCCAGGCCGTGCGGTCGGTCATGGTCGTCAAGCCTACGGTCTGGACCCGGACGCCCGTCCGTCCGCCGCACCCGTGCGCGGCGCCTACGCCCTGCCGGGAGCGGTGCCCGGCCGCCGCGGGCCGCGGCGTAGGGTCGCCGGGTGGCCGTCGACTCCCTTGACCTGTCCGCCGACGTCGTGACGCTCGCCCGGGAGCTGTGCGACATCCCCTCCGTCTCGGGCGACGAGACGCGCCTGGCGGACGCCGTCGAGGCCGCCCTGCGCGGGTACCCGCACCTCGAGGTCCTGCGCGACGGCGACGCCGTGCTGGCCCGCACGCGGCTGAACCGGGCCCGCCGCGTCGTCGTCGCCGGCCACCTGGACACCGTGCCGGTGACGGACAACCTGCCGACCCGCCTCGAGGACGACGTGCTGTGGGGCCGCGGCACCGTGGACATGAAGGCCGGCGTCGCGGTCCAGCTGTCGCTCGCGGCGGCGCTCGACGCGCCCGTGCACGACGTCACGTGGGTCTTCTACGACCACGAGGAGGTCGACGCGGCGCTCAACGGCCTCGGCCGCGTCGCGCGGAACCACCCGGACTGGCTCGCGGGCGACTTCGCGGTGCTGTGCGAGCCGACGGCCGGCGGCATCGAGGGCGGGTGCAACGGCACGCTGCGCGCCGAGGTGCGGCTGCACGGCGTCGCGGCGCACTCCGCGCGGGCGTGGACCGGCGTCAACGCGGTGCACGCGGCGGGGGAGGTGCTGCGCCGGCTCGGCGCGTACGCGCCCGCGACGCTCGACGTCGAGGGGCTCACGTACCGCGAGGGCCTCAACGCCGTGCTGATCGCCGGCGGGCGTGCGACCAACGTCATCCCGGACGAGTGCGTCGTCACGGTCAACTACCGCTTCGCGCCGTCGCGGTCCGTCGAGGAGGCGACCGCGCACGTGCGCGAGGTCCTGGCCGGGTACGACGTCGTGGTCGTGGACGCCGCACCGGGCGCGCGCCCCGGCCTCGACGACCCGCTGGCGCAGGACTTCGCGGCCGCCGTGCTCGCCGTCACCGGCGGCGCGCCGGCGGCGAAGCAGGGCTGGACCGACGTCGCGCGGTTCTCCTCCCTGGGCGTGCCCGCCGTCAACTTCGGCCCCGGCGACCCGCTGCTCGCGCACACGCGCGACGAGCGCTGCCCGGTCGACCAGATCGTGCGCAGCCGCGCCGCGCTGGCGGCGTGGCTGAGCGGCGCACGGCCCGAGGACCTGCCGCTCGGCCTGTCCTGACGGCGCCGTCCGGGCCGCCGCCGCACTGCTCGGGCTGAGTGCCGGCGCCCGGCGACCTAGAGTCGGCGCATGACCCACGACGACATGTCGGCACCCGAGCCGGAGTACCGCCGCGGCCCCGTGCTCATGCGGCGCGACCAGATCCCCGCGACCACGTCCGACCAGGGCCTGCTGCTCCGCGGCGACGGTGGCCGCTGGCTCCACGACGACCCCTGGCGCGTCATGCGCATCCAGAGCGAGTTCGTCGAGGGCTTCGGTGCGCTCGCCGAGGTCGGCCCCGCCGTGAGCGTGTTCGGTTCCGCCCGGGTGCTGCCCGACGACCCGTACTACGCGCTCGCGCGCGAGGTCGCGAAGGGTCTCGTGCAGGCCGGGTACGGCGTCATCACGGGCGGCGGCCCGGGGATCATGGAGGCCGCGAACCGCGGCGCGTCCGAGGCGGGCGGACTCTCGGTCGGCCTCGGCATCGAGCTGCCGTTCGAGCAGGGCATGAACCGCTGGGTCGACCTGGGCGTGAACTTCCGCTACTTCTTCGCCCGCAAGACGATGTTCGTGAAGTACTCCGAGGGCTTCATCGTGCTGCCGGGCGGCTTCGGCACGTTCGACGAGCTGTTCGAGGCGCTCACGCTGGTCCAGACCCACAAGGTGACGGGCTTCCCGATCGTCCTGGTGGGCACCGACTACTGGTCGGGTCTCATCAGCTGGCTGCGCGACACCGTCCACGCGCACGGGATGATCGCCGAGGCCGACCTCGACCTGCTGCACGTGACCGACTCGCCGGAGGAGGCCGTCGACGTCGTGGTGCGCCGCGGCGCCGAGCTGCGCGCGGAGGAGCAGGCCGCGTTCCGCGCGGCGCAGCGCGCGCAGGCGGAGGCGGCGCGCGCGTCGGAGGGGACGCCCGCCGGGACCGACGGCGCGACGCGCTCGGAGTCGGACGCGGGCTGGTGACGGACCCGCAGGTGCACGGCGACGGGCCCGCCCCGCCGCCGCTGCGCGGCGTCCCCGCCGGTGCGGCGCCGCTGCGCCTGCGCGGGCGCACCTTCGGCCCGGAGCACCCCGTGGTCATGGCGGTCGTGAACCGCACCCCCGACTCGTTCTACGCGGCGGCGCGCCACGACGCCGACGGCATCGACGCGGCGGTCGACCGCGCCGTCGCGGAGGGCGCCGACGTCCTGGACGTCGGTGGCGTGCGCGCGGGCCGCGGGCCGCGCATCGACGCAGCCGAGGAGATCGCGCGGGTCGTGCCGGTCGTCGAGCGGGTGCGTGCGCGGCACCCGGGGCTGCTCGTCAGCGTCGACACGTGGCGCGCGCGGGTCGCGCGGGCCGCGGCCGACGCGGGCGCGGACCTCGTGAACGACACGTGGGCGGGCCACGACCCGGGGCTGGTCGAGGTCGCGGCGGAGCGTGGGCTCGGCGTCGTCTGCTCGCACACGGGCGGTGCCGCGCCCCGCACCGACCCGTGGCGGGTGGCCTACCTGCCGCGCGCCGACGGCACGGGAGGGGACGGCGGCGACCCGCTCGACGCGGTGGTCGACGACGTCGTCGCGACGCTCACCGCGGCGGCCCGGCGGGCGGTCGCGCTCGGCGTCGACCCCGCGTCCGTGCTCGTGGACCCGACCCTGGACTTCGGCAAGACGACGTGGCACTCGTTGCACCTGCTGAGAAGGACCCCGCGAATCGTGCAGATCGGGCACCCTGTGCTCATGGCAGTGTCGCGCAAGGACGTCGTCGGCGAGACCCTGGGTCTGCCGCCCGAGGAGCGCCTCGAGGGCACGCTCGCGGCCACCGCCGTCGCGGCCTGGCTGGGGGCGCGCGTGTTCCGCGTGCACGACGTGGCCGCGACCCGGCGCGCGGTCGACATGGTCGCCGCGGTCCGCGCGGAGCGTGCGCCCGCGGTCGCGGTGCGGGGCATGGCGTGAGCACGGGCGCCGACGGGCCCGGCCCCGTCGCGCACGGCACGACGCGGGACGCGACGCACGACGCGACGCACGACGCGACGCAGGGCGCGACGCAGGACGCGACGCGGGCCGCGAGGTCCCCCGCCGCGTCGCCCTGGGAGCGCGTGCGCCGGTGGCCGTGGTGGGCGCACGTCCTCCTCCTCTACGTCGCGAGCCGGGCGTTCGCCGCAGCCGTCTTCGTGTGGACCTCGGGGGTCCAGGAGGCGAACCTCTGGACCGACGCGCACCCCGACTACCAGCCGTTCGTCGCCCTGATGTACGACGGCTCCTGGTACCGGCAGGTCGCCGAGCAGGGCTACCCGTCCGAGCTGCCGCGCGGCGCCGACGGGCTGGTGCAGCAGAACGCGTGGGCCTTCTTCCCCCTCTTCCCGATGCTCGTCCGCGGCCTGATGGAGCTGACCGGCGGGACGTGGGTCGTCCTCGCGCCGACGGTCGCGCTGCTGCTCGGCGCGGGGGCCGCGCTCGTCGTCCACCAGGCGGTCGTGCACGGCGCGCCGCGCGCGGTCGCGGCGCGGCCCGGGCTGCCGCTCGCGACCGTGGCGCTCGTGTGCGCGTTCCCGACGTCCGCGGTGCTGCAGGTCGCGTACACCGAGTCCCTCGCGCTCCTGCTGGTCGCGTCCGCGCTGCTGCTGCTCGTCCGGCGCCGGTACGCGTGGACGGCGCTCGTGGTCCTCGCGCTCGGCCTCACGCGCGCGGTCGCCCTGCCGATGGCGGCCGTCGTGGTCGTCCACCTCGCGGTGCGGTGGTGGCGCACGCGGCGTGGCGAGGACGACCTGCGCCCGGCCGGCACGGCGGGGCTCGCGGCGCTCGCGGTGTGGGCGGGCGTGTCGGGCTTCGCGTGGCCGGCCGTGTGCGGCTGGAGGACGGGGGTGCCCGACGGGTACCTCCAGACGCAGGAGGCGTGGCGCGGCGTGCGCGAGGTCGTGCCGTTCTCCGGCTGGGGGTACGTGCCGCAGTTCTGGCTGGGCGACCGGGGGCCGTGGCTGACGGTGGCCGGCTTCCTGCTGGTCGCTGCCGTGCTGCTCGTGCCCGCCGCGTGGCGCCTCGGCCCCGAGCTGCACACCTGGGGTGCCGCGTACGTCGTCTACATCCTGGCCGTCATCGAACCGGGCAGCAGCCTCGCGCGGTTCCTGCTGCTCGCGTTCCCCCTCGGGGCCGTCACGGCCGGCGTCGTGACGCGCCCCGCGTGGGCCCGACGGGTCTGGTTCGGGGCGGTGCTCGCGCTCATGCTCGGTCTCCAGGTGCTGTGGATCCGGCAGATGTGGGAGTTCAACCCCGGGGGTGACTGGCCGCCGTGACCCGCCGTGCCGGGAGCGCCGTGTACCCGTCCGGGTGCGCCCCGTGCCCCTGACGGGCGCGGATACCTGGACCACCGGCCCGACGGTCGCCCCGGTGACCTAGGATGGTCGGCGGACATCCGGCTGATCAGGGACTGATCCAGCGAGGGTCGGGCCGGCCCGGCGACCCGTCGGCCGGTCACGCACGAAGCGAAGGAGAGGCCGCATGGCCGCGATGAAGCCGAGGACCGGCGACGGACCCCTCGAGGTCACCAAGGAGGGTCGCGGCATCGTCATGCGCGTCCCGCTCGAGGGCGGCGGACGGCTGGTGGTCGAGCTGAACGCGACCGAGGCCGCCGAGCTGGGCGAGGCACTGACCTCCGTCGTCAGCTGACGACCCCGTGAGCCCGCGCACCACCGGCCGGCGCACCGGCACGGGTGCACGCCCCGCCGGTCTCACGACGACCCGTCGGGCGGCGTCCGCGGCAGGCGCCGCACGCACCCCGCCGGTCGTCACGCTGCACGCGGCCACGGTCGTCGACTCCCCGCTCCTCACGGACGGGTCGGTCGACGCCGTGGCGGTCCAGGTAGCACCCGCGCGCGAGGGCGACGACGCGCTGCAGCCCCGCACGGGCACGCCCCAGGCGGCGGCCCGGTACGGCGTCGACCTCGCCGAGCTGGCGGAGCGTGCGGGTCTGACGGGTGCGGCGGGGGAGGCCTTCACGGTCCACCTCCCGCAGCCGGTCGGCTCGTCCGTCGTGCTGCCGTGGGCCGGCCTGCCCCCGCGCATCGTGCTCGTCGGCGTCGGCGACGAGACCCCGACCGCCCTGCGCCGCGCGGGTGCCGCCCTGGCCCGTGCGACCCGGGGGCTGCGGCGCGTCGCCGCCACCGTGGGCGCGCAGACCCACCACGCGGCGTCGGGTGCCGCGGAGGCCGCGCGCGCCGTCGCCGAGGGGTACCTCCTCGCGTCCTACAGCACGCCGCGCACCGGCTCGGCCCCGAGCGCCGAGACGCCCGGGGAGCTCGTGCTGCTCGGCCGCGACGGTGCGGCCGTGGCCGCGGCGGTCGACGCCGCGCGCATCGCCACGACCGCCACCTGGCTGGTCCGCGACCTGGCCAACACGCCGTCGAGCGTGAAGAACCCCGCGTGGATGGCCGACCGTGCGCGCCGGCTCGCGTCCCGCGCGGGCCTCGAGGTCGAGGTGCTCGGCCCCCGCGAGCTCGCGGCGGGCGGCTTCGGCGGCATCCTGGCCGTGGGCGCCGGCTCGGCGTCCACGCCGCGGCTCGTCCGCGTCAGCTACACGCCGCCGGCCGCGGACGGGCGGCACGTCGTCGTCGTCGGCAAGGGCATCACGTACGACACGGGCGGGCTGTCCATCAAGCCGCGCGAGGCCATGGTGCCGATGAAGACCGACATGGCGGGCGCGGCGGTCGCGCTCGCGACCGTGCTCGGCGCCGCCGAGGCGGGCGTCCGGCACCGCGTCACCGCGGTGCTGCCGCTCGCGGAGAACCACGTGGGCGGCGCGTCCTACCGCCCCGGCGACGTGCTGCGGCTCTACGGCGGCACGACCGTCGAGATCGCGAACACCGACGCCGAGGGCCGCCTGGTGCTGGGCGACGGCCTCGCGTGGGCCGACGCGACGCTCGAGCCGGACGTCCTCGTGGACGTCGCGACGCTCACGGGTGCCGCGACCCTCGGCCTGGGCAAGCAGCACGCCGCCCTGTACGGCACCGACGAGGCCGTCGTGGCCGGGCTGCTCGCGGCCGCGGAGCGGACGGGCGAGCTCGCGTGGCACATGCCGCTCGTGGACGACTACGACGAGGCGGTGCTCTCGTCCGTCGCGGACCTGCGGCACGTCCCCGTGGACCGGGCGATCGGCGGCGGCTCGATCACCGCGGCCCTCTTCCTGCGGCGGTTCGTCGGCGACCGCGCGTGGGCGCACCTCGACATCGCCGGTCCCGGCCGCGCGCCCGCGGACAAGCACGAGGTCACCGAGGGAGCCACCGGGTACGGCGCGCGCCTGCTCCTGGACTGGCTCGCGCGGCTGGCCTGAGCCGCGGCCCCGTCCCCGCGAGGGACGGGGTCGTGCAGTCAGCCGCGGGTCGTGCGGTCAGCGCCGCACGGCCACCAGCAGGCCGTCGCCCGTCGGCAGCAGCGCGGGCATCAGCCGGTCGTCGGTCCGGACCTGCCGGCCCACGTCACGCATCGTCGTCGTGGCCTCGTCGCGCCGCGCGGGGTCGCCCACGCGGTCGTGCCACAGCGCGTCGTCGACGACGAGCACGCCGCCGCGCCGCAGCAGCCGCACCGCCTGCTCGACGTAGCCGGGCGTCCCCTCCACGTCCGCGTCGACGACGACCATGTCGTAGCCGCCGTCCGTCAGGCGCGGCAGCACGTCCGACGCCCGGCCGGAGATCGTGCGGGTGCGCGTGCTGCGCACACCCTCCTCGGCGAACGCCTCCTTGGCCGCCCGCTGGTGCTCCAGCTCGATGTCGATGGTCGTCAGCACGCCGTCCGCGGGCATGCCCCGCAGCAGGTACAGCGCACCCACGCCGGCGCCCGTGCCGACCTCGACGACCGCACGTGCCTGCGCGGCCGCCGCCAGGACGCGAAGGGCCGCACCGGTCCCGGGCAGCACGGGCGTGCAGCCGAGGTGGGACGCGCGCTCACGGGCGCGCACCAGCACGTCGTCCTCGGTGAGGAACTCCTCGCAGTAGACCCAGCTCTGGGCCTTGTCGGTGGAGATGGCGTCCTCCTGCGGGAGCGTTCGGGTGGGAGCGTGCGGGGCCGGTCGGCGCGGGGGCCGGGTGGCGGCCCGGAGCGGCGTGCGGGTGCGCCGGCCCGCCGCCAGCGTAGTCCCGCACGCGGGCGCGCCCGGGGAACCGGGCGGCCGCGCCGGTCGTTCTGCCACTGTTGCGCCCACGACGAACACGGGTCGAGCGGCGGGGTGCGACCTGGGACACTGGCGGTGCACGTCCGGCCGGACCGTCCCGCCGGCACGCGAGGAGACGATCACCCACCGATGAGCACGCCGCCCGCTGACTGGCAGGTCCCGTCGTGGGAGGAGATCGTCCGCACGCACTCCGCCCGCGTCTACCGCCTCGCGTACCGGCTGACCGGGAACCGGCACGACGCCGAGGACCTCACGCAGGAGACGTTCGTCCGGGTGTTCCGGTCCCTGCACACGTACAGCCCGGGCACCTTCGAGGGCTGGCTGCACCGCATCACGACGAACCTCTTCCTCGACCAGGCGCGTCGCCGCCAGCGCGTGCGCATCGAGACGATCGGCGACGACACCGAGCGCTGGTCCTCACCCGACGCGCTGAGCACCCCCGAGCGGGCGTTCGAGGCGGCGAACCTGGACCACGACGTCCAGCGTGCGCTCGACGCGCTGCCCCCCGAGTACCGCGCCGCCGTGGTCCTGTGCGACATCGAGGGCCTGTCGTACGAGGAGATCGCCGTGACGCTCGGCATCAAGCTCGGCACGGTCCGCTCGCGCATCCACCGCGCCCGCGCCCGGCTGCGCGACTCGCTCGAGCACCGCCGGCCCCGTCCGGTCGGTCAGCCGTCCGCCGCGGACGGCGACCCCGAGCCCGCGGTCACGGGACCGCCGTCCGTCGTGGAGGTGGGATGACGCACCTCGGGTCGTGGATCAGCGCGCTCGTCGACGGCCAGCTGGACGCCGCCGCGACGGAGCGGGCCCTCGCGCACGTCGCGCGGTGCCCGCTGTGCGCCGGTGAGCTGGCCGCCGCGCGCGCCGCGCGCCGCGCCCTCGCCGCGGCCGACGAGGTGCGCCCGACGGACGACCTGACCGCCCGCCTGCTCTCCCTCTGCGCCCAGGAGCCCGCGGTCCCGCCCGGCCCCGCCGCGCGGGACCCCTTCGCGGTCCCGGCGTCCGGGTCGCCGCACCGTGGCCAGGCGCTGCCGCGCGACGCGACGCACGCCCTGCGGGGCGACGTGGTGGGCCGGCGGGCGTCGCGACGCCTCGTGCTCGGGTCGGTCGCCGGGGTCGGCGCGGTCGCCGCGATGCTGTTCGCCCTCGGCGCCCGACCCGCCGTCGCGCCGTCGTCGCACCCCGCCGCGGTGCTCGGTCTGCTGGCGGCCGACGGCCGGGACGCGGGCACCGACGCGGTCCCGGTGTCGCCGGACTCGGTCACCTGGCTGCGCGGGCACGGCTGGACGTTCCCGCGCGAGCTCCCCGCCGACTGGCGCGTGCGCGCGATCCGGTGGTCGGGGGACGACCGCCGGGTGCTCGAGGTCGAGCTCGACGCGCCGTCCGGCACGGTCGTGGTGACCGAGCAGCAGGGCCGGCTCGACACGGCCGCGCTCGCGGGCGCGCCCGTGCGCACGGTCGGCGGCCGGCAGGTGCACGTGCTGTCCACCGAGCCGTTGCTCGTCGCGTGGCAGTCGGAGTCGACCGTGGTGCAGGTGGTCGGCCCGGAGGACGACGAGGACGTCGACGCGATCGTGGGGGCGTTCCCCGCCGGCGGTTACGACGACACGGTCGTCGGCCGCATCGGCCGGGGGTGGCAGACCGTGACGAGCACGCTGGAGGCCCCGTGACGCCGGACGACCGCGAGCCCGCCGACGCGGTGACACCGCCGGGGCAGGCCCCGGACGCCGCGGCCCCGGCGCCCGCGCCGGCTGCGCCCGTGCCGGCTGCCGCCGCGCCCGTGCCACCCGCCTCGGCGCCCGCGCCCGCGGCGCTCTTCGCGGCGCCGTCCGCCTACCGGCGCACCGAGCCCCCCACGGGCGCCCAGCCCGTGGACGCCACAGCCCCGATGCGCGGCGTCCCGGAACCACCCGACGGCGGTGCCCGCCCAACCGCCCCCGTCGCCGCACCCGGCCCTCACGACCGCGCGCACCCGGCGGATCCCGCCGCCCCCGCCGGCTCCGCGGCCCCGCCGTGGCCGGTGGCCGCCTCCGGTCCCGTCCCCCGGCGCCGGCCGCGCCGCCGCGCGCTGTCCGTCGCGTGGGTCGTGCCGCTGATCCTCCTCGCACTGGTGGCGGGCTTCCTCGGCGGCGCCGTCGGCGCCCGGACGTGGGGGGACGACGGCCGACCGGCGACCGCGGACCTGCCGTCCGCCCCGCCGCCGGCCGCCGCACCGGTGCAGCGGGACGCGTCGTCCGTCGCGGGCATCGCCGCGGGCGTGCTGCCCAGCGTGGTCTCGATCGAGGTCGAGAACGCGGAGGGGGCGGGCTCCGGCTCCGGGTTCGTCCTGCGCGAGGACGGCTACGTGCTCACCAACAACCACGTCGTCGCCGGTGCGGGCGACGGTCGCCTCGTCGTGGTCTTCGCGGACGGCACCCAGCTCGACGGGACGGTCGTCGGGGCCACCTCGGAGTACGATCTCGCGGTGGTGAAGGTGGACGCGACCGGTCTGACGCCGCTGCCGCTGGGTGACTCCGACGCCGTGGTCGTCGGAGACCCGGTGGTCGCGGTCGGCGCCCCGCTCGGCCTCGTCGGGACCGTCACGACCGGCATCGTCAGCGCCCGCAACCGCCCGGTCGTCGCGGGCGAGGGCAACGACCAGACGTTCATCAACGCGTTGCAGACCGATGCGGCGATCAACCCGGGCAACTCCGGCGGCCCCCTCGTCGACGCGAGCGGTCAGGTCGTCGGCATCAACTCCGCGATCGCCCAGCTCCCGGGCGGGCTCGGCGCCGCCGGCGGGAGCATCGGGCTCGGCTTCGCCATCCCCTCCAACCAGGCGCGGCGCACCGCGGAGCAGCTCATCACGACCGGCCGTGCCACCTACCCGGTGATCGGCGTCCTGCTCGACCCCGAGTACACGGGGGAGGGTGTCCGCGTGTTCGAGGAGGATCCGGACGGGCGGCCCGCCGTCACGCCGGACGGTCCCGCGGACCGCGCCGGCGTCCGCCGCGGCGACGTCATCCTGTCGGTCGACGGCCGGCCCGTGACCGCCTCGGAGGAGCTGATCGTCGACATCCGGGCACGCGAGCCGGGCGAGACCGTCGAGCTCCGCGTGCGCACGGGCGAGCGGGAGCGTGCCGTGCGGGTCCGGCTCGACGGACTGACGTCCGACTGACGTCGGACGGACGAGAACGCGCCGGCCGGGCGCCGCCGTCCTCGGACGGTGGTCCAGGCCGCGGGGGTACCCTGTCGGGGTGCTGGGCATCAACGGTGGTGAGCTGCTCATCCTGCTGCTCGTCGCCGCCCTCGTGATCGGGCCCGAACGCCTGCCCGCGTACGCCGAGCAGCTGGCCGGCTGGGTCCGGCGGCTGCGCGACGTCGTGCGGGACACGCGCCAGCGTGTCGACGAGGAGCTCGGCGACGTCGCCGGCGACGTGGACTGGGCCGCCCTGGACCCGCGCCGCTACGACCCGCGGCGGATCGTGCGCGACGCCCTGCTCGACGACGTCGCGCCGTCCCGCGCCACGGGCACGGCGGCCGCGACGGCGGGCGCCGCGGGCACGGCCCGTGCCGCCGCACCCCGTGCCGCCGCGCCGCGCACCGCGGCCGCGTGGGCCGGTCCGGCGCCGTTCGACGACGAGGCCACCTGACCGCCGTCGGGGCCCGCGCCCCGCACCCCTCGCGACGCCCCGGCCGCCGCGACAGCACCGTCCGACCGCTCTCGTCCCGCACGTCGTCCCGTGCCCGACCTCGACCCGAGCCCTCCGGCTCGTCCCCCTCAGGAGGCCCCGCATGACCCAGGTGCTGCCCACGTCGCCGCCGCAGCGCACGACGCCGGCCGCCGGCCGGATCTTCTCCGGCATGCAGCCCACGTCGGACTCGCTGCAGCTGGGCAACTACCTCGGGGCCCTGACGCACTGGGTGGCGCTGCAGGAGACGCACGAGGCCATCTACTGCGTGGTCGACCTGCACGCGCTGACGGTCGCGCCCGACCCCGCGGTGCTGCGCGAGCGCACCCGCCGGACGGCCGCGCAGTACCTCGCTGCGGGGGTCGACCCGGCGCGGTCGACGCTGTTCGTGCAGTCGCACGTGCCCGAGCACGCGGAGCTCGCGTGGGTCCTGTCGTGCCACACCGGCTACGGCGAGGCCGCGCGCATGACGCAGTTCAAGGACAAGTCCGCCAAGCAGGGGTCCGAGGGCACGACGGTCGGGCTGTTCACGTACCCGGTGCTCATGGCCGCGGACATCCTGCTGTACGACACGGCGCTCGTGCCGGTCGGGGAGGACCAGCGCCAGCACCTCGAGCTCACGCGGGACCTGGCGCAGCGGCTGAACTCGCGCTTCGGTGCCGGCACGGTGGTCGTCCCCGAGCCGTACATCGTGGGTGCGACGGCGAAGATCTACGACCTGCAGGAGCCGACGGCCAAGATGAGCAAGTCGGCCGAGAGCCCCAACGGGCTGATCGAGCTGCTGGACGACCCGAAGGTCGTCGCGAAGCGGATCCGCTCGGCCGTGACCGACGCCGAGCGGGAGATCCGCTACGACCCGGCGACCAAGCCGGGCGTCTCGAACCTGCTGACGATCTTCTCGGCGCTGTCCGGCCGGACGGTCCCGTCGCTCGAGGCGGACTACGCGGGCAAGGGCTACGGCGACCTGAAGAAGGACCTGGCCGAGGTCGTGGTGGACTTCCTGGCGCCGTTCCAGGAGCGCGTCCGGCACTACCTGTCCGACCCGACGGCCCTCGACGACGTGCTGGCGGACGGGGCGGAGCGCGCGCGTGCGCTCGCCGTCCCGACGCTCGAGCGCGTGTACGACCGGTCGGGCCTGCTGCCGCGGCGGCGGACGCGCCCATGAGGCTCCCGCCGTGCGGTCCCGGCGAGCGGCTCGTCGGCGTCGCCGTGGCCGTGCCGGAGCCGTACCGCACGGAGCTCCTCGAGGCCCGGGCGCGGTCGGGGGACCCCGACGCGCAGCACGTGCACCCGCACGTCACGCTCGTCGGTCCGACGCCCGTGCCGTACGAGGCCCGGGCGTCGCTCGACGACCACCTGCGCGCCGTCGCCGACGCCCACGGCCCGTTCGAGGTGCACCTGCGCGGGGTGGGGACGTTCCGCCCGGTCACGCCCGTCGTCTTCGTGCCGCTCGCGCGCGGTGCGCGGGAGTGCACCGCGATCGAGCGGGCCCTGCGGGCGGGGCCGCTCGCGCACGACCCACGCTACGACTACCACCCGCACGTCACCGTGGCGCACGAGCTCGACGAGCCGGCCCTCGACGCCGCGCAGGAGGCGATGGAGGGGTACGAGGCCACGTTCCTCGTGACCCACCTGCACCGCTTCGTCCACGACGGACGCGCGTGGCAGCAGGAGCGTGCGTACCCGCTGCGTGGTGGTACGCCCCCGGCCGGGGTCGCGTACCGCGGGCGCCCGGATGCCGCGGTGGTGCGGCCGACCTAGATTCGGCCCATGGCACGCACCCGCACCACGCCCGAGCGCACCGTCGTACGCCCGGCCGCGGGGTCGGGGGAGGCGCACGTGGCCGCGGCTGCCGCCGCGCCCGACCCGGTCACGGCCCCGCGCTGGGCGCCCGGGTTCCGTGGCCTGGTGGCGCGCGGGCAGGCGCTCCTGGCCTGGTGGAACCACACGCGGGCGGGCCGGACCGTCGCGCGGTTCGGCCGCACGGGGGGCGCCGTGCTCTCGGGCGGCATCGCGTACGCCGCGCTCTTCTCGGTGTTCGCCGGGCTTGCGCTCGGGTACACCGTCTTCATGGCGCTGCTGGGCCGCAACGCGGAGCTGCGGGCGACCGTGCTGGACACGATCGCGTCGTCGCTGCCCGGGCTCCTCGACACCGGTGACGGGAAGGGCCTGCTGCGACCCGACCAGCTGGAGCTCTCCACCGGGCTGTCCGTCGCCGGTCTCGTCGCCGTCGTGGTGCTGGTGTTCACCGGCATCCGGGCGATCGCGGCGCTGCGCACGGGGGTGCAGGCGATGTTCGGGGTGTACCGCGCGGACACCCTCGTGGTCGGCAAGCTGCGCGAGCTCGGGGGGTTCGTCGGCGTCGGCGTGGCCGTCCTCGTGACCGCCCTGGTCGGGCTCGGCGTGACGACCGCGGCGGACTGGCTCATGGGCCTCGTCGGGTGGGACGACCGCTCGGGGATCGTGGTGCGCGTCCTCGGCGTCGCCGTCGCGTTCGTCATGGACGCGACGCTGTTCGTCCTGATCGTGCGGGCGCTCGCCGGGCAGGCGCCGCCGCGGCGCGACCTGCTCGGCGGGGCCGCCATCGCGGCGGCCGGGCTCGGCGTGGTCCGCCTGCTGGGGACCACGGCGGTGTCCGGCTCCGTGCAGGACAACCCCGTCCTGGCCTCGTTCGCGGTCGTCGCGGTGCTGCTGCTGTGGGTCAACCTCATCGCGCGGATCGTGCTGCTCGCGGCCGCGTGGACCGCCGACCCGCCGTACGTGGACCCGAACGCTCAGGCGGACGAGGACGCCGCCGCGGCGGCGGCCGCCGCGGCTGCGAGCGCCGCGAGCAGGCCGGGCAGCCGCTCGGCGTAGGCCGCGACCCCCGCCCGCGTGCGCGCCGGCTCGCCGACGTGCGCGAGGTTGCGCATGCCCAGGTCGCCGGCGGCCTGGCCGGCCGCGATGCGGTCGCACGCCGCGGTCATCCGCACGACGACGTGCCGCGCCACGTCCGGCGCCGCGGGGGCCGCCAGCCCCACGTCCGCGCCCTGGGCGCCGTACGCGCCGACGAGGAGGCGCAGGCGGCGCGCGCCCTCCTGCGGACCGGGGTCGAGGTAGAACGGCACGCCGCTCCAGGCGAGCATCGCGAGCTCGTCGAGGGGCACGCCCGGCCCCGCGACGTCCCAGTCGACGACGCCGACGACGTCGTCGGCCCCCGGGGCGCGCACGAGCATGTTGTAGAGCGTCGCGTCGTGGTGGCAGACGATCTCGCCGGGGCGCAGGTCCCGCTCCTCGAACCGCCACCGGCGGCGCCCGGGCCGGAAGTCGGCGACGGCCGCGTGGTAGCGGGCGAGCCACCGCGCCGCGGACGCGAGCCGCGCGTCCGTGACCTCCGCCAGGTCCACCGGCTCGCCGGGCAGGAACGCCAGCACCTCACGGCCGGCCTCGTCGACGCCGAGCGGGTCCGGCACGCCGTCCAGCCCCCGGGCGCGCACGTGCGCGAGGAGCGCGTGCACGGCGGGCGTCCACGGGCCGGCGGGGCGGCGCACCGTCGCGCCCCGGCGGACCGCCCCGCCGACGTTGCCGCCCGGCAGGGTCTCCTCACGCGCGACGCCGCCCGGCTCGACGTACCGGGCGGGGCCGGGCGTCGGGTCGGGCGGCGTCGTGTCGTCGTGCACGGTGCGGGGCGGCTCAGAAGGCACGCGTGATCATCGCGCGCTTGACCTCCTGGATCGCCTTCGTCACCTCGATGCCGCGCGGGCACGCCTCGGTGCAGTTGAAGGTCGTGCGGCAGCGCCACACGCCCTCCTTGTCGTTGAGGATCTCGAGGCGCTGCGCGCCGCCCTCGTCCCGGCTGTCGAAGATGAACCGGTGCGCGTTGACGATCGCCGCGGGGCCGAAGTACTGCCCGTCCGTCCAGAAGACCGGGCAGGACGACGTGCACGCGGCGCACAGGATGCACTTGGTGGTGTCGTCGAAGCGCTCGCGCTGCTGCGCCGACTGCAGGCGCTCCTTGGTCGGCTCCGTGCCCGTGGTGATGAGGAACGGCATGATCTCGCGGTAGGACGCGAAGAACGGCTCCATGTCGACGACGAGGTCCTTGACCACCGGCAGGCCCTTGATGGGCTCGACGACGATCGGCTTGCTCGGGTCGAGGTCCTTGAGCAGCGTCTTGCACGCGAGGCGGTTGCGGCCGTTGATCCGCATGGCGTCCGAGCCGCAGATGCCGTGCGCGCACGAGCGGCGGAACGTGAGGGAGCCGTCGTGCTCCCACTTGATCTTGTGCAGGGCGTCGAGGACGCGGTCCGTGCCGTGCACGGTGACCGTGAACTCGTCCCAGCGGGGCTCGGCCTCGAAGGCCTCGCCGAACGCCGGGACGTCCTCGTCCGCGGGGAGGAAGCGCCGGACCTTCAGCGTGACCTCGAACGAGGGGACGGCACCGACCTCGGGTGCTGGTGCTTCGACTGTGGCGGTCATCAGTACTTGCGCTCCATCGGCTGGTAGCGGGTCATGGTGACGGGCTTGGACCCGAGGACGAGCTGGTACCCGTCGAACGGCTCGGTGTGCGCGAACGTCCCGGCGGCGTCGCCGCCCTCGGCCGACCCGCCGTCGAGGCCCACGGGGCGGCGGTACGCCATCGTGTGCCGCATGTACTGCGCGTCGTCGCGGTCCGGGAAGTCCTCGCGGAAGTGCCCGCCGCGCGACTCCTTGCGGTTGAGGGCGCCGACGACCACGGTCTCGGCGATGTCGAGCAGGAAGCCGAGCTCGACCGCCTCGAGCAGGTCGGTGTTGAACGTGCGGCTCTTGTCCTGCACGCTCACGGCCGTGTACCGCTTGCGCAGGACGTGGATGTCGTCGAGCGCCTGCGTGAGCGACTCGCGCGTGCGGAACACCTGCGCGTTCGCGTCCATCGTCTCCTGCAGCGCGCGGCGGATGTCCGCGACGCGCTCGCCGTCCGGACGCGTGCGGATCGTCTCGAGCTCCGCCATGACGGTCGTGGCGGGGTTCTCGGGGAGCTCCACGAACGGCGCCGTCGCGGCGTACGCGGCGGCCGACCGGCCCGAGCGCTTGCCGAACACGTTGATGTCGAGCAGCGAGTTGGTGCCGAGCCGGTTCGACCCGTGCACCGAGACGCACGCGACCTCGCCGGCCGCGTACAGGCCCTTGATGACGTCGGTGCTGTTGCGCAGGACCTCGCCCTCGATGTTCGTCGGGATGCCGCCCATCGCGTAGTGCGCCGTCGGGTACACCGGGACGGGCTCCGTGTAGGGCTCGATGCCGAGGTAGGTGCGCGCGAACTCCGTGATGTCCGGGAGCTTGGCGTCGATGTGCGCCGGCTCCAGGTGCGTCAGGTCGAGCAGGACGTAGTCCTTGTTCGGCCCGGCGCCGCGGCCCTCGCGCACCTCGTTCGCCATCGAGCGGGCGACGATGTCGCGCGGCGCGAGGTCCTTGATGGTCGGGGCGTAGCGCTCCATGAAGCGCTCGCCCTCGGAGTTGCGCAGGATGCCGCCCTCGCCGCGCGCGGCCTCCGAGAGCAGGATGCCGAGGCCCGCGAGGCCCGTCGGGTGGAACTGGAAGAACTCCATGTCCTCGAGCGGGATGCCGCGGCGGTACGCCAGGGCCATGCCGTCGCCCGTCAGCGTGTGCGCGTTGGAGGTCGTCTTGTAGATCTTGCCGGCGCCGCCCGTGGCGAGCACGACCGACTTGGCCTGGAAGACGTGGATCTCACCGGTCGCGAGCTCGTACGCGACGACGCCGGAGACGTTGACCTCCTCGCCGTCGGCGACCGTGGTCGCGGCGAGGTCGTGGTCGACCAGCAGGTCCAGGACGTAGAACTCGTTGAAGAACTCGACGTCGTTCTTCACGCACTGCTGGTACAGGGTCTGCAGGATCATGTGACCCGTGCGGTCCGCCGCGTAGCAGGACCGGCGCACCGCGGCCTCACCGTGGTTGCGGGTGTGCCCGCCGAACCGGCGCTGGTCGATGCGGCCCTCGGGCGTCCGGTTGAACGGCAGGCCCATCTTCTCCAGGTCGAGCACCGCGTCGATGGCCTCCTTGGCCATGACCTCGGCGGCGTCCTGGTCGACCAGGTAGTCCCCGCCCTTGACGGTGTCGAACGTGTGCCACTCCCAGTTGTCCTCCTCGACGTTGGCGAGGGCGGCGCACATGCCGCCCTGCGCCGCGCCGGTGTGGGAGCGCGTGGGGTAGAGCTTGGAGATGACGGCGGTGCGCACGCGGGTCGAGGACTCGAGCGCCGCGCGCATGCCGGCGCCGCCCGCGCCGACGATGACGACGTCGTACTGGTGGGTCTGCATCGAGGCGATGCCTTCCTGGGTGTGGGGCGCCGGTGCCGGTGTCAGGCCGTGCAGAACGACGGCAGCAGGTCCGCCGGGCTGTTCGGGGGGCACGGGTCGAACGTGAAGATGACGAGCGTGCCGAGCACGACCACGACGACCGTCGCGAGGTACAGCAGGCTCGTGAGCACGAGCCGCGTGGAGTCCTTCTCGGCGTAGTCGCTGATGATGACCCGGACGCCGTTGGTGCCGTGCAGCATGGCGAGCCACAGCATCAGCAGGTCCCAGACCTGCCAGAACGGCGACGCCCACTTGCCGGCCACGAAGCCGAAGTCGATGGCGCTGATGCCCTCGCCCGCGACGAGGTTGACGAACAGGTGGCCGAAGATCAGCACGACCAGCACGACGCCCGAGACGCGCATGAACACCCACGCGTAGAGCTCGGTGTTGCCGTGCGTCGAGCGGCGGGTCGGGCCGGGCCGCGAGGGCCGCGGGGCCTTGGGGTCCGCGATGGTCGTCATGGTCAGTGGCCTCCGAACACGTTCATGAGGTGGCGGGGGAGGAAGCCGGCCATCGTCACGACGACGAGGCCCATGACGACCCAGAGCATGACGCGCTGGTAGCGCGTCCCCTTCCACCAGAAGTCCACGAGGATGATCCGCAGGCCGTTGAAGGCGTGGAACACGATCGCGAGCACCAGGCCCGCCTCGCCCAGACCCATGATCGGGTTCTTGTACGTCCCGATGACGTCGTTGTACGCCTCGGGCGAGACGCGCACGAGGGCCGTGTCGAGCACGTGGACGAGCAGGAAGAAGAAGATCGCGAAGCCGGTGATGCGGTGGGCTACCCACGACCACATGCCTTCGCGCCCGCGGTAGAGCGTTCCGGCCGGCCGCGTGGGCGCGGTGGGCGCTGTGGACACGTGGGTGCCTCCTGGGGCGAGTCGGCGTGGACGGCGTTGTCCGGGTCTGCCCTCACTCTAGTGACCGCGTGGTGCGCCGGCCGCCGTCACGAGGCATCCCGACCCCTGGGCAGGGACTTTGTGACCAAGTCCACACGCTGAGACGGTGGTACGCCGACGGCCCGGGAGTGCTCTCGCGGGGCCCGGCGATCCCGCCCTCGGGAGCGTCCCCGCGGGTGCGCCGCCGCTCGCTACCGTGGCGCCATGCAGCCCGCACCCACCGTCACCCCGGTCCCCGGCTTCCACGCCGTCGTCCCCGCCGGGGGTGCCGGCACGCGCCTGTGGCCGCTGAGCCGCGCCGGCCGGCCGAAGTTCCTGCTCGACCTCACGGGGAGCGGTCGCACGCTCCTGCAGGCGACCGTCGACCGGCTCCTGCCGCTCACGGGGCCGGGGAACGTGCTCGTCGTGACGGGCACCCGGCACGCCGCCGCGGTGGCGGAGCAGCTCCCGGGGCTCGGTCCGGACAACGTCCTCGCCGAGCCCAGCCCGCGCGACTCCATGGCCGCCATCGGCCTCGCCGCGGCCGTCCTGCTCGAGCGGCACGGGGCCGACGTCGTGCTCGGCTCGTTCGCGGCCGACCACGTCATCACCGGCACGGAGGTGTTCGAGGCCACGGTGCGCGAGGCCGTCGAGGCCGCGCGGGCGGGGTACGTGGTGACCGTCGGCATCGAGGCGACGGAGCCGTCGACCGCGTTCGGCTACGTCCGTGGGGGTGCGCCCCTGGGGGTCGCGGGCGCACCGAGCGCGCGCCACGTCGCCGGCTTCGCCGAGAAGCCGGACGCGCAGACCGCGGCGGCGTACCTCGCGACGGGGGAGTACAGCTGGAACGGCGGCATGTTCGTCGTGCGCGCCGCCGTGCTGCTCGACCACCTCGCCGCGCAGCTCCCGGCGCTGCACGACGGCCTGCGACGCATCGCGGCCGCGTGGGACACCCCGGAGCGCGACGCACGCCTCGCCGACACGTGGCCGGGGCTGACGAAGATCGCGATCGACCACGCCATCGCGGAGCCCGTCGCCGCGGCGGGCGGCGTCGCGGTCGTGCCCGGCGGCTTCGGCTGGGACGACGTCGGCGACTTCGCGTCGCTCGGCGGGCTGCTCGACGCCGCCGGGGGCGACGCGACCCTGGGCGACGCGACCACGGTGCTGCGCCTCGACGCCGAGGGCAGCGTCGTCGTGGCGGGCGGGCGGACGGTCAGCGTCGTCGGCGTGCCGGACGCCGTCGTCGTCGACACCCCCGACGCCGTGCTCGTCACGACGCGTGCGCACGCCCAGCAGGTGAAGGGCGCCGTCGACGCCTGGCGTGCGCGCGGACGCGACGACCTGCTCTGAGGGCGCCGGATACAGTCGGGGCCGTGTCCGCGCACCCCTCCGACCGCACCGCCACGCCCGACGTGCCCGCCGTGCCCGCCGCGGGAGACCCCGGGCCGCCCGTGCCGCAGGCCGCCGTCGACGGTCGTGACGGGGCGGACGTGGCGCGTGAGCACGTGGTGCCGTCCCTGCGGTCGCTGGCCCCCGAGGCGGTCGACGCGGAGGCGCGCGCGCTGGCAGACGTGGTGGCCGGGCTGCGCGACGAGCTCGTGGAGGTCCGGCGCGACCTGCACGCGCACCCGGAGCTGGGCCGGACCGAGGAGCGCACGACCCGCGTGGTCGCCGAGCGCCTGCGGGCCGCCGGCCTGGAGCCGCACCTGCTGCCCGGGTCGGGCCTGTGGTGCGACATCGGCCCGACGGTCGGCCCGCTCGGGACGCGCCGGGTCGCCCTGCGGGCGGACCTGGACGCGCTGCCCGTGCCCGACGCGTGCCGCCTGCCGTGGGCGTCGACCGTGCGCGGCGTCGCCCACGCGTGCGGGCACGACGTGCACACGGCCGCCGTGCTCGGTGCGGGGCTGGCGCTCGCGCAGGTGGCGGACACGCTCCGGGGCGGCGTCCGGCTGATCTTCCAGCCCGCGGAGGAGGTGCAGCCCGGCGGCGCGCTCGACGTGATGGCGGCCGGCGGCCTCGACGGCGTCTCCCGGATCTTCGGGGTGCACTGCGACCCGAAGCTCGACGTCGGCCTCGTCGGCACGCGCATCGGCCCGATCACGTCGGCGTCCGACGAGGTCACGGTGACGCTCACGGGCCGCGGCGGGCACACCTCGCGCCCGCACCTGACGGGCGACCTGGTGTTCGCCCTCGGGCAGGTCGTCACGCAGGTCCCCGCGGTGCTGGGGCGGCGCCTCGACCCCCGCTCGGGCGTCAACCTGACGTGGGGCGCCGTGCGCGCCGGCACGGTGCACAACGCCATCCCGTCCACGGGCACGCTGCTGGGCACGCTCCGCTGCCTCGACGTGCGTGCCTGGGAGCAGGCGTCGCAGGTGCTGGAGCAGGCGGTGCACGACGTCGTCCGCCCGTTCGGGCTCGACGTCGAGGTCAAGCACGCGCGCGGCGTCCCGCCGGTCCAGAACACCGAGGGCGCGACGGGCGTGCTCGAGGCCGCCGCGCGCGACGTCCTGGGCCCCGCGTCCGTGCGCCTGACCGAGCAGTCCCTGGGCGGGGAGGACTTCGCCTGGTACCTGCAGAAGGTGCCGGGCGCGATGGCGCGGCTCGGCACGCGCACGCCCGGCGGCCACACGTACGACATCCACCAGGGCGACCTGCGCGTGGACGAGCGCGCGGTCGAGGCCGGTGCGCTGCTGCTGGCCCGCGCGGCGCAGCTGGCCGGGCGCACGCCGGCCGAGACCGCCCGCCACGACTGAGCGGGCGCGGACGGTCGGGGCCTGCGGCACGCCGGACGCGCGGTTCGTCCGTCTTGCGACCCGGACGAGGGGTCCGTGGCTCGGGACCAGGTTGCGATCTCATCACGGAACCTGCGCCGATACGCGTCGGTAACCTCTCCGTCACGCCCGCGTGCCTAGGGTCCGGGTGACGGCGCAGGCGAGTTCGTGCACCTGCGCGTCCCCTGCGCGGTGCGCCGCCGGGACCGGCACCCCGGTGCGACGACGAGAACATGGAGACGACCTTCGTGAAGACGATCATGCGAGCGGCCGCGCTGGGCGGGGCCGTCGTCCTGGCCCTCACGGCCTGTGGCAGTGCCCCCGAGGAGACCGAGTCGACGGCGGGCGGCGGCGAGACCGCGGCAGCCTCCGACTTCAAGGCGTGCATGGTGTCGGACCAGGGCGGCTGGGACGACCAGTCGTTCAACCAGTCCGGCTACGAGGGCCTGCAGCGCGCGGCGGAGGAGCTGGGCGTCGAGGTCAACGCGGTGGAGTCCACCGCGGACGCCGACTACGGCCCCAACATCGACTCCCTCGTGCAGGACGGCTGCACCTACATCATCGGCGTCGGCTTCCTGCTCGAGCCCGCCATCCAGGAGGCCGCCGAGGCCAACCCGGACATCCAGTTCGGCCTCATCGACTCCGCGTTCTCGGACGACGAGTTCAACACGATCGAGCTCGACAACGCCAAGCCGCTGCTGTTCAACACGGCCGAGGCCGCGTTCCTCGCCGGCTACGTCGCCGGCGCGACCACCGAGACCGGCATCGTCGGCACCTTCGGCGGCCTGCCGATCCCGTCGGTCCAGATCTTCATGGACGGCTTCGTCGACGGCGTCGCCCAGTGGAACGAGGACTCCGGCGAGGACGTCCAGGTCCTCGGCTGGGACAAGGAGACGCAGGAGGGCCAGTTCTCCGGCGACTTCGAGACGCAGGCGAACGGCCAGAACATCACGCAGGGCTTCCTCGACCAGGGCGCCGACATCATCATGCCGGTCGCCGGCCCGGTCGGTCAGGGTGCCGCCGCCGCCGCCGAGGGCAAGCCCGGCGCGAAGATCATCTGGGTCGACTCCGACGGCTTCGAGTCCACCGAGTACGGCTCGATCATCCTCACCTCGGTCATGAAGGAGATCGGCCAGGCCGTCTTCGACTCGATCCAGCAGGCGTCGGAGGGTGAGTTCACCAACGAGCCCTACGTCGGCACGCTCGAGAACGAGGGCGTGGGCATCGCGCCGTTCCACGACTTCGAGGACGCCGTCCCGCAGGACGTGAAGGACCGCGTCGAGGAGCTGCAGTCGCAGATCGTCTCCGGCGACCTCGTGGTCGAGTCCCCGAACACCCCGTGACGCACGCCGCGCCCTGAGGCGCGGTGCACGGACGACGGCCCGGGTGGGCGACCACCCGGGCCGTCGCGTGCGACGGACCCGCACGTTCGCCGGCGTGTACGGTCGGCGAGAGGACAGGCCGGCGGCAGACGGGTGACGTGCGAGGACGCACGTCGGGCGGGCGGACGACGAACGGGAAGCGGGTCGGATGAGGCTCGAGCTGCGCGGCATCACGAAGAGGTTCGGGTCGTTCACCGCGAACGACGCGATCGACCTCGTCGTGGAGCCCGGACAGATCCACGCCCTGCTGGGCGAGAACGGTGCCGGCAAGAGCACCCTGATGAACGTCCTCTACGGGCTGTACCGGCCCGACGAGGGGCAGATCCTGCTCGACGGCGAGCCGGTGACGTTCGACGGGCCGGGCGACGCGATGGCGGCCGGCATCGGCATGGTGCACCAGCACTTCATGCTCGTGCCGGTCTTCACGGTGGCCGAGAACGTGGCCCTCGGGCACGAGCCCACGGGCGGCGCCGGGCTCCTCGACCTGCGGCGTGCGCGCCGGCAGGTGTCCGAGGTCGCGGACCGCTTCGGCTTCCACGTCGACCCGGACGCGACGGTCGAGGAGCTCCCCGTCGGGGTGCAGCAGCGCGTCGAGATCATCAAGGCGCTGTCGCGCGACGCCAAGGTGCTGATCCTCGACGAGCCGACGGCGGTGCTGACGCCGCAGGAGACCGACGAGCTCATCGAGATCATGCGTCAGCTCAAGGCGGCCGGGACGTCGATCCTGTTCATCACGCACAAGCTGCGCGAGGTGCGCGCCGTCGCGGACCGGATCACGGTCATCCGCCGCGGCACGGTCGTCGGCACGGCGGAGCCGTCGGCGCCCGAGACGGAGCTCGCCTCCCTCATGGTGGGCCGGGCCGTCTCCCTGGGCGTCGACAAGGAGGCCGCCGCGCCGGGGGACGTCGTGCTGCGCGTGGCGGGCCTGACGGTGCTCGACGCGGTCGGCACGGCGGTCGTGGACCAGGTCGACCTCGAGGTCGCGGGCGGCGAGATCCTCGCCGTCGCCGGCGTGCAGGGCAACGGGCAGACCGAGCTCGCGGAGGCCGTGCTCGGCCTCGTGCACCCCACCGCCGGGTCGCTGCACCTCGACGGGACCGACCTGACGGGCCTGTCCGTGCGCGACCGGCTGCGCGCCGGCCTGGGCTTCGTGCCCGAGGACCGCAGCACCGACGGCGTCATCGTGGACTTCTCCATCCAGGAGAACCTCGTCCTCGACCTCGTCGACACCGCGCCGTACTCGCGTCGCGGCGCGATCGACCGCGGCGAGCTGCGCCGCAACGCCGAGCGCCGCGTCGTCGAGTTCGACGTCCGCACGCCGTCGGTCGACGCGCACGCCGGCACGCTGTCCGGCGGCAACCAGCAGAAGGTCGTCCTCGCGCGGGAGATGTCCCGCCCGCTGCGCCTGCTCGTCGCCTCGCAGCCGACGCGCGGGCTCGACGTCGGGTCGATCGAGTTCGTGCACAAGCGGATCGTGCAGGAGCGGGACAACGGCACCGCCGTCGTGATCGTCTCGACCGAGCTCGACGAGGTCGTGGCGCTCGCCGACCGCATCGCCGTGATGTACCGCGGCCGGGTGGTCGGGGTCGTGCCCGGCAGCACGGACCGCGACGTGCTCGGCCTCATGATGGCCGGCGTGCCGCTCGAGGAGGCCGTCCCGCAGGCGGCCCACCACCACACGACGCTCGGCGCGGCGGACCTCGCCGACCAGCCCGCCCCGCCCGCCGCGGCCCCGCGCGCCGTGCACGTCACCGACCAGCAGGAGGAGGGCCGATGAGCCAGCAGGGCACACCGCCCGCGGACCGGCCGTCCGCCGAGGCGGAGCCCCGGCCCGCCGAGCGGGACCGCCGGCCGTCCGGTGCCGGCGTCCTGCAGGACGTGCTCGCGTCGTCGTGGCTCATGACCGTGTGCGCGATCGTGCTCGCGCTCGTCATCGGCGCGGTGCTCATCGCCGCCGCCGACCCGGACGTGCAGCGCACGGCGGGGTACCTCTTCGCGAGGCCGTCGGACTTCTTCACGGCGCTGTGGCAGACGGTGTCCGGCGCGTACGCGGCGCTCTTCCAGGGCGCGGTGTTCGACTGGGGGGCGACGAGCCCGCAGCGGGCCGTCCGCCCGCTGACCGAGACGCTGACGATCTCGGTGCCGCTGATCCTCGCGGGCCTCGGCGTCGGCATCGGTTTCCGCGCGGGCCTGTTCAACATCGGTGCGCAGGGCCAGATCACGCTCGGCGCGATCGTCGCCTCGTGGATCGGCTTCACCTGGGACCTGCCGCCCGTGCTGCACCTGCTGCTCGCGATGGTCGGCGCCGCGGTCGGCGGCGCGGTGTGGGCGTCGATCGCCGGCGTGCTCAAGGCACGCACGGGCGCGCACGAGGTGATCGTCACGATCATGCTCAACAACATCGCCGTGTTCCTCGTGCTGTACCTGCTCACCACCGGCGTCTTCGCGTCGGCGACGCCGCAGGTCGGGCGGCCCGTCGCGGAGAGCGCGATGCTGCCGCCGCTGCTCGGCGACGCGTTCCGCCTGCACCTCGGCTTCCCGCTCGCGCTGCTCGCCGCGGTGGGCGTGTGGTGGCTGATGGAGCGCTCGACGCTCGGCTTCCGGTTCCGCGCCGTCGGGTCCAACCCGCACGCCGCCCGCACCGCCGGCATCTCGGTGCCCTGGGTGACGGTGCTCGTCATGGCGGTCGCGGGTGGGCTCGCGGGCCTGGCCGGCGGTGCGCAGCTGCTCGGCACCGAGCGCAGCCTCACGGGGGCGATCGCGGGGAGCATCGGCTTCGACGCCCTCACCGTCGCGCTGCTCGGCCGCTCCAAGCCGCTCGGCACGGTGCTCGCCGGCCTGCTGTTCGGCGCGTTCGCCGCGGGCGGCCGGCTCATGCAGACCCGCACCGGCACGCCGATCGACATCGTGCTGGTCCTGCAGTCCCTCATCGTCCTGTTCATCGCGGCCCCGCCGCTGGTGCGCGCGGTCTTCCGGCTGCCCGTACCGGGTGCGCGCCGCCGCTCCGCCGTGGAGGCCGCAGCATGAGCCTGGCCACCCCGACCACCGCCTCCGCGCCGGCGCCGGACGCCCCCGTCCCGGCCCGCCCGACCTACCGCGCCGCCATCGCCTACGCGGCGATCGCCCTGGTGGCGCTGCTGGCCATGCCGCTGCGCACGCCGGCGGGGGACACCCGCTTCCGCCTGTCGACCGAGACCGACTTCGCCCAGATCCCCGCGTTCGCGGTCCCCGCGGGCCCGACCGTGTGGGTGCTGGTGCTCGTCGCGGTGGCGCTCGCCGCGCTCGCGTTCTGGTGGACGCGTACGGGCCGCCGCACGGGCCTGTGGCTGCCGGTCGTCTTCGGCGTCGCGCTGCTGCTGGCGTTCCTCACGTTCGCGGGTGCCGGGCGCGCCGCGGTGATCCCGCTGACCTCCATCGCGACGGGCACGCTGTTCCTGGCCACGCCCCTGATCTTCGGTGCGCTGTCCGGCGTCGTGTGCGAGCGCGTCGGGATCGTCAACATCGCGATCGAGGGGCAGCTGCTGGCCGGGGCCTTCATGGCGGCCGTCGTCGGCTCGCTGACGGCGTCGGCGTACCTCGGGCTCGTGGCCGCGCCGGTCGCGGGGGCGCTCGTCGGCACGCTGCTCGTGTTCTTCGCCGTGCGGTACCAGGTCAACCAGATCATCGTCGGCGTCGTGCTGAACGTGCTGGTCGTGGGCCTGACGAGCTTCCTGTTCTCCACCGTGCTGGCGGAGGCCCCGGACACCTGGAACGCGCGCCAGGCGCTGCCGGTGCTGCCGGTCCCGGTGCTGTCGCAGATCCCCGTGATCGGGCCGATCCTGTTCCGCCAGACGCTGCTCGTGTACCTGATGTACGTGATCGTCATCGCGCTGCAGGTGTACCTGTTCCGCAGCCGGTGGGGCCTGCGCCTGCGCGCGGTCGGGGAGCACCCCAAGGCGGCCGACACGGTCGGCATCGACGTGAACCGCACGCGCGTGCGCAACACGCTGCTCGGCTCGGCGGTCGCCGGGCTCGGCGGCGCGTTCTTCACGGTCGCGTCGGGCCTCGCGTTCGGCAAGGAGATGACGGGCGGCCGCGGCTTCATCGCGCTCGCCGCGATGATCCTCGGCCGGTGGAGCCCCAAGGGCGCCGTCGCGGCGGCGCTGCTGTTCGGCTTCGCCGACAACCTGCGCACCGTGCTGGGCACCATCGGCAGCTCCGTGCCGCCGCAGCTGCTGCTGATGACGCCGTACATCGTGACGATCCTCGCGGTCGCCGGGTTCGCCGGCCGGGTGCGTGCGCCCGCCGCCGAGGGCGTCCCGTACGTCAAGTGAGCGAGCAGGGGGTGGCCGTGCGCGAGAGCGACGTCGACTGGGAGGCGCTGCGGGCGGCGGCGCGCGGGATGCTCGAGCGGGCCTACGTGCCGTACTCGCGCTTCCCCGTGGGGGTCGCCGCGCTTGTCGACGACGGGCGTGTGGTGACGGGCTGCAACGTCGAGAACGCGTCGTACGGTGTCACGCTCTGCGCCGAGTGCAGCCTCGTCTCGATGCTGCACGTGACCGGCGGCGGCCGGCTGGTGGCGTTCACGTGCGTCGACGGGCACGGCAACGTGCTGGCGCCGTGCGGGCGCTGCCGCCAGCTGCTGTACGAGCACGGCGGGCCGGGCCTGCTGGTCGAGACCGTGCGGGGCGTGCGCCCCATGAGCGAGGTGCTGCCCGACGCGTTCGGGCCCGTGGACCTCGTGGAACGAGCGAGCGCGGACGTCCCCGCCGGGGACGCCGCAGAGGAGGGGAAGGGCACGTGAGCGAGCCGTTCGACGCCGTCGACGTCATCGTCGCCAAGCGGGACGGCGGGCGGTTGTCCGACGCCCAGGTGGACTGGGTGGTCGACGCGTACACCCGCGGCGTGGTCGCCGAGGAGCAGATGGCCGCGCTCGCGATGGCGATCCTGCTCAACGGCATGGACCGCGCCGAGATCGCGCGGTGGACGGCCGCGATGATCGCCAGCGGGGAGCGGATGGACTTCTCCGGGCTGTCGCGCCCGACGTCCGACAAGCACTCGACCGGCGGCGTGGGGGACAAGATCACGCTGCCGCTGGCGCCGCTCGTCGCGGTGTTCGGCGTCGCGGTCCCGCAGCTGTCCGGGCGCGGCCTCGGCCACACCGGCGGCACGCTGGACAAGCTCGAGTCGATCCCGGGCTGGCGCGCAGCGCTGTCGAACGACGAGATGATGCGCCAGCTCGAGGACGTCGGCGCCGTGATCTGCGCGGCCGGGTCCGGCCTCGCGCCCGCCGACCGCAAGCTCTACGCGCTGCGCGACGTCACCGGCACCGTCGAGGCGATCCCCCTCATCGCGAGCTCGATCATGAGCAAGAAGATCGCCGAGGGGACCGGCTCGCTCGTGCTCGACGTCAAGGTCGGCTCCGGGGCGTTCATGAAGGACGCCGACCGTGCGGGCGAGCTCGCGCGCACGATGGTGGCGCTCGGCACCGACGCGGGCGTGCGGACGGTCGCGCTGCTCACCGACATGTCGACCCCCCTCGGCCTGACCGCGGGCAACGCGCTCGAGGTGCGCGAGTCGGTCGAGGTGCTCGCGGGCGGCGGCCCCGCCGACGTCGTCGAGCTCACGGTCGCCCTCGCGCGGGAGATGCTCGACGCGGCCGGGCGCACGGACGCGGACCCCGCGGCCGCCCTCGCCGACGGTCGCGCGATGGACGTGTGGCGCCGGATGATCGCCGCGCAGGGCGGCGACCCCGACGCCGAGCTCCCCGTCGCGCGCGAGCGCGAGCAGGTCGTCGCTGAGGCCGACGGCGTGCTGACGACGCTCGACGCGTACGCCGTCGGCGTCGCGGCGTGGCGCCTCGGTGCGGGGCGCGCCCGCAAGGAGGACCCCGTGCAGGCGGGCGCCGGCGTCGAGCTGCACGCACGCCCCGGCGACCGCGTGCGGGCCGGGCAGCCCCTGCTCACGCTGCACACCGACACCCCCGAGCGGTTCGGCCGCGCCCGCGAGGCCCTCGCCGGTGCGATCGAGGTGGCCCGCGACGGTGGGGCCGCGACGCCGCGCCGGATCGTCCTGGACCGCGTCGCCGCCGACTGACGCGGTCCGCCTCTTGTGGCGGCCCCCGCGGGCGGACTGCACGATGGGGACGTCCGACCGGCCGACCGGAGGAGGAGCCATGAGCACGGTGCCCGGGAACGACGCCTGGCGCGACGCGGGGCTGGTGCCCGCCGACACCGACCTGCCGGTGGAGCTGACGGACCCCGACGCCGCGGCCGGCGAGGACGAGCTCGTCGAGCGCCCCGACCCCGAGGACTACGCCCCGCTGTCACCGCGGCCCGACCTGGTCGGCGCGGCGGAGGAGGCCGACGTCGTCGAGCAGGCCGAGGAGGTCCCGCTCGACGACGAGGCCGAGGGGGAGTGAGACACCCCGTTACGGTGGGGGCATGACCGCGCACCTCCCGGCGTCGGGCACGCCCGGCGCCGACCTCGGCGCGGCCGTCCGCGCACTGCCGAAGGTCCTCCTGCACGACCACCTCGACGGGGGTCTGCGCCCCGCGACGGTCGTCGACCTCGCGGCGCAGACCGGGCACGTCCTGCCCACGACCGACCCGGAGGCCCTCGGTCGGTGGTTCGTCGAGTCCGCCGCGTCGGGCTCCCTCGAGCGGTACCTGGAGACGTTCGCCCACACCGTCGGCGTGCTGCAGACCGCCGACGCGCTGCGTCGCGTCGCCAGGGAGGCCGTGCTCGACCTCGCGGCGGACGGCGTCGTGCACGCCGAGGAGCGGTACGCGCCGGAGCAGCACCAGCGCGGCGGACTGTCGCTGCAGGAGGTCGTCGACGCGGTCCGTGGCGGCCTGGACGAGGGCATGGCGCAGGCCCGCTCGGCCGGGGACGACATCCGCGTCACGCAGGTGCTGTGCGCGATGCGCCAGGGTGACCGCGCCGACGAGGTCGCCGCTCTCGCGCTCGCGAACCGCGACGCCGGCGTGGTCGCCTTCGACCTCGCCGGGCCGGAGGAGGGGTTCCCGCCGTCGCGGCACGCGTCGGCGTTCCGCACGCTGCGCGACGCGAGCTTCCCCGTCACGGTGCACGCGGGCGAGGCCGCGGGGCTCGCGTCGATCGGCGACGCTGTGCACCGGGCCGGCGCCCTGCGCCTCGGGCACGGCGTGCGCATCGCCGACGACGTGCACGTCGGCCCGGGCGGCGAGGTGCGGCTCGGCCGGCTCGCGCACTGGGTCCGGGACCGGCGCCTGGCCCTGGAGGTCTGCCCGTCCTCGAACGTGCAGACGGGTGCCGCGCGCTCCGTCGCCGAGCACCCGGTCACGATGCTGCTGCGCCTCGGCTTCGAGGTGACGGTGAGCACGGACAACCGCCTGCAGTCCGGAACGTCGCCGTCGCGCGAGCTCGAGCTGCTCGTCCGCGAGGCCGGCTGGACGCACGACGACCTCGTCGCCGTCACGGTCGCCGCCGCACGGCACGCGTTCCTGCAGGAGGACGAGCGCCGCGCGCTCGTCGACCGCATCGTCCGCCCGGCCGTCTCGCCGGGCACCGCACGGCCCGGGAGGCACCGCGCATGACCACCGACCCCACGCCCACCACGGGCGCCCCGCTCGACGCCGTCACGCTCGCGCGGTACGTCGACCACACGCTCCTCAAGCCCGAGGCGACCACGGCCGACGTCGAGGCGCTCGTCGCGGAGGGCGTCCGGCTCGGCGTCTACGCGGTGTGCGTCTCGCCGTCCTTCCTGCCGCTCGAGGTCCCCGTCGGCCTCGACGGCGAGCCGGACCTGCTCGTCGCGACCGTCTGCGGCTTCCCGTCCGGCAAGCACCACAGCGACGTCAAGGCCGCCGAGGCTGCCCGTGCCGTGCGCGACGGCGCGGCGGAGGTCGACATGGTGATCGACGTGGGCGCCGCGAAGGCGGGCCGGTTCGCGGACGTCGCGGCGGACATCGCCGCCGTCCGGGCGGCAGCGCCCGCGCCGACCGTCCTCAAGGTCATCATCGAGTCGGCGGCGCTGAGCGACGAGGAGATCGTCGCGGCGTGCGAGGCCGCGGAGGCGTCCGGTGCGGACTACGTGAAGACGTCGACCGGCTTCCACCCGGCCGGTGGCGCCACCGTGCACGCCGTGCGCCTGATGGCCCGCACGGTCGGCGGGCGGCTCGGGGTGAAGGCCTCCGGCGGGGTCCGGACGGCGCAGGACGCCGTCGCGATGATCGAGGCCGGGGCGACGCGGCTCGGGCTGTCCGGCACCGCCGCCGTCCTGGGCGGGCTCACGGCCGACGCCGGGTACTGACGCGGCCGGCAGGCCGCCCCGCACGCATCGGGGCGGACCGCTGCGGCAGCGTGAGAGCCGCATGAGAATCCACCTCTCCATCGGGTGAAACCGCCCCGGAGGCGACGATCCGGGCGTTGACTCGCCCTCGGGCGCGCGACGATGGTGGACACCCGTCCGACCCGCCGCCCGCGGCTCGGGCGACGACAGCACGGCAGGGCACGGTCCACGGACCTCGGCGTGCGCATCCGGCGGGAGGAGACGCACGCGCCATGGCGAGGATCCGACGCGGCACGCTCGTCGTGGCCCTCCTCGTGCCGTTCGTCCTCGGCGCCGTGCTCGCGACGGCCCTGGGCACCACCGCCGGCGGCCCCCGGGACCTCGTCGTGCCGGCCGCGTGGCGCACCGCGTGGGACGTGGCGCACGTGCGCGAGGGCGACCGCGTCGCCCTCGCGTGGGGTGACCGGGCCGGCGCCGACCCGCGCGCGGCGGACGGCGACCTCGCGTTCGACCCGGGCGCCGCGCTCGCCCGGCTCGAGCGCCTGCACGCCCTGCACGTGGACGAGCTGGGCCTCGGCGCGCGCGACGGGCCGCTCGCCGAGCGCAAGCTCCTCGTGGTGGTCGACGGCACGTGGAGCGAGGGTCCCGGAGCGCGCGACGGCACCGGCCAGGGACCGCCGGCCGGCGACGGGACGAGTGCCGACGTGGTGGACGGCGTCGCCGTGCTGCGCGTGGCTCCCGCCGTGCTCGGTGCAGACCGGGCGGCGGACGGCGGCGCGACGGCGGACCCGCCCGCTGCGGACGGCTCGACCGCCGACGGCGCTGCCCGCGACGGCCCTGCCCGCGACGGCCCTGCCCGCGACGGCCCCGTGCATGACGGCCCCGGGCACGACGGAGCGGTGCAGGCCGGACCCACGGTCGTCGCCGGCACGTCGTGGGAGCTCGCGCGCGGGTCGGCGGAGGCCGCGCTGCGGATCACGGCCGCGGAGCGCGGCGGCCCGGCGGGTCCCGCGGCCACGGCGTTCCTCTCGGCGAGCGCCGCGTACCTCGCGACCCTGGCCGTGCCGAGCGGGCACGCCGACGTCACCGAGCTCCTGCGCGCGCCGCACCTCGCCTGGGGCAGCACCCGGCACGCCGCCGCGGGGTGGCTGCTGCTCGACTCCCTCGTCGCGCGCGCCGACCCGGCGCTCGTGGCGGAGCTGTGGACCGACGCGCGGGACGGCGAGGCCGTGCTCGCCGCGTACGCCCGCCTCACGTCCGCGAGCCCCGAGGCCCTCAACCGCCGGGTGGCGCAGTACGCGATGCGCGCCGCGACGGGCGACGCCGCCGGCACCGATGCCGACGGGACCGGCGTCGGCCTCCTCGACGGCATCGACCCCGTGCTGCTCGCGGACCGCACGACGCCGACCGAGCCGGCGCCCGGCGACCCGTCCCACCACCGCGTCACCGGTGCGTTCGCACCGGCGGCGTACGGGTTCACGGTCGTCCGCCTGGTCCCCGACGGGTCCGGTGGCGACGTGCGCGTCCGGGTGCGCGGGCACGCCGAGACGGTCGCGGCCGGCGACGCCCGCTGGAGCGTCGGCATGGTCGCGCTCGGGCCCGACGGCGTCCGGTACGGACCCGTGACCGAGACCGTCGACGGCGACGTGACGCTCACGCCCCGCACCGGTGACGCCGCGGTCCTGCTGGTCGTCACGGCGACGCCGGGCACCGTGCCCGAGCGTGCGGGGGAGGCGTTCGCCACGACGACGCGCTACCCCTACGAGTTCCGTGTCGCGGGCGCCGCCGTGGCGGACCCCGCCGGCGCGGAGCCGGCGGCCGGTGGCCACCGGCACGCGAACGGCGGCGGCTGGGTCGACGACCGCGCGAGCGTGGACCCGACCGTCTACGTCGGCCCGCAGGCCGTCGTGCGCGGCGCCGCACAGGTGCGCGGCGACGCCCGGCTCGAGGGGCGCGCATGGGTCGAGGACGGCGCCGTCGTGCAGGACCGTGCGGTCGTGCGCGACGCCGCGGTCGTGCGCCCCGGGGCACGCCTGTCCGGCACGGTCGTCGTCGGGGGCGACGCGGTCGCCGACGGCGTCTGCACCGCGGGCGTGCACACCTCGTACCGGCCCGGGGCGACGTGCGAGGACGCCGCCGCGGACGGCGACGTCAACCCGACCGTCACGCCGTTCAGCGCCGACGAGCTCGTCCTGACTCCGGCCCCCGCCGCACCCGGGCCGGGGCCGGCGGTGCCCGGCGCCCCGACGCCCGCACCGGCCGACGGGGCCGGGGAGCCGGCGGCGCCGCCGACCGGCACCGGTGCGGGCGGAACCGGTGCGGGCGGGACCGGTGGCGGCGGGACCGGTGGCGGCGGGACCGGTGGCGGCGGGACCGGTGGCGGCGGCGGTGGCGCCGGTGGTCAGCCCACGCGCGCGCCGGCGCCCCCGCCCCCGGCGCCGTCGCCCGGGGTGGTCGCGCCGCCGTCGGCCGTGCCCGCGGGCGCGTGCACCGCGCGGTACGAGCTCGTGACGTCCTGGCCCGGCGGGTACCAGGCCCAGGTGACCGTCACCGCCACCACGTCCGGGGTGACGGGCTGGCTCGTCCAGTGGCCGGCCGTGCCCGGCCTCGGCATCAACGACCGCTGGGGCGCCGACATCGGGACGAGCGGCGGCACCGTCAGCGCCGAGAACCTGTCGTGGAACGGCACGGTCGCCGACCGTCAGTCGGTGGTGTTCGGCTTCACCGGGACCGCCGACGACGGCGCGGCCGCGACGATCCCGCAGCTGCGCTGCACCCGGACCCGCTGACGCACGGCCGCGTCCGGGGCCGCCGGGCGCCGGCGCGGATCAGGCGTCGAGGCCGAGGGCGGCGCGCACGTCGTCCGCCAGCCGCTCGAGCCGCTCGCGCGCGTCCCGGTGGGCCGCGTCGAGCGCGCCGCGGTCCGCGTCCGGGGCCACCGGCACGACCACCTCGAGGTACGACTTCACCTTCGGCTCGGTGCCCGACGGGCGCACCACGACGCGCGTGCCGTCGGCCGTGAGCAGGCGCAGGCCGTCGGTCGCGGGCAGGCCGCCCCGGTCGTCGTCGGTGCCCGCGGCGAGGTCGACGACCTCGGTCACGGGAGAGCCCGCGAGCGTGCGCGGCGGCTGCGCCCGCAGGTGGGCCATGGTCGCGCCGATCCGGGACAGGTCCGCGAACCGGGCGCTGACCTGGTCGGTCACGTGCAGGCCGTGCGCCCGCGCGAGGTCGTCGAGCGCGTCGACCAGCGTGCGGCCCTCCGCGGCGAGGCGCGCGGCGAGGTCGAGCACCCGCACGGCGGCCGAGATGCCGTCCTTGTCGCGCACGTGGGCCGGGTCGACGCAGTAGCCCAGCGCCTCCTCGTACCCGAACACGAGGCCGTCGACCCGCGCGATCCACTTGAACCCCGTGAGCGTCGTGGCGGAGCGCAGGCCGGCGGCGGCGGCGACGGCCGCGAGCAGCCGCGAGGAGACGATCGAGCACGCCAGCGTGGGCGGCGCCGCGCCGTCGGCGACGGTGACCGGGCCGCCGGCGGTCATGCGCGCGGCGGCGTCGGCGCCGAGCAGGGCGCCCACCTCGTCCCCGTGCAGCATGCGCCAGCCGTCGGCCTGGGGCGTCGTCGGGGCGCCCGGCACGTGGGACCGGGCGTCGACGAGCGCGACCGCGCACCGGTCGGCGTCGGGGTCGAGCGCGATGACGACGTCCGCCCGCTCCACGCTCGCCCGCGCGAGCGCCAGGTCGATGGCGCCCGGCTCCTCCGGGTTGGGGAACGCGACGGTGGGGAACGCGGGGTCCGGCCGGGCCTGCTCGGGCACGACCTGCACGCCCGTGAAGCCGGCGCGGGCGAGCACCTCGAGCGCGACGGCGCCGCCGACGCCGTGCAGCGGGGTGAGCACGACGCGCAGGGACGCGCGCCGGTGCGCGGTCGTCCCGTCGGGTGCGGGCACGACCGCCGCGGCGTCCTCGACGTACCCGGCGACGACCTCCTCCCCGAGCTCGGTCCAGCCGCGGTCGGCCCGCGGCACCGACGCGACCGACGGCACGCGCGCGATCTCCGCGGCGATGGCGGCGTCGGCGGGCGGCACGATCTGGGCGCCCTGGCCGGCGTCGGTGACGACACGGCCGCCGAGGTAGACCTTGTAGCCGTTGTCGCGCGGCGGGTTGTGGGACGCGGTCACCATGACGCCGGCGTCGGCGTCGTACCGGCGCACGGCGGCCGCGAGCACCGGGGTGGGCAGCGGCCGCGGCAGCATCAGCACCTCGATCCCCACGGCCGTCATGACGGCGGCCGTGTCGAGCGCGAAGCGGTCGGAGTTGCGGCGCGCGTCGTACCCCACGACCACGCGCGGGGGGCGCGCGTCACCCTCGAGCTCGCCGAGCAGGTGCGCCGCGAGTCCCGCGGCCGCGCGGACGACGACGGCCCGGTTCATGCGGTGCGGACCCCCGCCGAGCTCGCCGCGCAGGCCCGCGGTGCCGAACTGGAGGAGGCCCGAGAACCGGTCGGCGAGGTCGGTGCGCGCCCGGGCCGCGGCGTCGACGGCCTGCCGCTCCTCGGGGTCGAGCGGGGCGCCGGGGTCACGGACCTCGGAGCCGACCGGGCGGTCGCGGGCCGTGCGCAGGAGGTCCGTCAGCTCCTGCCGGGTCTCGGGGTCCGGGTCGTCGGCGACCCACGCCTCGACGCGCTGCTGCAGGTCGGCCCACCGGTCGTGGCGGTCGTCCCCCGCCGGGTCGGGCGACGCCCCGCCGGGCGCGTGGTCGGGTGCGCCGCCGGCGCGGACGTCCTGGGCGTCGTTCGCTGCACTCACCCCTCCAACGTACTGGCCGGTACAGGGGTGCGACGCGACGTGCGGGCGGCGACGGCGTCGTCCGGGACCGCCCGCCCGCTCAGAGCCGGCGGACGACGTCCGCGAGCAGCGCGCTGATCCGCGGCCCGGCCGCGCGGCCCGCCGCGAGGACCTCCTCGTGGGCGAGCGGCTCGGCACCGATGCCCGCGGCGAGGTTCGTCACCAGGGAGATGCCGAGCACCTCGAGGCCGGCGTGCCGGGCCGCGATCGCCTCGAGCGTCGTCGACATGCCGACGAGGTCACCGCCCAGCCGCCCCGCCATCGTGACCTCGGCCGGCGTCTCGTAGTGCGGTCCGCGGAACTGCACGTAGACGCCCTCGTCGAGGGAGGCGTCGACCTCCCGGGCGAGCGCGCGCAGCCGCGGCGAGTACAGGTCCGTGAGGTCGACGAACGTCGCACCCTCGAGCGGCGACGTCGCCGTGAGGTTGATGTGGTCCCGGATGAGCACGGGCGTGCCCGGCCCCCACGCGGGGTTCAGGCCCCCGCACCCGTTCGTCAGCACGACCGTCGACGCCCCCGCCGCCGCCGCGGTCCGGACGCCGTGCACGACGCGCCGCACCCCGCGGCCCTCGTACAGGTGGGTGCGCGACCCGAGGACGAGCGCGAACCGCTCGGGACGCGCGTCCGTGCCGGCGATCCGCACGGAGCGCAGCGTGCCGACGTGGCCGAGGACGGCCGGCGCCGAGAAGCCCGGCACCTCGTGGCTCGGGATCTCCGCGACCGTCTCGCCGAGCAGGTCGGCGGCACCGCCCCAGCCCGAGCCGAGGACCAGCGCGACGTCGTGCCGCGCGACGCCCGTGCGCTCGGCGAGGACAGCCGCGGCCTGCTGCGCGACGTCGAACGGGTCCGTCGCGGGGTCGTCGAGCTCCGGGACGTCGCCGGCGCCGTCGAGGGGGTGCGGGGCGGTCAGGTCACGCTCGGCGTCGGTCATGCGACCAGGCTATCCGCGGCGCCGGCCGGGCCGGGTGCTCGCACGGCGCGCCCGGTCGGGCAGGATGGGGGCCGTGAGCCGCCCGGAGCCCGACCTGTCCGCCCCGTCCGCCACCCCCGCCCAGCCCGCCGTCGCCGCCGCCGTCGCCGCGTCGACGGTGCGCCGCACCGACGACGGACCGCCCGCCGGCCGCGTGGTGATCGTCGGCGGCGGCCCCGGCGGCTACGAGGCGGCGCTCGTCGCGCGCCGGCTCGGCGCACAGGTCACGGTGGTCGAGCGGCAGGGTCTCGGCGGCGCGGCCGTGCTGACCGACGTCGTCCCGTCCAAGACGCTCATCGCCACGGCCGAGTGGATGACCATCGCCGACCGCGCCCCCGAGCTGGGCATCCGGCTCGACCGGCTCGCGGCGGGCCTCGGCCCGGAGGAGGACGTCGACGGCGCGGACGACCGGCCGCCCGGCGGCACCGGCTCGGCGGTGCGCGACGCGCTGCACCACCGCATCGACCTCGACGCGGTGAACACGCGCGTCAAGGCGCTGGCGGCCGCGCAGTCCGCCGACATCCGCACCCGCCTCGAGCGCGAGGGCGTCGACGTGGTCACCGGCACCGGCCGGCTGCTGGACCCCCAGCACGTGGCCGTGCGCACCCCCGAGGGGCGCGAGCACACGATCGACGCCGACGTCGTGCTGGTCTCCACCGGGGCGACGCCGCGCGTGCTGCCCGAGGCGCGGCCCGACGGCGAGCGGATCCTCACGTGGACGCAGATGTACAACCTCACGTCGCTGCCGGAGCGGCTGATCGTGGTGGGGTCGGGCGTGACCGGCGCCGAGTTCGCCGGCGCGTACACCTCGCTGGGCGCGGACGTGGTGCTCGTCTCCAGCCGCGAGCGCGTGCTGCCGGGCGAGGACCAGGACGCCGCGGAGCTCATCGAGCGGATCTTCACGCAGCGCGGCATGACGGTGATGTCGCGCTCGCGGGCGTCCGGGGCGCGCCGCACCGCCGACGGCGTGGTCGTCACGCTCGAGGACGGGCGCGAGGTCGAGGGGTCGCACGTGCTGCTGGCCGTCGGCGCCGTGCCGACGACCCGCGACCTCGGGCTCGAGGAGGCGGGCGTCGCCCTGACGTCGTCGGGTCACGTCGCGGTCGACAAGGTCTCGCGCACGAACGTGCGCGGCGTCTACGCGGCCGGCGACTGCACGGGCGTGCTGCCCCTCGCGTCGGTCGCCGCGACGCAGGGCCGCATCGCGATGTCGCACGCGCTCGGGGACGCGGTCCGCCCGCTGGCGCTGCGGGGCATCTCCGCCAACATCTTCACCGCCCCGGAGATCGCGACGGTGGGCGACTCGGAGAGCCGGCTGCGTGAGCGGGGCGTGCAGTACCAGACGAGCATGTTGCCGCTGGCGCGCAACCCGCGCGCGAAGATGCTGGGCGTCCGGGACGGGTTCGTGAAGGTGTTCGCCCACGCGGGCACGGGCACGGTGCTGGGTGCCGTCGTCGTCGGCCCCCGCGCGAGCGAGTCGATCTTCCCGCTGACGCTCGCCGTCACGCACCGGCTGACGGCGGACCAGATCGCCGACACCTCGACGGTGTACCCGTCGATGTCGGGCACCATCGGTGAGGTCGCCCGGATGATGCACCACCGCAGCGAGGACTGACACACCGCGGTCTGCGGCCCCCGGTCGGGTGTCCCGGCGCACGCGCGGCGTCCGGGGGCCGCGTCAGGGGGCTATGACGTACTCGCGCGGCGGCGGCGGCTCCCCGGCCCCGGCGACGGCGTGGACGAGCGCGAGCACGAGGGCGGGCAGCAGGAGCAGCCGCGCGGAGTTGACCCGCGCCGGTATCCGCGCGGCCGACGACGCGCGGACGGGTGCGGCCGCGCCCGCGCCGACGGGGTCGGGCGTGCGGCGGCGCAGCCCCGCGGCGGCGAGCGCCAGCGCGGCGCCCGGACCGACGGCGAGCACCAGGCCGACCGGGTGCTGGCCGAGCGCCGAGAGCAGCCAGGGCGCGAGCGCGGTCGCCGCGACCGCAGCGGTCGCCAGCGCGGTGCGGCGAGCACCGGGCGGCGCGGGGCGGTGGGCGCTCAGGGCGCTCGCGAGGACCGCACCGGCCGCCACGAGCGCGACGGCGGCCGCCGCGAGCGCGGGCGGGCCGGACAGGGAGTACGTCCCCACGACCCCGGCGGGGACGGCCACCGTCGCGACGACGCGGGCCGCGGGCGACCACGGGTCCGGCCGCAGCAGCAGCCAGACCCCGACGCTGGTGGCGAGCACGAGGACGAGACCGGCGACGCCCACGCCGACCCCGGCGGCCGCGGCGGCGGACGTCGGGTCGGCCAGGACGATGCCGAGCACGAGCACCGCCGGCCCGACCACCCAGGTGCGCCGCGGTCGTCCCGACGGCGGCTCCTCGGCGAGCGCATCGGCGTGACCGAGCCCCACGGCCGCCGCGACCGCACTGGCCCCGAGCGCCACCAGGAGGACCCCGGACCAGAACGGTGCGGTCCACGGGTCGGCGCCCAGGTCGGCCACCGGCGTCGCGTCGGTCCGCCGCAGGGTCGTGCCGAGGGCCGTCCAGAGCCCCGCACCCAGCAGCAGGCCGGTCGCGGCCTGGCGTCCGCCGCCCAGGCGCGCCGAGGCGTGCACGACGGCGAGGGTCAGCGCGGCGAGCGCCGCCGCGAGGGCGGGTACGGACAGCACGACGGCGAGCGCGCCGGTGGACAGCAACGCCGGGACCGCGAGGGCCACCGCCACGACGGCCGCGACCAGCACCTGCCGTGCGTCCGGCACCCCGGGGACCCCCGTGGCGGGACCCCGCAGGAGGAGCGCCGTCCCGAGTCCCGCCAGGACGACGACGACCACGGCGGCGACGGCCGGTCCGGCGCCCGGCGTCCCGGGCAGGACGAGCGACGACCACGTGGCGGCCATGAGCGCGGTGAGCACCGCGACCAGCCACGCGCGCGACGGGATGCCCAGGTCGGGCGCGGTCCGCGGCACGGAGGCGGGTTCGGGGGACGTCACGAGGCGGCACGCTACCCGGCGCGCCGGCGCACCGCGGCCGGTCGCGGCGCGCGGACGCCCACGTCGTCGGGGGGAGGGAGCGGACGGCGTCCGGCGCCCGCGAAGCGAGCGGTCAGCCGGCGTCGACCCGCGCGCGCAGCGTGGGCCACGCGTCGGCGAACGCGGGGAGCAGCGGCCGGTCCTCGACCTGGTCGAGCGGGACCCACGCGACCTCGATGCTCTCGGCGTCGGTGGCCGTCGGGGTGAACGGCACGATCGTCTCGGCGAGCACGGTCGTGTAGGACCAGTCGGGGTGCTCGAGCACGTGCGTGCCGAGGAGGCGCACGGCGCCGGGGTCGACGCCGGCCTCCTCCTGCGCCTCCCGCAGCGCCGCCTGCTCGGGGGACTCGTCCTCGGCGCGCGCGCCGCCGGGCAGGGCCCACGTGCCGCCCGCGTCGCTCCACAGGGCGCGGTGCTGCAGCACGACGTCGGTGGCGCGGGCGGTGGCGTCACGCCGCACGAGCAGCAGCCCGGCGGCACCGTGCAGCCCCCAGTGCCGGCGGCCGCAGCCGCACGTCACCCACCCGTCGCCGGGCACGCGGTGCCGGCGGGCCTCCGGTGGCACCGCGTCGGGCGGCACGTGGGCGCCGGGCGCGGTCAGCCGACGATCTCGCAGATCGCGCTGCCCGCGCTCACGCTCGCGCCGACGCCGGCGGTGAGCTGCTGCACGGTGCCGGCGCGGTGCGCGACCAGCGGCTGCTCCATCTTCATCGCCTCCAGGACCACGACGAGGTCGCCCTCGGCGACGAGCGCGCCCTCGGCGACGGCGACCTTGACGATCGTGCCCTGCATGGGGGAGGCGAGCGTGGTGCCGTTGCCGCCGGCCCGCGTCGCGCGCGGGCGGGCGGTGCGGCGGGGCGCGGCGCCGGGACGCGCGCCGCCGGCACGGCCGGGACCGGTGCCGGGCCCGCGGCCGAGCCCCAGCGCGACCGGCAGCACGACCTCGAGGCGCTTGCCGCCGACCTCGACCACGACGCGCTCCAGCGCCGTGATGTCCAGCGCGCCGTCCTCCGCCGGTGCGGCGGGCGACCCGCCGAGCCCGGCGACGGTCTCGGCGAACTCGGTCTCGATCCAGCGCGTGTGCACGCGGAACGGTGCCGCCGCGTCGGCGGGCACGAAGGCGTCGGCCTCGAGGACGGCGCGGTGGAACGGGACGACGGTCGGGATGCCCACGACCTCGAGCTCCGCGAGCGCGCGCCGGGCGCGCTCGACGGCCTGGCGCCGGTCGGCGCCCGTGACGATGAGCTTGGCGATCATCGAGTCGAACATGCCCGACACGGTGTCGCCCTCGACGACCCCCGAGTCCACGCGCACGCCCGGCCCCGCGGGGAAGCGCAGCCGCGTGATCCGGCCCGGGGCCGGCAGGAACCCCGCGGCGGGGTCCTCGCCGTTGATGCGGAACTCGATCGAGTGCCCGCGCGTCGCGACCTCCGTGTACCCGAGGGGCTCGCCCGCGGCGACGCGCAGCTGCTCGCGGACCAGGTCGATGCCGGAGATCTCCTCCGTGACCGGGTGCTCCACCTGCAGGCGCGTGTTGACCTCGAGGAACGAGACGGTGCCGTCCGCGCCGACGAGGAACTCGCACGTGCCGGCGCCCACGTACCCGGCCTCCCGCAGGATCGCCTTCGACGACTCGACGAGCGTGCGGCGCTGGTCGTCGGTGAGGAACGGCGCGGGCGCCTCCTCGACGAGCTTCTGGTGCCGGCGCTGCAGCGAGCAGTCGCGCGTCGAGACGACGACGACCGTGCCGTACGCGTCGGCGAGGCACTGCGTCTCGACGTGGCGCGGCCGGTCGAGGTACCGCTCGACGAAGCACTCGCCCCGGCCGAACGCGGCGACGGCCTCCCGGACCGCCGACTCGTACATCTCGTCGATCTCGTCGGCGGTCCGCGCGACCTTCAGTCCGCGCCCGCCGCCGCCGAACGCCGCCTTGATCGCGACGGGCAGGCCGTGCTCGGCGGCGAACTCGTGGATCTCCGACGCGTCCGTGACGGGCTCGGGGGTGCCGGCGACGAGGGGGGCGCCGGCGCGCTGCGCGATGTGCCGTGCGCTCACCTTGTCGCCCAGCTGCTCGATCGCGGACGGCGGCGGGCCCACCCACACGAGGCCGGCGCCCAGCACGGCGCGCGCGAAGTCGGCGTTCTCCGCGAGGAACCCGTAGCCCGGGTGCACGGCGTCGGCGCCGGACCGGCGGGCCACGTCGAGCAGCTTGGGGATGTCGAGGTACGTCTCGGCCGCGCGGGCGCCGTCGAGCGCGTACGCCTCGTCCGCGGTGCGCACGTGCAGGGCCTCGCGGTCGGTGTCGGAGTACACGGCCACCGACGCCAGTCCGGCGTCGCGGCAGGCACGGGCGATGCGGACCGCGATCTCGCCGCGGTTGGCGATGAGCACCTTGCTCAGGGACGTCGTCGACTCGGGCACGGCTCACCGTAGCGCGCGGGCGCGGCGGCGCCGGAGCCCCTCCACGAGCGCCGGCGAAGATTGGGGAAGGGACCAAGGCCCCACGGGAGATGCTTGTAGGAACCCACGACGCCCACGCGGCCGTCGCGCGGTCACGACGTCCCCCGGTTGTCCGGGTCGGACAACCGGGGCCGCCCCGCCCGCACCCTCAGCGGCGCCAGAGGTCGGGCACGCGCAGCCCGATCTGGCCGAGCAGCTCGCGCAGGAGCGGCAGGCTCACGCCGATGACCGCGTGGTGGTCGCCCTCGATCCGCTCGACGAACGGGCCGCCGAGCCCGTCCACCGTGAACGCGCCCGCGACCGCGAGCGGTTCGCCGGTGGCGACGTACGCCGCGATCTCGTCGTCCGACACGTCGGCGAAGTGCACGACCGTGGACGCCGTCGCGCCGAGCGTCCCGCCCGTGCCGGGGCCGTCGGCGCCCGACGGCCGGTCGTCGACGAGCCAGTGCCCGGTGTGCAGGACGCCGGAGCGCCCGCGCATGGCCTGCCAGCGGGCGACCGCGTCGGCCGCGTCGCGCGGCTTGCCCAGGGCCTCGCCGTCGAGCTCGAGCATCGAGTCGCAGCCCAGCAGCACGAGGTCGTCCTCGCCGTCCCAGCCCGGCACGTCCGGCGGGACGTCCGCCGACAGCCGACGGGCGACGTCCTCGACCTTCGCCTGGGCGAGCACGAGCACCGCGTCGGCCGGGTCGAGGTCGCCGAAGCGCTCGCGGGCCGCGGCGAGCACCGCGTCCTCGTCGACGCCCGAGACGGCCACGAGCGGGTCGAGGCCGGCGGAGGTGAGCGTCGCGCGGCGGGCGGGGGAGGCAGAGGCGAGCAGCAGGCGGGTCACGCCGCCCGACCCTAGCCCGGCGGGGACCCGTCATCCGTCCGGAGGGCTTCACAGGTGACCGTCGAGTCACCTAATGTCGTCCGGGTGAGCACGGACGCCGTCATCGCCGCGATCGCGGACCCCACCCGGCGGCGCCTGCTCGACGCGCTGCGGGAGCGCGACGGGCGCTCGGTGCGCGAGCTCACCGAGGCCGTGGCCCCGCTGGGACCGCACGTCGTGCTCAAGCACGTGCGGGTGCTGGAGGCGGCGGGGCTGGTGGTGACGCAGAAGGTCGGACGCCGGCGCCTGTGCCACCTCAACCCCGTGCCGATCGTCCAGCTCGCCGAGCGGTGGATCGACGACTTCGGCGCGCGCACCGCGTCCGGGCTCACGGCCCTGAAGCGCCAGCTCGAGGACGAGGGACGAGTGACATGAGCGAGAGCAGCACCGAGACCGGCACCGAGACCGGCACCGAGACCAGCACCGAGACCAGCACCCCGACCGGCACCGACCGCGTCTACCGCGTGCACGTCGCCGCGTCGCCGGAGGCCGCGTGGGCCGCCCTCACCGAGCCGGACCGCACGCGTGCCTGGTACTTCGGCACGGCCGCCGTCACCACGTGGGAGGTGGGGTCCACCGTCGAGTACGTCGACGGCGACGGCACCCCGCAGATCCGCGGCGTGGTGCTGGCGCACGACCCGCCCCGCACGCTCTCGCACACCTTCGTCGCGGTCTGGGCGGGTGAGCCCGACGACCAGGGCGTGCTGACGTGGACGGTCGAGGCGGAGGGCGACGGCTGCCGCATCACGCTGGTGCACGCGGGCGGGCACGGCGCCGAGACGGCCGAGGGCTCCGCGTACCTGGTCGGCGCGCTCCAGGATCACCTCGAGGCGGCGTGACCGGCACGCCGGGTGGACGCCCGGCCGGTGCCCCACCAGGCTCGGCGCCATGACGCTGACCCGGTCCCTCCTGCTGTTCGTCGTGGCCGCGCTGTGCGAGATCGGCGGCGCGTGGCTGGTGTGGCAGGGCGTGCGCGAGCACCGCGGGTGGGCGTGGATCGGCGCGGGCGTGCTGGCGCTGGGGGCGTACGGGTTCGTCGCGACCCTGCAGCCGGACGCGCACTTCGGCCGGATCCTCGCCGCGTACGGCGGGGTCTTCGTCGCCGGGTCGCTCGCGTGGGGGATGGTCGTCGACGGCTACCGGCCCGACCGGTGGGACGTGACCGGTGCGCTCGTGTGCCTCGTGGGCGTGGGCCTGATCATGTACGCGCCGCGCCCGGCGTGACGGCGGCGCTACCGCGGGCGCCCCGCACCGGCGACGACGGCGGCCGGGACCATGGTCTGCCCGTGGCACAGGTCGGCGTGACACCATGCAGGTCCCGACCACGTCCGCCGGTGAGCCGCGCAGGAGGACCCCCGTGAACCAGCCCAGCGCCCCGACGGGTCGGACGGCGACGACGCCGCCCGGCCGCGACGCGGACGACGCGTACGACGAGCTCGACCCGGCCGACCTCGCGCCCGCCGACCCGCTGGACTCCGGCCCGGCCCCGCTGCCGTGGCGGCGCCGCACCGCGATCGAGATGGTCGTGTCCGGGCTCATCGGCCTGTACGCGTCGTTCGTGCTGTCGATCGAGGCGGTCGTCCTCGCGGGCGACCCCGACGCGGACCTGTCGTGCGACCTCAACGCGGTGATCAGCTGCGGCACGGTCGGGCGGTCGTGGCAGGCGAACCTGCTGGGTGAGCACTTCCCGAACGCGTTCCTGGGCATCGCCGCCGAGGCGGTCGTGCTGACGCTCGCGGTCGCCATGATCGGCGGCGTGCGGTTCCCGCGCTGGTTCATGCTCACGGCCCAGGTCGTCTACACGCTCGGGCTGGTGTTCGCGCTGTGGCTGTTCCACCAGGCGTACACGGTGATCGGCGCGCTGTGCCCGTGGTGCCTGCTCATCACGGTGACGACGACGCTCGTCTGGGCGGGCCTGACCCGCATCAACGTGCGCGACGGCCACCTGCGGCTGCCGGGCGGTGCCGGGCCGTGGGCGCGGCGCTTCGTCGCGGCCGGCAACGACTGGTTCGTCACCGTCGCGTTCCTCGTGCTGCTCGCGGCGCTGGTGCTGCTCAAGTACGGCTGGGCGATCCTGGGCTGAGGCCCCGGCCGCTCGGCGTCAGACGCCGAGCGCCGAGGGGAGGATCTCCAGCGGCACGGAGCCGAGCCGCAGGGCACGCGCGTGGAAGTCGCGCAGGTCGAACGCGTGGCCCCGCTCCGCGGACGTGCGGCGCGCCGTGTCGCGCGCCTGCTCCCACAGGCGCTGGCCGACCTTGTACGACGGCGCCTGCCCCGGCCAGCCCAGGTAGCGCGTGTACTCGAACCGCACGAACCACTCGGACATGTTGACGTTCGCCGCGAGGAACGCCCACGCGCTCTCGGGCGTCCACACGCCGCCGTACCCGGCGGGCGCGGGCAGGCCCAGGTGCACCCCGATGTCGAACACGACGCGCGCGGCGCGCAGGCGCTGCCCGTCGAGCATCCCGAGCCGGTCGCCCGGGTCGTCGAGGAAGCCCAGGTCGGCCATGAGCCGCTCGGCGTAGAGCGCCCAGCCCTCGCCGTGGCCCGACGTCCACGCCGCGAGGCGGCGCCACTGGTTGAGCGTCGAGCGCTCGTGCACGGCCTGCGCGATCTGCAGGTGGTGGCCCGGGACGCCCTCGTGGTAGACGGTCGTCAGCTCGCGCCACGTGTGGAACGTCGTCACGTCCTCGGGCACGGACCACCACATGCGACCCGGCCGGCTGAAGTCGTCGCTGGGGCCCGTGTAGTAGATGGCGCCCGTGCGCGACGGCGCGATCCGGCACTCGAGCGTGCGCACGGGCAGGGGGATGTCGAAGTGCGTCCCGTCGAGCGCGTCGATGGCGGCGTCGGACGTGCGCTGCATCCAGGCCCGCAGGGCGTCGGTGTCCGTCAGGGTGCGCGCCGGGTCGGCGTCGAGCAGCGCGACGGCCTCCTCGACGGTCGCACCCGGCCCCGCGACCTGCGCGGCGAGCTCCGTCTGCTCCGCCTGCACGCGCGCGAGCTCCTCGAGCCCCCAGGCGTACGTCTCCTCGAGGTCCAGCGTCGCGCCCACCCAGTGCCGCGACCACAACGCGTACCGGTCGCGGCCGGCGGCGTCGGCCTCGGGCGCCTGCGGTGCGAGCTCCTCGGCGAGGAAGCGCGCGAGCTCGCCGTACGCCGCGCGGGCGTCGGCCGACGCCCGCTCCAGGTCGCCGCGCAGCGGGTGGTCGCCGCCGAGGACCGCCTCGGCCTCGGGCCCGCGCACGAGCCGCGCGAGCGCCGAGCCCTCCGCGTCGGCGAGCCCCTGCGCCTGCTCCACCACCGCACGGACCTGCCGGATCGGGGCGACGTGACCGCGCGCGGCGGCCGTCCGCAGCGACACCGTGTAGCCCGCGAGCGCCCCGCGCACGGCGCGCAGGCGGGCCGCGACGTCGTCCCACCCCTCCGGGGTGCCGGTCGCCATGAGGTCGAACACCTCGGCGACCGACTGCGCGGGGGAGGAGATGTTGTTCAGGCGCCGCTCGTCCTCGCCCGCGTCGTGCAGCTCGATCTCGTTGCGCAGCGCGAACCGCATGGCCGCCAGCGTCACGGTGTCGACGTCGTCCGCCGGGGCGAGGCCCTCGAGCGCGATGAGCGTCGACCGGCGCTGCTCGGCGCGGGCGGCGTGACCGTCGGGGGAGAAGTCGGGCAGCTCGCGCTCGTGCCCCGGGACGCCGAGGTGGGTGGCCTCGATGGGGTGCAGCCGGGCCAGCGCGGCGACGTAGGCGTCGGCGACGGCGTCGACGGGGGTGGCGGTGCGGGCGGGTCCGGACGGGGGCAGCGTGCTCACCCCGGAACCCTACGGGCCCGGGTCCTGCGAGGCCCGTGCGCGGGGCGATCGGCGGGTCGGGGGCGGGGCGGTCCGACGCCGTCGCGTCAGGGGTGCAGGCTCCACCGCCACGCGTCCGGGTCGGGGGACTGCGGTGTCGTGCCGCGGGGCCCGCCCGTGGCCGTCCAGCGCGCGCGGGCGGCGCGCGCGGCGTCGTCCCGGGCGACGGCGAGCGCGTCGCCCTCGTCGTCGCCCGGGCCGGCGGAGGTGGCCACCAGCCCGGCGACGAGGGCGGCGAGCTCGACGTCGTCGGGCGTGCCGCGCACGACGTGCACGTGCGTGCCGCCGGTCCGGGCCGCGAGGGCGTCGTCCGGTGCGCTCACTCGTCGTCCTCCTCGTCGTCGTCGTCGAGCAGCACGGGCGCGCCGCGCCCGGCGCCCCACTCGCCCACCACGAAGCCGCGGTCGACCAGGGTCTGCGTGATCTGCGCGCCCCCGTCGTCGACGACGTCGAGCACGGACTCGAGCGTGAGGTCGGTGACGCCGCCGGGCAGCTCGACGACGAACCCGAGGTGGAACGTGTCGCGCTCGCCCGGCTCGGCGGCCGGGTCGGGGCGGTCGTCCCACGTCATGCCGGTGAGGTCCGCGTGCAGGCCGAGGCGGCTGTGCAGCAGGTCGTACAGGCCCGCGTTGAGCCCGCCGACGCGTGCCTCGAGCGCCAGCACGCGCGGGTCCTCGTCGGCCTCGCGGGCGCCGAACTCGGCGCGCACACCGACCGCCGTCTCGACGTAGGCGTGCAGCGCGGCGGACAGCGCGTCGACCGCCGCGTGCAGGTCCGTCGCGTCGACGCCCTCGAGCGGCTGGCGTCCGTGCGAGGCGGGGTCGTGCTCGTCGGGCGCGCCCATGGGCTCCGGCTCGGTGCTCACAGCGGGATGTTCCCGTGCTTCTTGGGCGGCATGCTCGCGCGCTTGGTCCGCAGCAGGCGCAGCGCCTTGACGATCTCGCTGCGCGTCTGCGACGGCGCGATCACCGCGTCGACGTAGCCGCGGTCGGCCGCCTCCCAGGGGTGCACGATCGCGTCCTCGTACTCCGCCGTGAGCCGGCGGCGCTCCACCTCGACGTCGCCGCCGGCGTCGGCGACGCCCCGGAGCGCGGCCCGCTGCAGGATGTTCACGGCCCCGCCCGCGCCCATGACCGCGATCTGCGCGGTGGGCCACGCGAGGTTGACGTCCGCGCCGAGCTGCTTGGAGCCCATGACGATGTACGCGCCGCCGTAGGCCTTGCGCGTGATGACCGTGACGAGCGGGACGGTCGCCTCCGCGTACGCGTAGATGAGCTTCGCGCCCCGCCGGATGATGCCGTTCCACTCCTGGTCGGTGCCGGGCAGGAAGCCCGGGACGTCGACGAACGTGAGCACCGGGACGCCGAACGCGTCGCACGTGCGCACGAACCGCGCGGCCTTCTCGGCCGCGTCGATGTCGAGCGTGCCCGCCATCCGCTGGGGCTGGTTCGCGACCACGCCGACGGGCCGGCCGTCGACGTGCCCGAAGCCGACGACCACGTTCTGGGCGTACAGCGCCTGCACCTCCAGCAGCGCGCCGTCGTCGAGCACGTGCTCGAGCACGGTGTGCATGTCGTACGGCTGGTTGTCGGAGTCGGGCACGAGCGTGTCGAGGACGAGGTCGTCCTCGGTGACCTCGGTCGGCGACTCGTGGGGGTAGAGCGGCGGGTCGGAGAGGTTGTTCTGCGGCAGGTACGACAGCAGGGACCGGACCCAGTCGATGGCGTCGTCCTCGTCCGAGGCCATGTAGTGCGCGACGCCCGACTTGGTGGAGTGCGTGGTCGCGCCGCCGAGCTCCTCGAAGCCGACGTCCTCTCCCGTCACGGCGCGGATGACGTCGGGCCCCGTGATGAACATGTTCGACGTGCCGTCGGCCATGACGATGAAGTCCGTGAGTGCGGGGGAGTACACCGCACCGCCCGCCGACGGCCCCAGGATGAGGCTGATCTGCGGGATGACGCCCGACGCGGCGACGTTGCGGCGGAAGATCTCCGCGAACTGCGTGAGCGCCGCGACGCCCTCCTGGATCCGCGCGCCGCCGCCGTCGCTGATGCCGATGAGCGGCACCCCCGTGCGCAGCGCGAGGTCCATGACCTTCGCGATCTTCTGCCCGTGCACCTCGCCGAGGCTGCCGCCGAAGACCGTGAAGTCCTGCGAGTAGACCGCCACGGGCCGGCCGTCGACCGTGCCGTGCCCGACGACGACGCCGTCGCCCGGGATGCGCCGGCCGCCGAGGCCGAAGTTGGTCGAGCGGTGCCGCACGAACGCGTCGATCTCGGTGAACGAGCCGTCGTCGAGGAGCTGGTGGATGCGCTCGCGGGCGGACTTCTTGCCGCGGGCGTGCTGCTTGCCGGCGGCGGCCTCCTCGGCGTCGACGGCCGCCGTGCGGCGGGCCTCCAGGTCGGCGAGCAGGTCCGCGGTCGTGCGGCCGGGTGCTGCGGGATCGGTCGAGGTCACCCGAGGAAGGCTAGTTGTCGGTGTCGACCAGCCGTGTGCACACCACGGACCGTGTTGCCCGGAACCGGCTGTGGGGACCCCACAAGCGCGCGCCGGCCGGACCGCTCACGCTGCCCGGCGCCGACCCGCTGGGCCATGATGACCGGGTGACGCACGCACGCCCCCCGCTCGAGGTCTCCGCGCTGCGCGCGCTGCTGCTCGCCCCGGCCGGGCCGCTGGCCCGGCTCGACGTCGTGGACGCGACCGCGTCGACCAACGCCGACGTCGTCGCCGCCCTGCGCCGCGAGCCCGTGGCGTGGCCGCACGCCAGCCTGCTCGTCGCCGACCACCAGACGCACGGCCGCGGCCGCACCGGCCGCACCTGGCTGACCCCCGCCCGGTCCGCGCTGACCTGCACCTTCGTCGCCCGCCCGCGGTCGGGACCGGAGACGTACGGCTGGCTGCCGCTGCTCGCGGGCCTGGGGACCGTGCGCGCGCTGCGCGCGACCACGGGCGTGCGCGCCGTGCTGAAGTGGCCCAACGACGTCCTCGTCGACCTCGGGCCCGACGCGGACGACCTCGAGGGCTGGGGGACGGCCCGCAAGGTGGCCGGCATCCTCGCCGAGGTGGTCCCCGACGCGGGGCCGGGCCCCGCCGTGGCCGTCGGCATCGGCGTGAACGTCGACCAGGCGGCCGACGAGCTGCCCGTCCCGTGGGCGACGTCGCTCGCGCTCGCGGGCGCGCGCGACACCGCCCGCTCCACGGTGCTCACGGCGCTCGTCGGCGCGCTGGACGAGGTCGCGTCCCGATGGGCGGAGGGCGGCGGCGACGCGGCCGCGACCGGCCTGGCGGACGAGGTCGCCGCGGTGTGCGCCACGCTCGGGCGCGCGGTGGCCGTCGAGCTGCCCGACGGCTCGACGCTGCGCGGGACCGCGCGGCGGCTCGACGCCGACGGTGCGCTGGTCGTCGCGGACGGTGACGGCCGGGAGCGCACCGTGCACGCCGGCGACGTGCGGCACGTCCGGGGCGCGTGAGCCCGCGGGGCGCTGCGCCCCGTGCGCGCACCGGGCGCCGGCGCCGCGGGTCCCGGGCCACGGCGGAGCGGTGAACTAGTCTCGTGGCGTGCACGACGGCGTCCGCGGCGTCCCCGGCTCCCGGGCGACCGCACCCCAGGAGGCCCCCGCCGCCGACCCCACGCAGGAGCCGACGGGCTGCGCCACGCACGAGCCGGCCTCCCGCCCCACGCCCGAGCCGGCCACCGGTGCCCCGACCCGTGCGCCGCAGCCGCCCGGCACGACCCGGGAGCTCGACGACCTGCTGCTCGGCGGCCCCCGCACGCTGACCGCGGCCGACCTGGCCCGGCGCTACGACATCGAGATCGACCTGGTCCGCACGTTCTGGCGCACGCTCGGGCTCCCGGCGGGCGGGGACGACGAGCCGCTGTACACCGAGCGCGACGCCGAGGCGATCCGCCTCGCGGGGTCGCTGCTGCGCACGTACGGGCTGGCCCTGCCCACGGTCGTCACGGTCGTGCGGGCGTTCGGACACACCTCCGACCGGCTGGCGCTGTGGCAGGTCGAGGCGCTCGTGGAGGACATGGCGTCCCGCTACGCGCTGGACGACACGAGCGCGCGGCTGCTCGTGCTCGACCGGCTCAAGGACCTCGCGCCCGTGCTCGAGCAGCAGCTGCTGCACTCCTACCGCCGCCAGCTCGCCGCGGTCGCGGACCGGTACGCCACGGAGTTCGGGGAGGTCCGCGAGGACTCCGGCGAGGTCGGGCGGCTGCCGCTCGCGCGCGCCGTCGGGTTCGCCGACATGGTCTCGTTCACGCGGCGCACCGCCGGCCTCGGGTCCACGGACCTGTCGCAGTTCGTGCAGCGGTTCGAGGCGGCGGCGCGCGACGTCGTGGTCGGCGCCGGGGGGCGCGTCGTGAAGACGATCGGCGACGCGGTGCTGTTCATCGCCGACACCCCCGGCGTCGGCGCACGCGTGGCGCTCGGGCTCGCCGACGCGTTCGGTGCGTCGCTCGACGTGGACGCGGAGCGCGGCGCCGGCGGGCTGGCCGAGGGCGCGCGCGGTGTCACCCCGGTGCGCGTCGGGATGGTGTGGGGGCGGGTCCTGTCCCGGTTCGGCGACGTGTTCGGCCCGGTCGTGAACCTGGCGGCCCGGCTGACGGACGTGGCGGAGCCGAGCACCGTCCTCGTCGACGCCGGCACGGCCGCGGTGCTCGGCGGGGACCCGAGGTTCGTGCTCGAGCGGCTGCCCGCGCGCGACCTCGCCGGGGTGGGCGAGGTCACGCCCTACCGGCTGTCGACCGCCGGCGCCTGACCGTCCGGCCCCCGGCGCGGCCCGGCCGCGTCGCCGGGCCCGCGTCAGGTCGCGTGCACGTCCTCGCCCACGGGCTCCAGGAGGTCGGGGGCGTTGTTCGCGACGGTGTTGACCCGGGTCGACACCGGCGTCGCGACCAGGTCCGGCGGCGTCACGTCGAGCAGCGCGCGCGCCTCGTCCGCGCCGACCGCGGGGTCGAGCCAGGCCGCCCACCGGTCCCGCGGGAGCATGAGCGGCTGCCGGTCGTGGATCGCCGCGAGCTGCTCGGTCGCGGCCGGACGCGTGACGACGGTCGCGGAGACCACCCAGCGGCCGGGGTCGTCGTCGTCCTTGGTCGGGTCCTTCCAGAACTCGTACAGGCCCGCCAGCGCCGCGAGGTCGCCGTCGGCGGGGTGGATCCAGTACGGCTGCTTGGCGGTGCGCCGGCTGCGGGGCGCGCCCTCGGGGGCCTCGAGCCGCTGCCACTCGTAGTAGCCGTCCGCCGGGAGCAGCGCCCGCCGCACCGCGAACGGCTTGGCGAACGCGGGCTTGTCGGCGATCGTCTCCACGCGTGCGTTGATCATCCGCGCGCCCACCGACGGGTCCTTCGCCCACGACGGCACGAGGCCCCACCGGGCCACGCGCAGCTGGCGCGTGATCTCACCGGTGGTGCGGTCGGCCCGCTCCACGACCATGCGCACGCCGTCCGTGGGCGCGACGTTCCACGACGGGGGGAGGAGCCGGACGTCGTCGGCGATCGTGGCGACCGCGAACTCGTCGGCGATCTGCTCGTCCTCCCGGAAGGACGCGTAGCGGCCGCACATGGGACCAGCCTCTCACCGACCGCCGACACGGCCGGTGGCGGGGTCGGCGGGTGCGGGGTCGGCGGGTGCGGCCGACGCCGCCGGGGCCAGTTCCTCGAATCGATTCGCGCGCCCTCGCCGGGCGGTGCGACGATGGTGGGGATGTCTCTCCAGCCCGACCCTGCTCCGCGTTCCGTCGCCGACGGTGCGGGTGCTGCCGCACCCGCCGCACCCGCCGCACCCACGCCCGGCCCGGGGGACCCGGCGTACCGCCCGGACTGGCGGTACGTCCTGCTCCTCGGCTCGATGACCGCGCTGCCCGCGGTGTCGACCGACATCTACCTGCCGTCCCTGCCGGACGTGGCCCGGGACCTCGGCACGTCCGCGGCCGCGGCGCAGCTGACGATGACGGGCATGCTGCTCGGCGGCGCCGTCGGCCAGCTCGTCATCGGCCCGCTGTCGGACCGGTTCGGGCGGCGCGGGCCCGTGCTCGTGGGCGTCGCGCTGCACGTCGTCACGTCGGTGCTGTGCGCCGTCGCACCCGCGATCGTGCCGCTGATCGCGCTGCGGATGCTCCAGGGCTTCTTCAACGCGTCCGCCTCCGTGGTCGCGATGGCGCTCATCCGCGACCGCTTCGTCGGCTCGGACGCCTCGCGCCTGATGTCGCGGCTCATGCTCGTCATCGGCGTCGCGCCGATGTTCGCGCCGTCGGTGGGCGGGCTGATCGCGGGGCAGTGGGGGTGGCGGGCGGTGTTCTACGCGCTCGCGGTCTTCGGGGTCGGCCTCTGGGTGGTCGTGCTGACGAAGATGCCCGAGACCCTGCCCGCCGAGCGTCGCCGTGGCGGTGGGATCCGCACGGCGCTGTCCGGGTACCGCGCCCTGCTGCGGGACCGGCACTTCGTGGCGCTCGCGGTGCTGCCGGGCCTCAACATGGCCGTGCTGATGAGCTACGTCGTCGCGTCGCCGTTCGTGCTCCGAGAGGGCTACGGGCTGTCGGAGCACCAGTTCTCGCTGGTGTTCGCCGTCAACGGTGTCGGCCTGGTGCTCGGCGCGCAGATCAACGCGGCGATCGTGCGGCGGGTCGCGCCCATCCGCATCCTGCGCGCCTCGCAGGTCGCCGTCGTGCTGCTCTCGGGCGTCCTGCTGGTGCTCGGCATCACCGGCGCCGGCGGCATGTGGGCGCTGCTCGTCGTCCTGTGGTTCGTGCTCGCCCTCGTGAACTTCGCGCCGCCGAACGCCTCGAGCATCGCGCTCGGCCGGCACGGGGAGGTCGCCGGCACCGCGGCGGCCTTCATCGGCGCGTGCCAGGCCGGGGTGTCCGGCCTCGTCAGCCCCGTGTCGGGACTGCTCGGCGGGGACGCGCTGGCGATGACGGGCGTGATGGCGGCCGCGTCGGTCGCCGCGCTGGCCGTGCTCGCGCTCGCGACGCCGGCCTTCCGCCGCGGCGGCGCGTGGCAGCTGACCTGACGCGGCGGCGGCGCACCACGTCGACGGCGCGCAGGTCCCGACCCGGTCCCGGCGTCAGCGGACGCCGCGCAGGCGCGCCAGGCGGGTCACCGCCTCCTCGAGCACCTCGCGGCGCTTGACGAAGGTGAATCGCACGTAGCTCCCGAGCGCGTGGTGGGCGACCGAGCCCGGTCGCGTGAACGCCCGCACCGGCACGCCGACGACGCCGGCGAGGGCGGGCAGCTCGCGGCACAGCGCGACGCCGTCGCCGTACCCCAGCGGCGCCGCGTCGGCGAGGACGAAGTAGGTGCCGTCGGGCCGGACGACGTCGAAGCCGGCCTCGCGCAGGCCCGCCGCGAGCAGGTCGCGGCGCTCGGCGAGCGACACCACGAGCTCGTCGACCCACGCGAGCGCGGCGGGGTCGGTGAGCGCAGCGGCGACCGCGGGCTGGAACGGTGCCCCCGACACGTACGTCAGGAACTGCTTGACGGTCCGCACGGCCGTGACCAGCGCCGCGGGCCCGGTGACCCAGCCGATCTTCCAGCCGGTGAACGAGAACGTCTTGCCCGACGAGGACACGGTCAGGGTGCGCTCGGCCATGCCCGGCAGGGTCGCGACGGGCACGTGCTCGACGCCGAACACGAGGTGCTCGTAGACCTCGTCCGTCACGACGGTCAGGTCGTGGGCGACCGCGACGCGTGCGACCGCCTCGAGCTCGTCCCGGCGCAGCACCGCGCCGGTCGGGTTGTGCGGCGAGTTCAGCAGCAGCAGACGCGTGCGCGGCGTCACCGCGGCCGTCAGGGCGTCGGCGTCGAGGCGGAACCCGTCGGGCGCCGGTCGCAGCGGGACGGTGGTGTGCCGGGCGCCGGCCATCGCGACGACCGCGGCGTACGAGTCGTAGAACGGCTCCAGGGTGAGCACCTCGTCGCCGGGCCCCGCGAGCGCGAGCACCGCCGCGGCGAGCCCCTCCGTCGCTCCCGTGGTGACGAGCACCTGGCTGTCCGGGTCGAGCCCGATGCCGTACCGCGCCGCCTGGTGCGCGGCGACGGCGGCGCGCAGCGCCGGGATGCCGGTCCCCGGCGGGTACTGGTTGTGACCGGCCAGGATCGCGTCCGCCGCAGCGCGTGCGACGGCCGACGGCCCGTCGACGTCGGGGAACCCCTGGCCGAGGTTGAGCGCACCGGTGCGTGCGGCGAGCGCCGACATCTCGGCGAAGACCGTGGCGCGCACGCCGCCGTCCGCGTCGAGGAGACCGGCCGCCGCGGCGACCTGGTGCCAGCGCGGCGGGGGGCGGTGACCGGAGGAGGTGCTCACGCCTCCCGAGCGTAGGCGCGAGCGGCTCAGACCAGGCCGGCCGCCGCCACGAGCCCGCTGACGACGAGCAGGGCGAGCGACGACCACGCCGCCACCACCCACCACTCGGCGTGGTGGTGCGGCACCTCGCGGACCGGGTTGCGTGTTGCCATGTCTCCACCATCGGCACGTGTCGGGAGCGGGTGCAGTCGTGCGGCGGCGCGTCGCGGATTTCACCCGCGCACGCCGCCGCACGGAGGAGGTCAGCCGGCGGCGGCGGCCTCGAGGTCGTTGCCGAGCGTGGCGAGCTCGTCGGCCAGCGAGCGCAGCGCGTCGCCGCCCTCCGCGCCGGCGTTCGCGGTCGCGGAGTCGAGCCCCGCCTCCGCGGCGGCGACCTTCTCGCGCGCGGCCGTCACGGCCTCCTGGGAGGCGGCCTCGCCCTGGTCCTTCACCTGGGTGAGCGCGGCCTCGGCCTCGTCGACGGCGACCTGTGCGGACGTCACGGCCTCGTCGGCCTGGGCGCGCGCCTGGTCGTCGAGCGACCCGAGCGCCGCGCGGGCCTCGTCGATGCGCGTGCGGGCGGCCGCCACGTCGCCCTCGGCGGCGGCGACCGCCTCCTGCAGCGCGTCGCCGGCGTCCTTGACGTCGTCGGCGGCGCCCTGGGCGGCCTCGCCGACCTCGTCGGCGACCTGGTCGACGTCGGCGTCGGTGCAGGCCGACAGGCCGAGCACGAGCAGACCGGCGGCGGCGGCGCCGACGGCGCGGGCGCGGAGCGGGCGGGTGGGGCGGACGGACGGACGGGTCGCTGCCACGGGGACCTCCTGGGGTCGTCGTCGTGCGGCTCACGGCCACCCGCGGGGCTGGGGAGGGAGAGCGGGGGAGAGGGGGGGAGAGCGGAGGGGCGGCCGGCGCCACAGTCTGCCGGTCGCACCGACACCCCGCCCGTCGTCCTCATCCAGGTCTCATCCGCGCAGGTCACGCGGGTCCTGGTGGCGGCGCACCGGGCCGTCCGGGGACGACGACGCCCCCCGCCCGTGCGGGCGGGGGGCGTCGGGGCGAGCGTCGACGGAGACACCCCCGGGGAGGGGTGGACGACCGTCGGGGAGCCGGTCAGGCCTCCGCGCGCTCGCTGCGGCCCCGGACGTCCTCCAGCGACGTGCCGTAGTAGGCCGCGGTCATGAGGTCCTTCATGTCGCCGATCATCGGCATGCGGGGGTTGGCCGGGGCGCACTGGTCCTCGTAGGCACCCATGGCGACCTCGTCCAGCCGACGCAGGAACTCCTGCTCGTCGACGCCCTGCGCCTGGAACGACGCGGGGATGCCCACCTTCGCGCGCAGCGACTCGACGGCCCGGGCGTAGGACTCCACGCCCTCCTCGGGGGTGGCGGCCGGCAGGCCGAGCATCTGCGCGATCTGCTGGAACCGCTCCGGGGCGACGTAGCGCTCGTACTTCGGCCAGCTCGTGAGCTTGGTCGGGACCGTGCCGTTGTACCGGATCACGTGCGGCAGCAGGGTCGCGTTCGTCCGGCCGTGCACCAGGTGGTACGTCGAGCCGATCACGTGCGCCATCGCGTGCACGATGCCGAGGAACGCGTTGCCGAACGCCATGCCGGCGATGGTCCCGGCGTTGTGCATCTTCTCCCGCGCGTCCTTCGTCGCCGGGTCGGCCGGGTCGCCGTTCACCGACTGCGCGAGGTTGTCGAAGATGAGCCGGATCGCCTGCAGCGCCATGCCGTCGGTGAAGTCGTTGGCGTACACCGACACGAACGCCTCGGTGGCGTGCGTGAGCGCGTCGAAGCCGGAGTCGGCGGCCAGGCTGCGGGGCATCCGCGACGTCAGGATCGGGTCGATGATCGCCACGGTCGGCGTCAGCGCGTAGTCGGCCAGCGGGTACTTCTTGCCCGCGTCGGGGTCGGAGATGACCGCGAACGGCGTGACCTCCGCACCGGTGCCCGACGTCGTCGGGATGCAGACGAGCTTGGCGAGCTCGCCCAGCACCGGGAACTTGAACGCCCGCTTGCGGACGTCGAAGAACTTCTGCTTGAGGTCGGAGAAGACGATCTCGGGGTGCTCGTACAGCAGCCACATGACCTTCGCCGCGTCCATGGGCGACCCGCCGCCCAGCGCGATGATCGTGTCGGGCCGGAAGTGGCGCATCTGCGCGGCCCCGGCCTGCACGGTGCGCACCGACGGCTCGGGCTCGACCTGGTCGATGATCTGCAGCGCGACCCGGTTGCCCCGCCGGTTCAGCACGTCGATCACGCGGTCGACGAACCCGAGGGTCGTCATGGTCGAGTCGGTCACGATCGTGACGCGCTCGACGCCCGCCATGTCCGCGAGGTAGCGGATGGCGTTCGGCTCGAAGTACGTCTTGGCGGGGACCTTGAACCACTGCAGGTTGTTGTTGCGCCGGCCGACGCGCTTGATGTTCACGAGGTTGACCGCCGACACGTTGTTCGAGACGGAGTTGTGGCCGTAGGAGCCGCAGCCCAGCGTCAGGGACGGGATGAACGCGTTGTAGATGTCGCCGATCCCGCCGAGCGACGAGGGCGCGTTGCAGATGACGCGGACCGCCTTGACGCGCGTGCCGAACTCGACCGTCAGGTCGTCGTCCTGCGTGTGGATCGCGGCCGAGTGGCCGAGGCCGTCGAACTCCACCATCTGCTCGGCGAGGCTGATGCCGTGCTCCGTGCTGGTGGCGCGCAGCACCGCCAGGACCGGGCAGAGCTTCTCGCGCGTGAGCGGCTCGGCCGGTCCGACGCCGGAGACCTCGGCGAGGATGATCGACGTGTCGGACGGCACGGTGAAGCCGGCCTGCTCGGCGATCCACACGGGGCTCTTGCCGACCACGGCCGGGTTCAGCTTCGCGCCGCCGCAGTTCTCGCCGTCCGCCTCGACGCCGAAGACGAACCGCTCGAGCATGGCCTTCTCGGCGGGGTTCGTGCGGTACGCGTGCAGGCGGGCGAACTCGGCCATCGCGGCGTCGTAGATCTCGTCGTCCAGGATCGCCGCCTGCTCGGACGCGCAGATCACGCCGTTGTCGAACGCCTTGGACAGGACGATGTCGTTGACGGCCCGCCCGAGCTTCGCCGTCTTCTCGACGTACGCCGGGACGTTGCCCGCGCCGACGCCGAGCGCCGGCTTCCCGCACGAGTACGCGGCCTTCACCATCGCGTTGCCGCCGGTGGCGAGGATCGTCGCCACGCCCGGGTGGTTCATCAGCGCGCTCGTGGCGGTGAGGGACGGCGTCTCGACCCACTGGATGCAGTGCTCCGGCGCGCCGGCGGCGACGGCCGCGTCGCGCACCACGCGGGCCGCGGCGATCGAGCACCGCTGCGCGCTCGGGTGGAACGCGAAGACGATCGGGTTGCGCGTCTTGAGCGCGATGAGCGACTTGAAGATGGCGGTGGACGTCGGGTTGGTCACCGGCGTGATGCCCGCGATCACCCCGACCGGCTCGGCGATCTCCGTGATTCCGTTGAGCTCGTCGACGTTGATGACGCCGACCGTCCGCAGGTTCGCCATCGAGTTGGTCACGTGCTCGCACGCGAAGATGTTCTTGACGGCCTTGTCCTCGAAGACGCCGCGGCCGGTCTCCTCGACCGCCAGCTTCGCCAGCACGCCGTGCTGGTCGAGCGCGGCGACCGCGCCCTTCTTCACGAAGCGGTCGACGTCCTCCTGGGTCATGCGCTCGAACTCCGCGAGCGCCTTCGTCGCGTTGGCGACGAGCTGGTCGACGGCGGCGGCGACGCTCCCCTCGTCGGCCGCGCCCAGCGCGGTCCCGGGGGCTGCGGTCGCGACGGCCGGTGCGGTCGCGACGTCGGTGCCCCCGGCCGTCGCCGGGGTGTTCTTCCTGGTGGTCTGGGACACGAGGGTCCTCCCTGGTCGGTGGCGGGTGGCGGACGCTGGAGTCGTCCGTCGCTGTCTACGACGCTAGGAACGGGCGGTCCGGAATAGATGGGATGAAAGTCCTTTTCGTGTGACGGGCGTCTCCCCGCGGGGTCCTTCGGGTCACAGCCCGGGACCTGCGTCCCGGTCCGGCGGGCGCGACAAAGGCCGAGACGTGCGTGCGGCTGCGGCCTACCGTGGCCGTCGTGCCACCGCTGACCCCCGACGCCCTGCTGGACGCCGCGACCGACGCCGTCCGCTCCGGGACCGACACGTCCGACGGCGTCGGCGGCGTCGTCGCGCGGGTCGTGCGCGACGGCGAGGTGCTGCTCGACGCGGCGTGGGGCCTCGCGGACCGGCGGCACGGCCTGCCGATGACGCCCACGCACCGGTTCGCCACGGCGAGCGGGAGCAAGGGCCTCACCGCGCTCGCGGTCCTCTCGCTCGTCGCCGACGGCACGCTGACGCCCGGCACGACGGCGCGCTCGCTGCTCGGCGACGACCTGCCGCTCGTGGCCGACGACGTCACGGTCGAGCACCTGCTCGCGCACCGCTCGGGCGTCGGCGAGTACCTCGACGACGACGCCGACCTGGCGGAGTACCTCATGCCCGTGCCCGTGCACCGGCTGGTCTCGCCCGAGGACTACCTGCCGCTGCTCGAGGGCCACCCGGCCGGGTTCGCCGCGGGGGAGCGGTTCGCCTACAGCAACGCGGGGTTCGTCCTGCTGTCCCTGCTCGCGCAGCGGGCGTCGGGCGTGCCGTTCCACGCCCTCGTGCAGGAGCGCGTGCTCGACCCGGCGGGGATGACGTCCACCGGCTACCCCCGGTCGGACGCGCTGCCCGGCGACGCGGCCGTCGGCTACGTGCGGACCGACGACGGCTGGTTGACGAACGTGCACCACCTGCCTGTGGTGGGCGGCGGGGACGGTGGCGCGTACACGACGACCGCGGACATGGAGCGGTTCTGGCACGCGCTCCTGGGCGGGCGGATCGTGCCGGACGTGCTGGTGGCGCGGATGCGGGAGCCGCGTCCCACCGGCGACGACGAGTCCTACGGGCTCGGCGTGTGGCTGCTCGACGACGGGACGGTCGGGCTGGCGGGCCAGGACACCGGCGTGTCGTTCTCCTCGTGGTGCGACCCCCGCACGGCGACCACCCGGACGGTGGCGGGCACGACGGCCGACGCGGCGTGGCCCGTGGCGCGCGCCCTGCGCGAGGCGCTCGCCGGCTGACGGCCGCCGGGCGGTGGCCCCGGTGCGGCTCGGCCGCGGGAGTGGTTCCGCGTCGTCCGCGGCGGAACGGCTCCCGTCCCCCGGACGCGCCCCTCTAGGGTGCGGGGACCGCCACCGCCGCCCGGTCTCCCGCGCGTCGTGGCGCACGCCCCCGCGGTCGGGCCGCTGCCCGCACCGCACCACCCCTGGCCTCCGTCCGCGGAGGTCCTGGCACGAGGAGTCCCATGGAGGTCGTGAGCACGTTCGCGACCGTCGCGGCGGCGATCGTGGCCCTGGTCGTGCTCGCCGTCGTCGGCGCCGTGTACGCGAAGGTCCGCTTCAAGATCGCCACGCCCGACGAGGCGCTGATCATCACGGGCCGCAAGAGCGGCACGCCCGTCATCAACCCCGAGACCGGGGAGGAGACGACGGACCTGTCGGGTCAGCGCGTCGTCATCGGCGGCGGCACGTTCGTCAAGCCGATCTTCGAGCAGGTCGTGCGCCTGTCGCTGGCCTCCCAGAGCTTCTCCGTGGCCGCCGAGGACGCGACGACGAAGAGCGGTGTCGGCGTGACGCTGCGCAGCATCGCGGTCGTCAAGGTCGGCGGCACGGAGCGCATGGTGCGCGCCGCGGCGCAGCGGTTCGCCGGGCGCAGCCAGGAGCAGGTCATCGAGCAGCAGACGAGCGAGGTGCTCGTCGGCGTGCTGCGCACCATCGCCGGGACCCTGACCGTCGAGTCGATCCTGTACGAGCGGCAGGACTTCTCGAAGGAGGTCAAGGACATCGCGGTGCCGATGCTCGCCGAGCGCGGCCTGGTCCTGGAGAACTTCGAGATCCAGACCGTCGAGGACTCCGGCGACTACATCCGCAACCTCGGGCGCCCCCGTGCGGCCGCGGTGGCGCGCGACGCCGAGATCGCCGAGGCGCAGGCGCGGCAGGAGAGCACGCAGCGCTCCAACGAGGCGGCCGTGCAGATCGCCGAGTCCAACAAGGCGGTCGCGCTGCGCAACGCGCAGATCGCGCGGGAGACCGCCACGGCGCAGGCCGAGGCGGAGGCGGCCAAGGAGCGGGCCGAGGCCGAGGCCCAGCAGTCCGTCCTGGAGCAGCAGGAGCTGGTGGCGCAGGGGCGCGCGGCACTGCGCGAGCAGGAGCTGCAGACCGAGGTCCGCAAGCCCGCCGAGGCGCGCAAGTACGAGCAGGCCCAGGAGGCCGAGGCCCGCCGGTACGCCGCCGAGCAGGAGGCCGAGGCCGCCAGCACGTCGGCGATCCGGGCGGCGGAGGCCGAGGCGCAGCGCACGACCGCGCAGGCCGACGCGGAGGCGTCCGCGGCGCGGTCGCGCGCGGAGGCCGCGCTCGTCGAGCAGCAGCGCCGTGCCGAGGGTGCGCTCGCCATCGCGCGGGCCGAGGCCGACGGCACCCGCGCGCGCGGCGAGGCCGAGGCGGCCGCCGAGCAGGCGAAGGGCGAGGCGCGCGCCGCGGCGATCAAGGCCGAGGCCGACGCCTACCAGACGTTCCCGGAGTCGGCGCGTCTGCAGATGGTCCTCGACGCCCTCCCGAAGGTGGCGCAGCCGTACGCCGACGCGCTCGCGTCGATCGACGGCATCACGGTCATCGACAAGGGCGGGGCGTCGAACGTCACCGGGCACGTCGCGACCGGCGTGCAGGAGCTGGCGGTGCTGCTCAAGGCGCAGACCGGCATCGACCTCATGGAGCTCGTGCGCGGTCGCGGCGACGGGTGGCGTGCGGACGGGCGGGACGGGACCACGCGTCCGGCGCCGGCCGCCGTGGCCGCCGGCGACGCCGGCTCCGAGGGTGCGGACGCCAGCAGGGCCTGACGCCCGGCGCCCGGCGGCGGTCCCCGCCGCCGGGCGCCGTGCTGCGCGCCGTCGTGCGCGCCCGGCGGATGTCGGTGGTCGCTGGCAGGGTGCTGCCATGACCGCCGCCAGCGACGTCCTCCCGCACTCCGCCGTCACCGACGCCGTCGACGCCCGGCACTGGCGCGTGCTGCTGGGCACGCTGCGCGCCACCTACCGCACGCCCGACTGGGCCACCGGCGCCGCGTTCGTCGCGCGCGTCGCGCAGGCCGCCGACGCGGCCGGCCACCACCCCGACGTCCTGCTCCGCTACGGCCAGGTGACGGTGACGACGACGAGCCACGACGTCGGCGGTCTCACGTCGCGCGACGTCGACCTCGCCGCGACCGTCGCGGCGCTCGCGGACGAGCTCGGCCTCGTGCCCGCGGTGCCGGCCAGCGAGGTGCTCGAGGTCGCGATCGACGCGCTCGACATCCCCGCGGTCCGGCCGTTCTGGAAGGCGGTCCTCGCGTACCGCGACGTGCCCACCGACCCCGGCGCGCTCGTCGACCCCGCCGGCACCGGCCCGGCGGTGTGGTTCCAGCAGATGGACGCCCCGCGGCCGCAGCGCAACCGCATCCACCTCGACGTGACCGTCCCGCACGACCTCGCCGAGGAGCGCGTCGCCGCGGCGCTCGCCGCCGGCGGCCGGCTCGTCAGCGACCACGCGGTCCCCGCGTTCTGGGTGCTCGCGGACGCCGAGGGCAACGAGGCGTGCGTGTGCACGTGGCAGGCGCGGCCGACGGCCTGACGCGACCTGCGCCGGCCCTGCTGCCGCGGTCGACCCCGCTCGCTCACGCGCTGACGGTCTGCTCCCGGGGCAGGGCCGCCCGGGCTCGCCCGGACACCAGCACCGTCACCGCGAACGCGGCCGGCACGACGGCCGAGAGCAGCAACCCGGCGCGCAGGCCCGTGCCGCTGTCGTCGGGCAGGGCCGCCGCGAGACCGGCCAGCGGACCGTGCGTGAGGTCGGCGAGCACGCCGGCGGCGAGCGGCCCGACGGTGGCGCCGCCGTCGCCCGCGAGCGCGAGCACGGCGAACATCGCGGCGCCCCCGAGCGGGAAGCGCGCGGAGGTGAGCGAGAACGTGCCGGGCCACATCAGGGCCACGGCCAGCCCGCACAGCGCGCACGCCGCCAGGCTGAGGGCCGGCGCCGACGCGGTCGCGGCGACGACGTAGCAGGCGGCGGCCGCGACGCCCGACGCCGCGAGCAGCGGACGCAGCGGGAGGCGCTGTCCCCACAGCCCGTACGCGACGCGTCCGGCGCCCTGCAGGAACGCGAACATGCCCAGCCCCAGCAGGTCGCCGGCCTCCTTCGAGATGCCGGTGCCCTCCTCGGCGAAGAACGACGCCCACTGCGCGAGCGTCAGCTCCGCGGCGCCGCCGGTGGCCATGAGCACGAGCGCCGCGAGGAACAGCGGCGTGCCGAACAGCGACCGCAGGGACGTGCGGTGCTCGTCCGGGACGGTCGGCGGCAGGGGCACCCGCAGCAGCACGACCAGGTTGGCGAGCGGCACGAGCGCCCACAGCACGGGCAGCACGGGCCACAGCCGGGTGCCGACGACCGCCAGCAGGCCCGTGGTGACGACGACGACGCCGAGCTGTCCCCAGCAGTAGAACGAGTGCGCGAGCGCCATCCCCGCCGCCTTGGCCTCCTCCGGCTGCGGCAGGTGCTCCACGACCGGCGACACGAGGACCTCGAGCAGCCCGCCGCCCACGCCGTACACGACGACGGCGATGCACAGCCCGACGAACGGGGACGGGGTCACCAGCGGCAGCACGGCCAGCAGCACGAGCCCGACGGCGGCGAACGCGTGCGCCGCCACCAGGGGCCGCCGGTAGCCGATCCGGTCCACGACCCGCACCGCCGCCAGGTCGGTGAGCAGCTGCACGGCGAAGTTCAGGCCCGCGAGCGCACCCAGCTGCGCGACGGGGACGTCGAGCCGGGTGTGGAAGACGACGAAGAGCAGCGGGGCGAGGGTGTTGACCACGGCCTGCACGACGTAGCCGGCGTGGGCGGAGCGTCGGGTGGCGGTGTACGTCAGGGTCGTGGGCACGGGGGAGTCCTGGTGGTGCGGCGGCGGGATCCGCCACTCTCGCACGCCGCGCACGCGGACCCGGTCAGGACGTGCGGCGCGACGGTCGGCCGGGGCACTCCCCCTATGCTGACCGCGTGCGGGAGATCCGGGTGTTCGCTGGCACCGCCGGTCGCGACTTCGCCGCGGAGATGTGTGGCGAGCTCGGCGTGCCCCTCAGCTCGACCACCGTGTCCCGCTTCGCGAACGATTGCCTCCAGGTGCAGCTGCTGGACAACTGCCGCGAGCGGGACGTGTACCTCGTCCAGCCGGTCGTCTCCCCGGCCCAGGAGAGCCTCATGGAGCTCCTGCTGATGATCGACGCGGCGAAGGGCGCCTCGGCCCAGCGGATCACGGCCGTCATGCCGCACTACGCGTACGCGCGCTCGGACAAGAAGGACGCGGCGCGCGTGTCCGTCGGCGGCCGGCTCGTCGCGGACCTGCTGGTGACGGCGGGTGCGAACCGGGTGCTCACGATGACCCTGCACGCGCCCCAGGTGCAGGCGTTCTTCCGCGTCCCCACGGACCAGCTCAACGCCCTGCGCGAGCTCGCCGACCACTTCGCCGGTCGCGACCTCTCGCGCACGACCGTGCTGTCGCCCGACCTGGGCAACGCGAAGACGGCGACCGCCTTCGCGAAGATGCTCGGGACGCCGGTCGCCGCCGCGGCCAAGGAGCGCTCCGGGGGCGACCGGGTCGAGATCACCTCGATCATCGGCGACGTCGCCGGGCGCGACGTCATCGTCCTCGACGACGAGATCGCGAGCGGCAGCACGGTCGTCGCGGTCCTGGAGCTGCTCCGCCGCAGCGGCGCCCTGTCCGTCGTGGTCGCGTGCACGCACGGGATCTTCGCCGACGGCGCCGTGGACCGGATCGGCGGGTTCGCCGAGGTGCGCGAGATCGTCACGACGAACACCGTGCCGACGGCGGCGCGCCTGGCGCACCCGAAGCTCACGGTCCTGTCGGTCGCGCCGGCGTTCGCGGAGACCGTCCGCCGCATCCACAGCGGCGAGTCGGTGAGCGCCCTGTTCGCACCGCTCTCCTGACCCGAGCACGCAGAGCACGAGCACGCAGAGCACGAGTGCGCATACAACGAGAGCCCTGCCCCGCGTCGGTGGGGGCAGGGCTCTCGTGGCTGGTGCGCCCGAAAGGATTCGAACCTTCGACCTTCTGCTCCGGAGGCAGACGCTCTATCCGCTGAGCTACGGGCGCGCGGCGTGCGATCGGCGCAGGGCCGTCGACGCGATCCCCGACACTACCAGCAGGCCGGCGTGCGACGGCACCCGCGGTGCGGCGTCAGCGCTCCGGGATGAGTGCCGTCAGGTACCCCGACGTCTCGGCGACCGCGCGGGACTCGTCGCCGGCGACGATCGCCTCGACCAGGCCGTCGTGCGAGTCGTGCCCGTGCGCGTCGGTGACGAAGTTGAAGCGGATGTTCTCGCCGATGGCGTCCAGCAGGTTGTCGTACAGCGAGCGCAGCACCGGGTTCGCGGCGGTGCGCACGATGGTCCGGTGCAGCGCGAGGTCGGTGGCGACCATGCGCTCGAGGTCACCGGCGCGGTAGGCCTCGGCGCGGGCGTCGCGGTGCTGCAGCAGCTCACCGACGTCCGTGGCGGTGCGGCGCTGCGCGGCGAGGCGCGCGGCCTCCATCTCCAGCGCGCGGCGGACCTCGACGACGTCGCGCTGGCGGGCGTCGGCGATCTGCCGGCCCATCGTCACCGCCAGCTCGGACGCCGACAGGACGTAGGTGCCCGAGCCCTGCCGGCGCTCCAGCAGGCCGGCGTGGACGAGCGACTGCACGGCCTCGCGCACGGTGTTGCGGCCGACGCCGAGCAGCGTGACGAGAGCGGGCTCGGGCGGGATGCGCGAGCCGACGGGCCACTCGCCCGACGCGATGCGCGACCGGAGGGCGTCGACGGCGGTGTCGATGAGTCCGGTACGACGCGCCATCGTCGGCGGCCTCCTCGCGGGCTGGTCGGTGCGGTCAGGTCGCGCGCCGTGTGCGGGCAGGGTCTGACCGGCGCGTCGACGCGTGGTGTGCAGTCAACACGTCTCGGAACGATCCGACCAGACCCCCGTCCGGGGTGCCCGGCGGCGGCGTGCGCGGCGTCACCGTCCACGCGCGGCCATGGGCGGGAGCGGGTGCGGGCCCGCTCGGTACGATCCGAGGGTGACTCCCGACCAGCTCGCCGACGCCCTGCGCGCCGCCCTCGTGCACGCCGTCGACGACGGCACGTTCGCCCTCGACCCGGCCGCGGTGCCGGCCAAGGTGCACCTGGAGCGTCCGCGCCAGCGCGAGCACGGCGACTGGGCGACGAACGTGGCGCTGCAGCTGGCGAAGAAGGCCGGCACGAACCCGCGCGCGTTCGCCGAGGAGCTGGCCCGCCGGCTCGCCGACGTGCCCGGCATCGCCGCGGTCGAGATCGCCGGCCCCGGCTTCCTCAACATCCGCCTCGACACGGCCGCCGCGGGCGAGCTCGCGCGCTCGGTCGTGGAGCAGGGCGACGCGTACGGGCGCAACACCGCGTTCGAGGGCGTGAAGGTCAACCTCGAGTTCGTCTCGGCCAACCCGACGGGGCCCATCCACATCGGCGGCGTGCGCTGGGCGGCCGTCGGCGACAGCCTCGCGCGCGTCCTGCAGGCGTCCGGCGCCGAGGTCACCCGGGAGTACTACTTCAACGACCACGGTGCGCAGATCGACCGGTTCGCGCGCTCGCTGCTCGCGCGGGCCCGCGGCGAGGACGCCCCCGAGGACGGGTACGGCGGTCAGTACATCGCCGACATCGCGGACCGGATCGTCGCCGACGCGGCCGCCGCCGGCGAGCCCGACCCCCGCACGCTCGACGACGCGGCGGCGACCGAGGCGTTCCGCGTGCGCGGCGTCGACCTGATGTTCGAGGAGATCAAGGCGTCGCTGCGCGACTTCGGGGTCGAGTTCGACGTCTACTTCCACGAGGACTCGCTGCACGAGTCGGGGGCCGTCGAGCGCGCGGTCCAGCGGCTGCGCGACGCGGGCCACATGTACGAGGCGGACGGCGCCACGTGGCTGCGCACCACCGAGTTCGGCGACGACAAGGACCGCGTCGTCATCAAGTCCGACGGCGAGGCGGCGTACATCGCCGGCGACATCGCCTACTACCTCGACAAGCGCGAGCGCGGCTTCGACCGCGTCGTCATCATGCTGGGCTCGGACCACCACGGGTACGTCGGCCGGATGATGGCCGTGTGCGCGGCGTTCGGCGACACCCCGCACGTCAACCTCGAGCTCCTCATCGGCCAGATGGTGAACCTCGTCAAGGACGGCGAGCCGGTCCGCATGAGCAAGCGCGCGGGCACGGTCGTCACGATCGAGGACCTCGTCGACGCGGTCGGCGTGGACGCGGCGCGGTACTCGCTCGCGCGCTCGTCGAGCGACCAGCAGATCGACCTCGACCTCGACCTGCTCACGCGGGCCAGCAACGAGAACCCCGTCTACTACGTGCAGTACGCGCACGCGCGCACCGTCTCGGTCGCGCGCAACGCGGCCGAGGCGGGGGTGCGCCGCGAGGACGGCTTCGACGCCGCCCTGCTCGACCACGAGTCGGAGTCGGTGCTGCTCGGGCAGCTCGCGGAGCTGCCGCGCGTCGTCGCGCAGGCGGCGGAGCTGCGCGAGCCGCACCGCGTCGCGCGCTACCTCGAGGAGCTCGCCGGGGCGTACCACAAGTGGTACGACCAGCGCCGCGTCACGCCGTTCGGCGACGAGGAGGTCACGGACACGCACCGCACGCGCCTGTGGCTCAACGACGCCACGCGCCAGGTGCTCGCCAACGGCCTCGCGCTGCTCGGCGTGAGCGCGCCGGAGCGGATGTGACGACCCCGCTCGGGGCGCCCTGGTCCACCGGGGCGGCCCGCGGCGACGACGGCGCCCTGCGGGTCGCGGGCGTCGACGTGCACGCGCTCGCGGCCGAGCACGGCACGCCCGCGTACGTCCTCGACGAGGCCGACCTGCGGGCGCGGGCCCGCGCGTACCGGGAGGCGTTCGAGGCCGCGGCGGCCGAGATCGGCACGGGCGTCGACGTCTACTACGCCGGCAAGGCGTTCCTCTCGCGGGCGGTCGCCCGGTGGGTGCACGAGGAGGGCCTGCGGGTCGACACGGCCAGCGGGGGAGAGCTCGCGGTCGCGCTCGCGGCCGGCGTGCCCGGCGCGCACCTCGGGCTGCACGGCAACAACAAGTCGGACGGCGAGCTGCACGTGGCGCTCGACGCGGGTGTCGGCCGGGTCATCGTCGACTCGCTCGCCGAGGTGGAGCACCTGGCGGACCTGGTCGCGGCCCGCCGGGCGGACGGCCGGGACACCCCGCCCGCACCCGTGATGGTGCGCGTCACCACGGGCGTGCACGCCGGTGGGCACGAGTTCATCTCGACCGCGCACGAGGACCAGAAGTTCGGCCTGTCGCTGACGGCCGGGCCGGAGGGTGGCGACAGCCCCGCGGTCGCCGCGCTGCTGCGCGTGCTCGCGCGGCCCGAGTTGCACCTGCTCGGCATCCACTCGCACATCGGCTCGCAGATCCTCGACTCCTCGGGCTTCGCCGTCGCCGCGCAGAAGGTGCTCGCGCTGCGCGCGGACCTCGCGGCGCGCACGGGCGTGCTCGTCGAGGAGGTCGACCTCGGCGGCGGCTACGGCATCGCCTACCTGCCCGGCGACGTCCCGCTCGAGCCCGCGCGCATCGCGACCGAGGTCGCGCACGCCGTGGCGGAGGCCGCCGCGACGCTCGGCACCCCGCTGCCGCGCCTGTCGATCGAGCCCGGACGGGCGATCGTCGGACCGGCGGGCCTGACCCTCTACCGCGTGGGCACCGTGAAGCCCGTGCGCCTCGACGACGGGCGCGTGCGCACGTACGTGTCGGTCGACGGCGGCATGAGCGACAACATCCGTCCCGCCCTGTACGGCGCGGCGTACCACGCGGAGGTCGTCGGCCGGGAGCCGGACGCCGCGCCGGTGCTCGCGCGCGTCGTCGGCAAGCACTGCGAGAGCGGCGACATCGTCGTGCACGAGGTGCAGCTCCCCGCCGACGTGCGCGCCGGCGACCTGCTCGCCGTGCCGGCCACGGGTGCGTACGGGCGGTCGATGGCCTCCAACTACAACCTGCTCACGCGTCCGCCCGTCGTCGCCGTGCGCGACGGCGCGTCCCGCGTGCTCGTGCGGCGCGAGACCGTCGAGGACCTGCTCGCCCTCGACGTCGGCGCCGACTGAGCGCGCCCGCCGCCGGGACGCTCCACCGCCGCGCGGACACCGGGACGGCGCGCTGCGGCGCGCCCCTATCCTGAGGTCCGCCGGCCCCGGCCCTCCTGCGCGGGACGGCACCCCGTCCGCCCCACCGGAAGGCTGCTGACGTGCCGCACCCCTCGTCGTCCGCCCACCCGCCCCTGCGCGTCGCCGTCCTCGGCTGCGGCGTCGTCGGGACGGAGGTCGTGCGGCGCCTGGTCACCGAGGCGGACGAGCTCGCGGCCCGCGTGGGTGCACCGCTCGAGCTCGTCGGCGTGGCCGTGCGCGACGTGGACGCCGAGCGCGACCCGGTGGTCGACCGCGCGCTGCTGACCGGCGACGCCGACGCCCTCGTCGACAAGGCCGACGTCGTGGTCGAGCTCATCGGCGGAACCGAGCCCGCGCGCACGCTGCTGCTGCGGGCGATCGAGCACGGCGCCTCGGTGGTGACCGCCAACAAGGCGCTGCTCGCGCAGGACGGCCCGACGCTGTACGCCGCGGCGGACGCCGCGGGAGTCGACCTGTACTTCGAGGCCGCGGTCGCGGGCGCCATCCCGATCGTGCGGCCCGTGCGCGAGTCGCTCGCGGGCGACACCGTGCGGCGCGTGCTCGGCATCGTCAACGGCACCACGAACTACGTCCTCGACCGCATGGCCACCGACGGGCTCGACCTCGACGCCGCGGTCGCCGAGGCGCAGGCGCTCGGGTACGCCGAGGCCGACCCGACGGCCGACGTCGAGGGCTACGACGCCGCCGCGAAGGCGGCGATCCTCGCGTCCCTCGCGTTCCACACCCGCGTCTCGATCGACGACGTCGACCGCACGGGCATCACGGGCGTGACCGCCGACGACGTCGCGTGGGCGGCCCGCACCGGCCACGTCGTCAAGCTGCTCGCGATCGCCGAGCGGGGCGCGGACGGCGACGGCGTGCTGGTGCGCGTGCACCCGGCGCTGGTGCCGTCCGAGCACCCGCTCGCGGGCGTCCGCGGCGCGTTCAACGCCGTCTTCGTCGAGGCGGAGGCCGCCGGCGAGCTCATGTTCTACGGGCGCGGCGCGGGCGGCGCCCCGACGTCGTCCGCGGTGCTCGGCGACCTCGTGCAGGTCGCGCGGCACCGCGTGCTGGGGGGCAAGGGGCCGGTCGAGTCCTCGCACGCGGACCTGCGGGTGCTCGACCCGGGCGACGCGCGCACGCGCTGCCAGCTGCGGCTCGAGGTCGCCGACCGGCCGGGCGTGCTCGCGCGCGTCGCCACCGAGCTCGCCGCGCAGGACGTCTCCATCGAGGCCGTCCGCCAGACGCCCCCGACGGACCCGGCCACGCCCGGCGCCGACCGCGTCGCGACGCTCGTCATCACGACGCACACGGCGACGGAGCGGGCGCTGCGCGCCACCGTCGAGGCCGTCACGGGGCTCGACGTCGTGCACCGCGTCGTGTCCGTCCTGCCCGTGCTCTGACCCGTACCGACACCCCGCGACCGAGCGGCGAGAACCGAGGATCACCCATGGCCCACCAGTGGCGCGGCGTCATCGCCGAGTATGCCGACCGCCTGCCCGCCCACGTCCAGGAGCGCGTCGTCACGCTGGGCGAGGGCGGCACGCCGCTCGTGCCCGCCCCGGTGCTGTCGCAGCGCACGGGCGCGGACGTGTACCTCAAGGTCGAGGGGATGAACCCGACCGGGTCCTTCAAGGACCGCGGCATGACGACCGCGATGTCGGCCGCCGCGGGGCGGGGCGCGAAGGCCGTCGTGTGCGCGTCCACGGGGAACACGTCGGCGTCGGCGGCCGCGTACGCGACGCGGGCCGGCATGGTCTGCGCGGTGCTGGTCCCGGACGGCAAGATCGCGATGGGCAAGCTCTCGCAGGCCATCGCGCACGGCGCGCGCCTGCTGCAGGTGGACGGCAACTTCGACGCCTGCCTCGTCGCGGCGCGCAAGCTCGCCGAGGCCTACCCCGTCGAGCTCGTCAACTCGGTGAACCCGGACCGCATCCAGGGGCAGAAGACCGCGGCGTTCGAGGTCGTCGACGCCCTCGGCGACGCGCCCGACGTGCACGTCCTGCCGGTCGGCAACGCCGGCAACATCACGGCCTACTGGCGGGGCTACCGCGAGTACGCGGGCCTCGACGCGGGGGAGTCGCTGCCCGCCGTGGCCACGCGGACGCCGGCCATGTGGGGCTTCCAGGCCGCCGGCGCCGCGCCGATCGTGGCCGGGTACCCGATCGACGAGCCCGAGACCATCGCGACCGCGATCCGCATCGGCAACCCCGCCTCGTGGCAGCAGGCCGAGGAGGCGCGCGACACCTCGGGCGGCGTCATCGCGGCCGTCACGGACCAGCAGATCCTCGCCGCGCACCGCGTGCTGTCCGCCGAGGAGGGCGTGTTCGTGGAGCCCGCGTCGGCCGCCGGCGTCGCGGGCCTGCTCGCGCGCGCCGAGGCGGGGCAGGTCCCGGCCGGTGCGCGCATCGTCGTCACGGTGACCGGCCACGGGCTGAAGGACCCGCAGTGGGCGCTGCGGACGGCCGACGGCGACGAGGTCGTCCCCGTGCGCGTCACCGCGGACGTCGTCTCGATCGCCGACGCCCTCGGCCTGGGCTGAGCCGTGCGGCTGCGCGCGGCGCACGTGCGGGTGCGCGTCCCTGCCACCTCCGCCAACCTCGGGCCCGGCTTCGACGCGCTGGGGCTGGCGCTCGGCCTGCACGACGACCTCGAGGTGCGCGCCCTCGGCTCCGCGGGCGTGCGCGTCGACGTCGAGGGCGAGGGAGCGGGGGAGGTGCCCACCGACGAGCAGCACCTGGTCGTGCGGGCCCTGCGTGCGGCGCTCGACCACGTCGGCGCGCCGCAGACCGGCCTGCACCTCGTCTGCCGCAACCGGATCCCGCACGGGCGCGGCCTCGGCTCGTCCGCGGCCGCCGTCGTCGCGGGTGTGCTCGCGGCGCGCGGGCTCGTCGGCGACCCCGACGTGCTCGGCGACGACGACGCCCTCGCGCTCGCGACGGAGCTCGAGGGCCACCCCGACAACGCCGCGCCGGCGCTGCTCGGGGGGTTCACCCTCGCGTGGGCGGGGGAGCGGGACGGTGGCGTGCGCGCCGTGCGCCTGCCCGTGCACCCGGACGTGGTCCCCGTGGCGGTCGTGCCGCAGCAGCACCTCTCGACGCGTGCCGCGCGCGGCGTGCTGCCCGCGCACGTTCCGCACGCCGACGCCGCGTGGCAGGCCGCTCGCGCCGGGCTGCTGGTCGAGGCGCTGGGCCGGCGGCCCGACCTGCTGCTCGACGCGACGGGCGACCGCCTGCACCAGGGCTACCGCCGGTCCGTCATGCCCGAGTCGCTCGCCCTCGTCGACGCGCTGCGGGCGCGCGGCGTGGCCGCGGTCGTGTCCGGCGCCGGCCCGACCGTGCTGGCGCTCGCCCGGCGGGCCGCGGCGGCGGACGGGACGGCCGGGAGCGCGGCGGGCGGCCGCGCGGGCGAGCCCGACGGCCCCGCGACCGACGCGGACGCGGCGGTCGCCGACGCGTTCGGCGGCGTGATGGCCGGGTGGCGCGTCCTGCGCCTGCCGGTCGACGCGGACGGGGCCACGGTCCGCACGCTCCTCGACTGACGCCAACGCCGCTCCGGGGCGGGTGCCCCGGTGGTAGCATCGACGAGTTCCCCGGACCTCGTCCTCCGGCCCCCTGTGCATCGACCGCTCCGGATCGACTGCGGAACCCGGACCTCCGGAACCCCGACCCCACGGATCAGCCGCCCTCGCGGGCGCCCGACGGTCGCCGGACGTCACCGCGATCCCGCCGCCACTGCCACAGAGTCGACGACGAGGGGAACGCCCCGCCACGCGTGAGCAGACGCCGTCGTACGCGGCGCGCGTGGCAGCACCGCTCCGACCGCAGCCGGTCGGACGCAGACCCCCGACCGGGAGGACCGGAGGGGCCCCGCCGAGGGGGAAGGATCCTTCGTGACAGACACCATCGACGCCGCGGCGACCACGGCCGGCGGCTCGGGCACGGGCAGCATCTCCGCGATGCGCCTGCCCGAGCTCCAGGCGCTCGCCTCCCAGCTCGGCGTCAAGGGCACCAGCAAGATGCGCAAGGGCGACCTCGTCCAGGCGATCTCCGCCGCCCGCTCGGGCGACCGCCCCGCCGAGCGCCCGCAGGCCCTCGAGTCGCGCGCGAGCACGCGCCGCGCCGAGGCCGTCGTCGAGGCGCCGGCCGCCGAGCGCCCCGCCGAGACGGGCGACGGTGCCGACCGCGCGCCGCGGCGCGTGCGCGCCACCCGCGCCGACCGGGCGCGCGGCGAGCAGGCCGAGCAGGTGCAGCGCGCCGAGCAGGCCGACCGCCCGCAGATCGACCGCCCGCAGACCGACCGCCCGCAGGGCGAGCAGCGCTCCGAGGAGCGCCCCACGCGCGACGTCCTCGCAGGCCTCGAGGCCGCGCTCGACGCCCGCCTGGCCCCGGCCGGCGACGAGCGCGACGACCGTGCCGCGCGTGCCGCCGACGCCGTCGGCGTCGTGACCGGTGAGCGCCGCTCGCGCCGCGCGGGCCGCAGCGCGGGTGCGCCCGTCGAGGCCGCGCCCCGCGAGGAGCAGGGCGACGGCCGCCGGGGCGACCGGCCCCAGCAGGGTCGCGACGCCCAGCAGGCGGCGCAGCCCGAGCGCGCCGACCGGCCGGCCCGCGACGACCGCCAGGCCCGGGACGACCGGCAGGCCCGTGACGACCGCCAGGCCCGTGACGACCGTCAGACGCGCGACGACCGCCAGGCCCGCGACGACCGCCAGGTGCGCGACGACCGCCAGGCCCAGGACGACGACGAGCGCGGCGGCCGCCGCCGCCGGTCGCGGGACCGCTACCGCGACCGGGACCGCAAGCGCGGCCGCGGCCGTGGCCCGGGCGAGCTGCCCGGTCCCGACGACGTCGAGCTCAACGAGGACGACGTCCTGCTGCCCGTCGCGGGCGTGCTCGACGTCCTCGACTCCTACGCCTTCGTCCGCACGTCCGGCTACCTGCCGGGCCCGGGCGACGTCTACGTCTCGCTGAACCAGGTCAAGAAGCACGCGCTGCGCCGCGGCGACGCCATCACGGGCGCCGTCCGCCAGCCGGGCGAGGGCGACCCGCAGCCGCAGGGCAACCGCCCGAGCAAGTTCAACGCGCTCGTGCGCCTGGACACGGTCAACGGCGCCGACCCCGAGCTCGCCGCCCAGCGGCCCGAGTTCTCCAAGCTGACGCCGCTGTACCCGCAGGAGCGGCTGCGTCTCGAGACCGAGCCGGGCCGCCTGACGCCGCGGGTCATCGACATCGTCGCCCCGATCGGCAAGGGGCAGCGTGGTCTCATCGTCGCGCCGCCCAAGGCGGGCAAGACGATCGTCATGCAGCAGATCGCGAACGCGATCACCGCGAACAACCCCGAGGTCCACCTCATGGTCGTGCTCGTCGACGAGCGCCCCGAGGAGGTCACGGACATGGAGCGGACGGTCAAGGGCGAGGTCATCGCCTCGACGTTCGACCGCCCCGCGTCGGACCACACGATCGTCGCCGAGCTCGCGATCGAGCGCGCCAAGCGCCTGGTCGAGCTGGGTCAGGACGTCGTCGTGCTGCTCGACTCGCTGACCCGCCTGTCGCGCGCGTACAACCTGGCGGCGCCGGCGTCGGGCCGGATCCTCTCCGGCGGCGTGGACGCCTCGGCGCTCTACCCGCCGAAGCGGTTCTTCGGCGCGGCGCGCAACATCGAGAACGGCGGCTCGCTGACGATCCTCGCCTCCGCGCTGGTGGAGACGGGCTCGAAGATGGACGAGGTCATCTTCGAGGAGTTCAAGGGCACCGGGAACATGGAGCTGCGCCTGTCGCGCGGCCTCGCCGACAAGCGCATCTTCCCCGCGGTGGACGTCAACGCGTCCGGCACCCGCCGCGAGGAGGTGCTCATGAGCCACGACGAGCTGAAGATCATCTACAAGCTCCGCCGCGTGCTCGGCGCGCTCGACCAGCAGCAGGCCATCGAGCTCCTGCTCGGCAAGCTGCGCGAGACGAAGTCGAACGTCGAGTTCTTGCTGCAGGTGCAGAAGACCACGCCGGGGCACAACGGTCCCGCGCTCGAGGAGGGCGTCGGCAAGGTCGTCTGACCCCGCTGTCGCACGTCGCCGACGCCCCGCACCCCCCGAGGTGCGGGGCCGTCGCCGTCGCGGGGCCGAGAGGGCTCGGCGAGGGAAGTTTTCGGGGCCCCGCCATGTTCTGGCACAATGGTCCGCTGGTCTGCGGTTCACCGGCGCGGCAAGCGCGTCCGGACCCGGAGACACCCCCCGCGAGGAGAAGAACCGTGAAGTCTGGTATCCACCCGGAGTACGTGCTCACCGAGGTCACCTGCACCTGCGGCAACACGTTCACCACCAAGTCGACCGTCACCGACGGCAAGATCCACGCCGACGTCTGCAGCGCCTGCCACCCGTTCTACACGGGCAAGCAGAAGATCCTCGACACCGGCGGCCGCGTCGCCCGCTTCGAGGCCCGCTACGGCAAGAAGTCCGGCAAGTAGCTCTTCCGCCCAGCGCCGGTGCACGGCGCGGACGACGGCCCTCCATGGTCGTGTCCGCCGCCCGTGCACCGGCGCTGCGTCGTTCCGGGCGCCCGCCGGCGTACCGGGGACGACCCCGTCCGTGACGGCACACGTCGCGTCCGACCCCTCAGCAGGAGACCCGCCACCCGTGACCCACGACGGCACCCCGCCGGCCCTCGTCCCGCTCCTGGCGGAGCACGCCGACATCGAGGCGCAGCTCGCCGACCCGTCGGTGCACACCGACGCCGGCCGCGCCCGCCGGCTCGGCCGCCGGTACGCGGAGCTGGGACCCGTGGTGCAGGCGTACCGGGAGTGGCGCGCGGCCACCGACGACGCAGGCGCCGCCGCCGAGCTGGCCGTCGACGACGCGGCCTTCGCCGCCGAGCTCCCGGCCCTGCGTGCCGCCGCGGACGCGGCGACCGACCGGCTGCGACGCGTGCTCGTCCCACGCGACCCCGACGACGGGCGGGACGTCATCCTCGAGATCAAGGCGGGGGAGGGCGGCGAGGAGTCCGCGCTGTTCGCGGGCGACCTGCTGCGCATGTACACGCGCTACGCCGAGCGGCAGGGCTGGGCCGTGCAGGTCCTCGAGGCGACCGAGTCCGACCTCGGCGGCTACAAGGACGTGCAGGTCGCGGTGAAGGCACGGTCGGCGGGCGCCCCGGAGGACGGCGTGTGGGCGCACCTGAAGTACGAGGGCGGTGTGCACCGGGTGCAGCGCGTCCCGGTGACGGAGTCGCAGGGCCGGATCCACACGTCGGCGGCGGGCGTCATGGTCTTCCCCGAGGCCGACGACGAGGGTGACGTCGCGATCGACGCGAACGACCTGCGGATCGACGTCTACCGGTCGTCGGGCCCCGGGGGGCAGTCGGTCAACACGACCGACTCGGCGGTGCGGATCACGCACCTGCCGACCGGCATCGTGGTCTCGATGCAGAACGAGAAGTCGCAGCTGCAGAACCGCGAGCAGGCGATGCGCGTGCTGCGGGCGCGGCTGCTGGCGGCGCGTCAGGAGGAGGCGGCGGCCGCGGCCAGCGAGGCGCGCCGCTCGCAGGTGCGCACGGTGGACCGCTCGGAGCGCATCCGGACGTACAACTACCCCGAGAACCGGATCGCCGACCACCGCACGGGCTACAAGGCGTACAACCTCGACCAGGTGCTCGACGGCGACCTCGGTCCCGTCGTGGCGTCGGCCGTGGCGGCGGACGAGGCGGCCCGGCTGGCGGCGGCGGGCGCATGAGCGCCGGTGCTGCGGCCGCCGTGACGCTGCGGGCCTACGTCGACGGGGCCACGCGCGTGCTCGCCGAGGCGGGCGTCGGATCCCCGCGGCACGACGCGACCGCCCTGGCCGCGTACGCCCTCGGGCTCCCGCGCGTGGAGCTCGTGCTCCCGCCGCCGCTCCCCGAGGGCTTCGCCGCCCGGTACGCGGCCCTCGTCGAGCGGCGCCGCTCGCGCGAGCCGCTGCAGCACATCACCGGGCACACGGCGTTCCGGCACCTCACGCTGCGGGTCGAGCCCGGCGTGTTCGTGCCGCGGCCGGAGACCGAGACGGTCGCGCAGCTCGCGATCGACGAGGCCCGGCGCCTGCTGGCGGCCGGCGGCGCACCCGTCGTCGTGGACCTGTGCACCGGCACCGGGGCCATCGCGCTGTCCGTCGCCACGGAGGTGCCGGGCGCACGCGTCGTCGCGGTCGACCTCTCGCCCGAGGCCGTGGGGCTGACCCGGCACAACGCGCGAGCCGTCGGCGCCGACGGCGTGCGGGTCGTGCAGGGCGACGTGCGCGACCCGGACCTGCTCGCCGACCTCGCCGGCATGGTCGACGTCGTCGTGTCCAACCCGCCGTACATCCCGCCCGACGCCGTGCCGACCGACCCCGAGGTGCGCGACCACGACCCCGACCTCGCGCTGTACGGCGGCGGTGCCGACGGCCTCGACGTGCCGCGCGCCGTGGTGGCCGCGGCCGGCCGGCTGCTGGCCGCGGGCGGCCTGCTCGTCATGGAGCACGCCGAGGTGCAGGACGCCCCGGCGCGGGAGGTCGCGCTCGCCACGGGCGTGTTCACGCAGGTCGCCACCGCACCGGACCTGACGGGCCGGCCGCGCACGCTCGTCGCCCGGCGAGTCGCCCGCGGGGGCGTGGGAGACTCGCCCGCGTGAGCCTCATCCGGATCAAGGACGCGACCGACCCGGGCACCTGGGGGCCCGCGCTCGACGAGGCCGTCAACGTGATCGGCCGCGGCCAGCTCGTCGTCCTGCCGACGGACACGGTCTACGGCATCGCGGCCGACGCGTTCGACCCCCGCGCCGTGCAGGCCCTGCTCGACGCGAAGGGCCGCGGCCGGCAGATGCCCCCGCCCGTGCTCATCCCGGACGTGCGCACGCTCGACGGCCTCGCCACGGAGGTGCCCGACGGCGTGCGCGCCCTCGCCGACGCGTTCTGGCCGGGTGGCTTGACGATCATCCTGCGCGCGCAGCCGTCGCTGGCGTGGGACCTGGGCGAGACGCACGGCACCGTCGCACTGCGGGTACCGGACCACCGGGTCGCGCTCGCCCTGCTGCGCCGCACGGGTCCGCTCGCGGTCTCGAGCGCCAACCGGACGGGCCGCCCGGCGGCGACGACGGCGCAGGAGGCGTACCGGCAGCTGGGCGCGCACGTGCCGGTCGTGCTCGACGGCGGCGAGGCCCCGGGCGGCGTCGCCTCGACCATCGTCGACGCCACGGGCGACGTGCTGCGCGTCGTGCGCCTCGGCGCGATCGACCTCGCCGCGCTCGCCGCGGTGGCGCCCGTCATGGCGCCCCCGCCACCGGCCGCCCCGACCGGCACGGCGCCCGCCCCGTCTGATCACGCGCCCGCCCCGGCCGACCAGGCGCCCGCGCCGCCCGCCGACGGAGCCGCCGCCGACACCCCGGAGGCCCCGGCCCGGTGAGGGTGTACCTGCTGGTCCTGCTGATCGCGGCGGTCGTCACCTACCTGCTGACGCCGCTCGCGCGGTGGTGCGCCCTGCGCTGGGGCGCGATCACCGCGGTGCGCGACCGGGACGTGCACGCGATCCCGACGCCGCGACTCGGCGGCATGGCGATGTTCGGCGGGCTGCTGGTCGCGTTCCTCATGGCGAGCCGGCTGCCGTTCCTCTCCGGGCTGTTCGACAACCCCCGCCCGATCCTCGGCATCGTCGGTGGCGCCGCGCTGGTCTGCGCGCTCGGGGTCGCGGACGACATCTGGGACCTCGACTGGCTGACCAAGCTGATGGGGCAGGTGCTGGCCGCGGGCTTCCTGGCGTGGCAGGGCGTGCTGCTCTACCAGCTGCCCATCGCGGGGGTCCTCGTCGGCTCCCCGCGCACGTGGGTGTTCATCACCGTCGTGTCGGTGGTCGTCGCCATGAACGCCGTGAACTTCGTCGACGGGCTCGACGGGCTGGCCGCGGGCGTGCTGGCCATCGGGGGAGCGGCGTTCTTCCTCTACGCGTACCTGCTGACGCGCGGGACGAGCCAGGGCGACTACGCGAGCCTCGCGACGCTGGTGCTCGCCGTGCTGGTCGGCATCTGCGTGGGCTTCCTGCCGCACAACGCGTACCCCGCGCGCATCTTCATGGGCGACTCCGGCTCGATGCTCCTCGGGTTCGTCATGGCGGCCGCCGCCATCGTCGTGACGGGCCAGATCGACCCCCTCGCCGTCTCCGACCGCGTCTCGTTCCCCGCGTTCGTCCCGATCGTGCTCCCGCTGGCCGTGCTCGTGCTGCCGCTGCTCGACATGTCGCTCGCCATCCTGCGCCGGGTCGTCCAGGGCAAGAGCCCGTTCCACCCCGACCGCCTGCACCTGCACCACCGGCTGCTCGCCCTCGGGCACAGCCACCGCCGCGCGGTCGCGATCATGTACGTGTGGACCGGCGTCCTCGCGTTCGGCGTCGCGGCGCTCGCGGTCTGGTCCACGGCGACGGTCGTCGTCGTGACCGGCGTCGGCGTCGTCGTCGCCGCCCTGCTCACCCTCGGCCCGCTGCGCGGGCGCACCCCGACCCCCGTGGAGGCTTCACCGTGACGACCGACCCGACCGGACCCGTCGAGCCGGCCGACCGACCCGCCGCCCCCGCGCGGCCGCAGGACGCCACGCGCGCCGTGTTCCGCCGCGCGCTGCGCGACACCCTCGTCCTCCTCGCCGTGCTCGCCGTCCTCGGCGTCGGCGTCGGGGCGCTGGTCGCGGGCATGCCAGGCGTGTGGGGGGCGCTGATCGCGGTGGGCCTCGCGCTCGTCTTCTCGGGCACCACCGTGGTCGCGATGCTGCGCACGCTCGACGCGTCGCCGAACACCATGGCGGCCGTGGTGATGGGCACGTGGCTCGCGAAGGTGCTCGTCGTGATCGTGGTGCTGGCACTCGTGCGCGACATGGACTTCTACTCGCGCGGCGTGCTCGCCGGCGTGCTGGCGCTCGGTGTCATCGGGTCCGCGGTGCTCGACTTCCGGGCGGTCAACGGCGGCCGCGTCCCGTACGTCGAACCGGGCGCGACGACGCGCTGACGCGTCACCCGCGCAGGCACGACGGGGCGTCCTGAAGCGCGCGGGCGATGAGTTAGGCTTCACCCCATCCACGACGGCCAGGTGCTACCGGTGTGCCCGCGACGAGGCGGCACCGCGCATCACGACCACAGGAGACCGCCCTGTTCAGCATCGCGACGACCGTGCCGCTCGCCGCGGAAGAGGGCGGGTTCCACGCCCCCACCATCGCGGACTTCTTCCCGGCGCCGATCCTCTTCGAGGGCACCTTCGCCGAGTTCAACCGCATGCAGCTCGTCCGTGTCCTCGCGGCGCTCGTGCTCGTGGTGGTCATGGTCGTCGCCGCGCGCCGCGCGAAGCTGGTGCCGAGCCGCGGCCAGAACGTCGCCGAGCTCCTCCTGGACTTCGTCCGGGTCAACGTGGCCGAGGACATCATCGGCAAGGACAAGGGCCACAAGTACGTCGCCCTCCTGACGACGATCTTCTTCGCGATCCTCGCGTTCAACATCACCGGCATCGTCCCGGGCCTGAACATCGCGGGCTCCGCGCTGATCGGCCTGCCGATCATGCTGGCCCTGTGGGTGTACGTCATGTACATCGGCGCCGGCATCCGGCACCACGGGCTCGGCGGGTACCTGAAGACCAGCCTGTTCCCCCCGGGCGTCCCGCCGTTCCTCTACGTCCTGCTGACGCCGGTGGAGTTCCTCACCGTCTTCATCCTCCGGCCGGCCACGCTGGCCATCCGGCTCATGGCGAACATGGTCGCGGGGCACCTGATGCTGGTGCTCTGCTTCTCCGCCACGGACTTCTTCGTCCGCTCGATGTCGGGCATGACCGTCTTCGCGGTCCCCAGCCTGCTCGGCGGGTTCGCCATCACGCTGTTCGAGGTCTTCGTCGCCGCCCTCCAGGCGTACATCTTCGTGGTCCTCACCGCCGTCTACATCAGCCTGTCCATCGCGGACGAGCACTGACCCCACCGACCACCGCCGGGCTCGCGCCGGGCGGTCCTACGAGCCCCCGGCCGACCGGCCGGGGACCCAACGGAAGGAACGAGCCACCGTGGCAGACACCAGCATGATCCTCGCCGCCGCCGACGCCGTCTCCGGCAACATCGCGACCGTCGGCTACGGCCTCGCGGTGCTCGGCCCGGGCATCGGCCTGGGCATCCTCATCGGCAAGACCGTCGAGGGCATGGCGCGCCAGCCCGAGGTCGCCGGCCAGCTGCGCACCACCATGTTCATCGGCATCGGCTTCGTCGAGGTCCTCGGCCTCCTCGGCCTCATCACCGGCTTCCTCTTCCAGTGAGCACGGCCGCGTTCGCGGCCGTCGTGACGGCCGCCGAGGGAGAGGCGCCCGCGGGGATCCAGCTGCTGCTGCCCGCCGGGTACGACATCTTCTGGTCGATCGTCGTCCTCGTCGGCATCGCCGTGCCGTTCTACCGGTACGTGCTGCCGAAGTTCCAGGCCGTCCTGGACGAGCGCACCCGTCGCATCGAGGGCGGTATCGCCCTGGCCGAGACCGCGCAGGCCGAGGCGGCCGCCGCGCTGGCGGAGAACCAGCAGCTGCTGGCCGACGCCCGCGCCGAGGCCGCACGCATCCGCGAGGAGGCGCGTGCCGAGGGCGGGCAGATCAAGGCCGAGGCCCGCGCGCAGGCGCAGGCGGAGGCCGCCCGCGTCGTCGAGAACGCGCAGCGCCAGATCGAGGCAGAGCGTCAGCAGGCGTCCGTCTCGCTGCGCGCCGACGTCGGCGCCCTGGCGACGCAGCTCGCGTCGAAGATCGTCGGCGAGTCGCTCGAGGACGAGGCACGTCGCTCGCGCGTCGTGGACCGGTTCCTCGACGACCTCGAGTCGAGCACGGCGACGAGCGCAGGCAAGGGGAGCTGATGCGCGGGACGAGCAGCGCCTCGCTGCAGGCGGTCGAGGACCGGTTCGAGCCGGTCCTGCGGGCCGCCGGCACGCAGGCCCGCACCCTCGGCGACGAGCTCTTCCAGCTCGTCGACGCGCTGGACGCGTCGGGGTCGCTGCGCCGCACGCTGGCCGACCCGTCGCTCGCCCCGGATGCCAAGGCGGATCTCGCGGCCCGGCTGCTGGCCCGCGCCGACGCCCGGACGGTCGAGGTCGTGCAGGCGCTCGTCCGGTCCCGCTGGTCGGCCGACGCCGACCTGGCGGACGCCGCCGAGCGCCTGGCGTTCCGCGCGGTGCTGCACTCCGCCGAGGCGGAGGGCCTGCTCGGGACGGTCGAGGAGGAGCTGTTCATCGTCGTGCGGGCCCTCGCGGGTCAGCGCGAGGTGCGCCGCAGCCTGCTCGACCCGGCCTACCCCGCGCAGGCGCGCGGCACGCTGGCCGAGGGCCTGCTCGGCGGCGCCGGCACCGCCGTGACGCACGCGATCGTGCGCCGCGCGGCGGTGGCGCCCCGCGGCCGGCAGTTCGTGACCACGCTGCAGCACGTCGGCGACCTGCTCGCCGAGATGCGCAACCGGCAGGTCGCGACGGTGCTCACCGCAGCGCCGCTGTCCGCCGGTCAGCGCGAGCGCCTGACCGACCTCGTGGGACGCGCCCTGGGCCGTGCGGTCCAGCTCAACGTCGTGGTCGACCCGCACGTCGTCGGGGGCCTGCGCGTGCAGGCCGGGGCCGACGTCATCGACGCGACCGTCCTCGCCCGACTCGCCGACGCCCGCCGGCAGCTGGCCGGCTGACATCCACGCCGGAGCACCGGCCCACGACACACCGCACGCCCGCCGCGTGCGTCAGATTGAGGAGAACGTCATGGCAGAGCTGACGATCCGGCCGGAGGACATCCGCGCCGCGCTGGACAGCTTCGTGAAGTCGTACGAGCCGACGGGGGCCGCGGCCGAGGAGGTCGGGCGCGTGTCGTTCGCCGCCGACGGCATCGCCCGCGTCGAGGGCCTGCCCGGTGCGATGGCCAACGAGCTGCTGAAGTTCGAGGACGGCACGCTCGGCCTGGCGCTCAACCTCGACGTGCGCGAGATCGGCGTCGTCGTGCTCGGTGAGTTCACGGGCATCGAGGAGGGCCAGGAGGTCCGCCGCACCGGCGAGGTGCTGTCGGTCGCCGTCGGTGACGGCTACCTCGGCCGCGTCGTCGACCCGCTGGGCGAGCCGATCGACGGCCTCGGTGCCATCGAGACCGAGGCCCGGCGTGCCCTCGAGCTGCAGGCTCCCGGCGTCATGGCCCGCAAGTCGGTGCACGAGCCGCTGCAGACCGGCATCAAGGCCATCGACTCGATGATCCCGATCGGGCGCGGTCAGCGTCAGCTCGTCATCGGCGACCGCCAGACCGGCAAGACGGCGATCGCGATCGACACGATCATCAACCAGAAGGCGAACTGGGAGTCCGGCGACCCGACGAAGCAGGTGCGCTGCATCTACGTCGCGATCGGCCAGAAGGGCTCGACGATCGCCTCGGTGCGCAGCGCCCTCGAGGAGGCCGGCGCGCTCGAGTACACGACCATCGTCGCGGCTCCCGCGTCCGACCCGGCCGGCTTCAAGTACCTCGCCCCGTACACCGGCTCGGCCATCGGCCAGCACTGGATGTACGGCGGCAAGCACGTCCTCATCGTCTTCGACGACCTGTCCAAGCAGGCCGAGGCCTACCGTGCCGTGTCGCTGCTGCTGCGCCGCCCGCCGGGCCGCGAGGCCTACCCCGGCGACGTGTTCTACCTGCACTCCCGCCTGCTCGAGCGCTGTGCGAAGCTCTCCGACGCGCTGGGCGGCGGCTCGATGACCGGCCTGCCGTTCATCGAGACGAAGGCGAACGACGTCTCGGCGTACATCCCGACGAACGTCATCTCCATCACCGACGGGCAGATCTTCCTCCAGTCGGACCTGTTCAACGCCGACCAGCGTCCCGCGGTCGACGTCGGCATCTCCGTCTCCCGCGTCGGCGGCGCCGCGCAGGTCAAGGCGATGAAGTCGGTCTCCGGCACGCTGAAGCTGGACCTCGCGCAGTACCGCTCCCTCGAGGCGTTCGCGATGTTCGCGTCCGACCTCGACGCGGCCTCGCGCGCCCAGCTCACGCGTGGCGCCCGCCTCATGGAGCTGCTCAAGCAGGGCCAGTACCAGCCGTTCCCGGTCGAGGACCAGGTGGCGTCGATCTGGGCCGGCACCAAGGGCAAGCTCGACGACGTGCCCGTGGCGGACGTGCGGCGGTTCGAGTCGGAGATGCTCGAGCACCTGCGCCGCAACACGGACGTGCTGACGACCATCGGGTCGACGGGCAAGCTCGACGACGCGACCGTCGAGGCGCTCGGCGCCGCGATCGACGACTTCCGGATGAGCTTCCTCACCGCGGACGGTTCCCCGCTCGTCGGCAAGGCCGACGAGGACGCGGACGTGGACGTCGAGCAGGAGCAGATCGTCCGCCAGAAGCGAGGCTGACGTGGCAGGTACCCAGCGGGTCTACAAGGCGCGGATCAAGAGCACGCAGTCGCTCAAGAAGATGTTCCGCGCCCAGGAGCTCATCGCGGCCTCGCGCATCGGCAAGGCGCGCGACCGGGTGAGCATGGCGACGCCGTACTCGCGCGCGATCACGCGCGCCGTGTCGGCCGTCGCCACCCACTCGGACGTGTCGCACCCGTTCCTCGTCCAGCGCGAGGACACGAAGCGGGTCGCGGTGCTGCTCATCGCGTCGGACCGCGGCATGGCGGGCGCCTACTCGGCGAGCGTCATCCGCGAGACGGAGCGCCTCGTGCAGCGCCTCGAGTCGGAGGGCAAGCAGGTCGCCCTGTACGTCTCGGGCCGGCGCGCGGTCGCGTACTACACGTTCCGCCAGCGCGAGCTGGCGGGCCAGTGGACCGGGTTCTCCGACGCCCCCACGCCCGAGGTGGCCGACGAGATCGCCGACGCGCTGCTGGAGGCGTTCCAGGGCGAGCCGGGGGACGGCGGCGTCGGCGAGGTCCACCTCGTCTACACGCGGTTCGTCAACATGGTGACGCAGCGCCCGACCGTCGTGCGGATGCTGCCGCTCGAGGTCGTCGAGGGCGTCACGGCGCCGAGCGAGAACGACGCGCTCCCGCTGTACGAGTTCGAGCCCAGCCCGGAGGAGGTGCTGGACGCGCTGCTGCCGCGGTACGTCCGCACCCGCATCTACGCGAACCTGCTGCAGGCCGCGGCCTCCGAGCTCGCCGCCCGGCAGCGAGCCATGCACACCGCGACGGAGAACGCCGAGGACCTGATCCGCATCTACACGCGACTGGCCAACCAGGCGCGCCAGGGTGAGATCACGCAGGAGATCAGCGAGATCGTCTCCGGTGCCGACGCGCTCGCGTCGGCCTGAGCGACGCCGACCTCACCCGACCGCACACCGATTCCATCCGGGCGACGGACCCGCCCGGACGAGCGAAGCGAGGCAGACATGACCGCCACCACCGTCGACGCGACGGCCGCGAACGCCCGCACGCCCGGCGTCGGCCGGGTCGCGCGGGTCATCGGGCCCGTCGTGGACATCGAGTTCCCGCCGGACCAGATCCCCGAGATCTACAACGCGCTCGAGGTCGACATCGACCTCTCGGCGCAGGGTGAGGCCGAGGGCGCCTTCACCATGACGCTCGAGGTCGAGCAGCACCTGGGCGACTCGCTCGTGCGTGCGATCGCCCTGAAGCCGACCGACGGCCTCGTGCGCGGCGTGGCCGTGCGCGACACCGGCGCGCCCATCTCGGTGCCCGTCGGCGACGTCACCAAGGGCCGCGTCTTCAACGTGATCGGCGAGGTGCTCAACCTCGCCGAGGGCGAGAAGCTCGAGATCACCGAGCGCTGGCCGATCCACCGCAAGCCCCCGGCCTTCGACCAGCTCGAGTCGAAGACGCAGATGTTCGAGACGGGCATCAAGGTCATCGACCTGCTCACCCCGTACGTCCAGGGCGGGAAGATCGGCCTGTTCGGCGGCGCCGGGGTCGGCAAGACCGTCCTGATCCAGGAGATGATCCAGCGCGTCGCGCAGAACCACGGCGGCGTGTCGGTGTTCGCCGGCGTCGGCGAGCGCACGCGTGAGGGCAACGACCTGATCGTCGAGATGGAGGAGGCGGGCGTCTTCGACAAGACGGCCCTCGTCTTCGGCCAGATGGACGAGCCGCCGGGCACGCGACTGCGCGTGGCCCTGTCCGCCCTGACGATGGCGGAGTACTTCCGCGACGTGCAGAAGCAGGACGTGCTGCTGTTCATCGACAACATCTTCCGGTTCACGCAGGCCGGCTCCGAGGTGTCGACGCTGCTCGGTCGCATGCCGTCCGCGGTCGGCTACCAGCCCAACCTCGCGGACGAGATGGGCCTCCTCCAGGAGCGCATCACCTCCACGCGCGGGCACTCGATCACCTCGCTGCAGGCGATCTACGTGCCGGCCGACGACTACACCGACCCGGCCCCGGCCACGACGTTCGCGCACCTCGACGCGACGACCGAGCTCTCCCGCGAGATCGCGTCGCGCGGTCTGTACCCGGCCGTCGACCCGCTGGCCTCGTCGTCGCGCATCCTCGACCCGCGGTACGTCGGCCAGGACCACTACGACGTCGCCACGCGCGTGAAGTCGATCCTGCAGCGCAACAAGGAGCTGCAGGACATCATCGCGATCCTCGGCGTGGACGAGCTGTCGGAGGAGGACAAGACGGTCGTCGCACGTGCGCGCCGCATCCAGCAGTTCCTCTCGCAGAACACGTACATGGCCGAGAAGTTCACGGGCGTCGTCGGCTCGACGGTTCCCGTCGCCGAGACGGTCGAGGCGTTCAAGCGGATCGCCGACGGCGAGTTCGACCACATCTCCGAGCAGGCGTTCTTCAATATCGGTGGCCTCGAGGACCTCGAGCGCAACTGGGCCCGGATCCAGAAGGAGTACGGCGTCTGACGCCTGCGGGCGCGGGACGACGTACTGACGGCGAAGGGAGCACAGTGGCACAGCTCGAGGTGGACCTCGTGGCGGCGGACGGCAAGATCTGGTCCGGCCCCGCGCGGCAGGTGTCGGCCCCCGCGGCCGACGGCGATATCGGCATCCTCGCCGGTCACACGCCGATCCTGTCCGTGCTGCGCGCGGGTCAGGTGCGCGTCGTGCCCGCCGACGGCGGCGCGCCGCTGCAGTGGCACGTGGACGGCGGGTTCCTGTCCGTCGACTCCGACCAGGTGACGGTGGTCGTCGACGCGGTGACCGAGGGGTCCCGCTCGACGACCGCCCACTGACACGACAGACGCAGGAGGGCGGCGTGAGCGGTGCGGCATGGGCCGTCGTCGTGGGCGTCGCCCTCCTGCTCGTCCTCGTGGCGGCGCTGTGGGGCTCCCGCACCACGGCGCTCCGCCGGCGCGTGGGGTCGTTCGCGTGCGCGCGGTCCGAGGGGCGCGACGGCCCCTGGTCCCGCGGCGTCGCCCAGTACGGCGCGACGCGCCTGTACTGGTGGCGGCGGGCGTCCCTGCTGCCGCGCGCCGCGTGCGTGTGGACCAGGGGCGGGATCGTGGTGCTCGAGCGGGAGATCGTGAGGGTCGACGACGCGCCGACCGGCGTGGTCGTCGCCCGCTGCCAGGTCACGCGCGAGCGGCACGGCGCGCCGTACGAGGTGCACCTGCGCATGTCGACCGAGGCGTACGCCGGCTTGACGTCGTGGCTCGAGGCGACGCCCTCGCGGGTCGGCACGATCATCTGACCCCGTCGGCGTCGGGCTCGCAGCCCGCCCGACGACGCGGCCCGACGACGCGACCCGACGACGCGACCCCGACGACGAAGGACGAGTGAGCCCACCATGCGCCTGGTCGTCGCCGACTGCGCCGCCCGCTACACCGGCCGACTGTCGGCCCACCTGCCGCGCGCGACGCGCCTGCTGGTGGTCAAGGCCGACGGGTCGGTGCTGCTGCACTCCGACGGCGGCTCGTACAAGCCGCTGAACTGGATGAGCCCGCCCTGCTCGACGGCTGTGACCGAGCCCGACGCGGAGCAGGCGGCCGCGGGGGTGACGCAGGTCTGGACGGTGCAGCACGCGAAGTCCGACGACCGGCTCGTGGTCGAGCTGTACGGCGTCCAGCACGACTCCACGCACGAGCTCGGGGTCGACCCCGGGCTCGTGAAGGACGGCGTGGAGGCGCACCTGCAGGAGCTGCTGGCCGCGCAGATCGCGCTGCTGGGCAGCGGCCACGTGCTGGTCCGCCGGGAGTACCCGACGGCCATCGGGCCGGTCGACATCCTGGCGAAGGCGCCGGACGGCGGCACCGTGGCCGTCGAGATCAAGCGGCGCGGCGACATCGACGGCGTCGAGCAGCTCACGCGCTACCTCGACCTGCTCAACCGCGACCCGCTGCTGACGCCCGTGCGCGGGGTGTTCGCCGCGCAGGAGATCAAGCCGCAGGCCCGCGTGCTCGCGAAGGACCGCGGCATCGCCTGCCTCCTGCTCGACTACGACGCCATGCGCGGCGTGGACGACGTCGACTCGCGCCTGTTCTGACGGGCCGCGCCGCCCGCGCGAGGACCCTCACCCGCGGGTCGCACCGGGACGGGACGGCCGACGTGGCGACGGACGGAGGGCGAGGACCATGGACGACGACACGCTGACGTACACCCCGGTGGGCGTCACGCGGACGCGCGCCGGTGCGGGCGACGGGTGGCGGCGCGCGGGGGTGGGCGGGACCTACCGCGTGCTCGCCGTCCGCCACCGCGTCGTCCGGGGCGGGAGCGAGGGCGACCGCGCGGCGCTCGCCGCGGACCTGCGCGCCTGGCGCGTCCACCGCACCGCCGGGGTCGGCATCGAGGCCACCGGCCCTGCCGCACCGGGCGTGCGCGTCGTCTCGGTCCTCGGCGTCGGGCGGGTCGCGATGCGCGGTCCGTGCCGTGTGCTCTGGGCGGACGACGAGGGCTTCGGCTACGGCACGCTGCCCGGCCACCCGGTGGCGGGCGAGGAGGCGTTCCGCATCACGCGCGACGCGGCCGGCGACGTCTGGCTCGAGGTGGAGGCCTACAGCCGGCCGGTGCTGGTGTGGGCACGGCTCGCGGGTCCGCTCCTGCGGGTGGCGCAGCGTGCGTACGTCCGCAACCTCGCGCGTGCGGCGCGCAGCCTGCACCGGCGGCGCGCCGGCCGCGGTACCGGGGGCGCCACCGGTGGGACGATGCCCGCGTGAGCGGACCCGCACGCCCCGGTCGAGCCCGCGCCGCCGCGTCCCCCGGGGCCCGGGCCGAGGCGCTGCCCCGGGCGCTGCGCGGCCGTGTCGTCACGCCGGCCGGCGTGCTGGACGACGGCGCGGTCCTCGTCGACGGCGCGACGATCGCCTGGGTCGGGCCCGCCGACGCCACGCCGGGCGGTCCGCCCGCCCCGCCGGGCGGGCCGGTGCGCACGCTGCTGCCGGGGCTCGTGGACCTGCACTGCCACGGCGGCGGCGGCGCCGGGTTCCCGGACGCGCTGGACGCCGACGACGTCCTGCGGGCCGCCGAGGAGCACCTGCGGCACGGCACCACGTCGCTCGTCGCGTCGCTCGTCACGGCACCGCGCGACGTGCTGGTGGCGCGCACGGCCCTGCTCGCCGACGCGGTGGACGCCGGGGTCCTGGCCGGCATCCACCTCGAGGGGCCGTTCCTCTCGGCGGCGCGCCGCGGTGCGCAGAGCCCGGCCGACATGCTGCCGGGCGACCCGGACCTGGTGCGGGAGATCGCCGCGGCGGCCCGCGGGCACCTCGTGACGATGACCGTGGCGCCCGAGGTGCCGGGGGTCGCCGACGGCACGGACGACGTCGTGGCCGCGCTCGTGGCCGTGGGGGCGGTGCCGTCGGTTGGGCACACCGACGCGTCGGCGGAGGTCACCGAGTCGGCGGTCGAGCGCGTGTTCGACCTGCTCGCCGCGACCCCGGGCGCGCGCTCGGTGCGCCCGACCGCGACGCACCTGTTCAACGGCATGCGCCCGCTGCACCACCGCGACCCGGGACCGGTCGCGGCGTGCCTGGCCGCGGCGGCCGGGGGACGGCTCGTCGTCGAGCTGGTCGCCGACGGCACGCACCTCGACCCGGTGACGGTGCGCACGGTGCTCGAGCTCGTCGGTGCGGACGCCGTCGCGCTCGTCACCGACGCGATGGCGGCGGCCGGCATGCCCGACGGCGAGTACCGCCTGGGCCCGCTCGCCGTGCGCGTCGTCGACGGCGTCGCGCGCACGGTCGACGGCGACGGCACGCCGGACGCGATCGCGGGCGGCGTCGCGCACCTGATCGACGTCGTCCGGCACGTCGTCGCCGCCGGCGTGCCGCTCGTGGACGCCGTCCGTGCCGCCGCCACGACGCCGGCGACCGTGCTCGGCCGCGACGACGTGGGGGCGCTGGTGGCGGGCCGGCGCGCCGACCTCGTGGTCGCGACGCACGACCTGCGGCCGGTCGCCGTCGCGCGGGCCGGGCGCTGGGTCGCGGGCGCCCCGGCCGGCGTCTGAGGCGGGTCGGCCCACGGCGCGTCAGCCCATGGCGGGTCAGCCCGCGGCGATCGCCCGCGGCGTGTCAGCCCGGGGCGGCGGCCGTGCTCGCGCGCTCGACGAGCACGGGGGTGAGCAGCCGCGTCTCCGCGGGCTGGTCGGCCTCGATGCGGGCCGTCGCCATCTCGACGGCCACCTTGCCGATGGTGTGCGCGGGGATGTCGACGCTGGTCAGGGGGAGCGGCTGGTTGGTCGCGACGTCGGCCGGGCAGACCGCCACGACCGACACGTCGTCCGGGACGCGCCGGCCGCGCTCGCGCAGCGTCGCGACGACCCAGGGGAGCGCGACCTCGTTGTGCACGACGAGGCCCGTGACGTCCGGCAGCCGCTCGAGCACGCGGTCGACGGACGCGACGGCACCCGCCATGTCGGACTCGCAGGGCTCGAACACGCCCTCCAGGCCGGCGTCCGCCACCTCCTGCGTGAAGCCGCGCAGCATGCGCTCCGCGTACGACGTGTGCCGCTCGAGCACCGCACGCGGCGAGCCGAGGAGCGCGACGCGGCGGTGGCCGAGGCGCGCGAGGTGGCGCACCGCCAGCCGGCCCGCGGCCTCGAAGTCGAGGTCGACGCACGACAGGCCCGCGGGGTCGCGGGGGAGGCCGATGAGCACGGCGGGCTGGCGCAGCCCCACGAGCACGGGCACGCGCGGGTCGTCGGCCTCGATGTCCATCATGACCAGCGCGTCGACCATGGACCTGGAGGCCACCCGCTCCAGGCCCGCGACCTCGTCGGCCGTCAGGAGGAGGACGTCGTGGTCGTACGCGCGGGCGGCGGTCACCACGCCGGTGACGAACTGCATGATGACGTTGACGTTGACGTCGACGCGCAGGGGAGCCATGAGCGCGAGCACGTTGGTGCGGCTCGACGCCAGGGCACGGGCGCCGGCGTGCGGGCGGTAGCCGAGGTCCCGCACGGCCCGCTCGACGCGCTGGCGCGTGGGGGCCGAGATGGGTCGCTTGCCGGACAGGACGTAGGACACGGTCGAGGTGGACACCCCCGCCGCGCGCGCCACGTCGTCGATCGTCGTCGCCACGGTGCTCCGTTCGTCACGTGCTGCGCCCCGAGGGCTCGCGCGCGCGCCTCGTGACGGCGCTCACCCTAGCGCGTGGCCGTCAGCCGGCCCGTCAGGCCGGCACCGGCGCGGCGGTGGCGAAGCGCTTCACCGCTGACGTCTCGGCATCGGCGCAGGCGGGGGTGTTGACGGGCCGTCTGGATCGATATCGTGATCGATCGTGCGTCGACTCGCTTCGACGACCGCCGCACCCCCGCCCGCCCGCGTCCGAGGAGACGTCGCGTGACCGCCACGAACCCCCGCCCCGACCTGGGTGCGCTGACGGCGCACGCGGGCCTGCTCTACGGCGCCGACTGGAACCCCGAGCAGTGGCCCCCCGACGTCTGGCGCGAGGACGTCGCGCTCATGCGCGCCGCCGGGGTCAACCTGGTCACCGTGGGCGTCTTCTCGTGGGCCCAGCTCGAGCCGCGCCCCGGCCGGTACGACCTCGACTGGCTCGACCGCGTGCTCGACCTCGCCCACGAGCACGACGTCCTGGTCGACCTCGCGACCCCGACGGCGTCCCCGCCCGCGTGGCTCGGGGCGCTGTGGCCGGGCACGCGCCCGGTGACGGCGGACGGCGTGCGCCTGTCGCACGGCTCGCGCAACCACTTCTGCCCCTCGTCGCCGCAGTACCGCGAGCGGGCGCTGCAGGTCGCGCGGGTGCTGGCGGACCGGTACGCCGACCACCCGGCCGTGGGCATGTGGCACGTCGGCAACGAGTACGGGCAGGTCTGCTGGTGCGAGCAGTGCGCGCAGGCGTTCCGCGCCTGGCTGCGGACCCGGTACGGCAGCCTCGACGAGCTGAACCGCGCGTGGGGCACGACGTTCTGGAGCCAGCGCTACGACGAGTGGTCGCAGGTGGTGCCGCCGCGCGCCGCGCCGTACCTGATCAACCCGACCCAGAACCTCGACCACCGCCGGTTCGCGTCGGACCTCCTGCTCGACCTGTACCGCGAGCAGCGGGACCTGCTCCGTGCCGCGGCGCCGGACGTGCCCGTCACGACGAACCTCATGGGCTTCCACGCGCCGACCGACTACTGGCGCTGGGCGCCGGAGGTCGACGTCGTGGCGGACGACGTCTACGGCGACCCGGCCGACCCTGCCTCGCCGGTGCGGCTCGCGCTCACGCACGACCTCGCGCGCGGCCTCGCCGGCGGTGCCCCGTGGATGGTCATGGAGCAGGCCGCCGGCGCGGTGAACTGGCGTGCCCACAACGTGCCGAAGACGGCCGCGCAGATGCGCCTCGACTCGCTGCGCGCGGTCGCGCGCGGCGCCGACGGCTCCTGCTTCTTCCAGTGGCGGGCCTCGGTGTTCGGCGCCGAGCGGTTCCACTCGGGTCTCGTGCCGCACGCCGGGCCCGACACGGTGCTGCACCGGGCGGTGGCCGCGCACGGCGCCGAGCTGCGCCGGCTGCGGGCGGTGGCGGGCACCCGCGTGCCCGCGCGCACCGCGCTCGTCTTCGACTGGTCCAGCTGGTGGGCGGCCGAGGAGCCGGCACAGCCGTCCGACCGGCTGCGCGTGCTGCCACAGCTCCTGGCCTACTACGAGCCCCTGTGGCGCGCGGGTGTCGCGGTCGACGTCGTGCCCCCGGGTGCGGACCTGTCCGGCTACGACCTGGTCGTCGCCCCGCAGCTGTACCTGCTCGACGACGCCCACGTCGCCGGGCTGCGCGCAGTGGTGGAGCGGGGCGGCGTGCTGCTGCTCGGGCCGTTCTCGGGCGTCGCGGACCGGGACGGGCACGTGCGCACCGGGCGCTTCCCCGTGCCGTTCGCCGACCTCGTCGGCGGCTCCGGCGAGGAGTACGTGCCGCTGGCCGACGCCGGCGTGCCGGTGCGTTCGGCGCTGCTCGGCGACCACGTCGTGCGCGACTGGGCGGAGCGCGTGCGGGTGGACGACGGGGAGGCCGTCGCCACGGTCGCCGGCGGCGACCTCGACGGCTGCGCCGCGGTGGTGCGCCGGCGGCACCCGAGCGGCGGGGAGGGCTGGTACGTCGCCTCGACCCCGCCCCCGGACGTCGTGGCGGGCGTCGTGGCGGCGTGCGTCGCCGCGGCCGGCGTGACCGGGCCCGCCGGCGTGGCCGGTGAGAAGGACGTCGAGCTCGTGCGCCGCGGCGACGTCACGTTCTGCCTGAACGCGGCCGACGGGGAGCGTGCCGTGGTGCTCGACGGCGCGTGGCACGACCTGCTGACCGGCACGGACGTCGCCGGCCGGGTGTCCCTCGCCCCGCACGGCGTGCTGGCCCTGACCGCGAGGACCCCCTGAGGTCCACGCGGTCGTGGGACGCTCGTCCCGAAAACGCCCACGAGGCGTGCCCGGGCGCGCGAGAGCGATCCCACGACGTGTATCGTATCGATTCGACCCGCGCGGCACCGAGGCCGCGACGCACCGGGGCCCCCGCCCCGGACCGAGCTCGAAGGGCCCGTCATGATCAGCACCACCCGGCCGTCCGGCCGCCCGTTCCCCGCGGACTTCCTCTGGGGCTCCGCCACCGCGTCCTACCAGGTCGAGGGTGCGGCGCAGGAGGGTGGGCGCGGCCCGTCCATCTGGGACACGTTCTCGCGCACGCCCGGCAAGGTCCTCAACGGCGACACCGGTGACGTCGCCGTCGACCACTACCACCGGCTCGAGCAGGACGTCGCGATCATGGCCGACCTCGGCCTCGAGGCGTACCGCTTCTCCGTCGCGTGGCCGCGCATCCAGCCGACGGGCACGGGCGAGCCGAACGCGGAGGGCCTCGCCTTCTACGCCGAGCTCGTCGACCGCCTCGTCGCCGCCGGCATCAAGCCGGTCGTCACGCTCTACCACTGGGACCTCCCGCAGGCCCTGGAGGACGCGGGCGGCTGGACCAACCGCCGGACGGCATACCACTTCGAGGAGTACGCACGCATCGTCGCGCGGGCCCTCGGCGACAAGGTCCACCTGTGGACCACGCTGAACGAGCCGTGGTGCTCCTCCTTCCTCGGCTACGGGTCCGGCGTGCACGCCCCCGGCGTGCAGGACGCCGCTGCCGCGCTCGCGGCCGTGCACCACCTCAACCTCGCGCACGGCCTCGCCGCGCGCGCCGTCCGGGAGGAGCTCGGCGCCGGGACGCCGGTCTCCGTGACGCTCAACCTCCACGTCACCCGCGCCGCGACCGACGCCCCCGAGGACGTCGACGCCAAGGACCAGATCGACATGATCGCCAACGAGGTGTTCGTCGGCCCGATGCTCCGCGGCGCCTACCCCGAGCGCGTCTTCGCCGACACCGCGTCGATCAGCGACTGGTCGTTCGTGCAGGACGGCGACCTCGAGATCATCCACCAGCCCCTCACCGTGCTGGGCGTCAACTACTACTCGACGGGCCGCGTGCGGCGCGGGACCCCGCCGAAGGGCGACGGCACGCCCGGCCCGGACGGGCACCGCTCGTCCGAGGTCAGCGCGTGGGTGGGGGCCGACCGCGTCGAGTGGCTCCCGCAGCCGGGCCCGCACACCGCGATGGGCTGGAACATCGAGCCCCAGGGGCTCGTCGACCTGCTGCTCGAGCTGCACGAGCGGTTCCCGGGCCTGCCGCTCGCGGTCACGGAGAACGGCGCCGCCTTCTACGACACGGTGACCGAGGACGGCCGCGTGCACGACGCCGACCGCGTCGCGTACCTGCACGACCACATCGACGCCGTCGGTGAGGCCATGGACAAGGGCGTCGACGTCGGCGGCTACTTCGTCTGGTCGCTGTTCGACAACTTCGAGTGGGCGTACGGCTACGACCGCCGCTTCGGCGTCGTCCACGTGGACTACGACACCCAGGTCCGCACCGTCAAGGACTCGGGCCGCTGGTACCGCGAGCTCGTGCGTACGCGCGTCATCCCGACGCAGGAGTCCGCCGCGACGCTCTGAGCGGCCCACCGGCGCGGCGGCCGGGCACCGGGGCGGAATGCCGTGGTGCCCGGCCGCGGTCGTGCGGGGCGCCGGACGGCGCGCCCGCGGGAGGATGGGTCCGTGCCCCGCAGCCGCCGCTCCCTCCGCCGCCCGTACGGCACCGAGCCGCCACCGCTGGACGTCGAGCGCGCCACGGGCGGGCGGCGCGCGGAGAGCGCGCCCGACGGCGAGTGGGTCGTGCAGAGCGTCCGGGGCTCCGACCGCGCGTACCGCTGCCCGGGCTGCGACCAGGTCGTCGCGCCCGGCACGGCGCACGTCGTCGCGTGGCGCACCGACGTCTGGCGCGACGGCGTCGAGGAGCGCCGGCACTGGCACGCCGCGTGCTGGCAGGCCCGGGGCCGGCGCGGCCCGACGCGCCGATGACGACGCCGCCGCGCACCGCACCGCGGATCGTCGCCAGCGACCTCGACGGGACGCTGCTCGCACCGGACGGCACGGTCTCCGCGCGGACGGTCGCGGCCCTCGCGGCCTGCGCGGACGCCGGCGTCGTCGTGGTGTTCGTGACCGCACGGCCGCACCGCTGGCTCGTCGAGCTGGCCCCGCACGTCGCCGGGCACGGGGTCGCGATCTGCGCCAACGGCGCCTCGGTCGTGGACGTCGGCGCACAACGCGTCCTCGAGCAGCACGGCATGGACCGCGACCGGGTGGCGGCCGTCGCCGCACGGCTGCGCGCGGTGTGGGGGGCCGACGTGCACCTCGCCGCCGAGAGCGCGCGGGGCTTCGCGGCCGAGCGCGCCTTCGTGTCCGCGCACGAGCGGCCGGCCGGCAGCCCGGTCGCCGCACGCATCGAGGACGTCGCGGACCCCACGACCCTCAAGCTGCTCGTCCGCGTGCGTGGTGCCGTCCCGGCCGCAGGCCCGGACGGGTTCGTCGCGGCGCTGCAGGAGGCCGTCGGCGACCTGGCGCACGTGTCCACCTCGGTGTCCGGCACGGGTACCGAGGCACTCGGCGAGATCGCCGCGCCGGGCGTCACCAAGGCCGCGACGCTCGCGCGGTGGGCCGCCCGCCAGGACGTGCCCGCGGACGACGTCTGGGCCGTCGGCGACGCCCCCAACGACCTGCCGATGCTCACGTGGGCCGGCCGGTCGTTCGCGGTCGCCAACGCGCACCCGCACGTGCGGGCCGTCGTCGACGAGGTGGTGCCGTCGAACGCGGACGACGGGGTCGCGCACGTGCTCGAGCGTGCGGCCGGGCTCGCCCGGCGGGTGGCCGCGGGCCGCGCTCGCTAGTGTCGAACCGGCACGCCGGAACGACGTCATCGCACGTCAGCGCACCCGCGCACGGGCCGGCGCGCCGGGTCCCGCGACACCCGAGGAGCACCATGACCATCCCGATCGTCCTGCTGCACGGCTTCCCGCTCGACCACCGCATGTGGGACGACGTCGTCGCCCAGCTGTCGTCCGGCCGGACCGTGCTCGCGCCCGACCTGCCCGGGCCCGCGGAGTCGCTCGACGGCGTCGAGCCGACGCTCGACGCGGCCGCCGACCGCGTCGCGGACGCGGTCCGCGCCGCCGGGGCCGAGCAGGCCGTCGTGGCGGGCCTGTCGATGGGGGGCTACGTCGCCCTGGCGCTGCTCGAGCGGCACCCCGACCTCGTCGCTGGCCTCGCCCTCGTCGACACGAAGTCCACGGCGGACGCGCCCGACGCCCGGGCGAAGCGCCTCGACGTCGCGGCGCGCGTCGAGGAGTCCGGCTCCGTCGACGCCGTGCGCGGCATGGTGGACACGGTGCTCGGGGAGACGACCCGCACCGCGCACCCCGAGCTCGTGCAGCGGGTGAGGGCGTGGATCGACGAGCAGCCGCCCGCGCGCGTCGCGTGGAGCCAGCGCGCGATGGCGGCCCGCCCCGACCGCACCGAGGTGCTGCGCCGGTTCGCGGGCCCGGTCGTGGTGGTCGTCGGCGACGAGGACCAGGTGACCGGGGTCGACGCCGCGCAGGACCTGGCGAAGACCGCGGGCGGTGCGCCCCTCGTCGTGGTGCCGCGCGCCGGCCACCTCACCGCCGTGGAGGACCCGGCCTGCGTCGCGGCGGCGCTCGCCGAGCTCGCGCAGCGGGTCGACGCGGGCGCCTGAGGCAGGACCGGCGCGGACGACCGGGCGTCGGAGAAGTCAGACCTCGCCCGTCAGGACGCGCCGGAGCGCGTCCGCCAGGTCGATGGACTCGCCGTCCTTGCCCCCGGCGCCGATCACGAGCGGCGGGTCCTGCGGCGTCGGCTGCACGCCGCGGAAGCGCGCCGCCAGGCTGCCGGGCGCCGTGAGGACGTAGAAGGCGCCGTCGGTGTCGATGCCGACGGTCTCGTCCCGCCGCAGGTACCAGCCCTGCAGCGGCGTGCGGTAGCGCGCGCGGCCGTCGTAGCTGCGCACGTGCAGGGGGACGGGCGCGGGCCCGCCGGCGCGGACGCCGTCGAGGAACTCCTCGATCAGCGCCCGGGCGCGGGCGGCCTCCGCGCGCTGCCGCGCGGCGAGCGCCTCGGCGTGCGCCGCCGCGGCCTCACGGCGCCGGTCGCGCCAGCTCGCCGCCGAGCCGGCGTCGTCCGCGGCGTGGTCCCCGGGTCCCGTCGTGCCGGACACGCCGGGTCAGTGCGAGCCGGCCGAGGCGTCGCGCGGCGCGTCGCCGGCGGCCGGGGCGTCGTCGGTGCCGGTCGTCTCCGCCGGCTCGCGGTCCCCGACGCGCGACGAGCCCGCGACGGCCGGCGACGGGACGATGGGGACGGCCGCCGACACGGGTGCCGGTCGCGCCTTCGACGCACGCACGGGGCGGGCCGGCCGCGAGGGCGCGGTCGCCGGGGCCGGGCCGCCGGTACGCGACGGGGTGTCGCCGTGCGCCTCGCCGGCGTGCCGCTCCGCGCCCTCCTGCTCCTGCGCCCGGGCCTGCTCCGCCTGCTCGCGTGCGAACGCCGCCTCGATCCGCCCGGCCTGCTCGATCGCCGCCCGGTCGGGGTTCGTGCCGAGCAGGTCGCGCAGCTCGTCGAGGTACGACGTGATGGACTCGCGCTGACGGTGCAGGTCCTCGACCTGCCGGGCGGCCGTCGTGCGCTCGCGCTCCGACTCGCCGAGCGCGTCCGACAGCGACTTCTCCGCGTGCTCGCGCGCCTCCGCGACGACGCGGTCGGCGTTGCGGCGCGCGTTCGCGACGAGATCGGCGGCCTGCTTCTCGGCGTCGACGCGCACGCGCTCCGCGTGCGCCAGGGCCTTCGCGACCCGCTCCTCCGCCTCCGCGGCGTGCGCCTCGGCGTCGGCGACGAGCCGCTCGGTCTCGGCGCGTGCGGCGTCGTGGCGGTCGGCGTCCTGCTGCTCCGCGATCTCGTGCTGCGACGCGATGGCCAGCTCCGCGTCCGCCAGCTGCTGCTCGGCGGTGCGGACGAGCTCGTCGGCGCGCGCCCGTGCGTGCGACGTCGCCTCGCCGATCGCTCGCCGGGCCTCCGTCTGCAGGCGCTCGACCTCGAGCCGCGTGCGCTCGCGCAGCTCCGTGGCCTCGCGCTCGGCCGTACCGCGCAGCTCGCCCGTCTCGCGCGCGGTCGTCGCGGCCAGCTCCTCCGCCTCGCGCAGCGTCGTCTCGCGCAGGTGCGCCGTCTCGTGCTGCGCGCGCGCACGCAGCTCCGCGGTCTCGCGGTCCGCCAGGGCGCGCAGCTGTGCGGCGTACTGCTCGGACTCCGTGCGCAGCGTGGCGACGGCGTCCTCGGCCTCCGCGCGCATGCGCGCGACCTCGTCACCCGTCGCCGCGCGCAGCTCGCCTGCCTCGCGCTCGGCCGTGGCGCGCACGTGCGCGGCGTACTGCTCGGCCTCCGTGCGCAGTGCCGTGACCTCGGCCGTGACGCGCTGCTGCAGCGCCGTGGCGTCGCGCTCGGCGGCGCCGCGGGTGGCGTCGGCGTACTCGGCGGCCGCGGCGCGCAGCGCGGTGGTCTCCTCGGCGGCGCCCTGGCGCCACGCGGCGACCTCGGCGTTCGTCTCCGAGCGCACGCGGGCGGCGTACCGGTCGGCGTCGGCGCGCAGCTGGGCGGCCTCCGCCTCGGTGCGCTGGCGCAGCTCGGTGGTGTCGCGGTCGGCGTCCTGGCGCAGGTCCTGCGCGTAGCGCTCGGCCTCCGTGCGCTCCGCCGTGGTCTCCGCCTCGGTGCGGCTGCGCAGCTCGGAGGCGGTGCGCTCCGTCGCGATCCGCAGCTGGGTCGCCTCGTTCTCGACGCGCGCCCGCAGCGTGCCGAGCTCCCGCTCGAGCGACGTGCGGCGCTCGCTCTCCTCGGTCGTGATGGCGCTCTGGATCCGAGCCGCCTCCCGCTCCGCCGAGCCGACGAGCTCCTCGGCCCGGCGCTGGGCCGCGAGCAGCGAGCTCTCGGCCTCCGCGGCGGCCGTCGTGCGGACCTCGTCCGCCTCGCGGCGCGCCGTGGCGAGCAGCTCGGCGACCTCGCTCTCCGCGCGTGCCCGCAGCTGGCCGGCGGCGAGCTTGGCCCGCGCCAGGGCGTCCGCGGCCTGCGCGTTGGCCTGGGAGACGACGTCCGACGACTGCTCCTCCGCGGACCGCAGCAGCTGCTCGATCCGCGAGCCCAGTCCCGCGTACGTGGGCCGGTCCGCCTCCCGCAGCTGGCGCTGCGCCTCCGAGAGCTCGCCGGCCACCTGCAGCTTCTGGGCGTCCAGCGCCTCCACCCGGGACCGGGCCTCGGCGAGCGCCTGCTCGAGGGACGTGATGGCCTGGTCGACCGCCTCGCGGTCGTAGCCACGGAAGCTGACGACGGGGAACGTGGGCCGGGCATCGGGCACGAGGGCATCCTCCAGGGTGGGGGCCCGGCGGTCGCAGGTGGCCGAGGGCGTCCTCGGCGGGCCGGTGCTCCGGGGCCAGGATACGCGCGCGCGGCCCCGTGACCAGGGCCGTCCTGGTGCCTTCCACCGACCGGTCGGGGTCGTGGAGGGCGTGCGACGAGGCGGTGCACAGGCTGCGCGGAGTGGGTGGTGACAGGGGTGCCGGAGTGCTCCCGGTTCGCATCCTGCGGTGGACCCGCGCCTATCCTGGACCGTCCGCCGTCGAGAGGAACCTGTGTGATCAAGCGACTTCTGGTCGCCCTGGTCGGCGTCGTCGGCGTCGTGGTCATCGGCCTCGGCGTCGCGTCGGCGACCGTCTGGCGTGCCGATGACGTCCTCGTCGCGACCGTCTCCGCTGACGAGCACATCCTGGTCACCGACCCCGGTGTGCTCGAGCTCGCGGCCACGGAGGTGACCGTCACCGTCGAGGCGGAGGACGACCAACCCGTCGTCCTCGCCGTCGGGCGGGACACCGACGTGACCGGGTGGGTCGGCACCGACGCGCACCAGCGCGTCACGGGGCTGTCGGGCTGGCACGAGCTGGCCGTCGAGGACGTCCCCGCACCGACGCCGTCGGACGCGGCCCCGTCCGACCCTGCCGCCACCGACGCGGCCGCCCCCGCCGACCCGGCCGCGACCGACGCGCCCGCGGAGGAGCCGGCGGCCGACGCGGCCCCGGTACCCGTGCCCGACCCGACCGGGTCCGACCTCTGGGTCGCCGAGGCGTCCGGCGCCGGGTCCGCCGAGCTCACGTGGACGGCGCAGCCCGGCCGCTGGAGCGTCCTGGCGGTCGGCACCGGAGAGGCCCCGCTGCAGCTGTCGCTCGCGTGGCCCCAGGTGGTGACGACGCCGTGGCTCGTGCCGTGCGTCGTCGTGGGCTCGCTGCTCCTCCTCATCTCCCTCGCCCTGCTCGCGCGCGGCCTCCTGCGCGGCCGGCGGCGTCCGGAGCAGGACTGGACGCCCGTGCTCACCGGGCCCCTGCCCGTCGTCGACGCCGACGGGGTGCCCGTCCAGCTCACGCGGCGGCAGATGCGGGAGCAGCAGGCGCGGGGCGCCGACGCCGGCGTCCGCGCCGGCCGCGACGAGTCCACGCCCGCCGGCGACGTCACGCACGCGTCGACCGGTGCGCGCCAGGCAGTCGGCCCCTCCGCCCGGGACGCGGACGCGACCGCCACCACCACGCTGCCCGTCGCGACGTCCGCCGGCCCCGGCGCCCCGCTCGGCCGCACCGCCGGCCCGGGGGCGGCGTCCGCCTCCCGCCCCGGCTCCGGGCTGTCCGGCTCCGCGCCGTCGGGCTCCGCACCGTCAGGATCCGCACCCACGGGATCCGCACCCGCGGGCTCGTCGCCGACGCGCACTCCGCCCGCCGCTGCGCCGGCTGCCGGCGGCTCGGCCCCTCGCGGTGCCGGCGCCACGCCGCCCGCGCGCACCGGACCCCCGTCGGGCGCCGCGCCGACCGGCGCGCCCGCGCCCGCGCGATCCGCCGCCCGCCCGCCCGGCTCGGCCGCTGCACCCCCGGCCGGCTCCGCCACCGGTCGCCCCGGCGCGCCGAGCGCGTGGTCGCGCGGGGGTCCGGACGCTCCGGCCGCATCAGGCCCGCACCCCGCGTCCGGTGCGCCGGCCGCGCGGGCCGGGGAGGCGGCCGGTGCGCGTCCCGCGTGGCTCGGGACCGGCTCCGCCGGCCCGGCCCGGCCCGGCGCGCCCGGGGCCCACTCCGGCGGGCCGTCGTCCGCCGCGTCGGCGCCGGGTTCCCGCCCGGCCTCGGGTCCCGTGCCTCCTCCCACCACCGCGTCGCCGTCGGCGCGGCTGCCCGCCGGCCCGCCGCGGCCCGGCGCGCCCGGCGGACCGTCGCGCGCCGGCGCCGGGCAGCAGCCTCAGGGCTGGACGCCCGTGCCCCCGCCGCCCGGGGCCGTCGTGCGCTCGGCGCAGGGCGGCACGCACCCCGACGTGGCGGCGCGTCCCGACCCCCGGGGCCGCGGGGGAGCCGGCGCCGCGACGCCCGCTCCCACGGGTCACGGCGCGCCGGGACCGGGCGCGTCCGCCGCCCGCCCGGCGTGGCTGCGGGACGCCGCACCCGGCACCGGCCCGGCGGCGCCGGACGCGTCGGGCGGATCGCGTGGTGACGCGTGGCGCCGCGCGTGGGGCCTGCCACCGCTGCCCGCCGACGAGGAGCCGACCGACCGCGAGGAGGACCGATGACCCGCGACACCCGCACCCCCCGGACGACGCGCCGGGTCGCCCGGACCGCCGTCGCTGCGGCCGCCACGCTCGCGCTCGCCGGGTGTGCCGCCCCGCTGCCCGAGCCGGCGCCCGAGCCCGCCGGTGCCGTGCCGCCGCCCGCGGTGAGCGTGGACCAGACGCAGCGTGTCCTGGCGTCGCTGGGCGACGTCCTCACCCACGCGGACGCCACGAAGGACCCCGCCGGGCTGCCGGACCGTCTGGTCGGCCCGGCGCTGGCCACGCGCACGGCCGAGTACGTGTGGGCGAACGCGACCGGCGGCGCACGCCAGCCCACGGCGCTGCCGCTCGACGAGCAGGCGCTCGTCGTCCCCGAGACCGCGACGTGGCCCCGCACCCAGCTCGTGGTCTCGGAGCAGCCGGACGACCTGCAGGCGCCGCGGGTCCTCGTGCTGCAGCAGGCCTCGCCCCGCGAGCCGTACAAGCTGTGGGGCTGGGCGCGCCTGCTCCAGGGCGTGCAGATGCCGCCGACCGCCGCCCCCGAGGAGGGCAGCCCCGAGCTGCCTGCCGACGCGGAGGGCCTCGTCGTGCCGCCGGCAGAGGTCGGGGCGCGCTACGCCGACGTGCTGACGAACGGCGACGCGTCCGAGCACGCGCCGACGTTCGCGCTCGACAGCTTCCGTGCCGCCGTCGAGAAGGCCCGGGCGGACACGACCGCGGCGCTGCAGGACGCCGCGACGCTGGCCGAGACCTACGTGGCCGCCGACGCACCCGTCGTCACGCTCGGGACGGTGGACGGCGGCGCCCTCGTCGTGACCGAGATGACCACCACGTCGACGGTGAGCGTCACGTCGGCCGGCGGCACCATCGCGATCGAGCCGTTCTACGCCGCGCTCGCCGGCACGACGTCGGCCGGCACGAGCTTCAGCCGGGTGTTCACGGACGTGCTGGTGGTGTACGTGCCGCCCGCGGACAGCGGCGCGCAGGCGCAGGTCCTCGCCGCCGAGCACACCGTCACCTCCGCCTCCGCCCAGTGACGTCCGCGCCGGGCCCCGCAGTCGAGCGGGGCCCGGCGCGCAACGCGGTCGTGCGCCCGTACGACCCCGGCTGTCCGCGACACTGGTGCCGAGACCCCCGACGACCCGACCCGAGGAGACCGTGATGTCGCAGCAGTCGCCCGAGCCCCGGCCCCGGCTGGACGTGCGCGGCGCCGTGGACCTGTCCGCGCTGGCCCGCCCCGCGACGCCCGCGCCGGGCACCCCGGGCGGCCTGCCCGCGCCGGCGTCGTACGTCCGTGACGTCGACGAGTCGACGTTCGGCGACGTCGTGCAGGCGTCCACCCAGCACCCGGTCGTCGTCGCGCTGTGGGCGCCCTGGAGCGAGGTCAGCCAGCAGGTCGTCGCGGACCTCGCCGCGCTCGCGCAGGAGGACGACGGCCGGTGGCTGCTGGCGCGCGTCGACGCCGAGGCCAACCCCCAGGTCGCCGCGGCCTTCCAGGCGCAGTCCGTGCCGACCGTCGTCGCGGTGCTGGCGGGCCAGCCGCTGCCGCTCTTCCAGGGTGCGTACCCCCGCGAGCAGGTGCGCGCGGTGCTCGACCAGCTCCTGGCCGCGGCCGAGGCGAACGGGATCACCGGCCGCGTCGCCCCGGCCGATCCGGGGGCCGAGGCCGAGCCCGAGCCGGAGCCCGCGCTGCCGCCGCTGCACCAGGCGGCGTACGAGGCGATCGAGCGGGACGACCTGCCGGCCGCCCGCGAGGCGTACGAGCAGGCGCTGCGCGAGAACCCGCGCGACACGATGGCGAAGGCGGGGCTGGCGCAGGTCGGCCTCCTGGAGCGGACGGCCGGTGCGGACCTGCGAGCCGTGCGCGAGGCGGCGGCCGCCGATCCGGCCGATGTCGACGCCCAGCTCGCCGTGGCCGACCTGGACGTGTTCGGGGGGGCCGTGGAGGACGCGTTCGCGCGGCTCGTCGACGTCGTGCGGCGCACCGGCGGCGACGAGCGCGAGCGCGTGCGCATGCGCCTCGTCGACCTCTTCGAGGTCATCGGCACGGACGACCCGCGGGTGGTGGCAGCGCGGCGGGCGCTCACCTCGGCGCTGTACTGACGAACGCGCTGTACTGACGGCGGCGCGGTACCCGACGGCGCTGTCCTGAGGACCGCGCGGTCCTCAGGAGGCGCCGCCCGCACGACCGCGCTCCCCGGGGCGGGCGCCCCGCCGGCGGGCTTGCCCCACAGGGCCGCGTCCCGGCCCGCGGGTGTGATGCAGGCCGCGGTCACGCGAGTTGCATCCGGCGCGCGGGCTGCGTAACTTACTCGAGGCCGCCCGGCAGGGAGGAACGGACACGCAGTCGAGAACGACGCGTGGTCGGTCCCCCGGGACGGCACCCCCGAGCTGAACCACCACCGGCTGATCGCCGGCGGACGGCGACGCCCCGGGGGAGCGGAACCGCACGGCGGTCAGCTCGCCGGTCCGAGGACTGCTCTCCGGAGCAGGCACGGACCGGGAGTTGACGGGCAGGGACGGCTTCGCTAAGTTAGAGAGGTTGCCTCCGGGCAGGACGGAACGCCGTTCGCGTCACGATCAAGACGACGCAGGACGTGCGGAAACTCCGATCGGAAAGCAGCCTCGGCGGAATTGCGGAACTGCCACTCCGGTGGTCAGGGAAGCGGAGATGTTCCGCTACGATGGTGAACGAGCCTCCTGCGGGATGCCGAAAGGCTGATCGAGGATGAGCGTCTGTTCCTTGAGAACTCAACAGTGTGCCAAGTAGTCGATGCCATTTGTTTGGTGTCGAGCCCAGATCTCGCATCCGCGCCCCTGTGGGTGGTGGTCTGGGGTAGAGACCAGTTTCGGCCCCATTGGTTTGGGGTTCTTTGTTGTGTCTGTTGCCTGCCGGGTTCGCCTGGTGGGTGGCTGTGTGACATTTACGGAGAGTTTGATTCTGGCTCAGGACGAACGCTGGCGGCGTGCTTAACACATGCAAGTCGAACGGTGAAGGTCAGCTTGCTGACCGGATCAGTGGCGAACGGGTGAGTAACACGTGAGCAACCTGCCCCCTACTCTGGGATAAGCCTTGGAAACGAGGTCTAATACCGGATATGAGGCGCCCGGGCATCTGGAGCGTCTGGAAAGATTTATCGGTGGGGGATGGGCTCGCGGCCTATCAGCTTGTTGGTGGGGTAATGGCCTACCAAGGCGACGACGGGTAGCCGGCCTGAGAGGGCGACCGGCCACACTGGGACTGAGACACGGCCCAGACTCCTACGGGAGGCAGCAGTGGGGAATATTGCACAATGGGCGCAAGCCTGATGCAGCGACGCCGCGTGAGGGATGACGGCCTTCGGGTTGTAAACCTCTTTCAGCAGGGAAGAAGCGCAAGTGACGGTACCTGCAGAAGAAGCGCCGGCTAACTACGTGCCAGCAGCCGCGGTAATACGTAGGGCGCAAGCGTTGTCCGGAATTATTGGGCGTAAAGAGCTCGTAGGCGGTTTGTCGCGTCTGCTGTGAAAACCTCAGGCTCAACCTGGGGCTTGCAGTGGGTACGGGCAGACTAGAGTGCGGTAGGGGTGACTGGAATTCCTGGTGTAGCGGTGGAATGCGCAGATATCAGGAGGAACACCGATGGCGAAGGCAGGTCACTGGGCCGCAACTGACGCTGAGGAGCGAAAGCATGGGGAGCGAACAGGATTAGATACCCTGGTAGTCCATGCCGTAAACGTTGGGCACTAGGTGTGGGGTCCATTCCACGGATTCCGTGCCGCAGCAAACGCATTAAGTGCCCCGCCTGGGGAGTACGGCCGCAAGGCTAAAACTCAAAGAAATTGACGGGGGCCCGCACAAGCGGCGGAGCATGCGGATTAATTCGATGCAACGCGAAGAACCTTACCAAGGCTTGACATGCACCGGAAACACTCAGAGATGGGTGCCCCGCAAGGTCGGTGCACAGGTGGTGCATGGTTGTCGTCAGCTCGTGTCGTGAGATGTTGGGTTAAGTCCCGCAACGAGCGCAACCCTCGTCCCATGTTGCCAGCGGGTTATGCCGGGGACTCATGGGAGACTGCCGGGGTCAACTCGGAGGAAGGTGGGGATGACGTCAAATCATCATGCCCCTTATGTCTTGGGCTTCACGCATGCTACAATGGCCGGTACAAAGGGCTGCGATACCGCGAGGTGGAGCGAATCCCAAAAAGCCGGTCTCAGTTCGGATTGGGGTCTGCAACTCGACCCCATGAAGTCGGAGTCGCTAGTAATCGCAGATCAGCAACGCTGCGGTGAATACGTTCCCGGGCCTTGTACACACCGCCCGTCAAGTCATGAAAGTCGGTAACACCCGAAGCCGGTGGCCCAACCTTTTGGGGGGAGCCGTCGAAGGTGGGACTGGCGATTAGGACTAAGTCGTAACAAGGTAGCCGTACCGGAAGGTGCGGCTGGATCACCTCCTTTCTAAGGAGCATCTGGCATCGGGGTCCGCCTGTCATGGGCGGGCGGTCGGTGTCCAGGCCCATGCCTTCACCGTTCGTGTGGGGGGTGGTGCTCACGGGTGGAACATCGACTACGGCCGGCCTGGAGGCTGGTGGGTGCCTAGTACGCCGCCTGGTGTTGCGTCTCGAGCTTGCTCGGGGTGTGCGCCGGGTGGGAGGGAACGGATGTCCTGCTGGTGGAAGGGTTGGCCTGGCACGCTGTTGGGTCCTGAGGGAACAGCCCGGTTCGGGGTGTTGCTTCGGGGTCGTGAAGGTCCCTGCTGCTTCTTGTCCGTCCACGTGTGTGGGCGGGATGGGAAGGGGTGGGGGCTGGAGGGACCTTCGGGTCCGTCGGTGGGTGTGAACCGCTCCCGCGCTTGTTGAGCGTGGGGGTAGGCGTGCCCGGGTGCCGGCGGGGTCCGGTGGTTGCTTGAGAACTGCACAGTGGACGCGAGCATCTTTGAATGATCTTTTGTGGTCAAGTTTATAAGGGCACAGGGTGGATGCCTTGGCACCAGGAGCCGAAGAAGGACGTTGTAGCCTGCGATAAGCCTCGGGGAGTTGGCAAACGAACCGTGATCCGAGGATCTCCGAATGGGGAAACCCCGCCACAGTCATGTGTGGTGACCCGCACCTGAATATATAGGGTGTGTGGAGGGAACGCCGGGAAGTGAAACATCTCAGTACCGGCAGGAAGAGATATTCCGTGAGTAGTGGCGAGCGAAAGCGGATCAGGCCAAACCGTGCGTGTGTGATAGCCGGCAGGTGTTGCACGTACGGGGTTGTGGGACCCGTCAGTTGGTTCTGCCGAACCGACAGGGAGTCAGAAAGTCGCGTCATAGTCGAAGGGTCTTGAAAGGCCCGGCACAGAGGGTGTTACCCCCGTAGACGAAATGGCGTGGCCTCCCGATGGGGATCCCAAGTAGCTCCGGGCCCGAGAAACCCGGAGTGAATCTGCACAGACCACTGTGTAAGCCTAAATACTACCTGGTGACCGATAGCGGACAAGTACCGTGAGGGAAAGGTGAAAAGTACCCCGGGAGGGGAGTGAAATAGTACCTGAAACCGTGTGCCTACAATCCGTCGGAGCCTCCCTAGCAGGGGTGACGGCGTGCCTTTTGAAGAATGAGCCTGCGAGTTAGTGGTACGTGGCGAGGTTAACCCGTGTGGGGAAGCCGTAGCGAAAGCGAGTCCGAACAGGGCGTTTGAGTCGCGTGCTCTAGACCCGAAGCGAAGTGATCTAGCCATGGGCAGGGTGAAGCGCGGGTAAGACCGCGTGGAGGCCCGAACCCACCAGGGTTGAAAACCTGGGGGATGACCTGTGGTTAGGGGTGAAAGGCCAATCAAACTTCGTGATAGCTGGTTCTCCCCGAAATGCATTTAGGTGCAGCGTCACGCGTTTCTTGCCGGAGGTAGAGCTACTGGATAGCCGATGGGCCCCACCAGGTTACTGACGTTAGCCAAACTCCGAATGCCGGTAAGCCAGAGCGTGGCAGTGAGACTGCGGGGGATAAGCTCCGTAGTCGAGAGGGAAACAGCCCAGACCACCAGCTAAGGCCCCTAAGCGTGTGCTAAGTGGGAAAGGATGTGGAGTTGCACAGACAACCAGGAGGTTGGCTTAGAAGCAGCCACCCTTGAAAGAGTGCGTAATAGCTCACTGGTCAAGTGATTCCGCGCCGACAATGTAGCGGGGCTCAAGCACACCGCCGAAGCTGTGGCATTCACACTCGAGACAAGCCTTCGTGGTTCAGTCGTGTGGATGGGTAGGGGAGCGTCGTGTGGGCAGTGAAGCCGCGGGGGAACCCAGTGGTGGAGCCCACACGAGTGAGAATGCAGGCATGAGTAGCGAAAGACGGGTGAGAAACCCGTCCGCCGAATGACCAAGGGTTCCAGGGCCAGGCTAATCCGCCCTGGGTAAGTCGGGACCTAAGGCGAGGCCGACAGGCGTAGTCGATGGACAACGGGTTGATATTCCCGTACCGGCGAAGAACCGCCCATACCGAGCCCGGTGATGCTAACCGTCCGATGGTCCGCACCGTCCCTTCGGGGACATCGCGGGTCGGAGCACGGGACCCGAACCGGTAGTAGGTAAGCGTATTAACAGGGGTGACGCAGGAAGGTAGCCCAGCGTGGCGATGGTAGTCCACGTCCAAGGCCGTAGGGCGAGGTGTAGGCAAATCCGCACCTCATCAGCCTGAGAACCGACGGGTACCGCGTATGCGGGAAATGGGTGATCCTATGCTGCCAAGAAAAGCCTCGACGCGAGGTTCTAGCCGCCCGTACCCCAAACCGACTCAGGTGGTCAGGTAGAGAATACCAAGGCGATCGAGAGAATCGTGGTTAAGGAACTCGGCAAAATGCCCCCGTAACTTCGGGAGAAGGGGGGCCTCAAGCGTGTACCGGCTTGCCCGGGAAGCGTGGAGGGCCGCAGAGACCAGGGAGAAGCGACTGTTTACTAAAAACACAGGTCCGTGCGAAGTCGCAAGACGATGTATACGGACTGACGCCTGCCCGGTGCTGGAAGGTTAAGAGGACGGGTCAGCCGCAAGGCGAAGCTCAGAATTTAAGCCCCAGTAAACGGCGGTGGTAACTATAACCATCCTAAGGTAGCGAAATTCCTTGTCGGGTAAGTTCCGACCTGCACGAATGGCGTAACGACTTCTCCGCTGTCTCAACCGCGAACTCGGCGAAATTGCACTACGAGTAAAGATGCTCGTTACGCGCAGCAGGACGGAAAGACCCCGGGACCTTTACTATAGCTTGGTATTGGTGTTCGGTGCGGCTTGTGTAGGATAGGTGGGAGACTGTGAAGCCGGCACGCCAGTGTCGGTGGAGTCAACGTTGAAATACCACTCTGGTCGCTCTGGATATCTAACCTCGGTCCGTCATCCGGATCAGGGACAGTGCCTGGTGGGTAGTTTAACTGGGGCGGTTGCCTCCTAAAATGTAACGGAGGCGCTCAAAGGTTCCCTCAGCCTGGTTGGCAATCAGGTGGCGAGTGCAAGTGCACAAGGGAGCTTGACTGTGAGACTGACAGGTCGAGCAGGGACGAAAGTCGGAACTAGTGATCCGGCGGTGGCTTGTGGAAGCGCCGTCGCTCAACGGATAAAAGGTACCCCGGGGATAACAGGCTGATCTTGCCCAAGAGTCCATATCGACGGCATGGTTTGGCACCTCGATGTCGGCTCGTCGCATCCTGGGGCTGGAGTAGGTCCCAAGGGTTGGGCTGTTCGCCCATTAAAGCGGTACGCGAGCTGGGTTTAGAACGTCGTGAGACAGTTCGGTCCCTATCCGCTGCGCGCGCAGGAAACTTGAGAAGGGCTGTCCCTAGTACGAGAGGACCGGGACGGACGAACCTCTGGTGTGCCAGTTGTTCCGCCAGGAGCACGGCTGGTTGGCTACGTTCGGAAGGGATAACCGCTGAAAGCATCTAAGCGGGAAGCCTGCTTCAAGATGAGGTTTCCATGCCCTACGGGGTGAGAGGCTCCCAGCTAGACCACTGGGTAGATAGGCCGGATGTGGAAGGCAGGACGAAAGACTGCCGCAGCTGACCGGTACTAATAAGCCGACAACTTGACTAACACCATTCATTGCTACGCGTCCACTGTGCGGTTCCCGAGAAACCAACGGGCCCCCTCCCCACCTTCGTGTGTGGGAGGGCCTGTTCGTCATCTCGACGACGTTACGGCGGTCATAGCGAAGGGGAAACGCCCGGTCCCATTCCGAACCCGGAAGCTAAGCCCTTCAGCGCCGATGGTACTGCACCCGCCAGGGTGTGGGAGAGTAGGACGCCGCCGGACAACCATTCCACGAAGGCCCACCCCACCAGGGGTGGGCCTTCGTGCATTCCACGGCACTTTCGGGCCGCTATCGCGCATTCACGCGGCGTCCTGCGGGAGACCCGCCTGCGGGCCCGTCACCGATGTGCGCCCGGGGCGCAGTGGTGGCGGCGTCACCCGGTCTCGTGTTGCGTTTCCGGTGTCGTGCTTCCCGGTGTCCCGCTGCCGGAGTCGTCGCGTGCGGCGTAGTGCACGGGTCCTCCGCTTCCGTGCGCTCCGCGGTGGGGCAGCCCTCGCGGCCGGCGCCCTGCCCTCGGGGCCAGACCCTCGTCGTTCGCCACCGACGCCTGCCGCGCTCCCGTGCGGCAGTGCCGCTTCCCGCATGCAGAAGGCCCCGCACGCGACGCGTGCGGGGCCTTCTCCGTCCGGCTGGGGAGTCTCTCCCGGGTCAGTCCTCGTCGGCGACGAAGACGACGACGCCGAGCGGGGGCACGCGGACCGGCGCCGAGTACGGCCGGCTGTAGTGCTCGACGGGCTCGGCGTCGACCCCGCCGAGGTTGCCCACGCCCGAGCCGCCGTACACGGTGGCGTCCGAGTTGAAGGCCTCCCGCCAACGGCCCCCGTGGGGGAGCGGCAGGCGGTAGCCCTCGTGCGGCACGCCGGCGAAGTTGACCACCACGGCCACCTGGGGGCCGTCGGTGCCCTTGCGGAGGTACGCGAGCAGGTTCAGGTCCGCCTCGTCCGACGCGAGCCACTCGAAGCCCTCCGGCGAGTGGTCGAGCTGCCACAGCGCCGGCGTCGCACGGTAGAGGGCGTTGAGGTCCTGGACGGCGCGCTGGACGCCGTGGTGGGCACCGTCGTCGAGGGTGTACCAGTCGAGCGACCGGCCCTCCGCCCACTCGTGCTGCTGCGCGAACTCCTGTCCCATGAAGAGCAGCTGCTTGCCGGGGTGCGTCCACTGGTAGGCCAGCAGGGAGCGCACGCCCGCGAGCTTCTGCCAGTGGTCACCGGGCATGCGCTCGTACAGCGAGCCCTTGCCGTGCACGACCTCGTCGTGGCTGATCGGCAGCACGAAGTGCTCGGAGTAGGCGTAGACCATCGAGAACGTGATCTCGTGGTGGTGGTAGCGGCGGTTTATGGGCGCCTCGCCCAGGTAGCGCAGCGTGTCGTTCATCCAGCCCATGTTCCACTTCAGCCCGAACCCCAGGCCGTTGGCGGACGTGGGCGCCGTGACGCCCGGCCAGGCCGTCGACTCCTCGGCGATCATCATGATCCCCGGGGTGCGGCGGTACGACGTCGCGTTGGCCTCCTGGAGGAACGAGATCGCCTCGAGGTTCTCGCGGCCGCCGTACACGTTGGGACGCCACTGGCCCGGCTGACGGGAGTAGTCGAGGTAGAGCATCGAGGCCACCGCGTCGACCCGCAGGCCGTCGACGTGGAACTCCTCGAGCCAGTACGTGGCGTTCGCGACGAGGAAGTTGCGCACCTCGGGGCGGCCGAAGTTGAAGACGTACGTGCCCCAGTCGGGCTGCTCGCCGAGCAGCGGGTCCGGGTGCTCGTAGAGGGGCGTGCCGTCGAACTGGGCGAGCGCCCACTCGTCCTTGGGGAAGTGGGCGGGGACCCAGTCGAGCAGGACGCCGACGCCCGCGCGGTGCAGGCAGTCGACGAGGTAGCGGAAGTCGTCGGGGTGGCCGAAGCGCGCCGTCGGGGCGTAGTAGGACGACACCTGGTAGCCCCAGGAGCCGCCGAACGGGTGCTCTGCGACCGGCATCAGCTCGACGTGCGTGAAGCCCATCTCGACGACGTAGTCGGTCAGCTGGTGCGCGAGGTCGCGGTAGGACAGTCCCTGCCGCCACGAGCCGAGGTGCACCTCGTAGATGCTCACGGGGCCGGAGTGCGGGTCGCCGGCCGCGCGCCCGGCGAGCCAGTCGTCGTCCTCCCACGTGTAGCGGGACTCGACGACGACGGAGGCGGTCGCGGGCGGCACCTCGGTGGCCTTGGCCAGCGGGTCGGCCTTCTGCCGCCACGAGCCGTCGGGGCCGAGGATCTCGAACTTGTACCGGGCGCCCGAGGCGACCCCGGGGATGAAGATCTCCCAGACGCCGCTCTCCCCGAGCGACCGCATGGCGTGCGTCGCGCCCTGCCAGTGGTTGAAGTCGCCGACGACGCGGACCGCACGCGCGTTCGGCGCCCACACGGCGAACGACGTGCCGCTCACCTCGCCCAGGGTGCCGGGGTACGTGTGGAGGTTCGCCCCCAGCACGTCCCACAGCTGCTCGTGGCGGCCCTCGCGCAGGAGGTGGCGGTCCAGCTCGCCGATCGTCGGCAGGAAGCGGTAGGGGTCGTCGGTCATCGAGACCGAGCCGTCGTAGGTGACCTCGAGCCGGTAGTCGGGCACCTCCGTGCCGGGCAGGACCGCGACCCAGACGCCGTCGATCTCGTGCCGGGCGTCGACGCCGCCGTCGGGCGTCACCACGGTGACGCGGTCGGCGAGGGGACGCACGGTCCGGACGGTGACGCCGCCGTGCCCCACGTGGGGGCCGAGCACGCCGTGCGGGTCGTAGTGGGTTCCCGCGGCGACGGCGCGCAGCGTGTCGGCGTCGACGGGGACCGGTGTGGGATCAGCCGCACTCATGTCCCTACCCAACCACTGCACCCACGTCCGCGCAGGTGGGAGGGCAGAGCCCGGGGTGGGACGCCGCTCACAGCGCCCGCGTCCGTCAGCGGCGCCGGCGGGCGGTGCTGTCGCGGGCGACGAGCCGGGGGAGCGGCGCGATGGAGCTGGTCGGACGCCCGGACGCGAGCAGGTTGAGCACGGAGTCGGCGACCTGCACGCCCATGGCGTGCACGTCCAGGCTCATCGCCGACAGGGGCGGGTGCGAGAGGCGGCACAGCGCCGAGTCGTCCCACGCGAGCAGCGCGACGTCCTCCGGCACGGACAGGCCGAGCTCGTGCGCGACGCCGAGCCCGGCGACGGCCATGACGTCGTTGTCGTAGACGACCGCGGACGGCGCGTTGCCGCGGCCGAGCAGCGCGCGGGTCGCGCGGGTGCCCGACTCCTCCCCGTAGTCGCCCTCGACGACGACACCGCGTGCCCCGAGCGCCGCGCACTCGTCGAGCAGGGCGGCGGTGCGGGCCTGCGTGTGGGCGAGCGCCGACGGGCCGGAGACCCGGCCGATCGTGGTGTGGCCCAGGCCGACCAGGTAGCCCACGGCGTCGCGCATGGCCTGGGCGTTGTCAATCCAGACGTGCGCGACCCCGTCGAGCGCGCGCTGCGGGCCGCCGACCACGACCGTCGGGATGCCGAGCTCGCGCAGGACCGCCAGCCGAGGGTCGTCCTGCACGAGGTTCACCAGGACGACCGCGTCGACCATCTCGCCCTCGCCCCACCGGCGGTACGCGCGGATCTCGGCCTCGTGGTCAGGCACGACGTGCAGCAGCAGGGAGCGTCCGTCGGTGGACAGCGACTCCTCGATGCCGGCGATGAGCTCCATGAAGAACGGCTCGAGGCCGAGCATCCGGGCCGGCCGCGCCAGCACCAGGCCGATCGCGTCCGAGCCCTGGGTCACGCGCGTCAGCGTAGCGCCGGCCGCTGCGTGTGCCCGGCCGGCCGGCACGTCGGGCGCCGCGCGTCAGCCGGCGAGCGCCGCGCCCCGCGCGGCGGGGACCACGACGTCGTTCGCGGTGCGCAGCACGGGCACACGCAGCAGGTCGTGCGGGTCGATGCGCGCCGACGTCCGGACCCGGAAGCGGGCGCGCGCCCCGGCGGGGAGGGTCACGAGCGCGTCGTCGACGCGGGCGTCCGGGTCCAGGTGGTCGACGAGGAGCGTCACGTCCTTGGCGAGCGACCGCGCCACCACCTCCACCTCGTAGCCGTCCTGCGTGGGCGTGACGCTGCCCGCGAGCGGCTCGGGGTCGAGGTCGAGCGCGCGGTCCTCCACCCAGGTGTGCACGGTGCGCGCGTGGTCGAGCGTGACGACGAGCGCCTCCCGCGCCGGGTCGTCGGGGACGGCCAGGTGGCTCGCGAGCGCGAACGTGCCGGTCGACCACGCGCCCACGGTGAGCGGCAGGTCGGCCGACGCGAGCACGGCACCGTCGAGCCGCTGCCGCTCGAGACGGGCGACGCCCTTCCAGAGCGTCGGGGTGTCGTTGACGACCACGAGCGCGTCCCGGTCGCCGCGCGGCTGCACCGTGACGACACGCTCGGCGAACGCGGCCCGCATCGCGAACCACAGCGGCTTCGGCCGTTCGTCGCCGTCGACGGCGGCCCACGAGGTGACGGGCCAGCAGTCGTTGAGCTGCCAGACGATCGCGCCGGCGGTGGTCGGCCACCACGACCGGTAGTGCGCGACCCCGAACCGGACCGCGCGTGCCTGGTTGAGCTGGGCCGCCCAGTGCCAGTCGACGAACGCGTCGGGCACGCCGAGGTGCGGGGTCATGCCGCGGTCGAGCTTGCCGTTGCCGTCGTCCGCCTTCTGGTGCAGCAGGAACGTGGGGTGCTCCTTGCCGGCGACCGCCCCCTGCTCGTCGCGCACGGCGCGGCGCAGCGTCGCCCACGTGGGCGGCCCCTGGAAGCCGAACTCGGAGCAGAACCGCGGGACCTCGTCGCGGTAGACGGTGTAGTCGACGCGGTTCCACACGTCCCACTGGTGGTGCGTGCCGTGGTCGGGGTCGTTGGGGTGCACGTCCTCGGGGGCGAAGCCCGGCGAGGTCGGGCTGTTGGCCGCGTACGGGCGCGTCGGGTCGAGCTCCGCCACGACCGCGGGGAACACCTCGGCCGCGTAGGCGCGACCCCACGTGCGCCCGTCGAGCTCGGCCTTCCAGCCCCAGTCCTCGTGGCCCCAGAGGTTCTCGTTCCCGCCGTTCCACAGCACGAGCGACGGGTGCGGCGTCAGGCGGGCGACGTGCTCGCGGGCCTCGGCCTCGAGCTCGTCGCGCAGGGGCTGCTCCTCGGGGTAGGCGGCGCACGCCAGCAGGAAGTCCTGCCAGACGAGCAGCCCGCGCTCGTCGCACAGGTCGTAGAAGTCCTCCGACTCGTAGACGCCCCCGCCCCACACGCGCAGGAGGTTGAGGTGCGCGCCGACCGCCTGGTCGAGGCGGCGCGCGACGCGCTCGCGCGTGAGCCGCGTGAGCAGGTGGTCGTCCGGGATCCAGTTGGCGCCCTTCACGAACAGCGGCCGGCCGTTGACGCGCAGCGTGAACGCGCTGCCGTGCTCGTCGGCGGACGTGTCGAGCTCGACGGTCCGGAACCCGATGCGGCGGGTCCACGTGCCGAGCAGCGGACCGGTGCCGCGGGCGCCGGCGGGCGCCTCGAGGTCGGCGGTGCGCAGCTCGACGTCCAGGGTGTGCAGGGGCTGGGGGCCCTGGCCGACGGGCCACCACAGCGGTGCGCGGGGGACCTCGAGCCGCAGCACGGCGGAGCTCGCGCCGGTGCCGACGCGCCCCACGACGTCGGTGCCGGCCACCGACGCGTGCACGACGAGCGGCACGTCACCGCCGGGCAGGCCCGAGCGCTCGACGTCGACGTGCAGCTCGACGACACCCGTGCCGGCGGGGTCCACCGTCACGAGCGGGCGGACGCCGGCGAGCCGCGCCACCCGCCAGCGCTCGAGGCGCACGGGCTTCCACAGGCCCGCCGTCTGCAGGTCGGGGCCCCAGTCCCAGCCGAACGAGCACGCCATCTTGCGCACCATGTTGAACGGCTGGGAGTAGGCGAGCGGGCGCGGTCCCAGGCGCTCCGCCTCCGCCTCCGCGTACGTCAGCGCGGCGGCGAGCTCGATGCGCAGGCGCTGCGTGGTGGGACGGACCCGCGCGCGCACGTCCACCCGGTGGCTGCGGTGCATGTTGCGCGTGCGCAGGACGACCTCGCCGTCGAGCAGCACGGTGCCGACCGTGTCGACGCCCTCGAGGACCAGGTCCACCCGCTCGTCGTCGGCCGGCAGGTCGAGGACGAGCTCGCGCTCGTACGCCCAGTCGACGCGCTTCATCCACGCGAGGTGCTGCTCGTTGTCGTCGAGGTACGGGTCGTCGACGAGCCCGGCGTCGAGCAGGTGCGTGTGCGACGTGCCGGGCACGTGCACGCGCAGCCCGGTGCGCAGCCGGTCGGCGAGGTGCACGGGGACGTCGCCGGCGGTCGCGGTCAGCGTCCAGCCGTCGTGGAGGTCGGTGTGGGTCACGGCGTGCTCCTCGCAGTCCCGGGCCTCGTCGCACCGCACGCCGTCGCGCAGGCCGGCGCGGCGCTGCCGCACGCGAGGCACCCGGAACATCCTTAAGCAAATTAACAAAGTTAGTCAACCAGTAGAGTCACCGGCGACCCGCCCCCGCGGCCGGACCGTGCGCATCGCCGCGCGCGGTGCCGCGGACCCCACCGCGTGGCCGCCGGCGTGAGCCGCCCGCGCCGACCGCGGCCTCGCGCCGCACACCAGGAGCACCGTGCCCGAGCACGTCGACCCCCGTACCCCCGCGACGAACGCCGCCGCGCCCGTCCACCTGCAGGCCGGCGACGTGTCGCTCGTCATCGACGTCGGCGGCGGCCGGCTGCCGCGCGTCCTGCACTGGGGCGCCGCGCTCGGCGACCTCGACGACGCCGCGCTCGCCGCCCTGCGCACCGCCGGCAGCGCGGCGCGGCGTGGCTTCCCGGTCGACGGGGAGGTGGTGCCGGGCGTCGTCCCGGAGCAGTCCGCCGGGTGGCTGGGCAGCCCCGGCCTGGCGGGGAGCCGGGCGGGGCGCGCGTGGAGCGTCGCGTTCGCCGTCGGCCCGGACGACGTCGTCGTGCAGCGCGACGTCGCGGGCGGCGGGGTCGTGGAGGTGCGCGGCAGCGACGCCCACGCGGCCCTGGACCTGCGCGTGCGCGTCGAGCTGACGCCGCAGGGCCTGGTGCGCCAGCGCGCGACCGTCGTCAACACGGGCGAGGACGCCTACGAGGTCGCCGGTCTGCTGCTGACGCTCCCCGTCCCGATGCGCGCCACGGAGCTGCTCGACCTCGGCGGGCACTGGGCGCGCGAGCGCTCGCCGCTGCGCACCGCGTTCACGCACGGCACGCGCCTGCGCGAGAACCGCCGCGGCCGCACGGGGTTCGACTCGCCGTACGTGCTGGCCGCCGGCACGCCCGGGTACGGTCACCGCCGCGGCGAGGTGTGGGGACTGCACGTCGCGTGGTCGGGCAACCACCGCAGCCTCGCCGAGCGGAACCACTACCACGAGGGCCTGCTCGGTGGCGGGGAGCTGCTCGAGCCGGGCGAGGTCCGCCTCGCGCCCGGGGAGGAGTACGCCAGCCCCTGGGTCTACGGGTCCTACGGCGCCGCGGGTCTCGACGACCTCGCGTCCCGGTTCCACCGGTGGATGCGGGCGCGCCCGCAGCACCCGCGCACGCCCCGCCCGGTCACGCTCAACACGTGGGAGGCCGTGTACTTCCAGCACGACCTCGGGCGGCTCACCGCGCTCGCGGACGCCGCCGCCGCCATCGGTGCCGAGCGGTACGTGCTCGACGACGGGTGGTTCGGCTCGCGCCGCGACGACAGGTCCGGCCTGGGCGACTGGTACGTCTCCGACGAGGTGTGGCCGGACGGTCTGCACCCGCTCGTCGACCACGTCACGGGCCTGGGCCTGCAGTTCGGCCTCTGGGTCGAGCCGGAGATGGTCAACCCGGACTCCGACCTCGCGCGCGCCCATCCCGAGTGGATGCTCCAGGTGCCGGGGCGGCTGCCGCGACCGTCGCGGCACCAGCAGGTGCTGGACCTGGCGAACGCCGACGCGTGGCAGCACGTGCTCGAGCGGCTCGACGCGCTGCTCACCGAGTACGACATCGCCTACCTCAAGTGGGACCACAACCGCGACCTCGTCGACGCCGGGCACGGCGCCGACCGCACCCCCGGGGTGCACGGGCAGACGCTCGCGGTCTACCGGCTGCTCGACGAGCTGCGCCGGCGGCACCCCGGCGTGGAGATCGAGTCGTGCTCGTCGGGCGGTGCGCGCGTGGACCTGGAGATCCTGCAGCGCACGGACCGCGTCTGGGCCTCCGACTGCATCGACGCGCTCGAGCGGCAGCAGATCCAGCCGTGGACGAACCTGCTCATCCCGCTCGAGCTCATCGGCGCGCACATCGGGTCCGGGCACGCGCACAGCACGGGCCGGTCGCACGAGCTCGGCTTCCGCGCGGGGACGGCCCTGTTCGGTCACCTCGGCATCGAGTGGGACCTGCGCGAGGCGGACGACGCCCAGCGGGCCGAGCTCGCGGCGTGGGTCGCGCTCTACAAGGACCTGCGCGGGCTGCTGCACACGGGTGCGAGCGTGCACGCGGACGTCCCCGACCCGGCGTTCGCCGTGCACGGCGTCGTCGCCCAGGACGGGTCCGACGCGCTGTTCGCGATCGCGGCGACGGCGATGTCGGCGCAGATGCCGCCCGGGCACGTCCCGCTGCCGGGGCTCGACCCCGACGCCACCTACCACGTGCGCCCGCAGGCACCCGGCGACGTGGTCACGCACGGCCTGGCGTGCCCGTGGTGGACCCCCGAGGGTGTCCGGCTGCCCGGGCGCGTGCTCGAGCGCGTGGGCGTCCGCGCGCCGGTGCTGTCCTCCGAGCGCCTGGTGCTGGTGCGCGCGACGCGCGTCTGACGTCGCGCCGGCAGGGCGAGGGCCGGTCCGCGGGTGCGGACCGGCCCTCGCCGCACGGTGGGCGCCGCTACTTCGTCGCGCCCGCCGTGAACCCGTTGTAGATGTACTTCTGCAGGAACAGGAACAGCACGAGGATCGGCACGATCGTGATGACCACGCCGGCCGAGATGATCTCCCACTGCGACCCGAACGGGCCCTTGAACGCGAACAGGGACGTCGAGATCGGCCGCAGGTCCGGGTCCGGCAGGTACAGGAACGGCAGGAAGAACTCGTTGTAGATGCCGATGCCCTTGATGATCACCACGGTCGCGACCGCGGGCTTGAGGTTGGGCAGGATGATCTGGAAGAAGATCCGCAGGTGGCCGGCGCCCTCGATCATCGCGGCCTCGTCCAGCGAGCGCGGGATCGCGCGCATGAACTGCAGGAAGATGTACACCGAGATGATGTCGGTGCCCATGAACAGCAGGATCAGCGCCCACCGCGTGTTGTACAGGCCCAGCCCGTTGACGATCTGGAACGTGGCCACCTGCGTCGTCACGCCCGGCACGAGGGTGGCGAGCAGGAACAGGTTGAGCACGGCGCCGCGGCCGACGAACGAGAACCGGTCGATCGCGTAGGCCGTGGCGGCGCCGATCAGGATCGTGCCGGCGATCGCGGCGGCGAAGATGATCACGGTGTTGAGGAAGCCGAGCGCCATGCCGCCGCGCGTGAACGCCGTGACGTAGTTGTCGAACGTCCAGCTCTCGGGGAGGGCGAAGGGGTTCGTCGCGAGGAACTCCTGACCGGTCTTGAACGAGCCGAACAGGATCAGCCCCAGCGGCAGCAGCGTGACGACGGACGCCACGACGAGGGACGTGTACTTCAGCGTGCCGGTGACCGCGCGCGTCATGTCAGGTCCACCTCCCGCTCCGGCACGAGCCGGCGCTGCAGCCACGTCACCAGCAGGACGATCACCAGCAGCACGACCGCCATCGCGGACGCCAGGCCCACGGTGTTGCGGTTGAAGGCCATCCAGATGGTGCGGATGACGAACGTCTCGGTGCCGTTGCCGCCGTTCGTCATGACGTACGGGATCTCGAACACCGACAGCGCGCCCGAGATCGCGAGGATGAACGACAGGCCGAGGATCGGCCGGATCGACGGCGCGATGATGTGCCGGAACTGGTGCCAGCGGGTCGCGCCGTCGATCTCTGCGGCCTCGTAGATCTCGCTGTTGATCGACGAGATCGCGCCGAGGAACATGACGAAGTTCAGGCCCATGTACCGCCACACCGAGACCGCGGCGAGCGAGTAGTTCGCGATGGCCGGGTCGCCCGTCCACTGCTGCACGAGGCTGTCGACCCCCGCCGTGAGCAGCACGGTGTCCAGGCCGCCGCCGGGCTTGAGGAAGTTGAGGAAGATGAGCCCGATCGCGACGCCGTTGACGAGGTAGGGGAAGAACAGGATCCCCTTCCACAGGTTCTTGGCGCGCACCTTGAACGACAGGATCGTCGCGAAGTACAGCGCGAGCGCCATCTGCACGAACGAGGCGGCGAAGTAGTACAGCGACACGTAGAAGACCCGGACGTTGTCCGGGTCGGTGAAGACCTCGGCGTAGTTCTCGGTGCCGACGACGTTCTTGACCTTGTCCAGCCCGTCCCAGTCGGTGACCGAGTACCAGAACATGTTCGCCACCGGCACGTACGTCAGCAGCACGAGCAGCGCGAGCGGGACCAGCAGGAAGAGGTAGGGCGTCAGCGGACGCGACCACGTGGGGCCGTGGCCCGTACCGCCCGGCCTGCGCCGGGCGGTACGGGCCACGCCGTCCGCCGCCGTGGCCGCCGTGGTCGAGGCCTGCAGGCTCGACGGAGCGGTCGTCATGGCGTGGGTCCTCAGTCGCCGACCTCGGCGCGGCCCTCGGCCCACGCCGTGTTGAGCTCGGTGAAGATCTGCTCCTTCGTCTTCGCGCCCGACCGGGCCGCGTCGATCGTGTCCTGGCGGAACTTCGGGTCCGTCGTGACGATGCCGGACGCGGTGTCGATGTCCGCGAACAGGGACTCCTCGCCCTCGGGGGCCGGGTTCAGCGTGAGGAGCTCGACCTGCTCCATGAAGCTCGCGAGGGCCTCGGGCACCGTGCCGTCCTTGAGCGGGGACAGGCCGACCTGCGACTCCGAGTACCCCGACTCCTCGTTGAACCAGTCGATCCAGGCGCGCGCCGTGACCTTGTTGTCGGAGTTCACGTTGATGCCGAGGTTGTAGTCGCCGCCGGCGACCGCGTGGAACTTCCCGTCGACCTGCACCGGGACCGGCATGTAGCCGATGTCCTCGGCGCCGGCGCCCGCGTCCTGCGCGGCGGCCTGCATCTGCGGGATGGCCCACGAGCCGAGCACCATCGTCGCGACCTCGCCCGTGCCGAGGAGCCGCTTGGACTCCTCCCAGTTGGTCGTCGTGGGGTCGACCTCGACCAGGTCCTGCGCGACGGCGTCGTAGATGAGCCCGTCGACGACCCCGTAGTCGGTGCCCTCGGCCCACGGCTCGTCGGACGTGACGAGCGCGTTCTTCCAGTCGGGGTCCGCCGTGACGGCGCCCAGCCAGCCGTCCCACTGCGACAGCGGCCAGCCGTCCTTGTAGTTGGTGTAGAGCGGCGCGACCTCGATGCCGCCGTCCTTGATCGCCTGCAGGCCCGCGAGGAACTCCTCGGGCGTCGTCGGGAACTGCGTGACTCCGGCCTCCTCCCAGACCCGGGTGTTGTAGACGACGCCCTGCACGTTGCCGACGACCGGGATGCCGTAGGACTGGCCCTCGAACGACTTGTCGTTGATCCAGCTGTACTTCTCCGCCATCTCCTCCTGCGAGCCCAGCGGCTCGAAGAACTGCGCGTACTGGTCGGGGGTCACCGAGCCGGGGATGGCGAGGACGTCGCCGTACTCGTCGGTGTTCATGCGCGTCTTCACCTCGCCCTCGTAGTCGGTGAGGCCCTCGATCGTCACGTCGGTGACGTCGGGGTACTTCTCCTTGAACTGCTCGACGTAGTCGTCGAACGTGCCGTCCTCGACGAGGTCGGTGCGCCACGTGAGGACCGTGATCTCGCCGGCCGGCTCGCCGCTCGTGTTCTCCTCGCCGCCCGACCCGCCGCTCGAGCAGGCCGCGGTGAGGGCGAGCACGGTGACTGCCGCGGACGCCGCGGCGACGCGCGCACGTCGCTGGTGAAGGAACATCCCTGGTCCTCTCGTCGTGGCCGCCACCTCGGTGTGCCGGCCGCAGGTGCGTGGCGGCCGGGCCGGGGCCCGGTCCGCGCGCCGGAGTCGATTCTTAGGCCGCTGAACAAAGTAAGTCAACGGGCGTGTCGCCGCCGACCCGTCGCCGTGTCCATATCGTTAGGGGCGCGCTCCGCCGGGATCGCGCGACGACGCAGGTGGACGAGCAGGACGACGGGAGGACGCGTGAACGGTGCGCAGCCGGGACTCGGCGCCGCCCACGCCAGCAGCGGGGCGGCGATCCTCGACGTCATCCGCGCCGCCGGCACGATCAGCCGGGTGGAGCTCACGCGCGCGACGGGCCTGACCGCCGCGACGGTGTCCACCGTCGTGCGCCGCCTCATCGACGAGGGGCTGGTCGTCGAGGCCGGGCGTGCGGAGTCGACCGGCGGCAAGCCGCGCATGCTCCTGCGGCTCGACCCGTACGCGCGCTACGCGGTCGGGGTCCACCTCGACCACGCCGGCATCACCTACGTCATCGCGAACCTCGGCGGCGCCGTCGTCGCCCGCTGGCGGCGGCCCGGCGCGGGTGCCGACGACCCCCGTGACGTCGTCGCCCGCATCGCCGCGGAGATCGCGACGACCGTGACCCGCACCGGCATCGACCCCGCCCTCGTGCTCGGCGTCGGCGTCGTGTCGCCCGGGCCCATCTCGATGACCACCGGCATGACGCTCACCCCGCCGGTGATGCAGCACTGGGCCGAGTTCCCGCTCGCCGCGGCGATCGGCGACGCCACGGGGCTGCCCGTCCTGCTCGACAACGACGCGACGGCCGCCGCGGTGGGGGAGTACTGGTCCGGCGGGGTCGCCACCGGGGCGGCGTGCGCCACGCTCTACATGGGCACCGGCATCGGCGCGGGGATCGTCGTGGACGGCACGGTGTACCGCGGCCGCAGCTCGAACGCCGGCGAGATCGGCCACGTGTGCGTCGCGCTCGACGGGCCCGAGTGCTGGTGCGGCAGCCGGGGCTGCGTCGAGGCGTTCGCCGGCCCCGCGGCCGTCGTCGCGCAGGCCCGCGCGGCCGGCGTCGTGCTGCCCGGGCGCGGGGTGTCCGAGGACTTCGCGGCGCTCGCCCGGGCGGCCGCGCGCGGCGAGGCGGAGCCGATGCGGCTGCTGCGCGCCTCCGCCGAGTACCTCGGCGTCGCGGCGCAGACCCTCGCCAACGTCCTCGACCTCGACCTCGTGGTCCTCACCGGGCCGTCGTTCGCGCTCGCGGGCTCGCTCTACCTCCCGGTCGTGCAGGAACGGCTCGCGCGCAGCTTCTTCGCGCGCGGCGCGCACCCCGTGCGGGTCACGATCTCGACGCACGCGTCCGAGGCGGCCGCCGTCGGCGGGGCCGCGCTCGTGCTGCAGAGCGAGCTCGCCCCCCGGCAGGCCGGCACCCGCATGGTGGTCGAGGCGCTCACGGAGCTGCCGACCGGCGCCTGACGCGCGCGACGGGCCCCGCGCCGGCTCAGGTCAGCAGCCGGTCCAGACCCGCCGCGGGGATCGGCGCCCACGTGGGGCGGTTGCGCGCCTCGTAGACGACCTCGTAGAGCGTCTTGTCGAGCTCGAGCGCCCGCAGCAGCAGGGTGCGCGTGGCGTCGTCGACGTCGGTCGGGGCCCCCGCCGCGTACCCGGCCAGGAGCGCCTCGCGCGCGTCGGCGGTCCACGCGGCCGCCGCGTCGCCCGTGAGCCCGCCCACCGCCGCCGCGTAGTCGAACGAGCGCAGGACGCCGGCGACGTCGCGCAGCGCGAGGTCCGGCCGGGTGCGCTCGGCGAGCGGGGCGAGCGGCTCGCCCTCGAAGTCGATGACGAACCAGCGGCCGCGCGAGCGCAGCACCTGGCCCAGGTGCAGGTCGCCGTGGACGCGCTGGCGCGGGGGAGTGGCCGGCAGGGCCGCGACCTCGGCGGCCACCGCACGCACGCCCTCGGCGCGGTCCGCGAGCCCCGGCACCGCGGCCGTGGCCCACGCGAGACGCGTCGTCAGCGCCTCGGAGACCGCGGCGGGGCCCGCGGCGTCGTCCGTCGTGCCGAACGCCGCGGCGAGCGCGCCGTGCATGCCCGCCACGACCTCGCCCAGCTCCCGCGCGAGGTCGCCGAACGCCCGGCCCTCCCGCGCGTGCAGGCAGGCGAGCTCGAAGCCGTCCTCGGCGCCGGGCACGAACGTGCTCATGACGCCGAGGTAGCCGACGGCACGCTCCGCGCCCGCGGCCGGCGTCCAGCGGACCTGCGCCCACGCCAACGGCTCCGGCACGCCGCCCCAGCCCTGCCGGGTGAGCCGGCGCGGCACGTCGATGTCGGGGTTCTCGCCCGCGGCGACGGTGCGCAGGACCTTGAGGATGCCCGCCGGCGCGCCGGTCGCCCGGTCGGGCAGGATCACCGAGGTGTTCGACTGCTCGCCGGTCACCACGCGCGCCGCTGTGACGTCGACGTCCGCACCCGGCCCGTCGGCGTGCGCCAGCAGCGCCCCGAGGAACGCCGCGTGCCCCGCACCGTCGAGGACGGTGCGGGTGCCGACCGTGCCGACGACCGACGCGGTCCCGCCCGTCACGCCGTCCACCAGGACGACGGGCACCTGCAGCAGCACGTCCACGGAGCCGGCGCGGGCGCGCACGAGCAGCACCCGCACGTCGTCGGCGAGGTCGACCGAGGCGACGGCCGTCAGCTCGGCGGCCGCGCCCTTGACGGGGAACCACCGGCGGTCGGGCAGCCACGCGCGCAGGAGCCCGACGAGCTCGGCGTCCAGGTCGTCGGGGTCCCGGGCGTCGAGGATCACGGTGCGGTCAGCTCCAGCCAGTAGAAGTCGCGCGAGCCGAGGGTGACGGACACGGTGCCGTCGGCACCGACGTCGGGGAACGCCGAGCCGCCGAAGACGTCCCGCACCCGCCAGCCGGCCTGCGCGGGCATCGTGAGCGTCGCGGCGCGGGCCGTCGCGGCCATGTTCGCCACGACCAGCATCGTCTCGTCCTCCGTGCGGCGCAGGAACGTGAGCACCGCGTCGTTGTCGGACGGTACGACCTCGAACGTGCCGCGGCCGAGCGCCTTGAACCTGCGGCGGACCGCGAGCATGCCGTGCACCCAGTGCAGCAGGGACGTCGGTTGGGCGAGCTGCGACTCCACGTTGATGTTGCCGTAGTGGTAGACGAGCGACTGCACCACCGGCAGGTACAGCTTGCCCGGGTCGGCCACCGAGAAGCCCGCGTTGCGGTCCGGCGTCCACTGCATCGGCGTGCGCACCGCGTCGCGGTCCGGCAGCCAGATGTTGTCGCCCATGCCGATCTCGTCGCCGTAGTACAGGCACGGGCTGCCCGGCAGCGAGAGCAGCAGCGCGTGCGCGAGCTCGATCTCCTTGCGCGAGTTGTCGAGCAGCGGGGCCAGGCGGCGGCGGATGCCCACGTTGGCGCGCATGCGCGAGTCGGGGGCGTACCACCCGTACATCGACGCGCGCTCCTCGGTGGACACCATCTCGAGCGTGAGCTCGTCGTGGTTGCGCAGGAACGTGCTCCACTGCCCGCCCGACGTCGGGATCGGCGGGGTGTCGGCGAGGATGTCGACGATCTGCGTGGCCCGCTGGTCCCGCAGGCCGTAGTAGATCCGCGGCATCACCGGGAAGTGGAAGCACATGTGGCACTCCGGCGCGTCCTCGGTGCCGAAGTAGTGCACGACGTCCTCGGGCCACTGGTTCGCCTCGGCGAGCATGATGCGACCGGGGAACTCCTCGTCGATCATGCGGCGCAGGTCGGCGAGGAACCGGTGCGTCTCCGGGAGGTTCTCGCAGTTCGTGCCCTCGGCCTCGAACAGGTACGGCACCGCGTCCAGACGGAACCCGTCGACACCCATGTGCAGCCAGAACCGGGCCACGTCGAACATCGCGTCGACGACGCGCGGGTTCTCGAAGTTGAGGTCCGGCTGGTGGGAGAAGAACCGGTGCCAGAAGTACTGCCGGCGCACGGGGTCGAAGGTCCAGTTCGACGTCTCGGTGTCGACGAAGATGATGCGCGCGTCCTGGTAGCGCGTGTTGTCGTCGCTCCAGACGTAGAAGTCGCCGTACGGACCGTCGGGGTCCGACCGGGACGCCTGGAACCACGGGTGCTGGTCGCTCGTGTGGTTCATGACGAGGTCGACCACGACCCGCATGCCGCGGCGGTGGCACTCCTGCACGAGCGTGCGGAAGTCGTCGATCGTGCCGTACTGCGGCGCGACGGCCGTGTAGTCGGACACGTCGTACCCGCCGTCGCGCATGGGCGAGGGGTAGAACGGCGGCAGCCACAGGCAGTCGACGCCCAGCCACTGCAGGTAGTCGAGGCGCTCCACGAGCCCCGCGAGGTCGCCGCTGCCCTGCCCCGAGGAGTCGGAGAACGTGCGCAGCATGACCTCGTAGAAGACCGCCGTGCGGTACCACTCCGGGTCGTCGTCGCGGCCGTCGCGGACCATCTTCGGCTCCGGCACGGCGGGCTGGCGGCGAGCGGGCAGCCCGCCGAGCGCGAGCGCACCCGTCGTCGGCGCAGGCTCGCGCAGGGGTGCCGTCGTGGTGGCCGAGGCCGGCACCAGGGGGCCGCCCGGGACCACGAGGGAGGGGTCGCCGTGCCGGGTGAACGCGTCCCCCGGGGCGGTGCCGCTGCCGGGGGGACGGACGTCGGGGCTCACGCCGCCACGCCCGGGTGCTCGAGGTGGACGACGTGCGCGACGCGGACCGACGGGTCGAGGCGGACGTACGGGTGGGACGTCCACGCGTAGGTCTCGCGCGACAGGACGTCGTGCGCGACGACGGCACGGTCCGTCGGCAGGCCGAACGACGCGAGGTCGAGCTCGACCACGCCGTCCCGCGCGCCCGTCGTGTCGAGGTTGACCACCACGACCACCGTGTCGGCACGGCCCGTGGGCGAGTGCTCGGCGTCGAGGTGCCGCGAGAAGCACACGAGGGCGTCGTCCGTCGTCGGGTGCACCCGCACGTCGCGCAGCTGCTGGAGCGCGGGGTGGGCCCGGCGGATCTCGTTGAGGCGGCCGATCAGCAGCGCGATGCCGAGCTCGTCGGCGCGCGCCCAGTCGCGGGGCCGGAACTCGTACTTCTCGTTGTCGATCTGCTCGTCGACGCCCGGCCGCGGCACGCTCTCCACGAGCTCGTAGCCCGAGTAGACGCCCCACGTCGGTGCACCGAGGGCCGCGAGCACGGCGCGCACGGCGAAGCCCGTCCTGCCCGTGGCCTGCAGGTACGGCGGCAGGATGTCGTGCGTCGTCGGCCAGAAGCTCGGGCGCATCCACGCGCCCTGGTCACCGCCGACCTCGGCGAGGTACTCCTCCAGCTCGGCCTTCGTGTTCCGCCACGTGAAGTACGTGTACGACTGGTGGAACCCGATCTTGGCGAGCGTGAGCATCATGGCGGGGCGCGTGAACGCCTCGGACAGCCAGATGACCTCCGGGTGGTCGCGGCGCACGTCCGCCAGCAGACGCTCCCAGAACCACAGCGGCTTGGTGTGCGGGTTGTCGACGCGGAACGCCGTCACGCCGTGGTCGATCCACACCTGCACCACGCGGCGGATCTCCGCGTAGATGCCCTCGGGGTCGTTGTCGAAGTTCAGCGGGTAGATGTCCTGGTACTTCTTCGGCGGGTTCTCGGCGTAGGCGATGGTCCCGTCGGCACGCGTCGTGAACCACTCCGGGTGCTCGTGCACCCACGGGTGGTCCGGGGACGCCTGCAGCGCGAGGTCGAGCGCCACCTCGAGGTCGAGGTCGCGGGCGCGCACCACGAACGCGTCGAAGTCGTCGAACGTGCCGAGCGAGGGCTCGATCGCGTCGTGCCCGCCGTCGGGCGAGCCGATCGCGTACGGCGAGCCCGGGTCGCCCGGCTGGGCCGTCAGCGCGTTGTTGCGCCCCTTGCGGTGCGACGTGCCGATCGGGTGGATCGGGGTCAGGTACACGACGTCGAAGCCCATCGCGGCGATGCGCGGCAGCTCGCGTGCCGCGGTGTGCAGCGTCCCCGACGTCCACCGGCCGGTGGCCTCGTCGTACGTGGCGCCGTGCGAGCGCGGGAACATCTCGTACCAGGCGCCGGCGAGCGCGAGGGGCCGGTCCACCACGAGCGGGTAGGAGCGGGACGCCGTCACGACGTCGCGCAGCGGCGTGCGGGCGAGCGCGGTACGCACGTCGGGGGCGAGCCCGGCGGCCAGCCGCGCGGCCGGCGGACGGGTCGTGTCCTGGAGCCCCGCGACGGCGTCGAGCAGCGTGCGCGTGTCCCGCTCGGGCATCGCGTCGGCGCCCGTGCGGCGGGCGGCGCGCGTGAGCACGCGGGTGCCCTCCGTGAGCATGAGCTCGACGTCGACGCCGGCCTCGACCTTGATGGCGGCGTCGTGCGACCAGGTGCCGTACGGGTCGGACCAGCCCTCGACGCGGAACGTCCAGTCGCCCTCCGCGTCCGGGACCAGGCGGGCCTCGAACCGGTCGAGGCCCGGGGCCACGTCGACCATGCGGGCCCACGAGTGGTCCGTGCCGTCGGGGCGCGTGAGCACGGCGGTGGCGCCGACGGCGTCGTGCCCCTCGCGGAACACGGTCGCGCGCACCGGGACGGCCTCGCCGACGACCGCCTTCGCGGGGAAGCGGCCCTCCTCCGCGACGGGGGACACCTCGACGACGGGGATGCGGCCGATGGGCAGCGCGGGCGGGAGCTGGGCGCCGACCGGTACGGACGGCGTCGGTACGGACGGCGTCGGTGCGGACGCGGTGGGGGCGGACGGGGTGGGTGCGGACGAGGTGGGGGCGACGTGCCGGGCGTCCGGCGCCTGCGGCCCGCGGGCGGGCGCCGCGGTTGGGGTCCGGTCCGCGGTTGCGTCGGCGGGGACGTCACGTGCGGTGGGCGGTGCGGCCGGCGGGGTCGACGCCGGCTCGGGGCCGGGAGCGGTCTCGGGGCTCGACGGGACGGGCACGGAGGCGCGGGGCCGACCGGGGGGCGTCGCGGCAGACGTGCGACGCGGACGCTGGGGAGTCCTCACGCCACGAACCTATCCGTCCCTCCGGGCCCCCGGCATCCGCAGGGGGCGCGCCGCGCCGCACTCGGACATATGTCCGGATCGACCGGTCCGGAGGGCTGTGCGAATGGTCGTGAATGCGTAGTGTGCGGCAGGTGAGAGCGATCCGCCGGTTCACCGTCCGCACCGTGCTGCCCGCCCCGCTGGCGCCCCTGGACACGCTCGCTCGCAACCTGCGCTGGTCGTGGCACCCCGCGACGCGGGCCGTGCTGGCCGACGTGGACCCGGCGCTGTGGGACGCCGTCCGCGGCGACCCCGTCGCCTTCCTCGGTGCGCTCACGCGGGAGCGGCTCGAGGCCCTGGCGGCCGACGAGCGGTTCGTCGCGCGCGTGCGGGCGGCCGCGGCGGACCTGGCGGCGTACCGCCACGAGCCGCGCTGGTACCAGCGCCAGGCGGGTGGGCCCCTGCCCGGCTCGGTGGCGTACTTCTCCCCGGAGTTCGGGCTCGCGGCCGCGCTGCCGCAGTACTCGGGCGGGCTGGGGATCCTCGCCGGCGACCACCTCAAGAGCGCGTCGGACCTCGGGGTGCCGCTCGTCGGCGTCGGCCTGCTCTACCGCTCGGGCTACTTCCGGCAGGCCCTGGACCGCGACGGCTGGCAGACCGAGACGTACCCGGTCCTCGACCCCGACGACCTGCCGCTGACCCTGCTGCGCGAGGACGACGGCACACCCGCGGCCGTGCGGCTCGCGCTGCCGGGCGCGCGCACGCTCGACGCGCAGGTCTGGGTGGCGCAGGTCGGGCGCGTCCCGCTGCTGATGCTCGACTCGGACGTGCCGGCCAACGACGACGCCGGCCGGCGCGTGACCGACCGGCTGTACGGCGGCGGCGGGGAGCACCGGCTGCAGCAGGAGCTGCTCCTGGGCGTCGGCGGGGTGCGCGCGCTGCGCGCGTGGTCGCGGCTGACCGGGGCACCGGCGCCCGACGTCTTCCACACGAACGAGGGGCACGCGGGCTTCCTCGGCGTCGAGCGCATGCGCGAGCTCGTCGCGGACGGCGCCGACGTGCCGACCGCGCTCGAGGTGGTGCGCGCGACGACGGTGTTCACCACGCACACGCCCGTGCCCGCGGGGATCGACCGCTTCGAGGCGACGGTCGTGGGCCGGTACGTCGACGCGCTCGTCGAGCACGACGACCTGCCGACCGCCGACGTGCTGGCGCTCGGCGCGGAGGACCACGAGGGCGGCGACCCGCTGACGTTCAACATGGCCGTCATGGGCCTGCGGCTCGCGGCGCGCGCGAACGGCGTCTCGCACCTGCACGGGCGCGTCTCGCGGGAGATGTTCGCGCCGCTGTGGCCCGGGTTCGACGCGGCGGAGGTGCCCATCGGGTCGGTCACCAACGGCGTGCACGCGCCGACGTGGGTCGCGCCCGAGCTCACCGAGCTCGCGGCCGGGCGGATGAGCGCGCAGGAGCTCGCGACCGGGACCGGCTGGACGAGCCGGCAGGGGGTCACGGACGAGCAGCTGTGGGACGTGCGCGGGTGGCTGCGGGGCCGGCTCGTCGCGGACGCGCGCGACCGCGTCCGCGCGTCGTGGCGCCACCGCGGCGCCGCCGACGTCGAGCTCGGCTGGACCGACGACGTGCTGTCGCCCGACGTGCTCACGATCGGCTTCGCCCGCAGGGTCCCCACCTACAAGCGGCTCACGCTCATGCTCGCGGACCCCGACCGGTTCCGGTCGCTGCTCCTGCACCCGGACCACCCCGTGCAGGTCGTCGTCGCCGGCAAGGCGCACCCGGACGACGCGCCCGGCAAGAAGCTCATCGCCGAGCTCGTCGCGTTCGCCGACCAGCACGACGTGCGCCACCGCATCGTGTTCCTGCCGGACTACGACATGCGCATGGCGTCGACGCTCTACCCCGGGTGCGACCTGTGGCTCAACAACCCGCTGCGCCCCCTGGAGGCCTGCGGCACGTCCGGCATGAAGGTCGCGCTCAACGGCGGGCTCAACCTGTCCGTCCTCGACGGCTGGTGGGACGAGTGGTACGACGGCGAGAACGGGTGGGTGATCCCCACGGCGGACGGCGTCGACGACCCCGTCGCGCGCGACGCGTTCGAGGCGACGGCCCTCTACGACGTCCTCGAGCACCACGTGGTCCCGCGGTTCTACGACCGCGACGAGCGGGGCGTGCCGCGGCGGTGGCTGGCGATGGTGCGGCACACGCTCGCCACGCTGGGGCCGAAGGTGCAGGCCACGCGCATGGTCGCCGACTACGTCGCGCACCTGTACGTCCCCGCCGCGTCGGCCGGCGCCGACCTGCGGGCCGACGACCTCGCCGGAGCGCGCGCGCTCGCGGCGTGGAAGGCCCGCGTGCGGGCGGCGTGGCCCGCCGTGCACGTGGACCACGTCGACTCGGGCGGCGTCGAGGGGGCGGCGCAGGTGGGCGACCGCCTGCACGTGCAGGCGTGGGTGGGCCTCGGCGACCTGACGCCGGACGACGTCGAGGTGCAGGTGGTGCACGGGCCGGTGGGCGCCGACGACGAGCTGACCTCGTTCACGGCCGACGCGCTCGCGGTCACGGACGCGTTCGAGGCGGGTCGGTACGCGTACGCCGGCGAGGTCGAGCTGGCCGCCACCGGCGCCTTCGGGTACACCGTGCGCGTCGTGCCGCGGCACCCGTCGCTGACCTCCCCGGCGGAGCTGGGCCTGGTCGCCGCGGCCGGCTGACCGCCGGCCGACGGTCAGAGCGCGTCGACGAGGGCGCGTCCGGTGACCCGCCCGGTGTACAGGCAGCCGCCGAGGAACGTGCCCTCGAGCGCGCGGTGGCCGTGCACGCCGCCGCCGCCGAAGCCCGCGGCCTCGCCGACGGCCCACAGCCCCGGCAGGACCTCGCCGTCGGGGCGCAGCACGCGCCCCTCGAGGTCGGTCGCCAGCCCGCCGAGCGTCTTGCGCGTGAGGACCGACAGGCGCACGGCGTGGAGCGGCCCGTGCGCGGGGTCGAGCATCCGGTGCGGCGGCGCGACCCGCACCAGCCGGTCCACGACGTAGCGCCGCGCCATGGCGGTCGCGGTCACCTGCAGGTCCTTGCCCAGCCCCGTGGCGACCTGCGCGTCGCGCGCCTCGATCGTCCGCGCGAGCCGGTCGGGGTCGATGCGGGCGGTCCCGGTGAGCGCGTTCATCCCGGCCGCGAGCTCCGCCGGGGTGGCCGCCGTCACGAACTCCGGCGAGCGCCGCGCGAACTCCTCCACCGGCCCGACGGCGCCCGGCAGCACGCGCTGCAGGAGCTGCGGCACGCTGCGCCCCGTGAGGTCGGGGTTCTGCTCCGACCCGGACAGGGCGAGCTCGGCGCCCAGGACCGTGCGGTCGAGCACGAACCACGAGTGGTCGTCCCCGCGGCCCGTGACGTGCCGCAGCGCGCCGTGGGAGTCGAAGCCGGGGAAGAGGGGCGCCGGCAGGCGGCTGCCGTCCGCGTCGAGCCACAGCGAGCTCGGCCCGGCCAGGATCCGGATGCCGTGCCGCGACCAGACCGGCGAGTGGTGCGCGATCCCCTCGGGGTAGTGCCACATGCGGGCGGCGTGCGCGACGTGCGCCCCGGCCGCCCGCGCCGCCGCGATGCCCGACCCGTCCACGTGGTCCGGTACGCCCGAGAGCATGCGCGCCGGCAGCGGGCCCGCGTCGGCCGGCCACGTCGCGCGCACCAGGTCGTGGTTCGCGCCGATGCCGCCCGTCGCGACGACGACGGCGGGCGCGGCCACCTCGAAGGTCCCCGTGGCGGTGCGGCCCGACGGCGCCCCGCGCGGCGCCGGGTCGGGTGCCAGCACGTCGCCGCGCACCCCGGTCACGCGTCCGTCGGTCACGACCAGCCCCGTGACGCGGTGCCGGAACCGGACCTCGACGCGCCCGGCGCGGTGCCCGTCGAGCAGCGCGCGCACGAACGGCTCGAGCACGCCCGGCCCGGTGCCCCACGTGACGTGGAAGCGCGGGACCGAGTTGCCGTGCCCGTCCGCCAGGTACCCGCCGCGCTCGGCCCACTGCACGAGCGGGAACCACCGCACGCCGAGGCGGTGCAGCCAGTCGCGCATCCCGCCGGCGGCGAAGTCGACGAACCCCTCGGCCCACGCGCGGCCCCACCGGTCCGAGCCGTCGTCGGCGAAGCCCGCCGACCCCAGCCAGTCCGCGAGCGCGAGGTCGGCGCCGTCGCGCACGCCGAGGCGCCTCTGCTCGGGGGAGTCGACGAGGAACAGCCCGCCGAACGACCACCACGCCTGCCCGCCCAGGCCGGCGGGGGGCTCGGCGTCGAGCACCAGCACGCGCCGCCCCGCGGCGAGCAGCTCGGCGGTGGTGACCAGGCCCGCGAGGCCGGCACCGACGACCACGACGTCGTGGCGGTTCATGGGCGGCACCCTAGGTCAGCCGGGGTGCCGGCCGGCGGCTGCGGCCAGCACGTACACCCGCATGCTCAGCGGCTCGAGCCCCGTCACCTGGCCGGCCGGGGCGTGCAGCGCACCGCCGATCGCGGCGGTGCGCGCCTCCGCGGGGTGCTCCCACACGGAGTCCCACGCGAGGCACCACGGGTGCTCCGGGTCGCCCGCGAGCGTGACCTCTACCGGGTCCAGCGCGCCGTTGACGACCAGCAGGACCCGGTCGACGTCGGGGTCGCGCGCGACCCGGACCATCTGGAACGTGCGGATCGACGCGTCGTGCCAGCGCGCGTGGTCGAACTCGGTGCCCTCGGCGTCGTACCAGGCGAGGTCGGGCGGGCCGCCCTCGTGCACGGGGGTGCCGGAGTAGAACCGCTCGGAGCGCAGGGCCGGGTGCTCGCGCCGCAGCGCCAGCAGGTGCCGGGCGGTGGCGAGCTGGTTGCCGCGCCAGTCGCTCAGGTCCCAGCGCACCCAGGAGATCGCGCTGTCCTGGCAGTAGGCGTTGTTGTTGCCCTGCTGCGTGCGGCCCATCTCGTCGCCCGCGGTGACCATCGGCGTGCCCGCCGCCAGCACGAGCGTCGCGAAGAGGTTGCGGATCGAGCGGCGGCGCAGCGGGGCGACGCTGGCGGCGGGGGAGTCCGACGTGACGGGCCCCTCGACGCCGTGGTTCCACGACCGGTTGTCGTCCGAGCCGTCGCGGTTCTGCTCGCCGTTCGCGAAGTTGTGCTTGTGGTCGTAGGCGACCAGGTCCGCCATCGTGAAGCCGTCGTGCGCGGTGACGTAGTTGACCGACGCGCCGGGGCCGCGCAGCAGCGGCGGCGTGCCGTGCCCGAACAGGTCGACCGACCCCGACAGGCGGGTCGCGAGGTCGCGCACCCGGTGCCCCGGCAGCCCGTGCGCGGCCCGACCGGGGTCGGCCAGCCAGAAGGACCGCACGGCGTTGCGGAACCGGTCGTTCCACTCCGCGAACGGCGGCGGGAACTGACCCGTGCGCCAGCCGCCCGGTCCCACGTCCCAGGGCTCGGCGACGAGCTTGAGCCCTGCGAGGACCGGGTCGGTCGCCGCCGCCACGAGCGCGGCGTGGTCGGCGCGGTAGCCGTCGCGGCTGCGGCCGAGCGTCACCGCGAGGTCGAACCGGAACCCGTCGACGCCGACGACCCCGGCCCAGTACCGCAGCGAGTCCAGCAGGGTCGCGACGACGCCGGTCCGCGCGAAGTCGAGCGAGTTGCCCGTGCCCGTGACGTCGTCGAGCGCCGCGGGCACGCCGCCGAGGTGGCGGTAGTAGTAGGCGTTGTCCAGGCCCCGCCACGCCACGTGCTGACCGGGCAGCCCGCCCTCGCAGGTGTGGTTGTAGACGACGTCGAGGAGCACCTCGAGGCCCGCCTCGTGCAGGGCGTGGACCGTGCGGCGGACCTCGTCGAGCACGGCCGCCGGTCCGCCCGCGCGGGCCGCCGCGGTCGCGTAGGCGGCGTGCGGCGCGAAGAACCCCAGCGTGCTGTAGCCCCAGTAGTTGGTCAGGCCCCTGGCCACGAGGTGGGGCTCCGACGCGAACGCGTGCACGGGCAGCAGCTCGACCGCCGTGACGCCGAGCCCCAGGAGGTGGGCCAGCACCGCGGGGTGGGCGAGCGCCGCGTACGTGCCGCGCAGCTCGGGCGGCACGTCGGGGTGCAGGTGGGTGAGGCCCTTGACGTGGGCCTCGTAGACGACCGTGCGGTCCCACGGCGTCCACGGCCGGTTCGCGGCCGGGTCGGGCCCCGGCAGCGCGCGCGTGTCGACGACCACGCCGTGCGGCACGTGCGCCGCCGAGTCGCGGCCGTCGGCCGCGCCGTACGGGTCGCCCGCGAGGTCGTCGCCGACGACGTGCCCGTACGTCTCCGGGCCGTACCCGAGGTCGCCCACGAGCCCGCGGGCGTACGGGTCGACGAGCAGCTTCGCCGGGTTGTAGCGCAGGCCGTGCGCCGGCTCCCACGGGCCGTGCGCGCGGAACCCGTACCGCTGCCCCGGCCGTACGTCCGGCACGGACGCCCACCACATGCCGAGGTGGGGACCGCCGAGGGGGACCCGGCGCTCGGTGGGGGCGTCCCGCGGCCCGTCGAGCAGGCACAGCTCCACGGCGGTGGCGTGCGGGGCGAGCACGGCCACGTCGACGCCGTGGTCGGTGACGTGGACGCCCGGCCGGTACGGCCGCGACGCCGCTCGGGGGGTCGGGGGAGCGCTCACGCGTCCATCGTGCCAGGACGGACGTCCGGGGGGCGGCGCCGCAGCGTCGGGTGGACGGCGCCACCGCCCGGACGGGCCCGCGCCACCCGCCCACGGCCTGCCCACGGACCGGTCACCGGCTCCTGCGGCCGGGGTCAGCGGTAACGTTCGGCGCGTGAGGATCGTCGTGTGCGTGAAGTTCGTCCCGGACATCCAGTCGGACCGGCAGCTCGGCCCCGACGGGTACGTCGTGCGGGACGGGGGCGACGGCACGCTGAACGAGCTCGACGAGAACGCGGTCGAGGCGGCGCTGGCCCTCGTCGAGGAGCACGGCGGCGAGGTCGTCGTGCTGACGCTCGGCCCCGAGGACGCGGTCGACGCGGTCCGCAAGGGGCTCCAGATGGGCGCCGACGAGGCCGTGCACGTGCTCGACGACGCGGCCGCCGGGTCGGACGCCCTGGGCACCGCTGCGATCCTCGCCGCCGCCGTGCGCCACCTGTCCGCGGCGTCGCCCGTGGACCTCGTGCTCACCGGCATGGCCGGCCTCGACGGGCTGACGTCGCTGCTCCCGACCGCGCTCGCGGAGGACCTCGGTCTCCCCGCGCTCCCGCTCGCCGCGGAGCTGACGGTCGACCCCGACGCCGGCACCGTGACCGTCACGCGCAACCTCGACCACGCGTCCGAGGTGCTCACCGCGTCGCTGCCCGCGCTCGTCTCGGTCACGGACCAGAGCAACGAGCCGCGGTACCCCAACTTCAAGGGCATCATGGCCGCCCGCAAGAAGCCCGTCACGACGCTCTCGCTCGCCGACCTCGGTGTGGACCCCGCGACCGTGGGTGCCGCCGGCGCCCGCACGCAGGTCCTCGAGGCCGCACCGCGCCCGCCGCGCGAGGACCGGGTGCTGCTGACCGACACGGGCGACGCCGGCACGCGCCTCGCCGCCTGGCTCGTCGACCGCCGGCTGGTCTGACCGGGCGCCCGCCCGCCGCCCGCCCGACAGCCACCCGCTGCACGACACCCGCCGCACCGTCACCGCCGCACAGTCACCGCCGCACAGCCGCCGCCGCACAGACCCCGAGGACACCGACGTGACCGCCACCCCCGTGCTCGTCCTGCTCGACCACGCCGCCGACGGCACGCTGCGCCCGCCGGTCCGGGAGCTGCTGACGCTCGCCCGCACGCTCGCCGGGGAGGCCCCGGTGGAGGGCGTGTGGGCCGGCGCGCAGGAGCCGACGGCCGCGCTGCCCGTGCTCGCCGCGCAGGGGGTGAGCACGGTGCACCGGCTCGTCGCCGACGCGGACCTGCACCTGTCGGCGGTGCTCGCCGACGGGCTGGTCGCGGTCCTGTCCGCGACCGGTGCGCGGCTGCTGCTCGCGGTGTCCTCGTTCGAGAACAAGGAGGCCGTGGCGCGCGTCGCGGTCCGTACGGGTGCCGGGGTCGTCACCGACGCGGACGGCGTGGCGGTGGAGGACGGCCGCGTCGTGACCCGCAAGACCGTGCTGGCCGGCTCGTGGACGACCCGCTGCGCCGTGACCACGCCGGTCGCCCTGGTGACGGTCAAGGCGAACTCGGTCACCGCCGAGGACGTCGCGACGCCGACCCTGCCCGCGGTCGTCGAGCACGTGGTGCCGGTGTCGGACGCGGCGCGCCGCGTGCGCCTCGTCGAGCGGACCGAGCGCGCCGACTCCGGCCGCCCGGACCTCGGCTCGGCGCACGTCGTCGTCGTGGGCGGCCGCGGCACCGAGGGCGACTTCGCGCCCGTGGAGGAGCTCGCCGACGTGCTCGGCGGAGCGGTCGGGGCGACGCGCGTGGCCACCGACGAGGGCTGGATCGGGCACGACGCGCAGATCGGCCAGACGGGCGTCACCATCTCGCCGCGCCTCTACATCGGGGCGGGCGTCTCCGGCGCCGTGCACCACCGGGGCGGCATGCAGGCGTCGGGCACGATCGTCGCGGTCAACTCCGACCCGGACGCACCGATCTTCGAGATCGCCGACTTCGGCGTCGTGGGGGACCTGTTCACGGTGCTGCCGCAGGCCGCCGCGGAGCTGCGCCGGCTGCAGGCCTGAGCCCGGCCGCCGCGGGGCGGAGCCCGGCGGGTCGGATCAGGTGAGGTCGCGCAGCCAGCGCAGGGTCGCGGCCGCCTGCGCCGCCTGGAACGCGCGCAGGTTCGGGATCCCCGGGGGCGCCGGCTGGCCCGACGCCCACGCGAAGTAGCCGGCCAGCCCGGTCAGGCCCGCCCGCAGGTCCTCTCGGGGGACGCCGTCCGAGACGGGCCGTCCCGCGAAGATCCGCGCCGGGTCGCCGCCGCCCTGCAGCGAGACGCTCGGCAGCATGAACGCCAGGTCCAGCCACGGCGCGCCGACCGAGGCGTGCGGCCAGTCGATCAGCCACACGCGGCTGTGCCCGTCCTCGACCATGACGTTGTCCGCGCGCAGGTCGCCGTGCACGAGGCTGTCGCCGGCGCACACGCGCAGCGCGTCCTGCTCGAACCGCACGAGGTCGTCGAGGTGCTCGAGCGCCCAGCGGCCCGGCTCGCCGACGCCCGCGACGACCTCGGCGCGGTCCTGCGGCGCCAGGCGGTGCAGCGAGCGCCAGCCGGTGAAGTCGTCCGCGAGCCGGTCGTCGGTGCGCGGCAGGTCGTGGCCCGGCAGCGGCTCGGCGTCCGCGAGCGCGTCCACCGCCGCGAGCACGAGCTGCAGGTCGTCGGTGCGCCACGGCAGCTCGGGCTGGCGGCCGTGCACGGCGTCGAAGCCGAGGATCACCCACTCGCCGTCGTCATCCCACCAGCGCAGCCGCGGCGCCGGCACCTCGGGCGGCAGGGCGCGGGCGGCGCGGATCTCGGCGCGCGCGAGGTCGGGCGACTGGGGGTTCTGGTCCGGCGAGACGGCCTTGACGAAGACGGCCCGGCCGTCGGTGAGCTCGAGCACGGCCACGAAACCCGGGGAGAAGCCGCTCGTGAGGGTCGACTCCGCCGTCACGCGCGCGCCGGCGAGCACCTGGATGCGCTCCCGCACGTGGCGCGGGAGGTCGCGCCAGTCGAGCCGCTGGCCGCCGAAGGCGAGCGGTAGCGCGATGACATCGTCGGCACTCACCCGCACATCTTGTCAGCAACGAGCCGCGGGGTCCGGGTGAACGTCCGGGGCCACGGGCTCTGCGCACGTCCTTCGCACGACGTCCGCGTCGGTGGGTGCGCGCGGCGGTCGCGGACGTCGCGCGGGCGGCGGGACGCGGCGGCGTTCGTAGACTGGCCGCGTGAGCGCTCCCCGCCCGCGCGCGGCCTACCTGGACCACGCGTCCACCACACCGATGCTGCCCGCGGCCGTCGACGCGCTCACGGCCGCTCTGGCGCACGTCGGCAACCCGTCGTCCCTGCACACGGCGGGCCGCGCCGCCCGGCGCACCGTCGAGGAGGCGCGCGAGCGGCTCGCCGCCGCGCTGGGCGCACGGCCGAGCGAGGTCGTCTGGACGGCGGGCGGCACCGAGGCGGACAACCTCGCGGTCAAGGGCCTGTTCTGGGCCCGGCGGACGGCCGACCCCGCGCGGCGGCGCCTGCTGGTGTCCGCGGTCGAGCACCACGCCGTCCTCGACCCCGCGTTCTGGATGGCCGCGCACGCCGGTGCCGAGCTGGTGCTGCTGCCGGTGGACGGCGACGGGGTCGTCGAGGTCGAGGCGCTGCGCGAGGAGCTCGAGCGGCACCCCGACCAGGCGGCGCTCGTCTCGATGATGTGGGCGAACAACGAGGTCGGCGCCCTGCAGCCGGTCGCGGAGGTCGTCGCGCTCGCGCACCGGCACGGCGTGCCCGTGCACGTCGACGCGGTGCAGGCGGTCGGGCAGGTGCCGGTGGACCTCGCCGCGTCGGGCGTCGACGCCCTCACGGTGAGCGCGCACAAGGTCGGCGGCCCCGGGTCGACGGGGGCGCTGCTCGTGCGCCGGGGGCTCGACCTGACGCCCGTGCTGCACGGCGGCGGGCAGGAGCGCGGGGTGCGCTCGGGGACGCTCGACGCGCCGCTGCTCGCGTCGTTCGCGGTCGCGGTGGAGGCGGCGGTGGCGGACCGCGCGGAGCACGCGGCCCGGGTGGGCGGGCTGCGGGACGACCTCGTGCGCCGGGTCCTCGACGCGGTGCCGGACGCCGTGCTGCGCGGCCCGGCGGACACCGCCCGCCGGCTGCCCGCCAACGCGCACCTGACGTTCAGCGGCTGCGAGGGCGACTCGCTGCTCTACCTGCTGGACGCCGCGGGCGTCGAGGCGTCGACCGGCTCGGCGTGCCAGGCCGGCGTGCCGCGCCCCTCGCACGTGCTGCTCGCGATGGGTGTCGGCGAGGACGACGCGCGCGGTGCGCTGCGGTTCAGCCTGGGGCGCACGTCGACCGCCGCGGACGTCGACGCGGTGCTCGACGTGCTGCCCGGCGCGGTCGAGCGCGCCCGGGCGGCCGGCCTCGCGTCCGCGGGGGTGGGGGTCTGATGCGCGTGCTCGCCGCCCTGTCCGGGGGCGTGGACTCGGCCGTCGCCGCGGCGCGGGCCGTGGACGCGGGGCACGACGTCGTCGGCGTGCACATGGCGCTGTCGCGCACGCCCGCGCAGGAGCGCACCGGGTCGCGCGGGTGCTGCTCGATCGAGGACGCCGGTGACGCGCGGCGCGCGGCCGACGTGCTGGGCATCCCCTACTACGTGTGGGACATGTCGGAGCGGTTCGAGCGGACGGTCGTCGCGGACTTCCTCGCCGAGTACGCCGCGGGCCGCACGCCCAACCCCTGCGTGCGCTGCAACGAGCACGTGAAGTTCGCCGCGCTGCTGGACAAGGCCCTCGCGCTCGGTTTCGACGCGGTGTGCACCGGGCACTACGCGCGCGTCGTGACGCACCCGGACGGCCGGCGCGAGCTGCACCGCGCCGCCGACGTCGCCAAGGACCAGTCCTACGTGCTCGCCGTCATGGGACCCGACCGGCTCGCGCGCTCGCTGTTCCCGCTCGGGGACGCGGCGTCGAAGGCGCAGGTGCGCGCCGAGGCGGCCGCCCGCGGGCTGTCGGTGTCCGCGAAGCCCGACTCCTACGACATCTGCTTCGTCGCGGACGGGGACACCCAGGGCTTCCTGCGGGACCGCCTCGGACCGCAGCCGGGGGACGTGGTCGACGAGACGGGCGCGGTCGTCGGGGCGCACGACGGCGCGTACGCGTACACCGTCGGGCAGCGGCGGGGTCTGGCCCTCGGGCGCCCGGCGCCGGACGGGCGTCCGCGGTACGTGCTGGCGGTGGAGCCCGTGCAGCGGCGCGTCGTGGTCGGGCCGGCCGAGCGGCTGGCCGTCGCGCACGTCCAGGCGGACGAGGCCGTCTGGTACGGGCCCGTGCCACCGCCCGGCACGTCCTGCACGGTGCAGGTGCGTGCGCACGGCGCGCCGGTGGGCGCGCGCGTGCTGGCGGCCGACGACGGGACCGTGACGGTCGACGTGGCCGGGGACGGCACGGGGGCGGGCCTGCGCGGCGTCGCCGCCGGCCAGTCGCTGGTCCTCTACGACGGCACGCGGGTGGTCGGCCAGGGCACCGTGCGCGCGACGGTGGCGCCCGCGGGGCCCCGCGCGGTCGACGGTGCGCGGGTGACCGCATGACCGCCGTCACCGGCTCCGGCACCTGGCCGGGCACCGACGCGCTCGAGGCCGCGACGACCGTCGTCGGGGACCTCACGTCCACGCCGTCCGAGGTCGACGGCCTGCCGTTCGCGCCCCTGCTGCCGGCACGCGGACCGTGGGGCGACCGTGCGGGCGCCGCCCTCGCGCTGCTCGAGGACCTGCCCGCCGAGCTCGGGCCGCACGGCTGGAAGCTCACCGACCGGCCCGGTGGGGACCTCACCCGGGCCCGCGCAGGCGCCCGGGAGGACCTCGACGCGCTCGCGGTCGCGGCGCACGGGTACGCCGGCCCGCTCGTGCTGCCCGTGCTCGGGCCCCACACGCTCGCCGCCGAGGTGTACCTCGCCCGCGGCGACCGCGTCCTGTCCGACCCCGGCGCGCTGCGCGACGTCGTGGCCTCGCTCGCGGCGGGGCTCGCGGCCCGGCTCGCCGACGTGCGCCGCACCGTCCCGGGCGCGACGGTGCGCGTGCTGCTGCACGAGCCGATGCTCGCCGCGGTCCTGGCCGGCGTCGTCCCCAGCTTCTCCGGGCGGGACCGGCTGCGCCGCGTGCCCGGGCCGACCGCGGCCGAGGGGCTCGGCGCGGTCGCCGACGCCGCCCGCGCGGCCGGGGCCGAGGCGCTGGTCGTGCACGGTGGCACGGCGTGGGCCGCGCTGCCGGCCGTGCGCGCCTCGTCCGCCGACGGCGCCGCGCTCGCGGTCGCCGGCCTGGGCGAGCGGGGGTGGGAGGAGGTCGCCGGCCTCGTCGAGGACGGCCGCACGTTCTGGCCGGAGCCGCCGCCGCAGGCGACGTCGCAGTGCGCGGGGCCGGACGTCGTCGGCCAGGCCGACGCCGTGACCCGGCCGTGGCGCACGGTGGGCCTCCCCGCGGCCGGCCTGCGCGACCTGGTCCTCGTCGCGGCTCCGCCCGACGCCGGTGCCACGCCCGACGACGCCCGCGGCGCGCTCGCGGGACTCGTGCGGGCCGCCGGCGTCGTGGCCGAGCGGGGCGACGCGTGAGCGGCCCGGCGGTCGCGCCGCGCCGGCGCCGCGCGCCCAGCCGCCGCCGGGCGCTCGCGCTCCTGCTCACGTCGGGGCTGGCCCTCGTCGGCCTCGTCACGCTCGGCGTCGTGTACGCGGGCATCGGGGTCACCACCATGCGCGCGTCCGTCGCGGGCGACGAGCCGTGCCTCGTCGCGTACGAGGACGACGCGTCCGTTCGCGTGCACTACACGGTGCTGCCCCCGCGGGGCGTCTGCACCTGGGACGTCGGCGGCAGCCGGGAGGAGGTCGTCGTGGCGTCCGCACCGACGGCGCTCGCCCTCGGCGCCTGGTCGCTCGCCCTCCTCGGGGTGGCCGGCGTCGCGGGGACCCTCGTGGCCGGCGCCCGCGCCGCGGGCGGCGCTCGTCCGAACGGATGACCACGGCCGGCTGGCCACGCGCGCCCGCGCAGGTCACCGGGGTGCACGTGGCGCCGTGCCGGTGGGCGTCCCGCCGGGGCGGGGGCGCGAACAGGTACGCTTCCGCGTCGGTCCGGCCGTGCGCGCGCGCACGCACGACCGGCGGGCGCGAGGTCGGCCGATCGAACCCTGGGGGAGCCAGCTGTGGCACGTCGTGTGGCGGGGACCCCCCCGGTGCTGCCGGGCTACACCTACGTGCGCCCGCTCGGCGTGGGCGGGTTCGCCGACGTCTTCTGCTACGAGCAGGACATGCCCCGCCGCGTCGTCGCGGTGAAGGTCCTCGCGGAGGGGCTGCACGACCCCGTGGCGCAGCGGGCGTTCGAGGCGGAGGCCGACGTGCTCGCGCGCCTGTCCGTGCACCCCGCGGTCGTGACGGTGCACCAGGCGAGCGTCTCGGCGGACGGCCGGCCCTACATCGTCATGGAGTACTGCCTCGACACGTACGGCGCCCGGGCGCGCCGCGGGCCGCTGGCCGTGCCCGAGGTGCTCGACGTCGGCGTGCGGCTCGCCTCCGCGCTGGAGACCGCGCACCGCTCGGGCGTCCTGCACCGCGACATCAAGCCGTCGAACGTGCTGCGCACGTCGCTCGGGACGCCCGCGCTCGCGGACTTCGGCATCGCCGCCGCGGTCTCGGGCTCCACGGGCATCCCCGCGATCGCCATGTCGGTGCCGTGGAGCGCGCCCGAGGTGCTCGAGGAGCGCGTCGCCGGGTCCGTGGCGGCCGAGGTCTGGAGCCTCGGGGCGACGCTGTGGACGCTGCTGACGGGCCGCGCGCCGTTCGAGGTCGGTGAGCGCGCGCGCGACGGGCGCGAGGCGATGGCCGGCCGCATCGTGCGCGCGAAGCTGGCGCCCCTGGGCCGCGCCGACGTGCCCGAGCGCGTCGAGCAGATCCTCGCCCGCGCCATGTCGAAGGACCCGTCCCACCGGCACCCGTCGATGCTCGCCCTCGCCGAGGAGCTGCGCTGGGCGCAGTACGACCTGGGCCAGCCGCCCACGGCGCTCGAGGTCCCGTCGGCCGAGTGGGCCGCCGGCGCCAGCCCCGTGGAGGTCGCCGACCACGGCGCCCGCGGGCCCGTGGTCTCGCGCGTGCGCGCCCGCAGCCGTGCCGAGGCGCGGGCCGAGCGGGTGTCCGCCGAGCTCGCCGTGGACCGCGACGGGCTCGTCGTGCACGGGCCGGCGCGGCGCGCCGCGTGGCAGGCGGGCGTCGTGGGCGCCCTCGTCGGCGCCGCGGCCGTCGCGGCCGTGGTGCTGCTGCTGGTCGTCTCCGGGGTCCTCGGGTGAACCGCCCCGCCGCGCCGCCCGCCCCGGCCCCCGGTGCCCGCCGGCTCCCCGCGCGCCTGCGTGCCGCCGCCGTGGTCGTCGTCGGCGCGCTCGTGGTCACGGGCGCCGTGCTCGCGCAGGGCTACGACGCGCAGCGCACGCCGGCGGTCGAGACGGCCGTGTGGGTCACGCGCGACGCCGGCCAGTACGCGCGCTTCGACACCGAGCTCGGCGAGATCGACACGGTGCGCTCGGTCGACGACCCGACGACCGTCCTGCAGCACGGTGCGCGCGCCGCGGTCGTCGCGCAGGGCATGCAGCAGCTGTGGACCGTCGACCCGGCGGTGCCCGCCGACCTGCGCCAGGACGCCGGCGACGGCGAGGAGGGTGCCGAGGCGCTCGCCACGCCGGGCGGGACGCAGCAGGTCGCGGCGTCCGGCGAGTGGGTCGTGTTCCTCGACGACACCGGCACCGCCTCCGTGCGGCGCCTCGACGCCGATCCCACGACGCCCGCGACGCCGCTCGACCCCGAGGGCGTGCAGGCCGCGTCGGCCACGCCGGACGCCGAGGACGACGAGCCCGAGGAGCCGTGGGCCGCCGACGCCGCGACGGTCGACGACCGCGGGCGCGTCGCGCTCTACGCCGCGTCCGACCGCACGCTGCGCGTGCTCGACGCCGCCGACGGCGAGCTGCTCGAGGGGCCCGTCGAGGTGGCCGACGGCCCCGCCGAGGTCGTCGACGTGCGCCTGACGCTCGTGGGCGGCCACTGGGTGCTGCTGGACGCCTCCGACGGCCGGCTGTGGACCGGTGCGCGGGACGAGCCCGTCCCCACCGAGGCGGGCGCCGGCGCGGTGCTGCAGGAGCCGACGGCCACCGGCACGTCCGTGCTGGTCGCCGACCGCGAGGGCCTCGTCGAGGTGCCGCTGACCGAGGGCGCCGCCCGGCGGACGCAGAGCGCCGACGGCTCGCCGGCGCCCCCCGTGCGGCTCTCCGACGGCACGCGCGTCGCCGCCTGGCTCAGCGGGACGGCCGGCACCCTGTGGACGTCGGGCGCCGAGCCCGTCGCGCTCGAGGTCGACGCCGAGGCGCTCGAGGCGCTGCCCGACCTGCACCCCGTGGTCCGCACGAACGGCGGCCGTGCCGTGCTGGAGGAGACCGGGTCCGGTGCGCTGTGGACCGTGCCCGACGGTCGCGCGGTCCCGCTGTCGCAGTGGACGGCCACGCAGGAGGACGACCGCACGACCGGCACGAACGCGGTCGAGGAGGTCACGCAGCAGATGCCACCGGTGGCCGCACCCGACGCGTTCGGCGTGCGCCCGGGGGCCGACGTCCGGCTGCCCGTCCTGCTCAACGACCACGACCCGAACACGGGCGACGTGCTGACGGTCGACGCCGAGTCGCTCAGCCCCACGTCGGACCCCGCCTTCGCGTCGCTGCGGCTCGCCCACGACGACCAGGTGGTCGTCGCGTCGATCGGGGCGCTGGAGGGGTCCGCGACCTTCACGTACGCGGTGACGGACGGCACCGACCGCTCCGAGCCCGTCACCGTGACGCTCACGGTGGTCCCCGACGAGGCGCAGGGGCCGCCCGCGTGGTGCGACGTGGAGGGCTGCACGCAGACGTGGCCGACCGTGGTGCTCGCCCCGGGCGGCACCGCGCGCACCGGGATCCTCGACGCCTGGGTCGACCCGCAGGGCGACCCGTTCGTGCTGCAGTCGGTGCAGGTCGGCGACCCCACGGCGCCGCTGCAGGTCGCCGCCGGACCTGACGGGTCCCTGACCGTGCGGCACACCGATGCGAACGCCGCCGCGACGTCGACCGCGCTGACCGTCGTCGTCGCCGACGCGCGGGGCGGCACGACCGAGCGGACGCTCGACGTGGCCGTCCAGCAGGCGCCCGACCTGGTCGTCGACGGCACCGCGCTCGTGCTGGGCGAGGCCCGCACCACCACGGTCGACCTCGCGCCGCAGGTCGCCGCGGGCTCGGGCCGCTACCGCCTGCGGGACGTCGTCCCGGTGGGCGTCGACGGCGGTGCGGGTGTCACGGTGGCCGCGACGGGCGCGGGGATGCGCGTGCAGGTGACCGCGAACACCGCCGGCGAGCACCCGGTGACGTTCACGGTCCACGACGACGTCACGGGCGTCGAGCGCGCGGCGCTGCTGCGCGTGCGCGTGCCGGCGGACGACCGCGCGGTCGTGCTGCCACCCACGACCGCGTACGTCTGGGCGCACGAGGACACGACGGTCGACGTCGTGTCCGCCGTGCAGGGCGCCGCGCGCCACGTCCTCATGGTGTCGTTCGCGACCTCCGACTCGCCGGGGCTCGGCGTGGACGTCATCGACGCCACCGCGCTGCGCCTGCGCGCCACGAGCGCCGACGCCGCACCCGGCCTGCTCGGCACCGTCACGGTGACGGTCACGGACGGCGCCGAGGTGCGCACCGAGGGCCGCGTCGCGGTCTTCCTCGTCGGCGCCGTCACGGGGCAGGGCGTCGTCGCGCAGCCGGACGTCGCCACCGTGCGCGCCGGCGGGACCGTCGACATCCCCGTCACCGACAACGACGTGGCCCCCATGGGCGGGCGCACGACGCTGCTGCCGGACCTCGTCACGTCGGGCACCGCGGGCGAGCTCGCGTTCGTCTCGGGCGGCACCGTGCGCTACGTCGCGCCCGAGGCGCCGGGCACGTACACCGTCGGCTACGACGTCGCCTGGAGCCAGGACACCTCGCGCACGTCGTCCGCGACGGTCACCGTCACGGTCGTCGACGCGACCGCGAACCGGCCGCCCGTCGCGCCGGTCCTCGAGGGGCGGGTGGTCGCGGGGAGCACCGTGCGCATCCCCTTCGAGGCCGCGGGGACCGACCCGGACGGCGACGCCGTGACGCTCGTGGGCGTGGGGCGGCCGGAGCCGGGGCAGGGTTCCGCGACCGTCGAGGAGACCGGCGACGGCGTCCGCTTCGTCGCGCCGCCCACGCTGACCCCCGGCCAGCAGGTGGCCTTCACGTACGTCGTGCGCGACAGCCGGGGCGCGTCGTCGACCGGCACGGTCCGGGTCGGCGTGCTGCCCGCCGGCGCGCGCAGCGGCGCCCCCGTCGCGTACGTCGACTACGTGCGCGTCACCGCCGGGCAGGCCGAGCCCGTGACGCTCGAGCCGCTCGCGAACGACCGCGAGCCGAACGGCGGCGCGCTGACCCTGACGGCGATGCGCTCCGACGCGCTGCCCGGCACCGCCGAGGCCGAGCGGCTCGACGGGCTCGTCGACGAGCGGGAGACGTCCCTCGAGGACGGCGTGGTCGTGCTCGGCGCGGGCGACGTGCTCGGCGTGCACGCGTACGTCTACACCGTGACGGCCGCCGACGGCGTGAGCACCGCGGAGGGCCTCGTCGTCGTCGAGGTCGTGGCCGACGCGACCGGCGAGCAGCCGCTCGTGGCGGACACCGTCGTGACGCTGCGCGACCGCGACCAGCTCGCCGCCGGCGGCGTGGACGTCGTCGAGGGGAAGGTCCGGTGGGCCAACGGCCGGCCGGGGGACCTGACGCTGTCCGTCTGGGGCGACGCCGCGGACACGTGGACGGTCGACGGGACGCGGATCGGCGGGCCGCTGCCGCGCGCGGGTGCCGTCGTGCCGTTCGTCCTCGAGGGCACGGACGCGCGCGACACCGACGTGCGGGCCTACGGCCTGCTCCGGGTGCCCGCGTTCGACGACATGCGTCTGACCACGTTCGACGGCCTCGAGCCGCTCGCCGTGGACGAGGACGCGACCGCCGAGACGCGGCTGTCGGACGTCGTCGACGCGGGCCCGGGCGACCGCCTCGAGGTGCGCACCGACGCGACGCCCGTCGTGCAGCGCGCGGCCGCGCGGTGCACGGTCACCGGCGACGGCACCCTCCGGTACGCCGCCGGCGCGGGCTCGCCCTGGCAGGACACGTGCACGGCGGGCGTGCGGGTCGTCGGCCAGGAGACGTGGACCGACGTGCTCGTGCCCGTCGAGATCCGCCCGGCGGCACCGCAGGCCGTGCTCGCGCCGGTGAGCCGCACGGTGGCCCCGGGCGCGACCGAGACGATCGACCTCGGCGAGATGCTGTCCTGGGAGGGCGGGCGCGTCGGCGACGAGGCGTCGATCGTCTACGCCACGACCCTGTCCGGCGCCGCGGGCACGCTGGAGTCCAGCCAGGACGGCCGCACGCTGGCGGTCACGGCCCGGGCGGGCGCGGTGCCCGGCACCCGCGCGACCGTCACGGTCCGCGTGGCCCAGTACGGCGGCCTGCAGTCGACCGTCGACCTGCTCGTCGGCGCGGCGCCGACGGACGCACCCCGTGGCGCGACGATCGCCGCCACCTGCAACGTCGCCGACGGCGCCGGGTGCACGATCCCCGTCGTCGGCGTCGCGGGGGAGTACGACCCGTTCGCGGGCAAGCCCGGGTCCGGCCTCGAGCTGGCGCAGGTCGGCGCGGGCGGGACCGTCGCGTGCGCCGTGGCGACCGTGAGCGCGGGCGACCGCGGCACGGTGCGCGTCTCGTGGCCGGCCGGCAGCCGGCCCTCGGGCGGCACGTGCGCCGTGCCGTTCACCGTGCGCGACGCGCAGGGCCGCCTCGGCTCCGGCCGCGTCGACCTCGACGTGCTCGGCTTCCCGGCTCAGCCCGGCTCGCTGACGATGTCGTCGTACGCGGCGTCGTCGGTGGTGCTCGACCTGCAGCTCGGCGAGGCCGCGCGGGCGCACCCCGCCGTGAGCGGCGTGACCGTCTACCAGGACGGCGCGCCCGTCGGGGCCTCGTGCTCCGCCGCCGGCGCGAGCACCTACCGCTGCACGGTCGGCGGGCTGCGCAACGGCGAGCCGCACGCCTACACCGCCCGCGTGCGCAACGCGGTCGGCGAGTCGCCCGACAGCACGCCCGTGCAGGCGTGGGCGTACGCGTCGCCCGCCGTGAGCCGCGTCAGCGCCGAGACGATCTACGACCCGGCCCGGACCACGACGTCCGCGGGCGTCGCGCGCGTCACCATCGCCGCGGCCGACGACGCCCGTGCGTTCGTCGTCACCGGCGTCGAGGGCGAGGTCCCGCGGCGCGGTGCCGACACGACCGTCGAGGTCGTCCTGCCCGTCGGCGCGCAGACGGTCACCGTCACGCCGCTGAGCCGGTTCGCGCCGCCCAACGGCGGCACGGACGCGTCGGGGAGCCCGTCGCAGGCGCAGGTCACGGTCGCCGGCGCGCCCGTGGTCGCCGGCGGTGCCGCCCGCCCGGGGGACCGCTCGATCACGGTCGACGGCGCCTCCGTGAACGCGAACGGCAGCGCCGCGCCGACGTCCCTGCGCTACGGCGCGTTCCTCGACGCGAACCAGGCGTCCTGCACGATGGGCCGCGACGGCCGGGCCCAGCTCGGCGGGCGCGGGGTCGTCTCGGAGTCGGCGACGATCGGCGGGCTCGAGAACGACGAGGAGTACTCGGTCGTCGTGTGCGGCTCCAACGGCTTCGGCGCCGCGCGCGTCGACCTGGGCCGCGTCCTCGTCTTCACGGGCTTCGAGCCGCCCACGGTCGGCGACGGCTGGTCGGTCGGCGACCGGGCGTCCGACCTGCGCGGTGGCGAGGTCGGCTGGCTCGACGCGCGGGCCCCCCGCGTCGACGCCACGCTGTGGAACACCGTCGCGCAGGTGCGCGTCGCCGGCGGCGACTGGACGGACCCGGCGCGCTTCGAGCTGCCCCGCAACGCCGCGAACCCGTCCGTCGAGGCCCGCCAGTGCAGCAGGTTCCGCCCCGCGAACTGCTCGCCGGCCGTGGCCGTCCCCCGCGAGGGCTCGGTGCCGGGCACGCTCACCGCACGCTTCCCGGTCGACGCCTGCGTGGCCGAGCCGTCGGCGCGCGACGTCGAGCTGCCGGAGTGGGCGCGCGGAGCCGCACAGGTCACCGTGACGCAGGAGCAGCGCCGCGGCGCCCTCGTCACGACGTGGGCGCTGAGGTGGACCGGCGCGCTCGACGGCCTCGAGGACGTCACGCGCGACAACGCCGGGGCGCGCTGCTCCCCGCCGGCCGAGCCGACACCCACCCCCACCCCCACTCCCACCCCGACCCCGCCCCCCGCGCCCTGAGCGCCCCTGCGACGAGAGCTGGACGCCCCCCCATGCCCCTGACGCCCGAGCAGACGACCTGGTTCGCGAACTCCTTCCGCGCCCTGGTCGACAACGTCGAGCACGCCGTCCTCGGCAAGCGCCACGTGGTCGAGCTGGTGCTCGCCGCCGCCGTCAGCGGCGGCCACGTGCTGCTCGAGGACTTCCCCGGCACGGGCAAGACCGCCCTGGCCCGCGCGGTGTCGCAGACGATCCGCGGGACCTCGACGCGCATCCAGTTCACCCCCGACCTGCTGCCCGGCGACGTCACGGGCATCACGGTGTTCGACCAGAAGGCCGGCGAGTTCGAGTTCCACGCCGGCCCGGTGTTCGCCAACGTCGTGCTCGCCGACGAGATCAACCGCGCGAGCCCGAAGACGCAGGCGGCGCTCCTCGAGGTCATGGAGGAGGGCAACGTGACGGTCGACGGCGTCACGCGGTCGGTCGGCCTGCCGTTCGTCGTCCTCGCGACGCAGAACCCGGTGGAGACGGCCGGCACCTACCGCCTGCCCGAGGCGCAGCTGGACCGCTTCATGATCAAGACGTCGCTGGGCTACCCCGACGACGCGTCGACCATGCGGATCCTGCAGGGCTCGGCGCACCCGCGGCGCGACGTGCAGGGCATCGCCGACGCCTCGGCGCTCGTGCAGATGGGCGAGCTGGCCGGGCAGGTGTACGTCAACCCGATCGTGCACGACTACGTGCTGCGGCTCGTCAACGCGACGCGGCACGCGGCCGAGGTGCGCCTCGGGGTCAGCGTCCGCGGGGCGATCGCGCTGTCCCGGATGGTCACCGCGTGGGCGGCCGTCCACGGCCGCGACTTCGTCACGCCGGACGACGTGCGCACGCTCGCCGAGCCGGTGCTGGCCCACCGCCTGATGCTCGAGCCGGAGGCCGAGTTCGACGGCGTCACGGCCAGCGCCGTCATGGGCCAGATCCTGCTCGACGTCCCGGCACCGGCGGAGAACGGCACGGCCTGACGTGGCTCCGCAGGACTCCCCGCACGAGCGGCGCACGCTCGAGAGCACCGGCACCTGGGCCGCGACCCGCACGCGCGGGGTGACGATCACCCGCGTCGTCGAGACGCGGCGCGGCCCCTGGGCGACCGCGTGGTTCGTGCTGCGCCGCGCCGCCGAGCGGGTGCGCCGGGCCCTCGCGCGCACGTGGGGCGCCGTCACGCGCACGCTGACGCCGGCCGGCTGGACGGTGCTCGGCGCCGTCCTGCTCGGCCTCGTGCTCGGGCCGCTCGCGGGGTGGACCGCCGGTTGGGTGCTCGCCGTCGGGGGTGCCGTCCTGCTCGCGCTGTCGGCGCCGTTCCTGCTCGGCGGGCACGACTACGACGTCGACCTCGTGCTCGACAAGGACCGCGCGGTCGCGGGCCGGGAGGTCACGGGCTCCGTGCGGCTGGTCAACACCGGCGGGCGGCCCGCGCTGCCCGTGCTGGTCGACGTGCCCGTCGGCGAGGGCCTCGTCGAGGTGCAGGTGCCGCTCCTCGGCCCGGGCCGCGCGCACGACGAGCCGCTGCACGTCGCCGCCTACCGCCGTGGCGTCATCGACGTCGGGCCCCTCACGCTCACCCGCTCGGACCCGGTCGGCCTGCTGCGCCGTGAGCAGCGCTGGCCGGTCATGCGCACGATCCACGTGCACCCCGTGACGACCGTGGTGCCGTCGACGAGCGCGGGCGTGGTGCGCGACCTCGAGGGCATGCCGTCGGCGCAGATCGTCGCGTCCGACCTCGCGTTCCACGCGATCCGCGAGTACCAGCCCGGCGACTCGCGCCGCAACGTGCACTGGAAGTCGACGGCGAAGGTCGGCCGGCTCATGGTCCGCGAGTTCGAGGAGACCCGGCGCTCGCGGCTCGCGCTGCTGCTGGGGCTCGCCACCGACGACTTCGCCGACGAGGAGGAGCTCGAGCTCGCGGTGAGCGTGTTCGCGTCGCTCGGCGTGCAGGCGCTGCGCGACGGCCAGGACGCGTACGTCGCCACGAGCGAGGAGGCCCCCCGGGTCACGCGCGGCGCGGTCGTGTCCCTCCGCACGCTGCCCACGGCCACGCCGCGGGCGCTGCTCGACGCGACCTGCACGCTCGCGGCGGGTGAGCGCGCGACGCCGCTGGAGGACGTCGCGTCCCTCGCGGCGGGGACGTGCCCGGAGATGTCGGTCGCGTTCCTCGTCGTCGGCTCGGTCCCGGGCGCCGACCGGCTGCGCGCGGCCGCGCACGCGCTGCCGGCCGGCACCACCGTCATCGCGCTGCGCTGCGAGCGCGACGCGGACCCGTCCGCGCGGACGCTGCGCGAGGTGACGGTCGTGACCATCGGCGCGCTGGGCGACCTCGGCCCGCTGATCCACCGGACGGCCCGCGCATGAGCGCCCTCCTCGACGCCCCCGTGCGCGAGCGCCCCGCCGCGCCCGCGCCCGCCGCGGCGCGCCGTCCCGGGCGGCCCCCGGCCGCCGGCCGGGGGAGCGGGCGCGCCGACCGGCTGCTCGGCGTCCTGTGGCTGGTCGGCGCGGTCGCGATCGCCGTCGTCCTCGCATGGCCCGTGTGGGGGACGTGGCGGCTGGCCGTCGTCGCGGCGGCGGGGACTCTCGTCGGGGCCGGCGTCGTGCTGCTGGGCCGCGCGCGCCGGTGGAGCGTGCTGCGCCGCGTGCTCGTCGTGGCGGCGGGGTTCGTCGTCGTGTCCGTGCCCGTCGCGGTGCCGTGGCGCGCCGACGTGCGCGGCCTGCCGGTCGGTGTGGTCGAGGCGCTCGCCGGGGTCGTCGTGGGCTGGAAGCAGCTGCTGACGCTCGAGCTCCCCGTCGAGGAGTACCAGGCCGTCCTCGTGCCGTTCCTCGTCGCGGTCGTCGTGACGACCGCCGTCGCCGCGCCGCTGGCCGTGCGCCGCGACGCCCGGGCGGTCCTCGCCGTCCCCGTCCTGGCCGTGCTCGCGCTGCTCGGCCCCGCGTTCGGCCCGGTCGCGCCGGAGCCCGCGCTCGACCTCGGCCCCGTCCGCGTGCCCGACGCGCGGACCACCCTCGGCCTGGTGGGCCTCGTCGTGTGGTCCGTCCTGTGGGCCGTGCTGCGCGCGGCCCTCGCCCGGCGGCAGGCCGTGCGGGTCGGCAGCGGCGCCCAGGCGCGCCGCCGCCGGCGGGGCGTGGCCACGACCGCCGGCCGGGTCGTCGCCGGGCTCGTGCTCGTCGGCCTCGCGGCCGGGGCGGCCGCGTGGGCCGCGCCGGGCACGCCCGGCTGGGCGCAGCGGCACGTGCTGCGCGAGGACGTCGAGCCGGTCCTCGCCGTGCAGCGCCAGCCCAGCCCCCTGACGTCGTACCGCGCGTCGTTCCGCACCGACGCGTACGACACCGAGCTGTTCCGCGTCGACGTCGACGGCACGGGCGTGGACCGCCTGCGCACGGCCGTCCTCGACGCGTACGACGGCGCGTCGTTCCGCGTCGGCACCGACGGTGCGTCCGGCCGGTTCCTGCGCCTGCCGCGCTCGTCCACCGCGGGCGCGACCGCGCAGGTCGAGGTCGTCGTGGGCGACGCGTGGTCCGGCATCTGGGTGCCGGTGCCGTCGGGCGTCGTGGCGGCGCCCCGGTTCGCCGGGCTGCGCGCCGACGCGCTCGCGGCGGCCTTCTACCTCGGTCCCGACGACGGCTCCGCGGTGACGGTGGCCGACGGCGGGCCCGCCGGGCGCGGGCTCGCCCCGGGCGACTCCTACCGGGTGGCCGCCGCCCCGACGGCCCGCGCGGACGCCGACGTGCTCGCGGCGCCCGGCCAGGTCGACACCGAGGCGCTCGCCGAGCAGCACCCGCAGCTCGCTGCCTGGGTCGACGCCCAGCAGGTCGCCCGCGACGCCGACGGCCTCGTGACCCTCGTCGACCGCCTGCGCGCACGCAGCTACCTGAGCCACGCCGTCGCGGACGACGCCGCTGCCGACGCGTGGATCTCCGCGCTGCAGGCGCAGGCTCCCTACGTGTTCCAGACCAGCTACGCCGGGCACTCCCGGGCCCGCGTCGAGGAGGTCTTCACCGAGCTCATCGAGCAGGAGGAGGCGCTCGGGGCCGGCGCCGACGACGCCGCCCTCGTGGCCGCGGTGGCGGACGCCGAGCAGCTCGCCGCGGCGGCGGCGCTCGTCGCGCGCTACCTGGGGTACGAGTCCCGCGTCGTCATGGGCGTGCGCCTCGACGACGTCCCGGGCGCGACCGTGCCCGCGTGCACCGAGGTCTGCACGGGCGCGCACCTCGCCGCCTGGGTGGAGGTCCGCAGCGCCGGCGGCGACTGGGTCACCTTCGACGTCGACCCGCAGGTGGCGCACTCGCCCGTGCGCGTCGAGCAGGGTACGCAGGCGCCGCAGAACCCGACCACGGTGGAGCCGCCCGAGCTGCCCGTCGTCGACCCGCCCGTGCTCAGCCGGGACGGGTCCGGCACCGACGAGAGCGACGGCGACGACGAGGCGCGCTTCGGCGACAGCCCCTGGCTCGCCGTCCTGCGCACGGTCGGCCTCGTCGCCGGCGGGCTCGCCCTGCTGGTGGCGCCCCTGCTCGTGCTTCCCGTCGCGAAGGCCGTCCGGCGCCGCCGGCGCCGGCGCGCCGCCGTGCCCGAGGTCGCGGTCGTCGGCGCGTGGGCCGAGCTCGTCGACCGCTCGACCGACCTCGGGCGTCCCCTCGCCGGGCCCACCCGGGCCGCCGCCGCGGCCGCGTCCGGGCGCCCCGGAGCCGTGGAGCTCGCGAGGATCGTGGACCGTGCCGTGTTCGCGGCCGTGCCGCCCGGCCCCGACGACGCCGCCGCCGCGTGGGCGGCGACCGACGCCGAGGTGGCGGCCCTCGCGCAGGAGCACCCGCCGTGGCGGCGCGTCGGCGCCGCGCTGAGCGGTGCGTCGCTCGGCCGGGCCCTCGCCCCCGGACGTCACCGGACCGGCGCGCAGGCGCCCGACGCGGAGGAGGAGTGAGCGTGCCGCTCGCGTCGCTCGTGCTGATGCTGCCGACCGCCACCCCGGCCGAGGAGGCGGCGGCCGCCGAGGCCGCCCGCGCGACCCTCGTCGTGCTCGGCGGCGTCGGCCTGCTCGTCGCCCTCGCGTGCTGGGTCTGGTACAGCGCGGCCCTCGCGGCGCTGTTCCGGCGCCTCGGCGCACCGACGTGGAAGGCGTGGACGCCCGTCGTGCAGGAGGCCGAGCTGTACGAGCGCGGCGGCGTGCCGGGCTGGTCCGTCGTGTACCTCTTCGTGCCCGTCGTGCAGCTGTGGGGCGTCGCGCTGCGCGGCGTCGCGGCGCACCGGATCGGGCGCGACCTCGGCCGCGGTGCGGGCAGCACCGTGCTCGCGGTCCTGCTGCCGCCCGTGTGGGCGAGCGTGGTGGGCTGGGCGCGGGCACCGCGGGACGCCACCGCGCCGGAGGCGTCCCCCGCGGGCACGCCCGGCGGAGTGCGGGGCGACACGCTCGGGGACGGAGCGGGGCACACCGGGCCCGCGCCGGGCACCCGAGCGGCGGCGGCCGACGCGACGGCTGCGCGGCCGCCCGCGCCGCTGCCGCCCGCCACTGCGCCGCCCGCCGCCGCGCGGCCCGCCCCCGCGCCCACGGCGCCTGCGCAGCCCGCACCCGCGGCGCCCGCGGTCGCGCAGCCGGCACCCGCGGTGCCCGCGCAGCCCGCACTCGCGGCGCCCGGCGCGCTCCCGCTGCCGCCGCAGCACCCGGCGCCCGCGGCCACCGTGCCGGCGACGCCGCCCCGCGCGGGCGTCGACGCGGCTCTCCCCGTGCCGGACCCGCTCGCCACGGTCGCGGAGCCGCCGGCGGCGGACGTCCCGACGACGCTCGGCGCGCCGCGGCTCCCCGCGACGGACGACGCCGAGGCCGACGCCGAGCGCACCGTGGTCCGCCCACGTGCCGTCCGCTGGCGCCTGCGCCTCGACGACGGGCGCGTCGTGCCGCTCGAGCGGCCCCTCGTGGTGATCGGTCGTCGTCCGCCCGAGACGGACGGCACGACGCAGGTCGTCGCGCTGCCGGACACGACCCGCACGCTGTCGAAGACCCACGCGCGCCTCGAGCTGCGCGACGGCACGTGGTGGGTCACCGACCTCGGCTCGACCAACGGCGTCGTCGTCGCGGACGCGGACGGCGCGCAGCGCCTGCTCCCGCGCGGGGAGCCGGCGCGGGTCCCCGCACGCGTGCGGCTCGGCGACGTCGGCATGGTGCTGGAGCAGCGCACGGGGCGGGCCCGGTGACCGGCCGCCACGAGGTCGGCGGCGTCGTGCTCGTCACGGCGGCCGCGACGGAGACCGGGCGGCTCGCCGCGGGCAACGCGGACGCGTGCCGGGTCGCCCCACCGGTGTTCGTCGTCGCCGACGGCACCGGCGCCGACGCCACGGGTGCCGCCGCCAGCGCGGCCGTCGTCGCGGCCTTCACCGCCGAGGTCCCCGCCGGCGCACCGGCGACGCTCGACCAGGTCCGCCGCGCGCTCGAGCGCGCGCACGTCGAGGTCGGGGCGCTGGCCCGCGACACCGGCGGGCGCACCGGCAGCACGGTCACCGGTGCGGTGCTCACCCTGCACGAGGGGCGGCCGCACTGGCTCGTCCTCAACGTCGGCGACTCACGCGTGTACCGGCTGCTGCGCGGGGAGCTGCACCTGCTGACGGTCGACCACACGCAGGCACCCGACGAGGCCCGGTCCGAGCGGCCGGGCGCGCGCCGCCCGGGCGGACGAGCCGCGCTCACGCGGGCCGTCGGGGCGCCCGACGCCACCGCCGACTCGTGGCTCCTGCCGGTCGTCGACGGGGAGCGGCTGCTGCTGTGCTCGGCCGGTCTCGCGCGCAACCTCGCCGACGAGACCGTCCAGGCGGTCCTCGCGCTGAGCGGGGCCCCCGCCACGGCCGCGTCGGCGCTCGTCGGCCACGCCGCCCGGGCCGGTACCGGGGAGGACGTGACCGTCGTGGTCGTCGACGTCCTGTCGGGCGGGCGGTCGCCGGGCCTCGACGACACCTCGCGGGGGACCGGCACCCGCACCGACACCGTGGACGACGACACCCGGGTGGTCCGCCGATGAGCCTGTTCCGCCGCACGCGGCGCACGACGCCCGCACCCGACCAGCAGGCCGGGGGGCCGCCGTCGACCGCCCCGGAGGGCCCGCCGCCGACGCCCGCGCCGTCCCCGGCCGCCACCGTCGAGGACGAGCCGCTCGACGACCGCACCGTCGTGCGGCCCGCCGCGGCGCCCACCGCACCGGACGGCCCGCCGGCGGCCGAGCGCACGGTCGTGCGCGGCGCCGTCACCGGGGCCGGCGCGGGGACCGGGGCCGGCGACGGCCTCGACGACCGCACCGTGGTGCGCGCGACGCCCGCGTCGCCGGCACCCGCGGGGGACGGCGCCCCCGACGACCGGACGGTGGTGCGCCGCGCCGCCGCGCCCGCCGAGCCGCTCGACGACCGCACCTCCGTCCGAGCGCCGCGCCCCGGCGGCGACCGGCCGGACGACCTGCCCGACGAGCGCACCGTGGTGCGCGCGCCCCGCACGGACGCGTCGCCGGCGCCGCAGCCGTCGGCGTCGCGCGCGTGGGCGGCACCGGCCGACGCCCCCACGCCTCAGCGCGAGCGCTACCGGCCCCGTCCGGTGCCGCCGCCGCCGGCCGACGCCGCACCCCTCGAGGGCACCGCGGCGCTGCGCGGGGAGGCGGCCGCGATGCGGTCGGTCGACCTGGCCGCCCGCTCGTGGGCGCGCGGCGCCGTCGCCGCGGTGGTGGTGGTGTCCGTCGCGTGCGTCGGCGGCCTCGTGCTGGTGGTCCGCACCCTGCTCGGCTGAGCACCGGCGCGCGGGGCGGCCGGTGACCGCCCGGTGGGGCGGTCAGCGCGCTGCGTCGTCGGCGTCCTCGTCGCGCGCCGCGTCGCCCGGCTCGCCCACCGGGTCGACGGCCGGAGCGTGCCGGCGCGTGCGGAGCACCGCGACGGCACCGAGCACGCCCACGGCGCTGAGCGCCAGCACGGTGACGACCGTCCCCATGCCACGCACGGGCCCCCACGGGTCCTGCGAGCGGTGCACCCGGGGCGCGGCGACCTCCGGGCGCAGCGGCGCGGGGGCGGCACCCGTGACGGGGTCCGCCGGGCCGCGGATCGACCCGTCGGGCACGAGCACGATCGCCTCGTACGGCTGGACGACGCCCCACCCGATCGCGTCGTCCCGGTGGTCCGGGTCCGGGCGCACGGCGGTGGCCTCGAGCCGGTGCGCCCACTGCGCGGGCGTCTCGTCCGGGTGCGCCGCCGCCACCAGCGCGGCGGCGCCGGCCGCGTAGCCGGTCGCGAAGCTCGCGCGCGGCTCCTGCTGCGCGTACATGCAGTCCCCGGCGGCGACGGCGCTCGTGAGCACCTGCTGCCCGGGCGCCGCGACGCGCACGTGCGGCCCGTGGTGGGTGGCGAGCGAGGGGCTGCCCGCGGCGTCGACGGCGGTAACGCCGAGCGCACCGGGCGCGGCGGCGGGGTAGCGCGTGCCCTCCTCGGTGCTCGCGTTCCCCCCGGACGCGACGACGAGCGCGCCCCGCCCCGCGGCGTAGGCGACGGCCTCGGCCAGCGCGGGCGTGTCGTCGGGGCTGGACATCGCGACGGCGACCACCTGGGCCCCGGCGTCGGCGGCGGCGCGGATGCCGTCCGCCAGCCGCGTCGCGTCGGGTCCGACGCCGGCCTCGCGCGCCTTCTGGTCGTCGGACGCGAACACGCGCACGGAGAACAGCCGCGCCTCGGGCGCGAGCCCCACGACGCCCGAGCCGGGGTGCTCGCGGGCGGCGATCGTGCCGGCCACGGCCGTGCCGTGCCCGTGCAGGTCGGCGTAGCCGTTGGCACCGAGCCCGTCGCCGACCAGGTCGACACCGCCCGTCAGCGCGTCCGTCAGGTGCGCGTTCGCCGCGTCGACCCCGGAGTCCACGACGGCGACGAGCACGCCCGCGCCGCGCGTGACGGTCCAGGCCAGCCGTGCCTGCAGCATGTCGAGCGCGGGCGGCGTCTGGGGCGTCCACTGCACGTTGCCGGGCTCGCAGCCCGTGGCGGCGGCCGCCGTGCGGGGACCGGCCGCGAGGGGGCCGGCCGTGACCGGACCGGCCGTGACCGGACCGGCCGTGACGGCGCCGGTGGTGACGGGCGTCCCGGCGGCGGCGGCCGCGGGGACCACCGCGAGCAGCCCCGCCGCGGCGGCGGTGGCGAGCGTGGCGGCGACGGGGACGCGCCTCACCCCGTGCCCGCCTCCGCGGTCGCCCCGGCGTCAGCGACCGTGACCCCGCGCGTCGCGACCTCGGTCGAGAGGACGGGGCCGGTGGGCAGGAGGGCGATCCAGGCGTCCGTGACCCCGCCGACGTCCTCGGTCGCGTACCCCAGGCGCGTGAGGGTGTCGGCGCCGCCGACGACGGGGAAGGCCGTGCCGGTCGCGTCGACCAGGTAGAGGCCGCCGCTGGACTGCGCGCCGCGCCCACCGGCGCGGACCAGGGCGCCGGCGCCGTGGTCGACGCGCTGCCCGACGGTCCGGACCGCGGCGTCGTCCGACGCGACACCGAGCACGGTGCCCGGCTCGCCGTCGGCGTCGGTCGCGAGCGCGCACGGTGCGTCCGCGTCGGGGACGGGCGCGATCTCGCGGGTGGGCCAGTCGGCCGCGCCCGCGGGGGTGGGAGACGTCTTCAGGGCGGCGATGGCGGCGGACGGGACGTCGAGCGCCTCCCCGAGCTGTGCGCCGGTGCCGAGCAGGTAGAGCTGGTAGGCGAGGGGGCTGAGCGGGGCGAGCGAGCCGTCCTCCCGCACGAGGAAGCGCGTCGTGGCGGGGGAGCCCTGCGGGTGCACGACCTGCCCGACGCGCAGCTCGGTGCCCTCCACGGTTCCGCCCGCGTCGCGCACGACGATGGCGGACAGCTCCGTGCCCGGGGTGAACAGGCGCAGCCACGCCGCCGTCACGTCGCGCACGTCGGCGTCGCCGAGCCCGACGGCACGCAGCACCGCGTCCGTGCCGTCCGCGTCGACCGGGAAGGACGTGCCGCCGACGAGCACGGCGGTGCCGGCCTCGGTCCGCACGACGGCGGCCCCGTCGGTCGCCACCGCGGGCGCCGTGGCGGACAGCGTCGTGGCGACCCCGGCGACCCCGGCGGCCCCCTCCGTGCCCTCGAGGACGAGGCACGCGGCCCAGCCCGTCCCGAGCAGCCGGTCGGTCGGCGGCAGCTGGTCGGGCGCGCCGACGATGCCGACGGGCTGGCCGAGCGGGGCGTCGGCGAGGCGCCCCGCGCTCGTCGTCACGACGTCGAACTCACCGGCCGGGACGATCAGCCGTGCCGACGTGGTGTTCGCGACGGGGTGCAGGGTGCCGCCGACGCTGACGTACCGGGCGCCCGTGTCCTCGGCCACCACGAGCCGGTTGTTGTCCCACCCCGCGGGCAGGCCGGGCCGCAGGAAGCCGTAGAAGAGCCCGCCCACGACGACGAGCGCCGTGAGGGCCAGCCCCGCGACGACGCCGCGCATGGGCTTGGTCGGCTCGAGCTCCTTGCCGCCGGGCGCGCCGGACGTGAAGGCGGTGAGCAGGCGGCGACGGCTGAACGTCTGCGCCTCGATGAGGTCCTTCTTGCTGGCCACGGGTCAGACGAGCCCTGCCGTGAGGGCGCCGAGGGGCAGCAGGAGGGTCAGGACGGCCAGCTCGGCGGTGTCGGCGAGCCGGACCATGCGCATGCGGGCGCGGGGGCGCAGCATCGTCAGCGCGACCAGCGCGGCGACGGAGCCGAGCAGCACGATCGTGAGGACCGCGGGCGGGACGGAGCCCGAGACGGCGACGACGGTGCCGGTCAGCGTGATCCCGACGGCGCCGCAGGCCATGAGCGTGAGCACGCCGCTGCGGGCGTGCACCTGGCGCGACTGGAACAGCAGGCCGACGAACGCGAGCGCGCACAGTGCCGCACCGGTCGCACCCGAGGACGCCACGAGCGGAGTCGCCACCGCGACGCAGACCGCGGCCGCGACGCGGGCGGACAGCAGCAGGCGCTGACCCTCGAGCGCGCGCCGCGCCACGTCGGTGCCGTCGACGGCGGGGGGTGCGGCCAGCACCTCCGCGTCGCTGTGCGGCGAGACCACGTCGAGGCGCGTGGAGGACAGCGCGAGCCACGGCGCGAGGTTCGACAGCGTCGCGGCGACCGCGACGAGCACGGCCCACGGCGCGACGTCCCCCGGGGCGAGGAGCGCTGCGGCCATCCCCGTGAGGCCGACGGCGCCGCCGGCCGCGACGGGCACGACGTGCACCTGCGGTGCCGACGCGACCGTGGCGAGCGCGAGCCCGCCGACGACCATGGCCGCCATCCCGGCGGCGGCCAGCGGCCATCCCCACAGGTCGCCCTGCGGCACCAGCAGGTAGGCGCCGACGGCCGCCCACACGGCCGCCGCGAGCCCGAGCCCGTGCCCGGCCTCCGCCGCACCCGTGCGCGTGAGCACCGCACCGGTCGTGACGAGGACGACGGCGGCACCCAGCGCGACGATCGCGCCGGTGCCGAGCCCGTGCGGCGAGGACAGCAGCAGGCCCGCGCCGAGGGCGAGCAGCACGAGGCTGACGGCGAGCGCCGTCCGCGCCTGGTCGGCGGCCGTCCACGCGGCGCGGTCGCGCGTGGCGTCGACGACCGCCTCCACGACGTCGTCGTACCGGCGGTGCTCGGCGACGAGGGCGCCCCGCACGAGCGTCAGGAGCTCGCCGTCCTGCACCCCCTGGGCGGCGCAGCTCTGGGCGGGGTCGAGGAGGCCGCCGTCGGAGCGGCGCAGCCCGTAGCCGGCGTGCACGAGCGTCGGGTCGAGGACGCCGAGGCTGCGCACGACGCCGGGCATGAGCTCGACGAGCGGCAGCTGGGCGGGCACGCCGAGGTCCAGCCGACGGTCCTCGCTCGTGATCGTCAGGTGCAGCAGGGCGCGTGCGGCGGTCGTGGTCTGAGGCATCGGGTCCCCCGGGAGGGCGCGCCTGCGGCGCGCGGAACGCAGGTGAGGTTAGCGCGCGCGGCGTGCCGGGCCGGGACGCGGGCGGTCCGTGGACCCCCGTGCTGGCCCGGTCGGGTGCCGCATCACCCGATCGGCCGCACCGGTGCGGGTGATCTCTCCGGTATCGCCCCACGGTGCCGGACTGCCCCGAGAGCGATGACGTGCGCCACGCTACTGTGACCCGCACGTGCCGCCCGTCACACGGGCGGTCGCCAGACGGCGTCGAGTGAAGGAGTGTGACGTGGCAGAGAACATCTCCGCCGAAGAGGGGGCCCTCGCCCGCGGTGCGCAGGCCGTGGCCGACGCCCGTCAGGGCATCGACCAGCGTGTCGCCCAGGTCCGTCGCGAGATCGAGACGGTCGGCGGCATGTGGACCGGCCCCGCCGCGAGCCGCTTCACGCAGCTCATGGCCGAGTGGGACACCAAGACGAAGAAGCTGAACGGTGTCCTCGACCAGCTGGAGACCTCGCTCACCGGCACGGCCCGCGACCAGCAGGCCACGGACGAGCAGACGCAGCAGACCATCTCCGGTCTCAACTCGATGATGGGCGCCTGAGGGCGCACCCGGAACAGGGAGCATGCAGATGTCGCTGGGTTCGTTCTCCGTCACCCCCGAGCAGGTCATCGCGCTGTCGGGCAACATCCGTTCGGGTGCCTCCGGCATCCGGTCCGAGCTCGACGAGCTCGACAACAAGGTCTCGTCGCTCCGCGCCAGCTGGTCCGGCCAGGCGCAGGAGTCCTACTCGCTCGCGCAGCGCCAGTGGACGCAGTCGCTGACGGAGCTGCAGCAGCTGCTGGACCGCATCGCCACCAGCACGAACGAGATCGCGCAGAACTACACGTCGGCCGACCGCCAGTCGGCGGGCCGCTTCGGCGCCTGACCCGACCGGGTCGCACGTGAGGGTGGCGGGGGCCGACGGCCCCCGCCACACTCGCGACCGCACGACGTCACGCCCCACCCCGCACCGTCCCGCACGACCCCGCACCAGGAGCGCACGATGCCCGCGATCCACATGATCCCCGACGCCATGCGCGGCTACTCGACCCGCCTCACGGCCGAGGCCGACATGCTCCCCGCCGAGGGCCGCCTCGAGGGCTTCTACGGCCCGCGCGCCACGCAGTACGACGCGGTGGCGCCGGTGACGCAGGTGCTGGAGAAGGCGCCCGAGGTGTTCGTCAAGCTCCGCAACGACCTGCGCGACCTGCTCAACGAGTGCGCGACCGCCTTCACGGAGGCGGCGGCGATCCTCGAGGGCGCGGACCAGGCCTCGGTCACGCAGCTGACCTCGCTGACCGCCGAGGTCGAGGCCGCCGCGACCGAGGACGCGACGACGCCCGGCACCCCCTCCCCGACGACGCCGTCCCCGGCACCGACCACGGATGCGGGCCGTTCCGCCAAGACGAGCGGGATGTGATGACGGCTCGCCGTCCCCGCCGTCCGTCCGTCCGGCGCACGGGCGCCGCCCTGGCCGCGGCTGCCCTGCTCGGCACGGGACTGGCAGCGCCGGCCGCCGCGGCGACGCAGGACGGCACGTGGTGGTACTCCGGCATGGGCGTCGCCGAGGTGCACGCCCAGGGCGCCACGGGCGCCGGGGTGACGGTCGCGGTCATCGACGACGGCATCTTCCCCGGGATGTCGTACCTCGCCGACGCGGACGTGCAGGTGCACGAGCCCTCGTTCTGCGCCGACGACACCGACACACCCATCCCCGCCGCCCGCCCGCTCGAGCAGGTCGCCTGGCACGGCACGACCGTCACCGGCTTCCTCGTCGGCAACGGCCGGGGCGCCGACGGTGGCCAGTCGATCGCCGGCGTCGCACCGGATGCGCGCGTGCTGTTCTACGCCGTGAGCGACGGGACGCGGGCGCCGGGCGCGGTCAGCGGGTTCACCTGCCAGCAGTCCCTCGCCCAGGACGCCGTGGACGCGCACTACGTGGCGCAGGCGCTGCGGCAGGCCGTCGACGACGGGGCGCAGATCATCACCATCAGCGTGGGCAACGCGTTCGTCTACAACCTCGAGGTGCGCGAGGCGCTCACCTGGGCCCTGCGCGAGGGAGTGGTCGTCGTCGCCGCGCTCGGCGAGTACCAGCCGGGAGACGTCGTCCCGGTCGGGGACGACCTGGCGCTGGCCAACGGCGTCGTGGCCGTCGAGGCCTGCGACGCCGAGCTCGAGCCGATGGAGGGCGAACCCGGCTCGGGCGCGCCCATGGAGCACGACCGCGTGACGGTGTGCGCACCCGGTGTCGACCTGCTGGTGCAGGGGTCGCGCGACGGGGACGCGACGTCGACCGGCCTCGGCTGGGGGACCTCGTTCGCGGCGCCGATCACGGCCGGCGCGCTCGCCGCCGTCTGGTCCGCCCACCCGCAGGCGACGGGCAACCAGATGCTGCAGAGCCTCGTCCACAACACCGGGGCGGAGGAGCACGAGCTCGACTACGACCCCGTCTACGGCTACGGGGTCGTCGGCCTGCGGCACATGCTGCGCGAGGACCCGACGACGTTCCCCGACGAGAACCCCCTGCTGCTCGACGTGGCCGAGAACGACGGCGGACGCTCGGACCCCATCACGCCGGGGGAGGTCGCCGAGGCCACCCGTCCGGTCTGGCCCGGCGACCCGGACGCACCCGCCGACGACGCGGAGCAGCCGGCCACCGACGCGCCCACCGACGCGCCCACCGCCGGCGCCGCGCCGCCCGACACGGACGCCGGCGACGGCACGGGCAGCGGCGTCCCCGCCGGCGCGGTCGCCGCGGGCGGCGCAGCCGTCGCCACCCTCGCGGTGGTGGCGGTCCTGCTGGCCCGGCGCCGGTCCTCCGGCGCCCCGACGACGGCCCCGTGATGACCCATCCCCACGCCTCCCCGAGCGGTGGACGCCGGTCCCCGACGACGACGAAGAAGGTGCACGCATGACCGACGCATCGACGTACTCCGACGCCGAGGCCCAGCTCGGCGAGCTGTCGACGGCCTCGCCGTGGAAGCTTCCCGGTGCCGAGCGGCTGCGCGAGGCGTACGCGGTGGTGGAGTCCGCCATCGCCGACGTCGACGAGATGCTCGGCTCCGAGGCGTCCGGCGCCGCGGCGGACGCCGCGCGCGCCCGCCTCCAGGACATCCGCGGCAAGATCGAGGCGTACGACCAGAGGCTCGTCGCCGTCAACACGGCCGTGGAGTCCGCGGACTCGACCCGCCAGACGGCCGCGCGCGCGCACTTCGAGCGCGTCCAGGCGATGCCGGTCGAGCTCACCTTCGCCCAGAAGGCCATGATCTACGCCGACGAGGAGAAGACGGCGCTGCTGGCGCTGCCCGCGGGCGTCGTCGTGACCGGTCTGGTCGCCTCGGCGGCCGCACGCAAGGCCGAGCGCCGCATCGAGGAGGCCGAGGCCGCGCTCGTGGCGGCGCGCAAGCAGGAGGCGGAGCAGTCGGTGGTCCAGCTGCGGGGCGAGATGCAGCCGCCGGCCGCGGAGATCCGCAACGCTCTGAGGGACAAGGGCACCGGTGGCGAGGGACCGCAGGGGCCGGGGGAGCAGCCGCCCGTCGGGCCGGGGGTCCCGAGCGGTCCCATGACCCCGTCCTACCCGGGCGGCGGCGGCAACCCGGGGAGCCCGGGCGGCGGGACGCCCGGCGGCGGCCTGCAGCCCGTGCCCGGCGGGGGCCCGGGCGGCTGGGAGCAGGTCCCGGGCCCGGGCGCCTGGGAGCCCACCCCGCCCACCTTCCCGCAGCCTCCGGTGACGGAGCAGCCGCCGGTCGTCGTCGGCCCGCCCCTGCCCCCGGTCCTGCCGCCGACGAACCCGCCGGTCGTGGTCGACCCGCCCGGGTGGGTCGACGTCGACGGCGACCTCGACGGCGGGCTGCCCGGCCACGGCGGCCCGGGCGGCGCCGGCGGTGCGGGCGGCGTGGGCGGTGGCGCCGGTGCCGGCGGCTGGACGGGCGGCTCCGCCGGCCTCGTCGGCGGTGCCGCCGGTGCGGCGGCACTCGGTGCCGGCTCACGGCTCACCGGTGCGCGCGGCGGCATGGCCGGCCTCGGCGCGAGCGCCGGCATGGGCGGCTACGGCGGTGCGTCCGGCGGCTACGCCGGCGCGACGGGCGCGGGCGGCGCCGGCGGGCGCGGCCTCGGTGCGGGGCTGTCGGGCGCCGGCGCCGGCGCCGGTGGCACGGGCGCGTCGGGTACGGGCGCGGCCGGTGTGCGCGGGGCGGCCGGTCTCGCCGACGGCGGAACCGCGGGTGCGGGCGCGCGTGGCGCGGGCGGCACCGGTGGCGGCACGGGGATGATGGCCGGCGGCGGTGGCGCCGGTGGTGCCGGCGGGTCCAAGCGCGAGCGGCGCTCGGGCCTCGGCGGTCCGCTGGCCCCCCGGCTGGAGGACGAGGACGAGATCGCCCCGCGCCCGGAGTCGGCGGGTCCGGGCAAGCGGTGACGGCGGGCCGCCCACCGGAGGTGCTCCAGTGGGCGGCCACGTCTGCCGATACGTGCAAGGCGTACGGTGTGCGCGTCCGCACGGCCCGCGGTGACGCGGACGTGCGGCGCGTGCCCACCCGCGGGACGGTCGCGCGGCGACGGAAGTGGTGACGACGGAGGTGTGCACGTGAGCTGGACAGAGCCGGCCCGTCGGCATCCGCGTCCCCTCCGCCCGGCCGGGGGACGGTCGCCCCGCCCGTGAGCACCGCACCTCCGCGCCGGTTCGCCGTGCTCGACGGCGACCGGCGCCTCGACGTCGCGCTCCCCGCGACGGGAACGCTCGGCGACGCGCTCGGCGCGGCCGGCGTCCTGCTCGACGACCCGCGCCTGACGGTCCTCGTGGGGGACCGCCCCGCCGACCGGGCGACGCCGGTCACCGACCTCGAGGACGGCGTCCTGCTGACGGTCGTCGACCCGGTCGCGTCGGTCCCGGACCCGCGCCGCGCGGCGCGCGCCCGCCGGGTCGCCGGCCGTGGTGCCGACACCGCCGCGTGGTGGGCGCTGCTCGCGCTCGCCGCCGTCGCTGCGGCGCTCGACGTCGCGGCCCCGGGCCTCCTCGACCACCGCACGTCCCTGCTGGTCGCGGCGCTCCTGGGTGTGGCCGCGCTCGGCACCGCCGCCCTCGCCGCCCGCCGCAGCGACGACCTGCCCGCGCCCCTGCGCGTGGCCACGCCCGTCGCCCTCGTCGTGGGTGCGGCCCTGACCCTCGTCCCGGACGCCTGGTACGGCGCGAGCGTCCTCGACGTGCTGACCGCCGCCATGACCGTCGGGGTGCTCGGCGTCGCGGGCGTCGCGCTCGCCGACGCGGGCCCGTGGCGCGCCGCGTTCGGCGCGGTCGCGGCGATCGCGGCCGGCGTGGCCGCGGTGTGGGGGCTCACGCTGCTGCTCGGTTGGCCCGTGCAGGCGGCCGCGGCGATCACGGCGGGCGCGGTCCCGGTGGCGCTGCGTGCCGTACCGGCGGCGCTCCTGCAGATCGACGAGGGGTACTTCATGGACTACGCGCGCTACCTGCGCAACCGCTGGTCGGTGCGCGGCACGGTGCCCGCGGACCCCGGCCCGATCGACGGTGCCGACATCCGCGCGCACGTCGCGGCGGCGTCCGCCGCGCGGGTCACCGCGACGGTCGCGCTCGCGCTCGTCGGTGCCCTGGCGCTGCCGGCGGCCGTCCCGGTGCACCCGGCGGGCGGCTTCGTGGTGGGCGGCACGGTCGCCCTCGTCCTGTGCTACCTGCTGGGCCTGCTGCTGCTGCAGCGCACCGAGAGCATGCCGGCGCTGCGCTGGGTCGTGCGGGCGTCGACCGTCGTGGCGGCCGTCGTCGGGCTGCGCGCGCTCGCTGCGACCGCCGGCCCGGGCACCGAGCTGCTGGTGGCGGGCCTGCTGGCGCTCGTGGGCGTCGGCGCGGCCGTCGTGGCCGTGCCCCTGGGGCGCGGCGCCCGGTCGCTCGGACTGTCCCGGACCGGCGACGTGCTGCAGGGCATGGCGACGGTCCTCGCGCTGCCCGCCGCGCTCCTCGCGGCGGGTGGCCTGGAGCTCGTGCGGACGGCGGTGTCGGGATGACGACTGTGACCACGACGGCGTGCTGGTGCTGCGGTGCACCCGCACCGGCGGACGGGCCGTGCCCGAGCTGCGGCGCGCTGCCTCGCGGCAGCGGGGGAGAGCCCGCGGCCGACGCCGGCAGCCGCGCGGGCCGGCGCCACACCGACGGCGACCTCGGCGAGCACCTCGCGGGCCGTGCGGCCGGCGTCGGCGCGCGCCTGGCGTCCTTCACGATCGACGTCCTCGCGCTCGCGCTCGTCACCGCCGCGGTGTGGCTGCCGACGCGCTCGGTCGTCCTCACCGCGATCGTGGCCGTCGAGGCCGTGGTCGCCCTCTGGGTGTGGCAGGCCCGTACCGGCCTCACCGTCGGCAACGCGGTGCTGCGGCTGCGGACGGCGCAGGACGACCGCCCGTGGTCACCGGGTGCCGGACGCTCCTTCGTGCGGCTGCTCGTCGTGGGCCTCGGTGCGCTCGTCGCGGTCGTGGGCGCCTGGGGCGTCGTCGCGTCCGCCGCGCTGGACCGGACGGGGCGGCGCCGCTCGTGGGCGGACCGCGCCGCCGGCACCGTGGTCGTCGCCGTGCCCCGGCGCCGGGCCGCACCCGCCGCCGTCGTCCCGCCGGTCGCGCCCGGCCTGACCGTCATGGCGGCCGGTGCCGGTGCCGCGACCCCCGACCTCACCCTGCCGTGGCAGGAGCCCGACGCCGGGCGGCCCCGCACGGGTCCCGGCCCGCTGCCGCCCGGCCCCCCGCCGGCGACGTCGGCCGCGGGCGTGCCCGCCGTCGCGCCGAGCGGGGCCCCGGCCGCGCCCTGGCACGCCCCCGCGTCCGGGGGCGGCGGCGTCCTCGGTGACCCGGTCGTCGTGCCGCAGCACACCGGGTCGCGTGCGCCCGAGCGCACGGACGCCTCGCCCGCCGGCCCGCAGACCGGGGCGCTGCTCGCGGTCGTCGGGCGCCCCGGCGCCGGCGCCGCGCCGGTGGCGGTCACGGGCGCCGCGGTGCTGCTCGTCGTCGACACCGGGCAGCGCGAGCTCGTCGCGATGGGGGCCGCGGTCGTGCTCGGGCGCTCGCCCGAGGCCGTCGCGGCCGGCGACCGGCCCGTGGTCCTGCAGGACCCCGAGAGCACCGTCTCGCGCCGGCACCTGCGCCTGGAGCACACGCGCGACGGCGTCCGCGTGACCGACCTCGGCTCCGCCAACGGCACCGCCGTCCTGGGCGACGACGGCGAGGTCGCCGTCCTGCCCGCGCACACGACCGTCCTGCTCGTCGAGGGCGACCGCGTCCGGGTCGGCCGGCGCGTGTTCACCGTCTCGTCCGTCGTCCCGGAGGCCTGACCCCGTGCCCGGTTCCCGCCTCGCCCCGCCCCGCGTCCCCTCGGGGAGCGTGACGCTCCAGCCGCCGCCGGAGCTCGCGGCCGCCGACGACACGTCGTCGATGCTCACGTCCCTGCTGCCGATGCTCGGCTCGGTGGGCGCCATCGTCATGGTGACCATCTCCAACGCGGGCCCCACCGGCTTCCTCACCGGCGGCATGTTCCTGCTGTCGTCGCTCGGCTTCGTCGCCGCGAACGGGTGGCGTCAGCGCTCTCAGCGCGCCGCCCAGCTGCTCGACGCCCGGCGCGAGTACCTCGCGTACCTCACCGAGATGCGCGCGACCGTGCGCACGGCCGCGCGTCAGCAGCGCCGCGCCGCGCACTGGCAGTACCCGGCGCCCGCGACGCTGCCGTTCCTCGCCGAGGAGCGCACGCGCGTGTGGGAGCGGGGCTCGCAGGACGCCGACTTCCTCGACGTGCGGCTCGGCGTGGCCGACCAGCCGGCCGCGCTCGTCCTCGAGGCCCCGGAGCTGCCGCCGCTCGCGCAGCTCGACCCCGTGGCGGCGTCCGCGGCGCACCGCTTCATGCTCACGCACGAGGACGTGCCGGAGCTGCCGTTCGGCGTCCGGCTCGACGGCTGGTCGCGCCTGGAGGTCACCGGCCCCGAGGACGACGTGCGCGCGCTGGCCCGCGCCGTGCTCGTCGGCGCCGCGGCGCTGCACCACCCGGAGGACCTCGTCGTCGCGGTCGTCGCCGACGAGTCCGTACTGCCCCGCTGGGAGTGGGTGAAGTGGCTGCCGCACGCGCACTCGCGTCGCGTGCAGGACGGCGCCGGCCCGGCCCGCATGGTGGTGAGCTCCTTCGCGGCGCTCGACGACCTGCTGCCCACGGACCTCGGGCAGCGACCGCGCTTCGCGCCCGGCGGCGGCGTCACGCCGCACGTGCTCGTCGTCGTGGACGGCGTGCCGCTGAACGCTGCGCACCCGGGGCTGCGCGAGGGCGGCGTGCAGGGCGTCACGGTCCTCGACCTGCCGGCCCGCTGGGGCGCGCTCGAGGACGACGCGGCCGCGCGCGTCGCGCTCTCCCGCGTGGGGGACCGGCTGCGCGCCGAGCTCGTGCAGGCACGCGGCGCGGGTGCGCCGTTCACGCCGGACGCGTGCACGGAGGTGGAGGCGGAGGCCACGGCCCGTCGCCTGATGCCGCTGTACTCCGGCCCGGCGGCGGTCGAGGCGCGCGGGTCCGCGCAGGCGGAGCTCGTCGAGCTCCTCGGCCTGCCGGACGTGCGCGACGTCGACCTGGACGTCGCGTGGCGGGGCCGGCTCGAGCGGGACCGCCTGCGCGTGCCGATCGGGCAGGACACCACGGGCGCGCCGCTCGTGCTCGACCTCAAGGAGTCCGCCCAGCAGGGCATGGGCCCGCACGGCGTGCTCATCGGCGCCACCGGGTCCGGCAAGTCGGAGGTGCTGCGCACGCTCGTCCTGGCGCTCGCGCTGACGCACTCGCCGGAGGAGCTCAACTTCGTCCTCGTCGACTTCAAGGGTGGCGCGACGTTCGCCGGCATGGCGGGCATGCCGCACGTGTCCGCGATCATCACGAACCTGTCCGACGAGCTGTCGCTCGTCGACCGCTTCCAGGACGCCCTGACCGGTGAGATGACGCGTCGCCAGGAGCTGCTGCGCGCCGCGGGCAACTTCGCCAACGTCGGGGACTACGAGAAGGCGCGCCGCGGCGGCCGCACCGACCTGGCCCCGCTGCCCGCGCTGCTCGTCGTCGTCGACGAGTTCTCCGAGCTGCTGTCCGCCAAGCCCGAGTTCGTCGACAGCTTCGTCGCGATCGGCCGCGTGGGGCGCTCGCTGCACGTGCACCTGCTCATCGCGTCGCAGCGGCTCGAGGAGGGCCGCCTGCGCGGCCTCGACACCTACCTGTCGTACCGCGTCGGCCTGCGCACGTTCTCGGGCGCCGAGTCCCGCGCGGTGCTGGGCGTCCCGGACGCCGTCGACCTGCCGCGCGAGCCCGGTGTCGGCTACCTGAAGGTCGGCACCGAGGGCATGACGCAGTTCAAGGCCGCGTACGTCTCGGGCCGCCCGCCCCAGCGGCAGGAGATCACGCGGCGTGCGGACGGCGGCGGCGTGCGTGCCGTCACGTCGTTCACCGCGGCGCCCGTGGCCTCGCCCGTCGAGTCCGAGCAGGCGGAGGTGCTGGACCCCGCGGCCGTGGTCGCGGAGGGCCGCGACGAGCGCGTGACGTTCGACATCGCGGTCGACCGGATGACGGGCCGCGGGCCGCAGGCGCACAAGGTCTGGCTCCCGCCGCTCGAGACGCCCGACCCGCTCGACGAGCTGCTCGGCGACCTCGCCCCGGACCCGTCGCTCGGCCTGGTCAGCCGGCGCTGGCGCGAGGCCGGGACGCTCACGGTGCCCGTCGGCGTCATCGACGTGCCGCTCGAGCAGCGCCGCGAGCCGCTCGTCGTGTCCCTGTCCGGCTCGGCCGGCCACATGGCGGTCGTCGGCCGCCCGGTGTCCGGCAAGAGCACGCTGCTGCGCTCGACGGTCGTCGCGCTGTCGCTGACGCGCACGCCGCTCGAGGTGCAGTTCTACGTCCTCGACTTCGGCGGCGGCACGTTCATCGGCCTGCGCGACCTGCCGCACGTGTCGGGCGTCGCGACCCGCACCGAGGCGGAGGCCGTGCGCCGCACGGTCGCCGAGGTCGCGGGCGTCGTCGACCGCCGCGAGCAGTACTTCCGCGAGCAGGGCATCGACTCCATCGAGACCTACCGGGCGCGCCGCGCGGCCGGCACGGCCGACGACGGCTGGGGCGACGTGTTCCTGGTCGTCGACGGCTGGGGCACCCTGCGCGGGGAGTTCGAGGCCCTCGAGGCGACCGTGCAGTCGATCGCCGCGCGCGGACTGTCCTACGGCGTGCACGTCATGGTCTCGGCCACGCGCTGGATGGAGATCCGCCCCCAGGTCAAGGACCTCATCGGGACGCGTCTCGAGCTGCGGCTCGGCGACGCGGGCGACTCCGAGGTCGACCGCCGGGCGGCGGCCAACGTGCCCGCCGCCATGCCGGGTCGCGGCCTCACGCCGGGCAAGCTGCACATGCTGGGCGCGCTGCCTCGCATCGACGGGTCGGGGGAGCCGTCGACGCTCGCCGAGGGCGTCGCGGACCTCGTCGCGCGGACCCGGGCCGCCTGGCGCGGGCCGGCCGGCCCCCGCCTGCGGCTGCTGCCGACCGTGCTCGCGCTCGACGAGCTGCGCGCGACCGCCGGCGCCGACGACCGCCGCATCCTCCTGGGCGTCGACGAGGAGGCGCTCGCGCCGTTCGGGCTCGACCCGACCGACGAGCCGCACCTGTACCTCTACGGCGAGTCCGACGCCGGCAAGACGGCCCTGCTGCGCACGTTCGCCGCCGAGGTCCAGCGGCTGTACACGCCGCAGGAGGCGAAGCTCTTCGTCGTCGACTACCGGCGTGGCCTGCTGGACGAGATCCCGCAGGAGTACGTCGGCGCCTACCTGACGACGGCCGAGATGACGCAGGGCGGTATGGAGGACCTCGCGGCCTTCTTCCGCACGCGCGTGCCCGGTCCCGACCTCACGCCCGACCAGCTGCGCACGCGGTCGTGGTGGAAGGGCGCGGAGGGCTTCGTGCTGGTCGACGACTACGACCTCGTCGCCACGTCCCAGGGCAACCCGATGCTGCCGATCGTCCCGCTGCTCGCGCAGGCCGCGGACCTCGGGCTGCACGTCGTCATCGCGCGGCACACCGGTGGCGCCAGCCGCGCGGCGTACGACCCCGTGCTGCAGCGCCTCACCGACCTCGGCACGACCGGCATCCTGCTGTCCGGCAACCCGGACGAGGGTCAGCTCATCGGCCGCGTGAAGCCCGTGCAGGGCCCGCCCGGGCGCGTGCAGGTGGTCAGCCGCGACCGCGGGCTGTTCCAGGGCCAGCTGGCGTTCCAGCCGTCCCGGCACGGCTGACGGGCACGGGCGGGCGTGCACGCGCCCGCCCGTCCCGTCGACGCGGGTGTCGGTGCCGTGCGTCAGGATGGGGCCGTGGACGACGCACGCGCAGCATCCGGTGGAGACGTGACCGACGAGGACCTGACCAGCACGGACGTGACCGGAGCGGAGCCCGCCGCCGCGCCGGCGCCCGCCGCACCGGCGCCCGCCTCACCCGAGGCCCGGCGCCGCTGGACCGAGCTCGCGGCGTCGCTCGAGGCCGACCAGTTCGCGTACTACGTGCAGGACGCGCCGGCCTCGTCGGACGCCGACTACGACGCCCGCATGCGCGAGCTGGCCGCGCTCGAGGACGCGCACCCCGACCTGCGCACCCCGGGGTCGCCGACGCAGCGCGTGGGCGGGACGTTCTCGACGGAGTTCGCCGCGGTCGACCACGTCGAGCGGATGCTGTCGCTGGACAACGTCTTCTCGGCGGAGGAGCTGGCCGCCTGGGCGGACCGCGTCGTGCGGGACCTCGAGACGCAGGACGTGCATTGGCTGTGCGAGCCGAAGATCGACGGCCTGGCGATCGCGTTGCTGTACGAGCGGGGGCGGCTGGTGCGCGCCGCGACGCGCGGCGACGGCCGCACGGGTGAGGACGTGACGCTCAACGTCCGCACCATCGGCACGATCCCGCACGTGCTGGCGGGCGACCCCGCCACGCACCCGGAGCTCATCGAGGTCCGCGGCGAGGTCTTCTTCCCGGTGGAGGCGTTCGAGGCGCTGAACGCGGCCCAGGTCGCCGCCGGGAAGCCGCCGTTCGCCAACCCCCGCAACGCGGCCGCGGGCTCGCTGCGGCAGAAGGACCCGCGCGTGACGGCGTCGCGCCGGCTGCGGATGTACGCGCACGGCATCGGCGCGCTGCGCGGCGGGCCGGAGATCACCCGGCAGTCGCAGGTGTACGCCCTGCTCGCCGGCTGGGGCGTGCCCGTGTCGCCGCACACGCGCGTGGTCGACGCGTTCGCCGACGTGCAGGCGTTCGTCGCGCACCACGGCGAGCACCGGCACGACGTCGAGCACGAGATCGACGGGGTCGTCGTCAAGGTCGACGAGCGCTCCGCGCAGCGCCGCCTGGGCGCGACGAGCCGGGCGCCGCGGTGGGCCATCGCGTACAAGTACCCGCCGGAGGAGGTCAACACCCGGCTGCTCGCCATCGAGGTGGGCATCGGCCGGACCGGGCGGGCGACCCCGTTCGGCGTCATGGAGCCCGTCGTGGTGTCGGGGTCGACGGTCCGGCAGGCGACGCTCCACAACCAGGAGGTGGTCGCCGCCAAGGGGGTGCGGGTCGGCGACATGGTCGTGCTGCGCAAGGCGGGCGACGTGATCCCGGAGATCGTGGGCCCGGCGCCCGCCGCGCCGGGTGACGACGTGCCGCGCGTCACCTGGCACATGCCGGCGGACTGCCCCGAGTGCGGCACGCCGCTGCGGCCGATGCGCGAGGGGGACATCGACCTGCGGTGCCCGAACGCGCGCACGTGCCCGGCGCAGGTGCGCGGTCGCGTCGAGCACATCGGCTCGCGCGGCGGCCTGGACGTGGAGGCGCTCGGTGAGGTCACCGCCGCCGCGCTGACGCAGCCCGAGGTGCCCGCCGACCCGCCCGTGCCCAACGAGGCGTACCTGTTCGACCTCGTCGGGTACCCGCTCGACGCGCCCGCGGACGAGGTCGCGCGCGTGCGCGGGCGCAGCACCGCGCTGCTCGCCCAGGTCGAGGTCGTCGTGCGCGACCCCGAGACCGGGCTGCCGCGCGAGGACGAGGACGGGCGCGTCCGGCGGCGCGCCCCCTTCCGGCGCACGCTCAAGCACACGAAGGCCGCCCTGGCGGCCGCCGCCGCCGAGGGCCGCACGCTGCCGGGCTGGGAGCCGTCGGAGTCGGCGCGCACGCTGCTCGACCAGCTCGACGTCGCGAAGACCAAGGACCTGTGGCGCGTGCTCGTGTCGCTGTCGATCCGCAACGTCGGCCCGACGGCGGCTCGCGCGCTCGCGACGCGGTTCGGCTCGATGGAGGCGCTGCGCGCGGTCGTCGAGGGCGACCCCGCGCAGGCCGTGGCGGACCTGGCGCAGGTCGAGGGGATCGGCCCGGTGATCGCCGAGTCGCTCGTGCAGTGGTTCACGGGCCCGGAGGGCGACTGGCACCGCGAGGTCGTCGACCGGTGGGCCGCCGCGGGCGTGCGGATGCGCGACGAGCGGGACGAGGCGCCGGCGCCCACGCTCGAGGGGCTGACGCTGGTCGTCACCGGCTCGCTCGAGGGCTTCAGCCGCGACGGCGCCAAGGAGGCGATCATCGCGCGCGGTGGCAAGGCGTCGGGCAGCGTGTCGAAGAAGACGGACTACGTCGTCGTCGGGGAGAACGCCGGGTCGAAGGAGGCGAAGGCGCTCGAGCTGGGCCTGCGCATCCTCGACGAGGCGGGCTTCGTGGCGCTCCTGGCGGGAGGGCCCGCGGCCGTCGCCGAGCCGGCGGACGGCTGAGGCACCCGTCCGGGCGCACGCCGCGAGCCGAGGTTCGGCCGTGCGGGTGATGTGCGTGTCCGGTGCGCGGGCGGCCCGCGCGATCTGCCGGCCCGTCGGTAACCTCCAGGACCATGACGGTTCCCCTCGGCGACGGCTTCGACACGGACGGCCTCGTGGCCCGCATCGAGGAGCAGGTGGCTCAGGCCCAGGAGAACGCCCGCCGCGCCGAGCAGGTCCGCGACCAGTTCGAGCAGGTCCGCGGCCGCGCGGCCTCGCCGCACGGGGAGGTGCGCGTGACCGTGGAGACGACGGGCCGCATGACGGCCCTCGAGCTCGCCGACGACGCGCTCCGGCTGGACGCGCGCGACCTCGCGGCGCTGATCCTCGAGACGGTCGCCACGGCCCAGCGGCAGGCCGCCACCGAGTCGATCGCGCTCGTCGAGGGGACGTTCGGCGCGGAGTCCGGCGTGGCGGCGAACCTGCGCTCCGAGCTGGCGCGCATGGCGCCGCCCGAGGACCCGCGCGCCCAGCGCGACGAGATCCGGTGGTCATGACCCCGCGCCCGCGGACCGCGGGTCGTCGGCCGAGCGGAGGGGACGCATGAGCCAGGACCGGATCGTGCTGGACAGCGACGTCATCAACGCGCACGTGGGGCGCGTCCGGTCGGTGTCGACCGACATCGGCACGGCGCACTCCGCCGCGGGAGGCCTGAACCTCGGCGGTGGCGCGTTCGGCGTGCTGTGCGCCGTGCTGGTGCCGCCGGCGCAGCTCGTCTCGCAGCGTGCGCTCGGCGCGATCCAGGAGGCGCAGGACCTCGTCGACCGCAGCGCCGACCAGATCGCGGCCGTCGTCGCGGACTTCGCGGCCCTCGAGGAGGAGATCCGCGCGGAGCTGGAGCCCATCTCCTCGGCCGTGCAGGCGGTGCAGTACCGGTGACCGCGAACCCGTTGGTCGCGCCCGTCGTCGACACGACGACCCCGTTCCAGGGCGCGTTCATCCTCGAGTCAGGCGAGGCGCTGGTCACGGCGATCAACAACGAGTCGTGGATCGAGGGCGGCCTCGCCGCGTTCACCCTCGCGCTCGACACCGTCGCGACCGCGATGGACCCGTTGGGCTCGTTGGTCGCCGCGGGTCTGGGCTGGGTGATGGAGCACATCGAGCCGTTGAAGGGCTGGCTCGACGACCTGACGGGCGACGCCGACGAGGTGATGTCGTTCGCGGGGACCTGGGGCAACGTGTCGACGTCGCTGGCGGGTTCGGCAGCCGAGCTGCGTCGGGTGCTGGGTGACCTGGACGCGTGCGACGGTGCGACCATCGAGGCGTACCGGCGCTTCCAGCAGGACGCGGCCGACCACGTCGCTGCGGCGGGGGACTGGGCGTCGGCGATGTCGACGGGCATGCAGGTGGCCTCGACGATCGTGCAGATCGTGCACGACCTCGTGCGGGACGCGATCGCGCAGGTCGTGGGGTCGGTGGTCTCGTACGCGGCGGAGCTGGTGCTGACGCTGGGTGCGGCGGCGCCGTACGTGGCGGCGCAGGCGTCGTCGAAGGCGGCGGCGCTCTCGGCGCGGTTGATGACGACGATGACGCGCCTGGTGCGGTCGATCGGGAGCCTGCGGGGCATCCTCGACGAGCTGGGCACGTTGTTCCGCGGCGCCGGCGAGCTGTTCGGGTCGCTGCTGAAGACGCTGAAGAAGCTGACCCTGCCCGGGTTCGGTCGCTCGACGCCGAACGGCCCGGACGCACCGAACGGCCCGGACGTCCCGGACCCGCGCACGCCCGGCGGGCCGGCGACCCCGCAGGCACCGGGAGGCGGTGGCACTCCCGACGGTGGGGCGCCCGGTGGTGGTGGCTCCGCCGGTGGCGGTGGCACGTCCGGTGGTGGCGGCTCCGCGGGTGGCGGTGGCACGTCCGGTGGTGGCGGCTCAGCCGGTGGTGGGCCCTCGGTCGGCACCCCGCCGATGCCGCCGCGGAACCCCGAGGTCGGGTTCGAGGTCCCGGAGGTCGACCCGCCGCGGCCGCCCGACGGCCCCGAGGGCGGCCGCCCGGGCGACGGCACCGACCCCGCGGACGGCACCGACCCCGCGGACGGCACCGACCCCGCCGACCCGGCGGACGGCACCGACCCCGCCGACGGCACGAACCCCGCGGACGGCACGGCGCCGGACCCCCTCGCCCACAAGCCGGAGGGCGTCAGCGAGGAGGACTACCTGCGCGTGCGGGACGAGTCGGTGCACAACGCCGACTCCGACCGTTACATGCTCGGGAAGTTCAACGCCGACGGGCGCAGCTACGTCACCGAGGCGGGCGACGACCACACGTACTTCTCGCTCGGCACCGAGTGGGACGACATCAAGACGGCTCAGGGGCTCGACGACAGGGGGATGTTCGAGGCGTACAACCTGCCGTTCCTCGAGGACGCCGTCGCCAGCGGCAAGCCGATCGACTTCTCGCACGACCCGCGCGGCTACATCGGCTCGGCGCTCGGCGACGAGTACGAGTTCCTGCTCGGCCCGCCGAACAACTACGAGTTCATCGACAACGGCTCCACCTGGACGATGGTGCCGCCCGGCAGCGGGCTCCGGTGACCGGGCCGTGGCCGGACCACCCCGGTGACCTCTTCCGGCTGGTCGCCCCGCCGCACGCCGTGGCGGCGCACGTCGTGTCGCAGGCGGCGGCGACGGGCGACGCGCGCTCGGCGAGCGGCCTGCTGTACCTCGCGGCGGCGTTCACCCTCCGGCTGGAGGAGGACGGTGCGGTCCTCGAGCTGAACGGCCCCGAGGGCGCCGACGTGCTGCGCGGTACCGGGAGCTGGCAGCAGTCGGTCCCCGAGCTCGTCGCGGGCGCCACCGCACGCGTGCGGGACGCGCTGCCGGCGCGGTACCTCGACTGGTTCGCCGCGCGCTCGGCGATGCCGCCGGACGAGGCGCTGCACGACGCGCCCGACGTCACGTCGGTCGAGCAGGTGCTGGCGCTGGTCCGCGAGCGCTTCGGCGACGTCATGTCCGAGCCGGAGGTCACCACGGGCGACGGCGGCGACGACACGGTCCGCACCCGCCTGTACGACGTCTTCGACCTGCGGACGGGGCTGGAGCGCCCGCGCGGGAACTTCTTCCGTGCCCTGCGCGTGCCGCAGGGCTTCGCGCTGGGCACGTTCCCCGGCGAGCCCAGGTGGTCCGGCACGACGCCGGGGTCGGTCCGCCGGGCCTACCGTGTGCTCGACGAGTACTGCCGTGCCCGCCTGGACCTGCCTCCGCGGGCCGACGACGAGGAGACCCCGTGACCGTTCCCGGCGCCGACCAGCCGGCCGCCTTCTTCGACCTGCCGCGGGCGGAGCGTGTGCGCGCCGAGCAGGCCCTGTCGGTGGAGCAGTACGTCGACGCGTACGTCGTGCCGTTCGTCGAGGACGCCATCGCCTCCGGCAAGCCCGTGACCTTCCCGGTCGACCCGTGCACGGTGCCGGACGACGGTGTGCTGGCCCGCCAGCTCGAGGTGCTCACGGCGCACGGCCTGCTCGTCGACCGCGACGTGCACGAGGACGGCCTGTGGCACGCCGTCCGGCCCGAGGACCGCGCCGCGTCGCCCGCGCTGCAGTGGGCCGGCTGGTGCGCGGAGGCGGCGACCGCGGTGCTCGGCGACGACGTCGCCGAGCCGCGGCTGCGCTCCGCGTCGGCGGCTGCCGAGGGTGTGCTGCTGGGGGCGTACGTCGTCACGGTCGGCGTGCGGGCCGGTGGCGCGTGGGCTCGCGTGGACGGTTTCGGGCTCCCGCCGGTCGAGCTGAGCGCCGAGGGCGAGGACGTCTCCGCGGCGGTCCGCGACGTGCTCGTGCAGGCACGTGACCGCGCGGCCGCGACGCTGCCCGACGCCTACCTCGCGCGGTACCGCCGCGACCCGCGTGGTGCGGGCGTGGCCGTGCGCGGGTACGAGCCGGACCCCGGCCTGCCCGGCCTCGAGGCCGCGCTCACGCGCTTCCTCGGCGAGGACTGGGCGGTGCTGGGCCGCCGGCAGGACGAGGACGTCGCCGGGCTCGCCCTGGGCGTGCGCCACCGGTTCAGCGCCCACCTCGCCGTGCGCGGCCCGGAGCGGGCGCTCGCGCGGTCCGTGGACGTCGGCGCCGACCGGCACCTGTACGCCCTGTTCGGCGGGCGCATCCCGCTCGACAGCGCGCCCGTCTCCGTCGAGCGGGCGGTCGCCGAGCTCGCGGAGTGGGTGACGCTGCGCACGGGCGCAGCCCGCTGACGACGTGGCGGCCGGCACGACCGAGGGGGACCGATGAGCGCGCGGGGTGACGCCGCGACGCTGCGCGGCCGCGCGTCCCTGCGGGGGCCGGCACGCGTGCGCCGGGCCGGCCCGCAGGACGCCGCGGAGCTCGCCGCGCTGGTGGGCGACGTGTACGTCGCGGACGGCCTGGTCCCCGCCGACTCGCCCTACCTGGTGCAGCTGCGGGACGCCGCCCGCCGGGTCGCGCACGCGCACGTGCTGGTCGCCACGGTCCCCGCCGGCGACGGCGCCGAGGACGTCGTCGGCACGATCACGCTCGCGGCCGCGGGCACCCCGTACGCCGAGATCGCGACCGGCGGCGAGGTCGAGCTGCGGATGCTCGTCGTGCGCCCGGACGCGCGCGGCCGTGGCCTGGCGGCCGAGCTCGTGCGTGCGGCCCTGGCCGAGGCGGCCGCGACGGGTGCGCGCCGGGCGGTGCTCACGACGCTCGACGCGATGCGCACCGCGCAGCGGCTGTACGAGCGGCTCGGCTGGGTCCGCACGCCCGGGCGCGACTGGGCGGTCCGGGGCCTGGCGATGCTCGTCTACACCTGGGACGTCCCCGCGGCGCCGGGCGCGCTGACGGAGGCGGCGACGTGGCCGCCGGTCCGGGTCGAGCACGTGGGGCCGTGGCGGGCGGGCCTCTCCGACGGGCTCACGCAGCGCGCCAACTCCGTCCTCCCGCTCGGCAGCCCGGCCGACCTCGCGGCCGCCGTCGACGCCGTCGAGGCGGTGTACGCCGCGGCCGGCCGACCGGCCGTCTTCCGGGTCGGTGACCCCGACGCCGCGCCCGGTCTGGCGGACGAGCTCGACCGGCGCGGGTACGCGTGCGGTGCCGTCACCGACGTCCTGGTCCGGGACGTCCACCACCTCCTCGACGCCGGCGTCGGGTACGGCCCCGGCGCGCTGCCCGACGCGGCCGTCGCCCTGCACGTCGCCGACGAGCCGGACGACGCGTGGCTCGGCACGTGGGTCGGCGCCACGGGCGGCCGGCGGGACACGGGTCGCCGGCTCCTGACGGGCGCGCCCGCCCTGTACCTGACGGCGGCGGGCGCCGACGCCGCCCCCGTGGCGATCGTCCGCGTCGCGCTCGCCGACGGCTGGGCCGCGCTGTCGTGCCTGCAGGTCGCGCCGGCGGCGCGCCGCCGGGGGCTGGGCACGGCGCTGACCGTGGCGGCGCTGCGGGCCGCGCGCGACCGGGGCGCACGGCGGGCGTTCCTCCAGGTCGAGGCCGACAACGCGGCGGCCCGGGTGCTCTACGCCGGGCTCGGCTTCGCGCCGGCGCACCGCTACGCGTACCGCCGCCGGCTGGTCGCGGCCGGCCCGGCCACCTGCTGACGCACCGGGCCGGGCGCCCTCGCGCGGTGGCGCCGCGGGCGCCGGCGCCGATACTGGACGGATGATCTCGACGGACCTGGCGATCGCCCTGCAGGCCGCCGGCCTGCGCTGGCAGCCCCGCCCCGGCGACCGCTTCACCATCCAGGGCGCCGACCTGTCCGGGGACGTCTTCACGATCTCCGACATGGTCGTCGAGCCCCACGAGTACCCCACGGGGACGATCCTCGGGTTCAACGGCACGACCGAGTGGGCGCTGGACTCCGTGCGCCAGGAGGACGCGCTGTGGCTGCCGCGCGAGGACCAGCTCCGTGAGCTCCTCGGCGGCACGTTCCGCAGCCTCGCGCGCTCGACCGACGGCTCCTACCAGGTGCTCATCGAGCTGGCCGGGCAGCCGGCCCGGGTGTTCACGGCCGGCACCGCCGCGGACGCCTACGGCGAGGCGCTGCTCGCGCTCGTCTCCGCCGCGCTGGACCGCACGGCCTGACGTGGGGCGGCGGGCGCCGGTGCCCGCACGTCTAGACTCGCCCCCATGTCCACCCTCTCCCGCGACGAGGTCGCGCGCGTCGCCGCGCTCGCCCGGATCGACCTGACGCCGGGCGAGCTCGACCGCCTCGCCGGCGAGCTCGACGTCATCGTCGAGTCGGTCGCCCGGGTGTCCGAGGTCGCGACGCCCGACGTCCCCGCGACCAGCCACCCGCTGCCGCTGACCAACGTGTTCCGCGCCGACGAGCCCGTCGCGCCGCTGGACCGCGACGAGGTGCTCGCCCAGGCGCCGGCCGCCCAGGACGGCAAGTTCCTCGTCCCGCAGATCCTGGGGGAGGAGGCGTGAGCGCCGTGGAGAGCCCCCTGACCCACCTGCCCGCGTCGGAGCTGTCCCGGCGGCTCGGCGCGCGCGAGGTGAGCAGCGTCGAGCTGACGCAGGCGCACCTCGACCGGATCGCCGCCGTGGACCCGCAGGTGCACGCGTTCCTGCACGTCTCGGCCGACGAGGCGCTGGCCACCGCGGCGGACGTCGACGCGCGCCGCGGCGCGGGCGAGGAGCTGCACCCGCTCGCGGGCGTGCCGATCGCCGTCAAGGACGTCGTCGTCACGCGCGGCCTGCCCACGACGGCCGGCTCGCGCATCCTCGAGGGCTGGGTGCCGCCGTACGACGCGACGCTCGTCGAGCGGATCAAGGCCGCGGGCCTGCCCATCCTCGGCAAGACCAACATGGACGAGTTCGCCATGGGGTCGTCGACCGAGCACTCGGGATACGGCAACACCCACAACCCGTGGGACCTCGACCGCATCCCCGGCGGCTCGGGCGGCGGCTCGGCCGCGGCGATCGCGGCCTACGAGGCCCCGCTGGCGATCGGCACCGACACGGGCGGCTCGATCCGCCAGCCGGCCGCCGTGACCGGCACGGTCGGCGTGAAGCCGACGTACGGCAGCGTGTCCCGGTACGGGCTCATCGCGCTCGCGTCGTCCCTCGACCAGGCGGGGCCGTGCACGCGTTCCGTGCTGGACGCGGCGCTCCTGCACGAGCTCATCGGCGGGCACGACCCGCGCGACGCCACGTCGCTGCCGGACCCCGCGACGGGCTTCGTCGCCGCCGCGAAGGACGGCATGAGCAGCGACCTGCGCGGCCTGCGCGTCGGCGTCGTCAAGGAGCTGCAGGGGGAGGGCTACCAGCCGGGCGTGCTCGCGCGGTTCGAGGAGTCGCTCGACGCCCTGCGCAACGCCGGCGCCGAGGTCGTCGAGGTCTCCTGCCCGCACTTCACGTACGCGCTCGCCGCGTACTACCTGATCCTCCCGGCGGAGGCGTCGAGCAACCTCGCGAAGTTCGACGGCATGCGCTTCGGCCTGCGCGTCGAGCCGTCCGAGGGGCCCGTCACGGCCGAGCGCGTCATGGCGGCCACGCGCGGGCAGGGCTTCGGCGACGAGGTCAAGCGGCGCATCATCCTCGGCACGTACGCGCTGTCGGCGGGCTACTACGACGCGTACTACGGCTCGGCGCAGAAGGTCCGCACCCTGATCCAGCGCGACTTCGCCGCCGCCTTCGCGCAGGCGGACGTCCTGGTCTCGCCCACGGCGCCGACCACGGCGTTCAAGCTCGGCGAGAAGCTCGACGACCCGCTCGCGATGTACCTCAACGACGTCGCCACGATCCCCGCGAACCTCGCGGGCGTGCCCGGCATGTCGCTGCCGAACGGCCTGTCGGACGACGGCCTGCCGGTCGGGTTCCAGATCCTCGCGCCCGCGCGCGAGGACGCCAGGCTGTACCGCGTGGGCGCCGCGCTCGAGGCGCTGCTGGAGTTCGGCTGGGAGGGCCCGCTGCTGCGCCGCGCGCCCGAGCTGACGGGAGAGGTCGCCTGATGAGCACGACGACGAGCGTCGACCTGGTCGACTACGACGACGCGGTGGCCCGGTTCGACCCGGTCATCGGCATCGAGGTGCACGTCGAGCTCGGCACGCGGACCAAGATGTTCGACGGCGCCGAGCAGTTCTTCGGCGAGGAGCCCAACACGCAGATCACGCCCGTGAGCCTGGGGCTGCCGGGGGCGCTGCCCGCCGTCAATGGCACCGCGGTGGAGTACGCGATCCGCATCGGCCTCGCGCTCAACTGCTCCATCGCGGCGTCGTGCCGGTTCGCCCGGAAGAACTACTTCTACCCGGACGTGCCGAAGAACTTCCAGACGTCGCAGTACGACGAGCCCATCGCGCACGACGGCTGGGTCGACGTCGAGCTCGAGGACGGCACCACGTTCCGCGTCGAGATCGAGCGCGCGCACATGGAGGAGGACGCGGGCAAGAACACCCACGTCGGCGGCTCCACGGGCCGCATCCACGGCGCCGAGTACTCCCTCGTGGACTACAACCGGGCCGGTGTGCCGCTCGTCGAGATCGTCACGCGGCCCATCACGGGCGCCGGTGCGCGGGCGCCCGAGGTGGCGCGCGCGTACGTGCAGACCCTGCGTGACCTGTTCCGCGCGCTCGGGGTCTCCGAGGCCCGCATGGAGCGCGGCAACGTGCGCGCCGACGTCAACGTGTCCCTGCGCCCGACGCCCGAGTCGGCCCTCGGCACCCGCACGGAGACGAAGAACGTCAACTCGTTCCGCTCGGTCGAGCGCGCCGTCCGCTACGAGATCGGCCGCCAGGCGGCCGTGCTCGACGCCGGCGGCACGATCGTCCAGGAGACGCGGCACTGGCACGAGGACACGGGCAGCACGACGTCCGGACGCGTGAAGTCCGACGCCGAGGACTACCGGTACTTCCCGGAGCCCGACCTCGTGCCGATCGTCCCCGACCCGGCCTGGGTCGAGGAGATCCGCGCGACGCTGCCCGAGCTGCCCGCCGCGCGGCGCCGCCGCCTGCAGGAGGCGTGGGGCTACGCGGACGCCGAGATGCGCGACGTCGTCAACGCCGGCGCCGTGGAGCTCATCGAGTCGACCGTCGCGGCGGGCGCCTCGCCGGCCGCGGCCCGCAAGTGGTGGATGGGTGAGCTCGCCCGCACGGCGAAGCAGCAGGAGGTCGAGCTCGCCGAGCTGCCGATCACGCCCGCGCAGATCGGGTCCCTGCAGCAGCTCGTCGACGCCGGCCGCATCAACGACAAGCTCGCGCGCCAGGTGCTCGAGGGCGTGCTCGCGGGGGAGGGCGACCCCGAGGAGGTCGTCGTCGCGCGCGGGCTCGGGGTCGTCTCGGACGACGGCCCGCTGCTCGAGGCGATCGACGCGGCGCTCGCGTCCCAGCCCGACATCGCCGCGAAGATCCGCGGCGGCAACCTCGGCCCCGTCGGCGCGATCATCGGCGCCGTCATGAAGGCCACCCGCGGCCAGGCCGACGCCGGCCGCGTGCGCGAGCTCGTGCTGGAGCGCGTGCAGGGCTGAGGGCCGCCACGGCCGTCCGCACGGCGCCGGGACCCGCCCGCGAGGGCAGGGCCCCGGCGCCGCGGCGCAACATCCGGGTCACACGCCCGCCCTACGATGACGCGACGGCGCCGTCCCGGCGCCCGGACGGGCGCACGAGCGGCGGAGGTACGGGATGCAGAAACCCACGTTGCAGGGGGAGATGATCGTCCTGCGGCCGGTCCGCGCCGACGACGTCGACGCGATGTGGGACATGCTCACCGACCCCGAGGGGAACCGGCTGACCGGCACCACCCGCACGGTCACGCGCGAGGAGGTCGCCGCGTGGTGCGCGAGCCGGGAGGCCGCCGAGGGCCGGTACGACTTCGCCGTCACGGCGAACGGCTCCGACGAGTACCGCGGGGAGATCGTCCTCGACGAGGTCGACGAGGACGTGCGCTGCGCCGGCCTGCGCCTGGCGATGCGCCCCATGTACCGCGGCCGCGGCTACGGCACGGAGGCGATCGAGCTGGTGCTCGGGTTCGCCTTCGACGGCCTGGGCATGCACCGCGTCGAGCTCGAGGCGCTGAGCATCAACGCGCGCGCCGTGTCGCTGTACGAGAACATCGGCTTCCGGGTCGAGGGCCGCCGTCGCGACGGCTACCGCGACGGCCCCGGCTGGTGCGACGCGATCGTCATGTCGATGCTCGAGGACGAGTTCCGCGCACGGCAGCCCGACTGACCTCGGCGCCGCCCGCGCCCGCGCGTCCGACCTGCCCGAACCCCGTCACGACCGTAGGGACCCCCCGCACGTGCTGACCGTCACGATCCCCGACGAGGACCTGCTCGGCCGCCTCGCCGACCTCGCCGCCGCCCACCTCGACGACCTGCGGCTCGTGCCCTGGGACCTGCGCGGCCCGCTCGACCCGGCGGACGCGGCGGACGTCGACATGGTGGTCGTGCCGCACTACTTCGTGGGCGCGCGCGGGTTCGCGGTCCTGCGCGACCTGCCGCGCCTGCGGTGGGTGCAGCTGCCGAGCGCCGGGTACGAGCACGCGCTGCCCCACCTGCCGCCCGGCGTGACGCTGCTCAACGGCCGCGGCGTGCACGACGCGGGCACCGCGGAGCTGGCGGTGGCGCTCACGCTCGCGGTGCAGCGGGACCTGCCCGGCGCGGTGCGCGCACAGGACGCCGGCCGCTGGGAGAACCCGTTCGGGCCGTCGCTCGCAGATCGGCGGGTCCTCGTCGTGGGGCAGGGCTCGGTGGGCCGGGCCATCGGCGCGCGGTTCGCACCGTTCGAGGTCGAGCTCGTACGGGTCGCGTCGACCGCGCGGGACGACGCGGACGGGCACGTGCACGGCGTCGACGAGCTGGGCGACCTGCTGCCCGACGCGGACGTCGTGGTGCTCGCGATCCCGCTGTCCCGCACGTCCTACCACCTGCTCGACGGCGAGGCGCTGGGCCGCATGAAGGACGGCGCGCTGCTGGTCAACGTCGCGCGCGGCAAGGTCGTCGACACCGACGCGCTGGTCGCCGAGCTCGCTGCCGGGCGCCTGCGGGCCGCGCTCGACGTCACCGACCCCGAGCCGCTGCCCGCCGACCACCCGCTGTGGCGGGCGCCGGGTGTGCTGATCACCGCGCACCAGGGCGGCAACACCGACGCCACCTTCCCGCGCGTCGCCGCGCTCGTGCGCCGCCAGCTCGTGGCGCTGCTCGCCGGCCGCGACCCGGACAACGAGGTCGCGCGCACCTGACGCCGGCACCGTGCGCGCTGCCCACCCTGCCCGCGCCGCCCGCGCCGTGTGGCCGAGCACACGTCGAGCCTGCGTGCGCACCCGGGAGCCGACGGGGTGACGATGGGAACCATGAGCAATGCCGCCGATCTGCCGACGCAGCCCGCTCCGCGTGACGGGCGGTCGATCCTGGGGCACCCGGCCGGGCTGTTCACGCTCTCCGGCACGGAGCTGTGGGAGCGGTTCAGCTACTACGGCATGCGGGCGATCCTCTTCTACTACCTGACCGACACGGTCGAGAACGACGGCCTCGGGATCGACGAGGCCACCGGCCTGGGCCTCGTCGCGGTGTACGGGTCGGCCGTCTACCTCCTGACGGTCGTCGGTGGGTGGGTGGCGGACCGGCTCATCGGCGCGCGCCGCGCCACGCTCTACGGCGGCGTGGTCATCGCGGCCGGGCACGTGTGCCTGGCGCTGCCGACGGCCACGACGGCGTACCTCGGCATCGTGCTCGTGGCGATCGGCACGGGTCTGCTCAAGCCCAACGTGTCCAGCATGGTCGGGGAGCTGTACCGGCGCGACGACCCGCGGCGCGACTCCGCGTTCTCCATCTTCTACATGGGCATCAACATCGGCTCTGTCGCCGCGCCGATCCTGGTGGGCCTCGCGCGCAGCATCGGCGGCTACCACGCCGGGTTCGCGGTCGCCGCGGTCGGCATGGCGCTCGCGCTCGGGGTCTTCGTCGTGGGCCGGGGTCTGCTGCACGGTGCGGGGGAGGAGCCGCCGAACCCGCTGACGGCCGCGGACCGGCCGGGCCTCGTGCGCACGGGCCTGCTCCTGCTCGCCGCGGTCCTCGCGGCCGTCGCCCTGGGGTGGCTCGCCACCACGGCGACGGACCGCGCCGAGGGCCCGCTCGACGTGGTCATCAACGGGCTGTCGTACCTGGCGTTCGCCGCCCCGGTCGCGATGTTCGCCGTCATGTTCCGCTCGCCGAAGGTCAACGCCGCCGAGCGGTCGCGCCTGCGGGCGTACGTGCCGCTGTTCGTCGCCGCGACGCTGTTCTGGATGATCTTCGAGCAGGCCTCGAGCACCCTGGCGGCGTACGCGCGCGACCGCACCGACCTCGAGGTGCTGGGGACGACGATCTCGCCGGAGGTGTTCCAGTCGGTCAACCCCGCGGCGATCATCGTGCTCGCGCCGGTGTTCGCCTGGCTGTGGCTGCGGACGGGGGACCGCCCGTCCACGGCGGCGAAGTTCGCCCTGGGGCTCGGCCTCGCGGCGCTCAGCTTCCTCTTCCTCGCGGGCGCGACCGCCGCCGTCGGCGACGGGAAGGCGCCGTGGTGGGTGCTCGTCGTCGTGTACCTGCTGCAGACCCTCGGCGAGCTGTGCCTGTCGCCCGTGGGCCTGGCCGCGACGACGCTGCTCGCGCCGCAGGCGTTCCGTGGTCAGGCCATGGCGCTGTGGTTCCTCGCCCCGGCCGCCGGTAACGCGATCACGGCCCAGCTCGTCGGCGCGACGCAGGACGTCCCCGTGGTGACGTACTTCGGCGGGATCGGCCTGGTCGCGCTGGTGCTGGCCGGCGTCATGGCGGCGCTCGCCCCGTGGGTGACGCGGCACATCGCCGCGGGTGCGGAGACGGACGACGAGGTCGCCGCGCGCGCCTGACCGGGCGCCGCGGGGCCGGGCGTCAGCCGACGGGCGCCGCCGTGGACGCGCGCACGACGAGCTCGGTCGGCAGGCGCAGGTGCGACTCGCGCTCACGCCCGGCGACCAGGTCCACGAGCAGCTGGAGCGCCTCGGCGCCCATCTGCTGCAGCGGCTGGTTGATCGTCGTCAGCGGCGGCGTGCACAGCGCCGACTCGGGGACGTTGTCGAAGCCGACGACGGAGACGTCGCGCGGCACGTCCAGCCCGAGCTCCTGCGCGACGCGGACGAGCTCGATCGCCGACAGGTCGTTGGCGGCGAAGACCGCGGTGGGGCGCTGCGCGCGGTCGAGCAGGTCGTGGGCGGGTGCGGCCGCCGTCTCGGGGCGGTACCCGCCGTTGCGCACGAGCGACTCGTCGACGTCGACGCCGGCGGCGGCCATCGCGTGGCGGAAGCCGCGTTCGCGCTCGCGGGCCGACTCCAGGTCCGGGCGGCCGCCGAGGAACCCGATGCGCCGGTGCCCGAGCCCGAGCAGGTGCTCGGTGGCGGCGACCGCGCCGGCGAAGCTGTCGGCGTCGACCGTCGGCAGGCCCGAGGGGCCGGCGTGCGGGTCGACGGCCACGACGGGGATGCCCGGGACGGCCTCGACGACGGTCGGGGTGACGATGATCGCGCCGTCGATGAGGGTGCCCGACAGGCGCGAGAGGTAGCGGCGCTCCCACCCGACGTCTGCGTGACCGCCGCCACCGGAGTACGCGAGGAGCTCGTAGCCCGTGGCGCCGACGGCCCCGGAGGCACCCTTGAGCAGCTCGGTCGAGAAGGGCTCGAACTCGGCGACGAGGATCCCGAGCACGTTGGTGCGGGAGCTGCGCAACGAGCGGGCGCCGAGGCTCGCCTCGTAGCCCAGCTGGGCGATGACGCCCTGGACGCGCTCGAGGGTGCTCTGCGAGACGCCGTACCGGCCGTTGACCACCTTGGACACGGTGGCGACCGACACCCCGGCAGTTCGGGCGACATCGGCCATCTTGACGCGGGGAGCGAGGTCCACGTGGGTGATCGTAGAGCAACTGTGTCGATAACGTTATCGACATCGATTGACACGCCTTCTGGACGGCTGATTACCTAGCGACGTCCCTCCCTCTCAAGGACGACGAGGAGATCGAAGATGATGCGGACTACCGCCCTCCGCGCCGTGGCGCTGGGCGCAGGAATCGCGATGCTCGCCACCGCCTGCAGCTCTGGCGGCACCGGCGGCAGCGACGAGACCGCCGGCGCCGACGGCGAGAACGTCACCCTCCAGTGGTGGCACAACTCGAACACCGGCGAAGGCAAGGACTACTACGACCAGGTCGCCGACCAGTTCGAGCAGGACAACCCGGGCGTCACGATCGAGGTGAGCGCCCTGCAGCACGAGGACATGCTCACGAAGCTCGACGCGGCGTTCCAGACCGGGGACACCCCCGACGTCTTCATGGAGCGCGGCGGCGGCGAGCTCGCCGCCCACGTCGAGGCCGGTCTCGTCAAGGACCTGACCGAGCCGGCGTCCGAGACGATCGCCAACATCGGCGGCGTCGTCGACGGCTGGACGTACGAGGAGAAGGTCTACGCGCTGCCGTTCTCGATCGGCGTCGTCGGCTTCTGGTACAACAAGGCCCTCTTCCAGCAGGCCGGCATCACCGCGACCCCCACGACGATGGAGGAGCTGAACGCGGCCAACGACAAGCTCAAGGCCGCGGGCATCGAGCCGATCTCCGTCGGCGCCGGCGACAAGTGGCCGGCCGCGCACTACTGGTACTACCTCGCGCTGCGCGAGTGCTCGAAGGACGTCATGGGCGAGGCGATCACCAACCTCGACTTCTCGGACGAGTGCTTCACGCGTGCGGGTGCGGACCTCGAGGCGCTCGTCGGCACGAAGCCCTTCAACACCGGCTTCCTCGCGACCGTGGCGCAGACCGGCCCGGCCTCCGCGTCGGGTCTGCTCGCGACCGGCAAGGTCGCGATGGAGCTGGCGGGCCACTGGGAGCCCGGCGTCATGAAGGGCCTGACGGAGGACAACCTGGGCCTCGGTGAGAACACCGGCTGGTTCGCGTTCCCGGCGGTCGACGGCGGCGAGGGCGACCAGTCCGCGCAGCTCGGCGGCGGCGACGCGTGGGCCTGCTCGCAGGAGGCGCCCGACGTCTGCGTCGACTTCATCGAGTACCTGCTCTCGGACGAGATCCAGAAGGGCTTCGCCGAGTACGACATGGGCCTGCCGACGAACCGCTCCGCGAGCGCGTTCGTCAAGGACCCGGCGCTCGCCGGCCTGCTGGCCGTCCGTAACGACGCCCCGTACATCCAGCTCTACCTGGACACGGAGCTCGGCGAGAACATCGGCGGCGCCATGAACGACGCGATCGCCGCCGTCTTCGCGGAGCAGGGCTCTGCTCAGGACGTCGTCGACGCGATGACCACCGCCGCCGCGAACGAGTGAGCGACGTGGCCAGCGACCTGACCCCCCGCATGCAGGGGACGGGAACCAGGGGCGCAGCCGCGCGAGCACGCACCGGCGCCGCCGGCCAGGGATCGTCCTGGCCGGCGGCGGCCGGTCCGCGCGACGCGGACGCCCAGCACCGCTCCCGCCAGTGGCGCCAGCGGCTCGAGATCGCCTTCTTCGTGACCCCGGCTCTCGTGCTGTTCGCGGTGTTCGTCGTCGTGCCGATCGTGCAGGCCGGCCGCTACTCGCTGTTCAAGTGGAACGGCCTGGGCCCGATGGACGACTTCGTCGGGTTCCAGAACTACGCGAACGCGCTCGCGGACGCGATCTTCCAGCGGGCCGTGACGAACAACCTCCTGATCGTGGTGCTGTCGATCGCGATCCAGCTGCCCATCGGGCTCGCGATCGCGCTGCTGCTCAACCGCAAGTTCGCCGGCCGCACGGCCATGCGCGTCATCGTCTTCGTGCCGTACGTCCTCGCCGAGGTCGTGGCCGGTGTGGTGTGGGCGCTGCTGCTGCAGCCGAACGGCCCCCTCGACGCCGTGCTGGACGCGGTGGGGCTCGGGTTCGTCAAGCAGGTCTGGCTCGGCGACCCCGGCTTCGCGCTGTGGACCGTCATCGGCGTGCTGACGTGGAAGTACGTCGGTCTCGCGATCGTGCTGCTCCTGGCCGGCCTGCAGAGCGTCCCGGAGGAGCTCAACGAGGCCGCGTCGATCGACGGCGCGTCGTGGTGGCAGGTACAGCGCAAGATCACGATCCCGCTGCTCGGCCCGACGATCCGCACCTGGATCTTCCTGTCGATGATCGGCTCGCTGCAGCTGTTCGACATGGTGTGGATCCTCACCAAGGGCGGGCCCGCGAACGCGACCGTGACCATGGCGACGTACCTCATCAACCAGGGCACCGAGCGCAGCCAGTACGGCTACGCGTCCGCCGTCGCGGTGATCCTCTTCGCCATCTCCTTCATCCTGGCGATCCTCTACCAGACGTTCGTGCAGCGGCCGGACAACGACGGTGCGTCCGTGGTCCGTCGCCGCAGGAAGGTGACCCGATGACCGCCGTGGCAGCCCCGCCCCGTGGCGCGCGCCCGCCGCGCGCCGCCCGTGCGCGCGCCGACCGACGCCGCGTCGGCCCCCTCGTCTACGTCGCCGCCGTGGTGGTCGCGGTCGCGACGCTGGCCCCGGTGGTCTACGCGGTCATCAGCGGCTTCCGCTCCAACGGGCAGCTCGCGGAGAACCCGGTGGGTCTGCCGAGCCCGTGGGTCGTGCAGAACTACATCAACGTCCTGACGCAGAGCAACTTCTGGCAGTACGCGCTCAACTCGTCGATCATCGCGCTCATCACGACCGCGGTCGTCGTCGTCATGGGCGTCATGGCCGCGTACCCCCTGGCCCGGTACCAGTTCAAGGGACGCGAGGGCCTGTACATGGTCTTCGTGCTCGGCCTGCTGTTCCCGGCGACCGTCGCGATCATCCCGCTGTTCCTGCAGATCCGGGACCTCGGCCTGGTCAACACGTTCTGGGGCGTGGCACTGCCGCAGGCGGCGTTCGCGCTGCCCGTCACGGTCGTCATCCTGCGCCCGTTCCTCCAGGCGCTGCCCAAGGAGCTCGAGGAGGCCGCGTCGATCGACGGCGCGTCCCGCATCGGGTTCTTCTGGCGGATCCTCCTCCCGCTGTCCGGGCCGGGCATGGTGACCGTCGGCGTGCTGGCGTTCGTCGGCTCGTGGAACGCGTACCTGCTGCCGCTGCTCATCCTCAACGACCAGGCGATGAAGACGCTGCCGCTGGGCGTCGCGGACTTCTCGACGCAGTACGCCTCGGACACCGCGGGCGTGCTGGCCTTCACGTCGCTGGCCGTCATCCCCGCGCTGGTGTTCTTCCTGACGATGCAGAAGCGGATCGTCAACGGCCTCCAGGGCGCCGTCAAGGGCTGAGTGCCGTCAAGGGCTGAGTGCCTCGTGGGCTGAGCGCCGTCGGGGCCTGACCCGCCGCGCGCCACCGGCGCGGCGCCGCACGACCCATGGACGGGTGGGTGCACGTGAGCTGCGTGCGCCCACCCGTCCCGTCGCACCATCGAAGGAGTGGGATCCGTGACGGATCTGCAGGTGCCCGCGGTCCCGGCCACGAGCCGGACCGCCGAGAGCCTCCTGGCCGAGATGACCCTGGCGGAGAAGCTCGCCCAGATCGTCGGCTTCTGGGAGAAGGAGGACGGCGAGGCGGTCGCCCCGTTGCAGGGCGAGTTCGAGGCGGAGCGCGGGTACGACGAGATCACGCGGCACGGCCTCGGGCACCTCACCCGGGTCTACGGCACCCGTCCCGTGGACGCCGACGCGCAGGCGCGGCGCCTGTGGGGCCAGCAGCGCCGGCTCGTCACGGGCACGCGCCTGGGCATCCCGGCGATCGTCCACGAGGAGTGCCTCACCGGGCTGTCCGCCTGGAAGGCCGCGACGTTCCCCACGCCGCTCGCGTGGGGCGCGTCGTTCGACCCGGAGCTGGTCGAGGAGATGGCTGCGCTCATCGGCGGCTCCATGCGTGACCTCGGCATCCACCAGGGCCTGTCCCCGGTGCTCGACGTCGTGCGCGACCCCCGCTGGGGGCGCGTCGACGAGTGCATCGGCGAGGACCCGTACCTGGTCGGCACCGTCGGGACGTCGTACGTGCGCGGCCTGCAGTCGGCCGGCGTCCTGGCGACGCTCAAGCACTTCGTCGGCTACTCGGCGTCGCGGTCCGGGCGGAACTTCGCTCCCGTGCACGCGGGTCCGCGCGAGGTGGCGGACGTGCTCCTGCCGCCGTTCGAGATGGCCGTCCTCGACGGCGGCGTGCGCTCGGTCATGCACTCGTACGCCGAGATCGACGGCGTGCCGGTGGCGTCCGACCCGCGCCTGCTCACGGACAAGCTGCGCGGCGAGTGGGGCTTCGACGGCACGGTCGTGGCCGACTACTTCGGCGTCGCGTTCCTGCACCTGCTGCACCACGTGGCGGGCGACCTCGGCGAGGCCGCCGCGCTCGCGCTGACGGCGGGTGTCGACATCGAGCTGCCGACGGGCGACGCGTACCTCGAGCCGCTGGCCGCGGCGGTCGCGGCCGGCACGGTCGACGAGGCCCTGGTCGACCGTGCGGTCCTGCGCGTGCTGCGGCAGAAGGAGGAGCTGGGCCTGCTCGGTGCGACGTTCGAGGACGAGCCGCCGAGCGGCGTCGACCTGGACAGCCCGGAGCACCGTCGCGTCGCCGCGCGCCTGGCCGAGGAGTCGCTCGTCCTGCTGAGCAACGACGGGACGCTGCCGCTCGCGCGGCCGCGTCGGGTCGCCGTCGTCGGCCCCAACGCCGACCGCCCGCACGCCCTCTTCGGCTGCTACTCGTTCCTCAACCACGTGCTGGCCCAGCACCCCGGCGCGGAGGTGGGCCTGGAGGTCCCGACGGTGCGCGAGGCGCTCGTCGAGGAGCTCGCGGACACCGAGGTCGTGGCGGTGCGCGGCTGCGCGGTCGACGACGACGACCGGTCCGGCTTCGACGAGGCGGTCGCCGCGGCGGCGTCGGCGGACGTCGCCGTGCTCGTGATGGGCGACCACGCCGGCCTGTTCGGCCGCGGCACGGTCGGTGAGGGCTGCGACCGGGACGACCTTGACCTGCCGGGCGTGCAGCGCGGGCTCGTCGAGGCCGTGCTCGAGACGGGTACCCCGGTCGTGCTGGTGCTGCTCACGGGCCGGCCCTACGTGCTCGACTGGGCGCTCGAGCGGTGCGCGGCGGTCGTGCAGGCCTTCTTCCCCGGCGAGGAGGGCGGGCGCGCGATCGCGGGCGTCCTGTCCGGCCGCGTGAACCCCTCGGGGCGCCTGCCCGTGAGCCTGCCGCGCTCGTCGGGTGCGCAGCCGTACAGCTACCTGCACCCGGCGCTGGGCGGCGACGGGGACGTGACGAACCTGAGCACCGTGCCGGTGCGGCCCTTCGGGTTCGGCCTGTCGTACACCACGTTCGCGCACAGCGACCTGGTCGTGGACCCGGCGCCCCGCACGGACGGCACGATCACCGCGCGCGTCCGCGTGACGAACACGGGCGAGCGTGCGGGCGCGGACGTCGTGCAGCTGTACGCGCACGACGTCGTCGGGAGCGTGAGCCGCCCGGTGGCGCAGCTGGTCGGGTACCGGCGGGTCGCGCTCGCGGCCGGGGAGTCCGTCGAGGTCGAGCTCGTCGTGCCGACGACCCGGGTGGCGTTCACCGACCGCGAGGGCCGCAAGATCGTCGAACCGGGCGAGCTCGAGCTGTGGGTCGGGGCGTCGTGCGCCGACAAGGAGGCGTCCGCGCGGACGACCCTCACGGGGGACGTGCACGCCGTCACCACGGCCGACCCCCGCTGGACGTCGGTCACCGTCCGCTGACGGCGGCCGGCCGCGCGCGGGCGCTCGTCCACCCGGCCGCGCGCGACGTCCGCCCACCCGTCCGCCCGTCGCGGCGGGTGGGCGGGCGGGCGGGCGGGGCATCGACGCGCGGACCACGGGTCGGACGTACGTTCGACCCGCCGCGACGGCGACGTAGTGTGACGGGGCTCCTGGCGTCAGCCGGGGCCCCGTCCGCATGAAGGAGAAGTCCCGCGATGAGCCGTCCCCTGCGCTCTCGTACCTCGACCCACGGCCGCAACATGGCCGGCGCTCGCGCGCTGTGGCGCGCGACGGGCATGACGAGCGAGGACTTCGGCAAGCCGATCGTCGCGATCGCCAACTCGTACACGCAGTTCGTCCCCGGGCACGTGCACCTCAAGGACATGGGCGACCTGGTCGCGTCGGCCGTGCGCGAGGCGGGTGGCGTGGCGAAGGAGTTCAACACGATCGCCGTGGACGACGGCATCGCGATGGGCCACGCGGGAATGCTCTACTCGCTGCCCAGCCGCGACCTCATCGCGGACTCGGTCGAGTACATGGTCAACGCGCACTGCGCGGACGCCCTCGTGTGCATCTCGAACTGCGACAAGATCACGCCGGGCATGCTCAACGCGGCGCTGCGCCTGAACATCCCGGTGATCTTCGTGTCCGGCGGGCCGATGGAGGCCGGCAAGGCGGTCGTCGCGAACGGCGTCGCGCGCACGCCGCTGAACCTCATCAACGCGATCAACTACTCGGCCGACGACGCGGTGGACGACGCCGCCCTCGCGCAGGTCGAGGAGAACGCGTGCCCCACGTGCGGCTCGTGCTCCGGGATGTTCACCGCCAACTCGATGAACTGCCTCACCGAGGCCCTCGGCCTGTCGCTGCCCGGCAACGGCTCGACGCTCGCCACGCACACCGCCCGCCGCGAGCTGTTCCTCGAGGCCGGCCGCACGGTCGTCGACCTCGCCCGCCGGTACTACGAGGACGAGGACGACACGGCGGCCCCGCGCGGCATCGCGACCAAGGCCGCGTTCGCGAACGCCATGGCGCTCGACGTCGCGATGGGCGGCTCGACCAACACGGTGCTGCACGTGCTCGCCGCGGCGCAGGAGGCCGAGGTCGACTTCACGCTCGCGGACATCGACGCGATCAGCCGCCGCGTGCCCTGCCTGGCGAAGGTCGCGCCGAACCACCCGGACTTCCACATGGAGGACGTGCACCGCGCCGGCGGCATCCCCGCCCTGCTGGGGGAGCTCGACCGCGGGGGCCTGCTCGACCACGACGTCACGTCGGTGCACACGCCCACGCTGCGCGCCTGGCTCGACGACTGGGACGTGCGTGGCGGGCGGGCCACCGACCGCGCGCTCGAGCTGTTCCACGCGGCGCCGGGCGGCGTCCGCACGACGCAGGCGTTCTCGACGTCGAACCGCTGGGAGTCCCTGGACGTCGACGCGGGAGGCGGCTGCATCCGCGACGTCGCGCACGCCTACACCGTCGAGGGCGGGCTCGCGGTCCTGCGCGGCAACCTCGCGCAGGACGGCGCGATCATCAAGACCGCCGGCATCGACCCGGACGTCTTCCACTTCGTCGGCACCGCGCTCGTGTGCGAGTCGCAGGACGAGGCGGTCGACAAGATCCTCCGCAAGGAGGTGCAGCCCGGCCACGTCGTCGTCGTGCGCTACGAGGGCCCTTCGGGCGGCCCCGGCATGCAGGAGATGCTCTACCCGACGTCCTTCATCAAGGGCCGCGGCCTGGGCAAGGTGTGCGCCCTCATCACGGACGGCCGGTTCTCCGGCGGGTCGAGCGGCATCTCCGTGGGCCACGTCAGCCCGGAGGCGGCCGCGGGCGGCACGATCGGCCTGATCGAGGACGGCGACGAGATCGAGATCGACGTCGAGACCCGCCTCATCCGCGTCAACGTCCCCGACGCGGTGCTCGCCGAGCGCCGCGCCAAGATGGAGGCCTCGGAGAACCCGTGGCAGCCGCTGAACCGCGACCGCTACGTCTCCCCGGCCCTCCAGGCGTACGCCGCGATGGCGACCTCCGCCGACCGCGGCGCCGTCCGCGACGTGAACCGACTCCGCCGCTCCTGACGGGCGGCGTGCCGGGGGAGCCGCGGCTGCCTAGTCTCGGCACATGACGGACGTGCAGCAGGACACCGCCCCCGGCGTCGACATCAAGCCCCGCTCCCGGCAGGTCACCGACGGCCTGGAGGCGACCGCCGCGCGCGGCATGCTGCGCGCCGTCGGCATGGGGGACGAGGACTTCGCGAAGCCGCAGGTGGGCGTCGCGAGCTCGTGGAACGAGATCACGCCCTGCAACCTCTCGCTCGACCGGCTCGCGAAGGCCGTCAAGGACGGCGTGCACGCGGGCGGCGGGTTCCCGCTGGAGTTCGGCACCATCTCGGTCTCCGACGGCATCTCCATGGGCCACGAGGGCATGCACTACTCGCTCGTGAGCCGCGACATCATCGCCGACTCCGTCGAGACGGTGATGATGGCCGAGCGGCTCGACGGGTCCGTGCTGCTCGCCGGGTGCGACAAGTCGCTCCCCGGCATGCTGATGGCCGCGGCCCGGCTCGACCTCGCGAGCGTCTTCCTCTACGCGGGCTCGATCATGCCCGGCTGGGTGAAGCTCTCGGACGGCACCGAGAAGGACGTGACGATCATCGACGCGTTCGAGGCCGTCGGCGCGTGCGCGCGCGGGCTCATGAGCCGTGAGGACGTCGACCGCATCGAGCGCGCGATCTGCCCGGGCGAGGGTGCGTGCGGCGGCATGTACACGGCCAACACCATGGCGTCGGTGGCCGAGGCGATGGGCATGTCGCTGCCCGGCTCGGCCGCGCCGCCGTCGGCGGACCGGCGCCGCGACCAGTTCGCGCGCCGGTCGGGGGAGGCGGTCGTCGAGCTGCTGCGCCGCGGCATCACCGCGCGGCAGATCATGACGAAGGAGGCGTTCGAGAACGCGATCGCGGTCGTCATGGCGTTCGGCGGCTCGACCAACGCCGTGCTGCACCTGCTGGCGATCGCGCACGAGGCCGAGGTCGACCTCACGCTGGCGGACTTCTCGCGCGTGGCCGAGCGCGTCCCCCACCTCGGCGACCTCAAGCCGTTCGGCCGGTACGTGATGAACGACGTCGACCGCATCGGCGGCGTCCCGGTCGTGATGAAGGCGCTGCTCGACGCGGGCCTGCTGCACGGCGACTGCCTCACCGTCACCGGCCGCACGGTCGCGGAGAACCTCGCCGACATCGCGCCGCCCGACCCGGACGGCAAGATCCTGCGGGCGCTGGACGACCCGATCCACCGCACGGGCGGCATCACGATCCTCGGCGGCTCGCTTGCGCCCGACGGCGCCGTGGTGAAGTCCGCGGGCTTCGACTCCGACGTCTTCGAGGGCACCGCGCGCGTGTTCGAGCGCGAGCGTGCGGCCCTCGACGCGCTCGAGGACGGCACCATCCAGGCCGGCGACGTCGTCGTCATCCGCTACGAGGGCCCGAAGGGCGGCCCGGGTATGCGCGAGATGCTGGCCATCACCGGCGCCATCAAGGGCGCGGCGCTCGGCAAGGACGTCCTGCTCATCACCGACGGCCGGTTCTCCGGCGGCACGACGGGCCTGTGCGTCGGGCACATCGCGCCCGAGGCCGTCGACGCCGGGCCGATCGCCTTCGTCCGCGACGGCGACCGGATCCGCCTCGACGTCGCGCACGTCACGCTCGACCTGCTCGTCGACGAGGCGGAGCTCGCCACCCGGCGTGCGGGGTGGGCGCCGCTCGCGCCCCGGTACACGCGCGGCGTGCTCGGCAAGTACCAGAAGCTCGTGCAGTCGGCGTCGAAGGGCGCGGTGCTCGGCTGAGCCGCGGCGGGCGGGACCCCGCCGGGGACGGCGTGCGCCTGCGCGCGTCGGGTGCGAGGGTCGGAGTACCGCTCCCCGCACGCCGAGAGGAACCACGTGACCTTCACACGTGAGGACGCACCGTGGTGGACCACCGCGGTCGTCTACCAGATCTACCCCCGCTCCTTCCAGGACTCCGACGGTGACGGCGTCGGCGACCTGCGCGGGGTGCTGCAGCGCGTCGACCACCTCGCCGAGCTCGGCGTCGACGTCGTCTGGTTCTCGCCGCTGTACCGCAGCCCGCAGGACGACAACGGCTACGACATCAGCGACTACCAGGACGTCGACCCGCTGTTCGGCACCCTCGAGGACCTGGACGAGGTCGTCGACGCGCTGCACGCGCGCGGCATCAAGGTCGTGATGGACCTCGTCGTCAACCACACGAGCGACGAGCACCCGTGGTTCGTCGAGTCGCGCTCGTCCGTCGACAACCCGAAGCGGGACTGGTACTGGTGGCGCCCGCCCCGGCACGGCATGGCGGCCGGCGAGCCGGGCGCGGAGCCCACCAACTGGGGCTCCTTCTTCTCCGGGTCGGTGTGGGAGCTCGACGACGCCACGGGCGAGTACTACCTGCACCTGTTCAGCCGCAAGCAGCCCGACCTCAACTGGGAGAACCCGGAGGTGCGCGAGGCGGTCTACGCGATGATGCGCTGGTGGCTCGACCGGGGGGTCGACGGGTTCCGCATGGACGTCATCAACCTCATCTCGAAGGTCGTCGGCCCCGACGGCGCCCTCCACGACGGTCCGGTCACGCACGGCGTCCTCGGCGACGCCGGGCCCGGCACCAACAACGGCCCGCGCCTGCACGAGTTCCTGCAGGAGATGCACCGCGAGGTCTTCGCCGGCCGGCGCGAGTCGCTGCTGCTCGTGGGGGAGACGCCCGGCGCGACGGTCGAGGACGCGGTCCTCTTCACGGACCCACACCGTGCGGAGCTCGACATGGTCTTCACGTTCGAGCACGTCGGCCTGGACCACGGACCGGGCGGCAAGTACGACCCCGTCCCGCTCGACCTGCGCGACCTGAAGGCGACGATGCACCGCTGGCAGGCCGGTCTCCAGGACGTCGGCTGGAACTCGCTCTACTGGGACAACCACGACCAGCCGCGGGCGGTGTCGCGCTTCGGGGACGACGGCGAGTACCGGCGGGAGTCCGCGACGATGCTCGCCACGGTGCTGCACCTGCACCGCGGCACGCCGTACGTCTACCAGGGCGAGGAGCTCGGGATGACGAACGCGCACTTCACGTCGTTCGACCGGTACCGCGACATCGAGGCGCTGCGGTACGTGGAGCACGCCCGCGCGCTCGGCCGCACGAGCGACGACCAGCTCCTCGCCGGCCTCGCGGCGATGAGCCGCGACAACGCCCGCACCCCCGTGCAGTGGGACGCCACGCGGCACGCCGGCTTCACCACCGGTGAGCCGTGGATCGCGGTGAACCCGAACCACCGCACGGTCAACGCCGAGGCCGAGCGTGCGGACCCCAGCTCGGTGTTCCACCACCACCGCCGGCTGATCGCGCTGCGGCACGCCGAGCCCGTCGTCGCGCTCGGCGACTTCCGGATGCTGCTGCCCGACCACCCCCACGTGTACGCGTTCACCCGCACCCTCGACGACGTGCAGCTGCTCGTGCTCGGCAGCTTCTCGGGCGAGGAGCAGACGGTCGAGGTCCCGGCCGGGTGGGACGACGACGCCGAGCGCGTGCTCGGCAACTACGCCGACCCGGCCGCGGTCACCGCGGGGGTCGTCACGCTGCGGCCGTGGGAGGCCCTCGTGCTGCGGCGGCGCGGCCCGGCGTCCTGACGCAGCGGCCGCCGCAGGCTTCTCACCCCTCGTCGAGCAGGTCCACCACCAGGCGGTGACCCTCGGGCCAGAAGAACGCGCGGACCGGCACGGGTGCGGTCGCGCCGACGTACCCGACGGCGACGTCGTCGAGGGCGACGGGGGCGAGCACGGAGCGCACGGACCCGGCCTCGACCGCCTCGTCCCGGGTCGCGTCGATGCCGGACAGCGGGACGGACCCGATGGCGACGCGGAGCACGGCGTCGCCCTCGATCGGCAGGTCGCGACCGGTCGCCTCGTCGAGGGCCCGGTCGACCCAGGTCACCTCGTACGACGCGGCACCGGGCCCGTTGAGCACGTACTCGACCCGCGTGAACCCGTCGAACGGAGTGACGACGATGTCGTCGACGCTCACCCACTCCGTCGCCGTGGCCTGGAGGACCATGACGTCCTCCTGGAAGGGCGGCACACCGACCGGCTCCGCGCCGGGTGCCGGGGCGGGTGCGGGCACGGACGTGGGGGTCGCGGAGGGGTCCGGCTGCGACGTGCCGGACAGCGCCGCGGAGGGCGGCGCGGACTCCTGCGGCGCGGCCGCGCTCGTGCTGGTGCACGCGCCGAGCGTGAGGACGACGGCGGCCGCACCGGCCGCGGCGAGCGTGCGCCGGGCGCCGTGGCGGCGTCCCGGTGCGGGGACGCGGACGGCGGTGGGGAGGACGGGTCGCGTGGTCATGGGAGGACCGTAGCGGAGATGGGAGCGATTCCACGAGAGCGCTCCCACGTTTCCCTCGCACGGACGAACCGGGCACCCGGGCGTACGTGCCGCGGTCGTCAGGCGTCGTCCGCCACGTCCACGACCACCCGCACCGGGTCCTGCAGCAGCAGCACGCGGACCGGTCGGGGTCCGTCGTCGACGCCGATGAAGGACTGCGTCATCCCCTCGAACGTCAGCGGCCGGGTCACCTGCTCCACGTCGCCGTCGTCCGGGTGCAGGTCCTGCGCGAACTCGTCGTGCCCGCTGTCGTGCGGGTACGCGGTGCCGGTGATCCACACCTGCAGGATCCCGTCACCCTCGACCGGTACCACCTCGCCGGACGGGTCGTCGACGGCCTGGTCCACCCAGCCCACGCGCCAGCCCGGCAGACCCTCGCCGGCCAGCTCGTAGACCACGCGGTCGTAGTCGTCGTGCTCGCCCGTGCGCACGGCGACGACGGTGAGCCGGCCGTCCACCGGCTCGGCGGTGAGCTCGGTGCCGGGCGGCGTGAAGTCCCCGAGACCCGCGGTCGGCTCGGGGGTCCCCGTCGCCGTCGGCCGGGGCGCGGTGGGGGACGCGGTGGCGGACTCGCCCGGCGACGGCGTCGCGGTGGCGGTCGGTGTCGGCGTGGCCGACGGCGTCGTCGTGCCCGCGCCGCCGTCGCCGCACGCTGCGGTCGCGAGGACCACCAGACCGACGACCGCCGTCACCGTCGTCCTGCCTGCCGCCGCGCCTGTCGTCCACCCTGCCGTCGTGCCCGCCGTCCCACCTGCCGTCGTGCGCACGGTCCACCGCCCTCGCCGTCGTGTCGGGTCTCCGGCCCACCGTACGGGGGAGCGCCCTCCCGGCGCCGGACCGCTGTGCGCGCGTCGCCGGGTACGTCCCGGGCGCCTCACCGGGCGAGACGCTCCACCACGGCCCCGAAGAGCGCGGGGGACCGGCGCGCCACGGGCACGAGCGCCGGCCGCATCGGCGAGGTCGCCCACGCCACCAACGCGGACGTGATCAGCCGGTAGTCGCGGGACGCGGCCCGCCAGGCGCGCTCGTAGGCCGCCGGGTCGTCGAGCGTCGCGACCGCGGCGCGCGCCTGCGCGAAGCCGACCCGCAACCCCTCGCCGGTCAGCGCGTCGACGTAGCCGGACGCGTCGCCGACCAGTCGCACCGGACCGACGGCGCGGCGCGTGCTGCGCTGGCGCAGCGGTCCCGCGCCGCGGACGGGCCCCGCGGGCAGCGCGCCGTGCAGGCGCCCGGCCAGCTCGGGGAACCCGTCGAGGGCCGCGTCCAGGCCCGCCCCGCGTCGGCCCAGGACGGCGACGCCGACGAGGTCCGGCGCGACCGGGGTGACGTACGCCTCGGCGTCGCGGGACCAGTGCACCTCCACGAGGTCCGTCCACGGCGCGAGGCGGTAGTGCCGCCGCAGGCCGTACCGCCGGCGGTCGACGCGGTCGCGGCCGGCCGGCACCGGGCGCTCCACCCCGAGCAGGCGCCGGACGGTCGAGTGCAGGCCGTCGCACGCCAGCAGGTACCGCGCGGAGATGCCGGCCACGACGACGCCGTCGGGCGTGACGCGGACGCCGGTCGCGCGCCCGGCCACCGTGGTCGCCCCCAGCGCCGCCGCCCGCTCGCGCAGCGCGTCGTGCAGCGTGGTGCGCCGCACGCCACGGCCTGCGGGGCCGCGGAAGCGGTGGTCCACGTGCCCGGCGGGTGAGCGGTAGCTGATGCCTGCGAGGGTGTGGCCCACCGGGTCGAGGTCCCACTCCTGCAGGAGACGCAGCGCGCCGGGCATGAGGCCCTCGCCGCACGCCTTGTCGACCGTCCCGGCCCGGGGCTCGAGGACGACCACCTCCAGGCCGCGGCGGCGCGCCTCGACGGCGGCGGCGAGCCCGACGGGCCCGCCGCCCACGACGAGGACGTCCGTGTCCGGCACGCGTCCTACGCCGGGACGGTCGCCGCCCGCAGGGCCCGCTCCTCGGCCGGGATGCGGTACCGCAGCAGCAGGACGGCGTTGAGCACCGTGAACGCGAGCGCGGTCACCCACGCGTTGTGCACGAGGGGCAGGGCGACGCCCTCGACCACGACCGCCACGTAGTTGGGGTGCGGGATCCAGCGGTACGGGCCGCGGTCCACCAGCGGGAGCCCCGGCACGACGATGACGCGCGTGTTCCAGCGCGGCCCGAGCGTCGCGATGCACCACCAGCGCAGCGCCTGGCTCGCGACGACGAGCACGAGCGCGGTCCAGCCGAGCCACGCCACGAAGGCCCGGGGCGCGACCAGCACCTCGACGACGCACGCGACGAGCAGGCCGGTGTGGAGCAGGACCATGGGCGGGAAGTGGCCGCGGCCGCTCTCGACGCCTCCGCGGGCGAACGACCACCGCGCGTTGCGGGACGAGACGACGAGCTCCACGAGACGCTCCACGCCCGTGAGGACGACGACGACGACGAAGAGTGTGAGCACGGGGTCAGCCTGCCGTGGACCACCGCGGGAGCACCAGGGGTCAGCCCGCCGCAGACCAGCGCAGGAGCACCATCTCGACGCTCACGCCGGGCCCGAACGCGAGCAGCAGACCGGGCGAGCCGGGGGGCGGACCGGCCTGCAGCGTGCGGTCGAGCACGTCGAGCACCGAGGCGGACGACAGGTTCCCGACCGCCGCCAGCGAGGCGCGGCTCGCGGCGAGGGCGTCGTCGGGCAGCCCGAGCGTCTGCTCCACCGCGTCGAGGATCTTGGGCCCGCCGGCGTGCACGACCCACCGCGTCACGTCACCGGGCTTCAGCCCGTGCGCCGCGAGCAGTCCCTCGACGTCGCCGGCGAGCTCGGCGTGGACCACGGCGGGGAGGTTGGCGGACAGCACGATGCGGAAGCCCGACGCCCCGATGCGCCAGCCGAGGTCCGCGCCCGTGCCCGGGTACAGGCGGCTGCCGCTCGCCACCACCTCGGGGCCGGCCGCGGTCGCGGCGGCCGGGTGGTCGCGGCCGACGAGCACGGCTGCGCCTGCTCCGTCGCCGAACAGGCCGTTCGCGACGAGGTCGGCCGGCTCGGTGCCGCCGTGCTGCAGCGTCAGCGAGCACAGCTCGAGGCACACGAGCAGCGCGACGTCGTGCGGGTGGCCGGTGAGGTAGTCGTGCACGCGGGCCAGGCCCGCGGCCCCGCCCGCGCAGCCGAGCCCGAACGAGGGCAGCCGCTTGACGTCGGTGCGCAGCCCGAGCAGGGGCACGAGCGCCGCGTCGACCGACGGCGCGCCGATCCCCGTGACCGAGGTGAACAGGACGAAGTCGACCGCCTCGGGGGCGATGCCGGCCCGGGTCAGGGCGTCGCGCGCGGCGCGCGCCGCGAGCTCGGTGCCGACCGTCAGGTACAGGTCGTTCGCGTCGGTGAAGTCGCGCAGGCCCGCGTACTCCTCGGGCGCCAGGGCCAGGTGCCGGGTGCGCACGCCGCTGTTGCGGTGCAGGCGCCGCAGGAGCCGCGCCGTGCCCGCGTCGGCCCCCGCGACGAGCGGGACGACCACGTCGGAGATCGCCTCCTGGGCGTGCGGGGGGCCCGGCAGAGCCGGTGCGACGGCCAGCACGCGCGACATCTCGGCATCGTGTCACGCACTCCCTCGCCCGGCGCGGGGGGCCGCATCAGCCGCTACGGTCGCAGCTGTGCCCGACGCCCCCGCACCCGCAGACGGCTCGCGCGTGCGCCGCGGGGCGGTCCGGACGGTCGCCGCGCTCGCGGGCGCCTGCCACCCCGGCCCCACGGTCGTCGTCACGACGCTGTGCACGGCACTCGCCGCCGGCGTGGGTGCCCCGGCGGGGCGGGTCGTGCTGGTGCTGGTGACGGTCCTGGCCGGGCAGCTGTCGATCGGCTGGTCGAACGACTGGCTCGACGCCGCGCGCGACCGGGCCGTCGGGCGCACGGACAAGCCCGTGGTCGCCGGGGCGGTGGCACCGGGGACGCTGCGGACCGCGGCCGTCGTGGCGGCCGCCACCTCCGTCCTGGTCTCCCTGCCGACGGGGGCCGCGGCCGCCGGCGCGCACCTGGGGGCGGTGGCGATGGGGTGGGCCTACAACGTGCGCCTCAAGTCGACCGTGGCGTCGTGGGTCCCGTACGCGGTCGCGTTCGCCCTGCTGCCCGCCTTCGTCGTGCTGGCCCTGCCGGGCGACGAGCGGCCCGCCGGCTGGCTGCTGGGGGTCGGCGCGCTGCTCGGGGTGGGCGCCCACCTGGCCAACGTCATGCCGGACCTCGAGGACGACGCCGCGACCGGCGTCCGGGGCCTGCCGCACCGCCTCGGGCGCCGGCGGACGGGCGTCCTGGCGCCGGCCGTCCTCGCCGGCGCGGTCGTGGTGGCGGTGCTCGGGCCGCCGGGGCGACCGGGGGCCGTGCCCGCGGCCGCCGGGGCGCTCGCCGTGGTCATCGCCGTGACCGCGGGCGCGGCCGGGCTGCGGCGTGAGCGCAGCCGCCTGCCGTTCACGCTCGCCATGGTGGTCGCGGTGCTGTGCGTGGTCGTGCTCGTGGCGGCCGGAGGGCGCGGCGCCGCCGTCTGAGCACCGAGGCGCCGGCGTGTCCACGGGGTGGTCCGTGAACCATCATGTGAGATCGCGAGAGGGCGAGGTGACACGCCCCCGTTGCGGGCGTAGTCTCACGGCCGTGCAGACGATCCTCGTAGTACTTCCTGAGCGCGCCGGCTGAGGCCGACACCGCCAGGTCTCGTCCGCGCGCTCGCCCCTCGTCCATCCCGGTGCCTCGGGTCGAGGGGCTTTTTCGTGCCCGGCGCGCCTGAGCGCCGGGCACCGCACCGGATGTGCGCCCGCCGCACGCCCGACAGCACCGAGCAGCACCAGGAGACGACGATGGTCCAGGGCCCCCACCCCGCACCGCCGCGCACGCCGGTCCGCCCCGTCCGGCCCGCCGGCGAGCCGGCCGCACGTCCGGCGGACGCCGAGGCGCGCCGCATCGGCCCCGAGAAGGTCACGGGCGCCCAGTCGATCGTCCGGTCCCTGGAGGAGGTCGGCGTCGACGTCGTCTTCGGGATCCCCGGCGGCGCGATCCTGCCCACGTACGACCCGCTGATGGACTCCACGCGCGTGCGGCACATCCTGGTGCGGCACGAGCAGGGCGGCGGCCACGCGGCGGCCGGCTACGCGTACTCGTCGGGCAAGGTCGGCGTCACGATGGCGACCTCCGGCCCGGGGGCGACCAACCTCGTCACGGCGCTCGCGGACGCGAACATGGACTCGGTGCCGATGGTGGCCATCACGGGCCAGGTCGGGGCCGCGCTCATCGGCACGGACGCGTTCCAGGAGGCCGACATCGTCGGCATCACGCTGCCCGTCACCAAGCACAACTACCTCGTCACCGACCCGGACGACATCCCGCGGACGATCGCCGAGGCGTTCCACATCGCCTCGTCCGGGCGTCCCGGCCCCGTGCTCGTCGACATCGCGAAGTCGGCCATGCAGTCCGAGACGACCTTCAGCTGGCCGCAGGAGGTGCAGCTGCCGGGCTACCACCCGGTCACCAAGCCGCACGCGAAGCAGGTGCGCGAGGCCGCGCGCCTGCTCGCGACCGCGCGCCGCCCGGTCCTGTACGTCGGCGGCGGCGTGATCCGCGCCCGCGCGGCCGACCTGCTGCGCAGGCTCACGGACCTGTCCGGCGCACCCGCGGTGACGACCCTGATGGCGCGCGGTGCGCTGCCCGACAGCCACCCGCAGCACCTGGGCATGCCCGGCATGCACGGCACGGTGGCCGCGGTCGCGGCGCTGCAGCGGGCCGACCTCGTCGTCGCGCTCGGCGCCCGCTTCGACGACCGCGTCACGGGCAAGCTGTCGAGCTTCGCGCCCAACGCGACGGTCGTGCACGCCGACATCGACCCCGCCGAGATCGGCAAGAACAAGCGGGCCGACGTGCCGATCGTCGGTGACCTGCGCGAGGTCCTCGCCGACCTGCTGCCCGAGCTGGAGCGCGAGCACGCGCAGCAGGGCCGGCCGGACCTCGAGGCGTGGTGGCGCCAGCTCGACGCGTGGCGCGAGACGTTCCCGCTCGGGTACGACGAGCCGACCGACGGGCACCTCGCACCGCAGCACGTGATCAGCCGCATCGGCGAGCTCACCGGACCCGAGGCGATCTACGCGTCCGGCGTCGGGCAGCACCAGATGTGGGCGGCGCAGTTCATCCGCTACGAGCGGCCGAACTCGTGGGTCAACTCCGGCGGCCTCGGCACGATGGGCTTCGCCGTGCCCGCGGCCATGGGCGCGAAGGTCGGCGACCCGGACCGCACGGTCTGGGCCATCGACGGCGACGGCTGCTTCCAGATGACCAACCAGGAGCTCGCGACCTGCACGATCAACGAGATCCCGATCAAGGTCGCGGTCATCAACAACAGCTCGCTCGGCATGGTCCGGCAGTGGCAGACCCTCTTCTACGAGTCGCGCTACTCCAACACCGACCTCCACACCGGGCACGGGACCGTGCGGGTGCCGGACTTCGTCAAGCTCGCCGACGCGTACGGGGCCGTGGGCCTGCGCTGCGAGACGACGGCCGACGTGGACGCCACGATCAAGCGGGCGCTGGAGATCGACGACCGCCCGGTGGTCGTCGACTTCACCGTCTCGCGCGACTCGATGGTGTGGCCGATGGTCGCCGCGGGCGTGAGCAACGACGACATCCAGTACGCCCGTGGCATCAGCCCGGCGTGGGACCGCGAGGACTGAGAGGAACGCAGCGATGACCCGCCACACCCTGTCCGTCCTCGTCGAGAACAAGCCCGGCGTGCTCACGCGCGTCGCCGGCCTGTTCGCCCGGCGCTCGTTCAACATCCACTCCCTCGCGGTCGGCCCGACCGAGCACGAGGAGATCAGCCGCATCACGGTCGTCGTGGACGTCGACGCCCTCCCGCTCGAGCAGGTGACGAAGCAGCTGAACAAGCTCATCAACGTCATCAAGATCGTCGAGCTCGAGGACGCCGCGTCCGTCCAGCGCGAGCTGCTGCTCGTCAAGGTCAAGGCCGACTCGACGCAGCGCACCGGCGTGCTCGAGGTCGTCCAGCTCTTCCGCGCGCACGTCGTCGACGTCGTGCCGGACACCGTCGTCGTCGAGGCGACCGGTGGCCCCGGAAAGCTCGACGCGCTGCTCGCGGCCCTGGAGCCCTTCGGCATCCGTGAGATCGTGCAGTCCGGCACCGTGGCCATCGGCCGCGGACCGCGGTCCATCACCGACCGCGCGCTCGAGCGCGTGTCCCGGTCCGCGTGACCGCCGCGCCCGCACCCGTCCCGACTTCGTCCCCCTTCGCAACGCACACCGAGGAGATCCACCGTGGCTGAGCTGTTCTACGACGACGACGCCGACCTGTCGGTCATCCAGTCCAAGAAGGTCGCCGTCATCGGCTACGGCAGCCAGGGGCACGCGCACTCCCTCAACCTGCGCGACTCCGGCGTCGACGTCACCGTCGGCCTGCGCGAGGGCTCGCCGTCGCGCGAGAAGGCGGAGAACGAGGGCCTCGCGGTCGCCACGGTGGCCGACGCCGTCCGTGACGCCGACGTCGTCGTGATCCTCGCGCCCGACCAGGTGCAGCGCCTCGTCTACCGCGACGAGATCGAGCCGAACCTCAAGGACGGCGCGGCGCTCGTGTTCGGCCACGGCTTCAACATCCGTTACGGCTACATCAAGCCCTCGGCGGAGCACGACGTGCTCATGGTGGCCCCCAAGGGCCCCGGCCACCTCGTCCGCCGCGAGTACGTGGACGGGCGCGGCGTGCCGGTCATCGTCGCGGTCGAGCAGGACGCGTCGGGCCACGCGTGGGAGCTCGCGCTGTCGTACGCGAAGGCGATCGGCGGCCTGCGCGCGGCCGGCATCAAGACCACGTTCACCGAGGAGACGGAGACGGACCTCTTCGGCGAGCAGGCCGTGCTGTGCGGCGGCGTGTCGCAGCTCGTCCAGTACGGCTTCGAGACGCTGACCGAGGCGGGCTACCAGCCCGAGGTCGCGTACTTCGAGGTGCTGCACGAGCTCAAGCTGATCGTCGACCTCATCTTCGAGGGCGGCATCACCAAGCAGCGCTGGTCGGTCTCGGACACGGCCGAGTACGGCGACTACGTCTCCGGCCCGCGGGTCATCACGCCCCAGGTGAAGGAGAACATGCAGGCCGTCCTCGCGGACATCCAGAACGGTGCCTTCGCGCAGCGCTTCATCGCCGACCAGGACGCCGGCGCCCCGGAGTTCCAGGCCCTGCGCGAGAAGGGGCAGAACCACCCGATCGAGCCGGTCGGCCGCGAGCTGCGCCAGCTGTTCGCGTGGGTGAAGCCGTCCGACTCGGACTACCGCGAGGGCAGCGCCGCGCGCTGACGCCCTCCCTCCACGGCCGCGGGCCGTCGCGCCTCGTGCGCGGCGGCCCGCGTCGTCGTCCCGGCAGGTCACGGCCCCGCAGCGGTCGCCGGGTCGGCACCTCGACGGCAGGATGGGCCGCGACCCCGAGCCGAGGAGAAGCCGATGGACGAGCCGCGGACGACCGCGCAGGACCGTGCCGACGTGCAGGACGACGACGGGCTGCTGGCCTTCTGGCAGGCGGCGCAGGGCCACCTCGGCCTCGGCAGGCTCGGCATGGTCACCGGTGACACGTCGGACGACGTCGTGACGCCGCCGGCGTGGTCGTTCGGCGTCACGGAGGCCGAGGCGGACGCGGAGGTCGAGGCGGTGCTCGCGGGGCGCAAGACGGCGACGTCGGGCCCCCGGTCGGCGTTCGAGGACCTGCCGGGCGTGGGCGACGTCGGCATCGTGCTGGACGGCGCCCGGCGGCCCCGTGCCCTGGTGCGGGTGACGGACGTGCAGGTGGTCGCGGCGGCCGACGTGACGGCGGCGCACGCGGCGGCCGAGCTCGGGTCGCCGGCGGACGACGTGGTGGAGCGGTGGCGGGCCCTGAACGCGGGCGTCGACGGTGCCGTGCTCGGGGACGTGGTGCTCGAGCGGTTCGAGGTCGTGTACCCGACGGACGGGCCCGCGCCGGCCGTCGACTGAGCGGCGCGGCGCCGCCGCTGGGCGGTCAGGTGTCCACGTCGTGGAAAGCGGCGGTCCGACTGGCAGGACGGTCGTAGGGTGACGAGCATGTCGGACAGCACGCGCACCCTGGACCTCGCCGTCGTCGCCGGGGACGGCATCGGCACCGAGGTCGTCGAGCAGGGTCTGCTCGTGCTCGAGGCGGCGCTCGACGCCGACGGCCCCACGCTGACGACGACGGACTACGACCTCGGCGCGCGCCGCTGGCACGCGACGGGGGAGACCCTCACCGACGCGGACCTCGCGGCCGTCCGCCGCCACGACGCGATCCTGCTGGGCGCCATCGGCGACCCGGGCGTCCCGTCGGGCGTGCTCGAGCGCGGCCTGCTGCTCAAGCTGCGCTTCGCGCTCGACCACTACGTGAACCTGCGCCCGGGGCGGCTGTACCCGGGTGTGCGCTCGCCGCTCGCCGAGCCGGGCGAGGTCGACTTCGTCGTGGTCCGGGAGGGCACCGAGGGGCCGTACGTGGGCAACGGCGGCGCCATCCGCGCCGGCACGCCGCACGAGGTCGCCAACGAGGTCAGCGTCAACACGGCGTTCGGCGTCGAGCGCGTCGTGCGCGACGCCTTCGCCCGCGCCGCGGCCCGCCCGCGCAAGAAGCTCACGCTCGTGCACAAGCACAACGTCCTGGTGCACGCGGGTCACCTGTGGCGCCGCACGGTCGAGGCCGTGAACGCGGACTTCCCCGACGTGACGGTGGACTACCTGCACGTCGACGCCGCGACGATCTTCCTCGTGACGAACCCGTCGCGCTTCGACGTGATCGTCACCGACAACCTGTTCGGCGACATCCTGACGGACCTGGCCGCCGCGATCACCGGGGGCATCGGCCTGGCCGCCTCCGCGAACATCAACCCCGACCGCACGGCGCCGAGCATGTTCGAGCCCGTGCACGGCTCGGCACCGGACATCGCGGGCCAGGGCAAGGCGGACCCGACGGCGACCGTGCTGTCGGTCGCGCTCCTGCTCGACCACGTCGGGCAGAGCGCCGCCGCCCGGCGCGTCGAGGCGGCCGTGGCGGCCGACCTGGCCGAGCGCGGCTCAGCCGAGCGAGTACGGTCGACGGCCGAGGTGGGCAAGGACATCGCCGCCCGCGTCGCCGGCTGACGACCCCTCGCGTCGAGGCGTCCCGGCACGGCGCGCGCGCCGGCCGCGAGTCCTGTCCCGCAGGCACCCGGCGTCCGTGCGCCCGCACGCGCCGCTCCGCCTGTCCACCCGGCCGTCCGCACCGGTACCGTCGACGTCGACCCTGGTGAAAGGCCCTCCCATGAGCACCCTCGCGACACCTGCCACCGCGCAGACCACCGCGCCGACCTCCGCACCGACCTTCGAGGTCCACGCGTCCGCCAACCCCGTGCCGGACGACGAGCGCGCCGCCGCGCTGGCCGCGCCCCGGTTCGGCACGGTCTTCACCGACCACATGACCCGCATCAGCTGGTCGCAGGCCGACGGCTGGCACGGCCACCGCGTCGAGCCGTACGGCCCGCTGCAGCTGGACCCCGCCACGGCGGTCCTGCACTACGCGCAGGAGATCTTCGAGGGCCTCAAGGCGTACCGGCACGCCGACGGCTCCGTCTGGTCGTTCCGCCCGGAGGCGAACGCGGCACGGTTCCGGCAGTCGGCGCACAGGCTCGCGCTCCCGGAGCTCCCGCAGGACGACTTCCTGGGCGCGATCCGCGCCCTGGTCGGCGTCGACCGTGCGTGGGTGCCCACGGGCGAGGAGACGAGCCTGTACCTGCGCCCGTTCATGTACGCGTCCGAGGCGTTCCTCGGGGTGCGCGCGTCGTTGGAGGCGGAGTTCCTGGTCATCGCCTCGCCCGTCGGCCCGTACTTCGCCGGCGGCGTGAAGCCGGTGTCGATCTGGGTGAGCCGCGACTACCACCGCGCCGGTGCGGGCGGCACGGGGGCGGCCAAGTGCGGCGGCAACTACGCCGCCAGCCTGCTGCCGCAGCAGGAGGCGTACGCCAAGGGCTTCGAGCAGGTCTGCTTCCTCGACGACCGCACGGGCACGCAGCTCGAGGAGCTGGGCGGCATGAACGTCGTCGTCGTGTACGCGGACGGCTCGGTGGCGACGCCGCCGGTGTCCGGCACGATCCTCGAGGGCGTGACGCGCTCGTCGATCCTGCGGCTGCTCACCGACGCGGGCCACGAGGTCGCGGAGCGCCCGATCCTCCTCGACGAGCTGCGCGCCGGGCTGGCCGACGGGAGCGTGAGCGAGGTGTTCGCGTGCGGCACCGCCGCCGTGATGACGCCGATCGGGCGGCTCGCGAGCGACGACTTCGACCTGGTCGTGGGTGACGGCCAGGCCGGCCCGGTCACCACGCGCATCCGTGCGGAGCTCACGGACATCCAGTACGGCCGCGCCGCCGACCGGCACGGCTGGCTCACCCGGCTCCTCTGACGGTCGCGACGTCCGCTGACGGCGACGGTCCCCGCAGCCCGGGGACCGTCGCCGTCGGTGCGCGTGCGGTGCTGCGCGTCAGGCGGGCACCCGGCGGACCGTCCACCCGAGCACGCCGGACAGCAGCGACCAGACCGCGACGCCGACGAGCAGGTTGACGACGCCGGTCGCGATCCCGGAGCCGAACCCGCCGGACGACGTCAGCGGGAGCAGCGTCGCGAGGAGCGTCGCGAGCGCGAGGATCCACCCGAAGAACGCGCGCGGCCGGGGTGTGGTCAGGACGAGGGCGTGCAGGAGCCCCGCGGCGACGAGCGCGGCGAACGAGCCCCCGAGCACGTACGTCGCCATGGCGGACCCCGACGAGCCCCCGACGGTGAGCTCCACGCCCAGGATCCGTTCCAGCACCAGCACGCCCACGACGCCGACGAGGGCCGCCACGAGCGCCGTCGCGGCCGCGCCGGACCAGAACCGGCGCGTCTCCAGTGTGAGCCGCGTCGCGCCCGGGCCGGGTGCCGCCGGGCCCGGCGCCCCGGGTGCCGGCGTGGTCGCTGCCGGCACGGCGGCCGGTGCGGGCACGGCGGTCGGTGCGGGCGCAGCGGTCGATCCGGGCACAGCGGTCGGTGCGGGCACAGCGGTCGGTGCGGGCGCGCCGGCGGTCGCCGGCGGCACCGTCGGCGGCGGCGACCAGGTGGGGGTCTGCGGCTCGGCGGGGCCGCCGGGGGAGGGGTGGGACATGGCCGGGCTCCTGTCTCCGTCGCCCGTGCCGTGACCGGTCCACGGGCGCAGCACACGCTAGCCCTCGCCGTCCGGTTCGGCACGGTCTGCCCCCCTCCCGGGGGACGCGCCCTCGCGCGCCCTCGCGCGGTCCGGATCGTGGACACCGCGCCCGTGCGGGTCGACCTGTGCCACCATCGCCCCTGTGACCCGCTTCACGCTCATCATCGTGTAGCGCGTCGGCCGACCAGCCGACGCGCAGACCTCCCGTACCCCGGGGGGTCTTTTTGTTGGTCCGCACCCGCCCGGCACCACCCCCGCCGGGCGGCACGTCGACCCGGCGCCGGCCCCACCCACGGCCGGTCGTGCGGCACCCGCCGCTCCGCCCGCCGACGCATGCCCGCACCGCCCGAGGAGTCCCCGTGACCGACCGCTCGTTCCACGTCTACGACACGACCCTGCGCGACGGCGCCCAGCAGGAGGGCATCGCGCTGTCCGTCGCCGACAAGCTGACGATCGCGCTGCTGCTGGACGAGCTCGGGGTGGGGTTCATCGAGGGCGGGTGGCCGGGTGCGGTCCCCAAGGACACCGAGTTCTTCCAGCGGGCGGCCAAGGAGCTGGACCTGCGCAACGCCGAGCTCGCGGCGTTCGGCGCCACGCGCAAGCCGGGCACGCGCGCGTCGGAGGACCCCCAGGTGCGGGCCCTGCTCGACTCGGAGGCGCCGGTCGTCACGCTCGTCGCCAAGAGCGACCTGCGGCACGCCGAGCGTGCGCTGCGCACCACGGGCGAGGAGAACCTCGGGATGATCGCCGACACCGTGGCGTTCCTGCGCCGGGAGGGGCGCCGCGTGTTCGTCGACGCGGAGCACTTCTTCGACGGGTTCGCGTTCGACGCCGCCTACAGCCGCGCGGCCGTGCTGACGGCGTTCGAGGCGGGCGCCGAGGTCGTGGCGCTGTGCGACACCAACGGCGGCATGCTGCCCGACCAGGTGCGGGACGTCGTGCTCGACGTGCGCGCCGCGGCCGGGCCGGACGCGGTGCTCGGCATGCACGCCCACAACGACTCGGGGTGCGCGGTCGCCAACACGCTCGCCGCCGTCGACGCGGGCTGCGTCCACGTGCAGGGCACGGTGAACGGCTACGGCGAGCGCACGGGCAACGCCGACCTCCTCGCGGTCGTCGCGAACCTCGAGCTCAAGCGGGGCCGGCCGGTCCTCGCGCGCGCGGCCGACGGCGACGGCGGCCTCCCCGAGCTCACGCGCATCGCGCACGCCATCAGCGAGATCACCAACATCTCGCCGTTCGCCCGCCAGCCGTACGTCGGCGCGAGCGCGTTCGCGCACAAGGCGGGGCTGCACGCGTCCGCGATCAAGGTCGACCCGGACCTGTACCAGCACACCGACCCGGCGCTCGTGGGCAACGACATGCGCATGCTCGTCTCGGAGATGGCGGGACGCGCGTCGATCGAGCTGAAGGGCCGCCAGCTCGGCCACGAGCTCGCGGCGCGGCCCGAGGTGCTGTCCCGCGTGACGAGCCGCGTCAAGGACGCCGAGGCCAACGGGTACACGTTCGAGGCCGCCGACGCCTCCTTCGAGCTCCTGCTGGTCGAGGAGATGGACGGCGCGCGCCCGGCGTACTTCCGCGTCGAGTCGTGGCGGACCATCGTCGAGCGCAACGGCGGGCGCGGTACGCCGGCGGTCGCCGAGGCGACCGTGAAGCTGCACGCGGGCGGCGAGCGGATCGTCGCCACGGCCGAGGGCAACGGCCCCGTGAACGCGCTGGACCAGGCGCTGCGCAGCGCGCTCCTGCGGGTGTACCCCGAGCTCGAGTCGTTCGAGCTCATCGACTTCAAGGTCCGCATCCTCGACCAGACCCACGGCACGGACGCGGTCACGCGCGTGCTGATCGAGACCTCGGACGGTCACACGTCGTGGAGCACGGTCGGCGTGGGGCCCAACCTGATCGAGGCGTCGTGGGAGGCGCTGACCGACTCGGCCATCTGGGGTCTGCGGCACGCCGGCGTCCCGGCGCGCTGACCTCGCGTCGCGTCGCCCGCGCGGTCCGCCCGGCCCGCGCGCCGACGACCCGACGGCCTGCGCGGGGCGTCACGGGGTCCTAGCCTCGGGGGTGGCCCCACGTCGGGCCCCCGGCGAGGCGGAAGGAGCCCGCGTGCCCGGCACGGACCCGCAGCACGGCCCGCACGCCGACGGCGGTGCGGGCGCGCCCCCGGGGGACGTCCCGGCCGCCGACGCGGTGCACCCGCGGCGGCGGTGGTGGCCCGGGGTCCTGGTCGCCGTGGTCGTCGCGGCGGTGCTCCTCGTCGTCCGGCCGTGGGGGCCGGCCCCGCCCGCGGCGACCCCCGCGCCCACCAGCGCGGCGCCGAGCACCCCCACGACGCCGTCCCCGACCGCACCCGACAGCGCGACGTCGCCCGCGGGCCCGGCGGGTGCCGACGCCGTCTTCGACGCCACCACGCTGCCCGGCCTGCTGCTGACGCGCTCCGACATCGAGGACGCCGTCCCCGGCGCCCGGAGCGGCGTGACCCAGGGCCTCGGGCCCGGCCAGACGCCGTGGGGCCTGCCCGCGGGCGTGGCGGTCGAGCCGGCGACGTGCACGACGGCGGTCACGGTCGTGCCCGGGCCGCCCGTCGCGTACGACGCGCTGGCGTGGGCGAACGAGGACGTCCGGGTCGCGCAGGACGTCGTCCTGCTGCCCGATCCCGCGGCGGCGCGCGACGCGTTCGCCGCGCTCGTCACGACCATCGACGTCTGCGCCGAGTACACGGTGGTCGACGCGGCCGGCGGGCGCGAGCAGTGGGTCACGGAGCCCGCGATCGAGGGGCAGGGGGTGCTGCCCGAGGTCGCGCAGGAGGTCACGGTCCGCGTGGGTGACGAGGACGCGCGCGCCCGGTACGTCGGGCACACGCTCGTCGGCAACGCGATCGTCACGTGGACGGCGACCGCGCTCGACCCGGCCGCGCGCGAGGACGCGTCGGAGGTGCTCGGGACGACGGCGGCGCTCAGCACGATGATCGAGGAGCGGGCCCTCACGGCGGTCCGGGCGCTGGCCTGACCCCGACCGGCGGCGTGCCGCGCCGCACGGCGGGTGCGTGCGCCGCCCGGCCTAGGGTGGACCCGTGCACGGTGAGTACAAGGTTCCCGAGGGCAAGCTCGTGGTGGTCGACCTCGACGTCCGGGACGACCGGCTCGCGGACGTGCGGGTCTCCGGCGACTTCTTCCTCGAGCCGGACGACGCCCTCGACGTGCTCGACCAGGCGCTCGCCGGCGTCCCGCGCGACGCCTCGGTCGGGTCGCTGACCCGAGTGCTCGACGACGCGCTGACGCGCGCGCAGGACGAGGGGCGCGTGGCCGGGCCGGTCGCCATGGTCGGCTTCGACACGCGTGCGGTCGCGGTCGCGGTGCACCGTGCGCTCGGGCTGTCGACCGCGTGGGCGGACCACGAGTTCACGCTGCTCGACCCGGGCGTCGTGCCGCCCGCCGTGCACGCCGCCCTCGACCAGGTGCTCACGGAGGAGCTCGCCGCGGGGCGCCGGGGGCCGACGCTGCGGTTCTGGGAGTGGGAGGAACCGGCCGTGGTCATCGGCTCGTTCCAGTCGCTCGCGAACGAGGTGGACGCCGAGGCGGCCGCCCGGTACGGCGTCACCGTGGTGCGCCGCATCAGCGGCGGCGGGGCCATGTTCATGGAGGCCGGCAACTGCATCACGTTCTCGCTGGTCGTGCCGCCGTCCCTGGTGGACGGCATGTCGTTCGAGGACTCGTACACGTTCCTCAACCAGTGGGTGCTCGGCGCGCTCGCGGACGTCGGCGTGCAGGCCACCACGACGGGGCTGAACGACATCTCGTCGCCCGCGGGCAAGCTCGCGGGGTCGGCGCAGAAGCGGCTCACGAGCGGCGGCGGCGCCGTCCTGCACCACGTGACGATGTCCTACGACATCGACGCGGACAAGATGCTCGAGGTGCTCCGGATCGGCCGCGAGAAGCTGTCGGACAAGGGCACCCGCTCGGCGAACAAGCGCGTCGACCCGGTGCGCTCGCAGACGCGGCTGCCGCGTGAGCAGGTGATCGACGCGTTCGTCGCGCACTTCCGCGCCCGGTACCGGACCGTCGACGGCGAGCTGCGGCCCGCGGAGCTGGAGCGGGCCCGCGAGCTCGTGGCGACGAAGTTCTCCGACCCGGCCTGGACGGCGCGCGTGCCCTGAGGTCGGGGGCGGGCCGCCGCGTGCCGCCCGGCGAGGGCGGACCGGGGTGCGAGCACCCGGGCGGGCGTCGTCGCGTCTCAGTGCCGCCAGGTGAGGACGATCGCGGCGGCCGCGGCGCCGACCGCGACCAGGCCGGCCGCGCAGGCCGTGACGAGCCGGCCGCCGGGAGTCGACCGGCCGTCGGACCCGTGCCGGGCCGCGCTGCGCCGCTCGTGCGACGCGACGAGCACGAGCACCGCCAGCAGGGTGCCGCCCGCGGCGACCGACCAGCCCGCAGGCCCCCACGTCTCGGCGAGGAGCCGGCCGGCGGCCACGGACCCGCCGAGCAGCCCGAGCGCGGTCCGCCGCCACGCGAGCGCGGTCCGCTCGCCGGCGAGGGAGTCCGCGGCGACGCCCGTCACGCGAGCACCAGCCCGACCAGCACGAGCAGCCCGGCGACGGCCACCCCGACGACCAGCAGCCCGAACGCCGACGGCGCGGGCAGCGGCTCCGACCGGCGCATCGCCCGCTCGGCCCGCGCCCAGCCGACCCAGGCGAGCACGGGCGCGAGCGTGCCGAGCGCGACGAGCAGCACCGCGGCGGCGAGTCGCAGCCGCGGCTCGACCGGCGGGTCGAGCGCCTCGAGCGCGACGCCGCCGGCCAGCAACGCGAGGGCGGTGCGGGCCCACGCGAGGAACGTGCGCTCGTTCGCGAGCGAGAAGCGGGCGTCGGGCTCGCCGCCGGTGGCGTACACCAAGGCCGGGAAGCGGCGGCGGGCGGGGCGGGGCGCGGGGGCGTCCATGCGGCCATCCTCCCAGCGGCCGGCGGCAGGGCCGGCACCGGCGGCACCGGCGGGGCGCGCTACCGCGCGGGCGTGCCGCCGCCCGGCGGCTCCCCGCCGGTCGCCGGACGCGACCCGAACACCGCGGTGCCGATGCGCACCACGCTCGCCCCCTCGGCGACCGCGAGCTCCAGGTCCCCGCTCATCCCCATGGACAGGCCGCGCGCGTCGCCGGTGCCGGGCGCACCGGACGCCACCACGTCGTCCCGGACGGCGCGCAGCAGCGCGTAGCCCGCGCGGACCCGGTCCTCGTCCGGCCCGCGGGCGCCCACGGTCATGAACCCGGCGAGGCGCAGCCCGGGCAGGGCGGCGACCCGGGCGGCGAGGTCGCGCGCATCCTGCGGCCGGGCACCGTGCTTGGTCGGCTCCCCGGACACGTTGACCTGCACCCAGACGTCCAGCGGGACGTCGCGCTCGCGCACGCGCGCGCTCAGCCGCAGCGCGAGGTCGTCGTCCGCCACGGACTGGACCGCCGCGGCCCACCGCAGGGCGGCGTTCACCTTGTTGGACTGCAGCGGGCCGATGACGTGCCACACCGGCGCGGCGTCGGCGAGCACGGGCGCCTTGGCCACGAGCTCCTGGACGCGGTTCTCGCCGAGCAGCACGGGCGCGGTGCCGGACCCCGCCGCACGTGCCGCGGCGTCGGCCGCGAGCGCCGCGCGCACCGTCACCGCGTCCATGGTCTTGCTGGCCAGCAGCACCCGGACGTCGTCGACCGGGCGCCCCGCGGCGGTGGCGGCCCGGGCGACGCGGTCGCGCAGCGCGGCGAGGCGCGCGGCCACGTGCCGGGCGCGCTCCTGGGGGTCGTCCTGCGGCTCCACGGGTCCCGACCGTACCGCCGGGTGATGATGGGCCGCATGGACGGCTCGGCGGGACGACTGCTCGTGGCGACGCCGGGTCTGCGCGACCCGAGCTTCCGGCGCGCGGTCGTGCTCGTGCTGGAGCACAGCTCGGGCGGCGCGCTCGGCGTCGTGCTCGACCGGCCGCTCGACGTGGAAGTCGCCGCGGTGCTGCCGGAGTGGCACCCGCACGTGAGCGCCCCCGGCGTGCTGTTCGGCGGCGGCCCGGTGGGCCGCGACGCGGCGCTGGCCCTCGCGGGCCTGCCCGTGACCACCACCCCACCGCCGGGCGTGCGCCCGCTGACGCCGGGCCTGGGCCTGGTCGACCTGGACGCGCCGCCCGAGGTGGTGGCGCAGGGCGTGCGCGGGCTGCGCGTGTTCGTGGGGTACGCCGGCTGGTCGGCCGGGCAGCTGGACGACGAGATCCACGCGAAGGGCTGGATCGTCGTCGACGCGATGCCCGACGACCCGTTCGCGCTCGACCCGGGCACGCTGTGGCGGCGCGTGCTGCGCCGCCAGCCGGACGAGGTCGCGTTGCTCTGGACGGCGCCCGACGACCCCGCGCTGAACTGACGCCGCGGGCCGGAGCACGTCGCGCGACGGCCGGGGACCAGGGTCGGCTCGGGGAGGTCCCGGATGCGCCCGCGCCGGCCGGTTGTGCGACGGTGGTGCCGTGACCACCCTGCTCAACGTCATCTGGCTCGTGTTCGCGGGCGCGTGGCTGGCCCTCGGCTACGTCGTCGCGGGCGTCCTGTGCTGCCTGCTCGTGATCACCATCCCGTTCGGCATCGCGTCGTTCCGCATCGCGAGCTACGTGCTGTGGCCGTTCGGCCGGACCGTCGTCGACAAGCCGACCGCCGGTGCGTGGTCGACCGTCGGCAACGTCATCTGGGTGCTGGTGGCCGGCATCTGGCTCGCCGCCGGGCACGTCGCCACGGCGATCCCGCTGTTCGTGTCGATCATCGGCATCCCGATGGGCATCGCGAACCTCAAGCTGATCCCGGTCTCGCTGGTGCCGCTGGGCAAGGAGATCGTGCCGACGGACCGCCCGTTCGCCGCCTACGGACGCTGACGCCTCAGTCCGTGGCGACCGCCGCGACGACCGCGGCGGTGAGCCGCACGAGGTCGTCGGGTGCCAGCTCCACGTCGAGCCCGCGCCGCCCGCCCGAGACGAGCACCGTGTCGAACAGCCACACCGTCTCGTCCACGACCGTCGGCAGGCGCGTGCGCTGGCCCAGCGGTGAGATGCCGCCGACGACGTAGCCGGTGGCGCGCTCCGCGGCGTGCGGCTCCGCCATGACGGCCCGCTTGGCGCCGACGGCCTGAGCGAGCGCCTTGAGGTCGAGCCGGCCGGTCACCGGGACCACGGCGACCGTGAGGCGGCCCTCGACGTCGGCGACGAGCGTCTTGAAGACCTGCTCGGGCGCCACGCCCAGCGCGTGCGCGGCCTCGAGCCCGTAGCCGAGGCCGGACGACGGGTCGTGCGCGTAGGTGCGGGGGGTGTGGGCGACACCGGCCGCGGCGAGGGCGGCGAGGGCGGGGGTGCCCGTCGGGCGGGCGTCCTTGCGGGGCACGGCGCCAGGCTAGGCGCCGTGCCGGGCGCGCCGCTCAGAGCGCGACGCCGACCGCCGCCCCGATCCCGTAGGTGACGCCCATGGCGACCGAGCCCCCGACCACGTTGCGCAGGACGGACCGCGCGGTGGACGCGTGCGTGAACCGCGACGACGCCCACCCCAGCAGCACGAGCGCGACCACGACGGCCCCGAACGTGACGGGCACCCGGGCCGCGACGGGCCACGGCGCGAGCACGACGAGCAGGGGCAGCAGCCCGCCGACGGTGAACGCGACCAACGACGAGAGGGCCGCCTGCCACGGGTTCGTGAACGCGGTCTCGTCGGTCGCACCCGCGAACGGCCGCCCCTCGGACGCGGCGACGCGCTCCGCGTCGCGCTGGCTGCTCACCGACACGTACTCGCCGGCGGCCATCGACAGGGCACCGGCGACCAGCGCGGCGCCGCCGGCGAGGCCGATCGTGCGGGGCGTGCTCTCCGCCCCGGCGACACCCACGACCGTGGCGGCGATCGAGACGATGCCGTCGTTGGCGCCGAGCACCGCGGCGCGCAGCCGGTTCAGGCCGCTCGCCGACGGTGCGCCGGACGGCGTGCGGCCGGCGGGCGGCACGTGGGTGCGGCCGGTGCGGGGCATGCCACCCACGTTAGGGCCGCCGGTGCGGGCTGTCGCAGCGCGGCGGACGCCCGGGGTGGGCGGGACGGCGTCCCGGCCGGCCGGGCTCAGAGCGGGCCGACCTCCAGGACGCGCAGGCGCACCTCACCGGCCTCGTCGGAGGCGGCGAGATCGACGAGGGCGTCGATCCGCCAGTCGTGGTCCCCGGCGGGGTCGTCGAGCACCTGGCGCACGCGCCAGGTCCCGGCGCCCGGGCCGCGGCCCTCGGACGGCGTCACCTGGAAGAGCGCGGGGCCGCGGGCGGCCGGGCCGGTGAGGACCTCGTCGTGCAGGTCCCAGTACGGGTCCACCGCGTCGGCCCAGCGGTCGGCCGTCCACGGCCGGTCGTCCCCGTCGACGTCCCCGAGAGCGGCCAGGGCGCCCCACGCCTCGCGCGCGACGAGCTCGACGCGGCGGAACATCGCACCCCGCACGAGCGCGCGGAACACCCGCGGGTCGGCGGTGACCGGCGGCGGGGTGTCGTCGTCCGGAGCCGTCGGCTCGGTGTCGTCCGTGGGGTTGGCGAGGCGCTCCCACTCGTCGAGCAGGCTCGAGTCGGTGCGGCGCACCAGGTCGCCGAGCCACGCGACGAGCTCCTCGAGCTCCTCGGTGCGGCGGTCCTCGGGCACGGTGCGGCGCAGCGCGCGGTACGCGTCGGCGAGGTAGCGCAGCAGGACGCCCTCGGTGCGGTCGAGCGAGTAGAGGCTGACGTACTCGGCGAACGTCGCGGCGCGCTCGTGCATGTCGCGCACGACCGACTTGGGCGACAGGGTCAGGTCTGCGACCCACGGGTTCGTGCGCCGGTACGTCGCGAACGTGGCCTCGAGGAGCTCGGCGAGCGGGCGCGGGTACGTCACGCCCTCGAGCAGCGCCATGCGCTCGTCGTACTCCAGGCCGTCGGCCTTCATCGCTGCGACGGCCTCGCCGCGCGCCCGGTTCTCCTGCGCGGCCAGGACCTGGCGCGGGTCGTCGAGGGTGGCCTCGATGACCGAGACCACGTCGTGCGCGTACCCGGGGTCCGCGGGGTCGAGCAGGTCGAGCGCGGCGTACGCGAACGGCGAGAGGGCCTGGTCGAGCGCGAACGTCGCGGGCAGGTCCGCGACGAGCTGCACGGTGCGGCGCCGGCCCTTCGGCGCCGACGGGTCGTCGACCCACGGGCGCTCCACCACGCCGCCGGCGCGCAGCGAGCGGTACACGTCGACCGCGCGCCGCACGTGCCGCGCGCGGGCGCCCTCCGGCTCGTGGTTCTCGGTGAGCAGGTGCGTCATGACGGCGATCGGGTCGGCCCGTCCGTCGCGGCCGCGCTGCAGCACGTGCAGGACCATGGCGTGCGAGACGTGGAAGCTCGACGTCAGCGGCTCGGGGGGCGCGTCGCGCAGCCGCTCGTACGTCTTGTCGGTCCAGTTCACGTGCCCCGCCGGGGCCTGCTTCCGGACGATCTTCCGCTGCTTCTTCGGGTCGTCGCCGGCCTTGAGGAGCGCCTTGCGGTTCTCGATCACGTGCTCGGGCGCCATGACGACGACCTCGCCGACGGTGTCGAACCCGGCGCGGCCGGCCCGGCCCGCGATCTGGTGGAACTCGCGCGCGCTGAGGTGCCGCATGCGCGTCCCGTCGTACTTCACGAGCGACGTGAGCACGACCGTGCGGATCGGCACGTTGATGCCGACGCCGAGGGTGTCGGTGCCGCACACCACCGGCAGCAGGCCCTTCTGCGTCAGCCGCTCCACGACCCGGCGGTACTTGGGCAGCATGCCCGCGTGGTGCACGCCGACGCCGTGGCGCAGCAGGCGCGAGAGGGTGCGGCCGAAGCCGGGGCCGAACCGGAAGCCGCCCAGCTCGGCGGCGATCGCGTCGCGCTGGGCGCGGCTCGCGAGCGTCGTCGACATCAGGGACTGCGCGCGCTCCACCGCCTCCTTCTGCGTGAAGTGCACGACGTACACGGGTGCGCGCTGCGTCTGCACGAGCTCGTCGAGCAGCTCGTGCAGCGGCTCCACCACGTAGGAGAACGTGAGGGGCACGGGCCGCTCGGCGTTCGCGACGACCGCCACCTCGCGCCCGGTGCGCCGACGCAGGTCCTCCTCGAAGAACGTGACGTCGCCCAGGGTCGCCGACATGAGCAGGAACTGCGTGCGCGGCAGCTCGAGCAGCGGCACCTGCCACGCCCAGCCCCGCTGCGGGTCGGCGTAGTAGTGGAACTCGTCCATGACGACGAGGCCGGCGTCGGTGTCCGGTCCGTCGCGCAGCGCGAGGTTCGCGAGGATCTCGGCCGTGCAGCACACGATCGGCGCGTGCGCGTTGACCGCCGTGTCGCCCGTCATCATGCCGACGTTCTCGGACCCGAAGACCTCGACGAGGGCGAAGAACTTCTCGCTGACCAGGGCCTTGATCGGCGCGGTGTAGAAGGACCGGCGGCCCTGCGCGAGGGCCACCGCGTGCGCCGCCACGGCGGCGAGGGACTTCCCCGAACCCGTGGGGGTCGAGAGGATCACGTGCGCATCCGAGACGAGCTCGAGCAGCGCCTCCTCCTGGTGGGGGTACAGGCGCAGGCCCTGGTCGGCGGCCCACCCGGTGAACGCCTCGTAGAGGGCGTCGGGGTCGTGCGCCGCCTCGCCCCGGGGCAGGCGGGCGGTCAGGGTGGGGGCGTCGGGCACCGGGCGATTCTCCCACGAGGCAGCGCGGTGGAGTCCCGCGGCAGCGCGCCGGCGAGCGTCAGGAGGCGTCCCACAGCAGGCGGTAGTAGGCGATGCGCTCGGGGTCCGGCTCGACGCCGTACCCGGCGTAGACGTGGTGGTCGTACCCGGGGCCGTGGTTCCAGTCGACGCTCCACGCGGCGACCGCGAGGTCCGCCCACCGGTCGGCGACGCCCAGCCGGCCGAGGTCGACGTGACCCGTGACCGAGCCGTCGTCGGCGAGGAGCGTGTTGGGTGCGCACGCGTCGGCGTGGCACACCACGAGCACGTCGGCGTCGGGCGGGTCGGTGAGCCGGTACCGCGCCTCGGCGGCGGTCATCGCCCGGTGCTCCGGCGCCCACGACGCGGGCGTGTCGCCCGCGTCGAGGTTCTCCAGGGCGCGCCCGAGCCGGTCCCGCACCGACCACGCGTACGGGCAGGAGCCCACGGGCAGGGCGTCGTGGAGCGCACGCAGCCCGCGGCCGATCGCGGTGGCCGCCTCGACCGGCCGGGCGAGCCAGTACGGGTCCACGGCGCTGCGCCCGTCGAGGGCGGCGGTGACGAGCCACGAGCCGGCGTCGTCGGCGCCGCTCGCGAGCACGCGGGGGACGGACGTGAACGGCGCGGCCCACGCGAGGCGCTCGGCCTCGGCGGCCAGGTCGAGGCCGCGCGTGCCGGCGGCCACCCACTTGACGTACCGGTCGCGGCCCACGCGGAACGTCAGCCCGCCGAGCTCGTTGACCCACACCGGCACCACGGGAGCCGCGCCGGCGATCCGGGCGACGGCCGCGGGCACCTCGACGGGGCCGGTGGGGACCTCGGCGGCGGGGACGTACTGCTCGGGCACCGCGTGATCGTCGCACGGTGCGTCCTGCTCCCGCCGGGGTGGGACCTACGGGCAGGTAACCTACGGGGCCGTAAGTTAGCCTGGAGCCGTGACGAGCCCCACCGACGCGCCCCTGCCCGCCGCCTGGCCGGACGGCGTCCCCCGGGACGTCGACGTGCCCGACGAGCCCCTGACCGCCACGCTCGAGCGCACCGCGCGCGAGCACCCCGACCGCATCGCCGTCGACTTCCTCGGCCGCACCACCACGTGGTCCGAGATCGCCGACCAGGCCGCCCGCGGCGCCGCCGTGCTGCGCGACCTCGGCGTCGGCCCCGGCGACCGCGTCGCCCTCGTGCTGCCCAACTGCACGACCCACCTCGTCGCCTTCTGGGCCGTGCTCCGGCTCGGTGCCGTGGTCGTCGAGCACAACCCGACGTACACCGCGGACGAGCTCGCGCACCAGCTCGCCGACAGCGGCGCCACGGTCGCGGTCGTGTGGGAGCAGGCCGTGCCGCGGGTGCTCGAGGCGCGTGACCGCACGGCCCTGCAGCACGTCGTCGCGGTCGACCTCAGCGCCGACCTGCGGGCCGTCGCGCGCCTGGCGCTGAGCCTGCCCGTGCCGTCCGCCCGCCGCACGCGCGCGGCGATGCGCGGGCCCGTGCCCGCCGACGTGCCGCACTGGCACCGGCTCGTGCGCGCGGCGCGCCCGCTCGACGCCTCCGTGCCCGGCCCCGCCTCGGGCGACGTCGCGCTGCTGCAGTACACCGGCGGCACGACCGGCACGCCCAAGGGGGCCGTGCTCCTGCACCGGAACCTGCTGGCCAACGCCATCCAGGGCCAGGCGTGGACGAAGGCCCGGCCGGGCACCGAGGTCGTCTACGCCGTGCTGCCGTTCTTCCACGCGTTCGGGCTGACGCTGTGCCTGACGTACGCGACGCGCATCGCCGCGACGCTGGTCGTGCTGCCGAGCTTCGACCCGGTGCGGGTCCTCGCCGCGCAGAAGCGGCGCCCCGGCACCTTCCTGCCCGCCGTCCCGCCGATGCTGGACCGGCTCGCCGCGGCGGCCGAGGAGTCCGGGGCCGACCTCACGTCGTTCCGGTACGCGATCAGCGGCGCGATGGCGCTGCCGCGCGCGACGGCCGAGCGCTGGGAGCGCGTCACGCAGGGGCTCGTCATCGAGGGCTACGGCATGACCGAGACGTCCCCCGTGGCGCTCGGGAACCCCATGACCGCGGACCGGCGCCCCGGGGCGCTCGGGCTGCCGTTCCCGTCCACGCGCGTGCGCGTCGTCGACCAGGAGGACCCCACGCGCGAGGTCGCACCCGGCGAGCGCGGCGAGCTCCTCATCTCCGGGCCGCAGGTCTTCGCCGGGTACTGGAACCGTCCCGAGGAGACGGCGCACCAGCTCCTGCCCGACGGCTGGCTGCGCACGGGTGACGTCGTGCAGGTCGAGGAGGACGGCTTCGTCGTCCTGGTCGACCGCATGAAGGAGATGATCGTGACCGGCGGCTTCAAGGTGTACCCGTCACAGGTCGAGGACCACCTGCGCGGCATGCCGGGCGTCCAGGACGTCGCCGTCGTCGGCGAGCCGGCCGGCGACCTGGGCGAGAGCGTCGTCGCCGCCGTGGTGCTCGACGAGGGGGCGACGGGCGTCGACCTCGCCGCCGTCCGCGCCTGGTGCGAGACCCGCCTCGCCCGCTACGCCCTCCCGCGCCGGCTCGTCGTGATGACCGAGCTGCCGCGCTCGCAGGTGGGCAAGGTCCTACGCCGCGTGGTGCGCGAGACGGTCCTGCGCCGGCACGGCTGAGTCGCTGGTCCGACTGGCCTGGTCCAGGTGGACCGGGCCGGATACGATCAGCCCGTGACCACCACGATGAACGTGCAGGACGCCAAGGCGCGCCTGTCGGACCTCATCGCCCGGGCGGAGGACGGCGAGGACGTCGTCATCGCGCGCGCGGGCCGCCCGGTGGTGCGCCTCGTGCCGGTACAGCCGCCACGGCGGCGCTTCGGCGTCATGCGGCTCGAGGTGCCCGCGTCCTTCGACGCACCGCTGGACGAGGACGAGCTGGCGGCCTGGGAGTGAGGTACCTGCTCGACACGCACGTCCTGCTGTGGCTGCTGGGTGACGCCGAGCGGGTGCCGGAGCCGGTCCGTGCCGACCTCGCCGACCCCGGCGTCACCCTGCTCGTCTCGGCGGCCTCCGCGCTCGAGGTGGCCACGAAGCAGCGGCTCGGGAGGCTCGACGTCGGCGACCTCGTCGACGTCTGGGCGCGCCGGGTGGCGGAGATCGGCGGCACCGAGCTGCCCGTCGGTGCCGACCACGCGCTGCTGGCCGGGCGGCTGGGGTGGGACCACCGCGACCCGTTCGACCGCCTGCTGGTCGCGCAGGCCGTCGTCGAGAACGCCACCCTCGTGACGGTCGACGCGCGGGTGCGCGCCTACGGTCGCGCCGCCGTGCTGACGTGGTGACGGCGCACCGCCGCCGTACCGTGTGCGCGTGAGCGACGACGAGCCGACGACGGACGACCTGCCCCGCGTGGAGATGTGGACCGACGGCGCCTGCAAGGGCAACCCCGGGGTGGGCGGCTGGGGCGCGTGGATGCGCTCCGGCCCGCACGAGCGCGAGCTGTTCGGCGGCGAGGAGCTGACGACCAACAACCGCATGGAGCTCACGGCCGTCATCGAGGGCCTGCGCGCGCTCAAGCGACCCTCCGCCGTGCGCCTGCACGTCGACTCGACGTACGTCATGAACGGGCTCACGAAGTGGCTGGCCGGGTGGAAGCGCAACGGCTGGCGGACGGGGGACAAGAAGCCCGTGAAGAACCAGGAGCTGTGGCAGGCGCTCGACGCCGAGGTGGCCCGGCACCACGTCACGTGGGTGTGGGTGAAGGGGCACGCCGGCGACCCCGGCAACGAGCGCGCCGACGGGCTCGCCAACAAGGGTGTCGACGCCGTGCGGGCGGGCGCGCTGTGACGCGGGAGGCCGCGCGCCCTGGCGGCGCGCCGCGCGACGCCGACGCCACGCTCCCGGCCGCGCTCGCGGGCCGGGTCACCGTCGTGGCGGCGGACGGGGACGGGCCCCGCCCGCTCGTACTGGTCCTGCCGGGCGGCGGCTACCGCATGACGGCCGACCACGAGGCCGAGCCGGTGGCGCGGTGGCTCGCCGGGCTGGGGCTCCACGCGGTCGTGCTGCCCTACCCGGTGGCCCCCGAGGGCGCGACCGGTCCGCTGCACCCGGCGCCGCTCGACGCCGCCGCGGCCGCGGTCCGCTGGGTGCGCGCGGGCGGGACCGGCCTCGACGTGGACGCGGGGCGCGTCGGCGTCCTCGGGTTCTCGGCCGGCGGGCACCTCGCCGCGACGCTGTCGACGGTCGAGGACGCCGGCGCGCGCCCCGACGCGACCGTGCTCTGCTACCCGGTGGTCTCGCTGGTCGCCGAGCCCCACGTGGGCTCGGTCGACGCGCTCCTCGGCACGGGCGCCGACGCCGACGCGCGGGCCGCACTCTCGGCGGACCGCCGGGTGACGGCGGCGACGCCCCCGGCCTTCGTGTGGCACACCGCCGACGACGACGCGGTACCCGTGTCCCACGCCGTCCGGTACGCGCAGGCCCTGTGGGCGGTCGGCGTGCCCGCCGAGCTGCACGTGTACCCGACCGGCCGGCACGGCCTCGGCCTGGCGACGGACGACGTGCACGTCGCCCGCTGGGCCGACGCCTGCGCGGCGTGGCTCACGCAGCTGGGCTGGCGGGCGCCGGACGCCTGAACCGGACGTCAGGCCGCGGGCAGCGCCTCGCACACCGCGAGCAGGCGGGAGCGCAGGGCGTTGGCGCGCACCGCGAAGGCGCGCTGCCGGCGCACGTAGTCGGCCTTGCCGTCCGGTGTCTCGATCGCGATCGGGTCGAGGTCGTAGCCGCGCACGTCGTACGGCGACGCCCGCATGTCGACGAGCCGGATCTCGCGGGCGAGCTCGAACGCGTCGAGCACCAGGTCGCCCGGCACCGCGGGGCCCAGCTTGAGGCACCACTTGTAGACGTCCATGTTGGCGTGCAGGCACCCCGGCTGCTCCAGCGCGACCTGGGTCGCGCGGGTGGGCTGCAGCGTGTTGCGCGGCACCGCGGCGGGCGTGAAGAAGCGGAACGCGTCGACGTGCGTGCAGCGGATGCGGTGGCCCTCGACGACCGCGTCGGTGCCCGCGCGCCCGAGCCGCAGGGGGAGCGGGTGCCGGTGCTCGCCGTCGTCCTCGCGGTAGACCATCGCCCACTCGTGCAGCCCGAAGCAGCCGGTCGCCGTCGGCCGGGACGCGGTCGCGCCGACGAGCCCGGCGACGAACCGGACGGCGTCCCCGCGCGCGGCGAGGAAGGCCGGCACGTCGAGCGTCACCGTCCCGTCGTCGCCGGTGCGGTACCACCGCCACGCGGTGTGCGGCGCCGGGCCGTCGGCGTCCGGTGCGAGCGCGACGCCCACGCCGGGGTGCCAGCGGCGCAGCTGCGCGGGCCGGGTCGGGTAGTACTCGTAGAGGAAGTCCTCGATCGCGTGCCGTTCGTGGCGGGACCGGCGCGCGCGGTGCCCGGCGGTGAGGGCGTCGGCGCGGGCCGCGTGGGCGTCCGCCGCGGCGCGCCACGTCGCCGGGGGCAGCACGACGACGTCCGCCGGTGCGGTCGCGGGGGTCGTCGTGCTCACCGCACCAGGGTAGGTCGCGCTGCCCCGGGCTCCGCAGGGCGACGGGCGCCTCGGGGGCGGGGCGGGTGATGGCGTCCCGCGTCCCGCCGCGGCACAGTGGCGCCGTGCGCGAGCTGCTGCGGTCCCTGCCGGCCCTCTCGGGCGACGTCCTGCCGTTCGAGCCCGGCACGGCGCCGGACGACCCCCTGACGTTGTTCGCCGACTGGTTCGCCGCCGCCGTCGACGCCCGCGTGCCCGAGCCGCACGCGGTCACGCTCGCGACCGCCGACGCCGACGGCCGGCCGTCGGCCCGCGTGCTCGTGCTCAAGGACGTCGGGCCCGACGGGTTCGCGTTCGCGACGGACGCACGCAGCGGCAAGGCCCGCGACCTCGCGGCGAACCCGCGGGCGGCGCTCACGTTCTGGTGGCAGCCGGTCGTGCGGCAGGTGCGGGTCGCGGGCGCCGCGCGGTACCTGGGGCCCGAGGTGTCCGCCGCGGACTACCTGGCCCGTTCGCCGGCGTCACGCGCCGCGGCGCTCGGCGTGCGGCCGGGGGAGCCGCTGGGGTCGGTCGCCGGCCTGCGGGCGTCGATGGCGGCCGCCCGCCGGCGGACCGACGCCGAGCCGGGGTTCGTGCTGCCCGAGTGGCAGGCGTGGGTCGTCGTGCCGGAGGTCGTCGAGTTCTGGCAGGGCAGCGCCGACCGGGCGCACGTCCGGCTCGTCTACCGGCGCTCGGGTGACGGGTCATGGGCGCGTTCGCTCGTCTGGCCCTGAGGCACCGGGACGTCGGTGGCGCCCGGCGACGGCGGCGCGGCCTCCCGGGGGGCGTCCGTGCGCGGGGGGAGGGCGTCGGGCGCGACGTCGGCCGCGCGGGTCGACACGGCGTGCAGCACCCACTCCAGGGGCCCACGGCCGACCCACGCCCGCCACGCCCAGCACGCCACCACGATGACGCCCGTGAACCACAGCCACGACGCGGTGGTCGGCGCCCAGACGACATCCGTGCCGAGCGCGGCGATGACGAGCAGGTGCCCGGAGTACGCGGTGAGCGCGAGCGCGCCCGTCGCCGACACGGGGGCGAGCGCGCGCGGCCACCGCAGCCCGACCGCCAGGCACACGGCGAGCACGAGCAGGGCCGTGCCGGTGTTGCCCGCGATCTCGAACGGTGACGACGAGTGCGGCTCCGCCGTCGTGAGCTCGGTGGACCGGCCGAGCGCCGCGGTGACCGCCGCCGCACCGCCGTGGCCCACGACGACGAGCCCGAGCCCGAGCGCGGCGAGCCACGCGTGGACGCGCGGGGAGCGCAGGTCGCTGCGCCCGCCGGCCAGGCCGGTGAGCACGTAGGACATCCAGACGATCGCGGGGTAGTAGTGCCCGATGAGCACGGTCATCGGGTCGACGGGCCGCTCGGCGACGACCGGGAACGCGTCGAACCACGGGCGCACGACGGGGCCGACCACCGCGACGGCGACGGCCGCCGCGGCCAGCACCGGGCGCGACCAGCGCAGCGCGAGCGTCCCCGCGGCGAACATCGCGCCGTAGACGACGAGGATGACGACGACAGGCGTGCCGAGCTCCACGAGCACCGCGCCGAGGACCACGAGCAGCGCCGCCCGGACCAGGATCCGCAGCCGCGCCTGCACGAGCCGCGTGCCCGTCACCGGCCGGTCCCCGCCGGACAGCAGCGCGAGACCGACACCGGCGAGCACGACGAACACCGCCGACGGCCGCCCGTCGGCGAGCTGGGCGAACCCGCCGGGTGGCACGGTCCGCCACGTGTCGTCGGGGCCGACGTGCGCGGCGACCATGCCGAGCACGGCCAGGCCGCGGGCGGTGTCCAGCCCCACGATGCGTCGCACCTTGCGCATGCTAGGCGTCCCGGCGCGGGCGGGCGCGGGCCGGCGGCGGGGGCGGGCGGCCAGCCCGTGCGGTGCGGCCGACTCACGGACCACCATTCGGATGGCGTCGTCCCGGCAGGTGAACTGGACGGTTGTTCCGATCTACAGTGACGTGTGACCTCGCGATCCGACGTCTACACGCACGGCCACCACGAGAGCGTCCTGCGCTCGCACCGGTGGCGGACAGCGGAGAACTCGGCGGCGTACCTGCTGCCCCACCTCGCCCCCGGGCAGGCCCTGCTCGACGTGGGCTGCGGCCCCGGCACGGTGACGATCGACCTCGCCGGCCGCGTCGCGCCGGGCGAGGTCGTCGGCGTCGACATGTCCTCGGCCGTCATCGAGGCGGCCGCGAAGGCGGCGGCCGAGGCGGGCACGCCGAACGTCACGTTCCAGGTGGGCGACGCGTACGCGCTCGACTTCCCGGACGACACGTTCGACGTCGTGCACGCCCACCAGGTGCTGCAGCACCTGTCCGACCCCGTCGCCGCGCTGCGGGAGATGCGCCGCGTCGCGAAGCCGGGTGGTGTGGTCGCGGTGCGGGACGCCGACTACGACGGCATGGCCTGGTACCCGCAGTCCGACGGGCTCGACGACTGGCTCACGCTCTACCAGGAGGTCACGGCGGCCAACCACGCCGACGCGGACGCGGGCCGCAAGCTCCTGTCCTGGGTGCGCGAGGCCGGCTTCGACCCGGCCGGCATCGACCCGACGGCGAGCGCCTGGTGCTACGCGACGCCCCACGACCGCGTGTGGTGGGCGGACCTCTGGGCCGACCGCTGCGTGCGCTCGCACTTCGCCGCGCAGGCCATCGAGCACGGCCTGGCCGACGAGGTCGGGCTCGAGCAGCTCGCCGACGCGTGGCACGCGTGGGGCAACCAGGAGGACGGCTGGTTCTCGATCCTGCACGGCGAGGTCGTCGCCCGCGCCTGACCGCCCGCGCCCGACCGCCCGCGCCCGACCGCCCGCGCTACGGCAGGTCGTCCACCCGCACGTCGCGGTGCCAGGACTGCGTGACGACGGACGTGCCGAAGCCGAGCGAGCGGTACAGCGCGTCCGCACCGGTGGGCGAGTCGGCGTCGACCTCGAGCGCGACGTACGACCGCCCGCGTGCGGCCGCGTCCGCGATCGCCGCCCCCAGCAGCCCCCGGGCGGCGCCCCGCCCGCGGGCGCTGCGCAGGACGCCGAGGTACGCGACGTACGTGCCGTCCGGTGCGCCGTCGCGGCCGGGGGAGACGCTGGCGACGAGCGCGCCCACCGGTCGTGACGGCTCGCCGGCGTCGACGGACTCGGCGAGCCACCAGTGGTCCCAGCGGTGGCCCGGGTCCGCCCGCAGCCGCGAGACGAGCTCGTCGAACCGCTCGGGACGGTAGTTGAAGTGGTCGGTGAACGACTCCTCGAGCACCACGTGCACCGCGAGGAGGTCGGCCCCGTCGGGCATGCCGTCGTCGCCCCGGCGGACCCGCCGGACGCGGACCCGCTCCGGCGACGCACCCGGCGCGGGGTCGGCGTCCGCCGGGACGGTCGGGCGGGTCATCTGCAGCCACGTGCGCACCTGGGCGTAGCCGGCCGCGCGCAACCACCGCTGCTGACGGTCGTCCGTCGCGAAGGCCCCGCTGTCCACCTGCGTCACGGTCAGGCCCCGGCCGGCGGCGACGTGCCGTGCGGCGGCGTCGGCCCAGTCGAAGGCGGCGGCGGCGACCGCGTCGGCCGTCGCGTCGTCCAGCGCCGGGTCGACGAGCACCTGGACGAGGACCCGTCCCTCGGCGCGGTCCTGCGCCGACGCCCAGGCCCGCACCTCCCGCCGCTCGTCGAGGGCGAGGACGTGCCGGTGGGTGGCGGCCCCGTCCGTGAGCACGGCGTCCACGGCGCTGCGGTGGCTCGACGCGGCCCCGGTGGCGGCGGCCTCGTGCCGCCCGAGGAGCGCGTGCAGCGCGGGCGCGTCGGCCGCGTCCGCGGGACGCGCGGTCCAGCCGGGAGGGAGCCCCTCGAGCGGCGGGTCGGCGGGCGCGGGCAGGCGGGGAGAGGAGGACATCGCCCCCTATCGTCGGCGCGGCGCGCCGTGAAAGCACGTCGGGCGGGTGTGACGCTGCCCGTCACCCGGCCCCCTCGCACGGTGCGGCGTCGGCGCCGTGCCCGGGCGCGCCGCCGACGCGCGCCTAGGCTGGGGCCGTGCGCATCGCGAGGTTCACCACCGGCTCCGACCCCCGCTACGCCCTCGTGGAGGGCGACCCCGGCCACGAGGAGCTCGTCGTCATCACCGGCGACCCCATCTACACACCCGTGCAGCCGACCGGCGAGCGGGTCCGGCTCGACGGCGACGGCGTCCGCCTGCTCGCCCCGGTCATCCCGCGCTCGAAGATCGTCGGCGTCGGCCGCAACTACGCGGCGCACGCCGCCGAGCTGGGCAACGAGGTGCCGACGGCGCCCCTGCTGTTCCTCAAGCCGAACACCTCCGTCATCGGCCCCGACGACCCGATCGTCCTGCCCGACTGGACCGAGCGCGTCGAGCACGAGGCCGAGCTCGCCGTCGTCATCGGCAAGGTGACGAAGGACGTGACGCCGGACCGTGCCCTCGACCACGTCTTCGGCTTCACGGTCGCGAACGACGTGACGGGACGCGACGTGCAGAAGTCGGACGCGCAGTGGACGCGCGGCAAGGGCTTCGACACGTCGTGCCCGATCGGCCCGTGGGTCGTGCCGGGGCTCGACGTGGACGACCTGCGCGTGTCCGCGCGCGTCAACGGCGAGACCCGCCAGGACGGGCGCACGTCGCAGATGATCTTCGACACCGCGTTCCTGATCTCCTACGCGTCCGAGGTGTTCACGCTGCTGCCGGGGGACGTCATCCTCACGGGCACGCCCGCGGGCGTGGGGCCGATCGACCACCGCGACGTCGTCGAGGTCGAGGTCGAGGACATCGGCGTGCTGCGCAACCCGGTCGTCCGCCGCTGACCGGGCACCCCGGCTGACCCGCGACCCGACGGGCCCGCGGCACCAGCCGGTGCGGCGCGCGGCCGAGGCTCCTACGCTCGGCTGATCGGCGTACCGGGGGGCTGCGCATGGACCTGCAGGTCGGCATCGACTGGCTGACGAACGCGCTCTACTCGTACTGGCTCGTCTACCTGCTCGTCGGCGTGGGGCTCTGGTTCACGTTGCGCACGGGGTTCGTGCAGGTGCGGCTCTTCCCGGCGATGCTGCGCCAGGTGCTGTCGTCGCGGCACGACGCCGCCGGGGGCATCTCGTCGTTCCAGGCGTTCGCCGTCGGGCTCGCGTCGCGCGTCGGCACGGGCAACATCGCGGGCGTCGCGGTGGCCCTGACGCTGGGCGGCCCCGGCGCGATCTTCTGGATGTGGGTCGTCGCGCTGATCGGCATGGCGACGGCGTTCGTCGAGGCGACGCTCGCGCAGGTGTTCAAGGTGCGCGCCGACGACGGCTCGTACCGCGGCGGGCCGGCGTACTACATCGAGCGCGGGCTCGGCTCGCGCCGGTGGGGCGTCGTCTTCGCGGTGCTGCTCGTCGTGACCTTCGGCTTCGCCTTCAACATGGTCCAGGCCAACACGATCGCGGAGACGCTGGCGTCCGGGCACAGCCTGCCGGTCGCGTGGACGGCCGTGGCGCTCGTGGTCCTCGCGGCACCGGTCCTCTTCGGCGGGGTCCGCCGGGTGGCCCGGGTGGCGGAGGTCGCGCTGCCGCTCATGGCGGCGCTGTACCTGCTGGTCGCGCTCGTCGTCGTCGTGCTGAACCTGGGTGCCGTGCCCGACGCGTTCGCGCAGATCCTGCGCGGTGCGTTCGGGCTCGACAGCGCGCTCGCGGGCACGGGCGGCGGCGTCCTCGCCGCGGTCCTCAACGGCACCAAGCGCGGCCTGTTCTCGAACGAGGCGGGGATGGGGTCGGCGCCCAACGCGGCCGCGACGGCGACCGTGTCGCACCCCGTCAAGCAGGGGCTCATCCAGTCGCTCGGCGTGTTCGTCGACACGATGCTCGTGTGCTCGGCGACCGCGATGCTCGTCCTGCTCGCCGGTCCGGACGTCTACTCGCCGGGCGAGACGGGGGCGAGCGCCGGCGCGGCGCTGACCGCCGCCGCCGTCGCGCACGAGCTCGGCGGGTGGACGACGTGGCTGATGAGCGTCGTCGTGTTCACGTTCGCGTTCTCCTCGGTGCTCGGCAACTACGCGTACGCCGAGGTCAACCTCACGTTCCTCGGCGTCCACGGGCGTGCGCTCACGGCGCTGCGCACGCTCGTCCTCGCGGCGGTGGGCCTCGGCTCGCTGCTCGCGCTGACGACCGTGTGGGCGGTCGCCGACATCGCGATGGCGCTGATGGCGATGGTGAACCTCGTCGCGATCCTGCTGCTGTCCCGGTGGGCGCTCGGCGCGCTCGCGGACTACCGGGCGGCGCGCGCCGGCGGCACCGACGCGCGGTTCGTCGGGCAGGGCAACGCGCTGCTGCCCGGTGACGTGCCCGGCGACGTCTGGGGGGCGGGCGTCCGGGACGGGGTGCAGGTCCCGCGCTCGCTAGGCTGAGGAGGATCCCACCCGTCCCGACCCCGAGGTGACCCGTGCCCAGCAGTGCCGTCCGCGTCCGCTTCTGCCCCTCGCCGACCGGCACGCCGCACGTGGGGCTGATCCGCACGGCGCTGTTCAACTGGGCGTACGCCCGGCACGTCGGCGGCACGTTCGTGTTCCGGATCGAGGACACCGACCCGTCACGCGACTCGCAGGAGAGCTACGAGCAGCTGCTCGACGCGCTGCGCTGGCTCGGGCTGGACTGGGACGAGGGCGTCGAGGTCGGCGGCCCGTACGAGCCGTACCGGCAGTCGCAGCGCTACGACCTGTACCGGGACGTCACCCGCCGGCTGGTCGAGGGCGGGTACGCGTACGAGTCGTTCTCGACGCCGGAGGAGGTCGAGGCCCGCCACCGCGCGGCGGGACGCGACCCCAAGCTCGGCTACGACGGCTACGACCGCGCCCTGACCGACGAGCAGAAGGCCGCGTACCGCGCCGAGGGCCGCGAGCCGGTCCTGCGCCTGCGCATGCCGGACGAGGACGTGACGTTCACGGACCTCGTCCGGGGCGACGTGACGTTCAAGGCGGGGTCCGTGCCGGACTTCGTCATCGTCCGCGGCAACGGCCACCCGCTGTACACCCTGGTCAACCCGGTCGACGACGCGCTGATGGGCATCACCCACGTGCTGCGCGGCGAGGACCTGCTGTCGTCGACGCCCCGCCAGGTCGTGCTCTACCGGGCGCTGCTCGACCTCGGCGTGGCCACGGTGATGCCGCAGTTCGGTCACCTGCCCTACGTCATGGGCGAGGGCAACAAGAAGCTCTCGAAGCGGGACCCGGAGTCGAACCTCTTCCTGCACCGCGCCCGGGGCTTCACGCCCGAGGGCCTGCTCAACTACCTCGCCCTGCTGGGCTGGTCCATCGCGCCCGACCGCGACGTGTTCTCCGTCGAGGAGATGGTCGCCGCGTTCGACGTCGCGGACGTCAACCCGAACCCCGCGCGCTTCGACGTCAAGAAGGCCGAGGCGATCAACGCCGCGCACGTGCGACTGCTCGCGCCCGAGGACTTCCGCGCCCGCCTCGTGCCGTACCTGCACGCCGCCGGCCTGGTCCCCGCCGCCACCTACGCGGACCTGTCGGACGAGCACCGTGCGCTGCTCGACGCGGCCGCGCCCCTCGTGCAGGAGCGCATGACGCTGCTCGGCGAGGCGGTCGGCATGCTGGGCTTCCTGTTCGTCACCGACGACGCGCTCGAGGTCGCCGAGGACGCGCGCGGCGCACTGCGGCCGGAGGCCGGCGACGTGCTGGACGCGGCCGCCCGCGTCCTCGCCGACCTGCCCGCCGACGGCTTCACGACCGACGCGACGCAGGCCGCGCTGCAGGAGGCGCTGGTCGACGGGCTCGGCATCAAGCCGCGGTTCGCGTACACGCCGCTGCGCGTGGCGCTCACCGGCCGCCGCGTCTCGCCGCCCCTGTTCGAGTCGATGGAGATCCTCGGCAAGGACGCGACGCTCGCACGCATCGCCCGGCTGCGCGCCACGCTCGACGCGTGACGGGCGCCCGGCCGGCCGGCACGGCGGGGGAGCGGCTCGTCGACGGCGTGCTCCTCGACATCGACGACACGCTCGTCGACACGCGCGCGGCGTTCCGCGCGGCCATCGCGGACACGCTCGCGGCGTACGTCGGGGACGTCGACGACGCCACGGTCGACGCGGCCCTCGCGGCGTGGCGGGCGGACGTCAACGGCCACTACCGCGCATACACGCGCGGCGAGGTGGACCACCGCACGCAGCGGATGGCGCGCGCCAACGAGCTGCACGCCGCGTTCGGCGGGCCGGTGCTCGACGACGTCGCGTACGACGCCTGGGACGCGCGCTTCGACGCGGCGTTCCGCGCCGGCTGGGTGGCCCACGAGGACGCCGTCGCGGGGCTGCGCGCGCTGCTCGACGCCGGGGTCGTCGTCGGCGCCCTGACCAACGCCGCCTCGGCGTACCAGACGGACAAGCTGGTGCGCGCGGGGCTCGACGCCCACCTCCGGGTGCTCGTGGGCGTGGACACGCTGGGCGTCGGCAAGCCCGACGCGCGCGTGTTCGTCGAGGCGTGCCGGCGGCTCGGCACGGACCCGGCCCGCACCGCCTACGTCGGCGACGAGCTGGACGTCGACGCGCGCGCCGCCGTCGCGGCGGGTCTCGTCGGGGTGTGGCTCGACCGGCCGGGCGTGCGCCGCGTCCCGGTGAGCGACGAGGACCTCGCGGCCGCGCGGGCCGCCGGCGTGCACGTCGTCACGTCGCTGGCGGCCCTGCCGGGCGTGCTCGGGCTCTGAGCGGGACGGCGGTCAGGCGCCCTCGGCGTCGACCGGTGTGCGGGCCGCCAGCGCCGCCAGCACCTCGTCGTGCAGCAGGCCGTTCGTCGCGAGGGCGTTGCCGCCGCCCGGTCCGGGGACCCCGTCGACGGAGGTGAACCGCCCGCCCGCCTCCGTGACGATCGGCACGAGCGCCGCCATGTCGTGCAGCGCCAGCTCGGGCTCGGTCGCGACGTCGACCGCACCCTCGGCGACCAGCACGTAGGACCAGAAGTCGCCGTACGCCCGGGTGCGCCACACCCGCCGCGTCAGGTCGAGGAACGGCTGCAGCCGTCCCTCCTCCTCCCAGCCGGTGAGGCTGGAGTAGGACAGGGACGCGTCCTCGAGCCGTGCGACCGACGACACGTGCAGGCGCGTCGCCGCGGCCAGCGACCGGCCCGTCCAGGCGCCCGTGCCCTTCGCGGCCCACCAGCGCTTGCCCAGCGCCGGCGCGCTCACCACGCCGAGCACGACCTCGTCGCCGTCCATGAGCGCGAGCAGCGTGGCCCACACGGGCACCCCGCGCACGAAGTTCTTCGTCCCGTCGATCGGGTCCACGATCCACCGGCGGGGTCCGTGCCCCGTGTCCGCCATCTCCTCGCCGTGCACGGCGTCCCGCGACCGCAGGCGCGACAGGCCGGTGCGGACGAGCTCCTCCGCGGCGCGGTCGGCGTCGGAGACGGGCGTCAGGTCCGGCTTCGTCTCCACGCGCAGGTCCAGCGCCTTGAACCGCGCCATCGTCACGGAGTCGACCTGGTCGGTGATCACGTGGGCCAGGCGCAGGTCGTCGTCGTACGCGGTCGCCATGCGTGCTCCTTCGTCGGTGGTCGCGCGCCACCGTACCGGTGCGGCGACCCGCCGGCCGGGGCGCGCCGCCGCGCGCCGGGGTCAGCGCGTCGGCTCCTCCGGCTCGGGGGCGCCGAGCCTGCTCACGAGCAGGCGCCGGAACGAGTCGACGCGCGCCGCGCGGGCGGCGCGGACGACGTCGTCGGGGGCGGCCGCGACCCAGTCGTCGAGCCCGCAGTCGGGGGAGCCGGCGAGGTGGGTGCAGCCGCGCGGGCACTCGCGCGCGACCGCGGCGAGGTCGGGGAAGGCGCGCACCAGCCGCTCCGGCTCCACGTGCGCGAGACCGAACGACCGCACGCCCGGGGTGTCCACCACCCAGGTCGGCGTGGACGTGCCCGGCAGCTCCAGCGCGACGGCCGACGTCGACGTGTGCCGCCCGCGCCCGGTCACGTCGTTGACGACGCCGGTGGCCCGGTGCGCGTCCGGCACCAGCGCGTTGACGAGGGTCGACTTGCCCACGCCCGAGTGCCCGACCAGCACGGACAGGCGCCCGTCGAGCGCGGCGCGCAGCTCGTCGAGCCCGGTGATCGTGCGCTCACCCGTCACGGGGTCCTCGGCGCGCCGGGTCACGACCACCTCGACGCCGATCGGGGCGTACAGCGCGACGAGCTCGTCGGGCGGCGCGAGATCCGCCTTCGTGAGCGCGAGCAGCACGTCCATGCCCGCGTCGTAGGCGGCGACGACGCAGCGGTCGATCATGCGGGTGCGCGGCTCCGGGTCCGCGAGGGCCGTGACGACGACGAGCCGGTCGGCGTTCGCGACGATGACCCGCTCGACCGCGTCGGTGTCGTCGGCCGTGCGCCGCAGCACCGTGCGCCGCTCGCCGATCCGCACGATGCGGGCGAGCGTGTCCCTGCCGCCCGAGGTGTCGCCGACGACGTCCACCCGGTCACCCGGCACCACGCGCTGGCGGCCGAGCTCGCGCGCCTTCATCGCCAGCACGCGCGTCTCGTCCGGCGTGCCCGGCTCGACCAGGACGGTGTACCGCCCGCGGTCGACGGCGACCACCATGGCGCTGCGGGCGTCCTCGTGGGCGGGCCGCTGCTTGGTGCGCGGCCGCGACCCCCGACCGGGACGGATCCGCACGTCCCGCTCGTCGTAGCGCCGCTCCGCCATCAGGCGGGGGCCCCCGCGCGCGACCCCGCGAGCATGTGCGACCACATGCCGACGAAGTCGGGCAGCGTCTTCGACGTCGTCGCGACGTCCTCGACCGCCACGCCCGGGACGCGGAGCCCGACCAGCGCGCCCGCGGTGGCCATGCGGTGGTCCGCGTACGAGCGCCACGCGGCGCCCGTGAGCGGGCCGGGGGTGACGACGAGGCCGTCCTCGGTCTGCTCCGCGTGCCCGCCGACGCGCGTGATCTCGGCCGCCAGCGCGGCCAGCCGGTCGGTCTCGTGACCCCGCAGGTGCGCGATGCCCCGCAGCCGCGTGGGGGAGTCGGCGAGCGCGGCGAGCGCCGCGATCGTCGGCGCGAGCTCCCCCGCGGCGTGCAGGTCGAGGTCGACGCCGTGGACCGTCCCGGTGCCCGTCACGGTCAGCACGTCGCCGTCGAGCGACGCCGTGCCGCCCATGCGCTCGAGGATGCCGGGCACGAGCGCCCCGGGCTGGGTCGTGCTCGACGGCCACCCCGGCACCCGCACCGTGCCGCCGGCGACGAGCGCGGCGCACAGGAACGGCGCGGCGTTGGACAGGTCCGGCTCCACGCGGACGTCGCGGCCGGCGATGGCGCCGGGCTCGACGCGCCACGTCGCGGGCGCGGAGTCGTCGACCACGACCCCGGCGGCCCGCAGCACCTCCACGGTCATCGCGATGTGCGGCAGGCTCGGCAGGGTCGCACCCGTGTGGCGGACGGTGAGACCGTCGGTGCAGCGCGCGCCGGTCAGCAGCAGGCCGGACACGAACTGGCTGGAGCCCGACGAGTCGACGTCGACCGAGCCGCCCGCGAGCCCGCCCCGGCCGTGCACGGTGAACGGCAGGAAGCCCGGCTCGCCGTGCCACTCGACGCGCACGCCGAGCTGCTCCAGCGCGGACAGCACGGGCCCCATCGGCCGCACGCGCGCCTGCGGGTCGCCGTCGAAGCGCACGGGGCCGTCGGCCAGGGCCGCCACCGGCGGCAGGAACCGCATGACCGTGCCGGCCAGGCCGCACGCGACGTCCACGCCGCCGCGCACCGGACCGGGGGTGACGGTCCAGTCGGACCCGTCCTCCTCGACCCGGGCGCCGAGCGAGCGCAGCGCCGCGGCCATGAGCTGCGTGTCGCGGCTCGCGAGCACACCCCGCAGGCGGCTGGGGGAGTCGCCGAGCGCCGCGAGCACCAGGTACCGGTTCGACAGCGACTTCGAGCCGGGGACCTCCACCGTCGCGTCGAGCGGGCCGGTCGCGGACGGTGCGGCCCAGAGGTGCGGCGCGGCGGAGGTGGTGGTCATGGCGGCCAGGCTATCGGCGGGCGCGGACGTCCGTCGGGCGGGTCCGACCGGCGCCGGCGGCGCGGCTACGCGTCGGCGTGCTTGGCGGCCCAGCGGGCGCGGGCCTGGCGCATCGCCGCGCGGTCGGCGCGCGCGTGCTGGACGCGCCAGCCGACGCCGGGCCGGCCCTCGAGGTCGACGCCGGCGATGAGCGCCCCGCCGGTGAACCCGACCGCCCGGACGAGGCGCGCGGTGCGCTCCCGCTCCTCCTCCTCCGAGCGCTTGCGCCCGAGGGGCAGGTTGACGAGCACGATCGGCAGCGTCAGCCCCGCGAGGGCGAGCGCCGCGGTCCGCGGTGCACGCCCGACGGCGAGCGCGGCGCCGGCGACCAGGAGCGCGGCGCCGTGCACGCGCGCGGCCGTCGCGAGCTGCGGGTCCGTGAGCCGACCCTCGACCGCGGCGCCGACCGGTCCGGGCAGCGCGGCGCGGGCCTGGTCGGGCACGCGCGACCGCACCCCGTCGAGCGCGTCGCGCACGATGCGGGCGTGGCCCTGCGGGTGCCGCAGCGCGTCGAGGCCCTGCGAGACGAACCAGGTGGCGAACATGGGGCGGGCGGCACGGCGCAGCAGCACGGGTTCCTCCGGACGCGGACGGGCGGTCGCCCTCACGCTAGCCCGGGCGCGGCCGCTCGGCGCGGCGGGAATGCCCGGGACGGCGGACGGCGTTGAGCCGGGCATGACCGTCCTCCTCCAGGTCCGTGCGGCGGCCCCCGCCTCCGTCGGGCTCTGCCCGCCGGCGGCCGGTCCGGCGTTCGCCGGCCTCCCAGGTGCCCCCCAGCCCGGACCACTAGGCTCGTGGGTGATGAGCGAGGACACCGCAGCGACCGACTCGGCACGGACCGGCCACGCACAGGCCGGTTCCGTACGGACCGACTCGGCAGGGAACAGCTCCGCAGCGACCGACGGCGGAGGGACCACCCGCGCCCCCGAGGCCGAGGGCGACGCAGCCCGCACCGACCGGTTCGAGGCCGAGGCGCTGGTCCACCTGGACCAGCTCTACGGCGCTGCCCTGCGCATGACGCGCAACCCGGCCGACGCCGAGGACCTCGTCCAGGAGACGTTCACGAAGGCGTTCGCCGCGTTCCACCAGTACCGGCCGGGCACGAACCTCAAGGCGTGGCTGTACCGGATCCTGACGAACACGTACATCAACTCCTACCGCAAGAAGCAGCGCGAGCCGCAGCAGTCGCGGTCGGAGGAGATCGAGGACTGGCAGCTCGCGCGGGCGGAGTCGCACACGTCCCGCGGTCTGCGCTCCGCGGAGGCCGAGGCGCTCGACCACCTGCCCGACTCCGACGTGAAGGACGCCCTGCAGAGCATCCCCGAGGACTTCCGCATCGCGGTGTACCTCGCGGACGTCGAGGGGTTCGCCTACAAGGAGATCGCCGAGATCATGGGGACGCCGATCGGGACGGTGATGTCCCGACTGCACCGTGGCCGCGCGCAGCTGCGCGAGCTCCTCTCCGGCTACGCGCGCGGGCGCGGCCTCGCCGGCGCGGCTCCGACGGGACCGGAGGCCGGACGATGAGCGCCTTCGAGGACGAGCGCCGCGGCGCCCCGCTGCCGGCCGACCCCTGCGCGAGCGGCGACATGCGGTGCTCCGAGGCGGTCGCGCGCCTGTGGGAGTACGTGGACGCCGAGGTCGACGAGCTCGACCGCGACCGCATCGCGGCCCACCTCGCGGAGTGCACGCCGTGCCTCGAGGAGGAGCAGGTCGAGGTCGTGATCAAGGAGCTCGTGCGGCGCTGCTGCCAGGAGGAGGCGCCCGCCACGCTGCGGGTGCGGATCCACGAGCAGATCAGCGTGCTGCGCCTGCGCGAGGCCGCCGGCCCGGAGGCGTGACGGGCCGACAGGCCTGACCGCGCCGCCGAGCGACGCGGGGCGAGAGCCGCGGGACGAGAGACGACGAGGGCCCCGGAGCACGTGCTCCGGGGCCCTCGTACGTCGGGGCGTCGACCGCTCAGGCGTTGGGACGCTTGCCGTGGTTCGCGGCATTGCCCTTGCGCGAGCGGCGCTTGCGGCCACGCTTGCTCATCGGTGATCTCCTCGCGTCGTGCGGGCGCGCGCACGCGTGCACGCACCATGGGTCGCCCCATCGTCCCACACCGCGGACCCGGCGCGTGCCGTCGGCCACGGGGTCGCGGCTCAAGTGCGCGGCCCCGCGGGCCGATCTACTCCGCGTGGCAGAGACCCAGTCCGTGATCCCGTTCCTGCACGCGCTGGCGAGCACCCAGGGCTCCGACCTGCACTGCAAGGTCGGCTCGGCGCCGCGGGTGCGCGTCGACGGCCGCCTGCGCCGCCTGCAGGCGCCCGACCTGCGTCCCGCCGACACCGAGCGGATGCTCGAGGAGGTGCTCCCGGACGACCTCGTGGACACGTTCCGCACCACCAAGGAGGCGGACTTCGCCTACTCGCTTCCGGGTGTCGGGCGGTTCCGGGTCAACGCGTACCAGGCGCGCGGCACGTTCGGCCTCGTCTTCCGTCGGGTGGCGATCGGCGCGCAGGCGATGAGCGAGCTCGGCCTGCCCGAGGTGATCGGCGAGCTCGCGCTCGAGCCGCGCGGGCTCGTCCTGGTCACGGGCCCGACGGGGTCGGGCAAGACCACGACGCTCGCGTCGATGGTCGACCTGATCAACACGCTGCGCGAGGTCAACATCGTCACGATCGAGGACCCGATCGAGATCCTGCACGCCGACAAGAAGGCGATCGTCTCCCAGCGCGAGGTCCGCCAGGACACCGACAACTTCACGGTCGCGCTGCGCGCGGCGATGCGGCAGGACCCGGACGTCATCCTGGTCGGGGAGATGCGTGACGTCGAGACGGTCCGTGCGGCGCTGTCCGCGGCGGAGACCGGCCACCTCGTGCTGTCGACGCTGCACACCATCGACGCGGCGGAGACGGTCAACCGCATCGTCGACTTCTTCCCGCCGCACGAGCAGAAGCAGGTCCGGATCGCGCTCGCGCAGGCGCTGCGCGGCATCGTCTCGCAGCGTCTGCTGCGCCGCGCCGACGGCACGGGTCGCGTCTCCGCGATCGAGGTCATGGTGAACACCGGCCGCACGGCGGAGGCGATCGTCGAGCCGCAGGAGAACCCGCCGCTGGCCGAGCTGATCAAGGAGGGCGACTTCTACAAGATGCAGACGTTCGACCAGCACCTGTTCACGCTCGTGCGGGACGCGGTGGTGACGTACGAGGACGCGCTCGCGGCGGCGTCGAACCCGCACGACCTCACGCTCGAGCTGCGCTCGGCGGGTCTGGTCGGCTGAGCCCCGCCCGCCCGCCGGCGCTCAGGCGTCGTCGGGCAGGCCGAGCCAGGCGTGCCAGCCGGTGTGCAGCACGAGCCACGCCATCAGCCCGTACCCCGCCTGCCCGGGCAGGTGCCCGCGGGACGTCGCCATGTCGGCGAGCCACTGGTCGTGCGCGGCGAGCGGCGAGTACATGTCGACGTAGGGCACGCGGCGGCGCGCCGCGACGTCGCCGAGCGCCGCGGACAGCTCGGCGATCTTGTCGCCGTCCTCGGGTGCGCCCGGCGGCGGGCCCACGACGAACGCCGGCATCCGCCGCTGGTCCGCGACGTCGAGGACGTTGGCGAGGTTGAGCCGGCTGCGCGCGAGCGACAGGCCGGCGGTCACGTCGGCGCGGCCGACCCCCACGACCAGCCGGTTGTCCGCCTCGGGGGACAGCCGCCGCGACACCTCGGCGTCCCAGCGCACCCCGAGCTCGGTGCTGTTCTCGCCCGGCACCGCCAGGGTGAGCACCGTGACGGGGTCCGGCGCGGGCGTGCGCGCGGCGACCCGGCCGACCCAGCCCAGGCACCGGGGGTCCCCGGCGCCCGCGACCAGCTCGTCGCCGATGACCGCGAGGCGGAGCGGCAGCTCACCCACGTCCCGTCCTCCTGCGCTCGTCCGGCGGCGGCCCGTGCCGACGCTCCGGGACAGTCTCGCAGCAAGGCGCCGCGCGACGTGCGCGCTGCGTCGCTCCGCGTGTCCGGCCGCGGGCGGGCTCAGCGCGGGGTGCGCAGGGGAGCGGACGGCCAGCCGCCCCGGCGGTCGTCCCAGGGCTCGTGCGAGGCGGGCGGGCGGCCGTCGCCGAGGCCGTCGCGCGCCACGGCGTGCCGCAGCCACGCGAGCCAGCCCGCCAGTGCGAGGACGGGCAGGGCGAGCGAGACGATGTCCATGGCGGAGATCCTCCGCTCGTGCGGCACTCGCCACGAGTGGCGGAGAAGCCGATGGGCGTCGACATCCTGCCAGCCGCATGCGACGCTGGGACCGTGCTCCGCTCCGTCGCCGTCCTCGCGCTCCCCGACGCCTCCCCCTTCGAGCTGGGGACCGCGTGCGAGGTGTTCGGCATCGACCGCTCCGACACCGGCGGCCCCACGTTCGACTTCCGGGTCTGCGGCCCGACGCCCGGGGTCGCGACCCCGACGGGAGCAGGTTTCTCCCTCGTCGTCGAGCACGGGCTCGAGGCGACGCGGGACGTCGACCTGGTGGTCGTCCCGGCGTACCGCGGGGCGGGGCCGGTCGGCGCGGACGTGCTTCAGGCCCTGCGCGACGCGCACGATCGCGGCGCGTGGGTGCTGAGCATCTGCGGCGGGGCGTTCGCCCTGGGGGAGGCCGGCCTGCTCGACGGCCGGCGCTGCACGACCCACTGGATGCACGCCGAGGACCTCGCGGCGCGCTTCCCGACCGCCACCGTGGACCCGTCGGTGCTGTTCGTCGAGGACGGCCGGGTGATCACGAGCGCGGGCACCGCGGCGGGCATCGACGCGTGCCTGCACCTCGTGCGCCGCGAGCTCGGCGGCGCGGCGGCGACCGCGGTCGCACGACGGATGATCGTCCCGCCGCAGCGCGACGGCGGCCAGGCGCAGTACATCGACACCCCGCTGCCCGAGGCGGACACGCTCGCGCCGCTGCTCACCTGGATGACCGCGCACCTCGACGGCGACCTGGCGGTGCCCGCCCTGGCCGCGCGCGCCCTGATGTCGGAGCGGACCTTCGCGCGGCGGTTCCGCGCCGAGACGGGGACGACGCCCGCCGCCTGGGTCGCCCGCCAGCGCGTCGCACGCGCGCAGGAGCTGCTCGAGCGCACCGACGTCCCCGTCGACGAGGTGGCGCGCCTGTGCGGCCTCGGGTCGGCCGCGCTGCTGCGCCACCACTTCGCGCGGACGCTCGGCACGAGCCCGCAGGCGTACCGCCGCCGGTTCGCGTGCCGCGACGACCGGCCCGACGACGCGACGGCCGCCCACGGCGCGGCCCTCGCGCGCGCCGCGGCACTCACCCAGGAGGCGGCCGCGGGGACGTCCGGGACGCTCGTCGGCGCCTGACGCCGGGATCCGGGCCGCGCCCCGCACGCACGGCCCCCGACGCGCGACGCCCCGGCGTCCGCAGGGGCGGAGGCCGGGGCGTCGGGTGCGTGCGCGCGGCTGCAGGTCAGCGGCGGAAGGCCGTCTCCACGAGCTCCTTCTGCTCGGCCGCGTGCTTCTTGGCCGAGCCGGCCGCCGGGGACGCCGACTCCGGGCGCGAGACGACCCGCAGCGGGCGCTCGACCACCTGCGGCAGGTGCGAGGACATGTACGTCCACGGGCCCTGGTTCCGCGGCTCGTCCTGGACCCACACGAGCTCGGCGCCGTCGAACGGTGCGAGCGCCTCGCGGATCGCCTCGGGCTCGAGCGGGTACAGCTGCTCGAACCGGAGGATCGCCGTCTGCTGGTCGCCCGAGGAGACGCGGTGCGCGAGCAGGTCCCAGTAGATCTTGCCCGAGCAGAGCAGCACGCGGCTGACCTGGTCCGCCTTGGCGGCGGCGAGCTCGTCCGGCACCACCGTGCGGAACGTGCCGGTCGTGAAGTCCTCCACGCCCGACGTCGCGGCCTTGAGGCGCAGCATCGACTTGGGCGTGAAGACGACGAGCGGGCGCCGCGGGCGCTGGTACGCCTGGCGGCGCAGCAGGTGGAAGTACGACGCGGGGTTCGACGGCTGCGCGATCGTCATGTTGTCCTCGGCCGCGAGCTGCAGGAAGCGCTCGATGCGCGCCGACGAGTGGTCCGGCCCCTGCCCCTCGTACCCGTGGGGGAGCAGCATGACGACGGACGAGCGCTGGCCCCACTTCTGCTCGGCCGACGAGAGGAACTCGTCGATGACGGTCTGGGCGCCGTTGACGAAGTCGCCGAACTGCGCCTCCCACAGCACCAGCGCGTCGGGACGCTCGACCGAGTAGCCGTACTCGAACCCGACGGCGGCGTACTCCGACAGCGAGGAGTCGTACACCCAGAACTTCGCCTGGTCGCCGGACAGGTACAGCAGCGGGGTCCACTCGGCGCCCGTCTCGCGGTCGTGCAGCACCGCGTGGCGCTGCACGAACGTGCCGCGGCGGGAGTCCTGCCCGGCGAGCCGGACCGGCGTGCCCTCGATCAGCAGCGAGCCGAACGCGAGGATCTCCCCGAAGCCCCAGTCGATCCCGCCGTCGCGGCTCATCTGCTCGCGCTTGGCGAGCATCTGCGCGAGCTTCGGGTGGATCGTGAAGCCCTCGGGCGCCCGCACGTGCGCCTGGCCGATGCGCTCGAGGACGGACGACGGCACCGCCGTCTTCCAGCCGACCATGACGCCGGCGTCCTCCTGCTGCGACTCCGGCCGCTCGAGCCCGGCGACGGTCTCGACGTCGGTCTGCGGCGGCGTCCAGCCGTCCTCGCGCGTCTCGGTGAAGACCCGCTCGAGCTGCGCCTGGTAGTCGCGCAGGACCTGCTCGGCCTCCTCGAGCGTGATGTCGCCGCGCGCCACGAGCGTCTCGGTGTAGAGCTTGCGCACCGAGCGCTTCGCCTCGATGAGGTTGTACATGAGCGGCTGCGTCATCGACGGGTCGTCGCCCTCGTTGTGACCGCGACGGCGGTAGCAGACCATGTCGATGACGACGTCGCGCGCGAACTGCTCGCGGTACTCGAAGGCCAGCTCCGCGACGCGCACGCACGCCTCGGGGTCGTCCCCGTTGACGTGGAAGACGGGCACCTGCAGGCCCTTGACCACGTCCGTGGCGTACTGCGACGAGCGCGACGACGACGGACCGGTCGTGAACCCGACCTGGTTGTTGACGATCACGTGGATCGTGCCGCCCGTGCGGTACCCGCGCAGCTGCGCGAGGTTGAGCGTCTCGAAGACGACGCCCTGGCCGGCGAACGCCGCGTCGCCGTGGATGAGGATCGGCAGCACGGAGAAGCCGTCGCCGCCCAGGTCGATGCGGTCCTGCTTGGCCCGCACGACGCCCTCGAGCACGGGGTCGACCGCCTCGAGGTGCGACGGGTTCGCCGCGAGGTAGACCGCCGTGGTGGCGCCCGACTCCGCCGTGAACCGGCCCTCGGTGCCCAGGTGGTACTTCACGTCGCCCGAGCCCTGCACCGACTTCGGGTCCTGGTTGCCCTCGAACTCGCTGAAGATCTGGCCGTAGGACTTGCCGGCGATGTTCGAGAGCACGTTGAGGCGCCCGCGGTGCGCCATGCCGATGCCGACCTCGTCGAGCCCGCCGTTCGCGGCCTTGGACAGCACCGCGTCGAGCAGCGGGATGAGCGACTCGCCGCCCTCGAGCGAGAAGCGCTTCTGCCCGACGTACTTCGTCTGCAGGAATGTCTCGAACGCCTCGGCCGCGTTGAGCCGGCGCAGGATGCGCAGCTGGTCCTCCCGCGGCGTGCGGGCGTAGCCGGACTCGAGCCGCTCCTGCAGCCACCGGCGCTGGCGCGGGTCCTGCAGGTGCATGTACTCGACGCCGACCGTGCGGCAGTACGAGTCGCGCAGCAGGCCGAGCACGTCGCGCAGCGTGGCGCGGTTCTTGCCCGTGAAGCCGCCGGTGGGGAACGTGCGGTCCAGGTCCCACAGCGTCAGGCCGTGGTTCTGCACGTCCAGGTCCGGGTGCTTGCGCTGGCGGTAGGCGAGCGGGTCGGTGTCCGCCATGAGGTGCCCGCGCGAGCGGTAGGCGTGGATCAGCTCGGCGATGCGGGCCGGCTTGATGGCCTCGGCGTCCGGGTCGTGGTCCGCGTCGCGCACCCAGCGCACCGGCTCGTACGGCACGCGCAGCGAGGCGAAGACGCGGTCGTAGAACCCGTCCTCACCGAGCAGCTTGCGGCCGAGGATCCGCAGGAAGTCGCCCGACTGGGCGCCCTGGATGATGCGGTGGTCGTAGGTCGACGTGATCGTCAGGACCTTGGAGACGCCCATACGGTTGAGCTGCTCGGCCGACGTGCCGGCGAACTCCGCGGGGTAGTCCATCGCGCCGACGCCGACGATCGTGCCCTGGCCCTGCATGAGGCGCGGCACCGAGTGCACCGTGCCGATCGTGCCGGGGTTGGTGAGCGAGATCGTCGTGCCGGCGAAGTCGTCGACCGCCAGCTTGTTGGCGCGCGCGCGGCGCACGACGTCCTCGTAGGCCGTCCAGAACTGCGCGAAGTCGAGCGTCTCGGCCTTCTTGATGGACGGCACGAGCAGCTGGCGCGAGCCGTCGGGCTTGGCGAGGTCGATCGCGAGGCCGAGGTTCACGTGCGCGGGCTGCAGGATGCCCGGCTTGCCGTCCATCAGCGTGTAGGCGGCGTTCATCGCGGGCATCTCGCCGAGCGCCTCGACCAGGGCGAACCCGATGAGGTGGGTGAACGACACCTTCCCGCCGCGGCCGCGGCTGAGGTGGTTGTTGATGACGATGCGGTTGTCGACCATGAGCTTGGCCGGCACCGCGCGCACCGACGTGGCCGTCGGCACCTCGAGCGAGGACTCCATGTTCGTGACCACGCGGGCGGCGGGGCCGCGCAGCTTCTGCACGTCGTCCACGGCCTCGACCGGCTCGTCGGCGCGGCGGGCGGCGACGGCCGCGTACGGGGCGGTCGCCGGCTGCGCCGTGGCGACCGGGGAGGGAGCGGCCGTGGGCGCCTTCGGCGGCGCCGCGGGGGACGGGTCCTCGACGGCGACGGCCTTCGGCTCGGGCGCCGGCCCGCTCGCCTGCCGGGGCGTCGTCGGGGCGCCGTTGGTGGCGGCCGGGGCGGGCGCCGGGGCCACCGGCGCGCTCGTCCCCGTGGCTGCCGTCGCCGTGGCCACCGTCACCGTGGCCGGAGTCGCCGTGGCCGGGGTCGCCGTGCTCGCCGTCGCGCCGGTGGGCGCCGTGGCAGGTGCGGTGGTGGGACGGCCCTCGCCGGCCGGCGACGGGGTCCCCGGCTGGTAGCCCTCGAAGAAGTCCCACCACGCGGGGTCCACCGCGTTCCGGTCCTTCTGGTACTGCTCGTACAGCTCGTCCACGAGCCACTCGTTCGCACCGAAGTCGGCACGGGTGGGGTCGGACTGCGCCTTCTGGGTCACGCTGGGATCGCCCACTTCCGGTGCGCGGTACCGGGACCGCGCCGTCGCCAGTTCTGTTGATGGCAACACTACGTGCTCCCGGCGCCGCCGACCGAGTGGCGGACGTCCGCCCAGGGCGATCTGCGCGACGTCTTCACCCGGGCGCGGCGCCCCGGTCAACGGCACCCAAAGCGCGGTTCCGCCGGGGCTCAAGCACGGGCCGGGGGCCGTCCCTCAGCGCCGGGCGGGCCCCGCGCCGGTCGGGACCGAGGGCAGCGTCACCCGCATCGTGCAGCCCGTCGGGGTGTCGGCGACCTCCACGTGGCCGCCGTGCAGCTCGACGGCCCAGCGGACGATCGACAGGCCCAGGCCGGTCCCGCCCGTCGACCCCTGGCCCGTGCGTGCGGGGGTGTTGCCGCGCACGAACCGCTCGAACACGTGCGCACGCTGCTCCCGTGCGATGCCGGGGCCGTGGTCCACCACGTCGATCAGGACGTCGCCGCCGGCGCGACGGGCCTCGATGCGGATCTCGTCGTCCGGCGGGGAGTGCCGCGCCGCGTTGTGCAGGAGGTTCGCGACCACCTGGTGCAGGCGCTCGGGATCGGCCGGCACCGTGAGGTCCGGCGGGTCCACGTCGACCGCGAACGTCAGCTGCTTCTGGGCGCCCACGAGGCTCGCCTCCTCGGCGGCCTCGCCCAGCAGGGACGACAGCTCGACCTCCTCCAGGCGCAGCGGTACCGCGCCGGCCTCGACCCGCGACAGGTCGAGCAGCGACGACACCAGCCGGGACAGCCGCTCGGTCTGCGCGAGCGCCGTCTGCAGCGTCGCCGGGTCGGGCTCGCTGACGCCGTCGACCATGTTCTCGAGCTGGGCCTGCAGCGCCGTGACGGGGGTCCGCAGCTCGTGCGAGACGTTCGCGACGAGCTCGCGCCGGAACGTGTCGAGCTGCTGCAGGTCGTCGGCCATCGTGTTGAACGCGTCGGCGAGCTGGCCGACCTCGTCGCGGCTCGTCGAGCGCACGCGGCGGCTGTAGTCGCCCGCCGCCATCGCGCGCGCCGCCGCCGTCATCTCGCGCAGCGGCGACGTCATGCCGCGCGCGAGGAGCTGGGTCAGCACGAGGGAGAGCACGATGGCGATCGGCAGGGTGCGGCTCGGGCCGAGGGCCTGCCCGTAGCCGAGCCAGATGATGACCGCGGCGAGCGTCACCGTGGCGGCCACGAGCACGCCGAGCTTGATCTTGATGCTGCGCAGGCGGTCGAGCGGGCGCACGTCGGGCAGCTGCCAGCCCCGGGCGCCGTCCCGGGCGTGGCGCGCCGCGGGGCCGGACGGCTCGCTCACGCGCCCGACGGGCCGCCGGCCCGGTCGTCCGTGCCGTCGGCGTCGCCCGCGGGCTCGAACGCGTAGCCGACGCCGTGCACCGTGCGGATGAGGTCGGCGCCGAGCTTGCGGCGCAACGCCTTGATGTGCGAGTCGACCGTGCGCGTCCCGCTCGCGTCGACCCAGTCCCACACGTCGGCGAGGAGCTTCTCGCGCGTCAGGACCGTGCGCGGCGTCTGGGCGAGCGTGAGCAGCAGGTCGAACTCGGTGGGCGTCAGGTGCACCTCCCGCTCGCCGCGCAGCACGCGCCGCTGCGCGCGGTCGATCGTCACGTCGCCCGCGACGAGCGGCGGGTCGGGCTGCTGCACGACGGCCAGCTCGGCGGCGCGCGCGGCGCGCTCGGTGCGGCGCAGCAGCACCTTCGTGCGTGCCACCAGCTCGCGCATCGAGAAGGGCTTGGTCATGTAGTCGTCGGCGCCGACGCCCAGGCCGACGAGCATGTCGGTCTCGTCGTCGCGCGCCGTGAGCATGAGGACGGGCACGGGGCGCTCCGCCTGGATCTGGCGGCAGACCTCCAGCCCGTCGATGCCCGGGAGCATCACGTCGAGGACCACCACGTCGGGCTGCAGGCGAGCCGCCGCCGCCACCCCGCCGTACCCGTCCCCGACCGACTCGACGTGCCAGCCCTCCGCCGACAGGCGGTGCACGATGGCCTGCGCGATCGCCGGCTCGTCCTCGACCACCAGGACCGTGGTGGAGCCCGGCTGCTGCCCGCTGTTGCCCATGGGGCCAGCGTGGCACACCGCCGGACCGGTTCCCGTGGGGCGAGGCGCCCGCGCATCCGTAGGATGGTCGCCACCATGAGCAGCTCAAGTCGCTGCCGGCATCGCGTCGCCCCCCACCTCGTCCGTACCGCTCCGGGTCGTCCCCGGGCGTCGCGGACGCCCCGGTCCGCCGGGTCGGGGACGGGACGCGTCCGCGCCGGCCACCCTCCGCCCGTCCGCGCGCACGCCTGCGCGGCGCCCCGCACCGCCTCCCGTGACGCAGCGCCCGCAAGCGCCGTCCGGACCGGTGCCGCGTCCCCCCGGAGGCGCACGTGCTGACCGACTGGCTGCTCGTCGGCCTGGGCGTGCTGCTCACGGTCGGCACCGCCGTCTTCGTCGCCGCGGAGTTCTCCCTCGTCACGCTCGACCCGACGCTCGTCGAGCAGCAGGAGGGGCAGGACGACGCGCGCGGACGCGCCGTGGTCCGGTCCCTGCGCCGCCTCTCGACCCAGCTGTCGGGCGCCCAGGTGGGCATCACGGTGACGACGGTCCTGCTCGGCTACACCACCCAGCCGGCGGTCGTGCGGCTGCTCGGCGTGCCGCTCGAGTCGTCGGGGTTGGGTCGCGCGGTCGCGGGGGCCGTCGCCGGCGCGCTCGCGGTGCTGCTCGTCAACGGCTTCTCGATGCTGTTCGGCGAGCTCGTGCCGAAGAACTTCGCGATCGCCGCGCCGCTGCGCACCGCCCGGCTCGTCGCGCCCCTGCAGCTCGGGTTCACGACCGCCCTGCGCGCCGTCATCGCGATGACGAACGGCACGGCCAACGCGCTGCTGCGCCGCGTCGGCGTCGAGCCCCGCGAGGAGCTGTCCGGCGCCCGGTCCCCGGCCGAGCTGGCGTCGCTGGTCCGCCGCTCCGCCGAGCAGGGCACGCTCGACGCGTCGACCGCGACGCTGCTGACCAACTCGATCGACTTCACGACGCTCACGGCGGTCGACGTCATGACCGACCGGACGCGCATGGTCGTCGTGCGCCGCGACGACGACACCGCGGCCGACGTGATGGCCCTCGCCCGGCACACGGGGCACTCGCGGTTCCCGGTGATCGGGGACTCGACGGACGACGTCGTCGGGCTGGTGCACCTGCGCAAGGCGATGGCCGTCCCGCACGACCGCCGGTCCGAGGTGCCCGCGGCCGCCCTCATGGTCGAGGCGCCGCGCGTGCCGGAGACCGTCCGGCTCGGCCCGCTGCTGGTCGAGCTGCGCGCGCAGGGCCTGCAGATGGCGGTCGTGGTCGACGAGTACGGCGGCACCTCCGGGGTCGTCACGCTCGAGGACGTCGTCGAGGAGCTCGTCGGCGAGGTCGCGGACGAGCACGACCGCACGCGCAGCACCGCCGCGCGCCGCGCGGACGGTGCGTGGGTCCTGCCGGGCGTCACCCGCCCCGACGAGCTGCGCGAGGCCACGGGGCTGCGCGTCCCCGACGACGGCCCCTACGAGACGCTCGGCGGCCTGCTGATGGCGCGGCTGGGGCGCATCCCCGCGGAGGGTGACGAGGTCGTGGAGGGCGCCGTGCGGCTGCACGTGGAGCGGATGGACGGCCGGCGCGTCGAGCGCGTGCGGGTCGAGGTCGCCGACACCGAGGAGGCGGACGCCTGATGGACAGCTCCCTCGCGCTCCTCCTCGCGGTCGTGCTGCTGGCCGCGAACGCGTTCTTCGTCGGTGCCGAGTTCGCGCTCATGTCGGCCCGCCGCTCCGCGATCGAGCCGCTGGCCGAGGCGGGCGACAAGCGCGCCGTGACCGTGCTGTGGGCCATGGAGCACGTGTCGCTCATGCTCGCGGCCGCGCAGCTCGGCATCACCGTGTGCTCGACCAGCCTCGGCCTGGTCGCCGAGCCGGCGATCGCCCACCTGATCGAGGACCCGCTGCACGCGCTCGGCGTGCCGGACACGCTCACGCACCCGATCGCCTTCGTGGTGGCGCTGCTCGTCGTCGTGTACCTGCACGTGGTGCTCGGCGAGATGGTCCCCAAGAACCTCGCGGTCGCCGGCCCGGACCGCGCGGTGCTGCTGTTCGGCCCCGCGCTCGTGTGGGTCGCCCGCGTGGTGCGTCCCGTGATCTCCGGGCTGAACTGGCTCGCGAACCACGTCCTGCGCCTGTTCCGCGTGGAGCCGCAGGACGAGGTCGCCTCCGCGTACACCGCGGAGGAGGTGCAGCACATCGTCGAGCAGTCGCAGGCGCAGGGTCTGCTCGCGGACGAGCAGGGTCTGCTCGCGGGCGCGATCGAGTTCTCGGACCGCACGGCGGCGCAGGTCATGGTGCCCGTCGGCGACCTCGTCACCGTGGGGGAGGGGTCGACCCCGGACGACATCGAGCACCTCGTCGCGCGGACCGGGTTCAGCCGGTTCGCCGTCGCGGACGCCGCGGGGGCGCCGACCGGGTACCTGCACATCAAGGACGTGCTCTACGCCGACGACGTCTCGCGCACCCTGCCGGTGCCGACGTGGCGCGTGCGCACGCTCGCGGTGGTCGGCCCCGACGACGAAGTGGAGACGGCGCTCGCCGCGATGCAGCGGTCGGGGTCGCACCTGGCGCGCGTGGACGTCGACGGGCAGGCGGTGGGCGTGGTCTTCCTGGAGGACATCCTCGAGGAGCTGGTCGGCGAGGTCCGGGACGCGATGCAGCGCGGGCAGATCCCGTAGGACGCGCACCGGTGTGACGTACGTCCGGCGCTCGCGGCGTGTCGTGCGGCGTGTCGGGCGTTCTGTCCGGTTATGCCACGGCGTGGGCGGTGGCGGGGGCCCTGGACGCGCTGTCACAGGGGCCGTTATGGTTCCGTGACCGCTCCGCCAGGAACGAGTCGACAGCAGGGTCGCAGCGGAGGTGTCGTGGAGTCGCACGCAATGGAGCCGACTCCCCGGACCCGTCGTTCCCTTCGTGAGACGGACGCGGCCCGGCCGCGCTCGCGCCGCGTCGAGGTCCCGGCCGCGCAGGACGTGGTCGAGGTCCTCCCGGTCGCCGCGCACGGTGGTGCGTCGCCGGCCCGGCGCCGGTCCACGACCGTGGTCGGACGCCTCGCCGTGCTGGCCGCGCTCGCCGGCGTGACGCTCGTCGTGCCGGTCACGCAGGGCCTGGAGCGCGGCGAGATGGTCCTCGGCGCCACCACGACCGAGGTGCACCACCCCTCCACGGTCACGGCCCTCACGGCGCTGCCGCTCTCGGACCTGCCGCCCACGTCGCTCGTCTCCGCCGACGGCTCGGCCCGCCTGCGTGCCGCGATGGACGTGTCCCGTGCCGCCGAGCGCTCGGTGCTGCCCGGCTGCGACGGCGTGGCCCGCCCCTCCGGCGCGAACGGCCAGCTCTCGACCGACGACCTGTGCGAGCTCTGGGACGGGCGCACGCAGATCCGCGCCGACGCCGCGGTCGCGCTCGCGGAGCTCAACACGGCGTACGTCGCCCGGTTCGGCACGGACATCTGCCTGACCTCCGGCTACCGGACGCTCGCGCAGCAGAAGTCCGTGAAGGCGCAGAAGGGCGGCCTCGCGGCCACGCCCGGCAAGAGCAACCACGGGTGGGGCCTCGCGCTCGACCTGTGCGGGCTGCAGGACAACAGCACGCGCTTCGCCTGGATGAACGACAACGCGCCGATCTACGGGTGGGAGAACCCGACGTGGGCGAAGCGCGGCGGCTCGGGCCCGTACGAGCCGTGGCACTGGGAGTACATCAAGGGCGTGAAGGCGGACGGCGAGTACTACGGCTGACGCCTCCGCCCGGTGACCCGGGAAGAAGTGACGAGGGCAGACGTGACGAGGGCCGGCGGTGCAGGTGCACCGCCGGCCCTCGCGTGTCGGGGCGACGCGTCAGATCAGGCCGAGGCCCCAGTGGGCCTCGTGCGTGCCACCGCCCTCGAGCTCGACGAGCAGGTCGCCGGTGCGGAAGGCGTCGGCGATGCAGGACATCGGCTCGGCGGCGACCCCGCCGCGCTGGATGCCCTCGAGGCCGTCACCGGTGCAGACCTGCCACGCCGGCAGGGTCGCGTCCGCCCACATGGCGACCGTCCGGCCGTCGGAGCCGGTCAGCCGGACCCAGGAGAGGCCGTCGGCGTCGCGGATCGGCTCGACCCACGCGTCGTCGAGCTGGACGCCCTTGAGCGGCTTCGGCTGGCGCAGGTCGAACACGCCCGCGACGGGCTCCGTGACGGTGGGCAGCAGACGGTTGTCGACGTCGACGTGGCGCGCGGCGTCCACCTGGAGCGTGCACTCGTCGACCGTGCCGGGGCCGGGGGAGAGCCACGGGTGGTACCCGACGCCGTACGGCGCGACGTCGTCACCGAGGTTCGTGGCGACGGTCGTGACGTCGAGGCCGCGATCCGTCAGGCGGTACGTCTGCTCGATCCGCAGCGACCACGGGTAGCCCGGTGTGGGCACGAGGTCGTGGCGCAGCGTGACGGCGTCGTCCGACCGCTCCACGACGTCGAACCGCGCGTACGCGACCAGGCCGTGGATGGCGACGCCGCGCGGCGGCTCGCTGAGGTGCAGCTGGTAGGTGGTCCCGCGGTAGGCGTAGACGCCGTCGCGGATGCGGTTGGGCCACGGCGCCAGCACCGCGCCCGAGAACGCGGGGGCGAGGGACTCGGCGGCGAACGGCAGGACGACGTCACGGTCGCCCACCCGGTACTCGCGGATGCTCGCGCCGACGGACGTGATGACGGCGACCTGCGCGCCGAGGCGCAGCTCGTGCTGGTCACCGGTGGGGTAGGGGCTGGTCACCCGTCCACCGTAGCGGGGGGCGCGCGGGACCACGCGCCGCGACCGCGGTCGCGGCCGCCGTGGCGCACCGGGTGGCGACGCGCCCCCGCCCCTTCCCCGGCGTCCGGCCCGCTCGTGCCCTATGTTCGCGAGCATGACGGCTTCTGATGCCCCCGTGCCGGAGGTGAGCACGAACGCACGCGGCGCCGACGGTGCGCCGACGCCCCGGACCGACCCGCCCGACCCGTTCTTCGAGTACCTCGCCCGCGTGTTCCTGGGCGGCGACTCCCGCAACGAGATCCCCCTGACGCTCTCGTGCAGCGGCACCGTGGTCGCCGGCATCGCGGTCCCGCAGGAGACGTGGGTCCACCTGCTCGGCGAGGAGTTCCGCGAGGTGCTGCCGAGCCCCGTGGGCGACGACGTCGCGGACGGCCTGCGCACGGTCGACGCGGACGGCAGGGAGCGCGAGGTGGCGGCGCGCGAGAGCGGCGCCGAACCGGCCTTCGGGTACGTCAACCTCAAGGACGCGGTCCTGGTCCCGTCGGGGACGTGGCTGGGCCTGTGGCGCGTGCGCCTCGACCGCCTCGACGGGTGGACGCTGGGGTCCATCGGCTCCTAGGCCCGCCGCCGCCGGGGTCCGGCGCACCCTGTGGACGGTGCGCGCCGGCGCGCACCGTCATGCCCTACCGTAACGCCTCGAACCGGACGAAACCGACATCGTGGCGCGGGGTGAGGCATGGACGGGGTGGCGATCCTCGAGGGCGAGGTGCGCGAGCTGATCCGCCGGCGTGGCGTCGACCCCGTGCGGGACCGCGCCGGCGTGCACCAGCTCGTGCAGGCGGTGATGGCCGACTACGACGAACGGTCGCTGCTCGGCGCCGTGCCGCGGCTGCCCGACGCCGCCGCCGCGCACAAGGCCGTGCTCGACGCGGTCGCGGGACTCGGGCCGCTGCAGCGGTACCTCGACGACGACGAGGTCGAGGAGATCTGGATCAACAACCCCTCGCAGGTGTTCGTCGCCCGCCGCGGCGAGCCGGAGCTGACGACGACGATCCTCACCGAGGAGCAGGTGCACGACCTCGTCGAGCGGATGCTCAAGGTCTCGGGCCGGCGCCTCGACCTGTCCTCACCGTTCGTCGACGCGTCGCTGCCCGGCGGGGAGCGGCTGCACGCCGTGATCCCCGACGTGACCCGGCGGCACTGGAGCGTCAACATCCGCAAGTACGTCGTGCGGGCGACCAGCCTCGACGACGTCGTGGGGCTCGGCTCGCTGACGCCGCAGGCAGCGGCCTTCCTCCGGGCGGCGGTACGGGCGGGGCTGAACGTGCTGGTGTCGGGGGCGACCCAGGCCGGCAAGACGACGATGCTCAACGCGCTGGCGGGGGCGATCCCGCCGCGCGAGCGCGTGATCACCTGCGAGGAGGTCTTCGAGCTGCGGCCGGCCGTGCGCGACTGGGTCGCCATGCAGTGCCGGCAGCCGAATCTCGAGGGCACGGGCGAGATCCCCCTGCGCCGCCTCGTGAAGGAGGCGCTGCGCATGCGCCCGGACCGCATCCTCGTCGGCGAGGTGCGGGAGGCGGAGGCGCTCGACCTGCTCATCGCCCTGAACGCGGGCGTGCCGGCGATGTGCACCATCCACGCCAGCTCCGCGCGGGAGGCGCTCGTCAAGCTGTGCACGCTGCCGCTGCTCGCGGGGGAGAACATCACCGACCGGTTCGTGCTCCCGACCGTCGCGTCGGCCGTGGACCTCGTCGTGCACCTGGAGCTCGACCGCCACGGGCGGCGGCGGACCCGTGAGGTGGTCGCGGTGCCCGGGCGTGTGGAGGCGGGCGTCGTCGAGACCGCCGACGTGTTCACCACGCGCGACGGCGTGCTCGTGCGCGCGGACGGGTTCCCGCCGCACGTCGAGCGGTTCGCGCGCGCGGGCGTCGACGTCGTCGCCCTCCTGCGGAAGGGCTGATCGTGGGCGTCGTCGCGGGACTGCTGCTCGGGGCCGGCCTCGCGTCGGTGTGGTGGTCGTTCTGGCCGGTCCGGGACCGCGGCGGCGACCGGGCGGTGGCGTGGTCGCAGACCGTCCGCGACACGCTGACGCAGGCGGAGGTCACCGGTGTGACCCCGGGCGGGCTCGTGGCGGTCAGCGTCCTCGTCGGGCTGCTGGTCGGCGCCGTCGCCCTGCTCGTGGTGCCGGTGCCGGCCGTCGCCGCGTGCTTCGGCGCCTTCGGCGCCGCCGCGCCGTGGGCGCTCGTGCGCGGCCGCGCACGACGACGTCTCGCGAGCACGCGGGCGCTGTGGCCGGACGTCGTCGACCACCTCGCCTCGGGCGTGCGCGCCGGGCTCTCGCTGCCGGAGGCCGTCGCGCAGGTGGGCGACCGCGGCCCCGCCGAGCTCCGGGCGCCGTTCCGGGCGTTCGCCGAGGACTACCGCGCGACCGGCCGCTTCGCGGACAGCCTCGACGCGTTGAAGGAGCGGCTCGCCGACCCCGTGGCGGATCGCGTGGTGGCGGCGCTGCGGCTCACGCGTGACGTCGGCGGGACGGACCTCGGGCGGCTCCTGCGCACCCTGTCCTCGTTCCTCCGCGACGACCTGCGGACCCGCGGCGAGATCGAGGCGCGGCAGAGCTGGACCGTGTACGCCGCGCGGCTCGCGGTCGCCGCTCCGTGGGCGGTGCTCGCGATGCTGGCGACCCGCCCCGAGGCGCTGCGGGCGTACGACTCCACGGCCGGCGCTCTCGTGCTGCTCGCCGGCGGCGTCGCCACCGTGGTGGCGTACCGGCTGATGCTCCGCGTCGCGCGGCTGCCCGACGACCCGAGGGTGCTGCGGTGAGCCCCGCGGTGCTCGGGGCGCTCGTCGGCCTCGTCGGCGGGACGGGGCTCGCCCTCGTGGTGTGGCGCCTCGGCTCGCGCCGGACCACGCTCGACCAGCGGGTCGCCCCGTATCTGCGGGTGCGCGGCACCTCCGCGCTGCTGCGCGCGCCGGCCGCACGCGGGCCGTGGGGGACGCTCGACCGGCTCGTCGCCCCGTTCCTCGGCGACGCCGTGCGTCTGCTGGCGCGCATCGGGTCCCCCGCGGCGCAGCTGCGCGGTCGCCTCGAGCGCGCGGGACGACGCGAGAGCGTGGAGCAGTTCCGCGCGCAGCAGGTCGTGTGGGGCGCGCTCGGGCTCGCGGTCGGTCTGGTGCTCGCCCTGGCGCTCGCGGCGAGCCGCGGCGGTGCGGCGCCGGCGCTGCTGGCGCTCGTGCTCGTCGTCGGCTTCACGGGTGTGCTCGTGCCCGACTGGCTGCTCGGCCGCCAGGTGCGGCGACGCGAGGAGCGGATGCTCGCGCAGATGCCGACCGTCACCGAGCTGCTCGCGCTCGCGGTGAGCGCCGGCGAGGGCGCTGTCGGTGCGCTCGAGCGGGTCGTGCGGCAGACGCGCGGGGAGCTCACCGACGAGCTGGCGCGCACGCTCGCGGAGGCGCGCGCCGGCGCACCGCTCACGACGGCGCTGCACGGTCTCGCCGACCGCACGGGGATGCCCGCGCTCGCCCGCTTCGCGGAGGGCGTCGCGGTCGCGGTCGAGCGGGGGTCCCCGCTGGCCGACGTGCTGCGCGCCCAGGCGCAGGACGTGCGCGAGGAGGGGCGGCGCGCGCTCATGCAGACCGGTGGGCGCAAGGAGGTGCTCATGATGATCCCGGTGGTGTTCCTCATCCTCCCGGTGACCGTCCTGTTCGCCGTCTTCCCCAGCGTGGTGGTCCTGCGGGTCGGTCTGTGACCCGCGCAACGGTGCAGGGGCGGCCACCGGGCCGTCCCGCGACGACGGGAGTGCACGATGACGGGGTGGGCGCACGCCTGCGCGGTGCGGGTGCAGCGACGGCTGCTCGCGATGACGGACGAGCCGGACCGGGGCGACGTGCCGGGGTGGGTGCTCATCACGCTCATGACCGCCGGCATCGTCTCGGTGCTGTGGTTCGTGGCCGGCAACGCGCTGACCGAGCTCTTCGAGACCGCGATCCGCTCCGTGACGCCCAGCGCCGGCTGACCGGCGACCGCGGGTCGGCCGTCGTGGACTTCGTCCTCGTGGGCGGGCTCGTCGTCGTCCTGTTCATGGCGGTGCTGCAGCTGGCGATCGTCCAGCACGTCCGCGCCACCTGCATCGACGCCGCCGCCGAGGGGGCGAGGTACGGGGCACACCTCGGTCGGGAGCCGGGCGACGCGGCGGCACGGACCGTCGCGCTCCTGCGTGCGTCCCTGTCGGACGCGTACGCGCGGGACGTCAGTGCGCACCGCGTGGACGCGGACGGCCTCGCCCTCGTGCGCGTGACCGTCCGGGCGCCGCTCCCGCTCGTCGGGCTGCTGGGGCCCGCGGGCACCCTCGAGGTCGACGGGCACGCGCCCGTCGAGGCGCCGTGAGGTCGGTCCGGCGCGCGGTCGCCCGGGCACGGGCAGCCGTGCGCCGACGCGTGCAGGCGGGTGCGTCCGACGCCGGGAGCGCGCTCGTCGAGTTCCTCGGCGTCGCGCTCGTCCTCCTGGTCCCCGTCGTGTACCTCGTGCTCGTGCTCGGCCGGTTGCAGGCGGCGACGTTCGCGGCCGAGGGGGCGGCGCGCGAGGCGGCGCGCGTCTACGTGGCCGCCCCCGACGCGTCGACGGGGGAGGCGCGGGCCGTGACGGCCGTCGGCGTCGCGCTGCGCGACCAGGACTTCGACGACGACGCGTCGGCCGCGCTCGCCGTGGGCTGCTCCGCCGCCTCGTGCCTGCAGCCCGGCGCCGAGGTCACCGCGACGGTGCAGGTGCGGGTCCCGTTGCCGTTCGTGCCCGCGTTCGTCCGCGACGTCGTGCCGCTCGAGGTGCCGGTGCGCGCCGAGCGCACAGCCGCGGTGGACGCGTACCGCGTGGTCGCGCCGTGACGTCCGGGCGCGAGGGGCGCCGCGGCACGGTGCCGCGGCGCCGTCGGGCGTCGGGCGACGACGGGCAGGTCACGGTGCTCGCCCTCGGGCTGGCGGTGCTGGCACTGCTCCTCGTCACGGTCACGGTGTCCGCCACGGGCGTGCACCTCGACCGCAAGCGGCTGCTCGCGCTCGCCGACCTGGCCGCGCTCGCGGCCGCCGACGAGGTCGCCGACGACCGGTACTTCGCCGGCGCCGCCGCGCGCGGACCCGCCGGCGTGCCCCTCACCGACGCGAGCGTGCGGTCCGCCGTCGAGGACTACCTCGCCGCGCACCCCGAGGAGGCGGCGCGGTGGGACGGGGTGGCCGTACTCGGGGCGTCGACGCCCGACGGCCGGTCCGTCGTCGTGCGGCTCGGGGCGGTGACCCGGCCCGCCCTGCCGACGTGGCTGCTGGCACCGTGGTCGGACGGGATCGCGCTCGAGGCGGAGTCGGTCGCGCGGGCCTCGTGACGGGCGACGTCAGCCCCGCGGACGCGGGGGAGCGGTGCTGTCCCGCAGGACCAGGTCGACCGGGATCCGCTCGATCGGCGGGGTGCGCTCCTCGGCCGCGTCGTCGGAGGCCTCCCGTGCGCGGGCGACCGCCTCGGTGAGCGCCTTCGCCGCCAGCCGTCCCTTCGAGGCGAAGTCCTGGCGGACCGTCGTCAGGGCGGGGCGCACCGTCTGTGCGTGCACGCTGTCGTCGAAGCCGACCACCGAGAGGTCGTCAGGCACCGTGAGCCCGGCCGCCTGCGCGGCGCGCACCAGGTGCGCCGCCATGAGGTCGGAGAAGCAGACGACCGCCGTCGGCCGGTCGGGGCTCGCCACGAGGTCCGCGACGCCCGGGACGATCAGCTCGTCGTGGTTGTCGACGACCTCGTACACACGGCCCGCCAGCCCTGCGGCCTCGAGCGCGTCGAGGGCGCCGGCCACGCGCTCGTGCGAGACGTGGTTGGAGCCGGGTGCGCGCGGGTCCGGGGCCCAGCCGGGACCCGTGCGGTCGCTGTTCATCGTCAGCACGGCGACGTCGCGGTGGCCGAGCGCGAGCAGGTGCTCGACGGCGAGCCGGCCGCCCGCACGGTCGTCGAGGAGCACGCCCGCACTGCCGGGCAGCGGCTCCTGGTCGACGAACACCAGGGGGAGGCGCCGCTTGTGCAGCCACTCGACCGCCTCGGTGTCGCCCGCGCACGCGTAGATCACCGCCGCGTCCAACGGCAGGTCCCGCGCCGGGACGTGGCCGCCGACGTTCTCCGCCGGGATGAGCGAGACCGCCAGGCCGGTGGGTGCCAGCGACTCGGCGAGCGAGCCGAAGAACGCCGCCGCGACCGGGTCGAGGAACGCCTCGCCCAGGGAGTCCGTGAGCACGACCCCCACGGCACCCGAGCTGCGGCGGGCCAGCGCCCGGGCCGCGGGGTCGGGCCCCACGTACCCGAGCGCGGCCGCCGCCGCCAGGATCTTCTCGCGCAGCGCCGGCGAGAGCTGGTCCGGCCGCGAGAACGCGTTCGACACGGTCATGCGGCTCACGCCGACCCGGTCGGCCACGGTCTGCAGCGTCACTCGTCCCACGGCGACCCCGTCCGGCACGTCATGCGTCCCAGCGTAGGTCTCCGCGGTCACGGGGCGGCCCGGCGCGCGCGAGAGGCGGTGGCCACGTCAGCGCACCGGCCGGCCCGCGCCGTGCGCACCGCCGGGCTCGGCCGGCGCGATGGCGTCGGCCAGGCGGTGCAGGACGCCGGCCGTCACCCGTCGCGGCGTCCCCACCCGCACGGGCGCCTGCGCCCGCTGCAGCACCCGCTCGGCGCGGCGGGCCGCCCGGTGCGCCACCCGCCGCTCGTACGCGGACTCGGGCACCTCCGGCGCCCACGGCCGCGCGCTCTCCGCGTGCACCTGCGTCAACCGGACCCCCAGTGCCCCTACGCCCATGCCCGTCGCGTCCATGGTCGTCTCCTCGTCTCGTGTCATCTGTACCGCTCCAGAGTGCTGTACCAGTACAGTGACAGGCCCCACCTGGACCGGTCAAGAGATAAATCGCGCCGACCGTCCGGACGATCGGGACGGCCGCCGCTGGCACCGGCTGCCCGGCACCCCGGCACGCCTCCTCGACGTACGCGACCCCCGGATGTCGACACCCGCGACCCGCCCGGATGCCGTCGCCGCAGCGGCCCGAGCCCCGCGCCGGGGCTCGCCCGGGCGCCGATCGGGGCGTGCGCACCGGGTACCCTGGACGGTCGTGGCCACCACCGACTTCCCCGCCGAGCTCCGTGACCTGCGCACCACGCTGGACTCCATCCAGTCGGTGAGCGACCCGGCCACGCTCCGGGCGAAGATCGCCGAGCTCTCCGAGCAGGCGTCCGCCCCGGACCTGTGGGACGACCCCGACGCGGCGCAGAAGGTCACCAGCGCCCTGTCGTCCTCGCAGGCCGAGCTGGACCGGGTCAACCGCCTGCGCTCGCGCATCGACGACCTCGAGACTCTCGTCCAGATGGCCGCCGAGGAGGACGACGCCGACACGCTCGCGGAGGCGGAGGCCGAGCTCGTCGGCATCCGCAAGGACATGGGCGAGCTCGAGGTGCGCACGCTGCTGGCCGGCAAGTACGACCAGCGCGACGCCGTCGTCACCATCCGCGCCGGCGCCGGGGGCGTCGACGCCGCCGACTTCGCCGAGATGCTCATGCGCATGTACCTGCGCTGGGCCGAGCGGCACGGCTACGCGACGTCCGTGCTCGACACCTCCTACGCGGAGGAGGCCGGCCTGAAGTCCGCGACCTTCGAGGTCAAGGCGCCGTACGCGTTCGGGCACCTGTCCGTCGAGGCCGGGACCCACCGCCTCGTGCGCATCTCGCCGTTCGACAACCAGGGCCGCCGGCAGACGTCGTTCGCCGCGGTCGAGGTCATCCCGCTGATCGAGCAGACCGACTCCATCGAGATCCCGGAGTCGGAGATCAAGGTCGACGTCTTCCGGTCGTCGGGCCCCGGCGGGCAGTCCGTCAACACGACCGACTCCGCGGTCCGCATGACGCACATCCCCACCGGCATCGTCGTGTCCATGCAGAACGAGAAGTCGCAGATCCAGAACCGCGCCGCCGCACTGCGCGTCCTGCAGTCCCGCCTGCTCCTGCAGCGCCAGGAGGAGGAGCGCGCCACGAAGAAGGAGATGGCCGGCGACATCAAGGCGAGCTGGGGCGACCAGATGCGCTCCTACGTCCTGCAGCCGTACCAGATGGTCAAGGACCTGCGCACCGAGCACGAGGTCGGCAACCCGGCCGCCGTGTTCGACGGGGACATCGACGACTTCATCGAGGCCGGCGTCCGCTGGCGCCGCGGTCAGCAGGTCGCACCCGCCGACGCGTGAGGCGTCCCGGGACGATCCGGGACGAGCCGGGCACCACCCGGACGGGCGTACCGATTCGCCGGCCCGCGGGCGGCGTGTCCTGCCCCGGGTGCCGGGGCGGGGTTCCTACCCTCGATGAGGCCCGCGACCCTGCGGGTGGCCCGTCGCGCCCGCGGCCGGCCCGACCGAGGACGAGGTTCGTGCCGTGATCCGCTTCGAGAACGTGACGAAGGTCTACGCCCGGGGCGCCCGCCCCGCGCTCGACCGCGTGTCGCTCGACGTCGAGCGGGGCGAGTTCGTGTTCCTCGTGGGTGCGTCCGGCTCCGGCAAGTCGACGTTCCTGCGGCTCGTGATGCGCGAGGAGCGGGCGTCCGCCGGGCGGGTGTTCGTCGCCGGCAAGGAGCTCGGCTCGCTGTCGAGCTGGAAGGTCCCGCACCTGCGCCGCCAGATCGGCGCGGTGTTCCAGGACTTCCGCCTGCTCCCGAACAAGTCGGTGTTCGAGAACGTCGCCTTCGCGCTGCAGGTGATCGGCAAGCCGCGGCACCACATCCTCACCACGGTGCCCGACGTGCTCGACATGGTCGGCCTCGCCGGCAAGGAGAAGCGCCGCCCGCACGAGCTGTCCGGCGGTGAGCAGCAGCGCGTCGCGATCGCGCGCGCGTTCGTCAACCGGCCGTCGATCCTGCTGGCCGACGAGCCCACCGGCAACCTCGACCCGACGACCTCCCTGGGGATCATGCGCCTGCTCGACCGCATCAACCGCACCGGCACCACGGTCGTGATGGCGACGCACGACGACGAGATCGTCGACCAGATGCGCAAGCGCGTGGTCGAGCTGAGCACGGGCGAGATGGTGCGCGACCAGTCGCGCGGCGTCTACGGCTCGGACCGCTAGGAGGCCGCCGTGCGCGCCCAGTTCATCCTGTCCGAGATCGGCATCGGCCTGCGCCGGAACCTCTCGATGACCATCTCCGTCGTGCTCGTCACGTTCGTCTGCCTCACCTTCCTCGGCGCCGCTGCCCTGCTGCAGACGCAGATCGGGAAGATGAAGGACGACTGGTACGACAAGGTCGAGGTGTCCGTCTTCCTCTGCCCCGCGAACTCCGCCGAGCGCACGTGCGCCGCGGGCGAGGTGACCGAGGAGCAGCGCCAGGACATCCTCGGCGCGCTCGAGGCGCCGGAGGTCGCGCCGTACATCGAGGAGGTCTTCACCGAGACCAAGGAGGCGGCCTACGAGTCGTTCCAGCGGCAGTTCGGCGACCAGTTCTGGGCGTCGGCCGCGACGGTGGACGACATGAACGCCTCGTACCGCATCAAGCTCACCGACCCCGAGCAGTACCAGGTGGTCGCGGACGTGGTCTCCGGCCGGCCCGGCGTCGAGGACGTCGAGGACCAGCGCCGCCTGTTCGACAACCTCTTCCTCGTGCTCGACCGCGCGACGTGGGCCGCGGGCGGCATCGCCGCGATCATGCTGCTCGCGGCGGTCCTGCTCATCACGACCACGATCCGGCTGTCGGCGCTGAGCCGGCGCCGCGAGACCGGCATCATGCGGCTCGTGGGTGCGTCGACCCTGTTCATCCAGCTGCCGTTCATGCTGGAGGGGGCACTCGCGGCGCTCGTCGGTGGTGCGCTGTCCGTCGCCGCGCTGTGGTTCGGCGTCGAGTACCTCGTGACGGACTGGCTGGGCCAGACCGTGACGTGGGTGCCGTACGTCAGCACCGCGGACGTGCTCGGCATCGCGCCGCTCCTGCTCGTGGTGGCCGTCGTGCTCGCCGCGATCTCGTCCCTCGTCACCCTGAGCCGCTACACGAAGGTCTGACATGCGACGACGCACCGACCGCACCGCCCGCACGGCCGGCACCGGCATCGGCGGCCGCCTCGCCGCCCTGCGCGCACGCGGCCGCGGCGGTCCGCTCGTCGCCGCGCTCGCGGCCCTCGCCGTGGCCGTGCCGACGTTGCTCGGCGTCGCGGGGCCAGCGGTCGCCGACGACCTGTCGAACCGCCGCGCGGCCGCCGAGCAGCGCGCGTCCGCGGCGGAGCAGCGTGCCGCGGACCTCGCCGAGGCGATGGACGAGCTCGACGGCGCGCTGCGGGCGGCCGTCGAGGAGCTGGCCGCGGTGGAGGCGCAGCTGCCGCAGGCCCAGGCCGCGCTCGACGCGGCCGTGGCCGCGGCGCAGGCGGCGCAGCGCGAGGCCGACCTGCAGGCGGCCCGCCTCGCCGCGGCGGAGGACGAGGAGGCGGCGATCGCGGAGCAGATCGTCGTCGACGACGCCCGCGAGGTCGAGATCCGTGCCGCCATCGGTCAGATGGCACGTGAGGCGTACAAGGGCGGCCGCGACGTGTCGGGCATGAGCGTCATGCTCGACGCCGAGAGCTCGCAGGACTTCGTCGAGCGCTACGGCATGGTCTCCACCGCCATGCGCACGCAGTCGCAGGTGCTCGACGAGCTGCAGGAGATCGTCGCCAAGAACAAGAACGCGCAGGCCCGGCAGACGGCCGTGCGCGACAAGGTCTCCGAGATCAAGGCGGCGGCCGACCAGAAGCTCGCCGAGGCGCAGCAGGCGCAGGCCGCGGCCGAGGTGGCGAAGGCGGAGGTCGAGCGGCTGCTCGCCGAGCAGCAGGCCAAGAAGGCCGTCATCGAGTCGCAGAAGGCGGAGGCCGCCGCGCAGGCGGCGGCCGTCGACGCCGAGCGGCAGGCGGTGGCGTCCGAGCTCGCGCAGATCGTCGAGCAGCAGCGGGCCGAGCGTGCCCGGGTCGAGGCCGAGCGCGCCGCGGCGGCGGCCGCCGCCGCGGCCGCCGGCCGGCCCAGCACGGGCGGCGGCGGTGGAGGTGGCGGCGGAGGCGGCGGCACCAGCCCCCAGCCGGGCGGTGCGAAGCCGGGCGCGATGTTCGCCAACCCCACCGCGCACAGCCCGCTCTACGTGACGTCCGAGTACGGGATGCGCCTGCACCCGGTGCTCGGCTACCACCGCATGCACGCCGGCATCGACCTGCGCGACCGCTGCGGCGAGCCCGTGTACGCGGGGCGCTCGGGCAGCGTGCAGTGGGCCCGCTACCGCAGCGGGTACGGCAACCAGGTCATGATCGACCACGGCTGGGTCAACGGCTCGTCCCTCATGTCGAGCTACAACCACATGTCGTCGTTCGTCGTGGGCGCCGGGTCGAACGTCTCCGCGGGGCAGCTGCTCGGCTACGCGGGGAACACGGGGACGTCCGCCGCGTGCCACCTCCACTTCGAGGTGTACGTCAACGGAGCGGCGCAGAACCCGCGGCCCTACCTCGGGCTCTGACGCCCGCACCCGCATTCGCCTGGGGTGCGTCGGTGCCCGCGGGTACGCTCGTGCGGCACGCCGGTCGAGCGGCGGGCCCGTGCCCGGCTCGCATCCGCCGCAGCACCCCCGCAGACACGACCGAGCAGACACGACCGAGCAGACACGACCGAGCAGACACGACCGAGCAGACACGACCGAGCAGACACGACCCCAGCAGACACGAGGAGGGCCGAGCCGTGGCCAAGGCGACGACCGGACGCACCATGGTCGCCGCCAACCGCAAGGCGCGGCACGACTACCTGATCGAGGACGTCTTCGAGGCCGGCATGGTCCTGTCCGGCACCGAGGTGAAGGCCCTGCGTGCCGGGCGCGCCTCGCTCATCGACGGCTGGGTGGAGATCGAGGGGCACGAGGCCTGGCTGCACGGCGTGCACATCCCCGAGTACTCGCAGGGCACGTGGACGAACCACGCGCCGCGGCGCAAGCGCAAGCTGCTGCTGCACCGCGACGAGATCGACCGGCTCGAGTCCAAGACGCGCGAGAAGGGGCAGACGGTCGTGCCGCTCGCCCTGTACTTCCTCGACGGGCGCGCGAAGATCGAGATCGCCCTCGCCCGCGGCAAGCGCGAGTACGACAAGCGCCAGACGCTGCGCGAGCGGCAGGACAACCTCGAGGCGCAGCGCGCGATCCGGGAGAAGCGCGACCGGTGACGCCCCACGACGCGGCCCAGCGGCCGGCGGGGGTGCCTCCGCGCGGCCGGGACGACGTGCGTGCGGAGGTCCGCACCCTGACGGGCGCGCTGCGACGCCTCGCGGTGGTCGCGCTCGCGCTCGTCCTGGCCGTCGGCGTCATCCTGCTCGCGCCGCCGCCCGCCACGTCGGCCGTGCGTACGACGCCGGGCGACCTGACATCCGGCCGGGAGATCACGCGGTACGACGCGCAGGCCGACGTCGCCACCGACGGGTCCGTCCGCGTGGAGATCGAGCTCGACTTCGACTTCGGCGACGAGCCCGGGCACGGCCCGTACCTGACCTACCCGACGCGCGTGCCGTACGACGACGAGCTCGACCGCGTCTTCGAGTACGACGACGTCAGCGTCGAGAGCCCCACCGGGGCGCCCGCGGACCTCGACCGCGAGGACGAGGGCAGCGCGATGGTGCTGCGCATCGGCGACGAGGACGTCGACGACGTGTCGGGCGTGCAGACGTACCGGGTGGCGTTCAGCGTGCGCGGGTGGCTGAACCCCGCCAACGCGCAGCACACCGGCGACGAGCTGTACTGGGACGTCATCGGCGGCGGCTGGGAGGTGCCGGTCTCGGACGTGCGGGTCGCGGTGTCGGGGCCCGCGGCCGTCGAGGGCGTGGCCTGCTTCGCCGGACCGGAGGGCGCGACGACGCCGTGCACCGCGGCCGAGGCCGACGGGACGTCCGCGACGTTCGTCCAGGACGTCGTCCCGGTCGGCGACCGCGTCACGACCGTCACGGGCTGGCCCGGCGGCACGTTCGCGGGCGCCGACCCGATCCTGCGCGAGAAGCTCGACCCCTTCGCGCCCGTGCGGCCGCTGAGCGTGGGCGGCGGGGTCGCGGCGGGCGTCCTGGCGCTCGGGTCGTTCCTCGCCGTGGCGCGCGTGCGGCGCACCGGCCGCGACCGCGCGTACCTCGGCCTCACGCCCGGGCTGCGGCCGGCCGCCGGCCAGGAGGCCGCGACGGGGCCCCGGGACCGCCGGGACGCCGTCGCGGTGCAGTTCACGCCGCCGGAGGGGACGCGCCCGGGCGAGATCGGCACGCTGGTCGACGAGAAGGCCGACCCGGTCGACGTCACCGCGACCGTCATCGACCTCGCGGTGCGCGGGTGGCTGCGGATCGAGGAGGTGCCGCGGACGGACCCCGAGGCGAAGCCGGAGGACTGGAACCTCATCCGGCTGCGCCGGGACACCGAGGGGCTGCTGCCCTTCGAGACGACCCTGCTCGGGGAGCTCTTCGAGGGGCGCGACGAGGTCCGGCTGTCCGACCTGCGCACGACGTTCGCGTCGGCCATGGCGAAGGTCCAGGACGGCCTCTACGCGCACGTGACCGAGAAGCGCTGGTTCCGCGCGAACCCGAAGGCCGTGCGCACGGCGTGGGCCGTGGTCGGGGTGGCGCTGCTGGTCACGGGCATCGGCGCGGCGTTCGTCGTCGGCGCCGCGTCGCAGGTGCCGGGCCTCGCGCTCGTGCCGGTCGCGGTCGCGCTGGTGGGCGTCCTCGTGCTGGCGCTGTCCGGGGCGGCCCCCGCGCGCACGCCCGACGGCACCGCGGTGCTCGCGCAGACCCTCGGGTTCCGCCGCTACCTCGCCACCGCGGAGGCCGAGCAGCTGCGGTTCGAGGAGGGCGAGGACCTGTTCTCGCGCTACCTGCCGTACGCGATCGTGTTCGGGCTGGCCGACCGGTGGGCGCGCGTGTTCGCGGACCTCGCGGCACAGGGCCGCGTGGTGGACGAGCCGGGCTGGTACGTCGGCACGTGGGCGGCGGGGCCCTACTTCTGGGGGACCGGCTTCGCGGGGGCCGTGGACCGGTTCGAGCAGGTGGCGACCGAGGCGATCAGCGCCCCGACGCCCGGCTCGTCCGGCGGCTCCGGGTTCAGCGGCGGGTCCGCCGGCGGCGGGGTCGGCGGCGGCGGTGGCGGCGGCTGGTGACCGCCGCGGGTCACGGTGCGAACGACGCGCCGGCGTCCTGACGCACCGCGTTGCGGCCGACGACCTGCTGCCACGTCGCGGCCCGCTCGGCCCGGCCGCGGCCGACGAACGACACCGCCCAGTGCAGCAGCGTCGTCAGGCGGTTCTTGAAGCCGACGAGGTAGACCAGGTGGACGCCCAGCCACAGCAGCCAGGCGACGAAGCCCGAGGTCTGCACGGGGCCGACCTGCGCGACGGCGAAGAAGCGGGACACCGTCGCCATGCTGCCCTTGTCCCGGTACGCGAACGGCTGCCCGGTGGGCCGCCCGTCGACGCGGCGGCGGATCTGGTCGGCGGCGTGCTGCCCGCTCTGCATGGCGACCTGTGCGACCCCCGGCAGCCCGTCCATCCGCATGAGGTCGCCGACGACGAACACCTCCGGGTGCCCCGGCAGCGTGCAGTCGGCCTCCACGGGCACACGGCCGGACCGGTCGGTCTCGACGCCCGCGCGCTCGGCAAGCACGCGGCCGATGGGCGCACCCTGCACCCCGGCGGCCCAGATCTTGCAGGAGGCCGGCACCCGCTGCCGCCCTCCGTCGCCGTCCTCGATCTCGACGGCCTCGGCGTCGACGTCGACCACCTTCCAGCCGGTCCGGATCTCGACCCCCTGCGCCTCGAGCTCGCGCGTCGCCGCCTCGCTCAGCCGCTCGGGGAAGCCCGGCAGCACGTGGTCCACGGGGTCGACCAGCAGCACGCGCGTGCGGCGCGGGTCGACGTGGCGGAACTGCCCCGGCAGCACGCGGTGCGCGAGCTCGGCGACCTGGCCGGCCATCTCGACCCCCGTCGGTCCGGCGCCCACGACCACGAACGTGAGCAGGCGCTCCACGGCGGCCTCGTCGCGCGTCACCTCGGCCAGCTCGAACGCGCCGTAGATGCGCCCGCGGATCTCGAGCGCGTCGTCGAGGCTCTTCATGCCCGGCGCGTGCTCGGCGAACTCGTCGTGACCGAAGTACGACTGCCCGGCGCCCGCGGCGACGACGAGGCTGTCGTAGCGCGTACGGGTCACGCCGGCGGGTGAGCTGTGCACGACCTCCCGGGCGTCGAGGTCGACGTCCTCGACGACGCCGAGCAGGACCCGGGCGTTGCGCTGGCGGCGCAGCACGTCACGCGTCGCCGGGGCCACCTCGCCCGAGGAGAGCACGCCCGTCGCCACCTGGTAGAGCAGCGGCTGGAACAGGTGGTGGTTGGTCCCGCTGATCACCGTGACGCGCACGCCCGGCACCGACGCGAGCGCGCGCGTCGTGAACAGCCCGCCGAAGCCCGAACCGACCACCACGACGTCGTGCGGGCGGGACGAGCTCATGCGGGCCTCCGGTGGGGCGGCGTGGGGCGCGGTCCGTGGGTGGGGGACGCACGCGTGGGGGACGCCTCGACCGTACGTGCGCCGGGGTGTGCCCGCTCGCCGGCCACGGCCCGTCCGGAGCCGGTCGGCGCTCGACGCGTCGGCCGGACGGGGCCTTCCTCTGGGCGGGCGGAACCGGGTGCAGATCGGCAGAAGGTGCGGGGCCGCCGCCGGAGCGGTCCGGACGAGAGGTGGGTCGTCGAGGGGGACCGCATCACCGCGCTGTTCGAGGAGCGTGGGTACGTCACCCTCGACACCGCCGTCGCCCTCGACGCGGAGCTGTTCACCCCGGAGGCCTGGTCCGGGCGTGGGGGAGCCGCGTCGCGTCCGGCGGCTCGGGTTGCCGAGCGGCGCCCGCCGCACCACGGTGGGACGAGCACGCCCGACGAGAGGGAACGCATGAGCCAGTCGCCCGGAGCCAGCACGCCCGATCCCGAGCCCGCCGACACGCCGGGTCTCGAGCCCGGTGGCGGCGTCGCGCCCGGTGACACGCCGCCGGGGGAGTCCTCGGCGACGGCGGGCCTGTCCGCGCACCAGCCGAAGGTCGGCTCGACCGGCTCCAACTGGCTCGTCTACGCCGGGGTCGGCGCGGTGGTCGCGCTGTGCGCGCTCTTCTTCATCGGCTACGCGGTGGGTCTGCTCGACTGACGCCGGCTCAGCGCACCGCGACGTCCGACGAGAACGCGACGTAGCCGCGCAGGTCGCGCCCGACGCGCTCCGACGCGCCGGGGGCGGTCACGTCACGCCGGGCCGAGGACGTCCGCGAGGTCGTACCGCACCGGCTCGTCGAGCTGGGCGTACGTGCACGAGCGCGGGTCGCGGTCGGTGCGCCAGCGCCGGAACTGGGCGGTGTGCCGGAACCGGTCGCCCTCCATGTGGTCGTACGCGACCTCGACGACGAGCTCGGGGCGCAGCGGCACGAACGACAGGTCCTTCGTGGCGTTCCACCGGCTGACGGCGCCGGGCATGCGGCGGTCGGCGTGCGCCGACTGGTCGGCCCACGAGCCCCACGGGTGGTCGGCGAGGTCGACGTCGCGGTACGGCGCGAGGTCGTCGAGGAGGGTCTTGCGCCGCGCCATCGGGAACGACGCGCTCACGCCGACGTGCTGCAGGTGCCCGTCGTCCGACCACAGCCCGAGCAGCAGCGACCCGACGACGTCACCGGACTTGTGCCACCGGAACCCGGCGACCACGCAGTCCGCCGTGCGCTCGTGCTTGATCTTGAACATCGCGCGCTTGTCCGGCTGGTAGGGCGCGTCGAGCGGCTTGGCGACCACGCCGTCGAGCCCTGCGCCCTCGAACTGCGTGAACCAGCGCTGCGCCTCGGCCATGTCGCCCGTCGCGCGTGTCACGTGGACGGGCGGGCGCGCACCCGCCAGCGCCTCGACGAGCCGCGCGCGGCGCTCGCGGAACGGCGTGCGCGTGAGGTCCTCGTCACCGAGCGCGAGCAGGTCGAACGCGACGAAGGACGCCGGCGTCTGCTCCGCGAGAAGCCGCACGCGCGAGGCCGCCGGGTGGATGCGCTGCTGCAGCGCGTCGAAGTCGAGCTGGTCGCCGGTGACCACGACGATCTCCCCGTCGACGACGCACCGCTCGGGCAGGTTCGCCTTCAGGGCCTCCACGAGCTCGGGGAAGTACCGGGTCATCGGCTTCTCGTTGCGGCTGCCCAGCTCCACGTCGTCGCCGTCGCGGAACACGATCGTGCGGAAGCCGTCCCACTTGGGCTCCACGTGCCCCACGTCGGGGATCTCCTTGACCGACTTCGCGAGCATCGGCGCGACGGGCGGCATCACGGGCAGGTCCATCGGGCCATCGTGTCGGCTGCAGGGCCGCGTGTCAGCGCGACGCACGGCGGGCGGGGTGCTCGCGGCGCCATCGCGTCGAGGCCGGCCGCCTGGCGCAGGGCCCGATCTCGGGGGCCTCGACGGGCTCCGCACACCGGACCGCGCCGAGTGAGTACGTCGAGACTGCAGTGATCGGCGCCGCCGGATTCACAGCGCGGACCTGGGTGCGTCCCAGCCTGCGCTGAGGTCGGCGGGGTGGAGTGGTCCCCGACGACGGGAGCCGAGGGGCACCCGACGAGGAGGAGACCATGGACGAGCAGAAGGGGAAGACCCCCAGGCAGCGGCCCGCGGAGGCCCCGACGCAGCCGTTGCCGCCCACCGGGCAGTCGGGCCCGCGGCCCGCGGCGCGGGGCGAGGCGCCCGCCGCCGGGACGTACGGGCAGGCTCCGTACGCGCCGGCGATGGCGCAGCCCTCGGCCGACGGCCCGGCCGCGAAGGAGGCGCGTGTCCCGCGCCGCGAGCGGCCGGTGAAGGCCGGTGTCGCGGCCGGCATCGGTGCCGGCGCGCTGGTCGTCGGCCTGCTGCTCGGCGGCGGCGCGGTGGCGCTGGCGAACGGGCAGGGGGACGACGCGGACGCGCGTCCCGGTGTGGCTCAGGAGGACGGTGACGTCCGCGGGCCCGACGGCTTCGACCGGGGTGGCCCGCACGGGCGGCACGGCGAGGACGGGTGGCAGCAGGACGGCCGGCCCGGCCCCGGTCGGTCCGACGGCCAGGGCGCTGCGCCGGAGCGCGGGGGCCAGGACGGCCAGGACGGCCAGGACGACGACTCGACGCAGGAGCGTCCGGAGCGTGGCGACGCGCGGCAGGACCGCTCCGGCCAGGGCGAGGCCACCCCGGACGCGACCCCGGAGGACGACGCCGCGCCGCAGACCCCGACCGAGTGACGCGCGAGGGCCGGCCGGGCGTGGCACGCCCGTGCCGGCCTCCCGCCACGACCCCACCCTCCGAGCGTGGGGCCGTCACGCCCGGCGGAATCAGCGAGACCGCTCCGAGGTTGTGCCGTACGCTGGAGCCCGCCGGTCCGCCCCCACGGGGAGCGGGACGGTGGTTGACAAGTGAACACACCCCTGGGGGTGATCGGTTTCGACGGTGGTCGTCGATCCAGGAGAAGCGGGTCGAGGACGCACGGTTATCTCGTAAACGATCCGTGCAACTTATAGGTGCCGATACTCAGCGCACCGACTTCGCCCTCGCCGCCTGAGCGAGCTCCGAAGTCCGTCAGCCTAAGCATGCTCTCGGCTTAGTTCCTGGCGTCATCTAGAGAGCCACTGCTGTCCGTCCTCGTCGGTGGGGCGGGCGGGACTCTTAGCCGACTGGGCCCGTCCACGGCTTGTCCGCGTGAGCGTGGGGGCCGAGAAACTCCCTAGCGGACTGCACCCGGAGAAGACCTGGTTTTTCGCCACCGGACGCGGGTTCGATTCCCGCCACCTCCACCCCGAGGTCTTCGTAGAACGCGAAGGCGCTCTTCGTAGATTGTGCTGAGGCCCGTCCCGTCCTGGGTCGGGCCTCAGTGCTGTCCAGGGCATGCGTGTCGGTGACGCCCCCGGGGTGACGGCTGTCGTCCGCCGGTCGGCTAGGTTCGCCCGGTGCCGACACACCACGGACGCGGACGTTCCCGCCGATGAGCACCGCGACCGTCGTCGGCGGCGGGCCGGCGGGGCTCATCGCCGCCGAGGTGCTGGCACGTACGGGCGTGGACGTCACGGTGCACGACCGCATGCCGTCGGTGGGACGCAAGTTCCTGCTGGCCGGCCACGGCGGTCTGAACATCACGCACACCGAGGGGCGGGACGCGTTCGCCGAGCGGTACGGCGAGTCGGCGCCCCGGCTGCGGCCGATGCTCGACGTGTTCGGCCCGGAGGACCTGCGCACATGGTGCGCAGGGCTGGGGGAGCCGACGGTCGTCGGGACGAGCGGGCGGGTCTTCCCACGCTCGTTCCGGGCGACGCCCCTCATGCGCGCGTGGCTCGCACGCCTGACCGACCTCGGGGTGCGGATCGAGAAGCGGCAGCGGTGGGACGGATGGTCCGACGACGGTGCGTCGCTGTTCACCGGCGCTGATGGCACGACTGTCGAGGTCGGCGGTGATGTGACGGTGTTCGCCCTCGGTGGCGCGTCCTGGCCGCGGCTGGGCGCCGACGGCGGCTGGGCCGGGCCGTTCATGGACCGCGGGATCGCGGTCACGCCGCTGCGAGCGGCCAACGTCGGCGTCCGGGTGGGATGGACGGATGTGCTCGCGCAGCGGTTCGCCGGCACGCCGCTGAAGAACGTCGCGCTCACCGTCCGCGGGCGCCCGGCACGGGGCCGCGGGGACGCGATGCTCACCCGCACCGGCCTCGAGGGCGGCCCGGTCTACGCCATCGGCGCCGCGATCCGCGAGGCGCTCGACACGGACGGTCGCTGCGTCGTCGAGATCGACCTGCGGCCGGACCTGACCGTCGCCCAGCTCGACGAACGGCTCGGGCGCCGCCGCCCCAAGGACTCGGGCTCGTCCTGGCTGCGCCGCACGGTCGGACTGGACCCTGCCGCGATCGGGCTGCTGCGCGAGGCCGACGCGGGTACCCTGCCGTCCTCCGGGATGGCGCAGCGGATCAAGGCCGTGCCGGTCGTGGTGACGGCCACCATGCCGATCGAGAAGGCGATCTCGACCGCGGGCGGCATCGCGTGGTCCCAGGTTGACGAGGCGCTGATGCTGCGCGCCCTGCCGGGCACGTTCGTCGCCGGGGAGATGCTCGACTGGGAGGCGCCGACCGGCGGCTACCTGCTGCAGGCGTCGTTCAGCACGGGTGTCGTCGCGGCCCGGGGTGCGCTGGCGCGGCTCGGGACGGCGCCGTCGGGACACGGGCTCGACGGCCCCGCGCACGTCTGACGGCGGTCGGCGCCGTCAGGCCGACAGCCCCGGGCGGCGTCGGTCTCCGGGGTGAGCCCGGGCGTCGCCCGTATCGGCTCGAACGGCCGCCCCACGGCGGTCTACGACATCGTGTACTCCCGGCGCACGTCGACCGCGTCGTGGACCTGCGGTACGGCAGGTGCTCGGCCGCCCGGCGACCACCGCGGAGGTGACGGCGTCCGCGAGCGCGCTCTGGCGGGGTGGGACGTCCAGGAGCTCCTGAAGCGGCACCGCCAGAGGACTGGGAGGACAAGACCGGCCTTGCCTGCCTGGGTAGGTCACTCGACTTCACCCCGGCGCGCCCGGATTCCCTACGTGAGACCTGCCCGTGCGGGGACCCGGTGCACGGGTCTTCTCACCGTCGTTCGGGTGGAGCCGGGAAAGCGTGTCCAGAGTGTCCCGGTGCTGATCTCACGACGCGAGGGTGCAAGTCGAAGATGGTTCTCGTAGAACGGGTGCCCTGACCTGTAGGGATAGGGATCCACGAACACCCCACCCCTGGTCAGAAGGCCGCAGTCCCTCGGGACGGCGGCCTTCTGCGTGTGTGCCTGCCGCTTCGCCGTGCGGTGGCGGATGGCGTGAGGGCATCGCCCCCGCGGGCGCGGCCCCCGGCGGTGCGCGCCAGATCACACGCGCGCCTAGCGTGAGGGTGGACGTCCCGGGGGGGCCGGGCCGCTGGTAGCCGAGGGGGCACCATGGTCACGAACACGCGCAGGGCCGCACGCCGCAGGGGGGAGCCCGACGTCGTCGAGGTCAACCCCGTCTTCGCCAGGCCGGGTGAGGCCACCTCGGTGCCGAAGTTCCGGATGCCCGACGACGAGTCGCTGCCGTCGACCGCGTACCAGATCGTCCACGACGAGGCGATGCTCGACGGCAACGCGCGGCTCAACCTCGCGACGTTCGTCGGCACCTGGATGGACGAGTACGCGTCCCGCCTCTACCTCGAGGCCGCGGACAAGAACATGATCGACAAGGACGAGTACCCGCAGACCGCCGCGGTCGAGACGCGGTGCTGGACCATGCTCGCGGACCTGTGGCACGCGCCCGACCCCGAGCGTGCCATCGGGACGTCGACCATCGGCTCGTCGGAGGCCGCCATGCTCGGTGGCCTCGCGCTCAAGCGTCGGTGGCAGCTGGCACGGCGGGCCGCGGGCAAGGCTGCGGACCGGCCGAACCTGGTGCTGTCGAGCGCCGTGCAGGTGTGCTGGGAGAAGTTCTGCAACTACTTCGAGGTCGAGCCGCGGTACGTGCCGATCTCGCTCGAGCACAAGGTCCTGGACGGCCACGAGCTGGAGAAGTACGTCGACGAGAACACGATCGGCGTCGTGGCGATCATGGGCGTCACGTACACGGGGATGTACGAGCCGGTGGCGCAGATCGCCGCGGCTCTCGACCGGGTCCAGGAGTCGACCGGCGTCGACGTGCCGATCCACGTGGACGGTGCCTCGGGGGCCATGATCGCGCCGTTCGTGCAGCCGGACCTCGAGTGGGACTTCCGGGTGGAGCGGGTCGCGTCGATCAACACGTCCGGGCACAAGTACGGGCTGGTCTACCCGGGGCTGGGCTGGGTCGTGTGGCGGGACGTGGAGTCGCTCCCGGAGGAGCTCGTCTTCCGCGTGTCCTACCTCGGTGGTGACATGCCCACGTTCGCCCTGAACTTCTCGCGGCCGGGCGTGCAGGTGCTGCTGCAGTACTACCTCTTCATCCGCCTCGGACGGACGGGCTACGAGGCCGTGCAACGGGCGTCGCGCGACGTCGCGCTGTACCTCTCGGGCGAGATCGCGAAGATGCCGGCGTTCGAGCTGTGGAACGACGGGTCCGACATCCCCGTGTTCGCCTGGCACCTGCGCGACGGCTACACGGAGAACTGGGACCTGTACCACCTGTCGGAGCGGCTGCGGACGAAGGGCTGGCTGGTGCCCGCGTACCCCATGCCCGACGACCTGACGGACCTGACCGTGCAACGCGTCGTCGTGCGCAACGGGTTGAGCCGCGACCTGGCGTCGGCGTTCCTCGCCGACCTCGCCGGCGAGGTGGAGTACCTCGACGCGCTCACCGGCCCGATGCCGGCCGAGCGCCGGCGCTCGGGGTTCCACCACTGAGGGCGTTCGCGCGGTGCGGCATCCCTCGGGCCCGGGCCGTCGTCACCGCACGGCCCACGGCTGCCGGGACGGCCCGGCCGGTCGGCCGGCGCACGCCCACCGACGAGGACCGCGCCCCGGGTGGGGTGCGGCCCTCGTCGGCACCGTCGGTCAGCCCGCGTCCGGGGTGCCTGCGCGTCCGATGGTGACCCCCTCGCGGTGGAGGCGGTCCCGCACCGCGCGGACCAGTGCGGGCGCGTCGTCCGTGTCGCTGTGCACGCACACCGTCTCGACCGACCCCGCCGCGGGATCCGCGAGCATGGCCGCGACGCGGTCCGCCGTGCCGGCCGGTCCACCGAGCTGGTCGTACGTCCAGCCGAACATCTGGACCCCGTCGGGCCCGTACGGGCGGTCGGCGAAGAACTCCTCGACGACGGCCAGGCCGTAGGCCTGCGCGCGGACCGCGAGCTGCGAGCCCGGCAGCGTGTAGACGGCCAGCCGTGCGTCGTAGGCGGCGGTGGCCGCAGCGACGGCGTCGGCCACGTCGGCGTCCTCAGCCGCCATCATGTAGAGCGCGCCGTGCGGCTTGACGTGCTGCATCCGCACGGCCGCCGCGGCGAGGAACCCTCCGAGCGCGCCGAGCTGGTAGACCGTGGAGGCGTACGCCTCCCGGGCGGACAGCTGCATGTACCGGCGGCCGAAACCGAGCCGGTCCGGCAGGCCCACGTGCGCCCCCACGGCCACGCCGTGCGCCGCCGCCGACGCGACCGCGTCGTGCATGACCACCGGGTCCCCGGCGTGGAAGCCGCAGGCGACGTTGGCCGACGTGATCAGCGGCATCATCTCCTCGTCCGCCCCGTGCCGGTAGATCCCGAAGCTCTCGCCGAGGTCGCAGTTCAGGTCGATCCGGCGGGTCATGCCAGCGCGGGGGCACGGCGGGCGGCGAACAGCTCCTCCAGGCGCAGCGCGACCTGCAGCAGGCGCGCCTCGCTGAAGGGTCGGCCCAGGACCTCCAGGCCCACGGGCAGGCCCTCGGCCGTGAAGCCGGCGGGCACGGTGATGGCCGGCAGGGACGTCTGCGAGGCGATCACCGTGTTGGTGGGGAACCGCAGCGCGGTGTAGGTGCCGTCGGCCAGCTGCGCGGTTGTCGGCGGCACGACCTGGACCGTCGGGTAGACCAGGACGTCGAGGTCGTCCTCGGCGAACAGCCGCAGGACGGCGCGGCGGAACGCGTCCTGCGCCACGCGGGCAGCCAGCGCCGCCGGGTCGTCGTCCGCGTGCTCGGGGCCGGTCGCGATGTCGTGGAACAGGTCGTTCTCCGGGTGGAAGACCCCCGACTCGTAGACCGCTGCGAAGCTCGACGCCGGCGCCGTCGGCCGCGACTCCAGGAACCGGGTGATGTCGGCGCGGGCGACGCGGCTGTACGCCGACGTGCGGGCGACCCACCCCGGCAGGTCATCGATCGCCAGGCCCCGGCGCACCGTGGCACCGGCGTCGGCGGCGCGCTCCAGCGCGCCGCGCAGCACCACGTTGACCGGGCGGGACTCGGGGTCGTCGTCGGACCCGAAGGCGGACTCCAGGACGCCGAGCCTGAACGACGCCAGCTCCGGGGCCGACGCGAGCGACTCGTGGTACCGCCCGGCGTCCGGTGCCAGTGTCGCCGCCACGGTGTACTCGTCGGCCGGGTCGTAGCCGACCAGCACGTCGAGCAGGCGGGCGGCGTCCGTCACCGTGCGGGCGACCGGGCCCGCGGTGTCCTGGAACTTGACCAGGGGTGAGAAGCCGGTGCGCGGCACGAGCCCGGTGGTGACCCGCATCCCGACGACGTTGTTGAACGACGTCGGGATGCGGATCGACCCGCCCGTGTCCTCGCCGATCGCCACGAGGCAGAGGTTCGCGCTCGTCGCCGTGCCGCTGCCGGCGCTGGAACCGCCGGAGTCGCGCTCGGAGTCGTACGCGTTCTTCGTGTGGCCCGTCATCGACGACGACGAGAACCAGCCGGCGGCGAAGTCGCACATCGTGGTCTTGCCGAGCACGATCGCGCCGGCCTCCTTGAGCCGCGTGACCAGCGTCGCGTCCTGCTCCGGCACGTAGTCGGCGAAGAGCTTGGACCCGAAGGTGGTGCGGAGCCCAGCAGTCTCGGCCTGGTCCTTCACGAGCACGGGCACGCCGTGCAGCGGTCCGGAGAGCTCGTCGGTCCGGGCCAGCTCCGCGTCGAGCTCCGCGGCCCGCGCGAGGGCCTCGGGGTTGACGGTGACGACCGAGTTCAGCGCGGCGCCCGACCGGTCGTGGGCCTCGATCCGGTCCAGGTACCACTGCACGAGCGCGGTGGCGGTGGTGGTGCGGTCGCGCAGCGCCCGGTGGTAGGCGTCGATGGTCAGCTCGTCGAACACGATGATCTCGTCTCTCGTCGGTGCGGAGGCGGCCGCGCGGGGCCGCCCGGGTGGGGTGCGGGACGTGCGGCTCAGGCCGCCGTCGTCGTGGGGGTGGTCGCGCGGGTGATCAGTGCGTAACCGAGGCCCGCGGTGACGAGGCCGACGACGACGGCCGAGAGGCCCGGCGCCAGGTACTGCGCGAGCAGGGCGCACAGCGAGCCGACACCCCAGGCCGCGAACGCCTGCCAGCGCACGGCCGGCGAGGCGGCGTCGGGCGGCACGCGCCGCCGGGCGGCGAGCAGCGCCTGGTCGACGATCAGCACCGCGCCGATCGGCGGCACGATGACGCCGAGCAGGTTGAGCCAGTCGACGAAGTGGTCCGCGATGCCGGCGACGGCGAGCACGATGCCCAGCGCGCCCAGCACGACCGTGGCCTGGCGCATGGTCCGCCGGGTCAGGTTCGACCAGCCCACCGCGGCGTTGTACAGGCAGTGCATGCAGACCGAGCCGAGGTTGACGAACAGCAGCACGACGGCGATCGCCGGCATGGCGCCGCCCATCCCGGTCAGGACTCCGAACGTGTCGCCGGCACCCGCCGTGGCAGCCGCGACGACCCCGCCCAGCAGCATCGCCACGAGGCAGCCGACCGGGAACGCGGTCGCCACCGAGACCCACGCCTGGCGCGGGCTGCGCGACCAGCGGTTGAAGTCGGCGGCCATCGTGCCGGAGTCGGCGAACAGCGCGAAGACCAGGCTCACGCCGGCGCCGAGGGCGAGGGCGTCACCCGTGCCGGCGTAGTTCCACACGGCGCCGCCGTCGGTCGCGGCGCGCATCGTGGCGACCACCCCGAGCACGAGGAACAGCGGGACGGAGATCGCGCCGATCACGGTGAGCGCACGGATGCCCGCGAGCGTCCCCACGGTGAACAGCGCGCCGGCCACCACGGTGACGAGCACCCCGCTCACGTCGAACTGCTCGGTCACGCTCGAGCCCACCAGGCCGGTCTGCACGGCGAACCAGCCGAGCACGAGCGTCGAGAGCAGGCCGGACGCCGCGACGTAGCCCTTGCTCCCCAGCGTGCGGGACGCCTGCAGCGAGAAGTTGTGGCCCGTGCGTGCGCTCAGTGCGCCGAGCGTTCCGACGTAGACGAACAGCAGGAGGTTGCCCAGCACCATGGCCAGGGCCCCGCGCTGGAAGCCGAGGCCGTTCACGAGGGTGGCGCCGGTCAGCGCGCTGGTCAGGATCAGGGGGAACCCTGCCCAGACGGCGGACACCGACAGCACGCCGCGGCGACGGTCGGCGGGCACAGGAGCGTTCTCGAACTCGGCGTCCGCGTGGACCGCCGGTGCGGTGGGGGTGGTCGCGGTCGGGTCCGCGGGCGTCACCGTGCTGGTGGCACCGGCAGGGCGCTCGTCGTCGGGCATGGGAACTCCTCGGTCGCTCGGTCGGAGGGTGTGCGGGACCGGGGCCGGTCCCGGTGGGGGACCGTCCCTGGAGGGCACGGCGGTGGTGGTCGGCGGGCGGGTCAGCCCGCGCGCAGTGCGGCGACGACGGTCGCCTCGGTGTGCTCGAGGTGCTCGGAGAGCTCCACGAGCAGGGCGGACAGGTCCCGGGCCCGGATGTGCCGGAGCATGAGCCGGTGCTGGCGGTCGGCTTCCCGGAAGTCGTCGACCGTCGAGGCGTAGATCGCCATGTACGGCTCGACCTTGTCCCAGATGTTCTGCAGCAGCTCGAGCAGGTGCGCGCTGCGCGAGCAGTCGTAGAACCTGCGGTGGAACTCCTGGTTGAGCTGCCGCCAGCGGGCGACGTCGACCGCACCGCCTGCCATCCGGTCGAGGATCTCCGTCAGGTCGGCGACGTCCTCGTCGGTGACGTTGTCCAGGGCCCACTGCGAGGCCAGCTGCTCGAGGCGCAGCCGGATCTGGAAGATCTCGTGGATCTCCTCCGCGTGCAGCCGGGTCACGGTCACGCTGCGACGTTCCACGACGACGAGGCCGTCGGCGCGGAGCGTGTTCACGGCGTCCCGCACCGGCATCGTGCTGACGCCGTACGCCTGGGCGACCTGCCGCAGCGAGATCAGGGCGCCAGGCGCCAGGTGACCCGACGTGATCGCCGCACGCAGGCGCCTGTACACCTCGTCGGCCACGGTCGGGACGTCGATCACCCCGCGAAACTTCTCGTCCATGCGCCCCTCCGGATCCGTGATCTGTGATCTGTGATCACAGTAGGTGGGGCGCGTGACGCGCAGACGTGCTGGGTGTTGCGGGGACGTTACGCCGGACGGCCCGGCCGGCCGGCGCACGTCGCGGCAGGTGCTCGCGGAGGTCCGCGGGGCGCGCACGGCAACGCCGCGTCAGCGGCCGCGGGCCGCCCAGTGCTGGGACAGGGGCCCGGTCGCGTCGGGTGCGGACGGCACGTCGAGCGGCGGGCCCCCGGTGGTCATGCCGTCGGTGAGCAGCTGCAGGTACCGCCGGTACAGGGCCGGGTGGCGGGGGGAGTGCCGGGCGACCTCGGTGACCATCCACAGCACGACGACGAGGTCGTGGATCGTCACGCCGTCGCGCAGGTCGCCCTCGGCGGCCGCGCGCGCGAGCAGGTCGGCGATCACCGTGGCGATGGCGTGGCCGGGCTCGGGCACGGTGTGCTCGTCGAACGTGAGCGCGATGTCCCGCAGGCCGAGGTTCGCGGCGAGCAGCACGGCGATCTGGTCGAGCAGCAGGACGAGGCCGTCCGACGCGCGCTCGGCGCCGCGCGCGTGCTCGGCCACGCGCAGCACCTCGAGCGCGGGCTGCTGCAGGGCCGCCCGGATCAGCTCGTCCTTGTCGGGGAAGCGGTTGTAGACGGTCCCGACGCCGACGCCGGCCCGGTGCGCGATCTCGTTGAACCCGACTGCCAGGCCGCGCTCGGCGTAGAGCGCCTGCGCCGCCTCGACGATCCGCTCGCGGTTGCGCTGCGCGTCGCGGCGCAGGGTGCGCGCCGCCGCGCCGTCCGCGTCGTCCGTCATGGGCGGCACGCTACCCCTGATAGGAGCGATCAACTTCACACGGCGCCATTCCCCGGATCCGGATGCCAGGCATCAAGTTCAGCACCTACGATCCCGATGACCGGTACCGGCTCCGGCCGCCGTACGCCGCGCAGCGCGGCCCCCGCTCCACCCCAGGGAGACCCCCCATGGCAGGACTGCTCTACCGGCTCGGCCGGTCGTCGGCACGGCACCCGTGGCGCGTGATCGCGGTCTGGCTGGTCGCGCTGCTGGTGGCGGCGGGCGCCTACGTCGGCCTCGGCGGGACGCTCGTCTCGACCGTCAGCATCCCGGGCACCGCGACGGACCGGCTCACCCAGCGCCTCCAGGAGGAGCTGCCCGACACGAGCGGCGGCACCGGGACGGTCGTGTTCTCCACCGAGGACGGCGAGGCGTTCGACGACGCGCAGCGGGAAGGCGTCGCGGCGGCGCTGGCCGACGCGGCGGAGGTCGACGGCGTCGAGGCGGCTGTGGACCCGTTCGCCACCGAGGCGCAGCGGGAGGAGCAGGCGCAGGAGCTCGCCGCCGGTGCCGAGCAGGTGGAGCAGGGGCGTGCCGAGCTGGCCGCCGGTCAGGCGCAGCTCGACGCGAGCCGCACCCAGCTCGACACGGGCCAGGCGCAGCTCGACGCAGCCCGGACGCAGCTCGACGCGAGCGCCGCACAGGGCGTGCCGGAGCCGGCGCTGGCCGCCGGCCGGGCCCAGCTCGACGCGCAGCAGGCCCAGCTCGACGCGGGGCGTGCCCAGCTCGAGGCGGGGCAGGCGGAGCTCGACGCGGGCCGCGAGGCGCTGGAGAGCCAGGAGCCGCAGCTCGAGGCCGGACGCACGCTGCTCGACCTGGCCACGGAGCTGCGGCAGGTCTCCGAGGACGGGTCGGCCGCGCTCGCGACCGTCGTGTTCGAGGACCCGCAGTTCGACGTCACGCCGGAGACGAAGGACGCCGTCATCGCGGCCGTCCAGGACGCCGCCCCGGAGGGCGTCGAGGTCGCGTTCTCGAACGAGCTCGCGTCGGGCGTGCCCGTCCTCGGCGGCGCGTCGGAGGCGGTCGGCGTCGCCGTGGCCGTCGTGGTGCTGCTCGTCATGCTCGGCTCGGTCGTCGCGGCGGGGCTGCCGCTGCTGAACGCGCTGATCGGCGTGGGTGTGGCGGCGCTCGGCACGCTCGCGTTCTCCAGCGTGGTCGAGATGTCGTCGGTCACGCCCGTCCTCGGCCTCATGCTCGGCCTCGCGGTCGGCATCGACTACTCGCTGTTCCTGCTCAACCGGCACCGCCAGCAGCTGCGCCGCGGCATGTCCGTCATCGAGTCCGTCGGGCTCGCCACGGGCACGTCGGGCAACGCGGTGGTGTTCGCGGGGAGCACCGTGCTGATCGCGCTGCTCGCGCTCAACGTCACCGGCGTCCCCTTCCTCGGCCTCATGGGCACCGCCGCGGCGGCGAGCGTGGCCGTCGCGGTGCTGCTCGCCGTGACGCTGACCCCCGCGCTGCTCGGGCTGGCGGGCACGCGCGTGCTGCCCCGCAGGCAGCGCACGACGACGGGCGGCGAGCACCACGTCGCCGTCCGTCCGATGTCGACGCCGCGTGCGGTCCTGTCGCTGCTGCTCGGCGCGGCCGTGCTGCTCGTCGCCGCGCTGCCGGCGGCGTCCATGCGGCTCGGCCTGCCCGACGGGTCGCAGGAGGCCACGGACACCACGCAGTACCGCGCGTACATGACCACGGCCGAGGAGTTCGGCGAGGGCGCCAACGGGCCGCTGCTCGTCGTGGCGGACCTGCCGGCGGGCGTGTCCGAGGACGAGCTGCCGGTCGTGCAGGCCGAGGTCGGCACGGCCGTCGCCGACCTCGACGACGTGCGCGCGGTCGCGCCGATCGGCGCCAACGAGGACCGCACCGTGCTCGCTTTCCAGGTGCTGCCCGAGGGCGGCCCCAACGACGTGTCCACCGAGGAGCTCGTGCAGACCGTGCGGGCGCTGACGCTCGACGAGCCGGAGGCGGAGTTCTCCGTGGCCGGCGTCGCGAGCGCGAACATCGACGTCTCCGAGAAGCTCAGCGACGCCCTGCCCGGCTACCTCGCGCTCGTCGTCGGGCTCTCGCTCGTCATCCTCGTCATGGTGTTCCGCTCGATCCTCGTGCCGGTCGTCGCGACGCTCGGGTTCGTGCTCTCGCTGCTCGCGACGTTCGGCGCGGTCACGGCCGTGTTCCAGTGGGGCTGGCTCGGCAACCTGTTCGGCGTGCACGACCCGGGCCCGGTCATCAGCTTCCTGCCGACCATCGTCATCGGGATCCTGTTCGGCCTCGCGATGGACTACCAGCTGTTCCTCACGTCCGGCGTGCGTGAGGCGTACGCGCACGGCGCGACGGCGCGGCAGTCGGTGGCCGAGGGCGTCCGTGCGGGCCGCGCGGTCGTCACCGCGGCCGCGATCATCATGGTGTCCGTCTTCGCCGGCTTCGTGTTCTCGCACATCGCCGTGATCCGGCCGATGGGCTTCGCGCTCGCGTTCGGCGTGCTCGTCGACGCGTTCGTCGTCCGCATGACGATCGTCCCGGCGGTGCTGCACCTCGCCGGCGAGAAGGCGTGGTGGCTGCCGCGCTGGCTCGACCGGCTGCTGCCGGACGTCGACGTCGAGGGCGCCAAGCTCGAGCGTGACCACCCGGTCTCGGCCGGGGAGCCGGAGACCACGCGGGCCGGCTGACGACCGCGCCGCCGCGAGGGCACGGCACCACGCCACGAGGCGCGGTGCCGTGCCCTCAGCCGTTCGGCCGTCAATCCGCCCGTCGGCGCGGCTGACGGTGCGGCCGGCGGGCGCCGGCGGGGGCGCGCGTGATGGGGTGGGTGCCGTGCGCGTCCGCCCCGTCAGCCCGTCCGCGCTCGTCGACCACGTCGTCGCGCTGGTGCTCGCGGGGGAGGGACGCCGGCGCGTGCTCGTCGACGGCGCGGCGCCGTTGGCCCCTGGGAACCTCGCGGACGCATTGGTCGAGCCGCTGCGCGCGGCGGGCCGTGCCGTCGCGCGCGTGCACGCCGACGACTTCCTGCGGCCCGCGTCCGTGCGGTACGAGCTCGGGCGCGAGGACCCGGACGCGTACCTGGAGGACCGGCTCGACGCCGGTGCGCTCGCGCGCGAGGTGCTCGACCCGTTCGCCGCCGAGGGCCGCTACCTGCCGAGCCTGTGGGACGCCGGGCGCGACCGCGCGACCCGCGCGCCCTACGCGGCCGCGCCGGAGCGGGCCGTGCTGGTGGTCGACGGGGAGCTGCTGCTGGGCCGGTGGTTCGACGCCGAGCTGACCGTGCACCTCACCGTGCGTCCCGCGACGCTCGCGCGGCGCCTCGGGGACGAGCGTGCCTGGCAGCTGCCCGCCTTCGCCCGCTACGAGGACGAGGTGGCGCCGCAGGACGTCGCGGACGTCGTGGCGCGCGTCGACGACCCGCGCCACCCGGCGCTGGTCGAGCGCTGACGCGCGGTCACGCGGCCGCTCCCGCCGCCGCGGGTGCGGTGCCCTGCTCCACGTCGGCGAGCTCGCGGTCGAGCGCCGCGAGCTGCTCGGCCTCGGACGCGCGCTCGTCGGCGGGCCGCGGGCGCAGCCACCCGACCAGCACGTACGTGCCGATCCCCACGACCGCCGCGACGAGCGTGGCCCACCCGTCGAACCCGGGGCCCACCAGGGTGTTCGGCACGTACAGCAGGTCGTTGGGCACGCCGTAGAGCGTGGGGGTGAGCGCGAGGAGCGTCAGCCGGACGACGAGCCCGACGCCGGCCGCGGTCAGGGCCGCGACCGCACCGGGACGCCGCCAGAACACCCCGAGCACGAACGGCGCCGCGAGGCACGCGAGCATGAGGTCGAACGCGAGGGTGAGCAGGATGCCGGTCTGCGAGACGCGGATCGCCAGCAGGGCGCCGAGCGCG